>NZ_CABVHY010000016.1 GCF_902497875.1 Pseudomonas fluorescens
GGGTTATCCAGTGCGGCGAACACCTGCAACCCTTGCTCAACTTGATGCGGGATCGACTGCTGGAAAGTCGCGTCATCCACTGCGACGAAACACGTGTACAGGTGATGAAAGAGCCAGATCGAGAGCCCACCAGCCAATCCTGGATGTGGGTGCAAACCGGCGGGCCGCCGGATCAGCCTGTGATCCTTTTTGACTACTCGACCAGCCGGGCGCAGGAGGTTCCATCGCGCCTGCTCGAAGGTTATCGCGGCTACCTGATGACTGATGATTACGCGGGTTATAACGCCTTGGGCGGGCAATCCGGTGTCGAACGTTTAGGCTGTTGGGCGCATGCGCGACGCAAGTTTGTCGAGGCGCAAAAGGTGCAGCCTAAAGGCAAAACCGGGCGTGCCGATATCGCCCTGAATCTGATCAACAAGCTGTACGGTATCGAGCGAGATTTAAAAGAAGTCGGCGATGAACATCGCCACGAAAGCCGACAGCAAAACAGCCTGCCGGTGTTGGCGCAGTTGCAAACATGGCTGGAGAAAACCCAGCCACAAGTGACGACGCAAAATGCACTGGGTAAAGCCATCAGCTACCTGGCCAGCAACTGGATCAAGTTGGTGCGCTACACCGAAGCCGGTTACTTGCCGATCGACAACAATGCGGCAGAGCGCGCGATCAGGCCCTTCGTTATCGGGCGCAAGAACTGGCTGTTCAGCGACACGCCCAAAGGCGCGATGGCCAGCGCTCAACTTTACAGTTTGGTCGAGACGGCTAAAGCCAACGGCCAAGAGCCCTATGCGTGGCTGCGCCACGCACTTGAGCGCCTGCCACAAGCCTCGAGCGTAGAAGACTTCGAGGCTTTGCTGCCGTGGAACTGCACGCCGCAAATTCCAAGATAGCCATAGATCCCCATCTTTAAAATGTGGGGTTCATGGAGCGCTTACGATTCATTTATCGAAAAGGCCTTACTGCTAATAATTGCTGCAATACTGTCTAGCATAATTGCCCCAGTGATAGTCAAAAGCATTGATAGCTCGCGAGAGGGAAAGGAAGCATTATCTCTCGCCCAAGCAAAGTTATTCAATGAAGCATCTGAAACGGTCTTGAATTGTCAGACCCTGATGCTCGACGTAACGTGGTTTGGAACAGCAGATGCGAAAAATGCAGAAATGCAAAAGAAAGCATTTGAACGCTACTCGGAACGTTCAGTAGACCTACTTTCGAAATGGCGAGCACTAGCAAATCAGTCATACGTTCTAGCATCGGAACAGACATCTACGAGACTCAATACCTTTCTGAATCGTTTTTTTGCGGAACAAGATGCGCCGATGAACCGTCAATGGATTAAGTGTGGTACTGAGTGCGACTGGAGTGAATTGCACAAGACGAACAATGCCATGCTCATTGAAGCAAATGAATTAATTTCAGACTTGGCCAATGAGTTACATCTAACGCGAAATTAAATCTCATGAAATACATCAACATTGTGCGACATACTCCTTGATTCAAGGGATCTTGGGGCGCGCACCAGCCTGCTTTCCTCACCTGCATCCAGCTAGAGCCTCAAAGCGATAAATACACTGATACCTCCGTTACCCCCATCGCTCATCCTCATCCCTCTCTCGCCACATCAGCGTGGCGCCGATGATGGCCGTGGTAAAAGCGGTGCCGTGAGGGTCATCTACACCGCGCAACTCGCTAGCGGAGCATTGGTTGCCCTGCTGATCTACGGTAAAGGCGCTACCGAGAACATACCAGCGCATATCCTGCGCAAAATCGCAAAGGAGATGAATCATGGTCCTGACTGAAAAAGAGCTCTTGGCACGTGATGCCAAGCGCAACCTCGGCGAAGAACTGCTAGCCGCCATCATCGATGTAAAGGCTGGCCGTCATGGTGATGTCCACCCTGTAGAAGTGACCGAGGCCGCTGAAGCACGTAGCAAGACGGGACTGTCACAACCCAAATTTGCCTAACTGCTGGGCGTATCGGTACGAACGCTGCAGGAGTGGGAGCAAGGGCGACGCTCTCCGTCTGGTGCCGCAAGATCATTGCTGCATATCGCAGCACTTCGACCTGATGTTTTTCGGGACGTGCTGGCAGGGTGAGTTAAAAGCGAGCCCTCGAACAACCTGTTATCTGGAAGCGGCATAACATGTTCGGGATTCCAGCAGAGAGCCAGATCAATGAGGTGGTGGCTGAGCCCATAGCTGTGCAGCAGCGAATCATAGCTGGAGAGATTCAGCGTGGGTTCTTTCGCCTTTTCGAGTACGCGAACGATCTCGGAGAATGTCCATTTCTGCTTCAAGGCTTGTCGTTGGGACTTGAGCCATCGAGAACGCAGCTCTGCCTCCTTATCCAGATCCAGGGCTGCACTACCGAAAAGCATGCTGATTCAGCATCAGTGGAATCCCCGGCAACAATCCTTGCCTTCTCGGCATGCTGAATACCCCCGTTCTCATTCAGGAACACCCTGTACTCGAAGACTCTCCGCTCCCGCTCCGGCTGTTCCGCAATGCTCGCGAACAGGTAACGAGTGACGCATTCGAGACCACCAAAAGAAGAAGACGGATTCGTTCAGAGTAACCCTACATAAGCCGCCCCGCCTGAAACGCCCTATTTCCTGATAAACTGTGCCCCACTTAGCCTCATACGCCATTCAAGCCCGCGCCCTGCCCCTTCTGCGCCGGCTGCGCCTAAAGCGACAGACATTCCATGCCCTTGAACGACATTACCCCTTCCCGGTCCGAGCCTTCTCGCCGCTTCTCCGTCGCGCCGATGATGGACTGGACCGACCGCCATTGCCGGTTCTTCCTCCGCCTGCTCTCCAAACACGCCCTGCTCTACACAGAAATGGTCACCACCGGCGCCTTGCTCAACGGCGACCACGACCGTTTCCTGCGCCACAACGAAGCCGAGCACCCGCTCGCCCTGCAACTCGGCGGCAGTGTCCCGGCTGATCTGGCCGCGTGCGCGCGCATGGCCCAGGAACACGGTTACGATGAGGTGAACCTCAATGTCGGCTGCCCAAGCGACCGTGTGCAGAACAATATGATCGGCGCATGCCTAATGGCGCACCCTGCGCTGGTGGCGGATTGCGTGAAGGCGATGCGCGATGCAGTGTCGATTCCGGTGACGGTGAAGCATCGGATCGGGATCAATGGGCGGGACAGTTACGAGGAGTTGTGTGATTTCGTTGGCACGGTTCGGGATGCCGGCTGTACCAGTTTCACGGTGCATGCGCGGATTGCGATTCTGGAGGGGTTGTCGCCGAAGGAGAATCGGGATATTCCGCCGCTGCAATATGACGTGGCGGCGCGGTTGAAGGCGGATTTTCCGGAGTTGGAGATTATTCTCAACGGCGGGATCAAGACGCTGGCGGAGTGTCACGAGCATTTGCAGCGTTTCGATGGGGTGATGCTGGGGCGTGAGGCGTATCACAATCCTTATGTGATGGCTGAAGTGGATCAGCAGTTGTTCGGCAGCACGGCGCCGGTGATTACCCGGGCCGAGGCGTTGGCGCGGTTGCGGCCTTATATCGCCGAGCATCTGGCGACTGGCGGGTCGATGCACCATATCACTCGACATGTATTGGGGCTGGGCACCGGGTTTCCGGGGGCGCGCAAGTTTCGGCAGTTGTTGTCGGTGGATATTCACAAGGCTAAGGAGCCTTTGGTGTTGCTGGATCAGGCTGCAGAGCTGCTCGAAGGCCGCTAACGGTCATTTTGTTTGAACCTGTGCCGCATTTCGGCATCGAATTTAGCGATACCGCGCCCCGCCTTTCAAACACCTGTTTTCAGGTAGTTGCCGCTGGAGCCATCGATACGCATTCGTACCCTTGAGTGGCTGTCAGCGCTCGGGTAATGTCAACAGACCCACAGGACAGAGCACGCTTATGACTTCCAAGCTGGATCAACTCAAGCAGTTCACCACCGTTGTTGCCGATACTGGCGATTTTGAAGCTATCGCTCGGGTCAAACCGGTGGATGCCACCACCAATCCTTCGCTGCTGCTCAAGGCCGCGGCCATTCCAGGTTATGCCGAGTTGCTGAATGCCTGTATCAGCGACTGCAAGGGCGATATCGGTCTGGCCAGTGATCGCTTTGGCGTGGCGGTCGGGCAAGAGATTTTGAAAGTGATTCCGGGGCGTATTTCCACTGAAGTGGATGCGCGCCTGTCGTTCGACACTGACGCGGTATTGAAGCGCGCGCACCGTCTGATCGAGCTGTATGACAAGGCCGGTATTGGCCGTGAGCGCGTGCTGATCAAGGTCGCTTCCACCTGGGAAGGTATCCGCGCTGCCGAGAAACTCGAGCGCGAGGGTATTCAGACCAACCTGACCCTGTTGTTCTCCTTCGCCCAGGCGGTTGCCTGTGCCGATGCCGGGGTGTTCCTGATTTCGCCGTTCGTGGGCCGCATCTACGACTGGTACAAGAAGAGCAGCGGCAACGACTACACCGGTTCCGATGATCCGGGCGTGCAGTCGGTCACTCGCATCTACAACTACTACAAGGCCAATGACTTCAAGACTGTGGTCATGGGTGCCAGTTTCCGCAACCTGAACCAGATCGAGCAGTTGGCCGGCTGTGATCGCCTGACGATCAGCCCGGAGCTGCTGGAGAAACTCGCCGCGGACACTGGCAAGCTTGAGCGCAAGCTGGCCCCAGGTAACGCCGGTGAACCCCGTCAGAGCCTGACCGAGAGCCAGTTCCGCTGGGCTTCCAACGAAGACGCCATGGCCACCGAGAAGCTTGCTGAAGGCATTCGTCAGTTCTCCCGCGACCAGGAAAAACTCGAAGCGCTGCTGCAAGCCAAGCTCTGACCAGCATCAGGCCCATGCAAAAAGGGCGGACCCTCGCGGGTTCGCCCTTTTTTATGCGCTTGATTTATGCGCGAACGCCAGGTGCGATCAGTGACGCTCCAGGGCGTTTACCAGGTCATGGAAGGCTTCGCGGTTGGAGTCGTTCAGACCCATGAGGATCTTGTGCGCTTCGAGCACTTTGATCCGCACCACTTCTTCCGACTGATCCTGGGATGGCAAGTCGGCCAGGCACTCCGGGCACGGAATAGGGTGATCGACGATGTTGAACACCTGATCGAAGCCCATCGACTGTAAAAGCCGGGTGATGTCTTCGTGGGTGGTGACAACCGTCGGCAACAGACCGATCTTCTGCCGCGAAAGGATCGACAGTTTGGCCAGCAAACCCAGGGTCGTGCTGTCTATGCTGCGGGTTTCGGTCAGATCGATCACGATCGCTGTAAAATTCAGCGAAGTGAAGATTTTCTCGATAGTCGCATCCAACGCCGAACACAGGGTCAGGCGTACTTCACCGATGAATTTCAGGACGAAAGTGCCATCCTGCTCGGCGAACTGGATTCTTCCAGTACTCATTAAAGATTCCTGCTCAACACCAACAGGGCGATATCATCCGGCATCTCCCCTAGCGTGGCCAATCCAAATACCTGCCGCAGACCATCCAGGCTGCCGCCCGCCGACCTTACCCGTTCAGGTAAGGCGGCTTCTTTCTCTTTGAGTGTCTGCTCGGGCAAAAGGTCCAGAATGCCATCAGACATCAGCGTCAAACTGAATGTCGGCGGCAATTCCATCACATGATCCTCGTAGGTGGCTTCGTTGAACAAACCCACCGGCAGACCACGCCCTTCCAGATAACGGACACTGGTCGGGGTGTACAAAACAGGCAATGGCAGGTGACCGCCAATGCTATAGGTCAACAAACCTGTCTCCTCGTCGATGACTCCACCGACCATCGTGACATGTTTGCCCAGCTTACAGCTGATCAGGCCCCGGTTGATATGGCCGAGGACTTCCGAAGGCTTGAATTCCGGCAAAGTGCCGTTGCGCTTGGACTCGAACAACAACCGTGTGGTCATGAATTTCAACAGCACGGTGACAAATGCCGATGACGCGCCATGGCCGGAAACGTCTGCCAGATAAAACGCTACCCGACGCTCGTCGACCCGAAAGTAGTCGACGAAATCGCCGGAGAGGTACAAAGACGGAATGATCTGATGCGCGAACTGGAACTCGTTGATCGTCCAGGGGCTGACCGGCAGCATGTTCATCTGCACCTGGCGCCCGGCGTTCTGGTCTTCCTGCAACAGGTTCAGGCTGGCTTCGAGTTCACGGTTGGCGGTTTCCAGCTTCTCGCGGTAGCGCTGGTTCTCCAGCAGCAGACGCGCGCGATCCAGGGCCCGGCGCACCGAGTGCTCGAGCACGGCCAGATCTTCGAGGGGCTTGATCAGGTAGTCCGCCGCGCCGAGACGCAGGGCCTCGACAGCGTCGTTCATGACGCCCGCGCCGGAAACAACGATTACCGGTGTTTGCGGAGCCTGGTCAGTCACCTGACGAATCAGTTCGAGTCCGCCCATCTGTGGCATGCGCAGATCGCAGATCACCAGATCGGGCTTTGCTTGCTCGAATACCTTGAGACCCTGCTGGCCATTGCTGGCCTGAAGGACACTGAATCCGCTGTCTTCCAAATAGGCCGCAAGGCTCGCGCGCACTACTTCGTCGTCGTCGATTATCAGCAGTGTGGCACTGGTTTTCTGCATGTGGGCAAACGGCGCCAGAATTAGGTTGGCGTAGGTGGGCGAGGCTTGGGCCGGGCTCACGCTACTGGATTCGCTTTCTAGCCTCTCTGAGTCGCAGCCTTTCGGAGCTTATTGCCCTGTTCGCGCGTTATCAGAGGTGCCCTTCTAAGGCGCAGACGGTACTCCCATCCGCGGGGCGTTTCAAGCTCATGCCGATGGTCGCCTGAACGTCTTTACATCGCAAATGACCGGGAGTTATAAGAACAGACAAAACCGTAACGCAATCGAAGGATAGAGCCCATGGGTCAAAACGATCGTGACTACAGTGAAAAGCGCGACTTCATCCGTATGCGGGTGGATGCCGAGATCACCCTGATCCATGCCGGCCAGGTGGTGCCAGCGGTCTGCGTGGACCTTTCCAGCAGTGGTATGCAAGTGCAGGCACAGCGTTCGTTCAAGGTGGGCGACAGGCTCAGCGTGCGCATCGAATCCGAACATGCGGCCCTCGCTGGGCTGGAAGCTGAGGCCGAAGTGGTCTGGATCAAGGAGGGCCAGAAACTTGGCCTTACAATCCTGACAATGAATTGATCGCGGACAAAAACGCAGAAGGCGGCCCATTGGCCGCCTTCCTCGTTTACCGGGTCAGGTTTAAAAGTCGTCTTCGACCTGACCGTCCTTGACCTTGAATTCGCGGTTTTGCAGGTAGGCGTTGCGGATGAACACGTATTTGTCACCGCGGATCAGCTTCTCGCTCGACAACAGGCTGGCGCGGGTGTCGATGATATCCAGGCCGAATCCCACATTCCGTGTCGGGATGTGATTGATGTAACGGTAGGGTTCGGTGTAGCTGTCCACGTACTTGGAAGGCGCATCGCGCAGGGTGCTTGGGCCAAGGAATGGCAGCATGACGTACGGACCGCTGCCCATGCCCCAGTAGCCAAGGGTCTGACCAAAGTCTTCGTCGTTGCGGTGCAGGCCCATTTTGGTCCCGACGTCGAAGAAACCAAATAGACCGAAGGTGGTGTTGAACACCAGGCGAGCGGTGTCGACGCCGGCGGCGTGGGGTTTGATCTGCAACACATCGTTCGCCAGGTTGCCAACGTCACCGGCGTTACGGAACATGTTGTGGATGCCGTCTTCAAGGAACTGCGGCGTGATCGCCTGATAGCCTTGCGCCAGGGGTTTCAGCGCATAGGTATCGAGCATGTCGTTGAAGCGGAAAATCGGCCGATTGAGACTTTCCCAAGGATCTTCTTCCGTGGCTGCCTGAGCAACAAACGGAACCAGCATGGCGCCGGCACACACACATAAATGAGCCAGGCGATTGCTCCAGCGCATAGCAGAAACTCCTTGGTTTGTTCTGTCGCGAGGGCCAGGCCCCGGCGGTAAGCGCGCTAGTATAAGACGAATCGGCTCTATTACGCAGCCTTCCACGCGGCGTACTGGAACATTCGCAGTACCGCCCTGCCCCATTCACACCGCTGTCACTCAACCGTCATCAGCGACAGCTAGGCTACGTTGCTATTTCAGGGATGCTGATATGCCGCACGCCGAAGCCGTACCCATAGCCGCTCCAGCCCTGACCGCCGTGCTTTTCGGCCTCAGCGGCTGCCTGGTCGATTTCGGCGCCCGAACGCGCCAGCACAGCCCCGATCAGCCGCCCCACGAGCCCGCCAATGCGACGCCGGGCGCGCTGGACATCTTGCACAGCTTGCACCACCAAGGCGTCCCCTGCGCCTGGCTGGATGAGCTGCCGCAAGGGGTCAGCCATTCCCTCGCAGCATCGCTGCCGGACTGGATCAAACCCACCCACAACGTCGCAACCAGCCGTCAATGGCCGGCGCCAAATGCCTGCTGGCAGGCGCTGATGGCGCTGAATGTCGATCGCCTGGATGGCTGCGTACTGGTCAGCGGCGAACCGCGCCTGCTCCAGGCTGGCCTCAACGCCGGGCTGTGGACCGTCGGCCTGGCCTCCTGCGGCTCGTTGTGCGGGCTGGCGCCCAGCGAATGGCAGGCGTTGAGCCAGCAAGCGCGCGAGCACAAACGCGGCAAGGCGACGCTGCAACTGTTCGGCCTCGGGGTGCATTCAGTGATCGATCACCTGGGTGAACTCGGCACCTGCCTGGCGGATATCAGCCTGCGGCGGCTCAAGGGGGAAAAGCCTTGATTTGATCGAGATCATGCACTTAGCGGTGGAGTGGATTACTCTAAGGTCAGGGTATGGACCTTTAGCCTGCTGCAGCGGTCCATCCCTGTGCCTATCAATAAAGGGAGAACGCCATGCCTGCCCGCGACCTGCAACACCAGCTCAATACCCTGCGCGAGCAATTGGAGCAGAACCCACCGCTTTCGGAAGCAGAACGCGCCGATCTGCAATTACTGATGCAGCAGATCGAACTCGAGATCGAAATCGAGAGAAAAACCCAGGACACCAGCCTGGCCGATGGCGTCAACCTCGCCGTAGAACGCTTCGAAGTCGACCATCCGGCGATTGCCGGTACCTTGCGCAATATCGTGATAGCGCTCGGCAACATGGGAATCTAAGACACCCCGGATGCAAAAGCCCCGCTCTTGGAGCGGGGCTTTTTTGTTTCTGAAGACAAGATCAAAAGATCGCAGCCTGCGGCAGCTCCTACAGGATTTGCGTTTACCCCGGATTGGCGGGTGTACGCGGTCGGCGTAGGAGCTGCCGCAGGCTGCGATCTTTTAGGGGCACCACATTTTTCAGGCCTTACTGGCGAACCAACCTGAGGTTAGGCAATTCCAACGCCTCAGTACTGCGATACGGGTTGATATCCAGACCACCCCGGCGCACATAACGTGCATAGACCGTGAGTTTCTCCGGCTTGAGCAGACGCTGCAGGTCGAGAAAGATCCGCTCCACGCACTGCTCATGGAAGTCCGCGTGCTGACGGAAGCTCACCAGATAAGCCAACAGGCTGGCGTGGTCCAGCGCGGCGCCGCGATATTCCACGGCAACGCTGCCCCAATCCGGCTGGCCGGTCACCGGGCAATTGGATTTGAGCAGATGGCTGTGCACGCTTTCCTCGATCACTCGCGACTCGTCGCAGCGCAGCAGTTCCGGACGCGGCTGCGCATAATCGCTGACGCTGACTTCCAGCTCGTCGATGCACACCCCCGGCAACCCGGCCACACCTTCGGCCTGGACTTCGCTCAGGCTGCGAATTCGCACACCCACCGGCTTGCCGGCCGCAGCCGACAGGTCGGCCTGCAGGGTTGCTTCCAGGCTTTGACGATCGGCGAACGGCGTCTGGTTCAACGAGTTGAGGTACAGCTTGAAGGACTTCGACTCGATGATGTTCGGCGAATCCGCAGGAATGCTGAACTCGCCGATGGCCACCACTGGCTTGCCGGAGGGCAGCAACCAGGACAGCTCGAAGCAGTTCCAGAAGTCCACGCCCTTGTATGGCAGGGTTTCGGCGCTCAAGCCCAGCTCGGCCCATTTCGCCGCGCGCGGGATCGGAAACAGCAGAGACGGGGTGTAGGTAGATATGTATTCACTGGACTTGCCCAGCGGCGAATGTTCGGCTGCGGGATGCATGGCGGGAACCTGACTAAATAAACCCGACAAGTCTATCAGCCTTTGCCCCCGCCTTTGAATGCCAGGCGCTTACTGGCTGATGTTCAGCTTGCCGACCATGCCCGCCTGATAGTGGCCGGGAACGTTGCAGGCGAATTCCAGGTGACCGGCTTTGCTGAAGGTCCAGGTCAATTCGGCGGTTTTCCCCGGCTCCACCAGCACACTGTTGGGGTCGTCATGCTTCATGTTCGACCCATGCTTCATGCCGGCCGTTGCACCGTGGCCCATCGCCGCGTAATCCATGGCGTCCGAGGATTTTGTTGAAGGCTTCATCGCTGTCGGGGTCAGCATGCCGCTCTGCTGCATCTGCAGCATTTCCTCCTGGTGCCTGGCATGCATCAATTTATCGCCCAGGTTGAACTCATGCAGCAGTTGGCCTTTGTTGATCAGCACAAACCGCACCGTCTCACCGGCCTTGATCTCCAGCGACTGAGGGTTGAACGACATCTCGCCCATCACCACCTCGACCGTACGCGTGGCTTTCGCCGCCGGCGCAGGCGCGCCGAAACTGTAGGTCTGCGCTGGCGACGCCCATACCGGAAAGCTCAATACCAGCAGGCAACCGGCAAGCACCAGTCGATTTCGCAAAAACATAGTCACACTCCAGCAAGATAAGGTTCAGCCTGTGGGAAACTCTAACCCCGCGCCGCTGCCAGTCAGCTGACTGCTAGATTACAACTTTGTCAGGTTACGCCGCATCGCGGCCACCCACGGTATAAAGCTCCCGTCCGTTTGCCATGAGTCGCCCATGAAACTGCTGATCGTCGAAGACCAACCGAAAACCGGGCAGTACCTGCGCCAAGGGCTGAGTGAAGCCGGGTTTAACGCCGAGCTGGTGGCCGATGGCACCACCGGCCAGCATCTGGCGCTGACCGGCGATTACGCGCTGTTGATCCTCGACGTGATGTTGCCCGGTCGCGACGGCTGGCAGATTCTGCAGGCTGTGCGCAGCGCCGGCCTGGACATGCCGGTGCTGTTCCTGACCGCCCGCGACGCAGTGGAGGACCGGGTGCATGGCCTTGAGCTGGGGGCCGACGACTATCTGGTCAAACCCTTCGCTTTCTCCGAACTGCTGGCCCGCGTGCGCAGCCTGCTGCGCCGCGGCAGTGCCACCACCCAGGACACCAGCCTGCAATTGGCCGATTTGCGCCTGGACCTGATCCGCCGTCGGGTCGAACGTGGTGGCCAGCGTATCGACCTGACCGCCAAGGAGTTCGCCTTGCTGGAGATGCTCTTGCGCCGTCAGGGCGAGGTGCTGCCCAAGTCGCTGATCGCTTCACAGGTCTGGGACATGAATTTCGACAGCGACACCAATGTCATCGAAGTGGCGATTCGCCGCTTGCGCCTGAAGATCGACGATGACTACCCGAACAAACTGATTCATACCGTGCGCGGCATGGGCTACGTGCTCGAAGAGCGCCCGGCCTGATGCGCCGGCTTTCTTTGAGCAGTCGCCTGGCCCTGTTGTTTGCCGCCTGCACCGCGGTGGTTTCGTTGCTGGCCGGGGTGCTGTTCAGTCGCGCCAGTGAAGGGCATTTCATCGAGCTCGATCAGCAACTGCTCGACGGCAAGCTGATTGCCCTGCGCAGTGCCTTGCAAGGCGTCGATGGCCCGCCCCGGTTCGCCGAACGCAAAGCCCGGTTGCTGGATGAACTGAGTCATTCACCGGACCTGTCGCTGCGGGTCAGTGCCGCAGATGGCAACGTCTGGTTCAGCAGCTCCAGCGCTCTGCCCGCCGATTTGCCATCCGAGCCCGGCTTGCACAGCCTGCAAAGCGACGGCACGGCTTATCGGGTCTACAGCGCCGCGCTGGAGCCGGAGAAACCGGGCTCGCCACGGCTGACCCTGATGCTCGATATCACTCACCACCAACACTTCCTGCAACGCATGCAGCACTTGATCTGGTTGACGGTCGGCTTGTCGGCGCTGGCCACTGCGCTGCTCGGCGCCTGGGCGGCACGCAGCGGTTTGCGTCCGTTGCGGCGCATGAGCGAGGTCGCCGCCAGTGTGTCCGCCAGCTCGCTGACCAAACGCCTGCCGGTGGATCAGATGCCGGACGAACTGGCCGAACTGGCCCATACCTTCAACGCCATGCTCGGGCGGCTGGACGATTCGTTCCAGCGGCTTTCGGCGTTTTCCGCCGACATCGCCCATGAACTGCGCACGCCGCTGTCGAACCTGCTGACCCACACCCAGGTCACCCTCACCCGCCCTCGGCCGCTGGAGGACTATCGCGAAGCGCTGCACAGCAACCTCGAAGAGCTGCAATGGATGGCGCAACTGGTCAACGACATGCTGTATCTGGCCAAGGCCGATCATGGCTTGCTAAACCCCAAACGAGAGCCTTTGCAGCTGGCGGATGAGGTCGATCTGCTGCTGGAGTTTTTCGCTCCGCTGGCGGAGGACGCCCAGGTCAGCCTGAGCCGCGAAGGCAGCGCAAGCTTCGCCGGGGACCGCAGCATGCTGCGGCGCGCCCTCTCCAACCTACTGGACAACGCCCTGCGGTTTACCCCGGCAGGCGGTGAAGTCGGAGTGCGGATTGTCGAGACCGCGCAAGGCCTGAGCCTGAGCATCGAGAACAGCGGTGACGGGATTTCCCAGGCATCGCTACCGCGTTTGTTTGATCGCTTTTACCGGGCTGATCCGGCTCGCCGCGAAGGCAGCAGCGAACATGCGGGATTGGGGCTGGCAATAACCCAGTCGATCATCCGCGCCCATGGTGGGCAGATTCGCTGTGAATCGGGCCAGGGGTGGACCAGGTTTGTGATTGAGTTGCCACAGGTAGATTGATGCCGGCAGTACCAGCCTCTTCGCGAGCAAGCTCGCTCCCACATTGGATCTTCAGTGAACACATAATTTGCGCAGGACTACGATCCACTGTGGCAGATTGAAGTCAGTAGTACCGGCCCTATCGCGAGCAAGCTCGCTCCCACATTAGATCTTCAGTGAACACTTAGTTTGTGTACGACTGAGGACCAGTGTGGGAGCGACGGTGCGGCGATCCGACCTGCTCGCGATCGGTGTTACGGCTTACGAATACCTCAGCGCATCCGCAGGCTGGATCTTCGATGCGCGCCAGGCCGGGTAGACGGTGGCCAGGAAGCTCAGGACAAAACCCGCGCTGCAGATCAGCGCCACATCCGCGCCTTGCAGTTCGGACGGCAGGTTGCTGACGAAGTACACGTCGGAACTGAAGATGTGCTGGCCACTGACCCGCTCCGCCCAACCCACCAGTTCGCTGACATTCAGCGCCGCGATGACCCCGAGGATTCCGCCGATCAATGTGCCGACGACCCCGATCACCGTGCCCTGAACCATGAAGATCGCCATGATCTGCCCGGGTGTCGCGCCGATGGTACGCAGGATCGCGATGTCCGCGCCTTTGTCGTTCACCACCATGATCAAGGTGGCGATGATGTTGAAGGCCGCCACCGCAACGATCATCAGCAACAACAGACCGATCATGGTCTTTTCCATCTTCATCGCGCTGAACAGGCTGCCCTGGGTGTGGGTCCAGTCATCGGCCTTGAAATCGGCGCCCAGGCCGCTGGCGATGTCGCTCGACACCTGCGGCGCGGCATACAGATCCTTCACCGCCAGCCGCACGCTTTGCACCTGATTCGGCTGCCAATGCTGCATTTGCGCGGCGTCGGCGAGGTGGATCAGCGCCATCGAACCGTCCAGCTCGGCACCGACCTTGAACACCCCGACCACATTCAGCCGCTGCATGCGCGGCGTGATGCCGCCGGGGGCGGAGCTGATTTCCGGGACGATCAGGGTCAGTTTGTCGCCGACGTTCAAGCGAAAGCGCCGCGCGGTAATTTCACCCAGCACCACCCCGAACTCACCGGGTTTCAACGCATCCAGGCGACCCTGGACGATATGCTGGGCGACGATCGAGACCTTGCCTTCCTGAGCCGGGTCGATGCCGCTGATCTGGATCGGCTGCATCGAACCCTTATAGGACAGCATGCCCTCCATCTCGGTGAACGGCACTGCGGCGGTCACTTCAGGATTTTTCATCGCGGCGGCGGCCACCGGCTGCCAATCATCGATCGGGTTAACGCCGACGATGGTCGCGTGGGGCACCATGCCGAGGATGCGCGAGCTCATTTCGCGCTGGAAACCGTTCATCACCGAGAGCACCACGATCATCGCCAGCACACCCAGGGCGAGGCCGATCATCGAGGTCATCGAGATAAACGAAACAAAACGATTGCGGCGCTTGGCGCGGGTATAGCGCGTGCCGATAAAGATCGATAACGGTCTGAACATTCGCTGGGGCACCGTATAAAAATAAAAGACCCGACACGCTTTTCAGCCACGCCGGGTTTCGGCCAATCAGATAGGCGTCAGGTAACCTTCCTGCAAGTGCAGGACGCGATCCATCTGGCGGGCCAGGTTCATGTCGTGGGTCACCACCAGGAACGCGGTGCGCATCGAGGTGCTGAGTTCCAGCATCAGATCCTGAATGCCTTGAGCGGTGTGGGAATCGAGGTTGCCGGTCGGCTCATCGAGCATCACCAGCCCCGGATTGTTGACCAGGGCCCGGGCAATTGCCACGCGCTGGCGCTCGCCACCGGACAGTTCCGCCGGCTTATGCTCCAGGCGATGACCCAGCCCTACCCGATCAAGCAATGCCTGGGCACGCTTGCGCGCCTCGGGAATCGCCGTGCGGCCGATCAACAGCGGCATGCAGACGTTTTCCAGGGCAGTGAATTCCGGCAGCAAGTGGTGGAACTGGTAGACGAAACCCAGCGAACGGTTGCGCAGCAAGCCGCGGGCCTTTTCGTTGAGGGCCGAGAGTTCCTCACCGGCCAGCCAGACACTGCCCGAGGACGGAGTATCGAGGCCGCCCAGCAGGTTGAGCAAGGTACTTTTGCCCGAACCGGAAGTGCCGACGATCGCCACGCGCTCACCCGGATGCAACTCCAGTTGCAGGCCAGACAACACCACCACCGACTCAGGACCTTCCTCGTAGGATTTGCCTAGGTCGCGGCAGCTCAAGATTGCTTTTTCACTCATGCCCAACTCACTCATAACGTAACGCCTCCGCGGGCTGGGTGCGCGCGGCACGCCAGGCTGGATACAGGGTGGCGAGGAAACTCAGGACCAACGCGGCGGCGCAGACCATCAACACGTCTTCGGCCATCAGCTGCGACGGCAGGTAGTCGATGAAGTACACGTCAGCGTTAAGGAATTTGTGCCCCAGCAGGCCTTCCAGGCCGGAGATCGCGGCGCTGACATTCAGCGCGGCGAACATCCCGACCACGGCGCCGATCAGCGTACCGACCACGCCGATCACCGTGCCCTGGACCATGAAAATCGCCATGATCTGCCCCGGTGTGGAGCCGAGGGTGCGCAGAATCGCGATGTCGCCCTTCTTGTCATTCACCACCATCACCAGCGTGGAAATGATGTTGAAGGCGGCGACGGCAACGATCAGCAGCAACAGCAGGCCGATCATGGCTTTTTCCATGCGGATGGCCTGATACAGATTGCCGTGGGTGCGGGTCCAGTCACGGGCGTAGAAACGATCTTCGCCGAGCTGCTGGGCAATGCTCCACGCGGTGCGCGGTGCCTGGAACAGGTCGTCGAACTTCAGGCGGATGCCCTGCACCTGATCCGGTTTCCAACGATGCAACTTCGCCAGATCCTGCAGATTAGTGACACCCAGGTAGCCGTCGATTTCACCGGCGCCGACATGGAAGATGCCGACCACGGTAAAGCGTTTCATGCGCGGGAACATCCCGGCCGGAGTCACGGTGACTTCCGGCGCCACAAACGTCAGCTTGTCGCCGATCGCAGCGCCAAGCTTGGCCGCCGCCTTGTCGCCGATGACGATGCCGAAACTGCCGGGCGCCAGGTCGTCGAGTTTGCCCTGCAGCATGAACTTATCAATGATCGACACCTGCCGTTCCAGCGCCGGGTCGATGCCATTGAGCAGCACTTTGGAGACCTTGCCGTTGTTGGTCAGCAGGCCTTGCATCTGGGTGAACGGCGCAACCGCCAGCACCTGCGGGTTCTGCTTGACCTTGGCGGCCAGGCGTTGCCAGTCGCTGACCGGCTCACCGGCTTCGATGGTCGCGTGGGGCACCATGCCCAGCACGCGGGTGCGCATCTCATGATCGAAGCCGTTCATCACCGATAACACGACGATCATCACGACCACGCCGAGGGCGAGTCCGATCATCGAGGTCAGGGAAATGAATGACACAAAATGATTGCGACGCTTTGCACGGGTGTAACGCGTGCCAATAAATACGAAGAGAGGTCTGAACATGTCGGGGCTTGTTCGGAGGGAAAAGGAACGTCCTTGTGGCGGGGGTTGGTAACCAGCTTTACACTCAGACCACCGCTACTACCATGGGTTCGCCATGTCGACATTAGATGAAGAAGATCGCCGCGAATACTACCGTATCGAGGACACGATCGCACTGGATATTCGGCCCCTGTCTGCCCTGGAAGCCACAGGCCAGGAAGTGTTGCAGGATGAGTCGACACTATTCAATCTGCTCAGCGAATTGCACCTGAGCGAATTCGAGTCGCAGCACCTGCTCAGGCAGATCAGCGAACGCGATCGAACCATGGCCACCTACCTGAAGGTGCTGAACAAGCGCATCGACCTGCTTGGCCAGGTTGTCGCCCAGACCGTGCTCGACAAGTTCGAGGAGCCACAGGCCGTGGTGCTGTCCGAAGGCGGCATCGAGTTCGAGCATCACCTCGCCTACCCACCCGACAGCCATCTGGCGATCAAGCTCTTGCTGATGCCGCAAGCCTTGGGCCTGCTGTTGCGGGCCAAGGTCACGAACTGTGAACCGGAGGGCTTCGGCACGTTCAAAATCGGCACTGAGTTCGAGTCGCCGACCGACGCGCAACGCCAGTTGCTGGCCCGTTACATCTTGCAGAAACAGGCGCAGGAGCGACGCCTGGCCCGCGAACAAACCGATTTATCCGGCGATTAACTTTTTTAAGGAAGAACTGTGACCCTTATCTACGGCCACCGCGGCGCCAAAGGCGAAGCACCGGAAAACACCCTGGTTGGTTTTCAGCAATGCCTCAAGCACGGGGTACGTCGCTGCGAGCTGGACCTGCATTTGTCCATGGACGGCGAGTTGATGGTGATCCACGACCCGACGCTCAAGCGCACCACCGACCGTCGCGGCAAGGTGGTCGAGCATTCGGCCGCCGACCTGGCGACCTACGATGCGCGCAACGGCGGGCCGGGCTGGATCAAGCCATGTCCGATTCCGCGTTTGGAGGAGCTGTTCGAGAAGTGTGATTTCGAGCACTGGCAGCTTGAAGTCAAGAGCGCTTCGCGCACTCGCGCGGTCACCACGGTGCTGGCGATTCGCGAAATGGCCCAGCGCTTCGGCTTGCTGGACAAGATCAGCATCACCTCGAGCTCAAGGGAAGTGCTGAAGGCCGCGCTGGATCTGACACCCGATATATCCCGCGGGCTGGTCGCCGAATACGCCTGGCTCGACCCGATCAAGGTCGCGCAAAGCTATGGCTGTGAGATTCTCGCGCTGAACTGGACGCTGTGCACCCCCGAGCGCCTGGAGAAGGCGCAGCGTCAGGGTTTGCATGTGTCGGTATGGACAGTCAACGAACCCGCGCTGATGCGCAGGCTCGCCGACTTCGGCGTAGATAGCCTGATTACAGACTTTCCCGGTTTGGCCAGCGCCACTCTCGAGAATTGCTGAAATCGGTCTCCCCGGCCGGCTCAGGCCACCGGCCGGAGCCGCTCAAAAAAGCCGGTTGAGGCCGTCGTAAGCCGCTACCCGATAGGCTTCGGCCATGGTCGGGTAGTTGAACGTGGTGTTGACGAAGTACTTCAGGGTATTGAGCTCGCCCGGCTGGTTCATGATCGCCTGGCCGATGTGCACGATCTCCGAGGCCTGGTAACCGAAGCAGTGCACGCCGAGGACTTCCAGAGTCTCGCGGTGAAACAGAATCTTCAGCATGCCCTGGGGCTCACCGGCGATCTGCGCGCGCGCCATGCCTTTGAAGAACGCCTTGCCGACTTCGTACGGCACCTTGGCCTGGGTCAGCTCCTGCTCGTTCTTGCCGATCGAGCTGATCTCCGGAATGGTGTAGATGCCGGTTGGCACGTCGTTGACGAAGCGCCAGCTGCCATTGTCGACGATGCTGCCGGCGGCCGAACGCCCTTGGTCATGGGCGGCACTGGCCAGGCTCGGCCAGCCGATCACGTCACCGGCGCCGTAGATGTTCGGCACGCAGGTGCGATAGTTCTCGTCCACCTCGAGCTGACCACGGCTGTTGACCTTGACCCCGATGTTTTCCATGCCCAGCTTGTCGGTGTTGCCGGTACGCCCGTTGCACCAGAGCAAGGCATCGGCCTTGATCTTCTTGCCGGACTTGAGGTGCAGGATCACGCCGTTGTCGAGGCCTTCGACCCGGTCGTATTCCTCGTTGTGCCGCACCGTGATGTTGTTGTTGCTGAAGTGGTAGCTCAGGGCCTGGGAGATCTCGGAGTCGAGGAAGCTCAGCAGCTGGCCGCGGTTATCCACCAGTTCCACCAATACCCCAAGACCACTGAAGATCGAGGCGTACTCGCAACCGATCACGCCGGCGCCATAAACGATGAGTTTACGCGGGGTGTGGCCCAGGCTCAGGATGGTGTCGCTATCGTAGATACGCGGGTGGTGGAAATCGATGTCGGCCGGGCGATACGGGCGCGAACCGGTAGCAATGATGATGTGCTTGGCCACCAGTTTCTCGACCACGCCATTGGCGCAGACCACTTCGATGGTCTGCTCGTCGGCGAAGCTGCCGGTGCCGAAGAACAGGTCAACCCGATTGCGTGCGTAATAACCGGTGCGCGAGGCAACCTGCTTGGAAATCACCTTTTCCGCACTCTTGAGTACGTCAGGAAAAGAGAACCAGCGCGGCTCGCCAATGGCCCGGAACATCGGGTTGGTGTTGAATTGCATGATCTGTCGGACCGAGTGACGCAAGGCCTTGGACGGGATGGTCCCCAGGTGGGTGCAGTTACCGCCGACCTGACGACGGGTATCGACCATCGCCACCTTGCGCCCTGCCTTGACGGCGTTCATCGCCGCACCTTCTCCAGCCGGGCCGGAACCCAGCACCACCACGTCGTAGTTGTAGACAGCCATGCGTACTCCTCAGAACAGGCCGCGGCACCACTCAGGTACCCGCGGCTAAATCATGCCGGCCTGTGCGGCATGAAGGAACAATTTGGGGTCATCAAGAAAACCCGGACACAGTCTATAGAAGCGTCAACGCCGCGCACATTAACCCTTGGTCGCGTCGTAGGCTACTTTTGCCTGCACTACATCGCCAGCACTCGACGCGAACGCGCGCAATCACTTGGTTTTATCCGCGCTCAGCCGTACAAAAGCCTGACTGCTTCGTGTGACGAAACCGCTATCGGTGCGCATCACAAAAAAAGCGCCGACCTGGTGTTTTTCTGCATAATCCCAACCGCGTTCCGGCCCCAGAATCAGCAACAGTGTCGACAAGCCATCAGCCATCAACGCCGACGTATGAATCACTGTCACTGACGCCAGCGCGTGTTCCACCGGCTTGCCAGTGCGGGCATCGAACGTGTGGGAATAACGTCGCCCGTCCTGCTCGAAATATTTACGATAATCGCCGGATGTGGATACGCCGTGACCATCGACCACAATCACCCGCTCGACCACTTGCTGATCGTCACGCGGCTCTTCCAGGGCGATCCGCCAGGGTGAGCCATCGGGCTTTTTACCGAGGGCCTTGAGTTCTCCGGTAACTTCCACCAGATAGCTGTCGATACCGAGTGCCGTCAGCTTCCCGGCGATCTGGTCCACCGCATAACCGGCGGCGATACTGTTGAAGTCGACGTTGACTGGCGCGTCCTTGCACAACCGATCACCCTCGATCCGTAAATGCCCATGCCCGACCCGCTGGCGGACTTCAGCCAGGGCTTCGGCACTCGGAACTTTCTCCTCGCGGGCCTGGGGCCCGAAGCCCCACAGGTTCAGCAGCGGCTCCACGGTCAGATCGAACGAGCCGTCACTTTCAATCGACAGCTGCTCGCCGACCCGCACCAATTGCAGGATCGACGCCGGCATTGGCTGACAACTGTTTGCCGGCAACTCGTTGAAACGCTCGATGTCCGAATCGCTGCGGTAGGTCGACATCTGCTGATCGACCTCGGCGAGGATGTGCTGGACTTGCTGCTGAACCTCGGCCGGCCCGGGAATCCCGGTATAGCGCACGTATTTGATGGAATAGGTGCTGCCCATGGTCGGCCCGCCGAAGCTTTCCAGCGAATCGCCATTGCCACAGCCCGAGAGTGCGCCGATCACCAGGAATAGACTGAGAACCTGCATTGGCCACGTGCGCAAACCTGTCCCTCCAGAAAATTGACTCGCCCTGTAAGCAGGGGTGGCCATTATGCGACAGTTACTCGCCTAAAAGATCGCAGCCTTCGGCAGCTCAGGATTCGTATACACCCGCAAATTAGCGGATGTACTCGGTAGGTGTAGGAGCTGCCGCAGGCTGCGATCTTTTGATCTTGATCTTTTGATTGCCGCACAAACAAAAACGCCCCGACAAGTCGGGGCGTTTTCACGTGCAGCTAAAGCTTAGCGCGGGAACGCTGGCGGGTTTACCCCGGCCATGTCTTCCATCACGCGCACTACCTGGCAGCTGTAACCGAATTCGTTGTCGTACCAGACGTACAGAACAACACGGTTATCGTTGCAGATGGTGGCTTCAGCATCCACCACACCGGCGTGGCGCGAGCCAACGAAGTCGGTGGAAACCACTTCCTGCGAGTTGACGAAGTCGATTTGCTTATGCAGATCGGAGTGCAGCGCCATGTAGCGCAGGTACTCGTTCATCTCTTCGCGGGTGCTGGCTTTCTCAAGGTTGAGGTTGAGAATGGCCATCGACACGTTTGGCGTTGGAACGCGGATCGCGTTACCGGTCAACTTGCCAGCCAGCTCAGGCAGTGCCTTGGCAGCGGCAGTGGCAGCACCGGTCTCGGTGATGACCATGTTCAACGCGGCGCTACGACCACGGCGATCGCCTTTGTGGAAGTTGTCGATCAGGTTCTGGTCGTTGGTGTACGAGTGAACGGTTTCGACGTGACCGTTGATGATGCCGAACTTGTCGTTGACTGCCTTGAGCACCGGCACGATGGCGTTGGTGGTGCAGGAAGCCGCGGACACGATCTTGTCGTCAGCAGTGATTTCGCCGTGGTTGATACCGTGCACGATGTTCTTCAGCTTGCCTTTGCCAGGCGCGGTCAGAACGACGCGGTCGATACCCGGGCAGGACAGATGCTGACCCAGGCCGTCGGCGTCACGCCATACACCGGTGTTGTCCACCAGCAGCGCGTTCTTGATGCCGTACTGGGTGTAATCCACTTCAGTAGGGTTCTTCGCGTAGATCACCTGAATCAGGTTGCCGTTGGCGGTGATGGTGTTGTTGGCTTCATCGATAGTGATGGTGCCATCGAACGGGCCATGCACCGAGTCACGACGCAACAGGCTGGCACGTTTGACCAGATCGTTGTCGGCGCCCTTGCGGACCACGATGGCACGCAGACGCAGACCGTCGCCACCACCGGTTTTTTCGATCAGGATGCGCGCCAGCAGACGGCCGATACGACCGAAGCCGTACAGCACCACGTCAGTGCCGGTGCGTCCGGAGCCATTTTGCTTGCCGACCACATCGGCCAGTTCGTCACGGACGAACTGTTCGGCAGTGCGGTCATTGCCTTCGGTCTTGAATTTGACCGCCAGCTTGCCCAGGTCTACCGAAGCAGCGCCGAGCTTGAGCTCGCTCATCGCTTTGAGCAGAGGAAACGTTTCGTGGACGGACAGTTCACTGTCATCGGACTGGCGATGACGAGCAAAGCGGTGGGCTTTGAGAATCGCAATGACTGAACGATTGATCAGGCTGCGGCCATAGATCGAGCTCACCACGTTGTTGTTGCGGTAGAGCTGACCGATAAGCGGAATCATCGCTTCTGCGAGTGCTTCACGGTCGATCCATTCACCAAGACACTGGTCGGGCTTCTGAGTCACGGGAACCTTCCACATATGTAGGGGCAGAAAAAAGGGGCTACATTATGCCGCCGACTGCCCCGCGGATCAATGCGCGCCTGTCGCGACACGCTTTTCACCCTTTGTTTAGTAGTCTGCAACTGACAGCCGGCACCTTCGCCCGCTACAATCGTCGACTTTGTCGCAACGCTTGGAGCTCAACCTTCCGTGCCCGTTCTGCGTCTACCGCTACTCCCTGCCGCCGCAGGCAAACAGCACTGGGGCAATCTGCCCGGTGCCGCCCTCAGTCTGGCGATTGCCGAGGCTGCCAGCGCTGCAAAGCGCTTCACCCTGCTACTGACCGCCGACAGCCAAAGTGCCGAACGGCTGGAACAGGAGCTGAGTTTCTTCGCCCCGGATTTGCCCGTATTGCACTTCCCGGACTGGGAAACCCTGCCCTACGATCTGTTTTCGCCGCACCAGGACATTATTTCCCAGCGCATCGCCAGCCTTTATCGGTTGCCGGAACTCAGTCATGGCGTTTTGGTAGTGCCGATCACCACGGCCCTACATCGCCTGGCACCGACCAAATTCCTGCTGGGCAGCAGCCTGGTGCTGGACATCGGCCAGAAGCTCGATGTCGACCAGATGCGCACCCGGCTTGAGGCCAGTGGCTACCGCTGTGTCGATACGGTGTACGAGCATGGCGAGTTCGCGGTGCGCGGGGCGCTGATCGACTTGTTCCCGATGGGCAGCAAATTGCCCTACCGCATCGACCTGTTCGATGACGAAATCGAGACCCTGCGCACCTTCGACCCGGAAAACCAGCGCTCCATCGACAAGGTCACCTCGGTGCGACTGCTGCCGGCGCGGGAATTTCCGCTGCAAAAGGATGCGGTCACCCGGTTCAAGGCGCGTTTTCGCGAGCGTTTCGATGTCGACTTCCGCCGCTGCCCGATCTTCCAGGACCTGAGCAGCGGGATTACCCCGGCCGGTATCGAGTACTACCTGCCGCTGTTCTTCGACGAAACCTCGACCCTGTTCGACTACCTGCCCCAGGACACCCAGGTGTTTTCCCTGCCGGGCATCGAACAGGCCGCCGAGAACTTCTGGAACGACGTGCGCAACCGCTATGAAGAGCGCCGCGTCGACCCGTCACGGCCCTTGCTGCCGCCGGCCGAACTGTTCCTGCCGGTGGAAGACTGCTTTGCCCGCCTTAAAAACTGGCCGCGAGTGATCGCCAGCCAGCAGGACGTCGAAACTGGCGTCGGTCGTGAACGCTTCCCGGCCCAGCCATTGCCCAACCTGGCGATCGAAGCCAAGGCCAATGAGCCACTGGCGGCACTCGCCGGCTTCCTTGACGAGTTTCCCGGCCGCGTGCTGTTTACCGCGGAATCCGCCGGACGCCGCGAAGTGCTGCTGGAACTGCTCGAGCGCCTGAAGCTGCGGCCGAAAACCGTCGACAGCTGGCCGGATTTCGTCGCCAGCAAACACCGGCTGGCAATCACCATTGCCCCGCTGGACGAAGGCTTGGTGCTGGATGACCCGTCACTGGCACTGATCGCCGAAAGCCCGCTGTTCGGTCAGCGAGTGATGCAGCGCCGACGTCGGGAAAAGCGCGCCGACGCCAACAATGATGCAGTGATCAAGAACCTCACCGAGCTGCGCGAAGGCGCGCCGGTGGTGCACATCGATCACGGGGTCGGCCGCTACCTCGGCCTGGCCACCCTGGAGATCGACAATCAGGTAGCCGAGTTCCTCACCCTCGCCTATGCCGAGGGCGCCAAGCTCTATGTGCCAGTGGCCAACCTGCACCTGATCGCCCGCTATACCGGCACCGACGATGCCCTGGCCCCGCTGCATCGCCTGGGTTCGGAAACCTGGCAGAAAGCCAAACGCAAAGCCGCCGAGCAGGTGCGCGACGTGGCCGCCGAACTGCTCGACATCTATGCCCGGCGCGCGGCGCGCGAAGGTTATGCCTTCGAAGACCCGAAAGCCGACTACGCGACCTTCAGCGCCGGCTTCCCGTTCGAAGAAACCCCGGACCAGCAAACCACCATCGACGCGGTGCGCGCCGACATGCTCGCGCCCAAGCCGATGGACCGCCTGGTCTGTGGCGACGTTGGCTTCGGCAAGACCGAAGTGGCGATGCGCGCGGCCTTCATCGCCGTGCACGGCGGTCGTCAGGTGGCCATCCTGGTACCCACCACCCTGCTCGCCCAGCAGCATTACAACAGCTTCCGCGATCGCTTCGCCGACTGGCCGGTATCCGTGGAAGTGATGAGCCGCTTCAAGTCGACCAAGGAAATCAACGCCGCGGTCGCCGAACTGGCCGAGGGCAAGATCGACATCGTCATCGGCACCCACAAGCTGCTGCAAGACGATGTGAAAATCAAAAACCTCGGGCTGGTGATCATCGACGAAGAACACCGCTTCGGTGTCCGCCAGAAAGAACAGCTCAAGGCCTTGCGCAGCGAAGTCGACATTCTGACCCTGACCGCCACGCCGATTCCGCGCACGCTGAACATGGCGGTCTCGGGCATGCGCGACCTGTCGATCATCGCCACGCCGCCGGCTCGTCGCCTGTCGGTGCGGACCTTCGTCATGGAGCAGAACAAGAGCACGGTCAAAGAGGCCCTGCTCCGCGAGCTGCTGCGCGGCGGCCAGGTCTATTACCTGCACAACGACGTCAAGACCATCGAGAAATGCGCCGCCGACCTCGCCGAACTGGTGCCGGAAGCACGGATTGGCATCGGCCACGGGCAGATGCGCGAGCGTGAACTCGAACAAGTGATGAGCGACTTCTATCACAAGCGCTTCAACGTGCTGATCGCCTCGACCATCATCGAGACCGGGATCGACGTGCCGAGCGCCAACACCATCATCATCGAGCGCGCCGACAAGTTCGGCCTGGCGCAATTGCACCAGCTGCGCGGCCGGGTCGGTCGCAGTCACCACCAGGCCTACGCCTACCTGCTGACTCCGCCACGCCAGCAAATCACCCCGGACGCGGAAAAGCGCCTGGAAGCCATCGCCAACACCCAGGACCTCGGCGCGGGCTTCGTGCTTGCCACCAACGACCTGGAGATCCGCGGTGCCGGTGAATTACTGGGTGACGGTCAAAGCGGGCAGATTCAGGCGGTTGGCTTTACTCTGTACATGGAGATGCTCGAGCGCGCGGTAAAAGCCATTCGCAAGGGCGAGCAGCCGAACCTCGACCAACCGTTGGGCGGTGGTCCGGAGATCAACCTGCGGCTGCCGGCATTGATTCCCGAAGACTATCTGCCGGACGTGCACGCTCGGCTGATCCTCTACAAACGCATTGCCTCGGCCACCGACGAGGAAGGCCTGAAAGACCTGCAGGTGGAGATGATCGACCGCTTCGGCCTGTTGCCGGAGCCGACCAAGAACCTGGTGCGCCTGACCCTGCTGAAACTGCAGGCCGAACTGCTCGGCATCAAGAAAGTCGACGGCGGCCCGCAAGGCGGTCGCATCGAATTCGAGGCGCAAACCCCGGTCGATCCACTGGTGCTGATCAAGCTGATCCAGGGCCAGCCCAATCGCTACAAGTTCGAGGGCGCCACGATGTTCAAATTCATGGTACCCATGGAACGCCCGGAAGAGCGTTTCAATACATTGGAGGCGCTGTTTGAGCGCCTCCTTCCGAAAACTGCTTGAAGGACGCCGCATGCGCCTGTTTCGCTCTCTGACCCTGCTACTGGCACTGGTCGCACCCACGGCATTTGCCGACAGCCTGTATCAGGTTGAAATGATCCTGGTCCGGCAGAACGCCGTGCCGGCGATCGTCAGCGATAAAATCGTCGCACCGGAAGACTGGGCCGCCGGCGCCCAGCGCATCCCGGCACAGGACGAACGCACACCGAGCCTCGGCGGCGAGGTGGAAAAACTCACCGCCAGCAACGACTACACCGTTCTACTGCACAAGGCCTGGCAACAGAACCTGGGCGAAGAGCCGAGCAAAGTCGCGGTCAGCGACGGCCAGGAACAATTCGGCCAGTTTCCGATCGAGGGCACCCTCAACCTGAAACTGGGACGTTTTACCGACGTCGATGCGGAGTTCTGGGTCAATCAGATCGACAGCAATGGCCTGGTCACTGCCAGCGAGCGCATGAGCCAGTCCAGCCATACCAAGAATGGCCAGCTGAACTTCCTCGACAACGGCCACCTCGGCCTGCTGATCAAGATCACCTCGCTGACAGCCCCCGCGCCTGCGCCAATCCCCGATGAAATACCGGACTGATTGAAGTCCCCATGCCCCCGACCCTGACCAAACCCCTGGGACCCTCCTGGGTCAGTCGATTCAAGGAACAAAGCCTGGAGCGCGGCCGCCGCTACGCCCTGGAAAACCGCGTCAGAATCGTCCAGGCCGGCGACAGTACGATCACCGCCAGTTGCGAAGGCTCGGGGGGCAATGTTTACCGTCAGACCATTCGCTTGCGCGAGTCGGCCAAAGGCACCTTGCTGATGGTCGATGCCACCTGCACCTGCCCGGTCCGCACTAACTGCAAACACTGCGCAGCGGTATTGCTGCAGGTGCAGGAAACCCTGGCCTACCCGGCCGCCGCGAAAGATGCCGAACTGCTGGAAAAACTCCAGGCCGTCCTCGAAAACCGCAGCCCTGTCGTATTGCCACAGGTGGTGGTGGACAACGTACAGCCGGTTCCGCGATTGTGGCTGGCGAGCATCGAGTTCAGCGCTTTCGAACCGCGCAACGGCAAAATGCAGCGTTACATCCAGCATCGCGCCGCCCTGTCTTTCAGCTACCTGGATGAATACGTCAGCGGACAGAAGAATGCCGACATCCTGATTCGTCAGGAAAAGCAGACCCTGCGGATCAAACGCCAGCCCGAAGTGGAAAATACCTACCGCGAACAACTGCGAATCCTCGGTTTCAAGATCGCCACCCGCCAAAGCAAGGCACTCCCGGAAAGCGCCGGCGAACTGTTCGAGATGGTTAACGACAGCGCCTGGCTGACCTTCACCCTCAATGAGCTGCCCAAGCTACGCGAGCAAGGTTGGGAATTGCAGATCGATGAAGACTTCGGCTTCGATCTGACAGCCGTCGACGACTGGTACGCCACCGTCGAAGAGGCACCCGAGCGCGACTGGTTCGACCTTGAGCTGGGGATTATCGTCAATGGCGAACGCCTGAGCCTGCTGCCGATCCTGCTCAACCTGATGCGTTCGCACACCGAACTGCTCAACCCGGAACGCCTCGCCAGGCGGCGTGACGATGAGCTGATCCTGGTGAACATTCCCCACCGCCCCGGCTCCGATCACGGCCCGTTGCAGGTTGCCTTGCCGTTCGGCCGCTTGAAGCCGGTGCTGGCGACCCTCGGCGAGTTCTATCTGCAAGAACCCGGCACCACCACCCTGCGCTTGAGCAAGGCCGATGCGACGCGGCTCAACCCGCTGGATGATTTGCCGCTGCTCTGGGAAGGTGGCGAGCAGATCCGCACCTTCGCCCAGCGCCTGCGGGATATCAAAGACTTCACAACCACCGCCCCCGAAGGGCTGAACGCCACGCTGCGGCCTTATCAGCTGGAAGGCTTGAGCTGGATGCAGTCGCTGCGGCAACTGGAAGTCGGCGGGATCCTCGCCGACGACATGGGCCTGGGCAAGACCCTGCAAACCCTGGCTCATGTGCTGACCGAGAAGAATGCCGGCCGCCTGGACCGGCCGTGCATGGTGGTGATGCCGACCAGCCTGATCCCCAATTGGCTGGATGAGGCGGCGCACTTCACCCCGCAACTCAAGGTGCTGGCGTTGTACGGTGCCGGGCGCAAAAAATATTTCGCCGAGTTGACCGATTACGACCTGATCCTGACCACCTATGCGCTGCTGCCCAAGGATGTCGAGCGGCTCGCCGCCCTGCCCTTGCACGTGCTGGTCCTCGACGAAGCGCAATACATCAAGAACCCCAACAGCAAGGCGGCCCATGCCGCGCGCGAGCTCAATGCCCGGCAACGCCTGTGCTTGAGTGGTACGCCACTGGAAAACCACCTGGGCGAGCTCTGGTCGCTGTTTCACTTCCTGTTGCCCGGCTGGCTGGGCGACGTGAAAAGCTTCAATCGCGACTACCGCGTACCGATCGAAAAGCGCGCCAGCGAAGTGCGGCTGCAGCACCTCAATGGCCGGATCAAACCCTTTCTGCTGCGCCGGACCAAAGAACAGGTCGCCACCGAACTGCCGCCGAAAACCGAGATCATCCACTGGGTCGAACTCAACGAAGCGCAGCGTGACGTCTATGAAACCATGCGCCTGGCAATGGACAAGAAAGTCCGCGACGAGATCACCCGCAAAGGCGTGGCCCGCAGCCAGATCATCATTCTCGAAGCGCTGCTCAAGCTGCGTCAGGTCTGCTGTGATCTGCGCCTGGTCAACGATGCGCCACCGGCCCGCGGCAGTTCGTCCGGCAAACTCGACAGTCTGATGGAAATGCTCGAAGAGCTGTTCGAAGAGGGTCGCCGAATTCTGCTGTTCTCCCAGTTCACCTCGATGCTCGCGCTGATCGAAGTCGAATTGAAACGCCGTGGCGTCGCTTATGCCTTGTTGACCGGGCAAACCCGCGATCGTCGCACGCCGGTCAAAGAGTTCCAGAGCGGCAAGCTGCAGATCTTCCTGATCAGCCTGAAAGCCGGCGGCGTGGGCCTGAACCTGACCGAGGCCGACACGGTCATCCACTACGATCCGTGGTGGAACCCGGCCACCGAAAACCAGGCCACTGACCGCGCCTACCGCATCGGTCAGGAGAAGCCGGTATTCGTCTATAAGATGATTGCCCGCGGCACCGTCGAAGAGAAAATCCAGCACCTGCAGAAAGAAAAATCCGACCTGGCGGCAGGCGTGCTGGACGGACGCAAGACCGGCGACTGGAAGCTGCAGAGCGACGATATCGAAGCGTTATTTGCACCGCTGCCGAACAAGCTGGAAAAGCGCTGATAGAGCAGTGTTTGATACATCGCTATCGCGAGCAAGCCCGCTCCCACAGGTTCCGTGCCTAACTCTGGGTGTCCGGCTCACCCCTTCAAAGGCGCAAACAGGGCTTCAATATCACTCTGTTCAAGCTTCCAGCCACCACTCATACCGCCTTCCAGCACCCCGGCGGCCAGGGCGGCCTTTTCTTGTTGCAGCGCCTGTATTTTCTCTTCGACGGTGCCGCGGGCGATGAGTTTGTAGACGAACACCGGTTTATCCTGGCCGATCCTGTAGGCTCGATCAGTCGCCTGGTTTTCCACCGCCGGGTTCCACCACGGGTCGTAGTGAATCACCGTATCGGCAGCAGTCAGATTGAGGCCGGTTCCACCCGCCTTGAGGCTGATCAGGAACAGCGGAGTCTTGCCACTCTGGAAGTCTTTGACCGGTGTACGCCGATCCCGGGTTTCACCGGTCAGGATCGAGTAGCTGAGATTGCGCTGCTGCAACTCCTCTTCAATCAGCGCAAGCATTGAGGTGAATTGCGAGAACAGCAGGACCCGTCGGCCTTCACTGAGCAGTTCCTCAAGCATTTCCATCAGGCTACCCAGCTTGCCGCTGCCTGGACGCGCTGCCTTGGCCGTCGAGGCCGTCTTCACCAGGCGCAAATCGCAGCAGACCTGGCGCAACTTGAGCAACGCCTCGAGGATGATGATCTGACTACGCCCAACGCCATTGCGGGTAATTTCGTCACGGACTTTCTTGTCCATGGCGACGCGCACGGTTTCGTAGACATCCCGCTGCGTATCGCTCAGATCGACCCAATGCACGATTTCGGTCTTGGACGGCAGTTCGGTGGCCACCTGGTCTTTTTTGCGGCGCAGCAGGAACGGTTTTATCCGCGCGGTCAGGTGCTGCATGCGCTCGCGATTACCGTGCTTCTCGATGGGCGTGCGGTACTCGCGATTGAAGGTCTTGCTGTCACCGAGCCAGCCCGGCAGCAGGAAATGGAACAATGACCAGAGTTCACCCAGGTGATTTTCCAAAGGCGTCCCCGACAGACACAATCGTTGCCTGGCGCCCAACTGTCGCGCCGCCTGAGCCGCTTTGCTCAGCGGATTCTTGATATTCTGAGCTTCGTCGAGAATCAACAGGCTCCAGGTTTGAGGCTGTAATACCTCCAGGTCTCGTGGGAGCAGCGCATAAGTGGTCAAAATCAGGTCGTACTGCGCCAGGTCGGTAAAGTCTTTCTGACGGTTGGCCCCGTGAAGCGCCAGCACCTTGAGCTGTGGCGTAAAACGCGCAGCTTCGTCGAGCCAATTGGGAATGAGGCTGGTGGGCATGACCGCGAGAGCCGGGCTCGCGAGACGACCGGCCTGTTTCTCGCAGAGCAGGTGGGCCAGGGCTTGCAGGGTTTTACCCAGCCCCATGTCGTCGCCAAGGATCCCGCCGACTTCCAGCTCGCGCAGGGTCTGCATCCAGTTCAGGCCTTCGAGCTGATACTCCCGTAGCGTCGCATCAAGCCCCACCGGTGCCGGGACCTGGATGTGAGTCGACTCACGCAGGCGTTTGGCAAAAGCCCGCAAACGCTCGCCGCCCTGCCAGAGCATCGGCAAACCTTCCAGCTCACTCAACCGCGCTGCGTCGGGCGCACTCAACCGCAACGAAGTGCCATTGTGCTCACCCAGATACAACTCGCCCAGGGTAGCCATCAATGGCTTGATCCGGCCATAAGGTAGCGCGATCTTTGCCCCGGGCTTGCCGGCGGATTGCCCGCCATGGAGATCGGTCAGCAGGTACTCGTCATCCGCGCGCTGCGCAAGGTAATCCGGGTTCAATAGCTGCGGGCTGCTGCGCAACAGGTGCAGGATGATCGGCAACAAACTGTGACGCTCGCCATTGACCACGATACCCAGCTCGAGATCGAACCATTCACGCCCGGACGACTCTTCAATGTCAGCGTACCAATCCTCCACGGGGCGCAGATCAAACTGAAATCCCTTGGCGATCTCGATGTGCCAATTGGCCGCGCGCAGGGCCGGTATGCCGGTATGAACGAAATCGAACCAGGCCTGATCATCCGCCAAACCAAACATCTCGCCAGCGCTATCGGGCAACGCCTGACTTTTGCCCGTGGCTTTTTTCAAGCCGGTTTTCTGCAAGGTTTGAAGCAAGGCTTTTTCGGCAGCGGGCTTGCGCTGAATGCGCAGAGTTTCAGTGCCGGACAGCACCATGAGCGCTTTGGATTTCTTGTCCGTCACCAAGTGTCCGTCATAGCTGAACGTCAACGCCGCACGGTGTTCGAATTGCTGCTGCATACGCCGCGTTTCATGTACATAGCCCGTAAAACCGTGGCTGCCCAGGGTGAGATACGCCTGCGGCTCAAGATCATCGATCAGACGTTCGGTCAGTGTTTTCGGAGCGAGCGCCGCCTTGTTCAAAGCACTCAGGCGGTGACTGAACTGCAGCACCTGACGGGCCGGAATTTCCGGCGCAAGGGATAAATGACTGGCTAACTTATCGTCCAGCGGGTGCAGTACAACACCTAGTTCACCTCGGGTCCGATCCAGATAATGCAAAGGTTCCAGGGGCAATACTGCCTCCAGCGCCTGCCCGGCACTGAGCCATTGCGGACGATAATTGCCGTTGGCTTGTTCAGCCCAGATAAAGTCCGCTGGCCGTTGTGCGCCAACCGACAATGGCTGCGATTGTTCAAAATCGAGAAACAGCCGTGAAGTCTGCAGTGCCAGCTCGAGAATTTCCGCCCCGCCGCGCCCTTGCAAGGGATAACCACTGAGGAAGGAGTGGGAGCGACCCGCCACCATCAGCCTGGCGATTCGCAGATCCTGGTCGGACAGGTAACCCGGCTCGCGAGCCAGCGTATCCGCCATTGAGTACAACGGTTTTATGTCCCGTAGCGCGCCGTCCTTGAGCTGACGCGCTCTGTACACCTCCAGCACCCACTGGCCAAGGCTGCGGCTCACCTCGAGCTTGTACACGAGTCGGGTACCCGTGCCTTTGACGGGATCGGCTTCGCGGTCTTGATCGGCAATCTGCTGGAGCCATTGCTCAAGCTCACGATTGAGCCGGGCCTCGGCAGAGGCGTTCGGCGCTTGAACAGAGGTCTCTTGCAGGTGAAACATGACCGCCGCGCAATGCTTGCAATCGACCACGACCGGGCACGAACAGTAGCATTCGAGCAGGTATTCACCCACCGGATCGCCATTAATAAGAATGTGCTGCTCGTAGACATTCCCGGCCGAACCTCGGCAGGCTGCAAGAACGCCATCCCCGTCGACCCTGACAATCTCTACTCGCCGCTCCTGGGCATACTTGCGGCCGCGTTCGAGGGTGGACTGGCTGAATTCTTCAGCCCATGGAAGTTCGAAAATGTGCTGGAGATGGGTTGGCATGGATTCAGCGCTTATCGGGGATCAATTCAATCGGAAGTTGCACAACAGATTGGCTGCCCCGCACCGGAGCTCACAGACTAAACATTCGCCGCCAACACCCGCGCCAAGGTCGATTTGACCTTGCCCATGCCATCATGCAATGCCTGTTCGATTTCGGCCATGGTGATGACTGCGCTGGACTTGCCCGCGGCCGGATTCACCACCAGCGCCAGGCAGGCATAAGCCAGGTCCAGCTCGCGGGCCAACGCGGCTTCCGGCATGCCGGTCATGCCGACGATATCGCAACCGTCGCGCTCCAGTCGGGCGATCTCGGCCACGGTTTCCAGCCGCGGCCCCTGGGTGCAGGCATACACGCCCTGACTGCTGTAGGCGCAGCCTTCGGCGGCCAGGGCGGCAATCAGTTGCTCGCGCAGCGGTTCGCTGTAGGGGTAGCTGAAGTCGATGTGGGTGACCTGCTCCAGGTCATTGGCAAAGTAGGTGTGCTCGCGACCGCTGGTGTAGTCGATCAATTGGTGAGGCACGCAGAAATGCCCGGTGCCCATCGCCGCATGAATCCCGCCCACCGCATTGACCGCCAGAATCGCCTCGGCACCGGCCTGCTTCAGTGCCCAGAGATTGGCCCGGTAATTCACCTGATGCGGTGGAAACCGGTGCGGATGGCCATGGCGCGCCAGAAACAGCACTTCACGCCCGGCGTACTCACCGATCTGGATGTCCGCCGAAGGTGCGCCGTATGGCGTATCCAGCTGCAACGACTGGCGAATGCTCAAGCCATCGAGCTGAGTGAGACCGGTGCCACCGATAATCGCGTAAACCGTCATCGCAAAAAGTCCTTAATCAATCAGTTGGGCATCTTTGAGCGCACCAAGGGCCGCCAGCCAGCGTGGGTCCTGGCGGTACTCGGTACTGGCGCAGGCCTGGCCGCGCATCCGCGCAATTCGCGCCGACGGCTTGACCTTCAGGCGCTGGGCGGCGCTCAAGGCCAGCTCGGCCGCCGCGCGATCGTTACACACCAGGCCCATGTCGCAACCGGCCGACAGCGCCGCCTCGATTCGGCTGGCGGCATCGCCGACCACATGAGCGCCGGCCATCGACAGGTCGTCGCTGAAAATCACCCCGTCGAACTGCAGTTCGCCGCGCAGGATGTCCTGCAACCAACGTCGCGAGAACCCGGCAGGCTGGGAGTCGACCTGCGGGTAGATGACGTGGGCCGGCATTACCGCCGCCAGTTGCTTGCTCAAGCGGGCAAAGGGCACCAGGTCATGGGTGCGAATCTCTTCGAGGCTACGCTCGTCGGTCGGGATCGCCACATGGGAATCGGCCTCTGCCCAGCCATGGCCGGGGAAGTGCTTGCCGGTGGCGGCCATGCCGGCGCTGTTCATGCCGCGAATGAACGCCCCCGCCAACAGCGCGGCACGCTCCGGATCGCCTTCGAAGGAACGACTGCCGACCACCGCGCTGCGCTGATAGTCCAGATCCAGCACCGGGGCAAAACTCAGGTCCAGGCCGACAGCCAGCACTTCAGTCGCCATGATCCAGCCACACTGCTCGGCCAGCAGCTCGGCATTCGGGTTATCGGCAATCGCCCGCATCGCCGGCAAACGCACGAAACCCTGGCGCAGTCGTTGCACCCGACCGCCCTCCTGGTCCACCGCCAGCAGCAGGTCCGGGCGTACTGCGCGGATCGATGCGCTGAGCTCACGCACCTGCCGCGGGTGCTCGATATTGCGCGCAAAAATGATCAGGCCGCCCACTTCGGGCTGACGCAAAAACTGGCGATCTTCAGCCGTCAGCCAGGTACCGGCGACGTCCACCATCAAGGAGCCTTGCAGGCCAGAAGTCATGGAAAATCCTTAATAACGGCAAGCGCGCGGCACATCAACGATGGCCCAGGCGCAGGCGCGCGACCGGATCGGCACAGGCAATGCCCGGCAAAACAGGGTCGGCGAAGGGGATAGGGAGCGGAGCTAAAACTGCTGTCGGCATGGGCGGCTAGCTTAACGGATGTCAGCCGCCGCGCCCACCCGTGCGCGGTTAAACCTTGGCGACCGAAGGGCTCGACTTGCTGCGCGGCCGTAGTTGGGCGCTGGCCATCTTGTCATCGGTAACGCCGGTTTCGGCGCGCATGCCGGCGGCCAGAAACGGCACCATCAAGCGCATCACCTGCTCGATCGAGGTATTGACCCCGAAATCAGTCTCGGCGATCGCCCGCAAGGCCTTGATGCCCGACATGCTGAACGCCGCCGCCCCCAGCATGAAATGCACACGCCAGAACAGTTCGATCGGAGGAATGCGCGGCGCGGCATCGTTGACCAGCATCATGTAGCGGCGGAACACCTTGCCGTACATGTCTTCCAGATAACGACGCAAGTGCCCCTGGCTCTGACTGAAGGCCAGACCGAGCAGACGCATGAAGATAGAGAGGTCGTTGCCGCTGCGCGGTTGCACCACCAGCGCCTGTTCGACGAGGATTTCCAACAGCTCTTCGAGGCTTGGCTTGTTGTCCGGCCGGGCCTGGCGCCGCTCGAGCTCGCGATCGAGGCTGATACAGAAAGGCCCGAGGAACCGTGAGAACACCGCCTGGATCAGGGCTTTTTTCGAGCCGAAATGATAGTTCACCGCCGCCAGGTTGACCCCGGCCTTGCTGGTGATCAGCCGCAATGAGGTTTCGGCAAACCCTTTTTCCGCGAACAACTGCTCGGCAGCATCAAGAATACGTTCAACGGTTTCCGACTGGGCCATGGCTACTCCGCCTGACAAACACTTGTTTGAAACATACGTTTCAGACTTTGCATTGTCAAGTCTGACTGTCCGTATTCCGGCCGCTCAGTCACCTATTTAATCACACCCGACTGACTCTGTAGTCAGTCCTGTGCCGCAATAGTCGATCCATTGCGACCCGACCGTCCAGCGGACTGAATAAAAAGGAGGATTGCCAAGCGCCATCTACTGTATATAATCCCAGTCACTGTATAAAAAGACAGAGCGATCGACATGCTAAAACTGACGCCACGCCAAGCTGAGATTCTGGCTTTCATCAAACGCTGCCTCGACGACAATGGCTACCCGCCTACACGTGCGGAAATCGCTCAGGAACTGGGTTTCAAATCCCCCAACGCCGCTGAAGAACACCTCAAGGCGCTGGCCCGCAAGGGCGCGATCGAGATGACCCCCGGCGCTTCCCGCGGGATTCGCATTCCCGGCTTTGAAGCCAAGACCGACGAATCCAGCCTGCCGATCATTGGCCGGGTGGCTGCCGGTGCACCGATTCTCGCCCAGCAGCACATCGAAGAGTCCTGCAACATCAATCCGACCTTCTTCCATCCGCGCGCCGACTACCTGCTGCGCGTACATGGCATGAGCATGAAGGACATTGGTATTTTCGACGGCGACCTGCTCGCCGTGCATACCACACGCGAAGCCCGCAACGGCCAGATCGTGGTCGCACGGATTGGCGACGAAGTCACCGTCAAGCGCTTCAAGCGTGAAGGCAGCAAAGTCTGGCTGATGGCCGAAAATCCCGAGTTCGCCCCCATCGAAGTGAACCTGAAAGATCAGGATCTGGTGATCGAAGGCTTGAGTGTCGGCGTCATTCGCCGCTAAAGGAGGCTTTATGCAGTTCCCACACCCACAGCAAGCACAACTGTCACTGTTCGAGGTCTTCATGGCCCAGCCACTCGCGCCGATCCTCAAGGATGTGGTCGAGTCGCCATGGGGCACCGCGCCCGAAGCGTTCAGTGAACTGTCGCTACGCGGTGCGGCCGGGAACTGCCTGAGCCTGTTGGCACCGATTCTCAGAGAGCTGAGTCAGGACCAGGACGCGCGCTGGCTGACGCTGATCGCCCCACCCTCTAGCCTGACCCAGACCTGGTTGCGGGATGCAGGGTTGAACCGCGAGCGGATTCTGCTGCTGCAACCCCGAGGCGCGCAAAGCGCTCAGCAACTGACCTGCGAGGCGCTGCGCCTGGGGCGTAGCCACACCGTGGTCAGCTGGCTCAACCCGCTGAACTCCAGCGCGCGGCAACAGTTGATCAGCGCCGCCCGTACAGGGGACGCACAAAGTCTGAATATTCGTTTGGGCTGATCGTAAAGGCTACAACGACAGCTGGATAACGCGGGGCTTCTCGAGAACAGAGAAGCCGATTTGCGGCGACGAACTACACAGGGAAACCGACAAACGGACTCAGTGAAGCACCCGTGACCCTTCGTCTTTCTCAAATTCGCCTTCAACCAGACGTCCAGCCATCTGCACGCCTACGCTCAACATGGCCTTGGCCACTTCCACGTGCTGACCTTGCAGAAACGCTTTGGCATCTTTGGAAAAGTCCAAAGTCACCAGAGAACCCTCGTCCTCAGCCCTGCGCAGCTCGATACGGCCGTCAGGCAACTCAACAATTTCTAGAAAGGACGCTGGCATAAAAGTCTGATCTCCACGAAAGGCGGGTATTGTAGCAGCTGTCGAGCCTGCGAGGCTGCGTTCGGCTGCGAAGCAGTCGTAAATCCTGCTTCAACGGTTTTTCTGGAATACCGCAGAGTCCGATTTTACGACTGCTGCGTCCGATCGCGGCCCGAACCGAACGCAGCCTCGCAGGCTCGGCAGCTGCTACAACCGAAACAACCTCTCAACTCTCGTTAAGCCCGTCGCGAAACCGAATGGCCAGCCCTTTCAGGTTCTGCCGCCAGCTTTCCAGCTCCTCGCGACTCAACTCTGGCTCCACTTCCTCATCGAGATTGACCGCAACGATCAACGGCTGAGTGACATCGCCCTTGGGTTTATGCGGTGCTCGTGGTGGCTGAAACAGCGCAGCATGGGCCGCCAGCAGCTTTGCCAGCCAGGTTTCACGGTTCTGCGCCAGCTCCACCAGCTCGGCCAACTCGGGGATTGCCAGGGTCTCGAGCACTTCGCGAGTCAGCAGCATTTCTGCCCGTGGCGCATTAGCCTGGGGCAAACGGTAATAACCAGCGATTTCATGGCACAGCCCAAGCACCGCACCGTACAGATGAAACAACACCGCTTCACGCCCTGCCTGAACCAGCGCCTGAGCGTTGATCGCCCGCCCCTCTTCAGCCTTGGCCAACGCCTCGAGCGCCAGACCGGCGAAGTAAATTTTCTGGTTGGTACGGGTATAGAGCTCGTGGGCCATGACGGCAGTCTCCACTACGAATAAAAAGCTGCATGCTGGCCGGACAGTGTCGTGGTCACTGCGGCCAACTGCAAGCGCAAAAAGCAAAAGGCCGCGTGACAACCCGAGGGTTTTCACGCGGCCTTTGTGGCCTATCAGTGAACGCGGTTCTTCAGCCTGGTGACATTTGTGGCGAGGGGGCTTGCCCCCTCGCCACAGGTTCGCGCGCGACCTCTGCGATCAGCGCTTGTCTTCGACCGTCCACTTGCCGCCGTCGTAGAACGCGCGCCAGCCGGTAGGCTTGCCTTCGACTTCGGTCTGGACGTACTGCTCCTTGGTCTTGCGGCTGTAGCGGATGACCGCGGGACGGCCGTCCGGATCTTTCTTCGGTGCTTCACACAGGAAGTGATACTTCGGATCGATCTCATCCTTGTGCGGCACGATCTCCATCACTAGCGGCGCACGGGTCTCGCGGTTTTTCGGGAACTGGCTGGCGGCCAGGAACAGTCCGGAAGCACCGTCACGCAGGATGTAGGTGTCGTTGACCTTCTCGCACTTGAGTTCCGGCATCTTCACCGGATCCATCTTCGGCGGCGCCGCGTCACCGCTTTTCAGCAGTTTGCGGGTGTTCTTGCACTCTGCATTGGTGCAACCGAAGAACTTGCCGAAACGGCCAGTCTTGAGCTGCATCTCGCTGCCGCACTTGTCGCATTCCAGGCTCGGACCTTCGTAGCCCTTGATCCGGTAGGTGCCCTCTTCGACTTCGAAACCGACGCAATCCGGGTTGTTACCGCAGATGTGCAGTTTGCGTTTCTCGTCGAGCAGGTAGGCGTCCATCGCCGTGCTGCAGATCGGGCAACGATGCTTGCCACGCAGTACCAGCGACTCCGACTCACCCTCGTCGTCCGCAGCAATTTCATCGCCCGGCACCAGGTTGACGGTGGCCTTGCAACGCTCTTTCGGCGGCAGGCTGTAACCCGAGCAGCCGAGGAACACGCCGGTGGAGGCCGTACGAATCTGCATCGGCCGGCCGCACTGGACGCACGGAATGTCGGTCATCACCGGTTCGTTGGCACGCATGCCGTGCTCGGCGCCCTCAGCCACTTCGAGTTTCTTCTTGAAGTCGTCGTAGAACTCGTCGAGCACGTTTTTCCAGTCGCGTTCGCCCTGGGCGACGTCATCGAGGTTCTCTTCCATGCCGGCGGTGAAGCCGTAGTCCATCAGGTTGGAGAAGCTCTCGGACAAGCGCTCGGTCACGATATCGCCCATCTTTTCCGAATAGAAACGACGGTTGTGCAGCGCGACGTAACCACGATCCTGAATGGTCGAAATGATCGCTGCATAGGTCGAAGGACGACCGATACCGCGTTTTTCCATTTCCTTGACCAGGCTCGCTTCGGAGTAACGTGCAGGCGGTTTGGTGAAGTGCTGGCTCGGGTCGAGCTTGATCAGCTTCATCGCGTCGCCCTGAGCCATGTCCGGCAACACATCGTCGTCGCCAGGCTTGGTCATTTGCGGCATGACGCGGGTGTAGCCGTCGAACTTGAGGATGCGGCCCTTGGCACGCAGCTCGAAGGTCCCGGCGGCGACGGTGACAGTGGTCGACAAGTATTGCGCCGGCAGCATCTGGCAAGCGACGAACTGGCGCCAGATCAGCTCGTAGAGCCGCTCAGCGTCACGTTCCATGCCCACCAGCTTGCTTGGGTCGGTATTCACGTCAGAAGGACGAATCGCTTCGTGAGCCTCTTGCGCGCCTTCCTTGCTGCTGTAGACGTTCGGCGCGGCCGGCAGGTATTTGCTGCCGAATTCGCCTTCAATATAGGTACGCGCCATTTCCACGGCATCGGCCGAGAGATTGGTCGAGTCGGTACGCATATAAGTGATGTAGCCCGCTTCGTACAAACGCTGAGCCATCATCATGGTTTTCTTCACCCCGAAGCCCAGGCGGTTGCTACCGGCCTGTTGCAGGGTGGAAGTGATGAACGGAGCCGACGGCTTGCTGCTGGTCGGTTTGTCTTCACGCTTGGCAATGGTGTAACTGGAAGCCTTGAGCTTTTCCAGTGCCGCCATGGCGTGGGTTTCGTTGAGCGGCTTGAACGCCTCGCCGTTTTCACGGGCCACTTCAAAACGCACATTGGCGCCCTTGGCGGTACCGAGGTCGGCATGCACTTCCCAGTACTCTTCCGGGTTGAACGCACGGATCTCGCGCTCACGCTCGACCACCAGCTTCACGGCAACCGATTGCACGCGGCCGGCGGACAGGCCACGGGCGATTTTGGACCACAGCAGCGGCGAGACCATGTAACCGACCACGCGATCGAGGAAACGGCGGGCCTGTTGCGCATTGACCCGATCGATGTCCAGCTCGCCTGGCTTGGAGAAGGCTTCCTGAATCGCCTTCTTGGTGATTTCGTTGAACACCACGCGCTTGTAGCGGCTGTCGTCACCACCGATGGCTTCGCGCAGGTGCCAGGCAATGGCTTCCCCCTCGCGATCCAAGTCGGTTGCGAGATAGATGGTGTCAGCATCCTTGGCGAGCCGGCGCAGCTCTTCGATGACCTTTTCCTTGCCCGGGAGGATCTCGTACTTGGCTTTCCAGCCATGATCGGGATCGACACCCATACGCGAGACCAGCTGCTTGCGCGCTTTCTCTTTCGGCGTGAGCACCGGACCTTCACCCGCGGCGGCCTTGCCACGCTTGGCGGCAGGCTCTTTGCTGGCGCTAGCCGAACCGCTGGTGGGCAGGTCTCGGATATGGCCGATACTCGACTTCACCACGTATTGGTTGCCCAGATACTTGTTGATGGTCTTGGCCTTAGCCGGGGATTCCACAATGACCAGCGATTTGCCCATGGATCAGAAAATTCCTGAATTCTAGAAGTGAAAGGCGGTTGGCGCCTGACGCGGCACCGCTATATATAGTGGCAACAAGGTGAGGTCAAGCGCAGGGTTTTGCGCGCACTCAACTTATGGCTTCGAAAAAAGGCTCGGTTCGGCTTGCACCAAAGCAAAGCGTGGCACCTGTTCGCCGTCAACTTCGACCGACTCCAGGAACATGCTCAAGGGACGCACCCAAAAGCCGTAATCGCCATACAGTGCTTGGTAGAACACCACTTCTTCTTCGGTTTCGGAATGCCGCGCGACACTGAAAACGCGGTACTGCGGCCCCTTGTAATGCTGATAGAGCCCGGGTTCGACTTTCATGTGCTGGCCCTCTACAAATCCGTTAAAAATCGCTTGAAAATAAAATCGTAAAAAAATCCGCAAAAACAAAAACCGGGGCACATGGCCCCGGCTTCCATCAACGAAACGTTTAAACGCGTTCGAAGACGGTGGCAATGCCCTGGCCGAGGCCAATGCACATGGTAGCTACCCCAAAGGTGCCGCCATTTTGCTTCATCACATTGAGCAAGGTGCCGGAAATACGCGCACCGGAACAACCAAATGGATGGCCCAGAGCGATTGCGCCGCCGTGCAGGTTAACCTTCTCGTTCATCTTGTCGAGCACTTTCAAATCTTTCAGCACTGGCAGGGCCTGTGCGGCGAAAGCTTCGTTGAGCTCGAAGAAGTCGATATCAGCAATACCCAGACCGGCGCGCTTCAGTGCTTTCTGTGTCGCCGGTACTGGACCATAGCCCATGATTGCCGGGTCTACACCGGCCACTGCCATCGAGCGGATAACCGCCAGCGGCTGGATGCCCAGGTCCTGTGCACGCTGCGCCGACATCACGATCATGCACGAAGCACCGTCGGTGATCTGCGAGGAAGTCCCCGCCGTTACGGTGCCACCCTTTGGATTGAACGCAGGCTTCAAGGCCGCGAGACTTTCCAGGGTAGTTTCCGGACGGATGGTTTCGTCGAAGTCGAACAATTTCAGGAAACCGTTCTCGTCGTAACCCTGCATCGGGATGATTTCGTCCTTGAACTTGCCTTCCAGCGTCGCCTTGTGAGCGAGCTGGTGGGAACGCACGCCAAAGGCATCCTGCGCTTCACGGCTGATGCCGTGCATCTTGCCGAGCATTTCCGCGGTCAGACCCATCATGCCCGAGGCTTTCGCCGCGTACAGCGACATGTGCGGGTTCGGATCGACACCGTGCATCATGCTCACGTGGCCCATATGCTCGACGCCGCCGACGACGAACACGTCACCGTTGCCGGTCATGATCGCTTGCGCGGCAGTGTGCAAAGCACTCATCGACGAGCCACACAGGCGGCTGACGGTCTGGCCGGCAGCGGTGTGCGGGATCTGCGTCATCAGGGACGCCATGCGGGCGATGTTCCAGCCCTGCTCCAGGGTCTGGTTGACGCAGCCCCAGATCACGTCTTCGACTTCGGCCGGATCGACCTTGACGTTACGTTCCAGCAATTTGCTGATCAGGTGCGCCGACATATCTTCGGCGCGGGTGTTGCGGTGCATGCCGCCCTTGGAGCGGCCCATCGGAGTACGACCGAAGTCGACAATCACGACGTCTCTTGGATTCAAGCTCATAAAATTTCACTCTCGCTCAAGTGTTTGGACGCTTAACCGAAGAACCGTTGGCCGGTTTTGGCCATTTCACGCAGCTTCGCGGTCGGGTGGTACAGCGCGCCCAAATCAGCGTACTGGTCAGCCAGGGCAACGAACTCTGCAACACCGAGCGAATCGATGTAGCGCAGCGCACCGCCACGGAATGGAGGGAAACCAATACCGTAGACCAGACCCATGTCGGCTTCGGCGGCGGTTTCGACAATGCCGTCTTCCAGGCAACGCACGGTTTCCAGGCACAGCGGGATCATCATCCAGTTGATGATGTCTTCGTCAGTGACTTCGCGCTGCTCGTATACGATCGGCTTGAGCACTTCCAGCACCGACGGATCGGCGACTTTCTTCTGCTTGCCCTTCTTGTCGGTCTCATAAGCGTAGAAACCCTTGCCGTTCTTCTGGCCCAGGCGCTTGGCTTCGTAGAGCACATCGATAGCCGAACGGCGATCGTCTTTCATGCGGTCCGGGAAGCCTTCAGCCATGACGTCACGACCGTGGTGACCGGTGTCGATGCCGACCACGTCCATCAGGTACGCCGGGCCCATTGGCCAGCCGAATTTTTCCATGACCTTGTCGATACGGACGAAGTCCACACCGGCGCTGACCAGCTTGGCGAAACCGCCGAAGTACGGGAACAGCACACGGTTGACCAAAAAGCCCGGGCAGTCGTTGACGACGATCGGGTTCTTGCCCATTTTCTTGGCATAGGCAACGGTGGTGGCAACGGCCAGCTCGCTGGACTTTTCGCCACGGATCACTTCCACCAGCGGCATCATGTGCACCGGGTTGAAGAAGTGCATGCCGACGAAATTTTCCGGACGCTTGAGGTTTTTGGCCAGCAAGGTGATGGAAATGGTCGAGGTATTCGAAGCGAGGATGGTGTCCGCTTTGACATGATCTTCGACTTCAGCCAGAACCGCCTGCTTGACTTTCGGGTTCTCGACGACCGCTTCGACCACCAGGTCGACGTGGCCGAAATCACCGTAGGACAGGGTCGGACGAATGCCGTTGAGCACTTCAGCCATTTTCGCCGGGGTCATGCGACCTTTATCGACGCGACCCACCAGCAGCTTCGCGGCTTCCGCCAGACCCTGCTCGATACCGTGCTCGTTGATGTCTTTCATCAGGATCGGCGTGCCTTTGGACGCCGACTGATAAGCGATACCGCCCCCCATGATGCCGGCGCCGAGTACGGCAGCCTGCTTCACGTCTTTGGCGATTTCGTCGTAGGCCTTGGCCTTTTTCTTCAGCTCCTGATCGTTCAGGAACAGACCGATCAAGCTCTGCGCGGCAGAAGTCTTGGCCAGCTTGACGAAACCGGCAGCTTCGACTTCCAGCGCCTTGTCACGACCGAAGTTCGCAGCTTTCTGGATAGTCTTGATCGCTTCGACCGGCGCCGGGTAGTTCGGGCCCGCTTGACCGGCGACGAAACCCTTGGCGGTTTCGAACGACATCATTTGTTCGATGGCGTTGAGCTTGAGCTTTTCCAGCTTTGGCTGACGCTTGGCCTTGTAGTCGAACTCGCCAGAGATGGCGCCTTTGACCAGGTTCAGAGCCGCTTCCTGCAACTTCTCAGGGGCGACTACGGCGTCGACTGCACTCACTTTCAGTGCGTCTTCGGCACGGTTTTCCTTGCCGGAGGCAATCCACTCGATAGCGTTATCGGCACCTATGATCCGTGGCAGGCGCACGGTACCGCCGAAGCCCGGGTAGATGCCCAGCTTGACTTCCGGCAGGCCGATTTTGGCGGTAGTGGCCATGACGCGATAGTCCGCCGCCAGGCACATTTCCAGACCGCCGCCCAGAGCGATGCCGTTGATCGCGGCTACGGTCGGAACATTCAAGTCTTCGAAATCGCTGAAAATTTTGTTGGCTTCGAGGTTCCCTGCAACAAGCTCTGCATCAGGCAGCTTGAAGCTCTCGACAAATTCGGTGATGTCGGCACCGACGATGAACACGTCCTTGCCACTGCTGACGATCACACCCTTGATCGAAGCATCTGCCTTGATGGCGTCTACAGCCTGACGCAATTCGTTCAGGGTTAGACGGTTGAACTTGTTGACGGACTCGCCCTTGAGGTCGAATTTCAATTCGACAATGCCACTTTCAAGAGCCTTAACCGTGATGGCTTTACCTTCGTAAATCATCAACTGATCTCCACGATATGGAAGCTGAACAGTACACGTCGGACGGCTAACTTCTGGCAGGGCAATGACGTTACCGTCGATGCTACGCCAATCCGCCAGGCACACCCGCCAACGCGATAGTCGGGATTCTGTAGGAGCGATCTGTAATACAAACGCTCAATTCATACGCCCGTTTGATTCGGGTACGCCACCTTCACGGAATTTCAGACAATTGTCAATCGCCCAAAATACTGGTTGAAACGAGACCTTGCGGTCACTTCAGCGCCGGGAAGACCATCAACACGCCAGGGCATGTTTGAGCATTCATAAAGTCAATAATTAGAAAAGTCGCCCTAACCCGCACCGACCGTGGCTTTCTCAAGCTACGCTGGCGGGAATCGCAACAAAAATGACACCCTGGGCGAACGCCAAGGCTAGAATCGACGCAACACATGCCGTTGCGATTTACCGAGTTTCCGGCCTGCCTGGCCAACTCCAGCCCGATGACGAATGTCGGGCTTTTTATTGCCTGACAATCCTTGAAATCAACCCAATCCCCCGTAGGAGCTGCCGATAGGCTGCGATCTTTTGATCCTGGCGTTCGCACGAAAAATACATCCCCCGAAAAGATCGCAGCCTATCGGCAGCTCAAGGGCACGCGTACCCACAACAAACAGGCCGGCCGGTCGGCCGCCTCGCTTTGGCTTTTGATCTGGCTTTTGATCTACCCGCCCCTTCGGCAGGCCGAGTGGAGGTGTTCATCAGGGGGGTGGCGCGTAGCGCCGTCAGCGCAGCTGACTCCGCCGCATTGCGGCGCCCCATGATGGACACCGGAGCGAGGGAACACCGAGCCTAGGCGAGGTGCCGAACGCCGGGGCGAGACCTTTGCTTCCTTTGGGGCGTTTGCCAAAGGGAGGCGCCGTAAGGGCGAAACCCTAAGTGGCCGTTACCGCAGAAATGGATATGTACACCAGCAAGAGATAGGCCGGCTACCAGGCCGCCTTCGCGGGCAAGTCGAATCGCCGCACCGCCGCCCCCACAGAAAACCGGATTTCAGGCCAACGCCTTGAGAACCGCTGCAATATCCTGCAAAACACTAGCTTCGCCCTTTTCACCCCAATACAAGACGATCATTTGCTGGTCCGCTTCGATCTTGAACACATTGCCCGGCAACTTTTTGAAATGCTCCAGCAACGTCTCATCCTCACACACCTCCCGCCATTGATTGACCCAGACGCCCGGCGCTGTCTGCCAGTAGCACCAGCACCTCGATTTAACACTGCGCCGAGGCCGGTGATATTGCGCGCAAGGGCTTGGCGGCTCGGGTTCCAGCCAGTGTGGCCACTCCTGAGGGGCCAACTGCATGGCCAGGCCCATGCGTCGCGCCTCCATGCGCAAGGCCATCCGCCCGCTCTGCTGACGCGAGGGTCGCAACCAGGCCAGAGGGCTAAGAACCACCGCAAGGATTGACACCACTATCCAGACCGTCATATGTGTACTCCCGATTCTTGATGAGCGGATTTCGCCGCACTAAATCCAATCCGCTTGAAACCAGCCATACTTACCCATATCGCAATCCTCCGGAGTGCCTTCCATGCCCTACGAACACATCCTGGTCGCAGTCGACCTCACCGAAGAATGCGACCCCGTCATCAAGCGCGCTCGCGAGCTGTCCGTCAGTAATGGCGCCAAACTCTCACTGGTGCATATTGTCGAGCCCATGGCCATGGCGTTTGGCGGCGATGTTCCGATGGACCTTTCGCAACTGCAGCAACAGCAGTTCGACCAGGCTAAAGAACGGCTCGATCGCTTGATCCTGAAATACCCGGAAGCCAGCAAAGCCAACTGCCACCTGACCTACGGCCAGCCGCGCCAGGAAATCCATCACCTGGCCAAGGAACAGGAATGCGACCTGATCGTCGTCGGCAGCCACGGCCGACATGGCCTGGCATTGCTGCTCGGCTCCACGGCCAACGACGTGCTGCACGGCGCGCCTTGCGATGTGCTGGCGGTGCGCCTGATCAAAAGCTGATTCCGGAGCCTCTGATATCCAATGGGAGCGAGCTTGCTCCGGGCGGCGTTCCGACGATGGCGGCCTGACATTCAACATCGATGTCGACTGATTTACCGCTATCGCGAGCAGGCTCGCTCCCACAGTAGGTTTGCGTTTTTGCAAAAAGCCCGGCGCTCACATCAGTGAGGCCGGGCTTTTTTATTGCTGGCGGATCAATCAGGCATCCAGCTCGGCCCAACGCTCGACCAGAGTTTCCAGTTCAGCCTGCAATTGCTCCAATTGAGCGATTACCGCCGCTGTTTGCGCGGCAGGACGCTGATAGAAGCCCGAATCAGCCATTTCAACCTCGACCGCGGCAATTTTCTGCTCTTTGGCTTCGATCTCGCCTGGCAAGCCTTCCAACTCGCGCTGCACCTTGTAGCTGAGCTTCTTCTTGGCCACCGGCGCTTCCTGAGCAGGCGCGGCAGCCACTGGCGCGACAACGGCGGAGGCCAGCTCGGCTTTGCCGGATTTGTTCTCGGTCACGCCCAGCAGGCGCGGCGAGCCGCCCTGACGAATCCAGTCCTGATAACCACCGACGTATTCACGGACCTTGCCCTCACCTTCGAAGACCAGGGTGCTGGTGACCACGTTGTCGAGGAATGCCCGGTCGTGGCTGACCATCAGCACAGTGCCTTTGAAGGTCAGCAAGACCTCTTCCAGCAGTTCGAGGGTTTCCACGTCGAGGTCGTTGGTCGGTTCGTCGAGTACCAGCAGGTTGGCTGGCTTGCTGAACAGTTTGGCCAGCAACAGACGAGCACGCTCGCCACCGGACAGCGCCTTGACCGGCGTGCGGGCACGCTGCGGGCTGAACAGGAAGTCGCCGAGGTAGCTCAGGACGTGGCGGCTCTGGCCGTCGATGTCGATGAAGTCGCGGCCTTCGGCGACGTTGTCGATCACGGTCTTTTCCAGATCCAGCTGATGACGCAACTGGTCGAAGTAGGCCACGTCGATGCGAGTGCCCTCTTCGATCGTCCCGCTGGTCGGCTGCAAGCCGCTGAGCATCAGTTTCAGCAAGGTGGTCTTGCCGGTGCCGTTGGCGCCGAGCAGGCCGATACGGTCGCCGCGCTGCAGGACCATGGAGAAGTCCTTGATCAGGAACGGGCCGTCCGGATGAGCGAAGCTGACGTTCTCGAGGACCATGACTTGCTTGCCGGACTTGTCGGCGGTGTCCAGCAGGATATTGGCCTTGCCGGTGCGCTCGCGACGCTCGCTGCGCTCTACACGCAAAGCCTTCAAGGCGCGGACGCGGCCTTCGTTACGGGTGCGGCGGGCCTTGATGCCCTGGCGGATCCATACTTCTTCCTGGGCCAGGCGCTTGTCGAACAGGTTGTTGGCGGTCTCTTCGGCGGCCAGGGTGGCTTCCTTGTGCACCAGGAAGCTGGCGTAGTCGCCGTTCCAGTCGATCAGGCCGCCACGGTCCAGTTCAAGGATCCGGGTCGCCAGGTTCTGCAGGAAGGAACGGTCGTGCGTGATGAACAGCACCGCGCCCTGGAAATCCTTCAGCGCCTCTTCGAGCCAGGCGATCGCACCGATGTCCAGGTGGTTGGTTGGTTCGTCGAGCAGCAGCAGGTCCGGTTCAGACACCAGCGCCTGGGCCAGCAGGACCCGACGACGCCAGCCGCCGGACAACTCGGCGAGGGTCTTGTCGGCCGGCAGTTGCAGGCGGCTCAGGGTGCTGTCGACCAATTGCTGCAAACGCCAGCCGTCACGGGCTTCGAGGTCGTGCTGGACGTGCATCAGCTTGTCCAGGTCAGCATCGGTGACGATATTCTGGCTCAGGTGGTGATATTGCGCGAGCAATTCACCGACACCGTCCAGGCCTTCGGCAACCACGTCGAACACGGTCCGCTCGTCGGCCAGTGGCAATTCTTGCGGCAATTCGCCGATCTTGAGCCCTGGCGCGCGCCAGACGGAGCCCTCATCGGGCTTCTGGTCACCTTTGACCAGCTTCATCATGCTGGATTTGCCAGTGCCGTTGCGGCCGATGATGCACACCCGCTCACCACGGGCGATCTGCCAGGACACCTTGTCCAACAACGGCATAGCGCCGAAAGCAAGGGACACATCGCTGAATTTGAGCAGGGTCATGAGCTTCTCCAAAAACCGGGGGCGCATTCTACCTGAATCGGGGCCTAATAAGGCCGGCAATTTCAACTTCGAAGCACCCTGAACAACATTTACCCGGAACTTGTACCGGCAAGCTGGCAAAGCTTTCGCCGGCTGCTGGCAAAAGGCTAAGCTACAGCTAATCAGTGTCGACATCGTCGGCACTCGTCACGTTTTCTCTGCCCGGACGTATCATGCGCAGCCGCATTTTCAACTTTTTATCCTGTTTAATTCTTTCTGCCAGTGCCGTTCAATCCGTCCAGGCTGCAGACCTGTCTCAACAACGCCAGTATTACGATGAAGCCAAGCGCGCCCTGGCCAAGGGTGATTCAGGCCCGTATATGCGTTACAGCCAGGCATTGCGCGATTACCCGCTGGAACCCTACCTGGCCTACGACGAGCTGACCTACCGGTTGAAATCCGCCAGCAACGCCGAGATCGAGAAGTTTCTCGCCGAGCACGGTGACCTGCCGCAAGCCAACTGGATGAAACTGCGCTGGTTACGCTGGCTGGCCGAGCGCGGCGACTGGCAACCGTTCGTCAAATACTATGACCCCAAGCTGAATTTCACCGAACTGGACTGTTTGTATGGCCAGTATCAGCTGGGCCACAACCTCAAGGCCCAAGGTTACGCCAACACTGAAAAACTCTGGCTGACCGGCAAAAGCCAGCCCGAAGCCTGCGACGCCTTGTTCGCCCAGTGGGCCGCCGAAGGCCAGTTGACCGAGCAAAAACGCTGGCAACGCGCCAAGCTGGCCGCCGACGCCCGCAACTACCCACTGGCCAACAACCTGGTCAACGGCCTGCGCACCCTCGCCCCCCAGGGCCGGTTGCTGATAGACGTCGCCCAGAAACCGCAATTGCTCGACCAGCCGTCACGCTTCACCCCGGCCAACGAAGCCATGTCCGACGTGGTCGGCCTCGGCCTGCGACGCCTGGCCCGGCAGGACCCGGAGAAAGCGTTAGCCTTGCTCGACGGCTATGCCAGCAGCATGCACTTCTCCCGTGACGAAAAAGTGGCAATTGCCCGGGAAATCGGCCTGACCCTGGCCCGCCGGTTCGACAGCCGCGCGCTGGACGTAATGACCAAATACGATCCGGAGCTGCGTGACAACACCGTCTCCGAGTGGCGTCTGCGTCTATTGTTGCGCCTGGCGCGCTGGGACGATGCCTATCAACTGACCCGCAGACTGCCCCAGGACCTGGCCACCACCAACCGCTGGCGTTACTGGCAGGCGCGCAGCCTGGAACTCGCGCAGCCGCAGAACCCGGAGGCGCAGGTGCTCTATAAAGGCCTGGCCCGGGAACGGGATTTTTACGGCTTCCTGGCCGCCGACCGCACTCAGTCGCCCTACCACCTGAACAACTCGCCACTGGTGCTTAGCCAGCAGTTGATCAACAAGGTGCGCAACACCCCAGGCGTGCGTCGCGCCCTGGAATTCCATGCCCGCGGGCAAATCGTCGATGGCCGCCGCGAGTGGTATCACGTCAGCCGGCACTTCAACCGCGACGAAATGGTTGCCCAGGCCAAACTGGCCTACGACTTGAAATGGTACTTCCCGGCGATCCGCACCATCAGCCAGGCTAAATACTGGGATGACCTGGACATCCGCTTCCCGATGGCCCACCGCGAGACCCTGGTTCGCGAAGCCAAGGTACGTGGCCTGCACTCCAGCTGGGTGTTCGCCATCACCCGCCAGGAAAGCGCCTTCATGGCCGACGCCCGCTCCGGCGTCGGCGCCACCGGCCTGATGCAACTGATGCCCGGCACCGCCAAGGAAACCGCGCGCAAATTCAGCATTCCCCTGGCCTCGCCGCAGCAGGTGCTGGATCCGGATAAAAACATCCAGCTCGGCGCCGCCTACCTGAGCCAGGTCCACAGCCAGTTCAACGGCAACCGCGTGCTCGCCTCCGCCGCCTACAACGCCGGCCCCGGCCGCGTACGCCAATGGCTGCGCGGAGCCGATCATCTGAGCTTCGACGTATGGGTCGAAAGCATCCCCTTCGACGAAACCCGCCAGTACGTGCAGAACGTATTGTCCTACTCGGTGATCTACGGCCAGAAACTCAACGCCCCACAACCGCTGGTGGACTGGCATGAGCGGTATTTTGATGATCAATGAGGGCAATGCCGGCTATGTAGGAGCTGCCGCAGGCTGCGATCTTTTGATCGTGCTTTGAATCGTTAATTAAAAATGCCCGTATCGAGAGATGCGGGCATTTTTGTTCGGCGAACGAAGATCAAAAGATCGCAGCCTGCTTCCCGCGCTCGGTCAATCGGTACCTTTGAACAGGACTATTGGGAGAGCCCGGGTGAGTCATTTCAATCAACCCGGCAACCAGTGCCGGCTTGAGATAGTTGGCCCGGAAAGTTGCCTTATGGGCCAATCCCACCTCTGCCATCAACTCGTTAACCTTCAGCGCGGAACTACCATCAAGCACCCGCAGCAGTCGCGCTACTTGGTCGGTTACTTGGTCGGTTACTTGGTCGGTTGCAGGTTCGCTACGCGCAGCCTCTTCAAGAGCGATGCTTAACGCCTGCAACATGAATTCAACAAAAGGCGTCGCTTCGGCCCGTTGATCGGCAGCCGACAGCGCTGCGTAATAATCGTCCTGTTGGGCGCGAATCACCGCCTCAACCGGCAAATAGGCCAGAACCGGGCGCCACTGACTGAGTATCAAGGTTTGCCAGAGACGGCCCATCCGACCGTTGCCGTCAGCGAACGGATGAATGAACTCGAATTCGTAATGGAATACGCAGCTGATGATCAACGGATGCCAGTCAGAACTTCCAAGCCACTCGAGCAAGTCGTCAATCAACTGCGCCACGCGACTCGGCGGCGGAGCCATATGGATCAACTGCTCGCCACGATAGATGCCCACCCCCGCCTGACGAAATCTCCCTGCATCATCGATCAAGCCCTGCATCAACAGCTCATGGGCCCGCAGCAGATCGACCCGAGCGCTCGACCGCCATCCTGGCATAGCCTCATATGCGGCAAAGGCATTGCGCACTTCCTGGATTTCCCTGGGCAAACCGAGCACGCGCTGACCTGCCAGGACTGCTGTCACTTGTTCCACACTGAGGGTGTTGTTCTCGATCGCCAATGAGGCCTGAATCGTCCGAATCCGGTTGCCACGGCGTAGCTGAGGAGTCTGCCGTGTATCGTCCACGGCCGAAAGCTGACCGATCTGCTCGCTGATCTCGGCGATCAACGCAAGCATCCTGGTGGTCAGGGTCAACGGTGGCTGATAACGGCTCATATCCTCATCCAGGCATGTAACACAGGTCGACATAGTGCCCTAACGCGGCGGTGTTCAGCAGCCCTCTTGATACTCGTGGCTTGTTTCGATCTTTGCTGCGGGCCTGAAAAGATCGCAGCCTGCGGCAGCTCCTACGGTCGGACATCGAGCTCCGGCTTGTCGTCATTGAACTGCAACGCCGCCAACCGTGCATACAACGCGTTGCTGGCGATCAATTGCTGATGGGTGCCGATTGCCACCAGTTTCCCCTGGTCCATCACCGCGATCCGGTCAGCGTTTTTTACGGTGGCCAGGCGGTGGGCGATGACCAGGGTGGTGCGGTTTTTCATCAGGCTGGGTAGCGCTTGCTGGATCAGGTATTCGCTCTGGGCGTCGAGGGCGCTGGTGGCTTCGTCCAGCAGCAGGATCGGTGCATCGACCAGCAGCGCCCGGGCGATTGCCAGGCGTTGCCGCTGGCCGCCGGAGAGACCGAGGCCGGCATCGCCGAGGTGGGTCTGGTAGCCGTGGGGCATCTGCAGGATAAAATCGTGGGCGTGGGCAATCCGTGCGGCCTCTTCGACCTGGGCGAAGGTCGCCGCTGGATTGCCATAGCGAATGTTCTCTTCAATGCTGCCGAAAAACAGCGCCGGGCTCTGCGAAACCAGGGCAAAGCAGCGGCGCAGGTCCAGTGGATCGAGCCGGGTCAAGGGCTGCCCGTCGAGCAGTATTCGACCCTGCTGCGGGTCATAAAAACGCAGCAACAGGTCAAAGATGGTCGACTTGCCCGCTCCGGAAGGCCCGACCAGCGCCAGAGTTTCGCCAGCCTTGATGGTCAGGCTCAGGCCGTCGATGGCATAGCTTTCAGGCCGCGACGGGTAGGAAAAACGCAGATCCTCCAATAGCAGATTGCCTTCGACCCGCTTGGGCAACTTGATCACCCCAGAGGTTGGCGCCTGGATGATGTTTTCCGAACGCAACAACTCGGCAATCCGTTCGGCGGCCCCGGCCGCACGCTGCAGTTCGCCGATCACTTCGCTCAAGGTGCCAAAGGCGCTGCCGACGATCAGGCTGTAAAAAACGAACGCGGCCAGTTCGCCGGCACTGATCCGCCCGGCGATCACGTCCATGCCGCCGACCCAGAGCATCACCCCGACGGCCCCCAGCACCAGCACGATCACCAGGGTAATCAGCCAGGCGCGCTGGACGATACGTTGGCAGGCGGTGATAAAGGCCTCTTCCACCGTCACTGCAAAGCGCTGTTCATCCTGCGGCTGATGATTGTAAGCCTGCACGGTCTTGATCTGGCCGAGGGTTTCGGACACATAGCTGCCGACATCGGCGATGCGGTCCTGGCTCAGGCGCGACAGGCTGCGTACCCGCCGACCGAAAATCAGGATCGGCGCCAATACCAGCGGCAAGGCAACGACCACAATGCTGGTCAACTTGGGATTGGTGATAAACAGCAATACAATCCCGCCGATGACCATCAAGGCGTTACGCAGAAACAGCGACAGCGAAGAGCCGATCACCGATTGCAAAAGCGTGGTGTCGGTGGTCAACCGCGACTGGATTTCCGAACTTCGGTTGTTCTCGTAAAACCCCGGGTGCAGGTAGATCAAATGATTGAACACTTGCCGACGGATATCCGCGACGCAGCGCTCGCCGATCCAGGACACCAGGTAGAAACGCACAAAGGTGCCCACCGCCAGCCCAACTACCAGCAACAGAAACAGGCCGATGGATTGGTTGAGCAGTTGCGGTGACTGGGTCATGAAACCCTGATCCACCAGCAGCCGGATCCCTTGCCCCATGGACAAGGTGATACCCGCCGTGACAATCAACGCGAGCAAGGCGCCGAGTGCCTGCCAGCGGTACGGCGCGACAAAATGAGTGGCCAGGCGGATTGCACGGCGTTGAGTGGCAGAGAGCATGAAAACCATCCAAAAGCACCACCGAAAGGGATAAGTGCAGCCAAGCCTACACCCGCTCATCGGCTGAAACGCTGTAAATCAGAATGAGTGAGGTTAAATATGACCTCTGACACTAGAACCTAGATGTTATTGGTCTAAAGTTCGGGTGGAAGTTTGTAGTTATATCTGGTGGACTGGTGATACCGCTTTGCTGCCCCGCAGGGAACTGTCACAGCGTGGTCACCTGGCGGCTTTATAGTAAGAACACAACCTGATGAGGAGACAGGCCATGTCCTTGCAACACAGTAGCGATGACAAGATTGAAGTGATCCGCACCCAGCCAGACCAATCTCTGGGATGCTCCATTATCGACGCTCAAGGGCGCGAAGTACCGATCACTGAAGGCATGATCCAGGAAGCTTGCCGCGAACTGGAACAGCGATTGGTCAAACCTGCGAAGCAAGACTGACAAATAGCCTCAACTCTTCTTGTACCCGGCTTTGAGGCCGGGTTTTTTATGGGTGTTTTTTGAGGGTCGCTGCGCGACCCATCGCGAGCAAGCTCGCTCCCACAGGGGACCGCGTCAGGCATACATTTTGTGTGCGCCACAAATCCAATGTGGGAGCGAGCTTGCTCGCGATGGGGCCAACTCAGTCCTGAATGGACACCGCCCCAAGCGCCGCCACAATCTGCCGCAATGCCGGCGAATCACCCTCGATGCGCACTTTCAACCCATCAATCTCCCGCCGCTGCGGATAATGCTTGCGCAAGACATCGAACGCGGTGCGCTGCTCTTGCACAGTGCCCACCAGGCTACGACGGAAGTCTGCATCATCACGGCGCGGGTCGTAGACGCCACGGCACAACATGGCCAATGCCCAGGCCGGATCGCTGTCGGCATTCAGGCAGACTTCAGCCAGCCACGGCGCGGGCAACAGATCATCGAGGCTGACCTGAGGCAGCCGGCCCTGGAATGTGCAAAACGCCTGATAGATCTGCGCCGTGCCGCGCTGTTTGCCGTCAAGGCTGTAACCGGCGATATGCGGCGTTGCGATCACGCACAGATCCGCCAGCGCCACATCGACCTGCGGCTCGCCCTCCCAGACATCCAGCACCGCTTGCAGGTCTTCGCGCTGCAACAGCACTTCGCGCAGCGCGGCGTTATCCACCACCGGGCCACGACTGGCATTGAGCAACCAGGTGCCGGGCTTGAGCTGGTTCAAACGGTCTTTATCGAACAAGTGCCAGGTGGGTTGGTCGCCGGATTTACTCAGTGGCGTGTGCAGACTGATGACGTCGCACTGCTCGATGATTTGCTCCAGGCTGACATAGCCCTCGCCATTTACCGCCTGGAGTGGCGGGTCACAGACCAGCACGTTCCAGCCCAGGGCGCGCAGCACCTTGATCAGCCGTGCGCCCACTTCACCGGCACCGACCACCCCATAAGTGCGCTGAGTGAGGTCGGCACCTTCGATTTCTGCCAGGGTCAGGAGACTGCCGAGCACATAGTCAACCACCCCACGGGCATTACACCCGGGAGCGCTCGACCAGCTGATGCCAGCCTGCTCAAAGTAATCGAGATCCAGGTGATCGGTACCAATGGTGCAGGTGCCAACAAACCGCACCTGGCTGCCTTCGAGCAATGCGCGGTCGACGTTGGTCACCGAGCGCACCAGCAGCACATCGGCGTCCTCGATGGCGGCACGGTCGATGGAGCGGCCGGGGAGACGGCGGATCTCACCTAAACCGGCAAAGAAGTCATCGAGCAAGGGGATATTTTCGTCGGCAACAATCAACATGGCAGGCTCCTTTCGCGGAGCCGCAGTATAAGCGCACATGGCACCGCGTAGGAGCTGCCACAGGCTGCGATCTTTTGACTTTAATTGGCTGCTCAATCGAGCAAGGACTCACAAGAGCTGAAGATCAAAAGATCGCAGCCTGCGGCAGCTCCTACAAGGGTGGCATACAACCGATCAATCCCGGGGTTACAGGGATCGGTGCCAAGGGCGGCAGTTTACAAATCCCCAACACGGGAATTTTCCTGACCGTTGCGTCAAGGCGTAGAATGCGCCGCCTTTGCGCATCAAATACTCTGGACGTTTCGCTTGTGAATTCCGTGACTGACCCTGCCGCTACTTCCCTCAACCGCCCTGCCCGGGTTCGCCTGGAGTTGCGTAACCTGCTCAACCTGGCCCTGCCGATCATGATTGCGCAGCTGGCGACCACCGCCATGGGCTTTGTCGATGCGGTGATGGCCGGGCGGGTCGGGCCGGGAGATCTGGCGGCGGTGGCGTTGGGCAACTCGATCTGGGTGCCGGTTTTTCTGTTGATGACCGGCACACTGCTGGCCACCACCCCTAAAGTCGCGCAACGCTTCGGTGCCGGCACTCACGGCGAGATCGGCCCGATTGTGCGCCAGGCGTTGTGGCTGGCCCTGGTGGTCGGCTTGCTGGCGACGCTGATCCTGTTCAATGCCGAGCCGATTCTGCAGGTGATGAAGGTCGACCCCGAACTGATCGGCCCCTGCATGGAATATCTGCGCGGGATCGCCAGCGGTTTTCCGGCCGTCGCGCTGTACCATGTGCTGCGTTGCTTCAGCGATGGAATGGGCCGCACCCGTCCGAGCATGGTCCTGGGCCTGTGCGGGCTGGCGCTGAATATTCCGCTGAACTACGTCTTCATCTATGGGCATTTCGGCGTGCCGGCCATGGGGGGTGTCGGCTGCGGCTGGGCCACGGCGATCGTGATGTGGGTGATGATGCTCGGCATGGCCGGCTGGACTCGCTGGGCGCCGGCCTATCAATCGAGTCAGCTGTTCAGCCGTTTCGATCTGCCGCAATGGGCGGTGATCAAACGCCTGCTGAGCATAGGCCTGCCGATCGGCATCGCGGTGTTCGCCGAGTCGAGCATTTTCGCGGTGATTGCCCTGTTGATCGGCAGCCTCGGCGCCACCGTGGTCGCCGGGCACCAGATCGCCCTGAACTTCAGTTCGCTGGTGTTTATGATCCCCTACTCACTGGGGATGGCCGTGACCGTGCGAGTCGGCCAGGCACTGGGCCGTGAACAGCCGCGCGAAGCGCGTTTTGCCGCGGGAGTCGGAATGGGTACGGCGCTGGCTTATGCCTGTATCTCGGCGAGCATGATGCTGTTGCTGCGCGAGCACATCGCGACCATCTACACCGCCGACCCGAGGGTGATTCAAGTGGCATCGATGCTGATCATCTACTCGGCACTGTTCCAGTTTTCGGATGCGATTCAGGTGACCGCGGCCGGCGCCTTGCGCGGTTATCAGGACACCCGGGTGACGATGATCCTGACGCTGTTCGCCTACTGGGGGATTGGCTTGCCGGTGGGTTACGCCCTGGGCCTGACCGACTGGCTCGGCACGCCCAGCGGCCCGAGCGGGCTGTGGCAGGGGTTGATCGTCGGCTTGAGTTGCGCGGCGCTGATGCTATCGATCCGCCTGACGCGCAGCGCACGCAAGCGAATCCGCATCAGCCGTTCGGCGGATTAAACCAGCTTCTTGCGAATCCAGTAGAGGTAGGTGCCTGCCTCTTCATGCTGCCCGACCAGTTCATGGTCGAGAAACACACAGAACTTCGGGATATCGCGGCGGGTCGAGGGGTCGGTGGCGATCACCTTGAGCAAGCCACCGGGCTCCAGATCACGGATGTGCTGGTGCAGCATCATCACCGGCTCCGGGCAATTGAGGCCAGTGGCGTCGAGGGTCCCGTCGACAGGGGTATCGATCATTTCACTCATACTTCACTCCTGAAACTTGCCGGCATTGTCGCGCATTGCCGGGTATGTGGCGAGGGAGCTTGCTCCCGCTGGGTCGCGAAACGGCCCCAATTCTGGTTATGCGGTCTATCAGAAGATCTCGGCGGCTGGTTTTAGGGCTGCTGCGCCCGAGCGCGGACCGGCCCGCGGGAGCAAGCTCCCTCGCCACACAAGCCCCACATATTAATTCGTGTGATTCAACGGGATTTCGGTTTCTTCACATCCAGTCGGCGCAGGTGACAGGTCACTTCTTCACGGTCGTGGTACAGCTGCTTGCAGCCGATCTCGACCCGAATGCCGCGTTCCTTGAACCCGTCGGCGATGCGTTCCAGCAAGCGCTTCACTTCGGCGTAACGCTGTTTCATCGGCAGCTTAAGGTTGACCACGGCTTCGCGGCAATGCCCCTCGCCAATCCATTCCTCCAGCATCGCCGCATTGCGTGCCGGTTTCTCGACGATGTCGCAGACCATCCAGTCCACCGGCTGCTTGGGCTTGAAGGTAAAACCGTCAGCCATCAGATGCTGGACCAGCCCGGTGTCCATCAGGCTCTCGGCCATCGGGCCGTTGTCGATGGCGGTCACCAGCATGCCGCGATTCACCAACTGCCAGGTCCAGCCGCCGGGTGCGGCACCGAGGTCGACGCCGGTCATGTCGCTGTGCAGGCGCTCGTCCCACTGATCGCGAGGGATAAAGTGGTGCCAGGCCTCTTCCAGTTTCAGGGTCGAACGGCTTGGCGCATCGCGGGGGAACTTCAGACGTGGAATGCCCATCGGCCACATCGCCGAGTTGTGGCTTTCCGCCAGGCCGAGAAACACTTCGCGGCCGCTTTTAAAGGTCAGCAGCAGCCGAGGCTTGCTGGCATCTTCCACCAACTTGCCGGCGCCGGTCAGCGCCTTGCGCAGCGGGCCTTCGAATTTTTTGCAGAAATTCGACAGCTCTTTACCGTCATTGGTATCCACCACCTCCAGCCACAGACTGCCGCAGGTTGGAAACGTCGCCATTTGCGCGAGGATCACGCTGATGCGATCAGTTTCCGGCAAGTCGATAAACATCCCGCGGGCCCATTGCCGTGGGAAGATCAGCTCGGCGAAACGCTGGCCGCGCATCAGCCGCTCGGCACCGTCGTCTTCGGTGCAGACGAACTCGGCGCAGGCGCTGCTGGTCTTGGCCTTGGCATAACCGGCGACATTCAGCCGCGCCGCGTGTTCGGATATCTCGGAACAGACTTCGCCTTCGAAGCCCGGCCGGCAATGCATAAAGAGGGTGTTCATTAATACTCCTGGGCAGTTGGCGAGAAATTCAGCCACTGCGCGACGCTCAGGCTTGCCCTAATCCTGTAGGAGCGAGACTTGCTCGCGATGGACTCAAGGGCGGCGCGTGTATTCAGAAAACACGCGTTATCGTTAACGTCCATCGCGAGCAAGCTCGCTCCTACCCTGAAGCAAAGCCTGTCACGAAAACCGGCGCATGATAGCCGAGTTCGTCACCCCGGACCTGCCCATAGAGTCCGGTTATTAGCCACAAGCGCCAAACAGAGCTAGGTTTAGTGCTCTGCGTCCCGTCAGCTCCGTAGCCGTGCGGACTTAAAGGAGTCATTCAATGCCGTCCCTCGATAGCCTGAAAACCCTTAAAACATTAGAAGTCGACGACAAGACCTATCACTACTTCAGCCTCCCGGAGGCCGCCAAGTCCCTTGGCGACCTCGATCAGTTGCCCATGTCGTTGAAAGTCCTGCTGGAAAACCTGCTGCGCTGGGAAGACCAAAAAACCGTCACCAGTGCCGACCTCAGGGCCATCGCCGCCTGGCTCAAGGAGCGTCGCTCCGACCGGGAAATCCAGTACCGCCCGGCGCGGGTGCTGATGCAAGACTTCACCGGCGTGCCCGCCGTGGTCGATCTGGCCGCCATGCGCGCCGCCATGGCCAAGGCCGGCGGCGATCCGCAACGGATCAACCCGCTGTCGCCGGTGGACCTGGTGATCGACCACTCGGTAATGGTCGACAAGTTCGCCAGTTCCAGCGCCTTCGAACAGAACGTCGACATCGAAATGCAGCGCAATGGCGAACGTTATGCGTTCCTGCGCTGGGGTCAGAATGCATTCGACAACTTCAGCGTGGTGCCGCCGGGCACCGGCATCTGCCACCAGGTCAACCTCGAGTACCTCGGTCGCACAGTCTGGACCAAGGACGAGGACGGCCGCACCTACGCCTTCCCCGACACCTTGGTCGGCACCGACTCCCACACCACCATGATCAACGGCCTCGGCGTGCTCGGTTGGGGCGTCGGCGGCATCGAGGCGGAAGCAGCGATGCTCGGCCAACCGGTGTCGATGCTGATCCCGGAAGTGATCGGTTTCAAACTCACCGGCAAGCTCAAGGAAGGCATCACCGCCACCGACCTGGTGCTGACCGTGACCCAGATGCTGCGCAAGAAAGGCGTGGTCGGCAAATTCGTCGAGTTCTACGGCGACGGCCTCGCCGACCTGCCGCTGGCGGACCGCGCGACCATCGCCAACATGGCCCCGGAATACGGCGCCACCTGCGGCTTTTTCCCGGTGGACGAGATCACCCTGGAGTACCTACGCCTGTCCGGTCGTCCAGCCGAAACCGTAAAACTGGTGGAGGCCTATAGCAAGGCGCAGGGCCTTTGGCGTCTGCCCGGCAAGGAGCCGATCTTCACCGACAGCCTGTCGCTCGACATGGGCAGCGTCGAAGCCAGCCTGGCCGGGCCGAAACGCCCCCAGGACCGGGTTTCTCTGCCAAATGTCGCCCAGGCCTTTACCGACTTCCTCGGCCTGCAGTTCAAACCCACCAGTAAAGAAGAAGGTCGCCTGGAAAGCGAAGGTGGTGGTGGCGTCGCGGTGGGCAGCGCCGATCTGGTCGGCGAAGCGGATTACCACTACGAAGGCCAGACCTACCGCCTGAAAAACGGCGCGGTGGTGATTGCCGCCATCACTTCCTGCACCAACACCTCCAACCCCAGCGTCATGATGGCCGCCGGGCTGGTGGCGAAAAAAGCCGTGGAGAAAGGCCTCAGGTGCAAACCCTGGGTCAAGACTTCCCTGGCCCCCGGCTCCAAAGTCGTCACCGAATACTACAAGGCCGCGGACCTGACCCGATACCTCGATCAATTGGGGTTTGCCCTGGTCGGTTATGGCTGCACCACCTGCATCGGCAACTCCGGTCCCTTGTCGGAGCCGATCGAAAAAGCCATTCAACACTCGGATTTGAGCGTTGCCTCGGTACTGTCCGGCAACCGTAACTTCGAGGGCCGGGTGCATCCGCTGGTGAAAACCAACTGGCTGGCGTCGCCGCCACTGGTAGTCGCCTACGCCCTGGCCGGCACCGTGCGCACCGATATCAGCAGCGAGCCGCTGGGCACCGATACCGAAGGCCAGCCAGTGTACCTGCGCGACATCTGGCCCAGCAGCCAGGAAGTTGCCGACGCGGTGGCCCAGGTCAGTACCAAAATGTTCCACAAGGAATACGCCGAAGTCTTTGCCGGCGATGAGCAGTGGCAAGCGATCGAAGTCCCGCAAGCCGCGACCTACGTCTGGCAGCCAGACTCCACCTACATCCAGCATCCACCGTTCTTCGACAACATCACCGGCCCCTTGCCGGTGATCACCGACATCAAGGGCGCAAGAATCCTGGCGTTGCTCGGCGACTCGGTGACCACCGACCACATCTCCCCGGCCGGCAACATCAAGGCCGACAGCCCGGCCGGCCACTACCTGCGCGAAAAAGGCGTGGAACCGCGGGACTTCAACTCCTATGGCTCACGCCGTGGCAACCATGAGGTGATGATGCGCGGCACCTTTGCCAACATCCGTATCCGCAACGAAATGCTCGGCGGCGAAGAAGGCGGCAACACGATCTACATTCCCACTGGAGAAAAACTGCCGATCTACGACGCCGCCATGCGTTATCAAGCCAGCGGCACGCCACTGGTGGTGATCGCCGGCCAGGAATACGGCACCGGCTCAAGCCGCGACTGGGCGGCCAAGGGCACCAACCTGCTGGGCGTCAAAGCGGTGATCGCCGAGAGCTTCGAGCGAATCCACCGCTCCAACCTGGTGGGCATGGGCGTGCTGGCGCTGCAATTCAAACTCGACCAGAACCGCAAGAGCCTGAACCTGACCGGCAAGGAAACCCTGGCCATTCAGGGTTTGACCGGGGTCGAACTGACACCAAGGATGAACCTGACGCTGGTCATTACCCGCGAAAATGGCAGCAGCGAAAAAATCGAAGTGCTGTGCCGGATCGACACCTTGAATGAGGTGGAATACTTCAAGGCTGGCGGGATCCTGCACTACGTGTTGCGGCAATTGATTGCGTCATAAGGCGTAATAACCAAAACACCGTCCTCTGGGGCGGTGTTTTAGTTTCGGCGGGTAGATAAATCCCCTCCCGATATACTTGCGCGCCCCGCGCAACAATCCATGCAACAAAATTGAGCGCCACCCACACACAGATATCGCACACAATCTCCCAGCAAAAAAAAACCAATGGGGGAGCGAGCCTGCTCGCGATGAACGATAACGCGATTAACCCGTTAAACCGTGACGATCGAGAGCAACCACGGCGTATCGCAAGCAAACGAAGCGATGATCGGCCCTCCCCACACCCGATCATCGCAACCTCCAAACACATATACGCTTAACGGACGGGCATTGAGGCAAGCCCTCTCCCCTAACAAGGATGACCCCATGCTCGCACTGCCCTGGCCGTACCTGACATTCCTCACTGCCGGTTACGTCCTCGCACTCACCTACGGACAATTGGGTGCCCACGCGATCATCGCCATCATCCTGCTACTATTCGCAGGTTTAGCCGTCCTGCAACAAAAGTACTGGTATGGCCGCTATCTCGGCCACGCAGTGTTTGTGCTCCTGGCCCTGGCCCTCGCCCTGCATTGGCTGCCGGGATTTTATAGCGCTCGGCTAATCGACACCGAACGCTTCACCGAGGACGCCGTGCCATTCTCGATGTACCTCAATCTCGACAAACCGCTGATAGGCTTCTGGCTGCTGCTGGTCTGCCCATGGGTCATCGGCCGACGTTCGCTGATTCATGCGCTGTACGTCAGCACGCTGGCCCTGAGCGTAACCGCCATGGCCGCCCTCGGCGGTGGACTCTTGCTGGGAATCATCCAGTGGGCGCCAAAATGGCCCGAGCAGACCCAACTCTGGATGCTGAACAACTTGCTGCTGGTGACCCTGGTCGAAGAAGCGTTGTTTCGTGGTTATATACAAGGCGGCTTGAGCGAGCGTTTCAAACACCTGCCCTATGGCGAGCACCTCGCCTTGCTGCTCGCCTCGCTGCTGTTCGGCCTGGCTCACCTGGGTGCCGGTTGGCAATGGGTGCTCCTGGCAAGCATTGCCGGGGTGGGTTACGGTCTGGCGTACCGTTTTAGTGGGCTGGGCGCGGCAGTGGCCACGCACTTTGGTTTGAATGTGCTGCATTTCGGGTTGTTTACTTATCCGATGTTGGCGGGATAAACGACGATTGAATCCGCAGCGCCGACTGTTGAAATATATTCTTAATAAAACCCTCTCACTGCCGACAACCTGACAAAGCCTTGCGGATTGATAAAAACATGCGTAACAACCAGCCCATTACTCAGCGCGAACGCACCTTCCCCACTCAGCAACGGTTGATTTCCACTACCGACGCAAAAGGCGTGATCACCTACTGCAACGATGCATTCGTTGACATCAGTGGTTTTTCCCGCGAGGAGCTGGTTCGGGCGCCGCATAACCTGGTACGTCACCCTGACGTCCCGGCCGCAGTGTTCGCCCACATGTGGAGTACCCTGAAACAAGGCTTGCCATGGATGGGCATTGTGAAGAATCGCTGCAAAAGCGGTGACCACTATTGGGTCAATGCTTATGTCACACCGGTGTTCGATGGCAAGCAGGTGGTCGGTTATGAATCGGTACGGGTCAAACCCAGCGCCGAACAGATCCGCCGCGCCGAAGCGCTCTACCAACGCATCAACCAGGGCAAGTCGGCTATCCCGCAGAGCGATAAATGGCTACCAGTGCTGCAAGACTGGTTGCCGTTCATCCTGGTCAGCCAGCTGAGTTTCCTGATCGGTATCTGGTTCAACTCGCACTGGGGCTTTGCTCTCGCGGCGGGGCTTTCGGTGCCATTGGGCCTGCTCGGCTTGAGCTGGCAGCAGCGCGGCCTCAAACGCTTGCTGCGCCTGGCAGAACAGACCACTTCGGACCCGTTGATCGCCCAGATGTACACCGACAGCCGCGGTGACCAGGCACGCCTGGAGATGTCGATCCTCAGTCAGGACGCCCGCCTGAGAACCTGCCTGACCCGGCTACAAGACACTGCCGAGCACCTGAACGACCAGGCGCGCCAATCCGACGCCCTGGCGCACAAGAGCTCTTCCGGGCTTGAGCGCCAGCGCGTCGAGACCGAGCAAGTGGCGACCGCTGTCAACCAGATGGCGGCCACCACCCAGGAAGTCGCCAGCCACGTGCAGCGCACTGCCGATGCCACCCAGGAAGCTAACCGCCTGACCAGCCGCGGTCGCGACATTGCCGGCGAAACCCGCGAGGCCATCCAGCGCCTGTCGGTGGTGGTCGGCGAAACGGGCGCCACCGTGACTCAATTGGCCAAGGACAGCAACGAAATCGGCGGCGTGGTCGATGTGATCAAAGGCATCGCCGACCAGACCAACCTGCTGGCGTTGAACGCGGCCATCGAAGCGGCCCGTGCCGGGGAAATGGGTCGTGGTTTTGCGGTGGTTGCCGATGAAGTGCGGCAACTGGCGCAACGCACCAGCGAGTCCACCGGGCAGATCCACAGCCTGATCGCCAAGCTGCAACAGACCGCGAACACTGCCGTGCAAACCATGGACGCCGGCCATCGCCAGGCCGAAGAAGGTGTCGCCCGGGTACTCGAGGCCGACCAGGCCCTGGTGGGGATCAGCGAAGCGGTGGCCCACATCACCGACATGACCACCCAGATCGCGGCTGCTACCGAAGAACAAAGCGCTGTCGCCGAAGAAATCAGCCGCAATATCAGCACCATTGCACAGCTTGCCGATCAGACTTCGGAACAGGCCCAGCATTCGGCGCTGCTGAGTGAGGAGCTTACGCGTACGGCGAATACGCAGTATTCGTTGGTGGAGCGGTTTAACCGGTAATACGTTGGTCAGGTGCCAATACAAAAAAACCGGAACGTTAAACTTCCGGTTTTTTTGTGGGCATCCTCCAAGATCAAAAGATCGCAGCCTGCGGCAGCTCCTACAGTGGGATTGGCGCCCGGCGCGGAGTTGACGGGTGTATCAGACCGGCGGAGCTGGCGCAGCCGCCTGCGATCTTTTGACCTTGAGCTGTGATGGTGGCTGTCAGGTCCCCTTCGCGAGCAAGCTCGATCCCACATTCAATCTCGGTCGCTCACACATTTTGTGTACGCATGCGATCAACTGTGGGAGCGAGCTTGCTCGCGATGAGGGCCGCAATGGCAGCGACATCTCACAGGAGAAATTCACACACCTTGTCGGCCGCGGACTCCAAGTGTTGTTCATGGGTAAAACCCGATGCCTTCAACGGCTTCAAATCATGATCAGCCGCCACCAGCCAATACACTTCGATACTCGGCGCCAACTCATAGCCTTCGACCGCCTGGCGATTTCCCAACGCATCGCGTTCGCCCTGCACGATCAAGGTCGGGGTCTTGAGTTCGGCCAGATGTGCCACCCGCGGTTTTTCCGGTTTGCCCACGGCATAAAACGGATACCCCAGACACACCAGCGCATCCGCCGCCAATTCATCCGCCAGTAAACTGGCCATGCGCCCGCCCATGGACTTGCCGCCGATGGCCAGGCGTCCAGCGACATGACGCCGCACCTGGGCGTAGACCTCGCGCCAGCTTTCCAGCAGTTTCGGCGCCGGATTGGGTGGGCGCCTGCCGCCGTCCAGGCGTCGTTGCGCCATGTAGGGAAACTCGAAACGCAACACGTTGACCCCAAGCCCGGCAAGGCGTGCAGCCGTGTCGTTCATGAAGTCACTGTCCATCGGCGCACCGGCTCCGTGGGCGAGGATCAGCGTGCGCGGCTCGGCTGTCGCAGCCGCTGGTTGCGCGGCGTTCCACAGCCAACCGTGTTCCGTCACACATCGCAGCCATTGATCCCCGTCAATACTGGCCTTGTGCTCTTTGTCCATGCTTGCCTCGCTTTTAGTCTGCCTATAACTCCAGAAGAAGTGAGCGCGCCGTTGCCGTGCGCCGTCGCTCTCACTTCAGCTGAACCGTGGATGGGGAACCATGAACACTTCTATCAGTACCGCCTATAACTACAAGGTGGTCCGCCAATTCGCCATTATGACGGTGGTGTGGGGCATCGTCGGCATGGGGCTCGGGGTTTTTCTCGCTGCTCAATTGGTCTGGCCTGAACTCAACTTCAATTTGCCGTGGACCAGCTTCGGCCGCCTGCGCCCGTTGCACACCAACGCAGTGATCTTCGCCTTCGGCGGATGCGCACTGTTTGCGGCGTCCTTTTACTCGGTCCAACGGACTTGCCAGACGCAACTGTTTGCGCCGAAAGTCGCCGCGTTCTGCTTCTGGGGCTGGCAACTGGTGATCCTGTTGGCGGCCATCACCCTGCCGCTGGGTTACACCAGCTCCAAGGAGTATGCCGAGCTGGAATGGCCGATCGATATCCTGATCACCATCGTCTGGGTCGCCTACGCCGTGGTGTTCTTCGGCACACTGGTCAAGCGCAAGACCAAGCACATCTATGTCGGTAACTGGTTCTTCGGTGCGTTCATCGTCACCGTGGCGATCCTGCATATCGTCAACAACGCGGAACTGCCGGTCAGCCTGACCAAGTCCTACTCGGCGTATGCCGGTGCGACCGATGCCATGGTTCAGTGGTGGTATGGCCACAACGCCGTGGGCTTCTTCCTCACCGCGGGCTTCCTCGGGATGATGTACTACTTCGTGCCGAAACAGGCCGAGCGCCCGGTGTATTCCTATCGCTTGTCGATCGTGCACTTCTGGGCACTGATCACCCTGTACATCTGGGCTGGCCCGCACCACCTGCACTACACCGCGCTGCCGGACTGGGCACAGTCGCTGGGCATGGTGATGTCGCTGATCCTGCTGGCCCCAAGCTGGGGCGGGATGATCAACGGCATGATGACCCTGTCGGGTGCCTGGCATAAGTTGCGCAGCGACCCGATCCTGCGGTTCCTGGTGGTCTCCCTGGCGTTCTACGGCATGTCGACCTTCGAAGGGCCGATGATGGCCATCAAGACGGTCAACGCCCTCTCCCACTACACCGACTGGACCATTGGCCACGTACACGCCGGCGCTCTCGGTTGGGTGGCGATGATCTCGATCGGCGCGCTGTATCACATGATCCCGAAAATCTTCGGCCGCCCGGCCATGCACAGCCTGGGCCTGATCAATGCGCACTTCTGGCTCGCGACCATCGGCACCGTACTCTACATCGCTTCGATGTGGGTCAACGGCATCGCCCAGGGCCTCATGTGGCGGGCGATCAACGATGACGGCACCCTCACCTACTCCTTCGTCGAAACCCTGGTGGCCAGCCACCCAGGCTTTGTCGTGCGACTGGTGGGCGGTGCGATCTTCTTCAGCGGCATGTTGCTGATGGCCTACAACACCTGGCGCACTGTTCGCGCAGCCCAGCCTGCCGAAGCCGTCGCTGCGGCGCAGATCGCCTGAGGAGTCCGTCATGAAACACGAAACAATCGAAAAAAACGTCGGCCTGCTGATGCTGTTGATGGTCCTGGCGGTGAGCATCGGCGGTCTGACCCAGATCGTCCCGCTGTTCTTTCAGGACGTGACCAACAAGCCGGTCGAAGGCATGAAGCCCTACACCGCACTGCAACTCGAAGGCCGCGACATCTATATCCGCGAAGGCTGCGTTCAATGCCACTCGCAAATGATCCGTCCGTTCCGCGCCGAGACCGAGCGCTACGGGCATTACTCGGTCGCCGGGGAAAGCGTCTGGGATCACCCGTTCCTCTGGGGTTCCAAGCGTACCGGTCCGGATCTGGCCCGGGTCGGCGCCCGCTACTCGGATGACTGGCACCGCGCGCACTTGTACAACCCGCGCAACGTTGTGCCGGAATCGAAGATGCCGGGCTACCCATGGCTGGTCTCGGCACCGGTTGATAGCAGCCACACCGAAACCAAGCTGCGGGTGATGCGTACCCTGGGCGTGCCGTACACCGATGCCGACATTGCCGGCGCCAATGACACGCTCAAGGGCAAGACCGAAATGGACGCACTGGTCGCTTATCTGCAAGTGCTTGGCACTGCGATCAAGAGCAAGAGGTGAGCCATGGGTTTTGAACTCGATAGTGGAATGATCCGCGGCCTTGGCACGCTGGTGGTGATGATCGCATTCATCGGCCTGTCGCTCTGGGTGTTCAACGCCAAGCGCAACCCGGAGTTCGCCCAGGCGCGGCTGCTGCCGTTTGCCGATGAACCGGGCACGGCCTCCCTTCAATCTGATGAAGCCCAACCTGCAACAAGGAGCATTCGGCCATGACCACCTTCTGGAGTACGTGGATCTGCGTACTGACCATCGGCAGCCTGATCGGTCTGACCTGGCTGCTGATCGGCACACGCAAGGGCGAAACCAAGGGCAGCGTCGACCAGACCATGGGCCACAGCTTCGACGGCATCGAGGAGTACGACAACCCGTTGCCGCAGTGGTGGTTCATGCTGTTCGCCGCAACCCTGGTGTTTGCCGTGGGTTATCTGGTCCTTTATCCGGGCCTGGGCAACTGGAAAGGCATCCTGCCAGGCTATGAAAATGGTTGGACGGGGGCCCATGAGTGGGAAAAGGAAATGGACAAGGCGGATGCCAAATTTGGGCCGATCTTCGCCAAATTCGCCGCCATGCCGCTGGAAGATGTCGCTAAAGACCCGCAAGCGCTAAAAATGGGCGGCCGTCTGTTTGCCTCCAATTGCGCGGTCTGTCACGGCTCGGATGCCAAGGGCGCGTTCGGCTTCCCGAACCTCGTCGACAGCCACTGGCGCTGGGGCGGCGACACCGACACCATCAAGGCGACCATCATGGGTGGACGCATGGCGGCCATGCCGGCCTGGGGCGAAATGCTCGGTGAGAACGGCGTGAAGAATGTCGCGGCTTATGTGCGTCATGAACTGGCCGGCCTGCCACTGCCTGCCGACAGCAGCGCCGATCTGCACGCCGGACAGCAAGCGTTCAGCACCATGTGCGTAGCGTGCCACGGTCCTGCCGGGCAAGGTGTCCAGGCCATGGGCGCGCCGAACCTGACGCAACCCGCCGGCTTCATTTATGGCACCAGCCTGGCACAGCTGCAACAGACCATCCGCCATGGTCGTCAAGGCCATATGCCAGCACAAACCGAGCTGCTCGGCAATGACAAGGTGCAACTGCTTGCGGCCTACGTGTACAGCCTGTCTCAAGGTGCCACCGACGAACAGGAACTTGCTCTGAGTAAAAACCGCTAGCCGTCAATTGCTTCGCTGCCGCATCCGCTCAGGATGCGGCAGTTCCCTGCCTGTACGCGACCAAGTGTCGCACCCTCCGATAGTCCGCCTTCCCAGTCTCAAGATTCGAGTCTAAGCTTTCCCGTTGGTGGACTCGCGCGCGCCGGTCCCAGGCCAACTGTGACCGATGCGTTCGACGATTGCGCTCGATGACAGGCCGTAAACGCCGGTTTATACCGGCTGCCGTGCAGGTTGCCGTCTGCCAGCTGACCCCTGGTTTCAACACACCCGGTTACATCCACCCTGCAACCTTCGTCTTTTTCATCCACTGCGACATTTTGTCCAAGGGCATTTTTGTCCCTACACGGCGCATGGAAAGGCCGCAGAATCAGCGTCGGAAAGAATTGACCCAGGTCATGGCGCGTTGCAATGACACCCTGCTTTCTCCATACTTGCGACCGATTTTTTACTCCTAATAAAACACCCAAACCGTGGAACCTTAGAATGAGCACAGCAATCAGTCCGACTGCTTATAACTATAAGGTAGTCCGCCAGTTCGCCATCATGACGGTGGTCTGGGGGATCCTTGGCATGGGGCTTGGTGTCTTCATCGCCTCACAGCTTGTATGGCCGGAATTGAACTTCGGTCTGCCGTGGACGACTTTTGGACGCTTACGCCCGTTGCACACCAACCTGGTGATTTTTGCCTTCGGTGGTTGTGCTCTGTTTGCCACTTCTTATTACGTCGTGCAGCGAACCTGCCAAACGCGACTGATTTCCGACAGCCTCGCCGCCTTCACCTTCTGGGGTTGGCAAGCGGTGATCGTCGGCGCGATCGTTACCTTGCCGCTGGGTTACACCACCACCAAGGAATACGCGGAACTGGAATGGCCACTGGCTATTTTGCTGGCTATCGTCTGGGTGACCTACGGCGTGGTGTTCTTCGGCACCATCACCAAGCGCAAGACCAAGCACATCTATGTCGGTAACTGGTTCTACGGTGCCTTCATCGTCGTGACGGCCATGCTGCACATCGTCAACCATGCGTCGCTGCCGGTCAGCTTCTTCAAGTCCTACTCGGCCTACGCCGGTGCGACCGATGCGATGATCCAGTGGTGGTACGGCCACAATGCCGTGGGCTTCTTCCTGACCACCGGCTTCCTGGGGATGATGTACTACTTCGTGCCGAAACAGGCCGAGCGTCCGATCTACTCCTATCGCCTGTCGATCGTGCACTTCTGGGCGCTGATCACCCTGTATATCTGGGCCGGTCCGCACCACCTGCACTACACCGCGCTGCCGGACTGGGCTCAGTCGCTGGGCATGGCGATGTCGATCATCCTGCTGGCGCCAAGCTGGGGCGGCATGATCAACGGCATGATGACCCTGTCGGGCGCCTGGCATAAGCTGCGCACCGACCCGATCCTGCGGTTCCTGGTGGTCTCCCTGGCGTTCTACGGCATGTCGACCTTCGAAGGTCCGATGATGGCGATCAAGACCGTCAACTCGCTGTCGCACTACACCGACTGGACCATCGGCCACGTACACGCCGGTGCCTTGGGCTGGGTAGCGATGATCTCGATCGGCGCCATCTACCACATGATCCCGAAACTGTACGGTCGTACGCAGATGCACAGCATCGGCCTGATCAACACGCACTTCTGGCTCGCAACCATCGGTACCGTGCTCTACATCGCTTCGATGTGGGTCAACGGCATTACCCAGGGTCTGATGTGGCGTGCGATCAACGATGATGGCACCCTCACCTACTCCTTCGTCGAAGCGCTGCAAGCCAGCCACCCTGGTTTCATCGTTCGCGCCCTGGGCGGTGCGTTCTTTGCCAGCGGCATGCTGTTCATGGCCTACAACGTATGGCGTACCGTACGTGCCTCGAACCCGGCTGAAGCCGAAGCCGCCGCCAAGATTGCTGTAGTTGGAGCTCACTGATGAAGCATGAAGCAGTCGAGAAGAATATTGGCCTGCTGGCCTTCTTCATGGTCATCGCCGTCAGCATCGGCGGCCTGACCCAGATCGTTCCGCTGTTTTTCCAGGACGTCACCAACAAGCCGGTCGAAGGCATGAAGCCGCGCACCGCCCTTGAACTGGAAGGCCGCGACATTTACATCGCCAACGGTTGTGTCGGCTGCCACTCGCAGATGATCCGTCCGTTCCGTGCCGAAACCGAACGTTATGGCCACTACTCGGTAGCCGGTGAAAGCGTCTGGGATCACCCGTTCCTGTGGGGTTCCAAGCGTACCGGTCCGGACCTGGCCCGTGTTGGCGGTCGTTACTCCGATGACTGGCAGCGTGCGCACTTGTACAACCCGCGCAACGTCGTGCCTGAATCGAAAATGCCGGCCTACCCGTTCCTCGTGGAAAACAAGCTCGACGGCAAAGACACCGCGAAGAAAATGGAAGTCTTGCGCACGCTCGGCACCCCTTACACCGACGAAGACATCGCCGGCGCACAGGATGCCGTGAAGGGCAAAACCGAAATGGACGCGCTGGTGGCCTATCTACAAGGCCTGGGCACCATCATCAAAAGCAAACGGTGATTTAGATGGATATCGGGATGATTCGTGGCCTGGGCACCGTTGTCGTAATGGTGGCCTTTATCGGTCTGGCCTTGTGGGTGTTCAGCCCCAAGCGCAAATCCGAGTTTGAAGACGCGACCTTGCTGCCTTTCGCGGATGATCCCGAAGCCATCAAGCACGTCGAGCAAGCTTCTAGGAGTAACAAAGAATGACTACGTTCTGGAGTCTGTACGTCACAGTCCTCAGTCTGGGTACCATCTTCGCCCTGACCTGGCTGCTGCTGTCGACCCGTAGGGGCCAGCGCGCCGAACAGACAGATGAAACGGTTGGCCACTCCTTCGACGGGATCGAGGAGTACGACAACCCACTGCCGAAATGGTGGTTCATGCTGTTCGTCGGCACCATCATCTTCGCCCTGGGCTACCTGGTGCTGTACCCGGGCCTGGGTAACTGGAAAGGCTTGTTGCCGGGTTACAACTACCTCGACAACGAGAAGCAGACTGCATTCGCCAACGGCCAGACCGGCTGGACCGGCGTGCACGAGTGGGAAAAGGAAATGGCTAAATCGGACGCCAGGTTCGGTCCGATCTTCGCCAAGTTCGCTTCCATGCCGATCGAAGAAGTGGCCAAGGATCCGCAAGCCTTGAAGATGGGTGGCCGTCTGTTCGCCTCCAACTGCTCGGTCTGCCACGGTTCCGACGCCAAAGGTGCCTATGGCTTCCCTAACCTGACCGACGCCCAATGGCGCTGGGGCGGTGAGCCGGAAGCGATCAAGACCACCATCATGGGTGGTCGTCACGCTGTGATGCCAGCCTGGTCCGAAGTGATCGGCGAGCAAGGCGTTGCGGACGTTTCCGCGTTCGTTCTGACCAACCTCGACGGCCGCAAGCTGCCGGAAGGCGCCAAAGCCGATCCGGTTGCCGGCCAGAAGCTGTTTGCCGCCAACTGCGTAGCGTGCCACGGCCCGCAAGGCAAAGGCACTCCGGCAATGGGCGCACCTGACCTGACCCACCCGGCGGGGTTCATCTACGGTTCGAGCTTCGCTCAGCTGCAGCAGACCATCCGCCACGGTCGCCAGGGCCAGATGCCTGCCCAGGAACAACTGCAAGGGAACGACAAGGTTCACCTGCTGGCCGCTTACGTCTACAGCCTGTCTCACGATGAGAAGGTAGTGGACGCCAAGTAAGGCAAACACTTGAACAACAAACGGCCCCGCCAATGAAGATTGGCGGGGCCGTTTTGCTTCGAGCCAATGCAACGTCGAGGGAATTATAGATACGTTTCTACATTTTCGATTGCTCGGCTCAGCGCTTGGTAGTAACGTATCTACATAAGTGCTTCAGGAGTGCTCATCCATGACCGTCACCACCATTTCCAGCCGTGAGTTCAACCAGGACACAAGCGGTGCCAAAAAAGCCGCCCGTCAGGGGCCGGTTATCATCACCGATCGTGGCAAGCCTGCCCATGTACTGCTAAGCATGGAGGAGTACCAGAAACTGACCGGCATCAGCACCAGCATTGTCGAGATGCTGGTCATGCCTGATGCGCCTGAAATCGACTTCGAAACCCAGCGCGCCGTCATCACTCCTCGGCCGGTGGACCTGTCCTGATGTTCCTACTCGATACCAATGTCGTTTCCGAATTGCGCAAAGCCCAGGCCGACAAGAATGTAACGGCTTGGGCACGCAGCGTTGCCGCGCCCAGTCTGTTCCTGTCAGCAATCACTGTGCTGGAGTTGGAAACCGGAATCCTGAGAGTAGAAAGGCGCGATCCGGCCCAAGGTGGTCTGTTGCGCTCATGGCTGGACAACCATGTGATACCCGCGTTTGCCGGACGTATATTGGCGGTCGATAGTGCAGTGGCATTACGTTGTGCCCGCCTTCATGTGCCGGACCGCAGCAATGAGTGCGATGCGCTGATAGCGGCGACGGCACTGGTGCATGGACTGACGGTGGTTACCCGGAATATGGCGGATTTCCAGTCGAGCGGTGTTCGCCTGATCAACCCGTGGGTCGTTTAACGCCTCTCTCGACAAAACCGTCCATACTTTACAAGTCAATTGACTCACATCAAGAATTGTTACATTTGCTACACCATCTCTGCTTTTCTCCCAACGCGACCAAAGGTCGCACCCTTGATCTAGAGCTACAAGCGTATCATTGCGCCACTGCAATACCTTTTTGACCGCGGTCGGCATGCACTGACCGGGGCATTTTTCCACTGCCGTGGGATGCAATGATGAGCAATCAGATTCCGGTACACGACGTTACCCCGCCTGCCAAAAACTCGAATAACACGGTCGATCTCTACGCCTCTCGAGAAAAAATCTACACCCGCGCCTTCACTGGCCTGTACCGCAACCTGCGGATGATCGGTGGTGCCGGGCTGTTTCTGCTGTATTTCGGTACAGTCTGGCTGAACTGGGGTGGCCATCAGGCCGTCTGGTGGAATCTGCCGGAGCGCAAATTCTTCATCTTTGGCGCGACCTTCTGGCCGCAGGATTTCATCCTGCTCTCCGGCATTCTGATCGTCGCCGCCTTCGGCCTGTTCTTCATCACGGTCTATGCCGGGCGCGTCTGGTGCGGCTATACCTGCCCGCAGAGCGTCTGGACCTGGATCTACATGTGGTGCGAAAAGGTCACCGAAGGCGACCGCAACCAACGCATCAAGCTCGACAAGGCGCCGATGAGCGCCAACAAGTTCCTGCGCAAGTTCAGCAAACACAGCATGTGGCTGTTGATCGGCTTTATCACCGGCATGACGTTTGTCGGGTACTTTTCGCCGATTCGTGAACTGACCATCGACTTCTTCACCGGCCAGGCCGACGGCTGGTCGTATTTCTGGGTCGGTTTCTTCACCCTTGCCACCTACGGCAACGCCGGCTGGTTGCGCGAGCAGGTGTGCATCTACATGTGTCCCTATGCGCGTTTCCAGAGCGTGATGTTCGACAAGGACACGCTGATCGTCTCCTACGACCCGCGTCGCGGTGAAGTTCGCGGTCCGCGCAAGAAAGACGCCGACTACAAGGCCATGGGCCTGGGCGACTGCATCGACTGCACCATGTGCGTTCAGGTCTGCCCGACCGGCATCGACATTCGCGACGGCCTGCAGGTCGAATGCATCGGTTGCGCAGCGTGCATCGACGCCTGCGACAGCATCATGGACAAGATGAACTACCCGCGCGGACTGATCAGTTACACCACCGAGCACAACCTTTCCGGGCAAAAAACCAATAAACTGCGCCCGCGCCTGCTCGGTTATGCGGCGGTACTACTGGCGATGATCGGCCTGTTGATGGGCGCATTCTTCATGCGCTCGCTGGTCGGATTCGACGTCAGCAAGGACCGGGTGCTTTATCGTGAGAATGCCGAAGGCCGGATCGAGAACGTCTACAGCCTGAAAGTCATGAACAAGGACCAGCGCGACCACACCTACCTGTTGGAAGCCTCTGGCCTGCCGGACCTCAAGCTGCAAGGCAAGCGCGAGATCAAGGTCGCTGCAGGGGAGATCTTCAGCATGCCGGTCGAGTTGTCGAGTGCGCCGGAAAAACTGCCGTCGAGCACCAACGAGGTGAAATTCACCCTCAAGGATGCCGATGACCCGGACGTGCACATTGAAGCCAAGAGCCGTTTCATCGGCCCACAAATTCGTTGAGAGAAGTCACCATGCCCGCAGCAAACGCCGTAAGCCCTTGGTACAAGCATCTTTGGCCGTGGATCATTATCGGCATCCTGGCCTGTTCGATCACCCTGACCTTGTCGATGGTGACCATCGCGGTGAACAACCCGGACAACCTGGTCAACGACAATTATTACGAGGCCGGCAAAGGCATCAACCGCTCGCTGGACCGTGAACTGCTGGCCCAGACCCTGCAACTGCGTGCCAGCATGCATCTGGACGGAGTGACCGGCGAAGTCGAGTTGCGCCTGAACGGCAACAGCCAGCCGAAAAGCCTGGAACTGAACCTGATCTCGCCGACCCAGCCAGAGAAGGATCGCAAGATCACCCTGGCGCAGAGTGACAGCGACCAGAGCCGCTATATCGGCCAGTTGACCGACAAGGTCGAAGGCCGGCGTTTCGTCGAATTGCTTGGTGTGCAGGATGGCCAGACCTGGCGTATGTTCGAGGAAGAACAGGTCAGCCACGACAAGGATTTGCTGCTCGGTGATGAGCCGCTGCAGGGTGCGGAAGATCTGAAAAAATAAAAAGCCTGCGCTTCGCGCATCGCGAGCAGGCTCGCTCCCACAGTGGATCTGCGGTGTACACAAATTTTGTGCACGACATCGATCAAATGTGGGAGCGAGCCTGCTCGCGATGAAGCCCGACCTGATGACACAGATTCAGCGGTACCAGTGAATACCCCATGACCACTCCAACTCCCTGCTACCACTGCGCCCTGCCCGTCCCTGCCGGCAGCCGGTTTACCGCCGTCGTTCTGGGCGAAACCCGCGAGCTTTGCTGCCCGGGATGCCAGGCTGTGGCCGAGGCGATTGTCGCCGGGGGTCTGGAAAGTTATTACAGCCATCGCAGCGAAGCTTCGGCCAACCCCGAAGCGCTGCCGGTGCAACTGGTGGACGAGCTGGCGCTGTACGACCGCGCCGATGTCCAGCAGCCTTTTGTCCGCCACGAAGGCGATCTCGCCGAAACCACCCTGCTGATGGAAGGCATCAGCTGCGCCGCCTGCGGCTGGCTGATCGAGAAACACCTGCGCAGCTTGCCGGCAGTGGCCGAAGCCCGCTTGAACCTGTCCAACCATCGCTTGCATGTGCGCTGGGTCGACAGCCAGTTGCCGCTGAGCAAAGTGCTCAGCGAACTGCGGCACATCGGTTATGCCGCGCATCCCTATCAAGCCGACCGCGCCGCCGAACAGCTGGCCGGCGAAAACCGTCTGGCCCTGCGGCAACTGGGGGTCGCCGGTCTGCTGTGGTTCCAGGCGATGATGGCGACCATGGCCACCTGGCCGGAATTCAATATCGACCTGAGCCCCGAGCTGCACACCATCCTGCGCTGGGTGGCGCTGTTCCTCACCACCCCGATCGTGTTCTACAGCTGCGCACCATTCTTCAAGGGCGCCATGCGCGACCTGCGCACGCGCCACCTGACTATGGACGTTTCGGTATCGCTGGCCATCGGCGGCGCCTATATCGCCGGTATCTGGACCGCGATCACCGGGGTCGGCGAGCTGTATTTCGATGCGGTCGGCATGTTTGCCCTGTTTTTGCTCGCCGGTCGTTACCTGGAACGCCGCGCCCGGGAGCGCACCGCCGCAGCCACCGCGCAGCTGGTGAATTTATTGCCCGCGTCCTGCCTGCGCTTGAGCGATGACGGCCAGAGCGAGCGCATCCTGCTCCGCGAATTACGCTTGGGCGACCGGGTGCTGGTGCATCCCGGGGCGATTCTGCCGGCCGACGGCAAGATTCTCGATGGCCAGTCGAGCGTCGATGAATCGCTGCTGACCGGCGAATACCTGCCACAACCGCGAACCCTGGGTGACGCGGTCACCGCCGGCACCCTGAACGTCGAAGGTGCATTGACCGTCGAAGTGCTGGCCTTGGGTCAGAACACCCGGCTGTCTGCCATCGTTCGTCTGCTGGATCGCGCCCAGGCCGAAAAACCCCGGCTGGCGGAAATCGCCGACCGCGCCGCGCAATGGTTTTTGTTGCTGTCGCTGATCGCCGCGGCGGCCATCGGCCTATTGTGGTGGCAGCTGGATTCATCCCGGGCGTTCTGGATCGTCCTGGCGATGCTGGTAGCTACTTGCCCGTGCGCGCTGTCCCTGGCCACGCCGACTGCGCTGACCGCCGCCACCGGAACCTTGCACAAACTCGGCCTGCTGTTGACTCGCGGCCATGTGCTGGAGGGCCTGAATCAGATCGACACGGTGATTTTCGACAAGACCGGGACCCTCACTGAAGGGCGTCTGGCACTGCGCTCGATCCGACCGCTGGGTGCGCTGGGCAGTGACCAATGCCTGGGCCTCGCCGCCGCGCTGGAAAACCGCTCCGAACATCCGATCGCCCGGGCATTTGGCCGCGCGCCACTGGCCGCCGAAGAAGTGCTCAGCACACCGGGGCTAGGCCTTGAAGGGCGGGTCGGTGAACAGCGCCTGCGTATCGGCCACCCGGCGTTTGTCTGTGAGCTCAGCGGCTGCCCGGTACCGAAAATGCCCGATGAGCCCGGTCAATGGCTGTTACTCGGCGACAGCCAAGGTGCATTGGCCTGGTTCGTTCTCGACGACCGACTGCGAGCCGACGCTCCCGCCCTGCTGGCCGCCTGCAAGGCTCGCGGCTGGCGCACGCTGCTACTGTCCGGCGATAGCTCGCCGATGGTCGCCAGCGTCGCTGCCGAACTGGGCATCGATGAAGCCCGCGGCGGCCTGCGTCCCGATGACAAGCTGCAAGTGCTGCAACAGCTGCACCTCGAAGGACGCAAGGTGCTGATGCTCGGTGACGGGGTCAACGATGTGCCGGTGCTGGCCGCTGCCGATATCAGCGTGGCCATGGGCTCGGCCACCGACCTGGCGAAAACCAGTGCCGATGCGGTGCTGTTGTCCAACCGTCTCGAGGCGCTGGTGCAAGCGTTCAGCCTGGCTCGACGCACCCGCCGGGTAATCATCGAGAACCTGTTGTGGGCCGGGTTGTACAATGGCCTCATGTTGCCATTCGCCGCCCTCGGCTGGATCACGCCGATCTGGGCGGCGGTCGGCATGTCCATCAGTTCGTTGACCGTGGTGCTCAACGCTTTGCGCCTGACTCGCATGCCGAGTCCGCCGCACGCCTGCGCCACGTCCGAAAACCGTCCGCTGCCGGCCTGAGCCGCGCGGGCATGGAGTCCAGATGCCAGCTCTCTACGTGATGATCCCGGCCGCGCTGCTGATCGTGGCCATCGCTATTTTTATCTTCTTCTGGGCGGTCGACAGCGGTCAGTACGATGACCTCGACGGCCCGGCCCATAGCATTCTGTTCGACGACCAGGACCCGAATCACCAGGCCGCCGTCGATGAAGCCAGTGCCGAGCCGCAGAGCGCCAAGCCGGAGCAAGCGAAAGACCAGGCGCCTCCCCATGTTTGAACTGGCTCCGCTGCTGGTTTCCGCGGTGATCCTGGGTCTGCTCGGTGGCGGTCATTGCCTGGGCATGTGCGGTGGCCTGATGGGCGCGTTGACGCTGGCGATTCCCAAGGAGCAGCGCAGCCGACGCTTTCGCCTGCTGCTGGCGTACAACCTGGGGCGGATTCTCAGTTATGCCACGGCTGGCCTGCTGATCGGCCTCGCCGGCTGGGCGGTGGCCAACAGCCCGGCGGCGATGTTCATGCGGGTGCTCGCCGGGGTGCTGCTGATTGTCATGGGTCTGTACCTGGCCGGCTGGTGGAGCGGCCTGACCCGCATCGAAAGCCTCGGACGCGGCCTGTGGCGGCATATCCAGCCATTTGCCAACCGCCTGCTGCCGGTGTCGAGCCTGCCCCGGGCGTTGCTGCTGGGAGCGCTCTGGGGCTGGCTGCCGTGCGGACTGGTCTACAGCACGCTGCTCTGGTCCGCCAGCCAGGGCAATGCCATCGACAGCGCGCTGCTGATGCTCGCGTTCGGCCTCGGCACCTGGCCGGTGCTGCTGGCCACCGGGCTGGCCGCCGAACGGGTCACCGCCCTGCTGCGCAAACGCAGCGTGCGCATGACCGGCGGGGTGCTGGTGATCCTGTTCGGCATCTGGACCCTGCCGGGGCCGCATCAGCATTGGATGATGGGGCATTGATAATGTCGACAATCACCGCGATTTCGTAGCAGCTGGCGAAGCCTGCGTCCGGCTGCGCAGCAGTCGTAAATCCTGACACCTCGTTTCTACAGGCGAACCGCGTGCGCAGGATTTGCGAGGACTATGTCCTCGAACGCAGGCTTCGCCAGCTGCTACGGGATCTCGCCCGCAGCTCTGACCACCGTTGATGCAAATCAACATGCCCCTGCCCCCTACCCCCTAGACTCGCAGACACTGCCAGCCTATCCGGGGGAATGTCCGCATGCTCGACACCATTCGTTGGGACACAGATCTGATCCGCCGTTACGACCTTGCGGGGCCGCGCTATACCTCGTACCCGACCGCTGTGCAATTTGACAGCCAGATTGGCACTTTCGACCTGCTCCACGCGCTGCGTGACAGCCGCAAGGCCCAACGGCCGTTGTCGTTGTATGTGCATGTGCCGTTCTGCGCGAATATTTGCTATTACTGCGCCTGCAACAAAGTCATCACCAAGGACCGTGGGCGCGCCTTGCCCTATTTGCAACGCCTCGAGCAGGAGATCCAGTTGATCGCCAGCCAACTCGACCCCGCCCAGCAGGTCGAGCAATTGCACTTCGGCGGCGGCACGCCGACCTATCTCAGCCATGACGAACTTCGCCAGTTGATGGCCCGATTGCGCAAGCACTTCAATCTGCTGGACGATGACTCCGGTGATTACAGCATCGAGATCGACCCACGGGAAGCCGACTGGTCGACCATGGGCCTGCTCCGTGAACTGGGTTTCAACCGCGTCAGCATCGGCGTGCAGGACCTCGACCCGACGGTCCAGCGGGCAGTCAATCGCATGCAAAGCCTGGAAGAAACCCGCGCCGTGATCGACGCCGCACGCACCCTGCAGTTTCGCTCGATCAATATCGACCTGATCTACGGCCTGCCCAAGCAGACGCCTTCGAGCTTCGCCCGCACCATCGATGAAGTCATCAGCCTGCAACCGCACCGGCTCTCGGTGTTCAACTACGCGCATCTGCCTGAGCGCTTCATGCCGCAACGACGGATCAACGCCAACGAGTTGCCGACGCCCGCCGAAAAGCTGGAAATGCTCCAGCGCACCATAGAACAACTGACCGCAGCAGGTTATCGCTACATCGGCATGGATCACTTCGCCCTGCCTGACGACGAGCTGGCCATTGCCCAGGAAGACTCGACCCTGCAACGCAACTTTCAGGGCTACACCACCTATGGTCATTGCGATCTGATCGGTCTTGGGGTCTCGGCCATCAGCCAGATCGGTGACCTGTACTGTCAGAACAGCAGCGATCTGAACCACTACCAGAGCGCCTTGGGTGACACGCACCTGGCCACCAGTCGCGGCCTGCTGTGCAATCAGGACGACCGGGTCCGTCGGGAAGTGATTGCGCGGCTGATTTGCAGTTTCAGCCTGGAGTTCGCCGAGATCGACCTGGCTTTCAATATCGATTTTCGCGGTTACTTCGCCGAACTCTGGCCGCAACTGGAAGCCATGGCCGCGGACGGCCTGATCGAGCTCGACAATGAACGGCTCGAGGTCTTGCCGGCCGGACGGCTGCTGGTTCGCTCGGTGTGCATGGTCTTCGATGCCTACCTGCAACAGCAGAATCGCCAGCGCTTTTCGCGAGTGATTTGAGATCCGGCTCGCCGGTAGCGAGCCCTGACTAACTCATCGCCAACGACCCCGCCTTCATCACGGCTTCGGCACTCAATCCCGACTCCTTCATGGCCTTGGCCAAGGACGCATTGGCCGTCATCAGGCCCGCATTCAGACCGCTGAGGGCCGCTTGCACGTTGCCCACCCTGGCCTGAGCCTGCTCCGGGGTAAGGCTTTTATCCGCCATGACCGCCTGCATTTGCGCCAGCTTCTCGGCGATCTGCTGTTTCAGCTGGCGGATCATTTTCAAGATCTGCTGGACAGTGTCCGGCAGACCGCTTTCTTCAATGTCGCTATTGGCCGTTTTTCTGGCCTCGGCAGCCTTTTGCAGGGCAGCCCCGGAAATAGTTACGGTAACGCCTTCTACGGTTTTGACCTTCTCGGGGGCCGGCGACGTGCTCGTTTGCGGCTCGGCACTCTCCCTGGCTGGTTCGATCAGCGGCTGCAAGCCATTGCTACCGTTGGTAATACCGCCCATGACCTGCATGATCATGCTCCTTTAAATGGATCCAATTACAATTCATCGGCCGCTAATCCTAAAACTTTATGGCTGTGCGCCATTATGGTGTGCGCTGGCCTGAACCTCATCCGGTAATGTACCCTTGCGTCTTATGTGTGTTTTCCCACAAGGATTTAAGAAATGTCCGAGCCAGTTAAACTGCGCGCTCATAACCAGGCCCATTGCAAGGATTGCAGCCTGGCCCCCCTCTGCCTGCCACTTTCTCTGAATCTGGAAGACATGGAAGCGCTGGACGAGATCGTCAAACGTGGTCGCCCACTGAAAAAAGGCGAGTTTCTATTCCGCCAGGGTGATGTGTTCGATGCCGTCTTTGCAGTTCGCTCTGGTGCCTTGAAGACCTTCAGCCTGAGCGACGGCGGCGAGGAGCAGATCACTGGCTTCCACCTGCCCAGCGAACTGGTCGGGTTATCGGGCATGGACACCGAGAAACACCCGGTGTCGGCGCAGGCGCTGGAAACCACCTCGGTCTGTGAAATCCCCTTCGATCGCCTCGACGAACTGGCGCTGCAGCTGCCACAACTGCGCCGCCAGCTGATGCGCGTGATGAGCCGCGAAATTCGCGACGACCAGCAAATGATGCTGCTGCTCTCGAAAAAAACCGCCGATGAACGCATCGCGACCTTCCTGGTCAACCTGTCGGCGCGTTTCCGCGCCCGAGGCTTCTCGGCCAACCAGTTCCGCCTGAGCATGTCGCGCAACGAGATCGGTAACTACCTGGGCCTGGCAGTAGAAACCGTGTCCCGGGTGTTCACCCGCTTCCAGCAGAACGAGTTGCTCGCCGCTGAAGGCAAGGAAGTGCACATTCTCGATCCGATCCAGCTCTGTGCCCTGGCCGGTGGCTCGCTGGAAGGCTGACCTGGCCAGTCGCGGCTGAGCGAACAGGCTCAGCCGGGTTTATACTGCCGTGTTTGCAGCCTGCCAGGACACCACGACGATGGTCTTTGACTCCTTCGACATCAAATCGCTGATCCGCCCGGTGATCGACTTTCCCAAGCCAGGGGTGATCTTTCGCGATATCACGCCACTGTTCCAGTCGCCGAAGGCCTTGCGCCTGGTGGCGGACAGCTTTGCCCATCGTTATGTCGAAGCCGACTTCACCCACATCGGCGCCATGGATGCCCGGGGCTTCCTGATCGGCTCGATCCTCGCCTATCAGCTGAACAAACCGCTGATCCTGTTCCGCAAGCAAGGCAAGTTGCCGGCCGATGTACTTTGCGAGGGCTATCAGACCGAATACGGCGAAGCCTTCCTGGAAGTCCACGCCGACAGCCTGTGCGAAGGCGATTCGGTGCTGATGTTCGATGACCTGATCGCCACCGGCGGCACGCTGATTGCCGCCGCCCATCTGGTACGGCGCATGGGCGCACGGATTTTCGAAGCCGCGGCGATTATCGACCTGCCGGAACTGGGCGGCTCCCAGCGCCTGGAAGACATGGGCATCCCGACCTTCTGCCTGACACAGTTTGCGTTGACCGATAAGTAAGGCGTCGTCTGTACGGACTACCTATATCGCGAGCAGGCTCGCTCCCACAAAAGCAAGATCAAAAGATCGCAGCCTGCGGCAGCTCCTACAGGGGATTGCAGATACCCACGACATTGCAGGTGTACGCGGCCAGCGTCGGGCAATTGCAGGCACCCCCGACATTGCAGGTGTACGCGGCCAGCGTCGGGGGATTGCAGGCCACGACATTGCAGGTGTATGCGGTCAGCGTAGGAGCTGCCGCAGGCTGCGATCTTTTCGGCAGCCACCGCGTGGGGAGGATTAAAGCGAGATTGGCTTACGCCCGGCAAACGAATGGGCCAGGGTCCCGCCATCCACCAGTTCCAGCTCGCCACCCAGGGGTACGCCATGGGCGATGCGCGAGGTGATCAGGCCCTTGTTGCTCAGCAACTGGGCGATGTAATGGGCCGTGGCTTCGCCTTCCACCGTCGGGTTGGTGGCGAGGATGATCTCGGTGAAGGTGCCCTGTTCTTCGATCCGCGCCAGCAGTTGCGGGATGCCGATGGCTTCGGGGCCGAGGCCGTCGAGCGGCGACAGGTGCCCCTTGAGCACAAAGTAGCGGCCGCGAAAACCGGTCTGCTCCACGGCGTACACGTCCATAGGACCTTCGACCACGCACAGAATCGTATCGTCACGACGCGGGTCGGCGCATTGCGGGCATAGATCGTCTTCAGTCAGCGTGCGGCACAAACGACAATGCCCGACCCCTTCCATGGCCTGTTTCAACGCCAGGGCAAGCCGCGAACCGCCACTGCGATCGCGCTCGAGCAGTTGCAGCGCCATGCGCTGGGCGGTTTTCTGACCCACACCCGGCAAAGTGCGCAGGGCATCGATCAGTTGGCGAATCAGGGGGCTGAAGCTCATGGCACAAAGGTCCGACAAAACAACGAGACGCGGTTTATACCCGCGCCTTGGCTAACCGTCAAATACCAGCGCGCCTGCCCGTCAGCAGGCGTCACCATTGACGCTTTTCCGGTCGGGCGAGCCCGAGCTTTTCAATCCGATAGCGTAGCATGTCCCGGCTCAAGCCCAGCAGGCGTGCCGACTTGGTGACATTCCAGTCAGTCTTGTCGAGCATTTTGCGGACCATGTCGCGCTCGACTTCCGGCAGGTTCATGGAACCCATGTCCTCGCTGGGGCTGTAAAACTCGGGCTGGGGATGCGATTGAGGCTGCTGTTGATACTGGTGCTGTGGCGGTATCGGCAGATCCAACGGCTCATCGACCAGGCTCAGACAGACATTCAACTGGCTCGGCCCGACCATGTCGTGAGACGCCAGCAGCACCGTCTGTTCGAGCATGTTGCGCAGCTCGCGAACATTGCCGGGCCAGCTGTAACCGCGCATCAGCGCTTGCGCCTCGGGGCTGAAATACAGGTTGGGCTTGCCATAGCGCTTGCCATGATGAGCCAGGAAATGCCGGGCCAGGGTCAGCACGTCTTCGCCACGGGCGCACAGGCGCGGGACCTTGATTGAAATGATGCGCAAACGGAAAAACAGATCGCGGCGAAACTTGCCCTGCTGGACCCTCTGCTCGAGGTTGCAATTGGTCGCGCTGATGATCCGCAGGTCGACCTTGCGCTCCTTGACCGCGCCGATCCGGCGAATCGTTCGATCTTCCAGCAGTTTGAGCAGCTTGGCCTGCAGCAGCAGATCCATCTCACCGATTTCATCGAGAAACAGGGTACCGCCATCGGCGGCTTCGACCAGGCCGATCCGGCGCTCCTTGGCGTCGGTGAAGGCACCTTTTTCGTGGCCGAACAATTCGGCTTCCAGAAGATTGGAGGGGATCGAGGCACAGTTGAACTCGATAAACGGGCTTTTGCTGCGGGGCCCGTCGAAATGCAGCGCACGGGCCACCAGTTCTTTACCGGTGCCGGTATCGCCTTCCACCAAAACCGGTGGCAGGTCGCCGCTGGCCATGCGCCGCTCGGCGTCGAGCAACTGGCCGATGGTATTTTTCATTGCCTGCATCACCGCAGAATCGCCGATCAACGCCTGCACCCCGGACTTCTGCGCCTCACGCTCCTGATAGAAGGTCAGCGTGCGTTCCAGGCGATCGGCCGCCAGCGCCTTGTCCAGCAATAGCTTGAGTTCCGCCAGGGCCACCGGTTTGGTCAGGTAGTGAAAGGCCCCCTCTTTCATCGCCGTCACCGCATCTTCGACATTACCGTAGCCGGTTATCATGATCACTTTCAGATCCGGCACGCTGCCCCGCAGGCGCTGAATCAATTCGTGACCACTCATGCCGGGCAACGAGTTGTCGGTCAGCACCACATCAGGCTGACACGTCTGCAAGCATTCCAGAGCCTCTTCGGCGCTATGGCAGACAGTGACCTCGAAGTCCCTGCGCTCCAGGAAGCTCTGAATATTTTCGGCAAGGAGCTGGTCGTCCTCAACCAACAGTATGCTGTGTCCCATGGTTCCCTCCCGCCACGTTGAAAATCAGGCTTATTTGGGTTCCTTCCTGTTCCCGGCTCGTCAGGTTGACCGAACCGTTGAATCGCTCCATGACACGTTTGACCAGCATCAGGCCAACGCCGAGGCCGCCTTGCTTGGTGGTGAAAAACGGTTTGAACGCCATGTGTTCCTGTTGCCGGGTCATGCCTTTGCCAGTGTCCGTCAGGGTCATTCGCACGCGCCCATCCACCGCCGGCTCGACTTCGATTGTCAGTACTCCGCCACCCGCCATGGCTTCCAGGGAGTTGGCGAACAGGCTATTGAAGATCTGGATCAAGTGCATGTACTGGCTGATGACAGGGGGTACCGACGCGATAGAGAGATGGACCCGGACATTGGCGCGCTTGATTTGCTGGTCGAACGCTTGCACCACCTCCTCGATGGTCGGGCCCAGGTCGATGGCCTCGCTGTCGGTGTTCAAAGGCTGCAGCGAGACCAGCAGTTCGCGAACCCAGCGCGACATGCGATCGACCTGGCTGATGATGTCGGCAATGTTCTTCTGCGCAGGCTGCCTGGCGATTTCCTGGGCCAGTTCGGCGCTGGATCGGATCGTCGCCAGCGGGTTGCGCAGGCTGTGGGCCACGGCCGAAGACATTTCGCCCAACGCGACAAAGGTTTCACTGGTGATCAGTTGCTTCTGTTGTGACTGCAACATCTTCGCAGCCCGTCGCACGATCCAGAACAGTCCGAAATAGATCAGGCAACCGCCGAGGATGGTCGACACCCAGATCAGTATGAAACCGCGGTGGATACGCAACAGCAAATCCTCAGGTTCCTTGTAGATCTCGACCATGGCCAGGATCTGGTCATCGGCGGCGTCGAACAGCGGGATGTAGTTTTCGATATACAGGTGCTTTGGTTCGTGGAGAAACTTCTGCTCCTTACGGGCGTCATCGGCCTCGTGATACTCGGAGGAGACCTGCGTTTTGGATTCGAACGATTGGTCCAGACCCTCGTCGCCCTCGATGCGTACACCGATCAACGCCGGATTGGTCGACCAGATGATCGTTCGATCCCGGGCATAGATATTGACCATCAGTATGTCCGGCAAATTTTCGACGTGGTCGAGAAACTCCCCCCTCGCCGCGATGATGTGATCGCGGTCATAACCCGCGAGGGCGTTGGCATCGCGGATATCCAGAATTGCGCCCATGGTCAGGGTCGGCGGCAAGTCGGCGTGGCGCAGTTCCGCTGCGCCGATGGCCCGGATGAATTGCGCCGTCAGCAGTCCGTCGCGCTCGACGCTCTCCCGGACCACCAGGCGTGTGGAGGTATAACCGAGCACCATGGCGACCATGGTGATGACAAACAGGCTGGCCAGGGAGAACCAGTGCAAAAGGTTGAACTGACGTTGGGTGGGTATTTTCTTGAGCATCAGCATCTGCATGAGGTACTTCCTGGATGCTTGTCCGAATCTTTTAGTCGAGGCCCTGTCAACCGCCGTAATAGTATTTTGCCTCTACTGGATCATAGGCTGGATTTCTCGCCACCCCGGGTTTGTGCGGGATAAATGCCTGTGAGTTGATGAGCAATGGCTATTGGCTTACCCGCTGGAATCGCAGGCTCACGCAGGTGCCCTGCAGCTCGTGGCTGTTGAGGGTGACCGAACCGCCGAAGCGCTCCATGATGCGTTTGACCAGCATCAAACCGACCCCCAGACCACCCTGCTTGGTGGTAAAAAACGGTTTGAAGGCCATGCGTTGCTGTTGCGCACTCATGCCATTGCCGGTGTCGGCGATGGTCAGGCACAGGCCCTTGGCAGTGTTCTCGATCTCGATGTTCAGGACCCCGCCTGTGATCATGGCCTCCAGGGCATTAGCAATCAGGCTGTTGAGAATCTGGCTGAGCAATACCTCCTGGCTGAGCACCGAAGGCACCTGCCCGGGTGCGAAATTCACCTGAACCCGAGTACGGGCAATCTGTTGTTCAAAGGCCTGGAGGCTGTCACGTACGGCGGCCACCAGATTTACCGCAATGGCCTCGTCATTGAGCGGGTGCAAGGACTGCAGGAGCTCGCGAACCCAGGGGGACATGCGGTCCACCTGGTTGATGATGTCGGTGATGTTTTTCTGCGCCGCACCGGTTTCGATTTCCTGCGCCAGCTCGGCGCTGGAACGAATGGACGCCAGGGGATTGCGCAGGCTATGGGCGACGGCCGAGGACATCTCGCCAAGGGCGACAAAGGTTTCATTGGTGACCAGTTGCTTCTGCTGTGCGGCCAGCAGATCCGCGGCGTGGCGCATCAGCCAATACAGACTGAAATAGATCAGCGCGCCCCCCAGCAGCGTCGCCACCCAGACCAGTATCAGCCCGCGCGTCACGCGGATGATCAGATCACTGGGTTCCTTGTAGACCTCGACCATGGCCATGACCTGGTTTTCACCGAGATCTAACAGCGGGATGTAGTTCTCGATGAAAAAGAACGTCGGGACGACGGTGAATTTCTGCTCCGCCCGGACGTCGTCGACGTTGTGGTAGCTGGCGGAAATATGGGTCTTGAGATTGAAGGCCTGCTCGAGGTCTTCGTTATCGCTGATCCGCTGGCCGATCAACCGTGGATTGGTCGACCAGATGATCGTCCGGTCAGGCGCATAGATGTTAGCCAGCAACACGTCTGGCAATTGCTCGACATGGTCGAGAAACTCCCCGCGCGCAATGGCCCGCGCTCCCGGACTGATGTCAGGGCGAGCCAGGTCCTGACGCGGATCGAGCAGTTCGCCCATGCTCAGCCCATCCGGTAATACGACGTGGCGCATCTCCGTCGAAGCGATGGTCTGGATGAACTGGGCGGTCAACAGCGCATCGCGATGGAGACTCTCCTCAATCACAAAACGCGTGGAGAGCGCCCCCAGCCCCAGCACCACCGAGCCGACAACGATCAGGCTGACCCAGGAAAACCAGCGCAGCAGGTTGAAACGCTTTTGCCCATTTACGGGCCGCTCTTTGGTCGTTTCCAGGTCGAGCGAGGCGTCCTGCTCTTGTGTTTGCATAGCGCAGTTTCCCGGGCTTTGCATTGTTTATAGCTCACTGCGCAGCACTGTGTCGGCCCCCTTTTCCCCAACCCTGAGGGCAGCCACCCAGGCCCGGAGTGATCGCGGCAGGTCATCGGTGGGGGCCTTGAACGCTTATCGCGCCACTATTTCCCGGTAAGCAGTGGCTCGTCGTTGGCTGGAGGTGAATGCGACGACCTTCGTCGGCGATCGGCCAGGACCCAGCTACCGTCGTACAACTGCAGGGGGAAATTTTCACTCCTGCTCTGACGACGTTCGACGAACCCTTCCGATATTTGTGCCCCCGCTCGAGGCTCGCGGCGCATGCCGACCAGGTCACAGACTGCGCGGGCCAGTTCCGCCAACGGGAACGGTTTGAACAGGATATGGCTGACACCCAGCTCAATGGCGCGCTCGCAGACCTCATTGGTCGGGTGCGCAGTAATCAGTACGAAGTGGCAGCCCCTGTGTTGGCGGACAGCGTCGAGCACCTGAAACCCGTCCATATCCGGCAAACGGAAATCGAGCACGACAACATCGGGTGCAAAGCCTTGAACCATTGCTATGGCCTTGGCACCGTCATGGGTGACTCGGACTTCCAGGTTTTGAGCCTCGAGATACGCTGCGAGGTTCTGCGCCAGGATCTGCTCGTCTTCGACTACCAGTACTTTGTTCAACAAGGCCGTCTCCTTGTAACTTGTTCAGGTCCTATGTCCGAACCTGGGGAGTGCGTGCCATAGGCTTACGCACACTTCCAGACGCACCTGGATGATGGGGGTACCATTGACCCGCGCCACGGGCGGACCGTCTTCACTCATCGCGTACACCTGCGAAACAGTAGATACATTAAATACAGCAGGCAGTTGCGTTTCATGATGCGCCCTTGCCCCTAGGGGGTCGTTTCGAGGGGAATATAAGGGGCTACCGGATAGAACTGCAGCAACCCCAGGTCGACGGTGACAATGTGGGCTCCGCTGAGCCCCATGCGTTTTCCCGGCCCGAAGCTGACCCTCGGGGTCAGGCCGGTGTCAAAGTCATGCAGGCTTTCCAGGGACTCGATCAGCGTCTCCCGGCTGACATCCCGACCAGCCCTTTTCAGCGCCTCGGCAAGCAGGGCCACCGAGCAATAGGCACTCACCTGCATCACCGCATGCTGACCATCGAGGCCTTGGCGCAAGCGCAGTCTGGTCAATGCCGAACGCCCGGGTGCGCTCCAGTCGCTGGGGATGAAGGGGTAGGCCAGAAACAGTCGTCTGGAAAATGCTCCCGGCAGCTGCTGGATATCCCCGGCCACCTGGGCTGAAGAGGCGAACAGGTAAGGCGTCAGTCCGGCGCTGTGCAGGCGGCCGGCCAGTTCACTGAAGTGCTCGGCACTGCCCATGTAGAACACTGAACTCACATCCCCAGCCGTACCTATCAGGCCGGCGCGAGCGTCCACCGAATACACCTGGCGGCGTACATCCTGCCAACCCTGCGCCTTGAGGTACTGCTGCAGAGTGCGGGCCTGCAGCTCCAGCGAGCCGTCGCCGGGAGTGACGATCAGGGTCGGGCTCGAGGCCAGGGCCAGGCTATCGCTCGCGTAGTTGGCCAAGGCATTGAACTGTTCACGCAGACCCGGAAGAGGTTCGAAAATCTGTCGACTGGGCGCACTACTCGCTTCGAGCAGGGTCTGCGGGCCCACCACCGGCACTCCGGCCGCCTCCAACAGCGCGGGCAAGCGCGGGGCCAGGGCCGGCGCCAGCGGCGCCACCAGGGCAAACACCTGCTCCTCGTCGATCAACTTGCGCAACGCCTGCTCGGCGCTGGCCAGATCCGGTCCCGGGTCGAGAATGCTCAGCTGCAGTTGCCGCCCATGGATACCGCCGGCCTGGTTGATCCGCTCGATGCTGTCACGCAACACCGCGGCCACCGTGTGACCGGCTCGCGCCAACGGCCCGCTGCTCGGCAACAGCGTGCCGAGCCGCAGCCGGTCGTTTTCCAGGCCCGGATCGTGGTCGTCTTCCTGCCGTTTGTAGGCCGCCAGACTGATCTGGTCGGCACTCGAGAGCACGAACCGGGGCATTGCCGGGTCGAGCCCTTCGGTCACGGCCCGGACGAGTGCGCGCGGCGTCAATTCGACCGCCACGGCCGACAGGCACAGGCACAGGCACATCAGCAGGATCAAACATCGGCGGGTGTCGAGCCACATGCTATTCACCTGCTTTCAACGCACGGCTATAGGCAGTCTCGGCAATTGCAGACGCTTGCCGTTCTGATCCACCAGTGGCGGGTCGGTAAACCAGGTCAGCGCATCGTGAGTGCCGGTTGCCGGCGGCGCGGCCACTGCTGGTGCCGGTGCCGGCTTGCTGTCGGGTCCTTCATGGGCCCACGCGAGCGAGGCCAGGAGCAGGAGCCCCAGGAAAAGGCCGAAAACGATAAGCTCAATAAATTTCATGATGACTCTCCTGAGCGATGGCGGTAGGTCCGGACGACCTCCGTGGCGGGGTGAGGCGGTCGATCTCCTTGAGCAGCACCGCCGGATCGGTGAAGCCATAAAAGCGGGTCCAGTGGCTGCTCTTGCCATCGCCCACCAGAATCAACGGCGCATGATTCTTCAAGTCGCCATCGCCGCTGCCCAGGCCCTTGAGGGTCGCCTTGATGGCCGACGGCGACCCGGTCAGCCAGCTCCAGCCCGGCCCGGCCTGGAACTTGCGGGAGTAGTCGAGCAGGCGCTGCGGATCATCGCGTTGCGGATCGATGCTGATGGACACCAGTTGCACTTCGCGCCCGGCCCGTGCGCCCAATTGCTTCTGCACCTTGCCCATGATCGAGGACACCAGCGGGCAGACCGTGGTGCAGCTGGTATAGATAAAACCCATGAGCACAATGCGGTCACTCAGCAGGTCCTGCTGCAGGCGCACTGGCCGGCCGTTCTGATCGATCAGCGGCACGTCAACGAATTTCACTTCGGTGCCCTGGGACGCAATCAGTGGCTTGGCCTGGCTTGCATGCTGGCTGTGGTCCTCGGCAGAATGGGCCTGGACCAGGCCGGTCGAGAGGATCAAGGTCAGCGTGCAGAAGCTGGGCAAGAGCCGTGAGGTCATTGGATTCATCATCACATTCCTCATGGGGCAGACGGGTTGGTGATCGCGGGAACGACCCGCAGGCTGGCGTAGGTGCTGGTGCCGAACTCCGCATCCAGGAACGCCGAGCGCACGTGCAGGTACCAGGCTCCGGGTGTGTCCAGTTGCAATGGGGCTTCGTGGATTCCGTCGCCGACCTCATGGGCCGCGACTTCCAGCGGCATGGAAGACGGCGCCAGGAAATAGCGCAGCCGGACATCCTTGATACCGCTGGGCGGCTCCAGGCTTTTCGGCTGCACCAGGCGCAGGCGGGCCATATATGGATGGCCCTGGGGCACGCTGAACTTGTCGAGCAGAAACTCCACCTGTGGCATGGCGAGGCTTTGGTCCAGTGTCGGATTGGGCTCGACCTGGGTGGTGAAGCAGTGAATGATCTGTGGTTGGTTGATCAGAAATGCCACGTCGAAGCGCCCCGCTGCCGGCAGCAACACTCGGGTGCTGTAGAGCCCCGGCTCGACTTCACGCAAGCTGAGGTCGATGACCATGGCGGCGCGGGCGGTGTGCCCGTGGTTGGGGTAACCGGACATCGGCGCGTTCATGCCTTCGGCGTAAAAGTAGGTGGTGTTGTCCACCGGGTTGACGACAAATACCGAGTTGTCCTCGCGACCCGAGGTCAAACTCTGCGCCAGCGGCAGGTCTCCAGCCTGGCGCGGCGCCGCCGGGCCCGCCTCGAAGCCCTGGATGATGGGGGTGCGGTTCTGTCCCAGCGAACCCAGGTTGACCATCGTGACCTTGGGCGAAGACAGCCCGCGGATATAGGCGTACCCCGCGGTGAACGTCACCTGATAGGGTTCGGCGGCGACCTCCAGGCTATGGATCAAGCTGTCGCTGGCCGCGTCGATGACCAGCGCGCGGTTGTCCAGGGTATTGAGCACAAAACCAAAGCGCCCGTCGCGGCTGAAGCGCATCGGGCCAAGGCCCTGGTTGCCCTTGATGACCTTGATGACCTTGAGTTGCTTCAGGCTACGGGCATCGATCACACTAATGCTGCCGTCCTTGCCATCGGCCACATACACCGCTTCGGACAGCGCCGAGTAGGCTACGGACAACGGATGCGGCCCGGTCTTGATCTGTTTGCGCAGGGTCAGCGTGGCGATGTCGATGACACTCAGGGTGCCGCTGTCGCGGTTGCTGACGAAGGCATGCCGCGAATCCTTGCTGAAGGCGATCTCATGGTGACCGACGCCGGTCGCCAGATGCGCCAGGGGTTTGAGTGAATGGCTGTCGATCACCGTCACCCCGCTGCTGCCGGCATCGCGCGAGTCATTGCCGACCCACAGCAGGCGTTCGTCCGGTTGCAGGGCGACCCGCAGCGGCTCGGCCCCGGCTGCGATGTTGCCGAGCACCTGGAATTTCTCGGTGTCGATCACCGCAATCTCGCCCGCCGCCGGCATGGAGACAAAGACCCGTTTGTTGTCGCCACTGCGGACCCAGTCCATCGGCGGCTGCTTGAGGTCGATCCGTTTCAGGGTGCTGGTGGTGCCGCCCACCGAGACCGTGGGATCGATCACCGTCAGGCTGGCATCCTTGTTCAGCACCAGCAGGAAATACCGGGTCAGGTCGAGTAACGGCCGCGCACCGATATTGTTTTTGAGAAACATCGCGACCCGCGATTTGCAGCTGTTCTGCGGTTCCGAGTCGCTCAGCCCCAGCAGGCTCGGATCGAGCCAGGCTCCGGGCGCGATGCCTGACAGAGGCTGACCCGTTTTGCTCTCGGTGACCTTGAAGCGCACATCGGCAAAGTTGCCTTCCATGAGCGTGGCATGGCCATCGATCGGGTTCATCTGGAACTCGATGGACACGCCATCGCGAACCAGACGCTGACCCTGCGGGCTGACCTCGACCAGCGGCGCGTCGCGCCGGGTCAGCAGCCATCCGCCCAGACCGGCCACCAACGCCGCACTGCAGACTGCAATACAGAGTGTGGTTGTTCTATTCACGCCTTGCTCCTTGAATGCCCGCTCGAATACTTGTTCGGGTTTGTTCGGGTTGGCCTGACAGGCCAGCAGGTTGTGCAAGTGATGGTCAGGCAATCGCCCGCCGCGATTCGCAGAACCAGTGACCGTGGACGCTTGTCGGGACGCAGCGTGACCTTTGCGGGAGCCGCCGCGCCGCCTTGCATCAAGGATGGGTTGTGGTCCTCGACCACGCCCCGGCGCAAGCCCCAGCAATGAGCAAGTCAGGTCGATCCGGTTGAGGAGCAGGGGGTTGGGATAGTCCCTTTCATGGCCGAGGGCCTCGCATCGCGTTCATCAGTGAAATGGACGGAGCAATCCGCATGCCATAAACATTTTTCTTTAAATTCAATAGTTTGAAACAACAACAAAAACCGAGTGGGTGAGCCTAACCCCCAGTTTCCCGCAGTCCCCACATCTGGGGGATGCTACAAGGACGCGTCAACGGCCAGCCCCTGCAAGCGCCGGTACTGACGCAGCACACTGGACACATCACGTTGGGTTTCGGCGAACGGTGGAATGACACAACGGGCTGATCACGCCGGTGGCATTGCGTCTGCTGCGAGCCGGTGAACAGGCGGGCAATCCGGGTTACATGATGGAACGCAGCGCCGACTTCTACGACGAAGTATCAGCCGCTGGCTCGAATGGTTCGTGCGCTTGTTCGAGCCGCGCTGATGACCTTTATCGGGTTGTTGATCAGGGTGATCGTGATTTTGATATACATCCTGCTCTTTGAACTGGCGTCGAGTATTCACTAACGTCGTCTGCGTCCACGCAGTAATATTGCGCAATTACTGCCACATAACTGGCAGCCGCCCCACACTATCTCTTAGCGCCTATCTATATCCCGCTGGAAGGGAGACCTATGAAGTGAGCAAACGGATTTATATAAGCGGCGCATCTGGTGCCGGAGTGAGTACTCTGGGGGCTGCACTGGCAGCAGAGCTTCAAGTGCCTCACTTTGATGTCGATGATTACTATTGGTACCCAACAGAACCACCATTCGAGCGATCTCGACCTCCCGCAGAGAGAGTCCACCTACTCAACCGTAACCTGTCTCATGGTTACTGGGTTCTTTCCGGCTCATTAGATGGCTGGGGAGACGAAGTGATTCAATGCACTGATTTGGTCGTGTTCATTGACACTCCGACACTGCTTCGGATGGAACGTCTGAAGTTGCGCGAATCACAGCGTTATGGTGACCGTATCCTTCCAGGAGGGGATATGCATGCGAATCACCAAGCGTTCCTCGCATGGGCCGAAAGTTATGAAACAGGTGTTCAAGCTGGCCGCAGTCGACCACGGCATGAGCGGTGGCTCAAGCAGCTGACACAACCTTCCCTTAGGGTCAGCGGAGAAATGCCGATTGAACCGTTGCTCGCAGAGGTAATTGCGGCGATTCCTGATTGGTGAGGTCTCACAGAACCAGCGACCAAAGCGTCAATCAACGAGGTGTGATTGGGTATTCGCCTATTGAGTTACCTATATTTCACCAGCACACATGCAATCGCTCCCCAGGCCACAATAACCCCCGATATTACGATCTTGATTTTAAGAAGCTGCTTCAGGTGAGGAGGGAAATTCTTGATATCGTCAGGATCCATTTCACCCGCCCGGATGCCCGGTCCAGACCACATCACCATCCCTCCGATCTTCGCGACCAGCATGAGCCGTCCAAACCAACCTTGATGCCGCAGGCCCGCACCCCAAATAACAATATGGCGACTGTTTTTCAAGGCTTCCAACATGGCATCCAAATGGCGACTTAAGTAAAGACTGTAGGCAAAAGTAACAACACTCAATAGGAATGGCCCACCAACAAACAAAATGGCAGCCCAAGGAGACCACGTGTCGATCACCGTTGTTCGGTCTCATACAGTTTCTCGCCTAGAAACTCCCCAGCGATACCACCAGCAGCTGTACCTACCCATGCGCCAGCCCCGACCACGGTCGCAACACAGATAACTCCCCCAATCCCTGTGGTAACCCCAAGCGCCAGGCAAATAGGACCGCTAGCCAAATAAGCCAACTCCCCACCTCTATGCCCACCGATGGCTGACAATGCAAATTTTCCCCCTTCAGTAAACTTGATCTTCTCGCAAGCGGCTCCAGAGTCGGTATTACAAACCTCCTGAATAGCCAGCAACGAAGAAACACCGCCAATGCCAATACCAATGTAACCCCCTGCCTGCATGTACTTGGCAGCACGACTGGTGGCATTCACATGGGTGGCATAACCCGGTATCTGCCCCGGTGCACCGGCCTTGTCCCAATGATGCACCAGGCTACGGCTGGAAATGCCGAGGGCCGTTTTTAACTTGGGGTGGTCGCCCAAGGTTGTCTGGCCACGCAGGCGAGTGGAGTTCAGCAGGTGTGCATCCAGTTGGACGAGCAGGCGCTGGCGCTCGGCGAAGAACTGCGTCGATTTGAGGTGGCCGTGCTGGCGATAGCTTTCCTGATGCAGGCGTTCCATGGCTTGCAGAGTATCGCGCAGCCGGGTCAGGTGCTTTTCCATTACCACCGCACTGACGCCCAGCCAGGTTGAGGTCTGGCCGGTAAAACTGGCGATTTCGGCAGCGTGGCGGAACATGAAATCGGCTTCCTCCGGCGTCAGTGGATCGAGGGCCGTTTTGACTTGTTGAGCGGCCTGCATCAGCTGCGCTTCCTGGTAGGTGCAGGAGCTGTTGTTCGGATCGCTGAGCACGATCATCGAACCGGCTTTTATGTCGCCTGGATCAGGATTCAGTGACCAGAACTTGCCCATCACGGTCAGGTTACGCGAGGGAAAAAGCGTGGCTTCCAGTTGTTCACGAGTCATGCTTTTGGGCACCACATAGAAGCCAGGTTCCTGGGCCTCTGCGCCGCTGAATAGCGTTGCAGCTGGATGGCTCGAAGGGGCGAAACTGGATTGACGCGGGCTTACCGGGTTACTGGTTCCGACTGGGGTAGACGGTTGAGCGGCTGTTCGGGTGGCCTGCGGTACAGCGCTTTGGTCCGACTCATAACTGGCCGTGAAAATCGAGGGGATCAGTTTGGCTTTACAGGGACAATTACTGAAGCTATCAAGGGTGCCGGCCACCAGCCTTCCGTGACTGTTGATGTATGAAACTCCACCGACGATACGATAAATCTTTCCGTCCTCGCCACACGAAACCCGATCACCTTCGCGAGCATGAGCAAAACCAAACATCATGACCCTTGTATCACCATCCAGGACTTTGCCCCACAGGTGATTTTGTCATCTGCGACAATGAAATATCCGTCAGCCATTGAGTTCCCTATCTATTTAAGTGCGGCCAGACGAGAGGGCGCGCACGTTTCTGATGACGATGGATTGCACCGACTCACGAGTGAATTGGAGTCGAGCAAAGTGCCAACTCAAAGAATTAACTCAAGGCTGGCAAAAGTAAGTAGGACACTTCGCGAATATCTATCAGAAAGATCGGAAAACCCTGGCGTGCGATTTGCTCCGCATTCAAACGTGAACTGCTTAGAGCAAGTACTTATAGATCGTTCCCACGCGCAGCAAAGGAATGCATTCCGTGACGCTCCGCGTCACAGAGGACGCGGAGCGTCCATGGCGACATTCCCACGTAGAGCGCGGGAACGATCAATCGTGGGCGAATGCGGGGTTGCTTTGGTGCAGGCTGGCGGCTAATCTTTGCGGGTCGCTGCAAAATCAGCGACCGGATGTGGAAGTCCGTACTGTTTACTGAGGGCGCACAAACGCCTATATGCACATGCTGGCGTTTTTTTACGCCTGCATCATTGTGTTATGGCGGCTGTGCGCGGGGCACCTTCGGGTGCGCCGGGTTCCTTCAGTCCCGGTCTTCCACACCTGCGTACAGCTGCCACCCCCTCATGTGGAAGTGAGCGTGGCAGTCCTTTTAATACTGGAGGATTACCCATGATCAAAGTCACTCCCGATCCGCCTGAAACCGAAAACGTTTCCCCCTCCGATTCCAGCAAACTCTGCGAGGTCGCGCAGCAAGTTCGCGATCACTACCCGCAGCCCCCATTCGACAAGTCCAGACTCGGCCACGTCGTTCCGGTCAACATCTTCACTGTCGTCCCTGGCCTCAGCACCGAAACGCTATTGGCCAACGCCTGCGAGACGCTCGCCAGCGCCAATGTCTTGGTCAGTGACCTGGCGTTCGATGTCGAAGGCTCCTGCTGTAATGTGGCACTGGGGATTCAGCAGATGATCGAGTTGAGCCAGTTGCTGGTGAATGAGGCGCTGGAGCAGGTGGCTCCGGCAGGTTGATCGGGTCATCGTTCATCCCGGGCAATCCGCTCAGTTATGGAGTTTCAGGGTCAGCACTGTCCCCCCGTAGCAGCTGCCGAGCCTGCGAGGCTGCGTTCGGCTGCACAGCAGTCGCAAATCCTGCTTCCACGGCTCGTCTGGAATACCGCAGTGCCTGATTTTACGACTGCTGCGCAGCCTGCAGGCTCGGCAGCTGTTACGGGAAATGCGCGGAGCTGGAGTCGGGCATGTGTGGTGGAGCTCAGCCCCCGGTAACGCAGCGCGCCCAGCAACAGAGCGAAAGCCGGTGAGGCCTGACGACGGCTGGGGTAATAGAGGTGGAAGCCGGCAAAGGGTTTTACGAAGAACAGAGAGCTCGAGGTTCAGCACCACTCAGGCACTGGTGATACTGGGTCGCAAGCTTGCTCGGGTCGTATTCGCCCTGCTGAAGGGGCAGAGCGAATACCAGCCGAAAGCCAGTTGAGGGCTTCCCCTCAACCGTAGAATCTCCCACAGTGGGGCGAGGTACATCCGCGAGAGACAGGCCGTCATCGCGGGCAAGTCGGATCGCCCCACCGCCGATCCCACAAGATCAAGATCAAGATCAAGATCAAGATCAAGATCAAGATCAAGATCAAGATCAAAGGATCGCAGCCTTCGGCAGCTCCTACGGGTTATCTGTCGAACACAAGTAACGTTTCAGACGCTAACCTTGTGTGGGCCTGCCCGCGATTGGGCCTGACAGGCACAGTAGATTTCAGCCCAAAACAAAAATGCCAGGCTCAATGCCTGGCATTTTTGTTGTACATCCCACTCGCCAAAGCGACTTAGAACGGCAGCTTCATGCCCGGTGGCAATTGCATGCCGGCGGTCATGCCAGACATTTTGTCCTGGCTGTTGGCTTCGATCTTGCGCACGGCGTCGTTGACGGCGGCGGCGAACAAAGCCTCGAGCATTTCCTTGTCATCTTCGCTGAGGCCTTCAACGATGCTTGGGTCGATGCTGACGCGCTTGATGTCGTGACGACCTGTCATGACCACCGTCACCATGTCGCCACCGGACTTGCCGGTCACTTCGGCGTTGGCCAGTTCTTCCTGCATCTTGGCCATTTTTTCCTGCATCTGCTGTGCCTGCTTCATCAGGCCGGCCATGCCACCTTTCATCATGGGAATCACCTCAAAAGTACTTGGATAAAATACAACGCCCGGCCCGTCAGGCCAGGCGCCTTCAGTTATTAGCCCTGAGTGACCAGAGCCTCGACAGGTTCAATAGTATCGTTACGGACCACCGCACCGAACTGTTGCATCATTTGCTGGATGAACGGATCACTGTGGATCGACTCTTCGGCCTCGCGCTGACGCTCGTTACGGTGTCGGGACGCTGCCTGGGCCGGGGTTTCCTGCTCAGGCTTGATCAGCTCGATGCTCACCGTCAACGTGCGCTGGTGATATTGGTTCAACGCATCGTTCAAGCGCCGCTGCTGGGTCGCGTTGAACAGCGCGCTGTGCGCCGGGTCCAGGTGCAGCAACCAGTGATCGCCATCGACCGCGATCAGCGTGCAGTTGGCGGCGATGCTGCCGGTCATGCCGGAAATCGGCAATTTCGGAAACAGCTGCAGCCATTCCAGGGCCAGACCGGTAGCCGGTTTCAGCGCCGGGGCGGGTTCGGGCTCCGGAGCCGGCTCGGCGGTGTGTTCGCTGGCCAGTTCATCGAGATAGCTGTAGGCCGAATCCATGTCCGGCTCGATGTAGTCTTCATCCAGCGGCGGCTCGTCGTCCAGGTCCATGCCCGGAATGGCCGCATCGACCTCGGCTACGGAGGGTTCAGGCACCGGCGCGGCCACCCACTCGGGGGCATCCGGCACCGCGCTGTCGGGCGTCGCCCCGGGCATCGGGGTCAATTCAGGCTGCTCGGCGGCGGTCTCGAGCATCGGCTCGACCGCCGGCTGTTGCTCGATGACCGGTTCTACCGGGTCGTTCCACGGCAGATCCACGATTTCGGCGGCAATCACCACAGGTTCTACCACCGGCGGCGCGATGACCGGTTCCGGCACCACCACCGGTGCGACAGGTTCAGGGATCAGTGCAACAACCGCAGCGACCGGCGCAGCAACTACCGCAGCGACACTGGCAGCGACCACCGGCGCGGCAGCCACGGAATGTGCGGAATCAACTGTGGCCTGGCTGATCCCCACTGGCTTTAGCGGTTGCCTGGGCGCCTCCGTGCTATCCGCCGGACGGAATGCCAACATCCGTAACAGGACCATTTCAAAACCACCACGAGGGTCTGGCGCCAGCGGCAGATCGCGGCGGCCGATCAGGCCCATCTGGTAATAGAACTGCACATCTTCGGCCGGCAACGCCTGGGCCAGCGCCAGCACCCGGTCACGGTCGCCCTGGCCGTTGTCGACGCCTTCAGGCAGGGCCTGGGCGATGGCGACACGGTGCAGCACATTGAGGATTTCCGAGAGCACGCCATTCCAGTCCGGCCCTTGCTCGGCCAGATGGCGCACCGCTTCGAGCAGCGCCCGGGCATCGCCGTCGAGCAACGCCTGCAGGACGTCGTAGACCTGACCATGATCCAGGGTACCGAGCATCGCCCGCACATCGGCGGCCATGACCTTGCCTTCACCGAAAGCGATCGCCTGATCGGTCAGGCTCATGGCATCGCGCATCGAACCATCGGCAGCACGGCCCAGCAACCACAATGCGTCGTCTTCGAACGGTACGTTCTCGACGCCCAGTACATGGGTCAAATGTTCGACCACCCGCTCCGGAGTCATGTTTTTCAGAGAGAACTGCAGGCATCGCGAGAGAATTGTTGCCGGAAGTTTCTGCGGGTCGGTGGTGGCCAGGATGAACTTGACGTAGGGCGGCGGCTCTTCAAGGGTTTTGAGCAGCGCATTGAACGAATGGCTGGACAGCATGTGCACTTCGTCGATCAGGTAGACCTTGAAGCGCCCACGGCTCGGCGCGTACTGCACGTTGTCCAGCAGCTCGCGAGTGTCCTCGACCTTGGTCCGGCTCGCGGCGTCGATTTCGATCAGGTCGACAAAGCGCCCCTCGTCGATTTCCCGGCACACCGAGCAGGTGCCGCACGGCGTCGAAGTGATACCCGTTTCACAGTTCAGGCATTTGGCAATGATCCGTGCGATGGTGGTCTTGCCCACCCCGCGGGTACCGGTAAATAGATAGGCATGGTGCAGCCGCTGGCTGTCCAAGGCATTGATCAGAGCCTTGAGCACATGGGTCTGGCCGACCATTTCGCGGAACGAGCGCGGACGCCATTTACGTGCAAGAACCTGATAACTCATCGAAAACCGTCGCAACTGGGAAGCGGAAGCGGGTAATGCTAGCGGAGCAAGGACGAAATTGCATCCGGTGTGCTCTTCTAATCTGGCTAAGCTGCTCTTTGGGTGGCATTTTGTCGACCCTTTGTCGTGGTCTTGCAGGAGAGTTTATGCGTTTAGCCTGGGCCACGTTGCTGCTGGTCAGCGCAAACGGTTTTGCCGCGCAAGCCCCCCTGCGTTTCGCGGTTACCGATAGCTGGGCCATGCCCATGGTGCAAATCGAACGCAACCAGCCGACCCAGGGTATTTTGCATGACATGATGCTTAGCCTGGCGACCCAGGTCGGCCGTCCTGCCGAGTTCCACGTATTGGCCCGCGGCCGGGTGCAAAGTGCCATGGAACGTGGCGAGATCGATGTGCGTTGCTATGTCGCGCAATCCTGGCTGCCCAACCTGTCAGGCGACTACCTCTGGAGCATTCCATTGCTGTTTCAGCGCGACCTGCTGGTCAGCAGGCAAGACCAGCCCGAGCAGGTGGTGCCCTCGAGCCTGCCTTCACAAAACATCGGGACGGTGCTCGGCTTCATCTACCCAGCCCTGCAACCGATGTTCGACAGCGGCCAACTGCATCGCGACAATGCCCGCAACCAGGAGCAGGTCTTGCAGAAACTGACAGCAGGTCGCTATCGCTATGCAGTGACCAATCAATGGAACCTGGACTGGTTCAATCAGAGGCTTTTACCTGCCGACCAGCTACGCGGTGTCGCCGTCCTGCAGGAGCACTACGTTGGCTGTTACGTGCGCAACAACCCGAAACTGCCGGTGCAACTGATTCTGCGCACCCTGCTGAAGATGAAAATGTCCGGCGAAATCGATGCCATCATCAAGCTCTACACCGGCACTGATCAACCGCCGGACGCCGCGTCCGGCGCTCGCCAGCAGTGACCGTCAAAGCGCGTGCTCCGCTACCTGCCATTGCGGCGGTACCTTGAACGACGCGACCCAGCCTGGCACTTCGCTGGCCGGCATCGGCCGGGCAATGAAATAGCCCTGGGCCACTTCACAACCCAGGCGCAGCAGTAACTCACCGTGTTCCAGGGTTTCCAGGCCTTCGGCGATCACCTCCCGACCGAAAGCCCGGGCCAGGCCGATCACGGCCGTGGTCAACGCCAGATCATCTTTGTCGTTAAGGATGTCGCGAATAAATGACTGGTCGATCTTGATGCTTTGTGTGCGCAGCCGCTTGAGGTCGCTTAGCGACGAGTACCCGGTGCCAAAATCCCCGAGAGAGAAGCGCACGCCCAACGCCCGGCACTCCTCCAGGCAAGTACTGACACGCTGGATATTCTCGATGGCGACCGGCTCGATTATTTCCAGGTCGAGCATCTGCGCAGGCACCTGGGCATGCCGCTGCAGCACGGTCTTGAGCCGCTCGACAAAATCCGCGCGCTGAAAGTGCCGGGCAGCAATATTGACACTGACCGGCCAGCGCTGGCCCTGTTGTTGCCATTGATGCAATTGCACCATGACTTGATCCATCACCCATTCGCCAATGTCGATGATCAGGTCCGTCTCCTCCACCAAGGGCAGAAAGTCCTGGGCCGGGATCATTCCGTGTTGCGGATGTCGCCAGCGCAACAGCGCCTCGAAGCCGACGACGCAACCCTGCCGCATATTGACCTTGGGTTGAAAATGCAGGCACAGCTCACGCCTGGCCAGCGCCTGGCGCACCTGCTCGACGGTCTGATGGGTGACCTTGACCTCTTTGTCACGCGAGACGTCAAACAAGTGGAAACGATTTCGCCCACCTTGCTTGGCCACGTACATGGCCTGGTCGGCGTGGCGCAACAGGGTTTCGGCATCTTCGTTATCGGCGGGGAAGAGTGTCGCGCCGATGCTGGCGAACACCTTGATGTCCGTGCCAAGTATCGAATAAGGCGTGGAGAGCACCCCCAGTACCCGGTGCAACGCGGCGCTCAATTCGGCAACATCGCTCACGTAGCGCAAGATCAGCACGAACTCGTCACCCGCCAGCCGTGCCACTACGTCCTCGCCACGAACGATCGTACGCAGGCGTTTCGCCACGTCGATCAACAACAAATCGCCGCTGGCATGACCGTAACCGTCATTGACCGCCTTGAAGCCATCAAGGTCGAGCATGCACACCGCCAGCGGGATATTCTCCTGCCGCGAAAACTCCAGCGCCTGGTCCAGCAGCTCGGAGAGAAAGGCGCGATTGGGCAGACCGGTCAGCACATCATGGCCGACCTGCCATTGCAGCGAATGCAGGAGCCGACGTTTTTCGCTGACGTCGAAGCGGATAGACACATACCTTTGCACCCGCCCGGTCACCTCGTCGAGCAGCGGCACCACCGTGCTGTCGACCCAATACAGGGTACCGTCCTTGGCGCGGTTACACACCTCGCCTTTCCAGACCTTGCCCAGGGCAATGGTCCGCCACATCGCGGTAAAAAAACCCGGCGGATGCAGCCCCGAACCGAGCATTCGATGGTCCTCTCCCAACAACTCTTCGCGGCTGTAGCCGGAAATCAGGCAGAACTGATCATTGACGTGGGTGATCCGCCCTGCCAGATCGGTCTCGGAAAAAATGGCGGCTGCATCCACAGCCCTGCGATATCGCTCATCCATGAGTCAGGCTCACTGTCGCTAGCGGTTTAACCGCTCGACCAAGGTGCACAGCCTGACAGCGAGGCTATGAGTAGAGGAAAAAGACGCCAGCCGCGGCGAGCCTGCACAAACCTCATAAACACTGACTGACACACTCCGGTTCACGTTAAAACTCCATTGGCAGCATTTAATAGACCGGGCTCCAGGCCTGGGAGCTCACCGGCTGATTCGCACTCTTCCCTGACTGCACAAGACAATCGCGATACACGCCTCGATTGCCTGCCATGCAACATTTTGTGCGGTAGTTCGCCTTCGGTCTGGTGAAGATCAGCCAGAATAAACAGGGCATCAGGTAATACTGCAGGACGCTGGGTCGGCAGCGATCAACGCGACCGTATACGCCCTGCCCGGCCGCTTATTCAGTGGAACCCACGAAGCTCAATGCGCTCTGGCTTTACAAAGCCCGCATTCTGAAACCAGATCACCGAATACCTGTCTTAACCGTCAATTCTACGAAATACATCACATTTTGCAAAGCAAGGTGATGAATCATGGCGTTGTCTAATGCCAAGATTTATCGTTAAGTTCTTGATTCTAAATGGGAATTGAGCGATGCAAATTTCAAGTTTGGGTCCAGCCCTCCGGCGTTACCGCAAGGTGGCAGGGCTTACTCAGGCTGAACTAGGCGAGAAAACCGGTTTTGACCCCAAAACCATCAGCCGCTTCGAAACCGGCACCTATACCCCCAGCGTGGAAGCCCTGGTCCTGTTCGCCGATGTGCTGGGGGTAAAGCTGAAAGTCTTTTTTGCCGATCTGGGTGACGAAGACGAACAGCGGGCTTATTTGTTCGGTGTCATTCACAAAGCCACCCCAAAGGATCTGGGAAAGCTGATTGCAGCTGTAGATCTGGCCTTGTCCAAGCCTTGAGCCGGGCAACAAAAAAAGAGGCGAACTTATCGATTTCGATAACTGCGCCTCTTTTTTCATTCCACTGCTGGCCATTGCGCAAGTGTGCGCTGACACCGGCGTAACAAGTCGCTGCAGGCAAAAATCAGAAGGGTCGGACAGGAGCAACCACCGATCAGAAAAGACCGATGGGAAAACAGAGGGGGAAAAAGGGGTTCTGCGTGGAGCAGAGGAGCCTTGCTGAACGAAGGCTTGTCGTTAAGGTGGTAACCCCACCAGCCACACCCCGGCACACAATGTCACCGCTGCGGCTGCTCCCTTCCAGGCCTGACCGGGTTCACGGCTGATCGTTGCGGGGGGACCGGAGGGGTCACCATAACGACGCTCGCCAGTGGCGAGCCGCGCCATTGTACCGATCTGACGAGAACTTACAACCGTCGGTTCGGATAAAAAAATATGAACAAGGTCAAGGACCTGCGATGTTCTTGAAGATCACGGGCTCTGGGGTGTACGCAACCCCCCGCAGGAGCTGCCGCAGCCTGCGATCTTTTGGCGGTTCTGGGGATTGCCAAGCATCAAGATCAAAAGATCGCAGCCTGCGGCAGCTCCTACGGGGATTGGGTGTATTCGGCAGATCTATGCCGAACGCGGTGATTGCGGGCATCGCGCAGATCTTTCGGCCAATCACGGTCGGCGTAGGAGCTGCCGCAGGCTGCGATCTGTTGATTTTTACAGGTCTTGCACCACCTCGTCCGCCCGCCCACCCTCTTGCTGGATGACCAGATGAATGAAATGCAATTTGGCGATAACAGGCGGCGGCAGGACAAAGGGGTAGAAATCGACCTGGCCCATGCTGCGTGACAGCTCATTGAGCATCCCTGCCAGTTCGATCCAGGCGTTGACGAAAGACAGGAATGCCGCGCCACCGGGATGCTGTGGATCGTAGAGGGTATCGAGCGCAAAGGGCTGATAGTCGAGGTCCATTTCCCGCGCGCTCATGCCAAAGCCCAGCGCGGTGTCGACCGCGTCCATCATGTGCAGGTAGTGAGCCCAGGTCTCGGCCCAGTCTTCCCACGGATGCATGGTGGCGTAGGCGCTGACGTAGCCCTGCTGCCAGTCGGCTGGCGCGCCTTGCTGGTAATGCCGCTCCAGCGCCTCGGTGTAGCTGGCACGCTCGTCACCGAACAGACCGCGGAACGGTTCCAGCCAATGGCTGCTGGCAATCAGTCGATCCCAGTAGTAATGCCCTGTTTCGTGACGCAAGTGTCCGAGCAGCGTGCGATACGGCTCGTGCATTTGCACCCGGACCTGCTCGCGGTGGACGTCGTCGGCTTCTTTTATATCGAGGGTGACCAGGCCGTTGGCATGACCGGTGGTGGGCGGCTTGCCTTGGAGGTCGACACCGATGAAATCGAAGGCCAGACCGGTTTCTTCGTCCATGGTTTTGGGGATCACTTGCAGGCCCAGGCTGATCAACTGTGCGACCAGCCGCCGCTTTGCCGTTTCGACCTTGCACCAGCGCTCGGGATTCTCGGCAATCGATAGATCGGGAATGGTCTGGTTCAGACTACAGGCTATGCATAGCGCATCATGATCGTTGGCCGGCAGCAGCCAGTTGCAGGCGGCCGGGGAGTCGAGGTTGGCGCAGCGGCGAAATGCCCCGGTCTCGGGATCGGCGTCGAGTCTCCAGGTATCCACCTGCGGGCCGGGTTGCAGCGAGGACAGGCGACTCTGCTGCGGCTGATAACCCAATGCCGCTGAACAGGCCAGGCATTGGCTGTTGCGAAAGAACAACGACTGCCCACAGCGACAGTGCCAGACCTTGCTGTTGCTCGAGCTTTCGCCCATGAAGGGCGCGGCGATGCGGGAGCTGAGTTGTTCAAAGAAGCGGTACATGGCGATCTCTCCCTGGGGCCTGCCAAGACTAGATCATGATTGGGAGGCAAGGGTTCCATGGTTTTCAGGGAACTGCGCAGCCCAATGTGGCGAGCGCCGAACCTGTGGCGAGGGGGCTTGCCCCCGCTGGAGCGCGAAGCGGTCCTAAAATCGGCAACCGCATTGTGTCAGGTAGAGCCCATCTACCGGTTTTACGACTGCTTCGCAGCCGAGCGGGGGCAAGCCCCCTCGCCACAAATGCGTCACACCGAAATGTTGTGCTTGCCCAAAAACGCCACAAACGCCTCTTCATCCAGCACCTTCAACCCCAACTCATTGGCCTTGGCCAGTTTCGAACCCGCTCCAGGCCCGGCGACCACGCATTGGGTTTTGGCCGACACGGAGCCAGCCACCTTGGCGCCCAGGCTTTCGAGTTTGTCCTTGGCGATGTCGCGGCTCATCAGTTCCAGCGAGCCGGTCAGTACCCAGGTCTGGCCAGCCAGTGGCAGACCTTCGACGACCTTCCTTTCGCTGTGCCAATGCATGCCGAAGTCTTGCAGCTGCTTCTCGATCGCCAACGCCCGCTCAGCGTTTTCGGGGTTATCGAAGAACTCACGCACGGCCTTGGCCTGTTTCTCGGCAAGCGCCTGGCGCAGGTCCAGCCAGTCGGCGCTGATCACGCCTTCCAACGAGCCGAACTTGTCGGCCAGTTTCTGCGCCCCGCCCGGCCCGACTGAAGGAATATGCAGCTTGTCGATCAGCCCACCCAGGGTCGTACTGGCTGCGAACTCCGCACCCAGTTCGCCCTGATCCTGAATCTCCAGGCCGCGAGCCAGCAACTGTTCGATAACCGTGGCGTTGTGCTGATCCTGGAAGAAGCTGTGGATCTCGTAGGCGACTTCCAGCCCAACATCCGGCAAGTAGGTCAATACTGCCGGCAACGCCTGCTGAACCCGCGCCAGCGACGCCAGTGAGCGCGCCAGCACCTTGGCGGTCTCCTCGCCGACGTCGGGAATCCCCAGTGCGTAGATAAACCGCGCCAGGCTTGGCTTTTTGCTGTCGGCGATGGCACTCAGCAAGTTTTTGCTGGAGAGCTCGGCAAAGCCTTCGAGGTCGACGATCTGTTCGAAGCTCAGGGTGTAGAGATCCGCTGGCGAGCCCACCAGACCTTCATCCACCAGTTGCTCGACGCTCTTCTCGCCCAGGCCTTCGATGTCCATGGCGCGGCGCGAAACGAAATGGATGATTGCCTGCTTGAGCTGTGCGCCGCAGGCCAGTCGGCCGACGCAGCGATAGACCGCGCCTTCGCTGACGGTCTCGCGACCCTTGCTGCGCTTCACCAATTGCGTGCGCTCGACATGCGAACCGCAGACCGGGCAGCTCTCGGGAATCTGCACCGGCCGGGCGTTGTCCGGACGACGCTCGGTGACCACTTGCACCACTTGCGGGATCACATCCCCGGCACGACGGATGATCACCGTGTCGCCGATCATCAGCCCCAGGCGAGCCACCTCGTCCATGTTGTGCAGCGTCGCATTGGAGACGGTAACGCCCGCAACCTTGACCGGTTTCAAGCGCGCCACCGGCGTCACTGCACCGGTGCGACCGACCTGGAACTCCACATCGAGCAGCTCGGTGAGCTCTTCCATCGCCGGGAACTTATGGGCGATCGCCCAGCGTGGTTCACGCGCCCGGAAACCGAGTTCGCGCTGCGAGGCCAGGCTGTTGACCTTGAACACCACTCCGTCGATTTCATAGGGCAGCGCATTCCGCCGCTCACCGATGTCACGGTAGTAGTCCAGGCACTCGTCGATGCCCTTGGCCAGTTTCAATTCACGACTGACATGCATGCCCCACTGCTTCAACTGCTGCAGGTTGCCGATATGGGTGTCGGCAATATCGGCCGAGACCTGGCCCAGACCGTAGCAGCAGAACTCCAGCGGACGGCTGGCGGTGATCTTCGAATCCAGCTGGCGCAGGCTACCGGCAGCGGCGTTGCGCGGGTTGGCGAAGGTCTTGCCACCGACTTCCAGTTGCGTGGCATTGAGCCGCTCGAAACCGGCCTTGGACATATAGACTTCGCCGCGCACTTCCAGGGTCGCCGGCCAGCCGCTGCCCTGCAGCTTGAGCGGGATATTACGCACGGTTCGCACGTTGACGCTGATGTCTTCGCCCGTGGTGCCGTCACCACGAGTGGCGCCGCGCACCAGCACGCCATCCTGATACAGCAGGCTGACCGCCAGGCCGTCGAGCTTCGGCTCGCAGCTGTACTCCACTGCCACGCCACCACCAAACAAATCGCCGGCCGGCAGGTCGAGGCCTTCGTTTACCCGGCGATCGAACTCGCGCATGGCGCTTTCGTCGAAGGCGTTGCCCAGGCTGAGCATCGGTATTTCATGACGCACCTGAGTAAAGGCCGAGAGCGCCGCACTGCCGACTCGTTGAGTCGGTGAATCGCTGGTCACCAGTTCTGGATGTTCCGCCTCCAGCGCCTTGAGCTCATTGAACAGCCGATCGTATTCGACGTCGGGAATGCTCGGCTCATCGAGCACGTGGTAGCGGTAGTTGTGCTGATCCAGCTCGGTGCGCAACTCTAGAATGCGGTTTTTGGCGGCGGTCATGGGTGTTCTCTCATAAAGCAAAAGAGCAGCCGAGGCTGCTCAATCTTGTAAATATGTGGCCCAGGGAGCAAACCAAAAGCCCCCTGCTTCGGCCTTAGCGCTTCTGGGTCAAGGCGCGGCGTTCGAACTCGACGATGCGCTGACGGTAGTGCTCGATGGTCTGGGCGGTCAGTACGCTGCGCTGATCGTCCTTGAGTTCGCCATTGAGTTCTTGCGACAGTTTGCGGGCAGCGGCAACCATCACGTCGAAAGCCTGTTTCGGATGACGCGGGCCTGGCAAGCCAAGGAAGAAGCTCACCGCCGGGGTGCTGAAGTGATCGATATCGTCCAGATCGAACACACCCGGTTTGACTGCGTTGGCCATGGAGAACAGGATTTCGCCATTGCCAGCCATGCTTTCGTGACGGTGGAAAATGTCCATCTCGCCAAAACGCAGACCGCTTTCCAGAATATTCTGCAACAGTGCCGGGCCTTTGAAGCCACCGGCGTCGCGGCAGATCACGCTGATCACCAGGACTTCTTCCGCTTGCGGCTGTTCTTTTTCCTGCGCTGCGCCGGAGGAGCGGGTTTCGTCCGGGTAGTCATCGTCACGGCTGCTGAAGCTCGGGCCGCCATCCAGGTCCAGATTGAGGTTCATGTCACCCTGATTCGGCTCACCGCTACGCTTGCCACGCTTGGAGCCCGAATCACGACCCTCCCGGGCAGGCATGCTCACCGACGGCAGATCATGCTCGTCCAGTTGCGGCTCCTTATGGGTGTCCAGCACCCGCGGCGGGCCCAGCAGTTCGGCGCTGGTGTCCTCGTCGGGCAAATTGGACAGGCTGCGGTCCAGGCGAAACTTCAGTTTGCCCTTGCCCCCGCGCATGCGGCGCCAGCCGTCAAAAAGAATACCGGCAATAACTATAATGCCGATGACTATCAGCCACTCGCGCAGACCGATTTCCATGTAATCCCGTGCCTCTATAAAAAATGCTGATGATAAAAGGGTTGAGCAAGCTGCAAACCCCTTTAAAACGTGGCGCCAACTCTATGTTCTGACAGGCGTTTTGCCCACGCATACGAAAAATTGACATTAAACTAGCACGACCCAAGACAACTTTACACCGTCTGTCGCAATGGCTTTAGCCAATATGTCGATTGGCCAGCAAGTCGCGGAAGAAAAACCTCCTACACCTTATAGAAAATCGCCCTGCTCACACCGACTTAAGCATCCACCATTGCCATCGCCTCCTCGACATCAACTGCCACAAGGCGGGAACAACCCGGCTCGTGCATCGTCACCCCCATCAACTGATCAGCCATTTCCATGGCGATCTTGTTGTGGGTGATATAGATGAACTGCACTGTCTGGGACATTTCTTTCACCAACCGGGCATAGCGTCCTACGTTAGCGTCATCCAGCGGCGCGTCAACTTCGTCGAGCATGCAGAATGGCGCCGGGTTCAATTTGAAAATGGCAAATACCAAGGCCAGCGCGGTCAGAGCTTTCTCACCACCAGAGAGCAAATGGATGGTGCTGTTCTTCTTTCCGGGCGGACGCGCCATGATCGTCACCCCTGTATCGAGTAGATCTTCGCCCGTCAGTTCCAAATAAGCGCTGCCACCACCGAAAACTTTTGGAAATAGTGCCTGTAAACCACCATTGATCTGATCAAAGGTATCTTTAAAGCGATTGCGGGTTTCCTTATCGATCTTGCGAATCACGTTTTCCAGGGTGTCGAGGGCTTCGACCAGATCGTCATTCTGCGCATCCAGATAACGTTTACGCTCGGATTGTTGCTGGTACTCGTCGATGGCCGCGAGGTTGATCGCGCCCAGGCGCTGAATCCGCGCGGCAATCCGCTCGAGTTCTTCTTCGGCGGCTTTTTCGTTGAGCTGGGCATCCAGCGTGGCAAGCACACCGTGCAAGTCGTAGCCGTCCTCGAGCAACTGATCCTCGAGGGCCTTGCGCCGCACGGTCAATGCCTGCCACTCCATGCGCTGCTGTTCGAGCTGGCCGCGGATCAGTTGCGACTGCTGCTCCGCCTGGCTGCGGCGTTTCTCGGCTTCGCGCAATTGGCGGTCGGCATCCTCCAGGGCGATCTGCGCCGTCCTGAGTTCTTCGTCGACCGTCATGCGTTTGTCGAGCAGCTCTTCGAGCTTCAGACGCAGCTCTTCAAGTGGCGCTTCACCCTCCTCCAGATTGAGGCTGAGCTGTTCGCTTTTTTCGGTCAGGCGCTCGGACTGTAATTCGAGCCGCTCCAGCGCCTGGCGAGTGGAATCATGCTGAGCCTTGAGCGACCCCAGGCGGACCGCCAGTTGATGGGCGTGGTCCTTGTGCTGGCGGGCTTCCTGGCGCACCCGATCCAGGCGTTCACGCAAGCTGTCACGCTGGGCCAGCAACAATTCGCGCTGTTCGGTATCGACCGCCATGCTGTCGAGCGCATCCTGCAATTGCAGACGTGCCTCGCCAACCTGTTCATGTTCAAGGGCACGCTGCTCGCCGAGCTCGGCCAACTCTTCGTCGAGACGGGTGCGGCGCAAGGTCAGTTGTTCGGCCTTGGCCTTGCCGGCGGACAAGCGGGCTTTCAACTCGCCCTGCTGACGCGCCTCGTCCTGCAGCAAGCGGCGCAAATGCTCGCGGCCATTTTCTTGCTGGCGCTGCTGTGCCCGCAGGTTCTGCAGCTGGGTCTCCAGTGCTTCCACGGTCGCTTCACGCTCATCGCGCTCATCGCCCAGACGCTGGATTTCCTGGCCCCTTGCCAACACCCCGCTTTCGGCTTCGCTGGCGCGTCGCACCCGTAGAAAGTGCCGGCCAAGCCAATAACCATCGCGGCTGATCAGGCTTCCCCCAACCGCCAATTGGCCACGCAAGGCCAAGGCCTGCTCAAGGGTTTCCACCGGCCTGACCTGACCCAGCCAGGGCGACAGGTCGATCTCGGCTTCGACCTTGTCGAGCAGGCTGCCCGACACGCGAATGCCGTCGCTGCCAGGACTCAACAGCCGCAGGTCGCCCTGCTGGAAACCGGCCAAATCAAAACCGGCGAAATCATCGACCAACACCGCTTGCAGGTCAGCGCCCAGCACGGTTTCCACCGCCAGTTCCCAGCCGCTGTCCACCTTCAGGCCCTGGGCCAGTCGCGGCCGTTCCGCCAGCTGCTGCTCACGCAACCATTGCGCGGTGCCGGTGCCCGGGTCGAGCGCGGCTTGCTGCAAGGCTTCCAGGGAAGCCAACCGGCCGTTGAGGCGCTGCAATTCGCCTTGAGCCTGTTGCTGTGCCTGGGTCGCGTGCTGCAATTCCTGGCGCAACTGCTCCAGGCGCTCGACTTGCCCCTCCTCGCTGGCCTGCAGATCCTCCAGCGTCATCTCGCTGACGGCCAACTGCTCGTTAAGTTCAAGGATTGCCGCGTCTTCCGGATCGGCCGCCAGCAATGCACGCTCTTCAGCCAAACGGCGTTGCCGATCGGCGAGGCGTTCCATGCTGGTTTCCAGCTGCTGGATCCGCGATTGCTGAACCTCGGCCTGGCGCCGTGGCTCGGCGGAGCGCAGGTTGAACGAGTCCCACTGCTCCTGCCAGCCATGCATGGTGGTTTCCGATTCTTCCAGCGCAGCGGCGGCCTCTTCGGCGGCGGCACTGGTGATTTCCTGCTCGGGTTCGAGCATCTGCAGCTCTTCGCCGAGGGTTGCCAGCAAGGTGCGGTCGAGGCCCAGATGGGATTCGGTTTCCAGTCGCGAACGCTCGGCTTCGCGCAGGTCGTCTTGCAGCTGGCGCAAACGTTGCTGACCGTGCTGGATGCTCTGCTCGACCCGGGCAATGTCGCCACCGACCGAATAGAAGCGCCCTTGCACCAGATTGAAGCGTTCGGAGAGGTCATGATGGCCATCACGCAGCCGCTCGATGCTGGCATCGGCATTGCGCTGCTCGGCGACCAGGGCTTCGAAGCTGACTTCCTGGGTGCCGATGATTGACTCGCGCTGCCCCACCTGCTCGTTCAAGGCCTGCCAGCGCAACGCCGACAACTGCGCCTTGAGTTGACGCTCTTCGCCTTTATATTCCTGATACTTCTCGGCGGCCTGGGCCTGGCGATGCAGACGCTCGAGCTGGCGCTCCAGTTCTTCGCGCAGGTCGGTCAGGCGGGCGAGGTTTTCATGGGTGCGGCGGATACGGTTTTCGGTCTCGCGCCGACGCTCCTTGTACTTGGAAATCCCCGCCGCTTCTTCGATGAAGTTGCGCAGGTCTTCGGGCTTGGCCTCGATCAGCTTGGAGATCATGCCTTGTTCGATGATCGAGTAGCTGCGCGGGCCGAGGCCGGTGCCGAGGAAGATATCGGTGATATCACGACGCCGGCATTTGCTGCCGTTGAGGAAATAACTGTTCTGGCTGTCGCGGGTCACTTTGCGACGAATGGAGATCTCCGCATACGCCGCGAATTCCCCGACCAGAGTGCCATCGGAGTTATCAAACACCAGTTCAATGCTGGCCTGGCTCACCGGTTTGCGACTGGTGGAGCCATTGAAGATGACGTCGGTCATCGACTCGCCACGCAGGTTCTTTGCCGAGCTCTCGCCCATCACCCAGCGCACGGCGTCGATGATATTCGACTTGCCGCAACCGTTGGGCCCGACCACCGCCGCCATGTTACTGGGGAAGTTCACCGTGGTCGGGTCGACGAAGGATTTGAACCCCGCCAGTTTGATGCACTTGAGCCGCATGCTCAGGCAACCGTCAACGCAGACAGCACCAGATCGCAACTGCGCTGGGCGTAGGCCGAGAGCACGACGCGAATCTGCGGCAAATCACGGGCCAGCACCGCGGCCAGCAGGCGCTCGAACAACTCCAGGAACTCGCTCATCTCAGCCTTGCGTTGCTCCAGTGCGAGGTAATACGCGCGGCTCATGGCCGGCTGCAGATTCTCGACGGTTTCTTCCAGGTACGGATTATTCGCGAAGGGGTACGCCGCACGCATCACATTGAAGCTGTCTTCGACAAACGTCTGAATGTCCTGGCGCTCGTAACTGGCGATCAGGCGCTGCTGGATTTGCAGGAACGGCGCCATATCGGCCTGAACCGCCCAGCCATTGGCCACGGCATTGCCGAGCAGGATGTACAACTCACTCATCAGCGTGCACAGGCTCTGCACCTTGTGCGCGCTGAGCTCGGTGACGTGGGCACCGCGCCGCGGCAGGATCGCAATCAGGTGGCGGCGTTCGAGGATCAGCAAGGCTTCGCGGACCGAGCCGCGGCTGACATTGAGGGCCAGCGTGACCTTTTGTTCCTGAATGCGCTCTCCGGGCTTGAGATCCCCGCGAATGATACGTTCGGCGAGGTGGTGAGCTATTTGCTCGGCGAGGCTGTCCGGCGCCTTGAACGTCATGGTTTTCCTTCCAAACTCTTCGATCGGTACAAGCGGCGCAGTGTAACCCATTGCCGGGTAATGGCGCAGGGCGCTGATTGTAATGGCCAGGGGGCTGAATTTGGCACGAAATACGCAACAAACCCGGCACAAACACGCAAAAGGCAACCTATCCCGAGAGGGTCAATAATGAATAGAGGTGTCGTTAATCGGCAAATTTGAATTTCCTGACCTTTAAGTCAGAAAATCATTGACCGAAAAGTCAGACATGACTAAATTCAGCTCAAGTCGGTTAACAACAATAATGAGTCTGCGAGGCCTTCCGTGATCCAGTTTTTACTAAACCAGGAACTCCGTAGCGAGCACGCCCTGGACCCGAACCTGACCGTGCTCAATTATCTGCGCGAGCACCTGGGCAAATCCGGCACTAAAGAAGGTTGCGCCAGCGGCGACTGTGGCGCCTGCACCGTGGTCGTCGGCGAATTGCAGACCGACGACAGCGGCCGCGAGCACATTCGCTATCGCAGCCTCAACTCGTGCCTGACCTTCGTTTCGTCGCTGCACGGCAAACAGCTGATCAGCGTCGAAGACCTCAAGCACCAGGGCCAGCTGCACAGCGTGCAGAAAGCCATGGTCGAGTGCCACGGTTCGCAATGCGGCTTCTGCACGCCGGGTTTCGTCATGTCGCTGTTCGCCCTGCAAAAGAACAGTGACCAGCCGGACTCCCACAAGGCCCACGAAGCGCTGGCCGGCAACCTCTGTCGCTGCACCGGCTATCGGCCGATTCTCGCCGCTGCCGAACAGGCCTGCTGCGGCAAGCAGGCTGATCAGTTCGACGCCCGCGAAGCCGAGACTATTGCCCGTCTGAAAGCTATTGCGCCCACCACCACCGGCGAGCTGAACAGTGGCGACAAACGTTGCCTGGTGCCCTTGACCGTTGCTGATCTGGCCGACCTTTACGATGCCTACCCGCAAGCCCGCTTGCTGGCCGGCGGCACCGATCTGGCGCTGGAAGTGACGCAGTTTCACCGCGCCCTGCCGGTGATGATCTACGTCGGCAATGTCGCCGAAATGAAGCGCGTCGAGGTTTTTGACGATCGCCTGGAAATCGGCGCCGCCACTTCGCTGTCCGATTGCTATGAAGCGCTCAAGGCCGAATACCCGGACTTCGGCGAATTGCTGCAACGCTTTGCCTCCCTGCAGATCCGCAACCAGGGCACGCTGGGCGGCAACATCGGCAACGCCTCGCCTATCGGTGACTCGCCACCCTTGCTGATCGCCCTCGGTGCACAGATCGTTCTGTGCAAAGGCGAGACCCGCCGCACCCTGGCACTGGAAGACTATTTCATCGATTACCGGGTGACCGCGCGCCAGGAAAGCGAGTTCATCGAAAAAATCATCGTGCCCCGCGCCAGCGCCAAGCAATTGTTCCGTGCCTACAAGGTTTCCAAGCGTCTGGACGACGATATTTCCGCAGTCTGCGCGGCGTTCAATCTGCGCATCGAGAACGGTGTGATCGCTGACGCCCGGGTCGCCTTTGGCGGTATGGCCGCCACTCCGAAACGCGCCAAGAGCTGCGAAACCGCCCTGCTCGGTTCGCCATGGAATTCATCCACGGTCGAGCGCGCTTGCGCGGCGCTGGGCGAAGACTTCACGCCGCTTTCGGACTTCCGCGCCAGCAAGGAATACCGCCTGCTCAGTGCGCAGAACCTGCTGCGCAAATATTTCATCGAACTGCAAACACCGCACATCGAGACTCGGGTGACCGCTTATGTCTAATCATCATGCCGTCGAAAAAACTCAGGCGGAACTTGCCGAACTGTTTGCCCAGGACCTGACTTCAGGTGTCGGCCGCAGCGTCAAGCACGACAGCGCCGACAAGCATGTATCCGGCGAAGCGGTGTACATCGATGACCGCCTGGAATTCCCTAATCAGCTGCATCTGTACGCGCGGCTGTCGGACCGCGCCCACGCGAAAATCATCAGCATCGACACCGCGCCCTGCTACGCCTTCGAAGGCGTGCGCATCGTCATCACCCACAAGGATGTGCCGGGCCTGAAGGACATCGGCCCACTGTTGCCCGGCGACCCCTTGCTGGCGATCGATGACGTGCAATTCGTCGGTCAGGTGGTGCTGGCAGTAGCGGCCCGGGATCTTGAAACGGCGCGTACAGCAGCCATGGCCGCCGTCATCGAATACGAAGACCTCGAACCGGTACTGGACGTGGTCGAAGCCCTGCGAAAAAAGCATTTCGTGCTCGACAGTCACACCCATAAACGCGGCGATTCGGCCAACGCCCTGGCCACCGCCGAGCACCGGATTCAGGGCACGCTGCACATCGGTGGCCAGGAACATTTCTATCTGGAAACCCAGATCTCGTCGGTAATGCCGACCGAAGACGGCGGGATGATCGTCTACTGCTCGACCCAGAACCCCACCGAAGTGCAGAAGCTGGTGGCGGAAGTACTGGACGTGTCGATGAACAAAATCGTCGTCGACATGCGCCGCATGGGCGGTGGTTTCGGCGGCAAGGAAACCCAGGCCGCGAGCCCGGCCTGTTTGTGCGCAGTGGTCGCGCACCTGACCGGCCAGCCGACCAAAATGCGCCTGCCGCGGGTCGAAGACATGCTGATGACCGGCAAGCGTCACCCGTTCTACATCGAGTACGACGTCGGCTTCGACAGCAGCGGGCGGCTGCACGGCATTCAACTGGAGCTGGCGGGTAACTGCGGCTGTTCGCCGGACCTCTCGGCATCGATCGTCGACCGTGCGATGTTCCATGCCGACAACTCTTATTACCTTGGCGATGCGACCATCAACGGTCACCGCTGCAAGACCAACACTGCGTCGAACACCGCTTATCGGGGCTTCGGTGGCCCGCAAGGGATGGTCGCCATCGAAGAAGTCATGGACGCCATCGCCCGCCATCTGGCGCTCGATCCGCTGGGGGTGCGCAAGGCCAACTACTACGGCAAGACCGAGCGCAACGTCACCCATTACTACCAGACCGTCGAGCACAACATGCTCGAGGAAATGACTGCTGAACTCGAAGAAAGCAGCCAGTACGCCGAGCGGCGTGAAGCGATCCGTCGCTACAACGCCAACAGCCCGATCCTGAAAAAAGGCCTGGCGCTGACCCCGGTGAAATTCGGTATTTCCTTCACCGCCAGTTTCCTTAACCAGGCCGGTGCCTTGATCCACATCTACACCGACGGCAGCATCCACCTGAACCATGGCGGCACGGAGATGGGCCAGGGGCTGAACGTCAAGGTCGCGCAAGTGGTGGCCCAGGTATTCCAGGTCGAAATCGACCGGGTGCAGATCACCGCGACCAATACCGACAAGGTGCCGAACACCTCGCCGACCGCCGCCTCCAGCGGTGCCGACCTGAACGGCAAGGCCGCGCAGAACGCCGCGCAAATCATCAAGCAGCGCCTGGTGGAATTTGCCGCGCGCCAGTACAAGGTCAGCGAGGAAGACGTTGAATTCCACAACGGCCACGTGCGGGTCCGCGATCACATACTGACCTTCGAGGCGTTGATCCAGCAGGCGTATTTCGCCCAAGTGTCGCTGTCCAGCACCGGCTTCTACAAGACCCCGAAAATCTTCTACGACCGCAGCCAGGCTCGTGGTCGGCCGTTCTACTATTACGCCTTCGGCGCGGCCTGTGCCGAAGTGATAGTCGACACCCTGACCGGCGAGTACAAGATGTTGCGTACCGACATCCTGCACGACGTCGGTGCCTCGCTGAACCCGGCTATCGACATCGGCCAGGTCGAAGGCGGCTTCATCCAGGGCATGGGTTGGCTGACGATGGAAGAGCTGGTGTGGAATGCCAAGGGCAAGCTGATGACCAACGGCCCGGCCAGCTACAAGATCCCGGCAGTCGCCGACATGCCGCTGGACCTGCGGGTGAAGCTGGTGGAAAACCGCAAGAACCCGGAAGACACGGTGTTCCATTCCAAGGCCGTCGGCGAGCCGCCGTTCATGCTCGGCATCGCCGCCTGGTGCGCGATCAAGGATGCGGTGGCGAGCCTGGGCGACTACAAGCATCAACCGAAAATCGACGCGCCTGCCACTCCGGAGCGGGTGTTGTGGGGGTGTGAGCAGATGCGCCAGTTGAAGGTGGCGAAGGCCGTGGAAGCCGAGGTTGAGTTGGCTTCGCTGTAAGGACCGCGTCGCGGCCATCGCGAGCAAGCTCGCTCCCACAGGGTCATGTGCTGACTTATGGACCAATACAAGTCCAATGTGGGAGCGAGCTCGCTCCGGGCGGCGTTCCGACGATGACGGCCGAACAAACACCACAGTTGCAAGAGGTGATACATGAACAACTGGATCAGCGCCCTCGCCGACCTGCAAACCCACGGCGAACCCTGCGTCCTGGTGACCATCATCGAAGAGCTCGGCTCGACTCCGCGCAATGCCGGTTCGAAGATGGTTGTCAGCGCCACCCAGAGCTTCGACACCATCGGTGGCGGGCACCTGGAATACAAGGCCATGCAGCTCGCCCGGGAAATGCTCGCCAGCGGCAAGCAGGACACCCACCTGGAGCGCTTCACCCTCGGTGCCAGCCTCGGTCAGTGCTGCGGCGGCGTCACCGTGTTGCTCTTCGAACCGATGGGTCAGGTCCAGGCGCAGATCGCCGTGTTCGGCGCCGGCCATGTCGGTCGAGCGCTGGTACCGCTACTGGCCAGCCTGCCCTGCCGGGTACGCTGGATCGATTCGCGGGAACAGGAATTCCCCGAACAGATCCCTCACGGTGTGCGCAAAATCGTCAGCGAAGAACCGGTGGATGAAGTCGACGATTTGCCCTCCGGCAGCTACTGCATCGTCATGACCCACAATCACCAGCTCGATCTGGAACTGACCGCCGCAATCCTCAAGCGCAACGACTTCACCTACTTCGGCCTGATCGGCTCGAAGACCAAACGGGTCAAGTTCGAGCATCGCCTGCGCGATCGCGGTTTCGACAGCGCGCTGCTGCAACGCATGCGCTGCCCGATGGGCATCGGCGAAGTCAAAGGCAAGCTGCCTGTGGAAATCGCCATCTCCATCGCCGGCGAAATCATCGCCACCTATAACGCGAATTTCGGCCAGCACAGCGCCAGCGCCGAACCCATTGCCAAACTGCTGCCCGCCTCGCGCCGCAGCCAAGCCACGAACTGAGAAACCCTCATGCCTTTGACTCGTAAAGCCTACCGTGCCGCCATCCTGCACAGCATCGCCGACCCTGCCGTCGTGGGGATCGAAGCGTCCTATGAGTATTTCGAAGACGGTTTGCTGGTGATCGACAACGGCCGGATCAGCGCCCTCGGCCACGCCAGCGAACTACTCGCCAGCCTGCCAGCGGATATCGAAATCACCCATTACCAGGATGCGCTGATCACCCCCGGCTTTATCGACACCCACATCCACCTGCCGCAGACCGGCATGGTCGGTGCCTACGGTGAACAACTGCTGGATTGGCTCAACACCTACACCTTCCCCTGTGAAAGCCAGTTCGCCGACAAGGCCCACGCCGAAGAGGTCGCGGGCATTTTCATCAAGGAACTGCTGCGCAACGGCACCACCACCGCGCTGGTATTCGGTAGCGTGCACCCGCAATCGGTGACCTCATTCTTCGAAGCCGCCGAGCGACTGGACCTGCGGATGATCGCCGGCAAAGTGATGATGGACCGCAATGCGCCGGATTACCTGACCGACACCGCGGAATCGAGCTACCTCGAAAGCAAGGCGCTGATCGAACGCTGGCACGGCAAGGGCCGCCTGCACTACGCCGTGACCCCGCGCTTCGCACCGACCAGCACCCCGGAACAGCTGACCCTGGCCGGGCAACTGCTCAGCGAGTACCCCGATTTGTACATGCAGACCCACATCAGTGAAAACCTGCAGGAAGTCGAATGGGTCAAGGAGCTGTTCCCGGAGCGCAAAGGCTACCTGGACGTCTACGATCACTACCAATTGCTCGGCGAGCGCTCGGTATTCGCCCACGGCGTGCATCTGTGTGACGACGAATGCGCGCGGCTGGCGGAAACCGGGTCGGCAATCGCCTTTTGCCCGACTTCGAACTTCTTCCTTGGCAGTGGCCTGTTCAACCTGCCAATGGCCGAGAAGCACAACCTGAATGTCGGCCTGGGCACGGACGTCGGTGGCGGCACCAGCTTCTCGCTGCTGCAAACCCTCAACGAGGCCTACAAGGTCATGCAAATGCAGGGCGCGCGCCTGAGCCCGTTCAAGTCACTGTACCTGGCGACCCTCGGCGGCGCCCGGGCACTGCGCCTGGAAGACAAGATCGGCACCCTGCAACCGGGCACCGACGCCGACTTCCTGGTGCTCGACTACAACGCCACGCCGCTGCTCGGCTATCGCCTGAAACAGGCGAAAAACATCGCCGAAACCTTGTTTGTATTGATGACCCTGGGAGATGACCGGACGGTGCTGCAGACCTATGCGGCGGGGAATCTGGTGCATCAGCGCTAAGATATTCCGGGCATAAAAAATCCCCCGCAATCGTTGGTTGCGAGGGATTTTTTATTGCCTGTCAGAATGCCAAAAGATCGCAGCCTTCGGCAGCTCCTACAGGTGTACGCATTCCCATGTAGGAGCTGCCGAAGGCTGCGATCTTTTCGGCGAGCCCAACAAATCAGAGCTTGGCGGTTGTCCGACCCGGCTTTTTGGTCTGCAACAGATGCGAGAACACCGCGTGCAGATCGTCCGAGGCGCTTTCTTCGTCGAGGTTGAGCTTGCTGTCGATGTGATCCATGTGATGCATCATCAGGTTCACCGCAAGTGTCGCGTCGCGCGCCTCGATGGCGTCGATCAACTGAGTGTGTTCATCATAGGAACAGTGCGAACGGTTGCCGCTTTCGTACTGGGCAATGATCAATGAGGTCTGGGACACCAGGCTGCGCTGGAAGCTGATCAGCGGAGCATTCTTCGCCGCTTCGGCAAGCTTCAGGTGGAACTCGCCAGAGAGCCGGATACCCGCCCCACGGTCGCCACGGGAGAAGCTGTCGCGCTCGTCGTTGACCATCTGCCTCAGCGCCGCCAGCTCCTCGGCTGTCGCATGCTGCACCGCCAACTCGGTAATCGCTCGTTCCACCAGACGCCTGGCGAGGAACACCTGGCGGGCCTCATTGACGCTCGGGCTGGCCACCACGGCACCACGATTGGGGCGCAGCAATACCACGCCCTCATGGGCCAGACGCGACAGGGCGCGACGAATGATGGTGCGGCTGACCCCGAAAATTTCCCCCAGCGCTTCTTCGCTCAACTTGGTGCCGGGCGCCAGGCGCTGTTCGAGAATGGCCTCGAAGATATGCGCGTAGACGATATCGTCCTGGGTTCCACTGCGGCCGGCTTTGCCTGCTCGCGGTTGTTTCTTGAGGGGCTGCAACTGATCGTTCATGGGCACTCGAGTCGAGGAAACTGCGACGAATTACCGTGACTGTAGTACGACACGGTAGCGCGCGGGCAAATATCGCGGAAAAACATGGCACATTGTACACAACCCCAGGTGCAAACACGACTGTACGGCAGTTTGCGGTCACCGCTGTATTGCAACGTTCACCCAGGTTTGAGTTTAGGCTTGAACACAGAACTCATGGCGAACACCTCCCCCCGTAGGAGCTGCCGCAGGCTGCGATCTTTTCCGGCGCACCGCACATCCCCGAAGATCAAAAGATCGCAGCCTGCGGCAGCTCCTACAGGGATTTGTGTTCACTGCAGACATCTTCATTAGTTCTTTTCGGGCGCAATGCACATCCCGGAAGATCAAAAGATCGCAGCCTGCGGCAGCTCCTACGGGGATTTGTGCTCACCGCAGACATCTTCACCAGTACAAGGACCCCTGCTCCATGACCGACGCCACGCAAGCGCAGTTACGCCCATTGGCCGACACGTCGCCTTCCGCCGTCGTCGCCGGTTTCATCGCGATGATGACCGGCTACACCAGTTCGCTGGTGCTGATGTTTCAGGCCGGTCAGGCGGCCGGGCTGACCAGCGGCCAGATCTCGTCGTGGATCTGGGCGATCTCGATCGGCATGGCGGTGTGCAGCATCGGCCTGTCCCTGCGTTATCGCACGCCCATCACCATTGCCTGGTCGACCCCGGGTGCGGCGCTGCTGATCACCAGCCTGGGCGGGGTGAGTTACGGCGAAGCCATTGGCGCCTATATCACCTGTGCGGTGCTGGTGACCCTTTGCGGGCTTACCGGCAGTTTCGAACGGCTGGTCAAGCGCATTCCCGCGTCGCTGGCCGCGGCGTTGCTCGCCGGGATTCTGTTCAAGATCGGCAGCGAGATTTTCGTCGCCGCGCAACACCGCACGGCGCTGGTGCTGGGTATGTTCTTCACCTATCTAGTCATCAAACGTCTGTCGCCGCGCTATGCGGTACTGGCTGCGCTGCTGATCGGCACGGCGCTCTCCGGCATGATGGGCCTGCTGGACTTCAGCGGTTTCAACCTGGAACTGGCCACACCGGTCTGGACCACGCCGCATTTCTCCCTAGCGGCGACCATCAGCATCGGTATTCCACTGTTCGTGGTGGCAATGACCTCGCAGAACATGCCCGGCATTGCCGTACTGCGCGCCGACGGCTACAACGTGCCGGCTTCGCCCTTGATCACCACCACCGGCATCGCCTCACTGTTATTGGCGCCGTTCGGCTCCCATGGCATCAACCTCGCCGCGATCAGCGCGGCGATCTGCACCGGGCCGCATGCCCACGAAGATCGCAACAAGCGTTACACCGCGGCGGTCTGGTGCGGAATTTTCTACGGGATTGCCGGGGTCTTCGGCGCCACGCTGGCGGCGCTGTTCGCCGCGCTGCCCAAAGAATTGGTGCTATCGATTGCCGCGCTGGCCCTGTTCGGCTCGATCATCAACGGCCTGAGCATTGCCATGCATGAAGTGAAGGAGCGGGAAGCCGCGCTGATTACCTTCATGGTCACCGCGTCGGGGCTGACACTGTTTTCCATTGGTTCGGCGTTCTGGGGGATTGTTGCGGGGGTGTTGACCCTGGTGATTCTGAATTGGCGCAAGGCTTGAGGTTCTCTAAACCCTGAAAACCAATCGCGAGCAAGCTCGCTCCCACATTAGATTTGCGGTGGTCACAAATATTGTGTTCACAGGAGATTCAGTGTGGGAGCGGGCTTGCCCGCGAATGGCGGCCTGAAGAGCGACACAAATCCATCGCCCACACAAAATCCCGGAAAACAGACCCGAGGTATAAACAAATCAGAAGGGAAAAATCGAATAGCTGCGACAGCGCAGCATCGAATCAGCGGCCCGAACGGGCCGCTGATTCATGACATCAAGCTACCGGATTGATTGGCTTTTCCGGGTACCAGACGTCCAACAACGGGCTAACTTCAACGCTTTTCAGCTCGGTACGGCCTTTGAGCCAGGCTTCAACAGCTGCGCGCTGCTCTTCGCTGACCGAACCACGTTTGATCAGGCAAACCAGACCGTAGTCATCGCCGCCAACGTAGCCGAGGCCATTGGCCTCCATTGCTTCTTCCAGGAACTCGTTGAGGAAAGTGTCAATAGCCTCATCAGCCAAATCTTCTTTGAAATCCAGGTTCAGCTCGAAACCCAGCTCTTGAAATTCATCGACGCATAGTTTTTTGCGCAGACGCTGGGAACGGTTAGTCGCCATGGAACAATCCTCATAAGTAATAACGGGCGGCACTTTAGCAGCTTAAGCAAGCGTTTGCCCGCCTCTATAGGCCCAGGCGCCTGCCGTCTGTAAAAAAATAGCCGATTGAAGGTACAGGGCACGGCACAAGTCGCCATACCTTGGGGCATAATGCCGACACTTTCATGACCACTGAGGGAATTTGTCCACATGCCCTCGTCTTTTTCCCCTCGGCTGTAGGGTTTTATTACAGATGATCAAATCTTTGCGTCCATTGTTGCTTGCCAGTCTACTTCTGCCCCTGGCCCTGCCTGCCCACTCCGCCCCGATCAACACTGCCCTGTCGCCCAAGGTTCAACAAGCCCTCAAAGCCAGCAAATTACAGAACGACGCCTTGTCTCTGGTGATGATCCCGCTCAACGGCCCGGGCACCCCGACGATTTACAACGCCGATGTGTCAGTCAACCCGGCCTCGACCATGAAGCTGGTCACCACCTACGCCGCCCTGGAAATGCTTGGGCCCAACCATCAGTGGAAGACCGAGTTCTACACCGACGGTGTCCTCAGTGGCGGCATCCTGCGTGGCAACCTGTACCTCAAGGGCGGGGGCGACCCGAAGCTGAACATGGAAAAGCTCTGGCTGCTGATGCGTGACCTGCGGGCCAATGGCGTGCAGCAAGTCACCGGCGACCTGGTGCTGGACCGCAATTTCTTCGTGCAACCGCAACTGCCGCAGTTCAATGACGACGGTAATGACGAGAACAAACCGTTCCTGGTCAAACCCGATTCGCTGATGGTCAACCTCAAAGCGTTGCGCTTCGTCGCGCGCAATGACTCGGGCAAGGTTCTGGTTTCAGTCGAGCCGCCGATTGCCACCATTCACATCGACAACCAGGTCAAGGCCGTCAACTCCAGGCAGTGCACCGGCAACGTGCGCTACAACCCGGTGGCCCGGGCCGATGGCGGCGTGAGCGTGACCGTCAACGGCCAGTTGGGCGAAGGGTGCAGTTCGCAGACCTACCTGTCGCTGCTGGATCACGCGACTTACACCGCCGGCGCCGTGCGGGCGATCTGGCAGGAGCTGGGTGGCAGCATTCAAGGCCAGGATCGTCTGGCGGCGGTGCCGAAAGATGCCAAGGTCCTGGCCCGGGCATTCTCGCCGGACTTGGCGGAGATCATCCGCGACATCAACAAATACAGTAACAACACCATGGCCCAGCAGCTGTTTCTCAGCCTCGGCGCAGAGTTTCGCAACGCCGCCGACGGTGATGACGCCAAAGCCGCGCAACGGGTAGTCCGCCAGTGGCTGGCGAAGAAAGGCATCACTGCCCCGCATCTGGTGATGGAAAACGGTTCCGGCCTGTCCCGCGCCGAACGAGTCAGCGCCCGGGAAATGGGGGCGATGTTGCAGGCGGCCTGGAGAAGCCCTTATTCGGCGGAGTTCGTCAGCTCGATGCCGATTGCCGGCATGGACGGCACCATGCGCAAACGCTTGAAACGCACCGCCATGGCCGGTGAGGCACACATCAAGACTGGCACCCTGAACACCGTGCGCGCGATTGCCGGCTTCAGCCGCGACAGCAATGGCAACACCTGGGCGGTGGTAGCGATCCTCAATGATCCGAAACCATGGGGCGCGTCCTCGGTGCTCGACCAGGTGCTGCTGGACCTGTATCGCCAGCCGAAACTGGCGGAGGCTGCTTCGGCGTTGTAGGCCTGCCGAGTTATGTGGTGAGGGGCTTTTGTGGCGAGGGGGCTTGCCCCCGCCGGCCGGTCCGCGCTCGGGCGCAGCAGTCGTAAACCGACAGACGGGTTTTACCTGACGTAACGCGGTTGCCGATTTTGGGGCCGCTTCGCAGCCCAGCGGGGGCAAGCCCCCTCGCCACATAGGCCCCCTTGCCACAGGGAGTTGTGTCTAGCTTTGCCTACCTCAGCTCCACCTCAACCCGATCCCTTCCTGCCTGCTTCGCGGCATACACACCCGAGTCGGCGCGTAACAGCAAGGCGTCAGCGCCTTCCGATACCCGCCAACCGGCAATCCCGAAACTTGCGGTAACAACGCCCACGCCGTCGATCGGCGAGCTGCGCAGTCCCTGCCACAGCTCCAGCGCCAGGGTATGGGCCTGTTGCCCATCGGTGTCCGGGCAGAGCACCACGAACTCCTCGCCGCCCAGGCGACAGAACACGTCGGTGCGCCGCAAGCGCTGACCGATACGTTCACAGACGCCTTGCAGCACCCGGTCCCCCACGGCATGCCCATGCTGGTCATTGATGCGCTTGAAATGGTCGATATCGAGCATGATCACCGCCAATCCCCCGACGCCGCGCTCGACGCGGGCCATTTCGGTCTTCAGCCGTTCCTGGAAATACCGCCGATTGTAAATCCCGGTCAGGGAGTCGGTCACCGACAGTGCCCGGAGTTCCTCCTCGACCCGCTTCAGATCGGAGATATCCGAGATATAGCCGTGCCACAGCACCCCGCCGCCCGGCAACTCTTCCGGCGTCGCCTCGCCACGGACCCAGCGCAACCCGCGCTGCGGCAGTTGCACACGGTATTCCTCTCGCCACGGACTGAGCTTCTGGGAAGAAGCACGAATCGAGGCACGGACTCGGGACGAGTCTTGCGGATGGATTCGCTGGAAGATCGCCTCGGCATTTTTTTGCAGCAGGTCCGGCTCCAGCTCGTAAATTTCTCGAATGCCGTCACTGGCATAGATCACACTGAACTTGCCATCCGCTGCCATCATGAACTGGTAAATCCCGCCCGGCACATGGGCGCTGAGCTTTTTCAACAGGGTATCGCGGGCCGCCAGTGCCTCGTGCACCCGTTTACGCTCGGTGACATCAATACAGATCGCCAGGTGCCCGACCCACAGCCCCTGCTCATCCAGCACGGGTGCCGCGAGCATATTGACCGACAGATAGCTGCCATCCTGACGCACCAGCGTCCACTCGCGCGCCTCATGCCCACCCTCCTCGCCGCCCTCGACGAGCATCGCCTGGCACATCGGGATCGGTTTGCCGTAGCGCCGGCTCAGCTCCATTGCGCGTACCTGCAGCTCTCTGGGCAAGTGCAGGCTTTCCAGCGTCACATGCCCGAGCACCTCGGCACTTGGATAGCCGAGCATTTGCTCGGCACCGGCATTGAAGGTGCTGATCACCCCGCGCAAGTCCGTCGCGATGATCGCTACCTGCGTCGCCGCATCCAATACGCTGCGCAGTTGTCCATGGGCCTCGCGCAACTCCTGCTCGCGCAGGCGCAGTTCCCGGGTACGCTGCTCGACCAGCGCCAGGGCTCGCTGGCGCTGGCTGACCAGCACATACAGCAAGACGCTGAGCAGCACGCTCAACGAACCGCCCATCACCACCAGACTGGTAATCGTCGAATGGTTGGCACGCTCGAACGCCGCGCTGGTACGCATGCTCAGGTCGTAGACCCGGTCTCCCAGGCGCAAGATCGAGGTGTATTGCAACGGTTGCTTGGCCACCGGATTGCTCGACTCGTAGAGCACTTCTGGCTGGCCATCGGCTGAGCGATCGCGGATCTGCACCACCAGGTTGTCCTGGCTTTGCGCCGGAAAACCATCAGCCACCAGCTGACGCATGCTGATCACGGCCAGCACATACCCCAGCGGAACCAAAGGCGCAGTTGCCGAAGCCCGCTCAATTACCGGTTCGACCAGCAGCACACCTCGATTGTATTCAGGCTCGACGCCGATCAGTGGTATCAACTGGGAGACCGCCAGCCCCCCACGCTCGCGGGCCCGCTGCAGGGCGGCACCGCGCCCGGGCACGACCGACAGGTCCAGGCCCAGCGATGAGCCCCACTCACTGAGCTTCTGGTTATACAAAACAGGCACGTATTCATCGCGCTCGGCAGCAGGCTCCAGCGCACCCGAGGGACTCAAATCGCGGATCGAAAAGCCCGCCAGACCTTGTGCGCGGGCGGTATTTTCAAACTCGGCACGCTCAGCCCTGGAAACACGGGGCGCCCAGGAATAAGCCTGGGTCCTGTGCAACAAGGGCCGGGTGAAGCCATCGAATTCTTCCCGAGAGACCGTCTCGGAGTTGATGAAGAACCGGCGCAAGCTGTCGAGGCGCTGCTCCTGATCTTCGAAACGCTCGGCAAACCGGCTCTGGCGTTCGCCGACCAATAGCTGAAAACGCTGTGCCACCTGCTGCCGGTGATCCTTGACGGTCGCCCAGGCCAGCAGTCCGGTCAGCACGCTACCGGCCAGCAGCACCAGTAGCGCGACAAACCAGGCCGAAGCATCTTCACTGATAAAACCCAGAATCCTGGGTCGTACGGCGTGTAACGACATAAGCAGAACTCATAACGCCAGCGAGCTTGGGCGTTACATTGGCCTTTAGGCAGTTATAGCTATTAGCCACTAGTTTGACCAGCACCAAAAGAGCCAAGAGCCTTTGAAAATCAAGGCTCTGTGGATCCAATCGGCATTTAGCGGGCGGTGATTTTCCAGGCACGGTGGATCTTGCTGTTGCGGGCAAAATCCGGGTCGATGGTCTGTGCGGTGATTTCCTCAACCGCGTAACGGCTGCCGAGGTTCTCTTCGAGCTGGAACTTGCGGAAGTTGTTGGAGAAATACAACACACCGCCCGGTGCCAGGCGAGCCATGGCCAGATCGATCAATTGCACCTGATCACGCTGCACGTCGAAAATCCCTTCCATGCGCTTGGAGTTGGAGAAGGTCGGCGGATCAATGAAGATCAGGTCGTACTCCTCGCGACAGGTATCCAGCCAGGCCATTACATCGCCCTGTTCCAGACGGTTCTTGTCGGAGAAACCGTTGAGCGACAGGTTGCGCCGCGCCCAGTCAAGGTAGGTTTTGGACAGGTCGACGCTGGTGGTGCTGCGCGCGCCGCCCTTGGCCGCGTGAACGCTGGCGGTTGCGGTGTAGCAATACAGGTTGAGGAAGCGCTTGCCGGCCGCCTCTTTCTGAATGCGCATGCGCATTGGCCGGTGATCGAGGAACAGCCCGGTGTCGAGGTAGTCGGTGAGGTTGACCAGCAGCTTCACGCCGCCTTCGTTGACCTCGACGAACTTGCCCTGTGCGGCCTGACGCTCGTACTGCTTGGTACCGCTTTGACGCTCGCGACGCTTGACCACCACGCGGCTCTTGTCAATGTTCAATGCCTGCGGAATGGCTGCCAGGGCATCGAACATGCGCGCCGAGGCTTTTTCCGGATCAATGGATTTCGGCGCGGCGTATTCCTGGACGTGAACCCAATCGTGATACAGGTCGATGGCCATGGAATATTCCGGCATGTCGGCATCGTAGACGCGATAGCAATCGATGCCTTCACGCTTGACCCACTTGCCCATAGCCTTGAGGTTCTTTTGCAGGCGATTGGCGAACATCTGCCCGCCTTCGCTCAGGCGCGGTTGCTCAATCACCACCGGTGCCGGCTTGATCGGATTGCCGTTCTTGTTGTATTTCTCGTACTTGCCCGGCGCCTCGATGTTGTCTGCGACTTCGACCTCTGCAGCTTGCTCACGCTCGGCCAGACGCTGTTCCGGGGTGCGACGCTCGCCGGTGACGAACTGGTCGGGGGTAACCTTGATCAGCAGCAGTTTGCACGGCAAGGCGCCGTTCCAGAACGCATACTGCTTATGGCTGCGAATACCCATGCGCTTGCCCAGTTCAGGCGCGCCGGTAAACACCGCCGCTTCCCAGTTCAGGCAGGCTTGACGCAGACGTTCGCCGAGGTTCTGGTAGAGATAGAGCAAACTCGCCTCATCACCCAGACGTTCGCCATAGGGAGGGTTGCAGATCACCAGGCCTTTCTGGTTCTGGTCCGGACGCGGCTCGAAGGTCGCGACTTCGCCTTGGTAGACCTTGATCCAGTCACTCAAGCCGGCACGTTCAATGTTGTTGCGGCCCGGCTGGATCAACCGTGGGTCGGCTTCGTAACCGCGAATCCACAGCGGTGGCTTGGCCAGACCGGCGGCGGCACGCCCAGTGGCCTCTTCGTGAAGTTTTTTCCACAACGCCGGCACGTGGCCGAGCCAGGCGGTGAAACCCCACTGCTCGCGCCGCAGGTTCGGCGCCATATCGGCGGCGATCATCGCTGCTTCGACCAGGAAGGTCCCGACACCGCACATCGGGTCAGCCAGTGCCCCGCCATCGGCGGCAATGCGCGGCCAGCCGGCACGGATCAGAATCGCTGCCGCGAGGTTTTCCTTCAGCGGTGCCGCGCCTTGCTGCAAGCGATAGCCGCGCTGGTGCAGGCTGTGGCCGGACAGGTCGAGCGAGAGGATCGCTTCGCCGCGATCCAGGCGCAGGTGAATGCGCAGGTCCGGGTTGAGCTTGTCGATGGACGGACGATCGCCCTGCGGAGTGCGCAATTTGTCGACGATAGCGTCCTTGACCTTCAAGGCGCCGAAGTGAGTGTTGTCGATACCCGAGCCGTGACCGCTGAACTCGACGGCCAGGGTGCCGTCATTGAGCATATGGTCTTGCCACTCGATATCGAGCACGCCGTGATAGAGGTCTTCGGCATCCTTCATCGGGAAGCGCTTGAGCACCAGAAGTACCCGGTTGGCCAGCCGCGACCAGAGGCACAGGCGATAGGCCGTCTCCATGTCGGCCATGCCGCGCACGGCCGAGGTGTGCTCGCGCGCTTCCTCAAGGCCAAGCCCGATGGCTTCCTCGATAAGCAGGCCTTCAAGGCCTTTGGGACAGGTGAGGAAGAGTTCGTAACGATCCGACATGGGGATTCCAGGGCCTTTAAGCAATAAGTGAGCGGGCAACGCATCGCCCGCTCGGTTTTCAATCAAGCGCTTTTCTTGAAGAGCGCTCGCGGGGCACGAAAGTGTGCCGTGCCACCCCGGCCGCTCAGCCAACCTAAAGGTCAGATGAGCTTAGATGCAAGGGCAGATAAAAAATTCGGTGCAACAAAATGTCATATCTCGACCCTTCGTCGAATAATACCCGACGACCACAGGTCGATATTCTCACCGCAACATTAACCTCATCATCTTGCAGGAGGCTGATCATAGTGGGCTTTGGCCAAGCAGCCGGCCATGAGGACCTGCTTGCTTATGGCCGTAACATCAATATTGTTACGTCCTTATGACAAAACGATCATTCCCTCGATGTGACGCATTGGTTAGAACTCAACACAGGTTGACGCCGCAACGACGTCAACAACTTGGCTCGCGACGCCGGCAGCGAGCCGCCAACGGCAGAGTATTTCTGCCCGACCTCGATTGAGGTCGACGGGACATTACACAGTCAACAAGTGAGGGAAACACCCTATGAGAAGACTTAAGCGTGATCCGTTGGAAAGAGCATTTTTACGCGGATATCAATATGGCGTTGGTGGCAAATCCCGTGAGCTTTGCCCATTTACTCTACCGTCGGTACGCCAAGCCTGGATTAACGGCTGGCGAGAAGGACGCGGCGACAACTGGGACGGTATGACCGGCACTGCGGGTATCCACAGACTCAACGAACTTCACGCCGTCGGCTAAACAGGGCACATACTCCGACACCAAAATCTGAATACACTACGACTTACCATGCTCGTCCCATCCGGACGGCGGGCTTCGGCCCAGGGGCTCCTTCAAGGGGCCCTTTTTTATGGGTGCTCACTTGGCCATCACTCGATCCCTGTAGGAGCTGCCGCAGGCTGCGATCTTTTGATCTTGCTTCTCGGCGTTTTGTGCGTGAATCCAAAAATCAAAATCAAAAGATCGCAGCCTGCGGCAGCTCCTACGGTTGCCCGCCTTCAGCGCAACGCCGCAATCGCATCCACCGACTGGCGGATCAGCGCCGGGCCTTTGTAGATAAAGCCCGAGTACAACTGCACCAGGCTGGCGCCAGCGGCGATTTTCTCAGCCGCGTGCCTGCCTTCGGTGATGCCGCCCACGGCAATGATCGGCAGGCGCCCGGCCAATTCGCCAGCCAGCACCTTGACGGTATGGGTGCTCTTGTCGCGAACCGGTGCACCCGACAGGCCACCCGCCTCATCGCCATGCTCCATACCTTCGACGCCGACACGGCTCAGGGTGGTGTTGGTGGCGATCACCGCATCCATCCCGGTCTCGATCAAGGCTCGCGCCACCTCTACGGTCTCTTCGTCGGTCATGTCTGGAGCGATCTTGATCGCCAGCGGTACGCGCTTTCCGTGGCGCTGGGCCAAGTCTTCCTGGCGCTGACGCAAGGCTTCGAGCAATTGTTTGAGCGAATCGCCGAACTGCAGGCTGCGCAGGCCCGGGGTGTTCGGAGAGCTGACATTGACTGTCACATAGCTGGCATGGGCGTAAACTTTATCCAGGCAGATCAGGTAGTCATCCACTGCGCGTTCAACCGGCGTATCGAAGTTCTTGCCGATGTTGATGCCCAGAATGCCTTTGTACTTGGCCGCCGCGACCCGGGCCAGCAGGTGATCGACACCGAGGTTGTTGAAACCCATGCGGTTGATGATCGCTTCGGCTTCCGGCAAGCGGAAAATCCGTGGTTTCGGATTGCCTGGTTGCGGGCGCGGAGTGATGGTGCCGATCTCGACGAAGCCGAAACCCAACTGGGCAAAACCATCGATGGCCGTGCCGTTTTTGTCCAGGCCTGCCGCCAGACCCACCGGGTTGGGGAAATCCAGGCCCATGACATTCACCGGCATCCGCGCTGGCGCCTTGCACAGCAAGCCATTGAGGCCCAAACGCCCGCCCGCGCCGATCAGGTCCAGGGACAGATCGTGGGAGGTTTCCGGGGAAAGTTTGAACAACAGCTGACGGGCCAGGGTGTACATGGGCGGGTTTGACTCGGTTGGCGGCGAAATGAGCCGGCGATTATAGCCGGGCAACGGTGCTGCAAGCGAGGCACTCGATGAAATCTGCGGTGAATGGCATATGCCTTGCACCACCGATTGCATCAGCACTCATGCCAACGGCGGGATGGGTCGAAGAACAATGGCGTCGTCACCAAGGCTTTGCTCTGGCAAGAGACCCGGGTACGACGCTTTTTTATGGAAGGTGCACATTTGATGAACGAATTTCCAGCAGCCCCACTGGCCTGGGTCAATGGCAGCGATGCTCCGGAAAAGAGCGCGATCAACCTCGGTTTCATGGCCCTGAGCGATTGCGCCTCGGTGGTGGTCGCGGCCACCCAGGGCTTCGCCCAACCCTATGGCCTGACCTTGAATCTCAAGCGCCAATCCTCCTGGGCCAACCTGCGGGACAAGCTGGTCAGCGGTGAACTGGATGCGGCCCACAGCCTGTATGGCTTGATTTACGCCGTGCACCTGGGCATCGGCGGAGTCGCCGCCACCGACATGGCAGTGCTCATGGGCCTGAACCAGAACGGCCAAAGCATCAACCTGTCCCACGGCCTGCAAGCCCGTGGCGTGACCGGTCCTGAAGCGCTGGATCGACACGTGCACCAAAGTCGCGCAAAGCTGACCTTCGCCCAGACCTTTCCTACCGGCACCCACGCCATGTGGCTCTATTACTGGCTGGCCAGCCAGGGCATCCATCCGTTGCAGGATGTCGACAGCGTGGTGGTGCCGCCGCCGCAAATGGTCGCGCACCTGCAAGCCGGGCGCATCGATGGCTTTTGTGTCGGCGAGCCCTGGAGCGCCAGCGCGGTGCGTCAGGACTTGGGATTTACCATCGCCACCACTCAAACCATTTGGCCCGACCATCCGGAAAAGGTCCTGGGCTGCACCCGTGCGTTTGTCGAACAGTACCCGAACGCTGCCCGAGCGCTGGTCATGGCCATCCTCGAAGCCAGTCGCTTTATCGAACAGAGCACCGAGAACCGGCAGAGCACCGCGCAGCTGTTGAGCGCCCGCGAGTACCTGGACGCGCCCCTGGACTGCATTCAGCCGCGGCTGCTCGGCGACTATGTCGATGGCCTTGGCAATCGCTGGCAAGACCCGCATGCCTTGCGCTTCCATGGTGCGGGCGAGGTCAACCTGCCCTACCTGTCCGACGGCATGTGGTTCATGACCCAGTTCCGTCGCTGGGGCTTGCTGCGCGACGACCCGGACTACCTCGGCGTCGCCCGCCAGGTCCAGCAACTCGAGTTGTACCGCGAGGCGGCGAGCGCGGTTGGCGTCGGCCACTCTGGCGAAACAATGCGCAGCAGCCAATTGATCGACGGCAAGATCTGGGACGGTTCCGACCCGGTCGGTTATGCCAGCGGCTTCAAGTTGCACGCCATGACCGACTCATCCGCCCTTCTCGCCAGCCGCTGACAGGAGACTGCGAATATGTTGCGTATCCTGCTGATCAACGACACCGCGAAAAAAGTCGGCCGGCTCAAGGCGGCCCTGACCGAGGCCGGGTTTGAAGTAATCGACGAGTCCGGCCTGACCATCGACCTGCCGGCACGCGTCGAAACGGTGCGTCCAGATGTGATTTTGATCGATACCGAGTCACCGAGCCGCGATGTGATGGAGCAAGTGGTGCTGGTCAGCCGCGACCAGCCACGACCGATCGTCATGTTTACCGACGAACATGACCCGGACGTGATGCGTCAGGCCATCAAGTCCGGGGTCAGCGCCTACATCGTCGAAGGCATCCTCGCCGCGCGCCTGCAACCCATCCTCGACGTGGCCATGGCCCGCTTCGAAAGCGACCAGGCCTTGCGCGCCCAACTCCAGGCCCGCGACCAGCAACTGGCCGAGCGCAAGCGCATCGAACTGGCCAAGGGCTTGTTGATGAAGATGAAGGGCTGCAAGGAAGAAGAGGCCTACACCCTGATGCGCCGCCAGGCCATGAGCCGCCAGCAGAAGCTGATACAGGTGGCCGAGCAGATTATTGCCATGAGTGAGTTGTTGGGCTGAGACCCTGCAGAGCCTGGCTTAAGCCCTGCGGCGCCTGTTACACCGCTATCGTCGGAACGCCGCCCGGAGCAGGCTCGCTCCCACATTGGATATGTGACAAACCACAAACATGTGGCCGACATAGGTCCCCTGTGGGAGCGAGCCTGCTCGCGATTGGCCGCGACGCAATTTCAACTGTTGGCGCGGCTCTTGCAAATTAATCCATACAGGTAACCAACGGCGGTTGCCCCACCTACGACAACGACGTCGCACACCCTTTGGCATTAGCACATCGGGTTGCGGCGTTTTTTCGTTTTGGCTCCATAGCCCGGGGCCGGTGGTGCGGCCGTCACAGGCGCTCCACCTGAAAGCTCATGACTCCTTTCGAGACTCTTTACAGCTGAGGTGCGCGATGAATTCAAGCTTCTGGAAATCCGGCCACACCCCGACATTGTTCGCGGCCTTCCTCTATTTCGACCTGAGCTTCATGGTCTGGTACCTGCTCGGCCCTTTGGCGGTGCAGATCGCCACGGACCTGCAACTGACCACTCAGCAACGCGGCATGGTAGTGGCCACGCCGATTCTGGCCGGTGCCATCCTGCGCTTTTTGATGGGCTTGCTGGCTGATCGCCTGTCACCCAAAACCGCCGGGCTGATCGGCCAGGTGATCGTTATCTGCGCGCTGTTCGGTGCCTGGAAACTGGGCATTCACAGCTATGAACAGGCCTTGGTGCTCGGGCTGTTTCTCGGCGTGGCCGGTGCTTCGTTCGCGGTCGCCCTGCCCCTGGCCTCGCAATGGTATCCGCCGCAGCATCAAGGCAAGGCCATGGGCATTGCCGGTGCGGGCAACTCCGGCACCGTACTGGCGGCACTGATCGCCCCGGTAATGGCCGCCGCCTTTGGCTGGAGCAATGTATTCGGCTTCGCGCTGATCCCGCTGATCCTGACCCTGATCGTCTTTGCCTGGCTGGCGAAAAACGCTCCGGAGCGGCCAAAACCCAAATCCATGACTGACTACTTCAAGGCGTTGGGCGACCGCGACAGTTGGTGGTTCATGTTCTTCTACAGCGTGACCTTCGGCGGCTTTATCGGCCTGGCCAGCGCCCTGCCCGGCTACTTCAACGACCAATACGGCCTGAGCCCGGTGACCGCCGGTTACTACACCGCCGCCTGCGTCTTTGGTGGCAGCCTGATGCGTCCGCTGGGTGGCGCCCTGGCCGATCGCTTTGGTGGCATTCGCACCTTGCTCGGCATGTACACCGTCGCGGCGATCTGCATTACCGCGGTAGGCTTCAACCTGCCGAGTTCTTACGCGGCCCTCGCCCTGTTCGTCTGCACTATGCTGGGTCTGGGTGCCGGTAATGGTGCGGTCTTCCAATTGGTACCGCAGCGTTTCCGTCGGGAGATCGGTGTGATGACCGGCCTGATCGGCATGGCGGGCGGCATCGGCGGCTTCGCTCTGGCGGCCGGCATGGGTGCAATCAAACAAAGCACCGGCAGCTATCAACTGGCCCTCTGGTTGTTCGCCAGCCTCGGCGTATTGGCCTGGTTCGGCCTGCACGGGGTCAAGCGTCGCTGGAGAACTACCTGGGGTTCGGCAGCCGTGACCGCGGCTCGGGTCTGAGTACTGAATGAGCCTGCAACTGAAATTTGCCCAAGCCAGCGCCATCGGCCCGCGGGAGGAAAACCAGGACGCCCTGCGCCTGGTTACACCAACCCCGGCGCTGGCCGCCAGCAAGGGTTACTTGTTCGCCATCGCCGATGGTGTCAGCCAGTGCGCCGACGGCGGCCTCGCCGCTCGTTCGACCTTGCAGGCATTGGCACTGGACTACTACGCCACGCCGGAAACCTGGGGCGTGGCGCAGGCTCTGGACCGGTTATTGTTGGCGCAGAATCGCTGGCTGCAGGCCAACGGTGGCGGGCTACCCTTGCTGACCACCGTGAGTGCGCTGGTATTGCGAGGACAGCGCTTCACGCTGGCACATGTCGGTGATTGCCGGGTCTATCGCTGGTGCGAGGGAGAGTTGCAGCGCATCACCGAGGATCATGTCTGGGAGCAACCGGGCATGCAGCATGTGCTCAAGCGCGCACTGGGCCTGGATCAGCACCTGGTGCTGGACTTCCTCGACAGTGAATTGCGCCTGGGCGAGAGCTTCGTCATGCTCAGCGACGGCATTTGGGCGGTGCTCGGCGACACGGCGATCAGCGCGATCCTGCGCGATCAGCCCGATCTCGACAGCGCCGCGCAGACGCTGGTCAACGCCGCGCATCTGGCGGGCAGCCAGGACAATGCCAGTGCGTTGCTGGTACGGGTCGACGCCCTCGGCGAGGCGACCATCGGCGATGCGTTGATCCACTTGCAGCAATGGCCGTTGCCCCCTGCGCTCAAACCCGGCCAATGGTTTGAAGGCTGGCAGGTCGAAGCGCTACTCGGACAGAGCCAGCAGTCGCTGCTCTACCGCGTTCGTGATGCCCAGCAGCAACCCTGGCTGCTGAAAACCCTGCCCGCGCATCTGCATGACGACAGTCAGGCCGGTCAAAGCCTGTTGTCGGAGGAGTGGTTTCTGCGGCGGGTTGCTGGCCGGCACTTCCCCGAAGTGCATGCCACCAGCCAACGTCAGCATCTGTACTACGTGATGCGCCAGTACCCAGGCTCGACACTGGCCGAGCTGTTCGCGCAAAGCGGTCCGCTGCCCCTGGCACAATGGCAGGAGCTCGCCGAACGCCTGCTACGGGCAGTCGGCATGCTGCATCGGCGGCAGATCCTGCACCGCGATATCAAACCGGAAAACCTGCTGTTGAGTGACGATGGGGAATTGCGTCTGCTGGATTTCGGTCTGGCGTATTGCCCCGGACTGTCGGAAGACCAGGCGCACTTGCTGCCGGGAACCCCGAGCTACATTGCGCCGGAAGCCTTTAACGGGGATCCGCCAACGGCACAACAGGACCTGTATGCGGTGGGCGTGACCCTGTATTACCTGCTAACCGGGCATTATCCCTATGGAGAGGTCGAAGCCTTTCAACGGCCGCGCTTCGGCCTGCCTGTCAGTGCCAGTCGCTATCGACCGGACCTGCCGGACTGGCTAGAGCAAAGCCTGGAGCGTTCGGTAGCCGTCAATCCGGCGCAACGCTTTGAAACTGCCGAGGAGTGGCTGTTGCTACTGGAACAGGGCGAACGCCGTAGTTTGAGCGTGCGGCCCAGGCCGCTGCTGGAGCGGGAGCCGTTGAAGGTTTGGCGGACTTTGGCGCTGGTGTCGTTGTTGATTAATCTGCTGCTGTTGCTTTTGCTATTTCACGGTTGAGCACGCGCTTTTTGTAGCAGCTGCCGAAGGCTGCGTTCGGCTGTGAAGCAGTCGTAAATAGCCATACCGCGGTTCTGGCAAAAAAATGGAGTCGTCTGGACTGCGACCGCTCCGCGGCCGAACGCAGGCTTCGCCAGCTGCTACGGGATTTGTGTCGCGCCAATTGTGGGCAACACGCCTTGCATTGGTGCAAAAACCCCCTCTCGGACAAATCTTTCAACCTCAACCCCCAATAAAACCGCACCTTCGCCAAACTTGGCACAACCACTGCATTACCTCTCTCAACAGACATAAAGCCCAGCCTTCAACGACGAAGGGTGCGCTTCCCGAGAGAACGGGATCAGGACAAAGGCGTCCTCGCTAGTTAACTAGCGGGACGCCTTTTTTTGTTTGCGCAAAATTTGTCGAGCCAGCCTGACCGCCCCGATGAGGCAGGCCTGAGCTCACCGGAGATCTTTATGAAAAAACTCAAACTGGTGATGATCGGCAACGGCATGGCCGGGGTTCGCACCCTGGAAGAGCTGCTCAAGCTGAGTAACGAGCTGTACGACATCACGGTCTTCGGCGCCGAACCCCATACCAACTACAACCGCATCCTGCTGTCGCCGGTACTGGCCGGTGAGCAGACGTTCGAAGAGATCGTGCTCAACGACCTGAGCTGGTATCAGGAAAACAACATCACGCTGCTGCTCAACCGCAAAGTGGTGAAGATCGACAGGGTCAAGCGCCGGGTAATCGCCGAAGACGGCACCGAGGCCGAATACGATCGCCTGTTGATCGCCACCGGCTCGACGCCGTTCATTCTGCCGATTCAGGGCAATACCTTGCAGGGCGTGATCGGCTACCGCGACATCGCCGACACCCAGGCGATGATCGACACCGCCAAGACCCACAAGCACGCAGTGGTCATCGGCGGCGGCCTGCTCGGTCTGGAAGCCGCCAACGGCCTGATGTTGCGTGGCATGCACGTGACCGTGGTGCACATCGGCGAATGGCTGCTGGAGCGGCAACTGGACAAAACCAGCGGCGAACTGCTGCAAAGCGCACTGGAAAGCCGCGGCCTGAACTTTCGCCTGTGTGAACAGACCCAGGCCTTGCACGACGCCGGCAATGGCCGGGTCGGCTCGGTGCAATTCAAGAACGGCGATGTCATCCCGGCCGACCTGGTGGTGATGGCCGCCGGCATCCGCCCGAACACCGAACTGGCGGAAAAATCCGGCATTCCCTGCAATCGCGGAATCCTGGTCAATGACACCCTGCAAACCTACGACCCACGCATCTATGCAATTGGCGAATGCGCCAGCCACCGCGGGATCGCCTACGGTCTGGTCGCGCCACTGTTCGAACAGGCCAAGGTCTGCGCCAACCACCTCGCACAATTGGGTTTTGCCACCTACAAGGGCTCGGTGACTTCGACCAAATTGAAAGTCACCGGCATCGACCTGTTCTCCACCGGCGACTTCATGGGTGGCGAAGGCACTGAAACCATCACCCTTTCCGACCCCATCGGCGGCGTCTACAAGAAGCTGGTGATCAAGGATGACGTGTTGGTCGGCGCCTGCCTGTACGGCGACACCGCCGACGGCGGCTGGTACTTCCGGCAGATCCGCGAGAACCACGGCATCGGCGAAATCCGCGACCACCTGATGTTTGGTGAAAACGCTCTAGGTGACGTAGGACACCAAGGCCAGGACAAAGCCATGAGCATGGCCGACACCGCTGAAGTCTGCGGCTGCAATGGCGTGTGCAAGGGCGCCATCGTCAAGGCGATTCAGGAACACGGCCTGTTCAGCGTCGACGACGTCAAGAAGCACACCAAGGCCGCCAGCTCCTGCGGTTCCTGCGCGGGCCTGGTGGAGCAGATACTGATCAACACCGTCGGCGGCGCGGCGGACGTCAAACCGAAAAGCGAAAAAGCCATCTGCGGTTGCAGTGACCTCAACCACGGGCAGATCCGCCAGGCGATTCGCGAACAGCATCTGCTGACCATCGCCGGGACCATGGGCTACCTGAACTGGCGTACCCCGAACGGCTGCGCCACCTGCCGCCCGGCGCTGAACTACTATCTGATTTCCACCTGGCCCGGCGAAGCCAAGGATGATCCGCAATCGCGCCTGATCAACGAACGGGCCCACGCCAACATCCAGAAAGATGGTACCTATTCGGTGGTCCCGCGGATGTGGGGCGGTGTTACCAACCCTTCCGAGTTGCGGCGCATCGCCGACGTGGCTGACAAGTACAACGTACCGATGGTCAAGGTCACCGGCGGCCAGCGCATCGACTTGCTGGGGATCAAGAAACAGGACCTGCCGGGTGTCTGGAAAGACCTCGACATGCCGTCCGGCCACGCCTACGGAAAATCCATCCGCACCGTGAAAACCTGCGTCGGCAGCGAGTTCTGCCGCTTCGGCACGCAGAATTCGACCCAACTGGGGATCGAGCTGGAACATGATCTGTTCAACATGTGGTCGCCGCACAAGGTCAAGCTGGCAGTCTCCGGTTGCCCACGCAACTGCTCGGAAGCCGGGATCAAGGACGTTGGCATCATCGGCGTGGACTCGGGTTGGGAGATGTACATCGGCGGCAACGGCGGGATCAAGACCGAAGTGGCGGAGTTCTTCGTCAAGCTCAAAACCGCCGAAGAGGTACGCGAGTACAACGGCGCCTTCCTGCAACTCTATCGCGAAGAAGCCTTCTACCTGGAGCGCACCGTGCACTACCTGCAGCGGGTCGGCATGGAGCACATCAAGAAAGCCGTGCTGGAAGATCCGCTACGACGCAAGGCCCTCAATGAGCGCCTGCAATTCTCCCTGTCGTTCGAACAGGACCCGTGGAAGGAGCGCCTGGAACAACCGCTGCTGAAGAAAGAGTTCGACACCATCGTGGTGAAACAGCTGGAGGTGCTGGCATGAACTGGCTGGATATCTGCGCCCTGGAAGAAATCAACGCCCTCGGCTCGCGGGTCATTCAAGGCCCGAAAGGCGATATCGCGATCTTTCGCACCAGTGATGACGAGGTTTTCGCGCTGGATGACCGCTGCCCGCACAAGGGCGGCCCGCTCTCTCAAGGTTTGATCTACGGCAAACGGGTCGCCTGCCCGCTGCACAACTGGCAGATCGATCTCGAATCCGGCGAAGCCCAGGCCCCGGACATCGGCTGCGCCCACCATCATCAGGCCCGAGTAGAAAATGGCCGGGTGATGCTGGCATTGCGGGACGCAGTCTGATGAACCGCCAGACGACCGCCTCGACCTGCTGTTACTGCGGGGTCGGTTGCGGTGTGTTGATCGAGCATGATGGCGAGCAGATCCTCGGCGTCAGCGGCGACCCCACGCACCCGGCCAACTTCGGCAAATTGTGCAGCAAAGGTGCGAGCCTGCACCTGACCGGCGACCTCACGGCACGGGCGCTGTACCCGGAGCTACGGCTCGGCAAAGGCCTGGCCCGCAGTCGCACCGATTGGGATACTGCGCTGGATCACGCGGTCAATGTATTTGCCGACACGATCGCCGAACACGGCCCGGACAGCGTGGCGTTCTACATTTCCGGGCAGCTGCTGACCGAGGACTATTACGCCTTCAACAAGCTGGCCCGGGCGCTGGTCGGCACCAACAACATCGACAGCAATTCACGCTTGTGCATGTCTTCGGCGGTGGTCGGCTACAAACGCAGCCTCGGTGCCGATGCCCCGCCATGCAGCTATGAAGACCTGGAACTGAGCGATTGCGTGATGATCGTCGGCAGCAACATGGCCTACGCCCACCCGGTGCTGTTTCGTCGCCTGGAAGAGGCCAAAAGCCGCCGACCACAGATGAAAGTCATCGTCATCGATCCACGGCGCACCGATACCTGTGAGCTCGCGGACCTGCATCTGGCGATTTTGCCCGGGACCGATGTCGCGCTGTTCCATGGGATTTTGCATCTGCTGCTGTGGGAAGACTGGATCGACCGTGACTTCATCAAGGCCCACACCGAAGGCCTGGCCGAGCTGAAAAACCTGGTCCGCGATTACACCCCACAGATGGTCGCGCAGCTATGCGGAATCAGCACCGAGCAACTGCAGCAATGCGCCGAGTGGATCGGTACCTCGCCCAGTTTCCTGTCGTTGTGGTGCATGGGGCTCAACCAGTCCACCGCCGGCAGCGCAAAAAACAGCGCGCTGATCAACCTGCACCTGGCCACCGGGCAAATCGGCAAGCCGGGCGCCGGACCGTTCTCCCTGACCGGCCAGCCAAATGCCATGGGCGGTCGCGAAACCGGCAGCCTGTCGAACCTGCTGCCGGGCCACCGCGAAGCCGCCAACCCTGAGCACCGGGCCGAAGTCGCCAGCTACTGGGGAGTCGAGCAACTGCCGGAAAACCCCGGACTGACTGCCATCGAGCTGTTCGAACAAGTGGGTAACGGCAAGATCAAAGCCCTGTGGATCGCCTGCACCAACCCGGCACAGTCCCTGCCGGATCAGAATGCAGTGCGCGAGGCGTTGCAGGCGTGCCCGTTCGTGGTGCTGCAGGAAGCCTTCCGTACCACTGAAACCGCGCCGTTCGCCGATTTGCTGCTGCCTGCTGCCAGCTGGGGCGAAAAGGAAGGCACAGTGACCAATTCGGAACGGCGTATTTCCCATGTCCGCCGCGCCATTGCCGCACCCGGCGAAGCGCGGGCGGACTGGGCCATCACCGTGGATTTCGCGCAACGCCTGGAACAACGTCTGCGCCCGGGACAATCCAGCCTGTTTGCTTTCAACGAACCGGCACAGGTCTTCGACGAATACAAAGAGCTGACCCGCGACCGTGACCTCGACCTGTCCGGCATCAGCCACGCCCTGCTCGACCGGATCGGCCCGCAACAATGGCCCTTCCCCGGCGGCGCGCTTGAGGGAACGCCTCGTCTGTACGTTGACGGGGTTTTCCCGACCGCCAGCGGCCGTGCCCGGTTTGTTGCCGATCCTTACCGCGCGGCCAAAGAGCAGCGCGACGCGCGCTTTCCGCTAACCCTGATCACCGGTCGACTGCGCGACCAATGGCATGGCATGAGCCGCACCGGCACCGCGGCGCAGCTGTTCGGTCACGTCAACGAAGCTGTATTGAGCCTGCACCCCGATGAATTGCGCCGGCACCGCCTGCAAGACGGTGATCTGGTCAGTCTCAAAAGCCGCCGCGGCGACCTGATCGTCGCGGTCGGTAGCGATGACAGCGTCCGTCCTGGCCAAGCCTTCCTGCCGATGCACTGGGGCGACCGCTTCCTCAAGGGTGGCATCAATACCATCACGCAACCGGCATTCGACCCGCTGTCGAAACAACCGGAACTCAAACACAGCGGCGTGCGCATCGAACCGGTGCAACTGCCCTGGCAGCTGTTTGCCTTGATCGAAGGTAATGTGCAGGCGCATTTCGAAGCCCTGCGACCGCTCTGTGAGGCCTTTACTTACGTCAGCCTCAGCCTGACTGGCCGCGAGCGTCCGGCGCTGCTGATACGGGCTGCCAGCGCCGTCGCCCCCGACCCGCAGTTGCTCAGGGACATCGATCAACAGCTGGGGCTTAACGAAGGACCAGTACTGGCCTATGACGACCCACGGCGCTCCATTGGCAAGCGAGTGCGGATCGAGAGCGGACGCATCACCGCCATCCGCCTGGCCGGTGAAACCCTCGCCCGGCATTGGCTGCAAAGCCTGTGGCTCGAGGGCACAGCCGACGAACAATTGCGCCGCTGGCTGCTGGCGCCGCTGAGCACCCCGCCGGGTAGCGCGACCAGCGACCCGTCCGCCAATAAGACCTTATGCAACTGCAAAAACGTCAGCCAAAACGCAGTCTGCGCCGGTATCCGCCGCGGCCTGGATCTCAATGGCTTGAAACAAGAACTGGGCTGCGGCACTCAATGCGGCTCCTGCGTACCGGAAATCAAGCGTCTGTTGGCCGCTACTGCCCAACCGATAGCCGTCACTTCGTGAGGAATAGAACATGAGCGCAAAAGTCTGGCTGGTGGGCGCAGGTCCTGGCGATCCCGAATTGCTGACCCTCAAAGCGGTGCGCGCCCTGGGCGAAGCCGATGTGGTGCTGATCGATGATCTGGTCAACGAGGCCGTCCTGGCCCATTGCCCACAGGCACGCATCATTGCCGTCGGCAAACGCGGCGGCTGTCGCTCCACGCCGCAGGAGTTCATTCATCGGCTGATGCTGCGTTATGCCCGCCAAGGCAAGTGCGTGGTGCGACTCAAGGGCGGTGACCCGTGCATTTTCGGACGTGGCGGTGAAGAAGCGCAATGGCTCAGGACCCACGGGATTGCAGTCGAAATGGTCAATGGCATCACCGCCGGCCTGGCCGGAGCGACGCAATGCAATATCCCGCTGACGTTGCGTGGCATCAGCCGTGGCGTAACCCTGGTAACCGCCCACACTCAAGACGACAGTAGCCTGAACTGGCAGGCCCTGGCCCAGGGCGGTACGACGCTGGTGATCTACATGGGCGTGGCCAAGCTCAGCGAAATTCGCGAGCAACTGCTGGCTGGTGGAATGGCGGCGGATACGCCGGTGGCGATGATCGAAAACGCTTCGCTGCCGCATCAACGGGAATGTCGGAGCGATCTGACCGCCATGCAGGAAGATGCCCTCGCCTTCCAGTTGAAAAGCCCGGCTATCCTGGTAATCGGCGCGGTGGCAGCTTGTGAAGACGTCAAAAAATCGCTGCCTGCGGCAGAGTGGTGCGTAGACGTGGCCCTGTAGGAACTGTCGAAAGCTGCGCCCCAACCACTGAAAAGATCGCAGGCTTCGCCAGCGCCTACACGGGATTTGCGGACACCCCGCCTAGCGTAGGAGCTGCCGCAGGCTGCGATCTTTTGATCCTGGCGCCAACCGCGACACCTCCATCGACCACTGAAAAGATCGCAGGCTTCGCCAGCGCCTACACGGGATTTGCGGCACCCCCGCCACCGTAGGAGCTGCCGCAGGCTGCGATCTTTTGATCCTGGCGTCAGCCGCAATACCTCCATCGACCGCTGAAAAGATCGCAGGCTGTGGCTGCTCCTACGGGGAAATGTGCGGATCAACCATCAAATCGCAGGCAAAGAAAAGCCCGGCCTAGGCCGGGCTTTTCAGAGCAGCGAGCTAATTACTTAGCGGCAGCTTCAACCTGCGCTTCTACGCGACGGTTTACAGCGCGGCCTGCGTCAGTTGCGTTGTCGGCAACTGGGCGGGTTTCGCCGTAGCCAACGGACTGAACGCGGGTCGATTCAACACCGTACTGGTTGGTCAGAACTTGCTTAACGGCGTTTGCACGACGCTCGGACAGTTTCTGGTTGTAAGCGTCAGGACCGACGGAGTCAGTGTGACCTTCAACAGTGGTGCTGGTCGATGGGTACTGTTTCATGAAGTCAGCGAGGTTTTTGATGTCGCCGTAGCTGTTAGGCTTGACTACCGACTTGTCGAAGTCGAATTTCACGTCCAGCTCAACACGAACAACTTCAGCAACTGCTGGGCAGCCATCAGCGTCAACAGTTACGTTGGCTGGGGTATCCGGGCACTTGTCGACGTTGTCGCACACGCCATCGTTGTCGCTGTCGGCACAGACTTCAGCAGGTGCTGGAGCTGGAGCTTCAGCAGGCTTGGAGCCGCCACCGAAGTTCACGCCGATACCGACGCTTGGAGCCCACTCGGTGTCGCCCTGGTCGATGTTGTACTGAGCTTCAACGCCAGCACGGGCGTAGAAGTTCTCGGTGAAGTACAGCTTGGCACCGCCGCCAACATTGGCGAAGGTGGAACGGTTACGACCGTTGCTGCCGTTCTGGTCGATGCTCTGATCCGAGAAACCGGCGGAGACGTAAGGACGGATCATGTCGCCTGGGTTGTTGAAGTGGTACAGAGCGTCCAGAGCGGTGTTCGCGCCCTTGATGTTCTGACCATCATTGCTACGTACGTTGTGCACTTCGTCGTAGCCCAGACGCAGTTCAACGTCGTCGGTCAGGAAGTAGCCAACGGAACCGCCGAACAGGTTGCCGTCGTTCTTGAAGTTACGAGCGCTGTCGAACTGTTCCTTCTTAGCGAAGCCTTCGATTTCAACTGCGCCTTGGCCTTGTGCCAGAGCGCCGAACGAAGTGGCAGCAATAAGAGAACCAATGGCCAAGCCCAAGGTGTTTTTCAGTTTCATCCGTTAAATCCCCATCTGGTGATTGTGAAGCAGTCCCGCAAACCGGGGGACAACTCGGCGGCAAGTCTATCAGAACTTGCCTACACGTAAGAGATATTTGCGCTGAACTAAGTTTCAGCAACGCCTGCAAATTTCTCACGCAATTTATCTAGAGCGCGTTTGTAACGCATTTTTGTAGCACTCAAACCCATATGCATTATGTCTGCGATCTCCTGAAATTCCAGCTCTGCGACAAATCGTAGCACCAGAATTTCCCGGTCGATCGGGTTCACATACACTAACCAGCGATCAAGTCCACCCTTTTCCTCAGGTTTCGGCATCTTATCATCAGATGCTTCCTCGAGGGGGTCGAGACTCAAAGCGTCCATCAAGCGACGCTTGCGCCGTTCCTTCCGATACTGCGTGATGCACTCGTTGTACGTGATGCTATATAGCCATGTCTTGAACTTCGATTTGCCCTCGAAGTTCTTCAGGCCATACAACACCTTCAGCATCACCTCCTGACAGACATCATCTGCATCACGATCGTTCCCTAAATATCGCGCACAAACATTGAATAAGGTTCTCTGGTAGCGCCGCATCAACTCTTCATAGGCGCGTGTTACGTGAAATAGCTCCGTGTGCGAGCGCGCAACCAACTCCTCATCAGAGAGCTCGCGGGGGTCGTAGCGCATGGATAGCGATTGGGCTTTATTCAAAACGAGTCAGTGCCGACAGTCAGGTCAATGTCCGCCGCAACCCGCGTTAGCGGGCATTTTGCGGCGGCATACATTAGCAGGGTTTGCCGGGTTAGCGGCTACTCACATGCTGTTCCAGCATGATCCGATTGGAGAGAGAGACTAGCTCACCCTCATCGGTCAGCAATGTGGTTTTAACCGTGCCGATCTCTTCGATCTGCCCTTCGACCTCGCCAACACGCACTTGTTGCCCAACCTGATACAACTCACGCACATAAATTCCCGCAAGAATCTGACCGGCTATTTCCCTGCTTCCCAACCCCATGGCCAAGGCAACTGCCAGACCAACGGTTATCAATACGATGACAATCACATGGTTGAGCAGGTCGGTTTTGACCTCCAACTGGCTGATCGCCACTGAAATACTGATGATAATCACCAGGCCCTGGGCGATACGTCCCAGGCCTGCGGCGTAATCCAGCCCTACGCCCTCTGCTGCGCCCCGCACCAGCCCATTGGCCAGTTGCGCCAGCAATACCCCTACCAGCAACACCAGCGCGGCACCGAAGACCTTCGGTAAATACAGCGCCAGCATATCGAGCGTAGCCGAAACTCTTTCCAAGCCAAGGGATTCTGCAGCAGAAACCAGAAAAATAAGCAAAACGAACCAATATACAATCTTGCCGATCAGGGTCGAGATCGGCACCTGCAGGCCCGCTCGGGACAGAAGCTTGGTCAAACCGGTACCGCCCATCAGGCGATCAAGGCCCAGTTTTGCCAGTAATTTGGAGAGCAAGGTGTCGAGCAGCTTGGCCACGACAAACCCCAACAGCAACACCACCAATGCGCCAAACAGGTTGGGGATGAAATTCGCTACCTTGGTCCACAATGCAGTCATCGCAGTGACGAGGCTCTGAGTCCAGAGATCAAGTTCCATATTCAATCAGCCTTATCAGCAGTGCGGGCAGTAGATTTACGACGGGAAACCGGTGAGACATGCGCCGAGCCGTTATTGAGGGCAATCATCAACGCGGGCAGCCAGTGCCCCAGCAAGGTGAACAGATCACCTGCACCTACCTGACGATTAGCGGTTTTCAATACGCGGCCCAGGCAGGCATCGTCGTCGCGGGTGGACGGCGTCGCCTGGAGCATGTCACGCAAAGACTGTTCGAACGGATCGTGCATACGCACCTCTCGAGATGTCTGTGAAAGACGCGATGAAAATTCTTCGGGTCACATGGCAAACCATCAGACCCAGCGCAAACGGCGGAATAACCACCACTGCCCCAGAGCCACCGAGATCATCATCAGGCAGGCTACGAGGAACCCGTAAGGACTCTCGGAGAAGGGAATACCGCCGACATTTATACCCAGCAAACCGGTCAGGAAACTCATCGGCAGAAAGATCCCGGTGATGATGCCGAAGCGGTACATCGTGCGATTCATCCGCACGCTCAAACGCCGGTCCTCGGCCTCCAGCACAAGCCCCACGCGCTCTCTGGTCAATTCCAGCTCTTCCAGATAGCGCGTCAGGCTGTTGTTCAATTCATTCCAGTAGTCGCCATCGTCTTCGACGAACCAGGGTAATTTGGTCCGCGTCAGCTGACCGAAAATATCCCGTTGCGGAGCCAGGAATCGTTTCAGCCCGGCTGCTCTGCGACGGATCTGCAAAACGGCGCCATGCTCCGGAGTATACCGTTCGTCGGTATCGAGCTTTTCTTCTTCCGCGTCGACGATTTCCGAGAGGTCGCTGACCAGATGCTGGACCTTGTTGGTCAGGTACTGGGCCATATAAAGGATCAGTTCCGAGGCGGTTTTCGGCCCTTTGCCTTCGCCGAGCTGCACCAGCAGCTCATCGGTGGCCCGCAGTGGCCGCAAACGCAGGGAAATCACCCGCTGGGCGGAACCGAAAATCCGTACCGAGACCATGTCTTCCGGTTCGGCCCCGGGATTGAGGTTGATTCCGCGCAAAAACAGCAGCAGCTCGCTGTCCGGCAACGGCAGCAGCCGTGGCCGGGTATTTTCTTCAAGCAGCAGGTCGCAGCTGAATTCGCTCAGGCCGCTGTATTTACGCAGCCAGGTCTGGGTTTGCGGGTGACTGCGATCCCAATGCAGCCATAGACTCTCGCAGGGCTGCAGTTGCAGGTCATCCAGTTCAGTCCGGGCAATCGAACGCGCACCGCCTTTACCATCCAGCACCAGGGCGTGAACCAGCCCCCACTGCGCGTTTTCTTCCTCGAACATCCTTACCCCTTTGCTTTGTCGAACGCTTTATTCAGGCATCTTCAGCAGGCTTGGCGAAATGATCACGCCGTTATTGTCCGCATAGAGGTACTCGCCTGGACGAAAGGTCACGCCAGCAAAGGTCACGGCAATGTTGAGATCACCAATACCGCGCTTGTCAGTTTTCATCGGGTGGCTGGCCAGGGCCTGGACACCCAGGTCGGTTTGCGCGATGACGTCGACATCGCGGATGCAACCGTAGATCACCAGCCCTTCCCATCCGTTTTTGGCGGCTTTCTCGGCCAGCATGTCGCCCAGCAGCGCCCGGCGCAGCGAACCACCACCATCGACCACCAGTACCTTGCCGTTCCCTTTGAGTTCGACCTGCTCCTTGACCAGCGAGTTGTCTTCGAAGCACTTGATGGTCACGATTTCGCCGCCGAAGGAATCACGACCGCCAAAATTGCTGAACATCGGTTCGACCACCTGCACCAGGTCCGGGTAGGCGTCGCACAGGTCGGGAGTGAGGTAATGGTTCATCGAGAAACTCCTGTAAGGGAAAGCACACGATAGAAAGCGTCGAAAATCGCAGCGATTACGCTAATAAACGAATTCCGGCGCCGAATATTCAAGGTTCGAGCCTAGACTTCAACACCTATGCGGTCACCATCATAGACCAGATTGAGCATATTCAAGCCCGGACAGGACGGCTGCAAGGCGCGCCCGCTGGGCAGTTCGAACGCCATCCCGTGCCGCGCGCAACGCAATACATTGTCCACCACCGTGCCAGCGGATAACGGCGCGCCTCGATGGGGACAGCGGTCTTCGAGCAACAATGGCTGATTATCCAGCACCAGCAAGAGCACGCTACGTCCCTCGACCTGGAAGGTCTGGCGGTAGCCTTCTAGCAGATTGCTCAGACGCTCAAGCGGCACGAACATGAATGCTGACCCAGTAACCGAAAGTGACCAAAACAGCTCTATGCGTCATATCTTAGCCGTTAGTCGAGCAGAGCGAAACGCCCTTGTTAGAGCGTTCGGCTCAGACTGCTGCGGCCAGATTCGACTCTTGGGTCAGTAATGGTGTCTGCTGATCTTTCAACCAGCGCTCCACCAATGGCCAGACTTCCGTTTGGGCACTTTTGCTGACCAGCATCTCGACATGGCCAAAATTGTCGCTAAAACCCTGTTCACGCCCCAGGCACACGAACTGCTTGTGTTCACCGCCAAACTGATCGAAAAGTTTACGGCAGGCCCACGTCGGATCCTGATGATCGCCGGCGGCACTGACCGCCAACACCGGCACCTGAACCTCGGCCAGCCCCGCCCACCAATCCTTGTCGGCATCGCCGAAACGGCCGAACAGCCCGTACCAGCGCATGCCTTCCAGGGCCAGGCCAATCGGCTCGTCCTCGGGGCCGCGTTTGAACCTTGAACCGGATATCTGGGCAAAACGCTTCAAAATAAAGCGTCCGCTCCACTCCACCGGTGGAATTTTCAAGGGCCAGTAGGTGCGGCTGACCTGGGTGCCGAAAAACGCAGCGGACGCTACCGCGGGTTCGCCCAGATACTGGCCACCCAAGGCCGCCGCAAGGGTAATGCCACCCAGCGAATGCCCCAGCCAGTGAGGAATCTGGCCACTTTGCTCTCGAACGAAGGCGGCAATCGCCGGCAGATCGTAGCGGGCATAGTCGGCGACGCGGTTCTTGCGATAATTCTGATTGCGCCGAGACAAGCCGTGACCGCGCATCTCGGGAATCCACACATCAAAACCGGCGCGCGCCAGATAGGCACCCAGCCCAAGCCCCTTGGGTGAAAACCAGAAGCGCCGGTTGGAAAAACTGCCATGAAGCAGGACGACCGGAACACCGCGCACTTGTGGTCCATCGGCCATGCCCAGCCGGGTAACCGCCAGTTCCACGGTGCCATCCGGGCTGTTGCCCGGTTTCAAGCGATAGACGTCCTCACTCAGATCGCCACGACGTTCGGCGCTGATCAAGGCCACAGGAAATAGGTTGCTGCTGCTTTGCATAATGCTCTTGCACAAAAAAGGGCGGCATCCAGATGGAGCCCGCCCTACTTGAATCTAAAAGCGTCGGTCAGCCAGCGCTGACCGACACTTCATTCACACATCAGACCGGAGCCTGAGCTTCTGCCAGGAAGAACCAGGTTTCCAGTACGGAATCGGGGTTCAACGAAACACTTTCGATACCCTGCTCCATCAGCCATTTGGCCAGATCAGGGTGATCGGAAGGGCCCTGGCCGCAAATACCGATGTATTTGCCGGCCTTGTTGCACGCCGCAATGGCATTGGCCAACAGCTTCTTGACCGCCGGATTACGCTCGTCGAACAGGTGCGCGATGATCCCGGAGTCGCGATCCAGACCCAGGGTCAGCTGGGTCAGGTCGTTGGAACCGATGGAGAAACCGTCGAAGAACTCGAGGAACTCTTCGGCCAGGATGGCGTTGGACGGCAATTCGCACATCATGATGATGCGCAGGCCATTTTCGCCCCGCTTAAGACCGTTCTCGGCCAACAGGTCGATGACCTGGCTGGCTTCGCCCAGGGTACGGACGAACGGCACCATGATTTCGACGTTGGTCAGGCCCATCTCGTTGCGCACACGCTTCAGCGCGCGGCACTCGAGCTCGAAGCAGTCACGGAACGATTCGCTGATGTAACGCGAAGCACCACGGAAACCCAGCATCGGGTTTTCTTCTTCCGGCTCGTAGAGTTTGCCGCCGATCAGGTTCGCGTATTCGTTGGACTTGAAATCCGACAGACGCACGATGACCTTTTTCGGGGTGAACGCTGCAGCCAGGGTGCTGATGCCCTCGACCAGCTTCTCGACATAGAAACCGACCGGATCGTCATAGCCAGCGATGCGCTTGTCGACGCTGTCCTTGATGTCCTGCGGCAGCCCGGCGTAATTGAGCAGCGCCTTGGGGTGCACGCCGATCATGCGGTTGATGATGAATTCCAGACGGGCCAGGCCTACACCGGCGTTCGGCAGCTGCGCGAAGTCGAAGGCACGGTCCGGGTTACCGACGTTCATCATGATCTTGAACGGCAGATCTGGCATGGCGTCGACGGAGTTCTTCTTGATATCGAAGCCCAGTTCGCCTTCGAAGATGTAACCGGTGTCGCCTTCAGCGCAAGACACGGTAACGCCCTGGCCGTCTTTCAACAGTTCGGTGGCGTTGCCGCAACCCACGACGGCCGGGATCCCCAGTTCGCGAGCGATGATCGCCGCGTGGCAGGTACGCCCGCCACGGTTGGTGACGATGGCGCTGGCGCGCTTCATGACCGGTTCCCAGTCCGGGTCGGTCATGTCGGACACCAGTACGTCGCCCGGTTGGACCTTGTCCATCTCGGAGACGTCTTTGATGATCCGCACCTTGCCGGCGCCAATGCGCTGGCCAATGGCACGGCCTTCCACCAGCACGGTACCGGTTTCCTTGAGCAGGTAACGCTCCATGACATTGGCCGAGGTGCGGCTCTTCACGGTTTCAGGACGCGCTTGAACGATATACAGCTTGCCGTCGTCGCCGTCTTTGGCCCATTCGATGTCCATCGGGCACTTGTAGTGCTTCTCGATGATCATCGCTTGCTTGGCCAGTTCGTTGACTTCGGCGTCGCTGAGGCAGAAACGTGCACGATCGGCCTTGTCGACATCGATGGTCTTGACCGACTTGCCGGCCGTGGCCACTTCGCCGTAGATCATCTTGATGGCTTTGCTGCCCAGGTTGCGGCGCAAAATAGCCGGACGACCGGCGGCCAGGGTCTGCTTGTGGACATAGAACTCGTCCGGGTTCACCGAGCCTTGTACGACGGTTTCACCCAGGCCGTAGGCACCGGTGATGAACACCACGTCACGGAAACCCGATTCGGTGTCGAGGGTGAACATGACGCCGGCAGTACCGGTTTCCGAGCGCACCATGCGCTGCACACCGGCAGACAAGGCCACCAGCTTGTGGTCGAAACCCTGGTGGACGCGGTAGGAAATGGCGCGGTCGTTGAACAACGAAGCGAACACTTCCTTGGCGGCGCGAATGACGTTCTCGACACCACGGATGTTCAGGAAGGTTTCTTGCTGACCGGCGAAGGATGCGTCGGGCAAGTCTTCGGCTGTGGCCGAAGAGCGCACGGCGACGGCCATGTCAGGGTTGCCGGCCGACAGCGTGGCGAACGCGGTGCGGATCTCGGCGTTGAGTTTTTCGGGGAATTCGGCATCCATGATCCATTGACGGATCTGCGCGCCGGTTTTCGCCAGGGCGTTCACGTCTTCGATGTCCAGCGCATCGAGTGCGGCGTGGATCTGATCGTTCAGACCGCTTAGTTCAAGGAAGTCACGGTAAGCCTGAGCCGTTGTAGCAAAGCCACCAGGAACCGATACACCGGCCCCTGCAAGGTTACTGATCATCTCGCCCAGGGATGCGTTCTTGCCCCCCACATGCTCTACATCATGGACGCCGAGCTTATCGAGGGAAACTACGTACTCTACCAAGGTGATCTCTCCACTAACTGTGTTGGAAAAGCTCAGGACGCCGGCGGCTCAGAGGAGCATTTGCCAGCGTTATGGCCTGGACCTGGAAAATAAGTGAGAATGCAGGCCATTCGAGGCCGGCAAACCGCGCCTATCATATCCAAGAATTGTCACTAGCTTAAGGCCCAAGGCGCAAATGAAACGATCCGCTTTCTTTATCTCCGATGGCACGGGCATTACAGCCGAGACGCTTGGTCAAAGCCTGTTGGCGCAATTCGAGAATATTACCTTCAGCAAAGTCATTCGGCCGTACATCGACAACGTGGATAAAGCGCGGGCCATGGTACAACAAATCAACAATGCCGCCGAAAAGGACGGATTCCGGCCGATAATATTCGACACCATTGTCAATCAGGACATCCGTGAGATCCTCGCAACGTCAAATGGTTTCATGATCGACATTTTCTCGACCTTCCTCGCGCCCCTGGAGCAGGAATTGCGCGAGCATTCGTCGTATTCGGTCGGCAAGTCCCACTCAATTGGCCACAACTCCAATTATATGGAGCGGATCGAGGCGGTGAACTTCGCCCTCGACAACGACGACGGCGCCCGCACGCACTATTACGATAAGGCCGATCTGATTCTGGTAGGTGTTTCGCGCTGCGGCAAGACCCCTACCTGTCTGTACATGGCCATGCAATTCGGTATCCGCGCGGCCAACTACCCGCTGACCGAAGACGATATGGAGCGCCTGCAGCTGCCCACCGCCCTGCGCGCCCACCAGCACAAGCTGTTTGGCCTGACCATCGACCCGGACCGCCTCACCGCGATTCGCAACGAGCGCAAGCCCAACAGCCGCTATTCGAGCTATGCCCAGTGCGAGTTCGAGGTCCGGGAAGTGGAGAACCTGTTCCGCCGGGAAAACATCGCGCACATCAATTCCACGCATTTTTCGGTGGAAGAGATTTCAGCGAAGATTCTGGTGGAGAAAGGTGTGGAGCGGCGATTCAAGTAATTTGTTTTGCCTGTCCGACCGCTATCGCGAGCAAGCTCGCTCCCACAGGGTTTGCGCATAACCTGTGGGTACTGGCGTGAGGCAATCACAAACTAAACCGCCCTGCGCCCTGCCCCAAGGCCGCGGCAAGCGCCTCAAATCCTTCGCGCAGCATTTGATCATCGCCCGACGTATTGCAGATACTCGCCCGAATGAACTGCGGTACCGCCGCATGCCCCACCGCGAAGGCTTCAGCCGTCGAGACCAGGTAATTGCTTTGCTTGAGTTCCGCTTCGATTTCCGAGGCGCGCCATGGCTCCGGGACCTCGATCCAGAAGTGCGGACTGTTCAAATGCGTCTTGTAGGCAAGCCCGGCCAGCAGATCCTCGACCAATGCCTTGCGACGCCCCATCTCGATAATCTGCTGCTGCAACAAGTGGGCGGCCGTTCCGTTTTCTATCCAGGCGGTTGCAAGCTCCAGGGTCAGCGGTGTCGCCATCCAGCAGGTGGACCTCAAGGCCGCCGCCAGCCGACTCATCAATGCCTGCGGTGCATGCAGGTAACCCACGCGTAAACCCGCCGAAACTGCCTTGCTCAAGCTACTGATGAGAATCGTGCGTTCCGGCGCGAAGTAACTGAGGGGCGGCAGACGGTCTTCAACCAACACGCCGTGGGCTTCGTCTTCCAGGACCAGCAGGTTATGCTCGCGACAAACCCTGGCCACCGCCTCTCGACGCGCAACCGAAAGCACGGCGGTCGTCGGGTTCTGAATCGTTGGTGTGCAGTAAAGGGCTGAAACCCGGTGCGTGCGGCACACCTCTTCGAGCGCCGAGGGCAGTAAACCTTCGTCGTCCATATCCAGGCCAATCAACCGAATGCCCAGCATGCGGGCCGCAGTGATCAACCCCGGGTAGGTCAGTTGCTCGGTGACGACCGTATCCCCTGGGCGTAACAACGCCATCAGCGCACACAGCAAGCCGTGCTGGCCACCGTTGACGCAGATCACCTGATCGGCGCTCGGGGAAAACTCACTCTGCTTCAACCAGTGCGCGCCAGCGGCACGATAGCGCGGCAATCCCGCGTCCGGGGTATAGAGACTGATGTCTTGCAGCACCTTGGGGTTGTTGGCCAAGGCTTGAAGACTCTGTGCCAAAAAGGCGGTTTCCTGACCGGGAATGTGGGTGTTGCGGCTCATGTCGAAATACTGCCGGGGTTCCTCGCTGACATTGCGAAAGCCCTCATCGCGTTTGCGCTCCAGCCCACGCTTGCGAACAAAGGTGCCATCACCGACCCGCGCCACCACCAACCCGAGCTTCTCCAACTCACCGTACGCGCGGCTGATGGTGCCAATGGTCACGCCGAGATTGTCCGCCAGCGTCCTGTGGGGGGGAAGCTTGCAGCCGGGCTCGATCAGGCCATCGAGGATCCCCGTTTCTATGGCGTCGGACAGTCGCTTGTACTTCACGCCCTGCCCGTTCGAAAGCCCCTCTCGAACAATTGACACCATGTCAATATTTGTTTTGACAGCCATCATTCGCCCTAATAGTGTGGTTTAAACAGGTTCAATTATTGGATGAAGCCTTCAATATAGAGGTCAATTCCATCTCATGGAAGAAATGTCGCCATGCCAATGTCCGCCGTCATCGAAAATAGTGAAAAGACTCAAAAACAGTGGCTGGCGGGTGCCATCACCAGTGTGCTGTTCCTGATTGTGTGCCTGAGCTGGGGAACCACCTGGCTGGGCATCAAGATCGCCGTGGAAAGCGTGCCGCCGCTGACCTCCGCGGGGTTGCGCTTTCTGATCGCCTTTCCATTGTTCCTGTGCTTCGCCAAAGTGCGTCGCGAACCGGTGTTGTTCCCCAGGGAAAGCCGCTGGTTCTTTGTGTTTGTTACGCTGACCTACTTCAGCGTTCCCTACTACTTGCTCAACTACGGTGAAATGCACGTTTCTTCGGGGCTCACGGCGCTGCTGTTCAGCTGCATGCCGGTGTTCATCCTGATTTTTTCCGCGCTGTTTCTGCGCGAAAAAATCTACTTTTCCCAAGTCATCGGCATCGGCATCGGGTTTGGCAGCCTGTACATGATCATCCGCAGTCAGGGATTGCACCTGGACCATGCCGAGTTCCTGGGGGTCATTGCGATCCTCGCCGCGGCCGTGATGCACGCTCTGTGCTACGTGATCACCAAGCAGAAAGGCAGCGCCATCAGCGTCATCACCTACAACACCCTGCCCATCGGCATCGCCGGCCTGATGCTGTTCGTTGCCGGGTTGTACTTCGAAACGCCGATGTTCAGTGACATTACGCTGCGCTCCTGGAGTGCCCTGTTCTATCTCGGGCTGGTCGCTTCGGTCGGCGGCTTCATCGTCTACTTCATGCTGCTCAAGCGCCTGAGCCCGATCATCCTGTCCTTCGTATTCATTATTTTTCCGGTGTTCGCCGTGGTCATCGGTTCCTGGTACGAAGGCCAGCCGATCTCCAAAGACCTGATGATCTATTCGGCAGTTCTGTTGGCGGGGTTCGCAATCACCAAACTCCCGGTCGAAAAACTGCTGGCCAAAAAGAACTGATCCACCTGACTTCGCGAGAGAAACATGGACGGCCTCTGCACCCAAGCACTTGAGCAGATCTATCGACACGCCATCAGCACCTACCCCGACGAGTGCTGCGGGTTTGTGTTCAAAAATGGCAGCGTCTACATCGGCGAGAACATTCAGAACGAGCTGCACCGGCGCAACCCCGAGGTCTATCAGCGCACCGCAGCCGAGGGCTACACCTTCTCGGTGGCCGATACGTTAATGATGAACAAGAGCTTTCGCAGCGATAACCCCGTTACGGTCATCTATCACTCGCACCCCGATGTCGGTGCGTATTTCAGCCACGAGGACCAGGACAAGGCCCTGTTCATGGGCGAACCGATTTATCCGGTCAGCTACCTGGTCATCGATGTCCGTGACGGCACGGCATCCGGTTCCAAACTGTTCGAATGGAATGGTCAGAGTTTTATTTGCAGCCAGGCGTTTTCTTGAAACCACCACCGACCTACACACGGAGTTGCGCATGAACGCTGTCTCTTTCCCCGACATCCTGGCTCGCATCGCAAAATTGCCCGATTCGCAACTTGAAGGCAGCGGCACGACGTTGCGCGAAGTGCTCGAAAGCATCTGCACCGAGCACCCGCAACTGCGCGCGCACCTCCAATACGAGAACAATCAATTCAAGGAACATTTTCTGTTTACCGCCGATGGCGAGCTGATTGAACCCGATGATGCATTCCCCGCGGGCGGCACTATCGACGTCCTGCTCGCCACGTCCGGCGGCATCGATCAGGACCGCTTGAGCAATGAGGAAGTCCAGCGCTATGTGCGGCACATCACCCTGCCGGGCGTCGGCCGCGAAGGTCAGCTGAAGCTGAAAAACGCCAGGGTGCTGGTCATTGGCACCGGCGGCCTGGGCTCGCCGGTGTGCATGTACCTGGCCGCTGCCGGCATCGGCACACTGGGGCTGGTCGACTTCGACGTGGTGGAAAGCAGCAACCTGCAACGGCAAATCGTGCATGGCAAAAGCACCTTGGGCCTGCCCAAAGTCGAGTCGGCGAAAAGACGCCTGCAAGACCTCAACGAACATATCCAGATCAACGCACATAACACGGCGCTGAACACTGACAACGCCCTGGAACTGATCGGGCAGTACGACGTGGTCGTCGACGGTACCGATAACTTCTCGACGCGCTACCTGATCAACGATGCTTGCGTCGAACTGGGTAAGCCGTTGGTCTATGGGTCGATTTACCGTTTTGACGGGCAGATCAGTGTCCTCAACTATCGCGGCGGCCCCTGTTATCGCTGCCTGTTTCCGAAAAGCCCACCTGCGGAACTGGCGCCCAATTGCAGCGCCGGCGGAGTGATCGGTGTCCTGCCCGGCGTTGTCGGAATGATCCAGGCCACCGAAGCGATCAAGTTGATCATTGGCATCGGCGAACCTTTGGTCGGGCGCCTGATGTGTTTCGATGCGCTAGCGATGAATTTCTCTGAAATACGCTTCAAACGGCGAGCCGATTGCCCGTGCTGCTCGACCCTGCGCACCGGCCAGCTTGCCGAACAAACCGCCGTCAGCTGCGCCAGCGCGGTGCCGACAACGCCGACACTGGCCGAGGAACGCTACATAAAGCCGCGCCTGCTCAAGCAACTGCTGGAATGCAGGGGCCAGGCCCACATTTTGCTGGATGTTCGCGACGCCACCGAGCTGGAAGTCTGCCAATTGCCCGGCGTACTGCATATCCCGCTGGAAGATCTGGAAACCCGACTCGACTCCCTCGATCGCGACCATCACCACTACGTCATCTGTTACGCCGGCAAACGCGCCGAACGTGCCGCAAGCACCTTGCTCGCGGCAGGTTTCGCCAATACCCGGGTCCTTGAAGGCGGCATGCAACGCTGGGTTCGTGACGTCGAACCCGACATGCCTTTGTATTGACAGGTGGTGGCCATGAGCTCTTATCTGATGTTGCATAACTCGATCCTCGACGTCATCGGCCAAACGCCGATCGTGCGCCTGGAAAAACTCTCCACTGACCTCGGCGTCGAGGTCTTCGTCAAACTCGAATCGCTGAACCCCGGAGGCAGTCACAAAGCCCGCATCGCATTGGGCATGATCCTCGATGCCGAGCGCAAAGGCATTCTGGTGCGTGGCACACAACAGACCATCATCGAGCCCAGCGGTGGCAACACCGGGATCGGCCTGGTGATGGCGGGCAACGTGCTGGGCTACAAAGTGGTTTTGGTGATTCCGGACAACTACAGCCCGGAAAAACAAAAATTGCTGCGTCTGTATGGCGCCGAAGTGGTGCTGTCCGACAGTCGCCTGGGCAACAACTCCCATGGCCAGAAAGCCATGGAGCTGCAACTGGAGAATCCTCGCTACGTGATGCTCAATCAGCAGCGTAACGCGGCCAACCCCGAAACTCACCGCCAAGGCACCGCCCGGGAAATTGTCCGGGCATTTGCCGGCCGTCGGATAGACTATTTTGTCGGCGGAATCGGAACCGGCGGTCATATCACCGGCATCGGCGAAATACTCAAGGCGACCTGGCCTGCCATCCGCGTATTGGGCGTCGAACCCGAAGAATGCGACTTGCTCAATGACCAGCACGCGCCGCATCAGATCCAGGGGCTGTCGATCGGCATCGTGCCGAGCATCCTCAACCTCTCGGTACTGGACGGCATGCTCAAGGTTTCCAAGGATCAATGCCTGGAAATGATGCAACGGGTCATGCGCACCGATGCTATCAGCCTGGGGCTTTCATCGGCGGCCAACCTGGTGGCCATTGCCACCCTGGCCAAGGAAATGCCCGAGCACTCCACTGTCCTGACCATGGTCTACGACAGCGCGGACGCCTACCTGCCCTTATTCGAATAATCCAAATGCGGGGTGCCTCCATGGGGGGCTTCATTGATATGCAACAGCTGCACGATGAGTTGCTTGCGCACCTCATCAACACCCTGGAACCTGCTGATTTGCTGCAGCTGGACGGCCATTTGCACAGCTTGCTGCCCTGTGTGGCCGAGTGGCTCGCCGAGGACCTGATGGCCTTCGCCTCCCGCGACCCAGCATCGCAAGGTCGCGGCAACCTGATCCTGGAGTCGTACGCGTCCTTCAAGGCCGTTCTCTACTATCGCCTGGCTCATCAGGTGTTGAAGCTTGGCGGCGAAGAGGACCGCTACTTCCCCTGTATCGCGCAAAAACTCAGCAACCAGGGCAAGCTGCTTTCGGGCGCCGAGATCCACCCGGCCGCGCGGATCGGGCGCCGGTTTGTCCTTGATCATGGCTACGGCACGGTGATTGGCGAAACCTGCGAAATTGGCCACGACTGCTACATCCTGTGCGGCGTGACGCTGGGCGCGCGCGGAATTGCCAACAACCCCAATGGCAAACGCCACCCGCGCCTGGGCAACAATGTAGAGATCGGCGCGGGAGCCAGAATTCTTGGCTGCGTGACGATTGGCGACAATGTCTTCATCTCCCCGGCGTGCGTCATTACCCATGACGTACCGGCTGACACGAAGGTGAAGATCGTCAACCAGATCCAGCTGCAGAAATTTTCAGAGTCCGATCATGGCGGTTTCCTCGGCGCCTTCGCGCTCAACGAACGCTTGCACCTGGTCGGTGAAGTCAGCAACAGCCAGCACGTCACCCTACTGGATGCAGACTTTCAACCGCTGCGCAGTCTTGCGCTGGAAGTCACCGTCAAAGAGCGCAGCCACCTGCAGTTTCGGATTCTTCACAGCGAAGATGGGGGTTACCCACCGCGACTGCCACTGAACCTGCACGTCTGCGGCCCCAACCAGGACATTACCTTGATCGCCCCACCGGGCTTGAGCGCAATGGTCCGGCGCCTGATGCAAGCTCGTCCTCAATCTGTCGGAGGTTGAACATGTCAGTACACACGATGGAAACCCTGGCGCTTTACGATAACGCGCCCTACCAGAACGCTTTCGACGCGAGGATCGTGGCTGTCAGCGATCAGGGTATCGCCCTGGAGCACACGCTGTTTTATCCAACCGGTGGCGGCCAACCCGGGGACACCGGCCTGATCACCTTGCCCGACGGCACCAGCCTCAAGGTGACCGGCACGGTGCGCGACCCGCTCTTGCGTTCGATCATCTGGCATCAACTGGAGGCTTATCCCCCACAACTGCGAGCCGGCCTGAAGATCGACGCAAGCCTGGACTGGGAACGACGTTACCAGCACATGAGAATGCATACGTGCCTGCACCTGCTGTGCTCGATCATCGATGCTCCAGTCACCGGGTGCAGCATCAGTCATGACAAAGGCCGGCTGGATTTCGACCTGCCAGAAATGACCCTCGAAAAGGAACGCATCACCGAGCAACTGAACGCCCTCGTGGCTCAAGCCCTGGAGGTGAAACAGCTGTCCATGCCGGCGTCCGAGTACGCCACACTGCTGCAGATAACCCGCACTCAAGCCGTCGCGCCGCCGGTCATACAAGGCGCGGTCCGGGTCATCGAAATAAACGGCGTCGATATCCAGCCTTGCGGAGGTACCCACGTCATCAATACCGAAGAAATTGGCCGGGTCTTCTGCGAAAAAATCGAGAAAAAGAGCAAGCACAACCGGCGAGTGATTTTGCGTTTCGAATAAACCGCAAGATCAAAAGATCGCAGCCTGCGGCAGCTCCTACGGGGGTTGCGTGCAACCGATCAATCACGGTGACACACGGTCGGTGTAGCAGCTACGTAGGAGCTGTGTAGGAGCTGTGTAGGAGCTGTCGAGTGAAACGAGGCTGCGATCTTTTGATCTTTAAAAATTGCACCAAAGCAAAATCAAAAGATCGCAGCCTGCGGCAGCTCCTACGGGGGTTACATGCAACAGATCCATCACGATGACACAGGGTGCAAACACCCCTCAGATCACGAACAAATCCACAAAGCGGTTGACCGGCGTCGCTTCAAGCGCAGCCTGGTCCTTGCACAGGGCGAAGATTTCCGCCGAGCGCTGGGCGGTGAAGCGAGTCGCCAGGTTCGCCTTGAATTTGTCTTCCAGCAATGGAATGCCTTCGACGCGACGACGGCGGTGGCCGATCGGGTATTCAACCACGACCTGTTCGGTGCTTGAGCCGTCGCTGAAGAACACTTGAATCGCGTTGGCAATGGAGCGCTTGTCGGCTTCCAGGTATTCGCGGGTGAAACGCGGGTCTTCGACGATGACCATCTTCTCGCGCAACTCGTCGATGATTGGATGAGCCGCGTGGAACTCGTCTTCGTAGTGCTCGGCTACCAGATTGCCGAACGCCAGCGGCACGGCAGTCATGTACTGGATGCAGTGATCGCGGTCAGCAGCGTTGGCCAATTTACCGACCTTGGAGATGATGCGGATCGCCGACTCGTGGGTGGTGATAACGATCTTCTCGATCTCGTGCAGACGATCCTTGACCTGCGGATGCAGAGTGACCGCGGCTTCGCAGGCGGTTTGCGCGTGGAACTCGGCGGGGAAGCTGATCTTGAACAGCACATTCTCCATCACGTAGCTGCCGTACTTCTGCGTGATGCTGAAGACCCGCTGGTTTTCAGGCTTGAGCGCCAGATCCTTGTTGGTATGGCTGAACAGCACGTCGTAGAAGCCCCACTGCTTTGCCGTCAGCACGCCGGGGATGCCCATTTCACCGCGCAGGGCGATATCTGCCAGACGCACGCCCCGGCTGGACGCATCGCCCGCTGCCCAGGACTTGCGCGAACCGGCGTTCGGTGCGTGGCGGTAGGTGCGCAGCGCCTGCCCATCGGCGAATGCATGGGACAGCGCGGACAGCAGTTGTTCGCGGTTGGCGCCCATCAGTTTCGCGGTGACCGCCGTGGAGGCGACTTTGACCAGGATCACGTGGTCCAGGCCGACCCGGTTGAAGGAGTTTTCCAGGGCGATCACGCCCTGGATCTCGTGGGCCATGATCATCGCTTCCAGCACCGCGCGCACGGTCAACGGCGCGTCGCCATTGGCCACACGTTTCTGTGACAGGTGATCGGCGACCGCAAGAATCCCGCCGAGGTTATCGGACGGATGGCCCCACTCGGCCGCCAGCCAGGTGTCGTTGTAGTCGAGCCAGCGGACGATGCAACCGATGTCCCACGCCGCCTTGACTGGATCAAGCCGAAAACTGGTACCGGGGACGCGGGCGCCAAAAGGGACGATGGTGCCTTCGACGAGAGGCCCCAGGTGCTTGGTGCACTCAGGGAAACGCAAGGCCAGCAGACCGCAACCGAGGGTGTCCATCAGGCAGTTGCGGGCGGTGTCCAGAGCTTCTGTGGACTCGATCTTGAAGGTCAGGACGTAGTCGGCAATGTCCTGCAGGACGGTGTCGTAGTCGGGGCGGATGTTCAGGTCGACGTTGGCGCTCATGGTCCATTTACTCCGCTAAGGGTGAAACGTTACCCCCTGTAGGAGCTCCTACATAGCTCCTACACAGCTCCTTTGGGGATGGGTTTTCTCAGAATGCATCACCAGGCACACGCACCCAGCCTTCCATCAACACCCGCGCACTGCGGCTCATGATGGCTTTTTTCACGGTCCATTCACCGTTGACCTGGCTAGCCTCGGCGCCTACGCGCAGGGTGCCCGATGGATGACCGAAGCGTACCGCGTTGCGCGCAGTGCCGCCCGCGGCGAGGTTGACCAGGGTGCCCGGAATCGCCGCGGCGGTGCCGATGGCGACTGCGGCGGTGCCCATCATGGCGTGGTGCAGCTTGCCCATGGACAGTGCGCGCACCAGCAGGTCGACGTCACCCGCGGCCACCGGCTTGCCGCTGGAGGCGAGGTAATCGGCAGGCTTGCCGACGAAGGCGACCTTGGGTGTGTGCTGACGCTTGGCAGCTTCATCGAGGTGTTCGATCAGGCCCATGCGCAATGCGCCGTGAGCGCGAATGGTCTCGAACATCGCCAGCGCCTTGGGGTCGCCGTTGATCTGGCCTTGCAGTTCGGTACCGGTGTAACCAATGTCCTCGGCATTGACGAAGATGGTCGGGATCCCGGCATTGATCATGGTCACCTTGAGCGTACCGACGCCGGGCACCTCCAGATCATCCACCAGATTGCCCGTAGGGAACATCGAACCCCCTCCACCCTCTTCTTCGGCGGCCGGGTCCATGAATTCGAGCTGGACTTCGGCGGCCGGAAAGGTCACGCCGTCGAGTTCGAAGTCACCGGTTTCCTGCACCGCGCCATCAGTGATGGGCACATGGGCGATGATGGTCTTGCCGATGTTGGCTTGCCAGATGCGTACGATGGCCACGCCGTCGCGCGGAAGGCGACTGGCGTCCACCAGGCCGCTGCTGATGGCGAATGCGCCGACCGCAGCCGAGAGGTTGCCGCAGTTGCCACTCCAGTCGACGAACGGCTTGTCGATAGAGACCTGACCGAACAGGTAATCGACATCATGGTCGGCCTGGGTGCTTTTCGCCAGGATCACCGTCTTGCTGGTGCTCGAGGTCGCCGCGCCCATGCCGTCGATCTGTTTGTCATAAGGGTCGGGGCTGCCGATTACCCGCAGCAACAGTGCATCGCGGGCCGCGCCCGGGACCTGTGCGGATTCGGGAAGGTCTTGCAGGCTGAAGAACACGCCTTTGCTGGTGCCGCCGCGCATATAGGTGGCGGGAATCCTGATTTGTGGTGCGTGAGCCATGGAGCGGGTTTCCTTATTGGCAGCGGCGAGACCTTGTCGGCCCGCCGCTGCACGTCGGGTTAGACGGCAACAGCCGATTCGAGGAAGTCCTGGGCGAAACGCTGCAGCACGCCGCCAGCCTCATAGATCGAGACTTCTTCGGCGGTGTCGAGGCGGCAAGTGACCGGCACGTCGAGACGCTCGCCGTTCTTGCGGGTGATCACCAGGGTCAGGGTGCTGCGCGGGATGCGTTCGCCGATTACGTCGAAGGTTTCACTGCCGTCGATGCCCAGAGTCTTGCGATCGGTGCCCGGTTTGAACTCCAGCGGCAGCACGCCCATGCCCACCAGGTTGGTGCGGTGAATTCGTTCGAAGCCTTCGGCAGCGATAGCTTCCACACCGGCCAGGCGTACGCCCTTGGCCGCCCAGTCACGGGACGAGCCCTGACCGTAATCGGCGCCGGCGATGATGATCAGCGGCTGCTTGCGCTCCATGTAAGTTTCGATGGCTTCCCACATGCGCATGACCTGGCCTTCCGGCTCGACGCGAGCCAGGGAACCCTGTATCACCTTGCCGTTTTCCTGGACCATTTCGTTGAACAGTTTCGGGTTGGCAAAGGTCGCGCGTTGGGCGGTCAAGTGGTCGCCGCGGTGGGTGGCGTAAGAGTTGAAGTCCACCTCTGGCAGGCCCATCTTGGCGAGGTATTCACCGGCTGCGCTGTCGAGCATGATGGCGTTCGACGGCGACAAGTGGTCGGTGGTGATGTTGTCCGGCAGCACCGCCAGAGGGCGCATGCCCTTGAGCGGACGAGCGCCGGCGAGCGCGCCTTCCCAGTACGGCGGACGGCGGATATAGGTGCTCATCTCGCGCCAGTCGTACAGCGGCTCAACCTTGGGACCGGTGTCTTCCTCGATGGCGAACATCGGGATGTAGACCTGACGGAACTGCTCCGGCTTCACCGAAGCCTTGACCACCGCGTCGATCTCTTCGTCGCTTGGCCAGATGTCTTTCAGGCGGATTTCCTTGCCGTTGGCATCCAGGCCCAGCACATCCTTCTCGATGTCGAAACGGATGGTCCCGGCAATGGCGTAAGCCACCACCAGTGGCGGCGACGCGAGGAACGCATTCTTGGCGTACGGGTGAATCCGCCCGTCGAAGTTGCGGTTACCGGAGAGCACCGCGGTGGCGTACAGGTCGCGGTCAATGATTTCCTGCTGGATCAGCGGATCCAGCGCGCCGGACATGCCGTTGCAGGTGGTGCAGGCGAAAGCCACGATACCGAAGCCCAATTGCTCCAGTTCAGTCGTCAGGGCCGCTTCGTCCAGGTACAAGGCAACGGTTTTCGAACCGGGTGCCAGGGACGACTTGACCCAGGGTTTGCGGGTCAGCCCGAGCTTGTTGGCATTGCGCGCCAACAGGCCGGCGGCGATGACGTTGCGCGGGTTACTGGTGTTGGTGCAACTGGTGATGGCGGCGATGATTACCGCACCATCCGGCATTTGCCCGGGAACGTCGTCCCACTGGCCGGAAATACCTTGAGCCGCGAGGTCCGAGGTGGCGACACGGGCGTGAGGATTGCTCGGGCCCGCCATGTTGCGCACCACCGAGGACAGATCGAAGGTCAGCCCACGTTCGTATTGGGCGCCCTTCAGGCTGTCGGCCCAGAGGCCGGTCAGTTTTGCGTAACTCTCGACCAGTTTCACCTGTTCGTCTTCACGGCCGGTGAGCTTGAGGTAGTCGATGGTCTGTTGGTCGATATAGAACATCGCCGCGGTGGCGCCGTATTCCGGGGCCATGTTGGAGATGGTCGCGCGATCGCCCAAGGTCAGGGCCGAGGCACCTTCACCGAAGAACTCCAGCCAGGCGCCAACCACCTTTTGCTGGCGCAGGAACTGGGTCAGCGCCAGTACCATGTCGGTGGCGGTGATGCCCGGCTGCAACTTGCCGGTGAGCTCGACGCCGACGCTTTCCGGCAGACGCATCCAGGAGGCGCGGCCGAGCATGACGCTTTCAGCTTCCAGACCACCGACACCGATAGCGATCACGCCCAGGGCATCGACGTGCGGGGTGTGGCTGTCGGTACCGACGCAGGTATCAGGGAAGGCCACGCCATCACGCACCTGTATCACCGGAGACATTTTCTCCAGGTTGATCTGGTGCATGATCCCGTTGCCCGGCGGGATCACGTCGACGTTCTTAAAGGCTTTTTTGGTCCAGTTGATGAAGTGGAAGCGGTCTTCGTTGCGACGGTCTTCGATGGCGCGGTTCTTTTCGAAAGCCTCGGGATCGGAGCCACCGGATTCAACGGCCAGGGAGTGATCGACGATCAATTGAGTCGGCACTACCGGGTTCACTTGCGCGGGATCACCACCTTGCAGGGCGATGGCGTCGCGCAGGCCGGCGAGGTCGACCAGCGCGGTCTGGCCGAGAATGTCGTGGCACACCACGCGAGCCGGGAACCACGGGAAGTCGAGGTCGCGCTTGCGTTCGATGAATTGTTTCAGGGATTCGGTGAGCGTGGCCGGGTCGCAGCGACGCACCAGGTTTTCCGCCAGCACGCGGGAGGTGTACGGCAGGGTGTCATAGGCTCCGGGCTGGATGGCCTCGACAGCCGCACGGACGTCGAAGTAATCCAGATGGCTGCCGGGCAGCGGTTTGCGGAATTCAGTATTCATCGTCAGGACTCGGTCACGGTAAATTCAGAGGGGGCGCCTGGTACTGGAGCTGAAGCGAACTCGGTTTAGTGTGGGAGCGAGCTTGCTCGCGATAGCGGTGTATCAGTCGACATTGATGTTGAATGTCAGTCCGTCATCGCGAGCAAGCTCGCTCCCACAGGGTTCTCGGTTTCATTCAGCTGCCAGCGCCGGCACCCACCGGTCAGCGTTGTTCGATTGGCACGAACTTGCGCTGTTCGACGCCGGTGTACTCGGCGCTCGGGCGGATGATGCGGTTGTTGGCGCGCTGTTCGAACACGTGCGCGGCCCAGCCGGTCAGGCGCGAGCAGACGAAAATCGGCGTGAACAGCTTGGTCGGGATCCCCATGAAGTGGTACGTCGAGGCATGGTAGAAGTCAGCGTTGGGGAACAGCTTCTTCTGCTCCCACATGGTCTTGTCGATGGCTTCGGAAACCGGGAACAGCACCTTGTCGCCCACTTCGTCGGCGAGTTTTTTCGACCAGCCCTTGATCACTTCGTTACGCGGATCGTTGTCTTTATAGATCGCGTGACCGAAGCCCATGATCTTGTCCTTGCGCTCGAGCATGCCGAGGGTGCCTTTGATGGCCTCTTCGGGGGACTGGAACTTCTGGATCATTTCCATCGCCGCTTCGTTGGCGCCGCCGTGCAGCGGGCCGCGCAGGGTACCGATAGCAGCCGTTACGCAGGAGAACATGTCTGACAAGGTCGAGGCGCAAACCCGTGCGGCGAACGTCGAGGCATTGAACTCGTGTTCCGCGTAGAGGATCAGCGAAACGTCCATGACTTTGCGGTGCAACTCGCTCGGTTTTTTGTCATGCAGCAAGTGCAGGAAATGCCCGCCGATGGATTCTTCATCAGTGACGCAGTTGATCCGCAGGCCATCGTGGCTGAAGCGATACCAGTAGCACATGATCGCCGGGAACGCGGCCAGCATCCGGTCGGTGACGTCATGTTGCGCAGAGAAATCCTTCTCCGGTTCGATATTGCCGAGGAACGAAGCACCCGTGCGCATCACGTCCATCGGGTGCGCGTCGGCAGGAATGCGTTCGAGCACTTCCTTCAAGGCTTGCGGCAGGTCGCGCAGCGTGCTCAGTTTGCTCATGTAAGCAGCCAGTTGCGCCTTGTTCGGCAGATCGCCGTACAGCAGCAGGTAAGCCACTTCTTCAAACCGCGCGTCGGCAGCCAGTTCGCGAACGTCATAGCCGCGATAGGTCAGCCCGGCGCCCGATTGCCCGACTGTGGACAGTGCGGTTTGCCCGGCAACCTGGCCACGTAGCCCGGCGCCACTCAATACTTTTGCTTCGGCCATTGCTCTCTCCAATCTTGAATTTGTTAGGGAATCGGCAAGCTGTGTTTCATCAGGTTCTTTGGTGATGCTGAAAAGATCGCAGCCTCGCGTTGCTCGACAGCTCCTACTCGGTGACCGAGCCCGGCAACATTCCTGTAGGAGCTGCCGAGTGAAACGAGGCTGCGATCTTTTGATC
>NZ_CABVHY010000017.1 GCF_902497875.1 Pseudomonas fluorescens
TTCCAAGTGACCCGCCGTAAGGGCGGAACCATAAGCCGCCGTTACCGCAGCAACGGATATGCACCCAATCCGAACAGCGCCGACATTACCGCAGCAACGGATATGTACACCGCCCAACCATCCTTCAGCGCACGCGAATCTTCGGATCACCCGCCCCGCGCCGCAAAGTCGCAAGAAACCCCTCCAGCGGTGCCGGCTCGGCAATTTCCGGCAAGGCCTCCTTGTCCGGCCGTTGCGCCCAGAACGCATCCCAGGACGGGAACAGCTCGTGAAACGTGCCGGCATAAGGCTCGCGCCCCGGCCAGCGCATTTTCAAGCCGCCAATCGGTGGTTTATTCAGGTCGGTGGCGTACCAATAGCACGGCAAGCGACGACGGAAGCACCAGCGTCCGTCGATCCGCTCGTAGTCGTCCCAATACAGCATCTGCATGATCACCCACTCCGGACCCGTCTCATGCTCGTTCTTGGAATAGACCACGCCCGTGGCATGATCCGGATCGCTGAACTCGATGATGTGCTGCCCCAGGTGATGGGAAGTGCCGTGAAACTGCTTGCGCATGGTTTCGTCCAGCCATGCCTTGAGGTGTGCACGGCCCGTCTTGTCGCGCCCCACACGCACGTCCGGGGCGAAACAGTTGGCCATGGCATCCATGTCGCGCATGTCCAGGGCCAACGCGTACTTGCCGGCCAGTTGACGGATCGCGTCCAGCGATTCAAGGCGGTCGATGCGCTCAAGCAGCGCGGCGGATTCCAGGCCCATCAGTCGAACACCGTATACAGGTCGGAACCGCGTCCGCCGTCCACCGCCAGACTGGCACCGGTCACGTAGGAAGCTTCGTCGCTGGCCAGGAACAGAATGGCGTTGGCCAGTTCCACCGGCAGGCCGACCCGTTTCATCGGGATGACTTTCTCGGTGTTGGTGCGGGCCTTGGCGTCGCCGAGCATGCCGGCGGTGGCCGGGGTATCGACCACGCCGGGGATGATCACGTTGCAGCGAATGTTGTTTGGCGCGCCTTCACTGGCCGCCGCCCGGCTGAAGTTGATCACCGCGGCCTTGGCCGCCGAGTAACCGGCCATCCACGCGGTGCCGAACAGGCCGCAGATCGAGGCAATGTTGACGATCGAACCGCCGCCCTGCTCTTTCATCAGACGCATCGCGGTGCGAGTGCCAAAGAAGGTGCCGTCGACGGTAGTGGCGAAGTTGGCGTGCCAGTCGGCGGTGGACATTGTGTCGATGCTGCCCCAGGTGTAGGCCATCGCATTGTTGACCAGAATGTCCAGGCGACCGTGGCGTTGCGCGGTGGCTTCCAATGCGCTGACGTAGGCCTGCTCGTCGCTGACGTCGGCCACCGCAATTTCAGCGTGCCCGCCGAACCCAATGATTTTTTCCTGCACACCTTGCAACGGCTCCACGCGTCGCCCGCAGAGCACAACAGTGGCGCCCTCCTCGGCGAACCGCAGCGCGGTGGCTTCACCGATGCCCGAACCGGCGCCGGTCACAAAGGCGATTTTTCCCTGTAAACGCTTGCTCATCAGTCATTCTCCGATCAAATAAAGGCCATGCCGCCGTTAACCGCGATGTTCTGGCCAGTCATGAAGCTGGCGTCTTCGCTGGCAAGGAAGACCGCAACACGGGCGATCTCGTCGGTCTCGCACATGCGACCCAACGGTACGTTTTTCAGCAGTGCTTGCATGTAGTCATCAGGGATGCCGGCCATCATCGGCGTGTTGGTCGGCCCCGGCACGAGGGTGTTGACGCGTATGCCGCTGGCCGCCAGTTCACGGGCGATCGAACGGGTCAGGCCCATCACCCCGGCTTTCGAAGCGCAGTAATGGCTAGGACCGTCGCCGGTCAGCGCGGCAGTGCTGGAGAGGTTGATGATCGCCCCTTTGCGCCCGCCCTTGACCATCAGCTTGGCGCCTTCGCGGCAGCACAGGAAGGTGCCACCCAGGTTCACGCCGATCACCCGCGCCCAACTCTCGTCCGGGGTTTCGAGGAAGCTGTCCAGCGCGCCCACGCCAGCGTTGTTGACCAGGATGTCGAGGCCGCCGAAGTGCTGCTCGGCCTGGCCCATGGCATCGGCCACGGAGGCGCCGTCACCGACGTTGCAGGCCAGGGCCAATACGTTGTCGCCGAGGTCCGCCAGGCTCTCGGCGAGTGCGGTCTGATTCAGGTCGACAGCCACCACCTTGGCGCCTTCGGCAACAAAACCACGCACGATGGCCTGGCCCATGCCTTGCCCTGCGCCGGTCACAAAGGCGACTTTATTGAGTAACTTCATAGCGATCTCCGAATGTGCAAATACCCTGCGGCCCGCCGCCCTTGCAGTGGGCCGTCCCCTGAATGATTAGCGGCAAGTGCCTTGGCACACATCGTCCGATGGGACTATCGCCGCGTGGTCTGAACGGACGATGCCGGCAATCCCCCACGGCCCCAGCATTCATAGGTGCACACCACGTCAAGCTCAGCGTTCCCCTTCAATTCGCTGTCGCGCCTGACGCGGCTGTGCTTTATGAATCAGCAGAAAATGGAGAACCCCATGAACCAACCCGTAGACCTGCCCCTGCCCGTCGGCCATTACGCAACGCTGCCCAACAACGGCTTGCGCCTGCACTATCTGGATGAAGGCGCGGGCCCCGTGGTGCTGTGGCTGCACGGCAGCGGACCGGGCGCCAGTGGTTTCAGCAACTTCAAGGGCAACTACCCGCAATTCGTCGCCGCCGGCTACCGCAACATCGTGCTCGACCTGCCGGGTTTCGGCCGTTCGGACAAACCCGAGGACGCCCAGTACAACCTGGATTTCTTCGTCGACTGCGTAGCGGCGTTTCTGGAAGCCGTCGGCGTACAGCGCTGCACCCTGCTGGGTAACTCGCTGGGTGGCGCGATTGCCCTGGGCCTGGCCCTGCGTCTGCCGCAATTGCCTCAGGGTCTGATCCTGCTGGCACCGGGCGGTGTCGAGGAGCGGGAAACCTACTTCAAGATGGAAGGCATCGTGCGCATGGTCAGCCTGTTCAACGCCGGTCCCATCGGCATGGACGAGATGCGCAGCATGATGCGCCTGCAGCTGTTCGATGATTCGATCCTGCCGGAAAGCCTGCTGCAAGAACGCGTGGCGGTGGCGGTGACCCAGCCAAAGAACCTGTTCAGCACGATGATGGTGCCGAACATGGAAACACGCTTGGGCGAGATCCAGTGCCCGATCCTCGGTTTCTGGGGCACCAACGATCAATTCAACCCTGTCAGCGGCGCCCAGCGCATCATCGACGGCGCGCCAAACGCCCGGTTCATCGTGCTCAACCGTTGCGGGCATTGGGTCCAGGTGGAACACCGCGAACTATTTAATCGCAGCTGCATCGACTTCCTGCAGAACGGTTGATCTCCCAATACCGCTCCTCCTCTGTAGGAGCGAGCTTGCTCGCGAAGGAACCAAAGACAACGCGTTCATCCAGCAGACACGCGTTTTCGTTAACGTCCTTCGCGAGCAAGCTCGCTCCTACAGCGGGGGGTGGTTTAGCGATCTGCCGCCTTCTGGCTGTTCAACTCGGCATCGCCGGGCTGGCCCAGCACACAGGAGGTACCGCCGGGGGTGTACATCATCGCCACGCAGCGGTTGCAGGCGGTGCAGATCGAGTCGCGGCTGGCACCACTTTCGAGCTTGTTGACGTAGTCATTCTCGGCCAGCAATACCCGGCCCATGGCGACCAGGTCGAAACCCTCGGCCATGATCTTTTCGATGCTCGCCAGGCTCTTGGCGCCGCCCAGATAAGCCAGTGGCATTTTCACCGCGGCACGCACCTTGCGCGCATGTTCCAGCAAATACAGCTCACGGAATTCCACGGTTGGCTCTTTACGGCGCTGAATGGCCATCGCAAAGGCAATCACCTTGTTCTTCTGCTGCACCCGGTTTTCCTTGGGGAAGGAAGAGCCGAACATGGTGGTGATCGACTCGGCGTTCATCCCGGCGCTGAGCACCAGCAGGTGCGCACCCTCCTCTTCCAACATGCGGGCGATCTGTGCCCCGTCTTCGGCACTGTTACCGGCGCGCACGCCTTCAGTGACGCTGTATTTGCAGATCACCGCCATGTCCTGGCCGACCGCATCCAGTACCGCACGCAGCACCCGGCGCGGAAAGCGCAGGCGGTTTTCCAGGCTGCCGCCGTACTGGTCGCGGCGCTTGTTGTACATCGGCGAAATGAACTGGCTGAGCAGGTAGCCGTGGCCCATGTGGATTTCCACGGCATCGAAACCCGCCTGGCGTGCCAGGCGCGCTCCTTGTGCGAAGTCGCGCACCACTTGCTGCATGTCGGCTTCGTTCATCGCCTGTTTGAGGAACATGCCACTCATCAAGCCGATCTTGTTGAAGCCGCCGCTGGCTGACAGCGGGCGTTTGGTCGAGCGCTCGCGGATAAAGGTAAAGCAGCCGCCATGGGTGATCTGCGCGCTGGCCAGGCCACCGGACTGGTGCACACCGTCGGTCAGGGCCTTGAAGTGCGGCACGCTGGATGGGGTGAGGGTCAACTGGTTGGGCAAGGTGCGGCCATCATTGCTGACCGCGCAATAGGCCACGGTGGTCATGGCGGTGCCCCCAGCGACCAGGGCCGAGTGCAACTTGACCAATTGTTTGGAAGGCACGCCCTGGGCACTCATGCCCTCGTTGGTGGCGGACTTGATAAACCGGTTTTTCAGGGTCAGTGGGCCAATCGCAATAGGGCTGAACGGTGATGGGGTCGGACGAGGGTTCATGACAGGCCTCTCTTTGTTGTTATCAGGCTACAAATGAAGGCTGCGTCGCCATCTCGCGACGCAGCCATGATCATCAGAAGGTGTACTTGGCGTTGAGCGACAGGTAATCGCGGTCAGCCAGCAGTCGGCCTTGGGCGACATCCGGCGAGCTCAGGTAGGCGACATAGGTCATGCCGATCTGGAAGTTGCCCAGGTACTTGAAATCGCCACCCACGGTCAGGCGCTTCTCGTCACGGCCCAGGCCCTGATAGGCGCTGCCGTCGACGTTCTGCGTCCAGACCACTTTGGTGCTCAGGTCCAGGCCCGTGGCGATGGACGGGTAATCCATGTAGGCACCAATGCCCAGCAAGGTCGAACCGCGGGTCTGGGTCTTCGACTCGAACGTGTCGAAGGTGCCGTCCACGCCGGGCCCGCCGCCAGTGATCGTCAGGCTGTCCACCCCGTCGATGTGTTGATGCACCACTTCGCCCATGAAGGTAGTCTGATGGGCGAGCAGGCTTGGGCCCAGGATGTACATGGCGTTGAGGTTGCCTTGCCAGATCTGCCCGGTGGTGGGCGCGCCGTTGTTCAGGTAGACCGACGCGCCATCGCGGTAGCTCAGGTCACCGGCGTACTGCACCGAGTCGCCAACCTTGGAGGTGAAACTGATGCCCGTCAGCTTGACGTCTTCGAAGTAACCCAGGCGATAGGACGGCGCGGTGCCGTTATGGCCGATGCTCTTGAGCGAGGAGTATTGGGTGGTGCCGGTGAAGTCGAAGAACATCGAGCCGATGCGCTCGTTATAGCGGTAATGGAACAGCCCCACTTCGGTGTTCTCGGTGATCCGGTAGCGCGCGCCCAGGCCCCATTGGCCGCTGTCGCTGGCGTCTTTTTCACCGGCATAACCGACCGCCAGACCGTTGGGCAGGCGGTCGACCGCACCGCTGCCCAGGCGATAGAACTCGGCGCCGGGACCGAAGGTGTCGCTGCCGAAGTAGTCGCCCACGGGGTTGAGCTGGGTCTTTTCCCACTCGTACTGGTAGTAGCCCACCAGCGCCAGGTTTTCATTCAGCGACCACGATCCGGACACCTGCCCTACCGGCAGGTACGAGTCCTTGGCCTCGGTACCCGGCACGTTAAACTTGGTGGCGTCCACCGGGGCCTGGCCCTGGCTGATGTTAGGCCAGAACAGGCTCTCGCCCCAGGCCACCAGGTGCCGCCCGGCCTTGAGCGACAGGTACTGAGTCTCGCCGACATCGAAGTTGCCATACACATACGCATCGAGCAGTCGCGCCATGCTGCCACTGAGCCTGCGGGTTTCGTCGCTGAAGCCATCGTTGTGGCCGACCTTGTTCACCGTCTGCGGCGAGTCATTGGCGTTTTTCTGGTTGTAGACATCGTCGTAGAACTGACTGCCGCGCAACACCGCACCGAGGTTGTCGTGCTTGAGCTGCAATTCACCGAACAGGCTCAGGCGGTTGTTGATCAACGAACCGCGCTTGAAGTTGCGCGTGCCATCGTCGTTGTTCGGGTCGTTGAGGTATTGGCTGGCCTGCTTGGCGGTACGCATGGAGGCGGTGTAGTTGACCGTCAGCGACGAATCCAGGGTGGTGTTTTCCCCCAGTTCGATAGTCGGTGCAGCGCCGGCTGTGGCACTGGCGATGGTGATGGCCGTTGCCAACAGGCAGCGGCTACCGGTCAGGTTCCCCGAATGGCGCGCGACAGTGTTTCGCGTAAACATGCTCCTCTCCTTTTGTTGTTGTTTTTTCTTGTGTCGCCACAGCATGAAAAAAGCCCGTGCCGCGCGGTTTGGTGAGACGGGTGCGCCTTATGCCTGAGCGTTGTTGGCCACCACCGCCCGCAATTCGTTCTTCGCCACCTTGCTCGACGGATTGAGTGGCAAGGCGCTGAAGAAGCGCACCTGGCGCGGCACCTTGTAATTGGCCATCTGCTCACGGCTCCAGGCGATCAGTTGCGCCTCGTCAAGTGCTTTACCTTCGCGCAGCACCACGCAGGCACATCCGACCTCGCCCATGCGTTCATCGGCGATGCCGATCACCGCCACCTGGGCAATTGCCGGATGCCTGATCAGCGCCGCTTCGATTTCCGCCGGGTAGCAGTTGAAACCGCCGACGATGAACATGTCCTTCAGGCGGTCGGTGATGATCAGGTTGCCCGCCTCGTCCAGGCGCCCGACATCGCCGGTGTGCAGCCAGCCTTCGGCGTCGATCGCTTCGCGGGTCGCTTCGGGGTTCTGGAAATAGCCCTGCATGATGTGGAAGCCACGCAGGCAGATCTCACCGGTAAGCCCGGTGTCCAGTGCCTGGTTGTCCGGGTCGCGAATGCTCACTTCGGTCCCGGCAATTGGCCGTCCGCTGGTGCCGGCGATCACCTGCGCCGAGTCCCGGGGATCGCAGATCGTCGCCAGCCCGCCGCACTCGGTCAGGCCGTAAGCAGTGGTGACCACGGCAAATCCCAACTCGTTGCGCATGCGCTCGATCAGACTCGGTGGAATGCTGGCCGAACCGGTGACCGCAATGCGCAGGCTCGACAGGTCGGTCTGCTTGAGTCGCGGGTGGGCCAGCAGCGACAGGTACAGGGTCGGCGCGCCGGGCAAGACGCTGATGCGCTCTCGGGCAATGCGCTGGAAGACTGCTTCTGCGTCGAATACCGCGTGGGGCAGGATGGTCGCGCCGCCGATCAGGCAAGTCAGCCAACCGGCCTTGTAGCCAAAGGCGTGGAAGAACGGATTGACGATCAGGTAGCGGTCACCCGGCACCAGGCCGATGACCTTGACGTATTCGCTGAAGGCCCGCAGGTTCTGGCCATGGCCGCTCATCACGCCCTTGGGTTTGCCGGTGGTGCCGGAGGTGAACAACAGGTCGCACATGGCCTCGGGGCCGATTGTTAATGTGCGGCGCCTGGCACTCTCGGCATCGATGGTCGCGGCACCGCGCAGGAACTGTGCAAGGGTCAGGTCCGAAGACAGCTCGGGCGTGTCGCCATCAAGGATCACCAGGTGTTCAAGGTTGGCCGGCCGATGGGGAGCGAGCAACGCCGGGTAGTCGACGTCGAGAAAGCGCTGCTGGACAAACAACAGCCGGCAGCCGCTGCGTTCCAGCACATCGGCCGCCTCAAGGCCCTTCATGCGCGTGTTGATCGGCACCAGCACCGCACCGGCGCATTGAATGCCCAGCGCAGCGAGGATCCAGTCACCGCTGTTCGGCGCCCACACACCGACCCGGTCGCCAGCCTGAATGCCCAGCGCCATCAAGCCCCGAGCAAAGCCCATGACCCGTTCTGGCAGCTCGGCGTAATCAATGCACTGTCCGTTGTCTTCGATGGCCGTGCGACCGGCAAAACGTTTGGCGCTTTGAAACACCAACCGGGCAATGGTGGTGGGCACTGCGCTCAGCGGCAGGGAAATCTTCAGGCTCTGGTTCATCGTAGGCTCGGTGATCTGCATCATTCGGGAAAACGGATACGCAAGTGGGCGCTGGTCGGTACAGCCTGACAGGCCAGGATCCAGCCTTCGGCCAGTTCACCGCTGTCCAGCGCATCGTTGTGCAGCAGCTCGATCTCGCCACTGTCCAGCGTGCACATGCACGAGGCGCAGCCACCCACCCGACAGGCGCTGGGAGGTTTAAGGCCGGCACGCTCCATCGCTGCCAGTACGGTTTCGCCGCTATCGCAGGCCAGGCTGTGGTCCTCGCCATCCAGGCGCACCGATAACTGCGCAGCCATCGCCGCTTCACTGCTGACCGCCAGGGGCAGTTCGCCTTCGCCAGGCAGCGAGACAAAGCGTTCGACATGGACCCGGCCGCCAGGCAGGCCCAGGTTTTTCAGCGCACTGACCGCTGCGTCCATGAACGGCCCGGGGCCACAGATAAAGGCCTGGGCGTCTGTGAACGGACGCGCCAGCTCAGCCAATTGCTCAACGCTCGGAATGCCCTGCACCGAATCGAGCCAATGGACAATCTGCAGGCGTTGCGGGTGCGCGCTGGCCAAGGCCTTGAGTTCGTCGCGAAAGATCACCGAGGCTTCATCGCGGTTGGCGTAGATCAACAGAATCCTGCCGTGGCCGACCAATAACGCCGAGCGCAGGATTGAAAGCACCGGCGTCACGCCGCTGCCCCCGCCGAACAGCAGCAGGTCGTCGTCCAGACTGCGTGGCACAAACACCCCGGCGGGCGGCAGCACCTCCAGGATTTGACCGGCCTGCAGCTCGCCGCAGAGCCAGTTCGAGGCCCGGCCGTCACGCACGCGCTTGACCGTCACCCGCAGCGGTTCGCCCAGCAACGGTGTGCTCGACAACGAATAGCAGCGCGGCAACCAGCCGTCTTCGAAGGGGATGCGCAAGGTCAGGAACTGGCCAGGCTGATAACGGAAACGTTCGCCAAGATGCTCTGGCACGTCGAACACCAGGGAGCGCGCATCGGCGGTCTCCTCGATCACTCGCGCCACGCGCAGGGCAAGATAATTGTTCATAGGTCAGGTACTCATGACCACCTGCCCGTGTATCACGGGAAGGTGTAAACCCAGGGGTATCGAAACGGGCACCATGGCCTCAGACGTACGGGTCCGGGTTGGGCAGGCCCAGCATCACCGCGCCGTAGCTGCGCCCGTAGGCCATGTAGTTGTTGGCGATGTGCCCACGCGCCTGATGCAGGTCGCGGAACAGCCGCGCCACCGGGTTGGTGTTGTACAAGCCCGAGGCGGCCATGCTGCGCAGCAAGTCGTTGACCCGTTCGGCGCAGATATTGGTCACGTAAGCCGATTGGTAGCGGTACAGCAGGCGGGTCTCGGTGTCCGGGTATTCGCCGGCACGGGCCAGGCTCATCAGGTGCTCGTAGTTGCGCTCCAGCACCAGGCGCAGGCTGTCGACGGTAATCATCGCTTCGGCAACAGCGGTTTGCGCCACTGGATCGTCAGCGGTACGGGCGCCGTGCTTGCCGATGTGTTTCGCGGCGTTGTCGCGGAACTCGTTGATCGCGCCTTGCAGGGCGCCGATGGCCGAGGTCGAGACCGCGCGCGAGAACACCTGGGCGAAGGGGATCGCGTAGATCGGGTTGGTGTTGACCAGGCGCCCGGGCGTCGCTTCGAGGGTCCAGTTATTGGTGCGTTGTACGCGATGGGTCGGGACGAACACATCCTCGACCACGATGTCATGGCTGCCGGTGCCGCGCAGGCCCATCACATCCCAGTTACGTTCGATCTGATAGTCGTGACGCGGCAGCAGGAAGGTGCCGTGCTCGGCGGCCAGTTCGCCATCGGGCGGCAGGATGCCGCCCAGAAACACCCACTGACAGTGCTCGCTGCCGCTGGAGAAACCCCAGCGCCCGCTGATCCGGTAACCGCCCTCGACTACCGTGACCTTGGCCGCCGGCATGTAAGTCGAGCAGATCAACGTGCTGTGGTCATCCGCCCAGACTTCACGCTGTGCTTCGATCGGATAACGTGCCAGCTGCCAGGGGTGAACCCCCATCACGCCGTAGATCCAGGCCGTGGACATGCAACCCTCGGCGAGGATGGTCTGGATTTCGAAGAAGGTACGCGGGTCCACTTCATAGCCACCGAACGCCCGTGGCTGCAAGGCCCGCAGCAAACCGGCGGACTGCAACTCGGCAACGCTCTCCTGCGGCACCTTCAAATCCTTCTCGGCCTGCGCCGTGCGCGCCTTGAGTGCTGGCACCAGGCTGCGTGCACGTTCAAGCAGATCACGTTCGTCCTGGGTCTTTTCTCGCATGCTGTGCATCACTCAATTCTCCCGATCTCACTGCGCCACTGCGCGAGTTGTGATGGATCATCGGATCGAGCGAACAATCATTCATCGTCAAAGCGGACTAGGGCTGCACTCGGTTCCCCTGTAGGAGCTGTCGAGTGCAACGAGGCTGCGATCTTTTGACTTTGTTTTTTAAAAGCAAGATCAAAAGATCGCAGCCTGCGGCACTCCTACAGGTTGTGTGCCCTGCTTGATAGTCCGTTGAGACGATGCCCCGCCAAGCCACGCTGGCGATAGTAGGCGCATCAACAGTCGACCCCACGGAGCAAGGGCCCATGAGTATTTTGCAGCGTTTCCAAATGCACGGCAGCGTCGCCATTGTCACCGGCAGCGGCCGGGGTATCGGCCGGGCGATTGCCCTGGCGTATGCCGAAGCAGGCGCCGATATAGTGTGCTCGGCGCGCTCGCTGGACGAGGTACAGGCCGTGGCCGAAGAAGTTCGTGGTCTGGGCCGACGCGCCCTGGCGTTCGCCTGCGACGTCAACGATGCCGAGCAACGCCAGGCGCTGGTGCGCCATAGCGTTGAGCAAATGGGTCGTATCACTCACCTGGTGAACAACGTCGGCGGGGGCGGGCCCAACGATCCGCTGGCCATGACGCCTGAGCAGTTCGCCCAGGTGCTGAACTTCAACGTCGCCACCAGCTACGCCTTCTGCCAGTTGTGCGTGCCGCTGATGCGCGAGGCCGGTGGCGGCAACATCATCAATATCAGCTCGGTGGCGGCGCGCTATGCCCAGCGCCATTTCAGCGCCTACGGCACGGCCAAGGCTGCCCTCAGCCACCTGACTCGCTTGCTGGCCCAGGACTTTGCGCCGCAGATCCGGGTCAACGCCGTCGCCCCCGGCCCCACCCTGACCGAAGCGCTGAATGGCGTGATGCCGGCAGCCATGCGCCAGGTCATGGAAACCAACACCCCGCTTAAATGCCTGGGCACCCCGCAAGACATCGCCGCCGCCGCGCTGTACCTGGCCAGCCCCGCTTCGGCCTGGGTCACCGGCAAGATCATTGATGTCGATGGCGGTGCCGACTCGTCGGTCTGGCCCGGCTGAACCGACTCCTTTGGGCCCGTCCCTGTTGATGTTGGGGCGGGCTTTTTTTCCACCCTCTGGAGCCCCGCCATGGACGCCCATTTGATCAACGCGCTCGGTGACGAGCTGTTCAACGCTTTACGCAGCCGCCAGACCCTGGCGCCACTGACGCGGCGCTATCCGCAGATCACCCTGGAGCAGGCATATCGGATTTCCCTGCACTTCCTGCAACGCCGCGAAGCCCTCGGCGAGCAGGTGATCGGCAAGAAAATCGGGGTCACCAGCCGCGTCGTGCAGGAAATGCTCGATGTCCACCAACCGGACTTCGGGTTCCTCACCAATGCCATGCAGGTCGAGGATGGCAGCGATGTCAGCCTGGCCCGCTACAACTTGATCCAGCCCCGGGCCGAAGGCGAAATCGCTTTTATCCTCGGCGAAGACTTGCAAGGCCCGGGCATCAGCGCCGAGGACGTGCTGGCCGCCACTCAATCGGTGGCGGCATGCTTCGAGATCGTCGATTCGCGAATCGACGACTGGCAGATCCGCATCCAGGACACCGTGGCCGATAACGCGTCCTGTGGTGTGTTCGCCCTCGGCACTCAGCGCATCGACCCGCGCTCGCTGGACCTCGCCGCGGTGCACATGCAACTGCTGAAAAACGGCCAGCCGGCAGGCTCGGGCCTGGGCTCGGCGGTGCAAGGTCACCCTTGCGCGGCCGTGGCCTGGCTGGCCAATACCCTGGGCGAGCTGGGCATCCCGTTCCGCCGGGGCGAAATCATTCTCTCCGGTGCCCTGGCGCCGCTGGTCCCGGTGGTGGCTGGTGACCGTATCAGCCTGTCAATGACCGGGCTCGGTGAAGCCAGCCTGCGTTTTGTCCCTTGACCACCCCTTCCCTCCCCTGGAGCCAAAGACCATGAGCAAAAAGATCAAATGCGCGCTGATCGGGCCGGGCAACATCGGCACCGACCTGCTGTACAAACTGATGCGCAGCGAGGTGCTCGAACCGGTGTGGATGGTGGGCATCGACGCTACCTCCGAAGGCCTGGCGCGCGCTCGCGAACTGGGCCTGAAAACCACCGCCGAGGGTGTCGATGGCTTGCTGCCACACGTTCTTGAAGACCAGATCCAGATCGCCTTCGACGCCACCTCGGCCTATGTGCACGCGCAGAACTCGCGCAAGCTCAATGCCCTGGGCGTGTTGATGATCGACCTGACTCCGGCGGCCATCGGCCCGTACTGCGTGCCGCCCGTCAACCTCAAGGCCCAACTGGGCCAGGGCGTGATGAACGTCAACATGGTCACCTGCGGAGGCCAGGCCACCATTCCGCTGGTGGCGGCGGTGTCCAGCGTGCAGCCGGTGGACTACGCGGAAATCATCGCCACCGCGGCCTCCAAGTCCGTCGGCCCCGGCACCCGGAAAAACATCGACGAGTTCACCCGCACCACCGCAAGTGCGGTGGAAAAGGTCGGCGGCGCGAAGAAAGGCAAGGCGATCATCATCATCAACCCCGCCGAGCCACCGCTGATGATGCGCGACACCGTGCACTGCCTGACCGCCAGCGAACCCGACCAGCCGGCGATCACCGCCGCCATCGAGGCCATGATCAAGCAAGTGCAACGCTATGTGCCCGGCTACAGGCTGGTCAACGGCCCGGTGTTCGACGGCAATCGGGTGTCGATCTTCATGGAAGTCGAAGGCTTGGGCGACTACCTGCCCAAGTACGCCGGCAACCTCGACATCATGACCGCCGCGGCGGCGCGTACCGCCGAAATGTTCGCCGAGGAAATCCTCAAGGGCGAACTCGTGCTGACCGCCACCGCCCAAACCGCCCACGCATAAGGAGCCGACCATGGATCTTCGCGGCAAAAGCATCACCGTTCACGACATGTGCCTGCGCGACGGCATGCACCCCAAGCGCCACCAGATCAGCCTGCAACAGATGAAAGACATCGCCTGCGGCCTCGACGCGGCCGGCGTGCCGCTGATCGAAGTCACCCATGGCGACGGTCTGGGTGGCAGTTCGGTGAACTACGGCTTCCCCGCCCACTCCGACGAGGAGTACCTGTCGGCGGTGATCCCGTTGATGAAAAAGGCCAAGGTCTCGGCGCTGCTGTTGCCCGGCATCGGCACCGTCGATCACCTGACAATGGCCCATGAACTGGGGGTCAACACCATTCGCGTGGCCACCCATTGCACCGAGGCCGATGTCAGCGAACAGCACATCTCCCATGCCCGTGGCCTGGGCATGGACACCGTCGGTTTCCTGATGATGGCCCACATGAACAGCCCTGAAGGCCTGGTCAAGCAAGGCTTGCTGATGGAAAGCTACGGTGCCAATTGCATTTACCTGACCGACTCGGCGGGCTACCTGTTGCCCCATGACGTCAGCGCCCGCGTGGCGGCGATGCGTGCGGCACTCAAGCCGGAAACCGAGATCGGCTTCCATGGCCACCACAACCTGTCGATGGGCGTGTCCAACTCCATCGCCGCGATTGCCGCCGGCGCCAACCGTATCGACGCCGCCTGCGCAGGCCTCGGCGCCGGTGCCGGCAACACGCCGATGGAAGTGCTGGTGGCGGTGTGCGATCGCATGGGCATCGACACCGGTGTCAGTGTGTTCGGTATCCAGGACGTCGCCGAAGATTTAGTGGTGCCGATCATGGACTTCCCGATCCGCAGCGACCGCGATGCCCTGACCATGGGCTACGCCGGGGTCTACGGTTCGTTCCTGCTGTTCGCCAAGCGTGCCGAGAAGAAATACGGCGTCTCGGCCCGGGAAATTCTCGTCGAGATGGGGCGGAGGGGAATGGTGGGCGGCCAGGAGGACATGATCGAAGACACCGCCATGACTCTCGCCCGTCAGCGGCGGCAGGCGTAAGGCCGCACTGCCCCTGTGGGAGCGAGCCTGCTCGCTCCCACTCCTGATTGGTGTCAATGGAATAGGTTTCAACGCCAGTCGGCGACAATCCCGTGTTCCAACGCAAACGGCTGTGCCGCAATGGTCCGGCGTTGAAACGCCGGTGCCTGTTCGGCAGTGGCCAGCCACAGCATGACCGCCGCCGGCACATGGGGCGGAGCGCTGCCGGAACGCAGAGCGATCAAGCCTTTGTCGCCGATGGTCGCCTTGAGCGCTTCGGTGGTGACCACCCCCGGATTGAGGGTGTAGGCGCGAACGCCGGCATCACCCAACTCTGTGGTCAGCACCCCGGACAACCGCGACACCGCCGCCTTGCCCGCGCCGTAGGCATAGCCCCAGCCACCCTTGCCCGCCGCCACCGGTGGGTCGCTTTCGCCGGCGCCGGAGGTGACGTTGATCACCACCCCGCCGCCGCGCGCCACCATGTGTTGAGCCACCGCCCGGGTCAGCAGGAACGGTGTGAGGATGTAGCCCTGGAACATTCGCTCGAGGGTTTGCACCTGCAGGTCCATGAACCCGGCGTTGAGGTCGCTGCCCTGATAGATCGCGTTGTTGATCAGCACGTCGATGCGCCCGTACTCGGCCAGCACCGCCTCGCAGGCGCCGAGGGCCGAGGCGCTGTCGAGCAGGTCCATCGGCACCACGAGTACCCGGCAACCGAGTTCGCGCAACGCCTCGGCGGTGCCGTTGAGGCTGCCGGCCAGCGGCGCCCCGGCGGCATCGCGCAGCGCATGTTCATGCTGTTCGCCCTCGTTGAGGGTGCGGGCGCTGATCGCCAGGTCGAAACCGGCACGGGCGAACGCCAGTGCCGCTTCGCGGCCAATACCACGGCTGGCGCCGGTGATGAATGCCACCTTGTTCATACAGGTTCCTTTTTAGAAGCGCGGGGCGCGGACCATGGCGTCCATACCGCCATCGACGAACACCACGCTGCCATGGATAAACGATGCTTGCGGCGATTGCAGGAAGGCCACCACGGCGGCGATCTCATCAGGGTGCCCGGAGCGGCCGAGGGGTGCCACGAAATCGCGGGTAGCCTGGCCAAAACGTGCATCTTCCAGCGAGGCCTGGTGCAACGGGGTGGTTACCGCTCCCGGCGCCACCACGTTCAACCGCATGCCCTGCTTGCCCCAGCTCACAGCCAGGCTGCGGGCGTGGTGACTGATGGCGTATTTGGAGGCGGCATAGGCGACGTGAGGCTCGCCCAGGGTGTTGGCCAACTCCAGTGACTGGGCCTCATCGCCGGCGAGCATCATTTCGATCATCGGCTGGCCGTCAGGGCCCGTATGAGTCGCCGCCACCGAGCCGATCACCAGCGCTGCCGGTTGTTGGCTTTTGGCCAACGCCCCTTGCAGGCCGTCCAGCAACTGACTGACGCCGAAGTAGTTGACCGCCAGCATCAACCCGCAGGTGGGCGCCGTGACACCGACCCCAGCGCAGCAGATAAGTCCGTCGAGGACCCCGCCACTCTGCTCAAGCACTTGTGCGATGGCCGCGTCACGCCCTTGGGCGGTGGACAGGTCGGCGATCACTTCAGCGTTGCTGCGATCGATACCGATGACCTGATGTCCGGCTGCGCGCATGGCGGCGGATACGGCGGCCCCAATTCCCGAGGCACTCCCGGTAATGGCTGTTATAGGCATAGTGGTTCTCCGTGATAGGTCCGCCCAGTATCGACAGGGCAATCACGCGACGGCATCGTCTGTGCGGACTACGTAGGAGAGAGGCTTGCCCCAATGCCAGTCAGTTATGCGCAATTCATGTGGGAGCGGCGATGCGGTGTATCTGTCACACCGCGTCATCGTTCTTCGCCGGCAAGCCAGGCTCCTGCGGCGAGCCGGGCTTAGGCCTGGCGATAGATAGGCACGGCCAGTTTCAGCGGCGGAACCTTGATTTTCTCGCCCATTTTCAACACGAGCTTGGGTTTACCCAAGGCCACCACGCTGTTGAGCATGATGCGCACCAGCTCGGTCTGTCGTCGCACGCCGGTCTTGGAGAAGATCGAGCGCAAGTGCGCCCGCGCGGTGTTACGCCGGATATTCAGGGCCTCGGCAGCTTCTTCCAGGGACAGGCCGTTGGCCAGTTCCATGGCCAGGGCGGTTTCGGCCTTGGTCAGGTTGAACAGCTGCTTGGTCACCACTTCGCTGGCCAGGGATCTGCTCGACGCATCGCGGATGTACACCAACGCCGTCGGTTGGCCCTTCTCCTCGGCCCAGTCCAGGGACGGAATCGATTCGACCACCACACCGAGGTTGACCAGGCCTGAAGGCCGCGTCACCGACATGGCCTCGGCACTTTTCGGGGCATCCGGGCAGAACGCGCCGCGAATCAAGCGTTGCAGTTCACGGTTGTCACTTGGATAGGTCGCCTCCAGGCGCCCGCCCACCAGTTTCAGGCCATCGGAACGGGCGAGAATTTCCTGGGCCACCGGGTTGATCTGCAATACGCTGCCGCTCTCGTCGAGCACCAGGGTCGCCACCGATAACCGGCTGATGGCCTGGGAGTACAGCCCGCTCAGCGATTCGCTGCGGTCCAGCAGGTTATGCAATTGCGAGGCACGACGCAGGTGTGGCAGGAAACTGGCGCACAGCGCCCGCTCGTTGGCGCAGAAGTTGGGGGCGTGTTTCGGGCGGGTGACGCGAAAGCGCAGTTTGCCGCCGTCCGGGGTGGAAATGTCTGCGCACATCACGTGATACACATCGTTGGGACCGCAGAACGCCTTGAAGTAGGCGCTGTGTTCCCATTCCGTGGAGCTCATGATGTCATCGACGGTGAACACCGTGTCCAGTGGCTGGTTGGCGAACGGCGTATTGGTCTGCGGGTAAGTCATGTAGCAGACGTCACCGGCACCTTCGCGATCGCCAACGAGGATCATCACGCCCGTATCGGGTTGGTCCGGCACCCGCAGGATCAGCGTGACGTAGTTGGCCTCGTAGAGTTTGAGAAAGCTTCTGAGGGCGTGGGCCATCAGTTTCGGATCGAGGGCGCCGTCGTAGATCTCGCCCACCAGCTCGTTGTAGCGCGTGAGATCCAGGCCAAGGCTCGCCAGGGCTTCCGGGGTCAGGACACCATCTTGCATAGTCTTCTCCTCGCTCGGGTAAGGACGGTGCCCTTCCCTTGTTATTTTTATATTTTCGGCTAGTGGCCTGCGGGGGCCCCGAAAACAGGGGCCCGCGCATCAGTTTCCCTGTCGCCTGCCTACTCCACAATAGGCCCGACAGGTTTATTTTTTCGCTATTGAGAATCACGCGCAGCCGGGCTGTTTTTCAGCTGATACGTGCCTTGTGGTGCCGGGTGCTGGCGTGCCCGTTCGCTGACCAACGGTCGCCCGCGATTGAACCAGGCCGCCAGCGCCGGCAAGAGGAAAATCGCCCCCAGCACGTTGACCAGGAACATGAACGACAGCAACACACCCATGTCCGCCTGGAACTTCAGCGGCGCGAAGGCCCAGGTGCAAACGCCAATGGACATGGTCACGGCAGTGAATACCGCCGCCGTGCCGCGTTGGCACATGGCCTCGTAGAACGCCTCACGCAGGTTGGCTCCGCGCAGCATTTCATGCTGGATGCGCTCGTACAGATAAATGCCGTAGTCGACGCCCACGCCCACCCCCAACGCCATCACCGGCAAGGTGGCGACCTTCAGGCCGATCCCGAGCATGGTCATCAGGGCGTTGCACAGGATCGCGACAATTGCCAGCGGCACCAGAATGCACAGCACCGCGCGGATCGACAGGAAGGTCATCCAGCAAAACAGCGCGACTGAACCAAACAGCGCCCCCAGCATGATGATTTCGGCGCGCTTGACCGCCTCGTTGGAGGCCGCCATCACCCCGACGTTGCCACCGGCCAGAAGGAATTCGACTTGCGGCGAGCTGATCTCGGCAATGATCCGCTTGGCTTCAGTGATCGTATGACTGACCGTGCTGCCTTCGTGGTCGGCAAGGAACACCAGGATCTGCATCTGTTGACAGCCGTCGGTGACCAGCCCGTCATCGGGCACATAGGCCCGCGCGCCTTGGCTCAGGCCACGGGGCGAGCCTGGAATCGCCGCCCAGCGCGGATTGCCTTCGTTATTGCCGGCGATCACCCGCTTGCCCATGTCCGCCACACTCTGGATCGACTGCACGCCTGAGACAGTGCGCATGCGGAAATCAAAGGCTTCCACCGCACGCATCACGGTGGGCGACAGGCAGCCTTCTTCGACGCCCTTGACCTGGACGAACACCGACATCACATCGAGTCCGATGGAATAGCTGCTGATGATCTTGCCGTTGTCCAGGTTATAGCGAGAATCGGCCCGCAGCTCCGGCGCGCCCGCACCGATATCGCCCACCGCCAGGTCGCGAGCCTTGTAGGCCCCGGCCGCCAGCAGCAACAGACTGATGGCGAACACCCCGAGGGCTGGCCCCGGTTCGGCCAGCGCCGACAGGCGCCACCACAGGCGGTGCCTGCCCGCAGGACGTGATTGCGCCCGGCGCAATAGCGCAGGCTCCAGGCGCAGGTAGGAAATGATGATGGGCAGCATCAGTTTGTTGGTGATGATCATCAGCATCACGCCGATGCAGGCCGTCACCCCCAGTTCGTGGACGATGGGAATGTCGATCAACATGATCACCGCAAATCCCAGGGCATTCATCAACAAGGCCAGGGAACCGGGAATGAAAATCTTGCAGAACGCCGAACGCGCCGCTTCCCTGGAAGTGCTACCGGCCAGTACATCCTGCTTCCAGGCGTTGGTCATCTGCACCGCATGGGACACGCCGATGGAAAAGATCAGGAACGGCACCAGGATCGACATCGGATCAATGCCCAACCCCAGCAACGGCAACAGGCCCAGCAGCCAGACCACCGGCAGCAACGCCACCACCAGCGCTACCACGGTCAGGCGCAGGGAACGGGAATACAGCCACAGCAGCAACCCGGTGATCACGAAGGCCACGACAAAAAAGCCGATCACCGTGTTCAGCCCTTCGACCACATCGCCCACCAGCTTGGCGAAGCCGACGATGTTGATCTCGATATCGGGACTGTTGTACTTGGCGCGGATTTCCTCCAGGCGCTTGGCGATGTCGACATAGGACACTGGCTGGCCGGTCTTGGGGTCGGTGTCCTGCAGATCGGCACGGACCATGGCTGACTTCAGGTCATTGGCCACCAGCCGGCCTACCTGTCCGGAGGCCGCCGTGTTGCTGCGTACCTGAGCCAGGTCCGCGAGGGTGCCGCTAAAGCGCGGAGGCACCACCACGTCGCCAAAAAAACCTTCCTCGGTAATTTCGATGTAGCGCACATTGGCGGTAAACAGCGACGTCACGCTGGGGCGGCTGACCCCGGAAATGAAAAACACGTCGTCGGTGACTTTGCGCAGAGTGTCGAGGTACTGAGCGTTATAGATGTCGCCCTCGCCTTTCCAGCGCACGCTGACCAGGAGGCGGTTGGCGCCGGTGAAGTAGCGGCTGAACTTGAGAAAGTTGACCATGTACGGATGCGTCACCGGGATCTGTTTGTTGAACCCCGCATCCAGCTGCGTGTGGGTGGCGCTGTAGCCCAGGCCTAGCGTCACCAGCACGAACAGCAACAGCAGCCCCTTGCGCCAGGCCATCAGATGGTCGGCGCACGTTTCAACGCAACGCGTCACCCAGTGTTTACCTTGATTCATTGCCTGCCTCTCATTTACCGGGTGGCCTGTTTGGCCACTAGGGCAGCAACGCTGCCACCTGAACCCTGCAATACTCCGCGCTCGCCACCCACCAGCAGCCGCGAGCCGACCATCGTCGCCGAGGTCAACGTACCGAGCCCTGCCAGGCGTTCGACACCCACCAGCGCGCCCTGTGCATCCAGGCGCACCACCGAGCTGCCAGCGCCTACGATCACCAGCCCCGAGTGATCGGGCAGCAGCACATGGCCGTACAGCGGCAATTGGTTACCGACGTTGATCTGGGTCCAGCTGTCGCCGAAGTCGTGGCTGACGAACACATGCCCGCGCATACCGTAGGTCACCCAGTTATCCGCGCTCAGACGCACGATGCCGAACAGCGAGCCGCTGTAGAACGCCGGCAAGGTCTGCCAGTGCTGGCCGGCGTCGGCCGTGCGCAGCATCAGGCCCTGCTCCCCCACCAGCATGCGTCGGCCATCGTCGCCACCGGCCATGCTGTTGAGGTGCGCGCTGTCGATGTCCAGGGACTGAGGCGTCCAGGTCTGCCCGGCATCGACGGATTGATAGAACTTACCGAAGCTGCCGAACGCCATGACGTTGTCGCCACCGCCGGTCCAGATACCGAGCAGCGGTTCGCCCAGATCGGCGTCGTAGCGTATTTCCTGCCAACTGCTGCCGGCGTCTATCGAACGCAGGATCCAACCGTCATGCCCGACGGCGAGCAAACGCTTGTCGTCCAGTGCCACTACGGCAGTCAGGGTGGCATTGCGCTGCGTGGCGACGCTGGCTGGTTGCCAGCTGACGCCCTGATCGTCACTGAGCAGAATGCTGCCGCGCTCACCCACGGCTACCACGCGCGAGCCCAGGTTGAGCAGGCCGTTGATCTGCACCCGGTCGGGGCGTGTGGCCAACAGTTCCGCTTGCGGTGGAGATTTTGGGGAAAAGGTGTAGCCGATGGTCAAGGCGACCACCAGGCAAACTGCGTAGCCGATCACAGAGCGCATGAGTAATGCTCCTGTCTAAGGCACGTGTGCATAGGGCAAGTCATAGGGCCGATCCTCTTGTTCTTGTCAGGCGCCAGGGCATGCGAGGCAATCGAGATGGCTTGCCTCTGAGGGGATAGTCGACGCAAGGTCCGGGTGACACATCGTCCAAATGGCTTATGCAATGGCGCAAATGGCGTAGCAGTGTTTGCGCTGCACTGCGGACGGTGACAGGGGGTGTTCTCGGTAGCTGTGTACGACGCAGAACCACTGTGGGAGCGGGCCCGCTCCCACAGGGTTTGGTGGCGATCAGGCGATGTAGAGGATCACCAGTTCGTTGATCACCGACGGCCGGTCCTGGCCCACGACATGGATATTGAGTTCCAGGGTCAATTGGGTGCCACGGGCCGACAGGTCGACTTTTTTCACCCGGGCCCGCGAATGAATACGCGAGCCGGCCGGCCCTGGCGCCGGGAAGCGCAGGCGGTCGGAGCCGTAGTTGATCTGGGTGGTGAAACCGCTGATCTCGAAGCCCAGCGCCAGTTTCATCCGCGACTGCAGCACCTGCACCAGCGCGCCGTGGGCGATGGTGCCGCCGAACGGACTTTGCAGGCGCGCCCGCTCCGGATCGGTATGGATCCAGTAATCGTCGCCCGACAGCAGGGCAAAGGCATCGATCAGCGCCTGATCGACCAGCACCACATTGCTCCAGTCGCTGAACTGCTCGCTGATCAGGGTCTGCAAGGCCGGCCCATCGTTGAGGTCAATCTGTCGGGCTGGCGGTTGCTCCGACGCCGCAGGTGCCGGTTCGCTCTCCTGCGTGGGCAACGGCTCAAGGCTCGCCGCGTCCTTGTCCACCCCGGTAAAGCGCAGCAGGCGGTTGCCCTTGGCGTCGACTTCGGCGAACACTGGCTGCAATGGCATGCCAATGCGGATTTCGGCTTCATCAAGGCCCACCAGGTTGGTATTGATGCGCACGCCTTGGGCCAACTCGACCACCGCCAGTTTCTGCGGCATTTCGTCGATAAAGTCAGGCAAGGTGGCAATGCGCGTCACGGTGTAGCTGTACAGCGTCGCGGTGCCGTCGACTTCGCGCCAGGCCAGGTCATGTTCCAGGCACACCGTGCAATGCCGGCGGGGGTAGAAGTTCCAGTGCGCACAGGCGTTGCATTGCTGGATCAACAGGCGGCGAGCCTTCAGGCCCTCCCAGAACGGTGCGGAAATCTGCGTCGCGACCGGCATCGGTTTGTTGTTGGACATGTGCTTATGCTCCCTGAAGTATCAATGCGCCCTGCTCGCTCATCACGCCGCCGGTGCCGGAGACATAGACGTTGTCGCAGCGCCCCAGTTGGCGCTCACCGGCAGTGCCGGCGATCTGCGTCACCGCCTCGATCACCTGGCTCATGCCACCGGCCGAGGCCGACTGACCGAAACTGAGTTGCCCGCCATGGGTGTTCATCGGGAAATCGCCTCGCCAGGTCAGGTCGTGTTCGCGCACGAACGCCATGCCCTCGCCCTTGCCACAGAAACCGGCATCTTCCAGGGTCAGCAAGGTGGTGATGGTGTAGCAGTCGTAGATCTGCGCGGCATCGACGTCCTTGGGCTTGAGCCCGGCCATGGCAAAGGCCCGCTGGGAAGCCGGACCAATCGGCGTGTTCAGCATGTCCTCGGCATAGGACGGCGACTTGAACGCCAGGTGTTCGCCAAACCCGGTAATGAAGGCCGGACGCTTGCGGGACCGTGCCGCCACTTCCTTGTTGGTAATGATCATCGCGGCGCCACCGGCCACCGGCATGACGATTTCCAGGACGTGCAACGGGTCGGCGACCATTTTGCTGGCCAGTACCTGTTCGATGGTCAACGGCTGGCCGTAGAACATCGCCTGCGGATTGGCCAGGGCGTTGGTGCGCTGGTCGACGGCGATCTTGGCCATCGCCCGCTGGTCGTAGTCGTACTGTGCGGCGTAACGCTGGGCGATCATCGCGTAGCCAGTGTTCTGACCCATGTGCCCGTAAGGCAAGTCAAACTCGGCTTCGGGCGCGCCAAACGCCGTGCTGTGTCCACCGAAACGCATGGACCGGGCCATCCAGCCGGGGTCCTCATCGGGGCCCAACGGCGCCATGCGTGCCGGGATGACGCACAGCACGGCCTGGCACAGCCCCAGTTCGATGGCGGCAGCGGCGCGCCAGACCATGCCCACCGACGTGCAGCCGCCCAGGTCGACCACTTCGGCGAAGTTCAGGCGCAGGCCCAGGTACTCGGCGGCCATCGCCGGCACGAACACCGAGGTTTCATGAAAATGCGGGCCGTTGATCACCAGCCCATCGAGGTCCGAGGCCTTGAGCCCGGCATCGCGCAAGGCCTGGGCCGCCAGGTCGGCGACTTGCTCAAGGTGGAACATCTTGGGCGCGGTCGCGTATTTTTCCGGTTTGTATTGTGCGGTGCCAACAATGGCCGCATGCCCTTTGAGCCCCATAGTGCCTCCATGCCGAAGCGTTACGCTGCGGCGATTTCCAGGTTGTGTTGAAGGTCCGGGCACGTCAGACGACCCGGACCTTGCGAAGTCGATCAGAAGGTGTATTTCATCGAGAACGTGGCGTAGTCGCGGTCGGCGAACGGACGGTTGACCGGGTCCGCGTCACCCAGGTAGCTGATGTACCTCAAGCCGACTTCCAGATTGCCGAGGTACTTGAAAGTAGTGCCCATACTCAGGCGTCGGTCACCCTGCATACCGGAGATGCTGCCGGCCATGGGCGTCGCACCGCTGAAGACGTTGGAGAAACTGAAGGGCACTTCCAGATCCCAGCCTTGGAAAACTCCCGGATAACTGAACGATGCGCCCAGGGTGTAGGCACTGGCAGACTTGGTGCGCCTTCCACCACTGGTGTTGTAGGTATAGTCATCGGAAGGCGCCACTAAAGCGGCCACGGCGGGCACTAGGTTAAGACTTTGCAGGTTGGGCGCGGCCGAAGTGGATTCGACGCTGTCGACCTGCACACGGATCACTTCGGCGGTCAGGGTGGTCTGGCTGGCCCAGGGACGGCTCCCCAGGATACGCATCGCCGACAACTGCATTTGCTGGCCCTTACCCTTGGCTGGCGTTGCGCCGAGGCCGGTATTGACCATCACTGGAGCACCGTCGCGGTACGACCATTCGCCACCTACCTGAACGTCACCGAGCTTGGTCGTGGCGCTGATACCGGTCAGCTTGATGTCTTCGAAGTACTTGATCCGATAGCCATTAGGGCCAGTCATGGCAAACAGACCGCCCCCGAGTGCTCGCGGGTCGTAACCCACCAGCGCGCTGGCCGGGTTCTTGTCGTGGTAGTTGACATGGAACAGCGACAGCTCGATCGCCGGTACCGGGCGATAGCGCACTTGCACGCCCCACTGGCCACCATCGCTCGGTTCGTCGGTCCCCCGGTAGGCGACCTTCTGGCCGTTGGCGTAGAGGAACTCACGGCCCGGCCCCACCACATCGCTGCTAGACAAGTAGCTGCCCACCGGCGGTAGTTCAGTGCCCTTCCATTCGTATTGCACGTACGCGCCGAAGCTCAAGCTCGGATTGATGCGGTATGAACCGGAGAACTGACCCACCGGCAACAGTATTTCCTTGACTTCAACACCTGGCTGCGACGCTTTTACCGCGTCAGACGGGTTTTGTACGCCGTTCACACCCGGGTAGAACAGACTCTCGCCCCAGGATTCGATGTGCCGCCCGGCCTTGACGTCCAGCATGGTGTCGTTGTCAAAGCGCCAGCCGCTGAACACATAGGCATCGAGCAGTTTGCTGCGACCGCCGCTGTAGTAACGGGTGTCACTGGTGAACTCGTCGTTGCTGCCGTTTTTGTTCACGGTGGCGGGCGAATCGTTATCGTTTCCGCTGTGGTAGACGTCATCGTAGAAGGTACTGCCGCGCACCACGGCGCCGTAGTTGTCCTTGCGCAGGATCATTTCCGCCAGCGCGCCCACGCGGTTGGTGGTGAGGCTGCCACTATCGAAGTTGCGGTTGGCATCGTCGGCGTTGACCGTCAGCAAGCGATCGCTCTGACTGCCGGTGCGCACACCAATGCCGTAGCTGGTGGTCACCGACCAGTCCATGGTCAAACCGTTGTCGAACTCGATCGTATCTCCGGCCCATACCGGCGTGGACACCAGCGCAATCGCCGCCGCCAGGCTGCTGACCTGAAATGCGCTCGAAACCATGACCTTAGAGTTATTTTTGTTTTTGTTGATCACACTGACTCTCCTCAAGGGCAACCGGTTGGCTGCCTGGAATGTTCAACACTGCTGCCGTGCCATCCGCTCAAAACACGTTGAGCGGTGTAACCGCGCACGCTCCCCTTACAGCACGCCGGTAGCGATAGCGCCCCCGGTCCTCTTCCCGCGCAAGCGACCCTTCGGCCACCAGGTAGTTGGCATGGGCCAACGTTTCGCCCAGCGCCATCAGTTCGTCGAAACGACCCGACAGCTTGGGAAACAACACGGCCATCAGTTCGAGCACGGTGCGCGGCTCGTCACAGTTGGCCAGCAGCAGCGCCAGATGCCCGCGGTGATGGGCCTCCAGCTGATCCAGGCGCTGATGCAAATTGAAAAACGGCCGCTCGTGCGCCGGCAGCACCAGCACGCTGTCGGGCAAGCTGCGCAAATGCTCGATGGAGTCGAGCCAGTCGAGCAGCGGGTTGGCCAACGGCTCCGTGGAATGCACGCCGACGGTGGAAGTGATGCGCGGCAACACCTGGTCGCCGGAGATCAGCAAGCCGTCATCGGCGGCATACAGACACGCATGTTCCGGCGAGTGGCCGCGGCCGATGACCACCTGCCAGGTGCGGCCACCGATATTCAGGAAACTGCCCTCGCGCAAACGGCGGTAATGGTTCAGCGGCGCGGGCAGAAAATGGGCATTGCTCATCACCGCGAACATCTCGGTGCTTTGCTCGTCAGCCACGCCGGCCTTGCGGTAGAAGTCGAGGAAGTCCCAGCCCGGTGGTTGACCGGCGGGAAACTTGAGGTGCAGCGACTGGAACTCGCTGGCGGTCATGTAGACCGGGCATTGAAAGCGCTCCGAAAGCCATGCGGCCACCCCGGCATGGTCGGAGTGAAAGTGGGTGCAGACCACTGCCAGCAGCGGCAGGCCAGCACACACTTCATTCAGCACCCGGTCCCAGACTTCGCGGGTCTGCTCGGTGTTCATGCCGGTGTCCACCACCACCCAGCCGTCGGTGTGACGCAGCAGGTAGAGGTTGATGTGGTCCAGGCGAAACGGCAGCGGCATGCGCAACCACCAGACGCCTGGCGCCACTTCGCGCACCTGCCCGGAATCAGGCGCCTGAGGCCATGGATACCGCAGGCCGCCGCGCAGTTCGTGACCGTTGTCGTCGAGATCAGTCATGGTGGGTCACCGCGAAAGGCGTCAGGCCGGCCCGCGCCAGGGCCTCTACCGAATAGGGCACATAGGTGCGGGCTTGCTCGTCGCGGATGAACAGCGGATCGTTGCAACGGGTCGGGCAGTAGCCCTGGCGCTGTAGATCGACCTTGCGCAGCTTGAAGCTGGCCGTCAGGTCCGCCGACTGGGTGACTCGCACGAACACCGGGGTCGCATAGCGCGGCAAGCGCGTTTCGGTCAGGCGGTACAGGGCGTGCGGATCGAACGCCTGGCCCTCCTGCATCAGCACCGCGGCCATGCCGGCGCGGCCTTCATGGCCCGGTACCTGGACGCCATAGACGTTGATCAGCTCCAGGCCCGACAGATCGCTCAGGGCGTCCGCCACTTCCAGGGTCGAAACGTTCTCGCTCTTCCAGCGATAGGTATCGCCGATGCGGTCGACGAAGTAGCAGTAACCGTCGGCGTCCTCGCGCAGCAAGTCGCCGGAGCTCCAGTAGGCATCGCCCTCGCGAAACACATTGCGGCGGATTTTGCTCTCGGTGGCCTCACTTGAGGTGTAGCCCTCGAAACGTCCGCCACCGATCTCCGGGTGATCGACGATAAAGCCCATGGCCTCGCCAATCTCACCCACTTTGCAGACTTGATAGAAACCGTTTTCGTCCCGTGGATGGCAGTCGTTTTCAATGTCGTAACGCACCAGCCGCAGGTTGGTTTTGTTCCAGTCCGGCACCCGGCCGCAGGAACCGAAATAGTTGTCGACATTAATCACCGTGGTATTGGCCTCGGTAGCGCCCCAACCCTCGAACACCTGGATCGGACCGAAGCGCTCCAGCCAGCGCTGCCAGGAGTCCGGCGACAGACCGGCACCGAGCATGCAGCGCAGACTGTGCTCGCGCTCACCCGTTTGCACCGGCTGATTGAGCAGGTAGCGACAGATCTCACCGATATACTGGAAGATGCTGATCTGATGACGCGCGACGTCCTTCCAGAACTCTCGCACGCTGAACTTGCGGCGCACCACGATGGCAGCACCCACCCGCAGGGCGGTGGAGGTCACCGACGTGGCAGCAGCACCGTGGTACAGCGGCAGACAGCAATAGAACACATCCTCGCAAGTGGCTTGCAGAGTGGTTTCCATCACATCGCCCGAGGACATCCAGCGCATGTGGCTGTAGCGCGCCGCCTTGGGCAAGCCCGTAGTGCCCGAGGTGAAGATCAGCAGGGTCGGGGCTTGCGCTTCGATGTGCGCGCGGATATCGCGGGGAAACGGCGTGCGCGGGGCTTTCTCCAGACGCGCATCGAAATGCCCGTCGACGCCCTTGGGCAGCGGTCCGGTCCAGGGATTTTCCGGGTCGCGTATCAGCCAGCACGGCAGGTCCGCAAAGCCTTCGGTGGCCTGCACATTGGCCAGGCATTCTTCGCCGATCACCAACGCCTTGGCGTCGGTGGTTTGCAACGCATGCAGCAGCGGGCGACCGCTGACCTGAGTGTTGATGAATGCCACCACGACCCCGAGCTTGACCAGGCCGAACCAGGTGCAGAAAAACGCCGGGCGGTTCTCCATGGCCAGGGCGCAGACATCGCCGGCGCGCAGACCATTGGCATAGAACGTGTGAGCCATCTGATTGGCCCGCGCATCGACCTCAAAGTAGCTCAGGGTCTGCTCGCCATAGATCAGAAACGTGCGCTCACCCTGCTCAGCCACCTTTTGCTCCAGACGGTCAGCCAAGGTGTAGAGGTCTTTCGGCTTGATCTGCCCGGCGGCGATCGAACGCTGGTCGAGCAACGCCTGTGTCTCCTCCCGTGGTACCGGGTGGGCCGGCAGGACGTTGGGCAAGTCGTTCAGGTTCATTGCGCCACCTCCTGGGCATTGGCTTGATAGGCGGGGTAGTCCGAGTAACCAGCCGAGCCCGGCGTATAAAGCGTTTTGCGGTCGAAGCGACTCAGCGGCAGGCCACGCCTCAAGCGTTCCACCAGATCGGGGTTGGCAATAAAGTGACGAGCAAACGACACGGCAGCCCCCTCGCCCGACGCGAGAGCGGCACTGGCCGAAGGACCGTCGAAACCATCGTTGAGAATCAACGCATGAGGACTGTGTTGACGCGCCAGGGCGAAGGCGTTGAGGTCTTCCAGTGGCGAGCGCATGATGTGCAGGTAAGCCAGGCCCAACGGCGCCACGGCCTCACACAAGGCGGCCGCCGTGGCAGCCGGATCCTGGTCGTCGATGTCGTTGTAGGGATTACCGGGACACAGGCGAAAGCCGACGCGTCCAGCGCCAATCGCACTGGCCATGGCCTCGATCACTTCCTTGGCAAAACGCACCCGCCCGGCCACATCGCCGCCGTAGGCATCGCTGCGTTGATTGCTGCCAGAGGCCATGAATTGCATTGGCAGATAACCGCTGGTGCAGTGCAGCTCGACACCGTCGAAGCCGGCCTGGCGCGCATTCAATGCGGCCTGGCGATAGTCTTCGATGACCTCGCTAATGCCTTGCAACGTCAGCGCCTGTGGCTCGTCGGTGTCCACCAGACCCACGACATCGCTGAACACCTGGGTTCGCGCACGCAGCGCCGAAGGTGCCACCGTGGCGGCTCCCGCCGGCTTGTTGTGCTGGCTGGCCGCGCGGCCGACGTGCATCAATTGCAGGACGATGCACCCGCCCTCGGCATGCACCGCCTCGGTGACCCGTTGCCAGCCGGCGATCTGTTCGCTGCTGTAAATAGCCGGGGTCCGGCAATAGCCCAGGCCACTGGCGGACGGCGCGGTGCCCTCGGCCACGATCAACCCGGCGCTGGCACGCTGACGGTAGTACTCGACCATGGCGCTGCCGGGCACTGCATCGGCAAGAGCGCGACTGCGAGTCATGGGGGCCATGACAATGCGGTTGGCCAGTTGTAGCTCGCCCAGGGCGACCGGCTCGAACAAGACGCTCATTTCAATTCCTCAGCTTTTTTTGTTTTCAGGCTGTCGAATCGTTTGCCGCAGCTTGGGCAAGCACTGACACGCCAGCGAATATGGGCTGAATGATTGACGTTGAACGCGAGCGAAACATCGTCCGACAAGACTAGGTTCGCTATCGTGTACGGCGGCTTGCCTTGGGACGACAAAGATGGTCTGAACGGACGATGAAAAAAAACCGTGAACGGCCGAACATCGAGTCAATCAGAACAAAACCGGGAGCACCCGCCGTGAACCAATCCCCCCCTGTGACTTGGCGAACGCATTACGCGCTGTTCGTCCTCGCCAGCATCTATGTGTTCAATTACATCGACCGCCAGTTGATGGCGATTCTGATCGAACCGGTGAAGCTTGAATTCGGCATTAGCGATACCCAGATCGGCCTGCTCTCGGGCGTGACCTTCGCCGTGTTCTACACCGTGTTCGGCTTCCCGATGGGGCGCCTGTCGGACCGCGTCGGGCGCAAGCCGGTGATCGCCTTCAGCTGCATTGCCTGGAGCCTGATGACGATGCTCTGCGGCATGGCCGGCAACTTCCTGAGCCTGGTGCTGGCGCGGGTCGGCGTGGCCGTCGGTGAGGCCGGCGGCACAGCGCCGTCGGTGGCCATGGTCTCGGATTTGTACCCGGCAAACCGTCGTTCCACGGCCCTCGCGGTGCTGATGCTCGGTTCCAGCCTGGGGGCGATTGTCGGCCTGGGCCTGGGCGGCTGGATTGCCCAGAACCATGGTTGGCGCTACGCCTTCTTGCTGATCGGCGCTCCCGGGATATTCCTTGGCCTGCTCTTGCTGCTGACCGTTCGGGCGCCCCAGCGCGTAGCTCCACTGGGTAACGTCCCGGAGCAACAGGATGGCTGGTTCAAGACGCTGGTCGAGTTGCTGCGCACGCCCTCGTTCCTGTGGCTGGTACTGACCGGCGGCGCGGCGGCGATTGCGGGCTACTCGATTGGTACCTGGAGCCCGAGTTTCCTGATCCGTTCCCACGGCCTCGACCTGCAAGAGGCCGGGTTCCTGGTGGGTGTGGTGGGCGGCACCGGTGCGACCGTCGGCACCCTGGTGTGCGGCATGCTCACCGACCGTATGGCGCGGCGCGATGTCGGCTGGCAAATCGGCGTGCCGTTGCTGGGTACGCTGACCAGCATCCCTTTCGCCCTGGCGTATTTCCTCTGGCCCCAGGGCACGGCGTTCCACATCGGCAGCATCGCCGTGCCGCAAGCGTTCCTGTTCTATAGCGTCTTCGGCTTCTTTGGCGTGTGGTGGGCGACGCCGTGCCTGAGCGCCATTACCCACCTGTTCCCGTCCACGCGACGGGCCCAGGCCACGGCGATTTTCCTCATGGCCATGACCCTGCTGGGCGTTGGCGTCGGACCGCTGCTGGTGGGCATGTTGAGCGACTTCTTCGTGCCGACTCTGGGCGATGAATCCCTGCGCTATGCCCTCGCTTCGTCAGTGTCGCTGCTGGTACTGGCCAGCGTGTTCCTGACCCTGGCACTGCCGCGTTATCGCCAACAGATAAAGAACCCCGCCGTGCAGCCCGCACCGGTCCAAACCGTCACGGCCTGAGCCTCCTCCCCCACACACCATTGCGCCGCTGAAACCTGTCAGGTTCCAGCGGCTTTTTAATGAGGGTCACCATGAGCACCAGCGCCGTACAGATCAGCAACCTGCTTTACCGTTACGCCGAATGCCTGGACAGCGGACAACTGGTCGAGGCCGCCGAGTTGTTTCGTCATGCCCGCATCAAGGTCAAAAACCAGGGCGACCTGATTGATCACAAGATTCTGCTGGGCATCTGGCAACAGCGAGTCAAGCGCTACGCCTGCGGCACACCCCGCACCAAACACGTCATCAGCAACCCGATCATCGACATCGACGAAGCGGCCGGAACCGCGACGATTCGTTCCTATTACACCGTGCTGCAGGCGACTGACGACTTGCCCCTGCAACCTGTCGCCGCCGGGCGTTACCACGATGAATTCGAGCGTATCGGTGACGTTTGGCGGTTCAGTTTTCGTGATTATTCGCAGTTGGAAATGATGGGCGACTTGAGCCAACATCTATTGATGTAAACGCAATGAAGCCCAACAGACTTGAGCCTGTCGGGCTTCACATGGATTGGCTTCAAGCGACGGGTCGCTTCCTCGAGGCGCGACCCCCGGAAAAACGACTCGCTTCACTCATGCACGGTACTGATTGACCACCTCGCCAACCGCGCGCTGGATGTCACCACGCACATAACCCAGCAAGGCGGTTTCCGCAGCGTCGGGCTCGTAACTCACGGTGCTGCCGCGACCGGTATAAATGGCGGAATCCGGCAGCATCGGGTGCTCCTGATCCAGCGCCGGCACCTCGGCATCGTTGCCGGCGGCGCGCAGGAAGGCCTGGAAGTATTGCGCGTAGCTGAGGTTTTCGTCCCCTACCAGATAAGCCTTGCCCGACTCGCCACGCAGCAGCGCGCCGAGGATCGCCTGGGACAACGAGCGGGTGGAAATGAAGTTGCTGCCACCGACCGGGCCGAAGAACGGCAAAGGCGCAAACTGGCCTTCGGCATAGCGCGTATAGGCTTCGAACATTTCTACCTTCAGACCCGGCACTGAACCGACGACGAAGGGCGCGTTGATGCTGCACACCTTGAAGTCGGCGCTGGCCAAGGCGCGTACGCCCTCATCGGCCAGATGGCGCGAACGGACGTACGGCACGGTGTCGATCAGCTCCGGCGCCACTTGCGGGTAGAAGCTGCCTACCAACACCGCCTGCTGGATACCGGCGCTGCGTGCCAGTTCGAAGAGACGCGGAATCGCCTCGACGTTGGCCCGCTGCCAGTGGGCGTCGATGTCGCCCTCTTGCGGTACATGGCGAATATCGTTGCCAGCGGCGAACACCAAGGCATCGAAACCGGCCAGGTCCTCGCGCTTGAACGTACCGGCGACGTAGTCACCTTGAAGCTGCTTAAACTGCGCCAGTGCACTACCGGCGGCAGCCGGCTTGCGTCCGGCGATGGTCACTTCGTGGCCATTGTCCTGGAGGTAAAGAGCGGCATGACCGCCGATCAGGCCAGTCCCGCCAATCACGAGAATCTTCATCGGATATTCACTCTTGCTTGAGCCCGGGTTCGGGCCGATTCGGTAGGCGTGCCCAGGCGATTGCGGGCACGAAAAACAACTATCCCGCGTGCTGCGGTGTGTTCAAAAGTTGAAACCGTTGCCGCTCATCACCGGCATGTTGGTCCAGGTGCCACGCGGGTCGCGGTACCAGCCAGCGGCGGCCAGCGCTCCGCCGTCCACGTGCAGGGTGGTGCCAGTCACCCAGGCGGCCAACGGGCTGGCCAGGTAAAGCGCGGCACCCGCCATGTCCTCGACCTTGCCGAAACGACCGAGCGGAATCCAGTTGGGGATTTGCTCCCGGTGCTCGGCGCCAATCATCGCGGACATCGGCAGTTGCGGCGTCTCCGTGGATTCGGGGGCGATCTGGTTGACGCGAATGCCCACCGGCCCCAGCTCCAGCGCCAGGCTTTTGGTGAAGCCGCCAATGGCAGACTTGAAGGCGGCGTAGACGCTGCAGTTGGGGATTCCCCGGAAGCCTTCGATCGACGACAGGCTGATGATGCTGCCACCGGCACCCTGGCGGCGCAGCAGCGGCAACATGGCGCGCGTCACGCGGAAAATATGCTGCAGATTGACGGCGTACAGGCGATCGATGTCGTCGTCGGTGTAGCTGTCGAAGGGTTTGAAGATCATCAGCGAATCGCCGACGTTGTTCACCAGTACATCGAGTCCGCCGAAGCGCGCCTCGACCTGCTCGGCCAAGCTTGCCACTTGTTCCTTGCGGGTGATGTCGCCTTCCACGACCAGTGCTTCGACACCGGCAGTCTGCAGCCAGTCGCGCACCTGCGCGGCCCGTTCGGCATCGACTTCAGCCACCACCAGGCGTGCACCCGCGCGGCCGAAAGCCTCGACTATCGCCCGCCCTATACCCACGCCACCACCGGTGACGAGAACCGTCTTGCCTTTGAAATCGAGCATGCTGCCATCCTTCTTATTATTGTGCTGTCGATGGACCTGCGGTTGATTCGCAAATAACCCAGGTACTGATTTGGTGCGCAGTTGGCCCGGGATTATTTGCAACTCCCCGCACGGCAGGCATCGTCCGATGGGACTACCGTCGAAGGGGTATGAGGGTTATCGCAAACATCAGGTTTGAGGGGTAGCCGCGAAGGCCTTCAGGCCGATGCTGGCGAGCAACTCGGCCGAGTAGGGCTGATAGCTGCGGCGGCTTTCATCGCGGATGTACAGCGGATCGGCGAAGGCCGTCGGAGCATAACCCTGGCGCTGCAAGTCGACCTTGCGCAGCTTGAAGGTACTGGTCAGGTCGGCCGCGGCCGACACCCGCACGAAGATCGGTGCGGCATAGCGTGGCAGGCGAGCTTCAGTCAGCGCGTAGAACGCCTCGGGGTCGAAATCCTGGCCCGCCTGCATCAGCACCGCGGCCATTCCGGCGCGGCCTTCGTGCTCGGGGACCTGAACACCGTAGACATTGATCAGTTCCAGCCCCGGAAAATCGCCCAGGGCATCGGCGACTTCCTGGGTGGAAACGTTCTCGCTTTTCCAGCGGAAGGTATCGCCGATGCGGTCGACGAAGTAGAAGTAGCCATCCTCGTCATAGCGCAACAGGTCTCCAGAACTCCAGTACGCATCGCCCTGGCTGAAGACGTTGCGGCGAATCTTGCTGTCGGTAGCCTGCGCCGAGGTGTAACCCTCGAAGCGGCCGCCACCGATGTGCGGATGATCGATGATAAAGCCCATGCCCTCACCGATCTCGCCAACCTCGCAAAGACGGTAGAAGCCCTGCTCGTCGCGCGGATGACTCTCGCTTTCAACGTCGTAACGGACCAGGCGCATGTTGGTCTTGTTCCAGAACGGCACGCGGCCGCAGGAGCCTGGGCGGTTGTCCAGATTGATGATGTTGGTGTTGGCCTCGGTGGCGCTCCAGCCCTCGAAAATCTGGATCGGGCCGAAACGTTCCACCCAGCGCTGCCAGGAGTCCGGGGTCAGACCCGCGCCCAGCAAGCAACGCAAGCTGTGTTCACGTTCGCCATCGACCACCGGCTGATTGAGCAGGTAGCGGCAGATTTCACCGATGTACTGGAAAATGCTGATGCGGTGGCGGCGGATGTCGTTCCAGAATTCGCGGACACTGAACTTGCGGCGAATCACGATACTCGCCCCGACGCGCAGCGCAGTGGCGGTCACCGACGTCGCCGCAGCGCCGTGATAGAGCGGCAAGCAGCAGTAAAAAACGTCCTCGGTCGTGGCAGCGAGGGTCACTTCCATCACATCGCCGATAGACATCCAGCGCATGTGGCTATAGACCGCCGCCTTGGGCAAACCGGTGGTGCCCGAAGTGAAAATGAGCAGGCACGGCGTCTCGGCCGGTAGCTCGGCACGCAGCTCGCGTGGGAACGCGGTGCGCGGTGCAGCCGCCACCTGGTTGGCGAAAACCGTATCGACCCTCGCGCGCAATGACTCGCTCGCGGGGTTCTCGGCGTCCGGCATGAGCAACCAGGGCAGGTCCGGCAGGCCATCGGTGGTCAACAGATGGGTGAGGCATTCCTCCCCCACTACCATGACCTTGGCTGCGGTGGACTCCAGTGCGTGCAGCAACGCTCGACCGCTCACCTGAGTATTGATAAAGGCCACCACTACCCCCAGTTTGGCCAGGCCAAACCAACAGCAGAAGAACTCCGGGCGGTTTTCCATGGCGATGGCGCAGACATCGCCCGGGCGCAAACCACGGGCGTGGAAGACGTGCGCCAGCTGGTTGGCGCGGGCATCCACCTCGGCATAGCTCAAGCGCTGCTCGGCATAAATGATGAACGGGCGCTCAGCGAAACGCCTGGCTTGCTCTTCCACGCGGTCGGCGATGGTGTTGCGGTCCGCCGGCTTGATCTGTCCGCTGGCCACTGCCCGGCGATCGAGCATGGCTTGGGTCTGTTCGCGGGACACAGGCCCGTTGTCGAGATTCGCCAGTTGACTCAGTTTATTGAAACCGTTCATGTCTGACTCCGTAGAAAACCTGCCATTCATGCCAACGCTCGCGCTCCATTCGGCTCATCCCGATAACCGTGGGCACGAAGGCGGCACAGCGATCTTGCGCTCGCGCGATCCGACGCCTGAGGGCCGAGTACGCGGCGAATAATTAACGCTACCCGCCAGAACGACATCGTCCGATAAGACTAAAAAGATTCGGGCCGACCAACAGCCAGGACGGCCCTGCACGCCACCGGTAACATGCCGTTCCAGGCTGGAGCCCCAGTGGCTGTAGTCTGAACGGACGTCGCTTCACCCTCTCGACCAGGAGGACGATCCCGTGTACTAAAACAAGAACCGGAGTACCCGCTGTGAACCCACCCATCCATACCACCTGGCGCACGCACTACGCGTTGTTCGTGCTGACCAGTATTTATGTCTTCAACCACATCGACCGGCAGTTGATGGCGATCCTGATCGAGCCGGTGAAGGCTGAGTTCGGCATATCCGACACGGGTATCGGGTTACTTTCCGGCGTGACCTTCGCGGTCTTCTACGGTCTTTTTGGTTTCCCTCTGGGACGCCTCTCCGACCGCATCGGCCGCAAACCGGTGATCGCCGCCTGTTGCATCGCCTGGAGTGTGATGACCATGGCGTGTGGCATGGCCGGCAGTTTCCTGACACTGGTAATGGCGCGTGTCGGCGTGGCCGTCGGTGAGGCGGGCGGCACCGCGCCGTCGGTGGCCATGGTCGCAGAGCTATACCCGCCAGCTCGCCGCTCAACGGCGCTGTCGGTACTGATGCTCGGTTCTGCCCTCGGCGCAATCTTCGGGCTCGGTCTGGGTGGCTGGCTTGCCCAACATTACGGCTGGCGTTTCGCCTTTCTGCTGTTCGGCGCACCGGGCATCTTTCTCGGTCTGTTGCTCTGGCTCACGGTACGGACGCCAAAAACCGTCGCCGTACGCACAACCGCCGCTGTGCCTGCACACCTCGCGCAGAGCCCGGACGCTCAGGAAGGCTGGGCCAAGACTCTGGCTCGATTGTTCCAGACCCCATCCTTCGTATGGCTGGTGCTCACCGGCGGAGCCTGGGCCATCGCCGGTTATGCCATAGGCACCTGGAGCCCGAGTTTTCTGATCCGTTCCCACGGCTTGAACCTGCAGGAAGCAGGCGTCCTCGTCGGTGTGGCCGGTGGCATCGGCGCTACCGTCGGCACTTTGACCTGCGGCATGTTTACCGACCGCATGGCCCGGCGCGATCCGGCCTGGCAGATTGGCGTGCCTTTGTTGGCCACCTTGATCTGCATTCCCTCGAGCTTGGCTTTCTTCCTCTGGCCACCCGGCATTGCCTTCCATATCGGCGGCATTCAGGTACCAACGGCCTTCCTTTTCTACAGCGTGTTCAGCTTCTTCGGCACCTGGTGGGCGACGCCCTGCCTAGGCGCGATCACCCACTTGTTTGCGCCTAAACACCTGGGCCAGGCCTCTTCCATTTTCGTCATGGCAATGACCATGCTCGGGGTCGGCATCGGTCCGCTGATGATCGGCATGCTCAGCGATTACTTCACGCCGAGCCTGGGGGGTGAAGCGCTGCGCTATGCGCTGGCGGCGTCGGTCTCCATGGTGTTGCTCGCCGCACTGTTCCTCGCCATGGCCCTGCCCCGCTATCGGGCTCAACTGGCACGGCCGATCGAACTACCTGCCGAGCCGGCGGATGCGGCCATTGCCTGATTTCTTTTGATCCGTTTATGCCTGAGCAAAACCTGCCCCTGGCCATCGGTCACTGCGTCACCCTGAAACAGGTTGATGCTTTCAGGGAGCAATTCCCCGCCCCACCTGGCTTGTTTGAAGCGCCCGATGCAGTGCATCGGGCGTTTTGCATTGGTGCGCCAGGCGAGCAGTGCTTTCGGCACCCGCCACAGCATAGGTATACCTATGCCCACAAGAACGGCGCCAACCCTGTGGGAGCGGGCTTGCTCGCGATGCAAGCGACGCGGTCTTGCAGTTGAACTGCTGCGATGCCATCGCGAGCAAGCCCGCTCCCACGGTAGATTTGCGGCGTCCCTAAACTCGTAGCAGCTGCCGAAGGCTGCGTCCGATGGCGTAGCCGTCGTAAAGTCAGGCAGTGCCGTGTGCCCGTTAAACTTGGCACTGCGCTCCCACAGGGCATCGGTATTTACACATTTTCGAGGTCGGTCATGCGTAGTCTTGCGGCGTTCTTGCTTCTGTGTTCCCCGGGATTCCGTGATGAACCAAAAAAAAGCCTCGCCGTTATCCGGCGAGGCCTTTGCTTGTAGCGGGTGTTGCCGAACGGGTTAGCGCCCTATCGCACGCGCCGCATCCGCGGTGTATTGGTCCGGGGTGAATTTGCCTTCGTTGAGGATCGGCCCTTTCTTCGCTTCGTTGGTCATGCCGTAGCCGGTGTACTGGCCAGAGTTCAAGTCCATGAAGAACTGCGAACCGGCCTGCCAGCCGCTCATGTCGGGGTGGTAGTAGTAGTTGATCATGGCGTGTTTCCACAACTGCCCACGGGCGTCGTAGTTGTCGGCCATGACCGCGTTCCAGGTGTCTTCGTCGATGAACAGCACGCGCTTGCCATAGACATGGCGATAGCCGTCCTTCAAGTCGGCCTCCAGCACCCACACGCGTCGCAACTCATAACGCATGAAGTCAGGGTTGGGATGGTTGGGCGTCAGTATGTCGGCGTATTTGACGGTGCCGGTGTTGGGCTTGAAGGCGTTGGCCGGGCTGTAGATCTCGCGCTTGCCGATCAGTTTCCAGGAGAAGCGCTCCGGTGAACCGTTGTACAAGCGGTCTTCGTCGACGGTCATGGTGCCGTTGGTGCCGATCATCGGCTGATCGTACCCGTAACCCGGCAGTTGCCGTACGCGCCGGGTGGACGGGCTGTACGACCAGGCCTGGCGCGCATCGGTGCCGAAGTTGTAGGGTTCATGGGAAATGCTCAAGTTGCCGTTGTCGCGGGCCGGTTTGAGGGTCATGTTGTTGCTCATGGCCGCAATCTTGTCTTCGGTCCTGGAGTCGACGGTCGGTGAGTTGGCCAGTGCCAGGTTACGTGCGTAGGCACGTCCCCAGCCGATGCTGCCGTTGGGCAGCACCGAGGCCAGGTCGGAGGTTTTTTCCTCGGTGTAGGCACGTGCCGGCAGTTGGTGGTTCCACAGCAATTCCATGCCGTTTTTGGGGATCGGGAACGGCACCTGGCCGATCCCGGTGAAACCTGCACCGTCGTTGACCAGCTTGGCGGTCAGCGCATTGTCCATCACGCGGCGGCAAACGTAATCGGGGTAGCGGAAATCCCGGTGGCCGGGGTAGATGTTCATTTTGTAAGTGGTCGGGTACTTCTTCAGCAGGGTCTTCTGCCCTTCTGTCAGGTGCGACTCGTACTGGCTCATGTTCTGCGCGGTAATCACCAGGATCGGCTTCTCCGCCGCATAGGGATCAACCGGCTGGTCACCGGAGAACTTCACATGATTCCAGCCCGGCACTTCACCCAGGTATTTGCCGGTGTATGGCGGAATGGTGCCCGCGGCGTTACCGGCTTGCTCGGCGCCGACACAGGTCAGCTCCTTGCCCAGCTTGGCGGCTTCCTGAGGTGACACCTCGGCGTGCGCAGCACCCATCAGCCCGCTATTGGCTGTGACTGCGACCGCGAGCATGAGACCTGTTCTTGTTATTTTCATGTACTGCCTCCTACGCTGATAAGGCTTTGTGGTATGGACCCATTGTTCGTGTTCTGCCGGCCCAAACATCGTCCGGAAAGACTAAGGCTGCGTTATGCGCCCAACTTTTCTTGCAGTTGTGCCTTGAGCACCTTGCCGGTGGCATTGCGTGGCAAGGGCTCGAGTGCCCGATAGACCTGCGTCGGCACCTTGTAGGCGGCCAGGCGCTCAGCGATGAATGCGCAGACTTGCGCCTCCTGGGGCAGCGTCGATGCCTGGCCATGCACGGCCAGCCCCACCGTCTCACCCAGCAACGGGTCGGCGATGGCGAACGCCGCTGCCTCCAGAACGCCGGGCATATCGAGGATGCAGGTTTCGATTTCAGCCGCGGAAATCTTCTCGCCACCGCGGTTGATCAACTCCTTGACCCGCCCGGTGATGCTGAGGAAGCCCTCATCGTCGAGGTAGCCGATATCGCCGGTGTCGAGCCAACCGTCGCGCAGGCTTTGCGCAGTGGCCTCGGGCAGATTCCAGTAGGCGCTCATCAGGGTCGGCGAACGCAGCCAGATCACCCCGCGGGTGTTCGCCAACTGCGGCTGGCCAGGGCTGTCACCGATGCGAATATCGACGATCGGCAGCGCCCAGCCCGCCGTTGCCGGCTTGTACACAAACTGATCGCCACCAATCGCCGCGCCGATGCCGTTGCTTTCGGTCAGGCCGTAGCCGGCGCCGCCAATGGCGTCAGGCTTGAGCTTGAGCATGTTGTCGAGCACCCCGGCGGACGAAGCTCCACCGCCCAACCCCAAGCCAAACAGGCTGGCGGTTTGCTCACTGCCAAAGCGCGGCGAAGCGAGCAGTTGCTGCATCATTACCGGTGCCCCGTTGAACTGGGTGCAGCGCTCATCGCGAATCAGATCGATGGCCCGTTCGACATCCCACTTGTACATCAGCATCAAGCGCCGACCGCCGCGCAATGCCGACAGGAACTGCGCATGCAAGCCGCTGACATGGAACAGCGGAACAGCCGCCAGCGTGGTTGGCGCGAAGCCGCTGTTGATCACCACGCCGATGCGTTCCGGTGAGCTCATGGCGCAAAACGCGCCCTGGAAATCCAGTGCGAACAGCGCCTGGCAGATGGCCCGGTGAGTGGACACTGCGCCCTTGGCGCGACTGGTGGTGCCGGAGGTGTAAAGGATCAGTGCTGGCGCGTCGGGATCAATTTCCAGCGCAGGCAACGGTAATGCCGGCGCGCTGATCAAGTCTTCTAAACGCAGGCAGTACTCGGGCAACGTTTCTTCCTGGACTCCGACGACAATCGTCGCCCGCTGCTCACGGGCCAGATCTTCGCGCAGGGTCTTGAGGCGCGCTTCGTCGCACAGCAGCAGACGCGAACCGCTGTCTTGCAGCGCGTACTGCAACTCGTCGCGCAGGCCCCAACTGTTGAGCGGCACACACACCGCACCACAGCGCAGGATCGCGGCGAAGGCCACCAGCCACGCCGGCTGGTTGCGCATGGCAATCGCCACCCGCTCGCCCGGTTGCAGGCCAAAACGAGCGACCATCTGCTCGGCGAGGCGGTCAACCTGGTCATAGTACTGATTGAAGGTCAGGCGCTGCGACTGCCAGACCAGGAACTCACGGTCGCCGTGGACACGACCGGCGTCGATCACGTGCAGCAGGTCGTGCGCGGCGTGACGGAAATAGCGTGGTGCGCCGTCATCCGGCGTCACCACTTCAAAGGGCGAACCCGGGGCGATCAATTGTTGCCACGCGGTTTGCCAGCGTTCAATGCTCATCTGTGTTTTCTCCAGAACAGCCGAGGATGCGCACCCACAGGCGTGCAATTGGGCCGATGTCAGTCGGTCAAGCGGACATCCCTGTGGAAGCGAGCCTGCTCGCGATGGGGGCGTATCAGTCGAAATCAATGCCGCCTGTTGCACCGCTATCGCCGGCAAGCCGGTCTCGCTCCCACAGGAGTTGACTGCCTACAGGTTCTACGCGTGGGCCAAATACCGTTCGCAATGGAAATCCCGGTCGCCCAGGCAGCTCTGTGCAACGCGAGCGCGCTTGAGGTACAGGCCGACATCCAGCTCGTCGGTGACGCCAATGCCGCCGTGCATCTGCACCGCTTCGTTGGCCACCTTGATCGCCGTGTCGCCGGCCTTCCATTTGGCGAGGCTGACCAATCGAGAGCGTGTCCGGGCATCGTGGCCGGCGTCATCCAGGGTCGCCAGCGCGGCCATCAGGGCGCTGCGGCTCAACGCCAGGTCGATGTACATCTGTGCGGCGCGATGTTGCAGGACCTGGAAGGTGCCAATCGGCGTGTCGAACTGCTCGCGGGTCTTGAGGTACTCCAGGGTGGTCTCGAACAGTCGCTCGGCCATCCCCAACAGCTCCGCGGCGAGGCAGGTGCGGCCCCGGTCCAGTGCGGTTTCCAGCGCGGTCCAGCCTGCGCCCAGGCTGCCTAGCAGCGCCTCCGCCCCCAGTTGCACGTGGTCCAGTTGCAGGCGTGCGCTATTGCGCGAATCGATCAGCGACAAGGCGCTGACGGTCAGGCCCTGCGTATCGGCGGGCACCAGGAACAGGCTGATGCCTTGCGTGTCGCCCGGCTGCCCGGACGTGCGCGCCGCCACCACATAGGCATCGGCACCCATCCCGTCGACGACCCAGAATTTGTCGCCGTGCAGGCAATAGCCCTGCCCCTCGGCCTTCGCCTCAAGGGCAATGCGGCTCGGATCGTGGCGCGAGCGTTCGTCCACAGCCAAGGCCAGGCGTTGTTCGCCACCGATCACCGCTTGCAACCAGTGCGTCTGTTGCGCCGAGTTGCCCGCCAGGTGCAACAGCGAACCGCCGAGTACTACGCTGGACAACAGCGGCGAGGCGGACAGGTTGCGGCCCATGGATTCGAAGATCGGTCCCAGGCCCTTGCAGCCGAAATCCAGGCCTCCGAAGTCTTCGGGAAACGGAATTGCGCTCCAGCCCAGGTCAACTGCGTCGCGCCACAACGGCGCATCGAAGCCCAGGTCCACCGCGTCATCGCGCAGTCGACGCTGGGCACTGACCGGGCTGCGAGCGGCGAGAAAGTCCCGCGCGCTGTCGGCCAGCAAGCGCTGTTCATCGCTATAACGCAGGCTCATAGCTGTACTCCTGTTTTCACGGCAGTCTTCTTCACTTCAGGCAAACCAAGCACGCGCTTGGCGATAACGTTGAGCTGGATCTCCGAGGCCCCTCCCGAGATGGTCAGCGCGTAGCTGTTGAGCCAGGCGCGGGTAATCGCCAGTTGCTGCTCACTGAACGCCGTGCTCTCCCAGCCGAAGGCATGCCCGGCCATGGCGTCGAGCAGTACTTCGAACTTGTCGCGCTCCTGTTCGGTGTGCACCAGCTTCATGATCGACATCAGGCCGCCGATGTCATCACCGGCCCGCGCCTCTTCACCCATGCGCTGCACGGTCAGGTTGTAGGCATGCTCGTTCATCGCACAGGCCGTGGCCCGCGCCTGCAATGCGTGTTCACTCATGGTCTGTGGCGCCGGCACGTATTCACGCATCAAGGCCAGAAGGTCGAAGTGCGACGGCAGGCTGAACTCGCCGAATTTCGACATCGCCTTGCGTTCGTGCTGCAACAGGTACTTGGCCAGGTTCCAGCCACCATTCAACGGTCCGATCAACTGGCTCTTGGGCACCTTCACACCATCGAAGAACACCTGGCAGAACGCCGATTTTCCGCTGATCAAATCGATCGGCTGTGGCGTGACGCCAGGGCTGCGCATGTCCAGCACGATCAGGCTGATGCCTTCATGTTTAGGCGCGCTGAAGTCGGTGCGCACCAAGGCATACATCCAGTCGGATTTGTCGCCGTAGGAAGTCCAGATCTTGCTGCCATCCACCACGAAGTGATCGCCGGCATCACGCGCGGCCATCTTCAGGCTGGCCAGGTCCGAACCGGCGTTCGGCTCGGAAAAGCCCTGGCACCAGCGCACTTCACCACGGGCGATCGGCGGCAACAGATCGCGTTTCTGCTCATCGCTGCCGAACGCCAGCAACACCGGCCCGAGCATCCAGATGCCCAGGTTGATTTGCGGTGGGCGGCACTTGATGCGACGCATCTCGCTTTCCAGCACCGACAGCTGTTCGTCACTCAGGCCCGCGCCGCCATATTCCTCAGGCCACTCGGGACAGAACCAGCGCTTGTCGCGCATGCGTTCGAACCACAGGCGTGCGTCTTCACAGGGAAATTGCGGGTTCTGACTGCCCCACACCACATCGCCTTCAGCCATGCCGGTGCGCATCGACAGTGGGCAATTGGCCTCCAGCCAGGCACGGGTGTCCTGCCGAAATTGCTCGATAGTGCTCATGAAAGTCCCCTTCGACTCGCCCCGGATCGGGGGCGAGTACGGTTTTTGTTTTTGATGGACGAGCTTCAGCGTTGGGTACGCGGCATGCCGAGGCCAAACTGGGCGATCAGCTCGCGCTGGATTTCATTGGTGCCGCCGCCAAAGGTCAGGGTCGGGGCAGAGCGCAATTCAAATTCCAGTTCACCCTGCAACAGGGTGGCCGCCGAGCCGCTGCGCATCGAGCCATTGGCGCCGACGATCGCCGCCAGCTTGCGCAGGATCTCGATCGCCGACTCCGAGCCGAACACCTTGGTGGTCGAACTCAGCGCGACGTTCATGCGCTCGTGCTCCAGGTCGGCGGCGATGCGCATGTTGATCAGGCGCATCGCTTCCAGGCGTGCATAACACTCGGCCAGCGAACTGCGCACCCAGGCCTTGTCCATCGCCCGACGGCCCTGCTCGTCGCGGGCCCGCGCCCACAGGTAAACCCGGCGAAACAGCGCCACCACCTTGTCCGACCAAGTGCCCAGGCCCAGGCGTTCGTGGTTCAGTTGCGAGGTGATCAGCTTCCAGCCGCCGTTCAACTGACCCACCAGCATCTCGCTGGGCACCCGCACGTTGTCGTAGTAGGTGGCCGTGGTGGGAATGCTGGTAGTAGGAATCAGGGTGTGGGAGAAACCCGGTGTCGTGGTATCGACGATCAACAGCGAAATGCCTTTATGCCGCGCCTCGGTCGGATCGGTGCGGGCCGCCAGCCAGACGAAATCGGCCGATTCGGCACCCGAAGTCCACAGCTTGTTGCCATTGACCACGAAGCCTTCATCGTCCTGGCGGGCACTGGTTTTCAGCACCGCCAGATCGCTGCCGGCGCCGGGTTCGGAGTAACCGATGGCGAACATGATTTCGCCCGCGGCGATCCCTGGCAGAAAACGCTCTTTCTGCAGCTCGCTGCCATGGGCCATCAAGGCCGGGCCGACAGTGCTGATAGTCACGAACGGCAGCGGTGCCCCGGCGATGTTGGCTTCTTCGAAGAAGATCAACTGTTCGGTGGCGGCGTAGCCCTGACCGCCATGGGCCTTCGGCCAGCCGACCGCCAGCCAGCCGTCGCGCCCCATCTGGCGGATGGTCTGGCGAAACAGCTCGCCGCCTTCCTTGCCGCGCAACTGCTCGCGCATGTCCGGGGTCATCAGGGCCTGGAAATAGTCCCGCACCTTGTGGCGCAGGGCATGTTGTTCGGGAGTGAGGTCGACGAACATATGCTGCTCCTTAGGCTGCGCCGAGAATCAGGCCGCTGGTGGGTACGCCGGTGCCGGCAGTGACCAGCACGTTCTGCACATCCGCCACCTGGTTGACCGCGGTGCCACGCACCTGACGAACCGCTTCGGCGATGCCGTTCATACCGTGGATGTAGGCTTCGCCCAATTGCCCGCCATGGGTGTTGATCGGCAGTTTGCCGCCACGGGCGTGGTGCCCGGCGCGGATGAATTCCTTGGCTTCGCCGCGCTTGGCAAAACCGAACTCTTCAAGCTGCGGTAATACGAAGGGGGTGAAGTGGTCGTAGATCACGGCAGTCTGGAAAGACTCCGGACCCAGGCCTGACTGGCGATACAGCTCGCGGGCGACCACGCCCATTTCCGGCAGCCCGGTGATGTCGTCGCGGTAGAACGAGGTCATGCTCTGTTGGCCGTGGCTGATGCCTTGGGAACCGGCCTTGATGGTCACCGGTTTCTGCCGAAGGTCACGGGCGCGCTCGGCCGAGGTGATGACCATCGCCACGGCGCCATCGGATTCCTGGCAGCAATCGAGCAGGTGCAGCGGTTCGCAGATCCAGCGCGAGGCCTGGTGTTCTTCCAGGGTGATCGGCTTACCGTGGAAAAACGCCTGGGGGTTGGTGGCGGCAAAATCCCGCGCCGCCACGGCGACCCGGCCGAAGTCTTCGGAGGTGGCGCCATAGGTGTGCATGTAGCGCTGGGCAAACATGCCGACCCAGGCTGCCGGCGTATGGAAACCGTGGGGCATGTACCAGCCGTAGTTGACGTTATCGAAGGTCGGCGCCGAAGCGAAGCCGTAGTTACCGGTACCGAAGCGATACCACGAGCGTTCGTTCATGGCGCGATACACCACCACCACTTTCGCCATCCCGGTCGCCACTGCCATGGCCGCGTGCATCACCGGCCCGCAAGCCGCGCCGCCACCGTGGGGTACTTGCGAGAAAAACTTCACGTCCTTGCAACCGAGCAAACGGGCAATTTCGTATTCCGGGACCTTGTCCACGGAATAGGAACTGAAACCCTCGACCTCGCTCGGGTCGATGCCGGCGTCCTTGAGGGCACTCAAGGTGGCCTCCAGGGCCAGGCGCAATTCGGTGCGTCCGGAGTTCTTGGAAAATTCGGTTGCGCCTAGACCAACGATCGCGGCACGCCCGGAAATCGATGAATCAGTCATCTGTGTCTCTCCGGCTGTCAGGGCAGGACCAGCGCGACCGTGCCGGTCACGTGGTTGCCCATGGAATTTTTGCCGCTCAAGGTGATTTCCACCGAGCGGGTGTGCGCATCGACGCCGGTGACGCTGCCGCTGAAGGTCATGCAGTCGCCGGGGTAGTTCGGTGCGCCGAGCTTGATTTTCAGCGCGGTGAATTGCGCCAGCGGCCCGGCCCACTGCTCGATGAACCGCTGCACCAACCCATTGGTGGTGAGGATGTTCATGAACACGTGGGGCGAACCCAAGGCACGGGCCGCGTCCGCGTCGTGGTGGCCGGGGAAGTAATCACGGGTGGCAATCGCCCCGCCGTTGATCAGGGTCACCGTGATTGGCACGGCAAGCTCCGGCAGTACTTCGCCGGGGCGCACGTCTTCAAAGCGCTTGGTGTTCTTCGAGGTCATATTTCCATCCCAGCTTGTCGTTATCGTTGAGCCAGTCGCCCAGGCGTTCCAGGTTTGCAGCCGACCCCCCCAGGGCAAGACACAGGCCGCGGCTCCAGTAGAGAAAACGGTGGATCGGGTACGTCAGGTCGACGCCGATGCCGCCATGCACGTGTTGCGCGACATGGCCGATGCGGTGCCCCGCTTCACAGGCCAGCCACGCGGTGGCCAGGGCTTCGGAGGGCGCCAGCAAGCCGGCATCGATGCGGTAGGCCAGTTGCCACAGCACCGTGCGCAAGGCTTCGACGGCGATATGGGTGTCGGCCATGCTCATCTGCACGGCCTGAAAGCTGCCGATGCTGCGCTCGAACTGCCGGCGCTCGCTGACATAGGCCACGGTGCGGCGGATCTGCTCTTCGCTAACCCCCAATTGCAAGGCAGCCAGCGCCGCCACGCTGCGCAGTTCCAGCCAGGCAACGGCCTCGGCCGGCAACAGCGCTGCGCCGCTCACGGTCAAGCCCTCGATGTGCAGGTCGGCCACCGCTTCGCCGTGGGTCAACACCGCCGACACCCGTTGGATTTCGGGCGCTGACAGGTCCAACAGCAGCAAGCGCGGCTGGCCGTCGACCTGCACCAGTACCAGTGCAGCCTGGGCTTGATCACCCAGGGACAGGGCCGCGACCCGGCCATTGACCGACCAGCCCCCATCAGTCGCTTGCGCCTGCAGTTCGATGCCCAGCGCACTGCTCAACGCATCGACGGACAGGCTCAACAGCGCTTCGCCGGACGCCGCCTTGGCGACCCATCCCGCACTGTCGCTGGCATCGAAACGGGCCAGGGTCGCGGCCGCCAGTTGATGGCGCCACAACGGCACCTGGGCCAGGGCCTTGCCTTGAGCCTGCAACACCAGCATCAGCTCGGTCATGCCCAGGCCGCTGCCGCCATATTCTTCGGGAATGGCCAGGGCCTGCAGCCCGGTCTCGATGCATAGCTTCCACAGTGGCGCCATCATCGGTTCGCCGCTGGTGTCCCATTGGCGCATGTAGTCGTCATGGCAATGGTCGACAAACAGGCTGTCGGCCATTTGCGCAATGGCGCGCTGGTCTTCACTTAATTCGAAATCCATGGTGAATGGCTCCTACGCGTCTACCGGCCGGAACAAAGGCAGCGTCAACTGGTCATCGAAGGTCTGGAACTCGACCTGCAAGCGCTGGCCGATCTGTAGTTGCTCGCGCTCGATACCGACCAGGCCGGCAATCAGGCGCACGCCCTCCTCCAGCTCGATCAGGCCGATCGGGTTGGGGTAATCGAACGGCGCGACTTCGGGGTAGTGCATCACCACGAACGAGTACAGGCTGGCGCGGCCGCTGGCCTGCAAGGTGTCCCAGTCGAAGCTGTGGCACTGGATGCACACCGGCGCCGGTGGATGGCGCAAGGTTTGGCACGCGGTGCAGCGCTGGATCAGCAATTGGCCCTTCTCGCAGCCGTCCCAGAAAAACCGGGTGTCGTCGCTGATGCCCGGCAGCGGACGCTTGGGCTTGACCGGTGCCGCCTCAACCTTGGCAGGTGCTTGGGCATTCGCCGCACGGAACTTGAACACGCGGAACAGCAACTCGCCCACCGGCTCATCGCCGCTGGGCTCTTTTCCTCCAGGCTTTTCAACGAAGTGGCTCATCACCAGGGTGACAAAAAAACCGGTGCCCAGGGCAGTGGTTTTTTCATCGCCAACCGAGTCCAGGCGCGTGGTGTAGTAGAGCTTTTCGCCCAGGCGAACCGGGCGGGTGAAGCTCAGCTCGGAGTTCACCGCCACGGTGGAGGCATAACCGTAGGCTTCCATTTCCTTGAGCACCTCGTAAGGGTTCTCGTCGGTGGAGCCAAGTGGATAGTTGTTGGCGTGCAGGCCTTCCATGGTCCACACCTGCAACATCGCAGGCGGAGCGATCAGGCCCTCATGGACGGTGCCCAAGGCAAAACCCGCGTCGGTGTATAGCGGGTTGTCCACGCCCATGACTTCGCACCACTGGCGAATCATCGGGGCATTGACCTCGTCCCAGGCATACACGCGGCCGTACTGGCGCCCCACCAGGGCGCGCACATTGGATAGCAATTGTGGATCAGCCAAAGTCGTCTCCTTCACATTGAAGGCGGCCACCGAACCCGGTCGCCGCAATAGGTCGATCAGGTGGGCAGAACCTGCGCGGCACCGAGAAATGCCGGGCGTTCACCACCGCCATGCAACAACAGGTTGCAACCGCTGGCGTAACTGGCCAGCGGCGATGCGATGTAGAGACAGGCGTTGGCGATGTCTTCGGCCACTGCCATGCGGGCGGCCGGAATGCCGGCCGCGACGGCGGCGATACCGGCCTCGGAGCCGTAGTGCAAATGCGACTGCTCGGTCTGTACCAGCCCCGGGCTGACCGTGACCACCCGCACCTTGGGCCCCCACTCCACCGCCAGCGATTGCACCAGCGCCAGCACCCCGGCCTTGGCCGCGCCGTAGGCGGCGGTGCCTGGCGAGGAACGCAGCGCACTGATGCTGCCGATAAACACGATGCAACCGCCCTGCACCTGTGCCTGCATCAGCCGGTTGGCGTGCTGGGCGACGTTGAGCGGCGCGATCAGGTTCAGACCGATGATGCTTTCATGAAACCTGGGCGAAGCCGTGGCTGCGTCGGCGGAAGGGCTGCCGCCGGCGTTGTTGACCACCACGTCGAGGCGCCCGAAGTCGCGCTCGATGGTGGCGAACAGGCGTTGCAGGGAATCGTGGTCACGCACATCGGCGGCGATGAAGGTCGCGCGCTTGCCACCCTGCGTCGGCACCTGTTCAGGCTCGCGCCGGGCACAGACGATCACCCGTGCGTTCGCGGCCAGGAACCCCAGCGCGATACCGGCGCCGATGCCCTTGGTGCCACCGGTGACCAGCACCACCTTGCCGCTGTAATCAAGACCCGAATGCAGCTCCATCATGTGCTCCTTTTCTACTGACAAGAGTCACTCTAGGGACGAACTCAGGGCCAAACTACGTCTGAACGGACGATGAAAATTTAACCTTGCGAACAGGACACTGGCGGTCACTCACACATTGTCTGGTCTTTGAGGATGCCCATGTCCGACCCCTTCGCTGCACCGGTTCTGCTCGAACGCCCACTGCCGGGCGTGGCCCTGCTGCGGCTCAATCGCCCTCAGGCGAGCAATGCCTTGAGCCTGGAGTTGCAGGCGCTGCTGTCGCATCATTTCAGTGAGCTGGGGGTTGATCCCGACGTGCGTTGCATCGTGCTGACGGGCGGTGACAAGGTGTTCGCTGCCGGTGGCGACATCAACAGCATGGCCGGGGTCGGCGCCATCGATATCTACAAGCGTCACACCGAGCGGGTCTGGGGGCCGATCCAGCACTGCCCGAAACCGGTGATTGCGGCAATCTGCGGTTATGCCTATGGCGGAGGCTGTGAGCTGGCGATGCATGCCGACCTGATCGTCGCCGGACGCAGCGCGCGCTTCTGCCAACCGGAAATCCGCATCGGCATCATGCCGGGCATCGGTGGCACCCAGCGGCTGGTGCGCGCGGTGGGCAAGGTCAAGGCGATGCGCATGGCGCTCACCGGCCAACCGATCAGCGCCGAGGAAGCCTGGGTCGCCGGACTGATCAGTGACCTGGTCGACGATGACCAGGTGCAGGCCCACGCCCTGGAACTGGCGCGCGTCATCGCCGCCATGCCAGCCCTGGCCGCCGAACAGATCAAGGAAGTGATTCTGGCGGGCATGGACGCGCCACTGGAAGCCGGCCTGGCGCTGGAGCGCAAGGCCAATGCGTTGTTGTTCGCCTCACGGGATCAGAAGGAAGGCATGCAAGCCTTTATCGAGAAACGCCCGGCTCAGTTTGAGGGGAATTAACACCCCACAGGCGCGAATTACCCGTAGCAGCCTGGCTCCTACGGGTTTGTGTCGACAGATCAGGGTTGACTCAGATGCTCATGACCATCTGCCCACTATCAATGCGCAACTCGACTCCATTGATCGCCCGGGCCTCGTCGCTGGCCAGGAACAGCACGCTGGCCGCTACGTCCTCTGGCAGGCACATGCGGTTCATCGGGTCGCTGTCGATGGTCACCCGCGCCGGATCGAGACCCTTGGGGAAACTGCCACTGGTCATGTCCGTGAGGACGCCGTCCGGATGCAGGGTGTTGCAGCGGATGCGGTATTTGCGCCGTCGGCAGAACACTGCCACCGAACGCGACAATGCGGCGACCGCACCCTTGGAGGCGCTGTAAGCCAGGTAATCATCGCGCCCGGCGAGGGCCGCTATCGACGATAGGTTGATGATCGAACCACCGGTTTCCTTCATCAACGCGATGCCTTCGCGACAGCCGATAAACACGCTATCGGCATTCACCCGCATGACCTTGTGCCAGTCCTCCAGGGTCGCGTCCTCGATGTTGCCATGGAGCAGGATGCCGGCGTTGTTCAGCAGAATATCCAGGCGCCCATGCTGTTCGCGCAGATAAGCCATAACTTCCCGCCAATCGCTTTCACTGCTGGCGTCATGCCGGATAAAGGCCGCCGCCGACCCGATTTCAGCGGCCAGCGCCTCGCCCGCCGCGACATCTACGTCGCTGATCAGCACGTGGGCGCCTTCCGCGGCCAGTAAACGGGCGCTGGCCCGCCCGATGCCCTTGGCCCCGCCAGTCACCAGCGCGACCTTGCCTTGAACCCGGCCGGTTTTGTTGTTGTGGTTGCTCGTCATCATGTCGTCTCTTGTGCAAGGGTCGGATGCAACTGTTGATCCATAAACCGGGCAGCGGCGGCTCCAGCGCGACGTCCGGAGAACACACAGTCAGCCAGGGATAAACCACTGATGTAGAGGTGCGAAGGAATGCCCAGCGCGGTGCGCCCTGCGGCGTACAGGCCGGGTATCGCCTGGCCCTGCCCGTCCAGCACTGCGCCGTTGAGCTCGTCCACGCGCAATCCGCCGAGGGTCAAGGCACCCAGTGGAAAGACCGGGTTGGTCACGGAAATGTCGCAGGCATAAAACGGCCCCTGGTCGAGCACTTGACGCCCGCCCGGCGACTTGCCGAAAGGCTCGGGCGCCTCGCCACGGGCTGCTGCGTTGGCCGCCAGTACCGATTCGCGCAGCGCCGTCGGATTCATCCCGGTGGCCGTGGCCAACTGGCTCAGGTGCTGGCCCTTGCGGACCTTGAACAGCATCAGGACCAGGGCGGGCAAGCTTTGAAACCACCAATAGCCGCCAAACAATGCCTCACGGATGGCTTTCTTGCGCAACGGGGCATCCAGCACCAGCCAGGCTTTACCGCCCTGCTCTTCCATCAAGGGTTGACCCAGGGTCGCGCCGTAGACTTCTTCGTTGCAGAAACGCCGGCCCTCGCGATTGACCACGATGCCCTTGTGCCAACTGTACGGCGGGTTGAGGAAACGCCAGGCTGACACCCGCTCCAGCCCGGCACCCTGGCCCCCGATGCTGGTTCCCAGGCGCAGGCCGCTGCCGTCACAGCCTGTGGCACCGACTTTGAAGTTACGCTCGAATTTCGGCGCATGCCGTTTGATCAGTTCGCGATTGAAAATGAAACCGCCGGTACTGAGAATGACGCCGTTCCGGGCGTGAACCAGCCGTGGTCGGGCGAAGTCCCGTTCGAGCTGGCCGATCCGCTCACGCAGCTTCTTGCAGTAACCCGGGGCGAAATTCTGCAAACGCTCGGCTCGAGCGGCCAGGCGCGCATGCAGCTTCGCTTGCGGGCTGCCGGGCGGCATGCACCACATCTCGGCACCCACCACCCGCCCCTGCGAGTCCACCACCAGGCGCTTGGCCGCTGCTTGCAGCAATGGTCGAGCCCCGGCATGCAGGCAAGCGGTTTTGAGGTGGGCATACAACACCGCGCCGCACTGGCCTTTGCCCACGGTGCGATGGCCCCTTGGCGCCGGTGGCAACGGTCCGCCATGCTGCGGCACCAGCTCGTTACCGGAGTAATAGAGGAAGTAACCGTCAGGCGGGTAAGAGGTCTTGCCGCCCGGTGGCATCTGGTGGCCATAGGGCGCACCGTGGCTTTCCAGCCAGTCGAGGTTGCTGACGCTGTCGGCACAGAAGCGCCGCAGGGTGTCGTCGCTGATTACGTTTTGGGTTTCATGCTTGAGGTAGTCAAACATGGCTTCGGGGGTGTCGCTGAAACCCGCCGCCTGCTGATGGCGGGTACCGCCACCGGCGTAGACCACCCCGCCACTCTTGGCACTGGCACCGCCACCGGTGAATCGATCGGCAATCAAGACATCGGCACCCAGGGCACGAGCCTCCAGCGCCGAGCAGGCCCCGGCCGCGCCCCACCCGATAATCAACACATCGCAGTGCTCGTCCCACAGCAACGCGCTGCTGTCGGCGATTTGCAAAGGTGTCTGGATCGGCGTACAGAAACTGTCATCGAACGTCGCCATACAACCTCCTATCGCTGGCTGGCCAAGTGGTTGGCGGCGACATAAGCGAAGGTCATCGCCGGCCCCAGTGTGCCGCCCGCGCCTGGATAGCTGGTACCCATCACCGACGCCGAGCAGTTGCCAATTGCGTACAGGCCGGCGATGGCGGCGCCGTCCTCGCGGACCACTTGCGCATGTTCGTTGGTCAGCAGGCCGCCCTTGGTGCCGATGTCCCCGGCATCAAGACGCATGGCGTAGTACGGGCCTTTGCGCAATGGCGCCAGGCACGGGTTGGGCTTGATGTTGCTGTCGCCGTAGTAACGGTCGAACACATTGCCGCCGCGCCCGAAGTCCGAATCTTTACCCGTGCGCGCATAATCGTTGACCTTGACCACGGTGGTTTCGAGACCGGTGGCATCGACGCCGATCTGTCTGGCCAACCCGGCCAGGGTGTCGTCCTTCCAGTACAGGTTGTTCAACCACTCCTTGCGCAAGCGGCTGTCAGGCATGATCTGGCCCGGCATCAACGGCCCCATTGCGTAGTTGAAACGGAAATGCCCATCGAAAATCACCCAGGCCGGCACCGACTTGCCACCTGTGAGCCCGTTGTCGCGGTACATGGCATCGACGAACTCCAGATACGGCGCGGCCTCGTTGACGAAGCGCTGACCCAGGCTGTTGACCACGATGGCGCCGGGGAACGCGCGCTCGGCAAAGATCCCTCGGGGTTTTTCCTCGCCCGGTACGGCAATTGTCGGCGCCCACCAGGCCCAATCCATCAATGCGGTGGCCGCGCCCTGAGCCAGCCCGGCCTCCAGCGCAGCGCCGGTGTTGTTCCCCGGCGGTGTCGCACTCCAGGCCATGCGGGTCGGTTGCGGCAGGTATTTTTCACGCAGCGCCTGGTTCTGTTCAAAACCACCGGACGCCAGGATCACCCCGTGGCGCGCGTGCAGTTGCACCTCGGCGCCGTTACGCCGCACGGTGACGCCGCTGACCCGCCCGCCTTCGGTGAGCAAACCAGAAAAATCGGTGTTGAGCCACAGCGGCACGTTGCGATCCATCAGCGAGCGCCGCAGCGACGCCACCAGCGAGCTACCCAGGGACGCTCGGCGGTCGATCTTGCTTTTGCGGCGCCATTTGAAATCGAGTTTGTAACGCAGCATCAGGCCCATGATCAGCAGGCGCCAGCCAAAACCACGCGCCATGACCTTGTGCGCATCGCGGGCGGTCCAGGCGATGCATCCCATGAGCAAGGTCGACGGCGAAGGTTTGCGCAGGTTGTCCAGTTCGTCACCCAACAGGCTGGTATCGAAGAACTCCGGATCCAGGGTCCTGCCGCCGGCCAGCGCACCCGGCAGATGCGGGTAATAGTCGGGGTATTTGGCGGCCACCGCGTAGCGCACCCGACTGGTCCGGGCAAGCTCTTCGATCATCTTCGGTGCGTTGTCCAGATAGGTGCGCAGCCGGGACTCATCGACATGTTCGCCCGCTGCTGCCTGCAGATAAAGCAAGGCCGTTTCGTAAGTGTCGTTGCCGTTCATGTCGGCAAAATAGTGGTTGTTGGGGATCCAGATACCGCCGCCGGAGATCGCCGAGGTGCCGCCGTATTTGTCGCTTTTTTCCACGACCAGCACGCTGAAACCCTGGTCGACGAGGAACACCGCCGACGTCATTGCACCTGCGCCCGAACCAACGACAATCACGTCGTAGTGGGTCTGAGACTGAACTTGAGCCGTCATTGTTGTTATGCCATTAGCTGAGGTCAGAAATAACCGCCGACGACGCTGCGCGAATGCTGGCGGAGTGCAGCCCATGATCGGGGCTGCACTGGCCGGGCTCATCGTCAAAGCGGACTAGTAACCCGGCCGAATGCCGGTTGCTCATAAAGCTGGAACAACCGGTCGAAAGGGCCAGGCAAGCGCTGTTAGAGGACGGCGCGCCTGGCGGCCCAGGGACGATCCAGCTCCAGTTGACTGGCCAGGCGCAGCAGCCCGTCTTCGCCACCCAGGCGGGCAGTGAACATCATGCCCACCGGCAAACCGTTGTCGCTTTGGCCCAGCGGCAGCGAGATAGCCGGTTGGCCACTGACGTTGGCCAACACGGTGAAGCCGGCGCTGCCCATTGCGTGATGGGCATAGCTGTCCCACGGCTGGTCCAGCGTCAGCAAGCCCAGTTGCGGTGTCAGGTTGGCGGTGACTGGCGACAGGATCACGTCGAAGCGTTCGAACGGCTGCTCCATCGTCGCGCCGATGCTTTCGAACGACTGACGGGCGCGGTACAGGTCTTCACCCGTGGTGGCCTGAGCGCGTTCCAGGTTGACCAGGGTGATTTTCTCCAGGTCCTGCGCCGTGGCGGCCCGCCCCAACACTTGTTCGCGGTCGTGAATCGCGGTGCGCAATGCAGTGCCGATCACCGTACCGTGAGCACCGAACAGCTGGCGTGGATCGATGTTCAGCGTCAGCTCTTCGACTTCATGCCCCAGTCCCAGCAATTGCTTGATGGTCTGCTCCAGCGTGGCTGCAATCGCCGGTTCCAGCGCCGCGCCGGTCAATGACTGGCGAACCACGGCGATGCGCAACTTGCCCGGCTCGCGCTGCAACTCTTCGACATACGGCCGCTGCAGCGGCGGGATCCAGTAGGCACTGCCCGCTTCATGGCCCTGGCCGGCATCGAGAAACAGCGCGGTATCGCGCACCGTGCGCGAGACTACATTGCCGACGCTGGCACCAAACCAGCCTTCGAAATGCGCCGGCCCGCTCGGTGTGCGATAACGGCTGGGCTTGAGCCCGACCAGACCGCAATACGAGGCGGGAATGCGGATCGAGCCGCCACCGTCGGTGGCATGGGCCACAGGCACGATCCCGGCCGCCACGGCCGCCGCCGCGCCGCCTGAGGAACCACCGGCGCTCATGGCCAGGTTCCACGGGTTACGCGTCTGTCCCCAGAGCAACGATTCGGTGGTGGTGGTCAAGCCGAACTCGGGACAGGTCGTCTTGCCAAAAGGCACTGCCCCGGCCTGCTCGTAGCGGGTGATCAGGGTGCTGGTCCGGGCCGCTGGCGGGGCGTCCTTGAACAGCCGGCAACCATTGCTGGTCGAGGTGCCTTGCAGGTAGGTATTGAGGTCTTTGATCAACACCGGCACGCCAGCCAGCGTGCCCTGGGTTTCGGTGCCGGCGGAGCGGCGCTGGGACAGAAGCGCGCGGGCGTAGGTCTCGTGCAGCATGTTCACCGTCTTGACCCGGGGATTGACCGCTTGGCAGCGAGCCAGCGCCGCCGCCAGCAGGTCTTCGGATTGCAGCTCGCCGGTGCGGATTGCCTGGCTCATGGCCCAGGCGTCCAGCCCTTGGTAGTCACTGGCCGACAGACCCGCTGCACGGGCATCGGCAAAACGCCCCAGGATCCCGACGCCGGCGGCCAGAGCGCCGGCCTTGAGTACGCTGCGCCGGGACCAGCCGGTCTCCGACGTGTTGGATAAAGTGGTTGTCGAGGCAGTAATCGGTTGGTGTTCGTTGGTGTGCATAGTGATCATCGCGCCCTGTCAGTTTTTGTTATGAGGGTGATTCAACGGCTTTATGTCTCAGCGATTGCCCCGCCAGGCTTGATCCAGGCCGGGCATTCAAACCACATTGAAGCGGGCCGACAACTGATCCAGCGCCCGCGCCAGTTGTTCCAGATCCGACGCAGCAACGGCACTGCGACCGGCGTTGGCCGACAGCGCGCCGGTGCCTGCCGAGACGCTCTCGACCCGCGCGACCATTTCTCGTGTCACCCGCACCTGCTCAGTGATCACCATGGCAATGGTATCCACACTACGGATCACGTCATCGGTGCCACTGCGAATCTGCGCCACCGAGTCGCCGGCCTCATGCGCCAGGCTGACCCCGTCGCGCACGCGGCTGACCACCCGCCCCATGCCGTCGACCACGGCCAGAGTGCCTTCCTGAATGCGTTGCACGGTAAGGTCGATCTCACCAATCGAGCTGGCGGTACGCTGAGCCAACAAGCGCACCTCGTCGGCGACCACGGCAAACCCACGACCTTGTTCGCCTGCCCGCGCCGCCTCGATGGCCGCGTTCAGGGCCAGCAAATTGGTTTGCTCGGCAATGCTGCGAATGACTTTGAGCACGTGGCTGATTTCGTCGGAGAAACCTTCCAGTTCGCGAATATGCACGGCGGTATCGCTGATCACATCGCTGATGCGGTTCATCTCCTGGGCCATGTCGCGGATAAATCCCTCGCTCTTGCCCGAGCGCCCCGCCGAGTGTTGAGTGATGCTGCGCGATACCTCGACATGGTTTTCCACTTCGCCGATCGACGCCGACAGGTGCTCGACTGCACTGGAAATGCCGCGCACCGCGTCGGCCTGCTGCTGGGTGGCCAACGAGGCCAGCTCCGCCGACTCGGCCATGTGCGCTGCCTCAAAACTGACGCGCTGTACCAGCGTGCGCATTTGCGAGATCAGCCCGTGCAGGCTATCGCGCATCCCCGCGATGTCGCCGAGCATCTGCGCGAACTCGTCATGGCCCTTGACCACGATGGGTTGCGACAAGTCACCACTGGCGATGGCGCGCACGCTGGCGCCGGCCTGGGCAAAGGCGCGCTTGAGCCGAGTCAAGGTGGAAAACGCAGTAAGGCTGCCCGCGAGCACGCCCACCACAGCCAGCGCCAGGTAAGCCAGAACCGTCGAGCGATAGCGTTGTTGCGCCGCCTCATACGCGTGCTCGGCCGCGGCCTGCTGGAACGCTTGTAACTTGCCCAGCTCAAGCACGGCAGCATTGCCTTGCGGCTCGGCCATGCGCAGGAATGAAAGAATGCCTGGCAGCCGAAAATCCCCGGCACGAAACGTTTCTAGAAGGATGTCCAACTCGTCATGCCATGCCTGGTAATGGTTGGAGAAAGCGTCGGCCGCCAGTTGCTCTTCGTTGGTCAGGGAGCGTTGACGATACTGCGCCCAGAGCTCGTCAAGCGCCCGATTGTTTGTCTCGATTACGCTCAGCGTTGCTTCGACGGGGCGGTCGAACGCCGCCACCAACGGTCCTTCGGGGTCCTGTTGGATGGCGAGCAAGACCTGGCGCCGACTCTCATTGAGCCGATGCTGGACCTCGCCAAACATCAACAGCGTCGCCAGATTGTCCTCGTTTATAGCCCGCAGGCTGTCGCGCGCCTGCTGCAAGCCATACGCACCAAAACCGACCGCCAGTACAAACAACAATGTGGCCAGCAGCGCCCATAGCCACAAGCGCTGAGCGATAGTGATTGTCTTGAACATAAACAATGGCTTATCTCGTGCAACTGACGGGGCGCGGGATGCGCCCCGCTCTGGGTCAGTCGGCAGTCACGCTGGCCAGCATGGCCGCCAGGAAGTGCTCGCCATACGGCGGCAAGAGCCCCCACTCACGACGCGGGTCATGCTCCGGCGCCTTGAACACCGTGCGCTGGTGACTGAACTCGAGAAATCCTTCATGGCCGTGGTAATGACCCATGCCCGAGGCGCCGACGCCGCCAAACGGCGCATCGTGCATCGCCGCGTGCATCATCACATCGTTGACGGTCACCCCGCCGGATACGGTGTGCTCCAGCACGTAGCGCTGCTCTTGGGGGTCTTTGCCGAAGTAATACAGCGCCAGCGGGCGTGGGCGACCATTGATATCGTCTATGACCTGCTCGAGGTCTTCATAGGTCAGCACGACCATGGCGGGGCCGAAGATTTCTTCGCGCATGATCACACTGTCCGGCGCCGGGTCGACCACCACGCGCAGGGGGCGGCGCCGGTCCTGGGCATTCAGCGCCAGGGGCTTGGGCAGACACTCGACGCGTGCGCCACGGGCCTGGGCATCCAGCACGTAACCTTCGACCCGGTCCAGGTGCCGCTGGTTGACCACCGCCACCACATCCGGGTTGCCGGCTACCGTTGGGTTGAGTTCGCTATAGGACGTGCGCAGCGCTTCAAGGAAAGGTTCAAGCAGCGCCTTGGGCACATACACCAGATCCGGATTGATGCAGATCTGCCCGCCATTGCAGGCTTTCCCCACGGCGATACTGAAAGCGGTTTTTTTGAGGTCGGCGCTACTGGTGACGATGACCGGCGACTTGCCGCCCAACTCCAGCGTCACCGGCACCAGGTTCTGTGCGGCGTTGCGCATGACCAGCCGCCCCGTCGCGGTACTGCCGGTGTACACCAGGTGGTCAAACGGCTGAGCGCTGAAGGCTTCGGCCAGTTCCACATCACCGGTGACGACGGCGATCTCCAGCGGGTCGAGGTGTTCAGCGCACAGCTGCGCCACCAATTCGGCCGTCCGTGGCACCACGTCCGACGGCTTGAGGATGGCCCGGTTGCCTGCGGCCAGAACCGAGGCCAAGGGACTGAACAGGGTAAACAATGGTGCGTTCCAGGTGCCGAGAATGCCCACCGTGCCCTTGGGTTGGTGCATCACCCACGCCTTGGCGCCGAGCTGATCATAAGGCGCGAAAGGCGCACGCGGATCATCCTGCATCCAGTCATGCAGATGATCACGCGCATATTTGAGTGAGGCCAGGGCGCCCAGCACATCATTCATCAACGAGAAACCGGCAGGCCGGCCGCCGAAATCCAGGTCGATCGCCTCGGTCAACGCGCCATGGTGGCGGACCAATAGATCGATGACTTGCTGGAGTCGACGTCGGCGGGTGTCGGCGCTCACCGCACCGGCGCTGGCGAATGCGCTTTTTTGCCGGGATAACAGGCTGGTAAGCCCTTGGACGGATGATGTGACTGAACTCATTCGTGTCCCCTTGCTGGTACTGGCCCCATGGCCGGGAAGCGCCCGATGCGCTTGCCGCCACCCTAGCCGTGCACCCTTCGCGACGCCTCGTCCGATCGGACGAGGATCGAGCAAATCTGTTAGTCCGTTGAGACGATGTTAAACAGCGTGTAGCGACCAATACTGGCCCTACGAAAATCCCACCCCATGAGGCCAGTCATGGCAATGCAGAACGTCAGTTTCGATCCCCAGGCTTTTCGTGCCGCACTCGGCACCTTTACCACCGGGGTCACCATCATCACCACCCAGACCGAAGACGGCTCACCGGTGGGGATCACGGCCAACAGTTTCAACTCGGTATCGCTCAACCCGCCGCTGGTGCTCTGGAGCCTGTCCAAACAGGCCCGGAGCTTGCCGGTGTTCACCAGCGGCAAACACTGGAACGTCCACGTGCTGTCCACCGAACAGGAAACCCTGTCGGGACGTTTCGCTACCCAGGGCGAGGACAAGTTTTCTGAGATCCAGTTGGACAATGGCGTCAGCGATGCACCGCTGCTGCAAGACTGCACGGCGCGTTTTCAATGCCGCACCGCGTTCCAGTACGAAGGCGGCGACCACGTGATTTTTGTCGGTGAAGTCCTCGCCTTCGATCACAGCGACCGTGCGCCGCTGGCGTTCCAGAGCGGCCAGTATGCCCTGGCGACCCGCAAGCCGCGCAATGAACTGCGTCTGGCCACCACGCCGCCGCCCCCTGAGTGCAGTTATACCGAGGACTTGCTCGGTTACCTGTTGGGGCGCGGCCATTATCAGGTGCTCAATACGCTGCGGCAGATGCTGAGTAATCAGCAACTGGACGAATGGGCGTTTTTTGTCCTGTCGATATTGTGCATCCGAGACAACCTGAGCCTCGAGGAAATCAATACCTTCGTGGCTTACACCGGCCGCGAAGTCACATTGGCGAGCATGCGTTTTCTCGAACACCAGCGCCTGGTGGCGATCGAGGGCTCGGCCGAGTCGCTGCGGTTTGTCCTCACGGCCCAGGGCCGGGAGATTTCACTGCGTCAACTGGCGCTGGCCAAGGCCGTGGAAGAGGACCTCTCGGCCAAGCTCGGCACCGCCGACGCACAAGCATTGAAGGTCTTGCTCAAACGCCTGATTGTCGTGAGTGACCCCGGCTTGCCGGATCTCTGGGCGCCGCGATGACCGTCGGCCTGGGCACGCTACCGCCAGCCAGGGTCGGTTGGGGCAGCCACGGTTTGCTGTTGCTGCTCGCCATGGTGTTCGCCGACAACTTCGTCGGGCGACAAATACTCGCGGTGATGATTGAACCGATCAAAGCCGAGTTCGGCGTCAGCGATACCGCCATGGGTTTGATCTCCGGCCTGGCGTTCGCGGCGGTGTATGCACTCATGGGTTTGCCGGCGGGACGGCTGGTGGACCGCATGCCGCGTACGCGCCTGCTGGCCATGTCGTGCCTGCTCTGGGCCGTGGCGACAATGGCCTGTGGGCTGGCCGGAAGTTTCCTGGCACTGGCCATGGCGCGGATGCTGGTAGCGGTCAGTGAATCGCCGACCACTTCGGCTTCGCTGTCAGTGATCGCTGACCTCTATCCCCCGCAACGACGCTCATTCGCGATCAGTTGCTTTACCTCTGCCCCGACCTTTTCCTCGATCATCGGTTTGAGTATCGGAGCCTGGGTGGTGGAGCACTATGGCTGGCGCAGTGGGTTTATTGCCCTTGGCGTGCCCGCGCTGGTGTTTAGCGTCCTCCTGGCCTTTGTCGTGCGCGACCCGCAACGCGGTCGTTGGGACCTCACGCCCCACGCTCACTCGCCCTCTCCACTGCTGGGTATGGGTGCCGAAGCACGCCAGCTCTGGGCGTTGCCAGCCTACCGTTGCCTGATCCTCGCCGGTGGCCTGACCACGCTCAGCGCCTATGCCATCGGCATGTGGAACACCAGTTTTCTGGTGCGCTCCCACGGCTTGTCACTGCAACACGCCGGGTTGTTGGTCGGGGTGATCTGCGGCATCTCGGCGGGGATCGGTGGCCTGTTCAGCGGTTGGTTAAGTGACCGCCTGAGCCGCCGCCGCCCGCACTGGCAGATTTCCATCCCCGTGCTGGGCCATCTGACGGCCCTCTGCGCGCTGATTCCCTATCTGCTCTGGTCCGACGCCGTGCTGATCCGCCTCGGTGATGTACCGATCCCCAGCGCCATGCTCTGGTGCGCGCTCTATGCCTTCTTTGCCGTGTGGTGGGTCGCGCCGTCCTTCAACCTCGTCACCCAACTGGTGCCGCCAGGTCGGCGCGGCAGTGCCATGGCCCTGCAAACCATCGTCAGTACGCTGCTCGGGGTCGGCGTCGGCCCGCTGATCACCGGGTTGTTCAGCGACATGCTGCTACCGCGATTTGGCCAGGAGTCGCTGCGCTATGCGCTATTGCTGGTGAACCTGCCGATACTTGGCGCTGTGCTGTTGCTGGTACGCACGGCGAGCCATGCGTCCAGAACGGCCTATCGTCACGCGGCGACCGTCTCGTAACCTCATGAGGTGCCCTACAGCTTCAGGCTATGTCAGGTCGAGCATCGCCTGAACAGTCGCATCGGCGGCGAGAACCTCGCCATGGCTGTCGGTTGCCTGCGTCCCTCCACATTTGACTAACCAGTGGTCAAGTGGGTCGCTGGCGGCGCTGATGGCTGCCGAAGCTCGAATCACCCACCACATCGCCAACCTTTAAACCACAGAGGGCCTGCCTCCCTCTCTGGAAGCGGCCCGTGCGCAAGCTGATACCGGGTAGGGTCTATAGCCCGCGAGCGTAGAAATGCGGATTGTCCCGACCGGGCTTGCCATAACGCAGCGCATCGCCGGCCAGGGTGCAGACCTGCCCGCCGGCGGCGACCAGCACCGCATGCCCCGCGGCGATATCCCACTCCATCGTGCGCCCCAGGCGCGGATAAAGGTCCGCCTCGCCGGCAGCCACCAGACAAATCTTCAGCGATGAGCCGGCGCTTTTCAGTGAACGCACCTTGCGTCCATCGAGGAATTTATCCAGCGCCTCGGCATCGCCATGGGAGCGGCTGGCAACCACGTCCAGGCCCTCTTCCGTCACCGCCCGGCAGTGGATGGGTTGGCGCTGCCCGGCCTGTTCGATAAAGGCTCCGCAACCACGGGCGCCGGCAAACAGACGCTCCAGCGCGGGAGCCAGGACCACCCCCAGCACCGGTTCGCCGTTATCGATCAGGGCGATATTGACGGTGAACTCGCCGTTGCGATTGATGAACTCCTTGGTGCCGTCGAGCGGGTCCACCAGCCAGAAACGCTGGCCCACCTCGGGCACCTGGCCAGCAGCGGCGGCCTCTTCGGAAATCACCGGAATCTCCGGTGTGCGCGCCGCCAAGGCCTGCAGAATCAGGGTCTCGGCGCGCTCATCAGCCTCGGTCACCGGGGAGGTATCGACCTTCCCGCGCACCTCGAAATCCGAGCGGTACACCTCCAACACCAATTCGCCCGCTGCGCGAGCAATACCGATGACATCTTCGAGCAGAACAGCCATTGACTCGTTCATGGGATTTCTCCTGTTTTTGTTCTTCATATGGTCCATACGGCCTATGCGCCGTTTTCCGGCTCGGGGAACAGTACAGACATCCGCAACACCGCCAATCAGCAAATGGATGTTTAACAGGAGTTCCTGTGTCCCACGGCAATCAGTTATCCGTTCCACAGATCAACAGGCTCCGCCTGCGCGCCGTGCAGTTGCGCATCGCCGGCAGCACGCTCAAAGCCATCAGCCAGGACACCGGTCTCTCTTCGCCGACCATCATCGCCGCCTACAAGGCCTGGCAAGCCGGCGGCTGGAATGCCGTGCCCGTGCGCGACCGCGGGCGCAAGCAAGGCGAAGGCCGCAGCCTCTCGGCACAACAGGAACAGAACATCTACCAACTGCTGGTCAGCACGCTGCCGGAACGGCACCAGTTGCCGTTCCTGCTCTGGCAGCTGGAGGCCATGCAGGCACTGGTCAAGCGCCTGCACGATATCGACTTGCCAGAGCGCACTGCCGCCCATTATTTGCAACGCTGGCAGCTCAATGCCGAGCGCCCGGCCAAGCGTGTCGCCAAGGCTTCGCTGGCGGTGCAGCGCTGGTACCGCAGCACCTACGGGCACATCCTCGACCAGGCTCGCGCGCAGAACGGCGAGATCCTCTGGGTTGACGACTACGGCGCGCGCAACGACCAAGGCAAGCTCAGTTACGGCGTGCTGCGCGCGATCAGCAATCGCGGCAAGGTGCTCTGGCTGCCTTACGAAGACGGGTTACGCGCGCCGCACCTGCAAGATTTCTTCGACCGCCTGCATCGCTCGGCCGAACGCAAGGTGTTCGCCCTGCTCTCGGGCATGCACTGGCAACGCGCCGCCACCTTCATCACCTGGGCGGGCGAGCGCGCCGATCGGCTGCATCTGTTCCACCTGCCCGAAGCCAGCGACATGCTCAGTGGTGCCCGCGAGCTGGCGACCCACATCAGCCAGCAAGCCGCGCGCGCCAACCATGACGATGTGGTGCTCGACCACGCGGCAGCTGTCGCCTCCGCCCTGCCCCGCAACCCCATGCTGCAGATGTTGCGCCTGATGTTAAAACATCAAGTCGCGCATAAGTCCGAACCGCGGCAGTTGTACGTTGATAAACGACAACAACAAAAAGCGAGAGGCCAATTTATGACGCTTACCCACCTGCAACGACTGGAAGCCGAAAGCATCCAGGCAATGCGCGAGGTTGTCGCCGAATCCGACAACCCGGTCATGCTCTACTCCATCGGCAAGGACAGTGCGGTCATGCTGCACCTGGCCATGAAGGCCTTCTACCCGGCCAAGCCGCCCTTCCCTTTGCTGCATGTCGACACCACCTGGAAGTTCCAGGAGATGTATCGCTTCCGCGATCAGATGGTGGCCAAACTGAACGTGGAGCTGTTGACCCACACCAACCCCGAAGGCATTGAAATGGGCATCAGCCCGTTCAAGCACGGATCGCAGATCCACACCGACATCATGAAGACCGAAGGTCTGAAGCAGGCGCTGGATCACTACGGCTTCGACGCGGCCTTCGGCGGCGCACGCCGCGACGAGGAAAAATCGCGGGCCAAGGAACGGATTTTTTCCTTCCGCTCCGACCAGCATCGCTGGGACCCGAAGAACCAGCGGCCGGAACTCTGGCACCTGTACAACACCCGTAAACACAAGGGCGAGTCGATCCGCGTGTTCCCCCTCTCCAACTGGACCGAGCTGGACATCTGGCAGTACATCCACCTGGAAAACATTCCGATCGTACCGCTGTACTTCGCCGCACCGCGCCCGGTTGTCGAGCGCGACGGGATGCTGATCATGGTCGATGACGAACGCATGCCGCTCAACCCGGGTGAAGTGCCGATGATTCGCAACGTGCGCTTCCGCACCCTCGGTTGCTACCCGCTCACCGGTGCCGTCGAGTCCGAAGCCGACACCCTGCCCAAGATCATTCAGGAAATGCTGCTGACCCGCACATCCGAGCGTCAGGGACGAATGATCGACCACGACTCGGCCGCATCAATGGAGAAGAAAAAACAAGAGGGGTATTTCTAATGGCACACGTATCTGACCTGATTGCCGAGGATATCGAGCAATACCTCAAGGCCCACGAGCACAAGAGCCTGCTGCGCTTCATTACCTGCGGCAGTGTGGACGATGGCAAGAGCACCCTGATCGGGCGCCTGCTCTACGATTCGAAAATGCTCTTCGAAGACCAGATGGAAGCGCTGGAGGCCGACTCGAAAAAAGACGGCACCCAGGGTGGCGAACTGGACTTTGCCCTGTTGGTGGATGGCCTGGCCGCCGAGCGCGAGCAAGGCATCACCATTGACGTGGCCTACCGTTTTTTCTCCACTGACCGGCGCAAGTTCATCGTTGCCGACACCCCAGGGCATGAGCAGTACACCCGCAACATGGTGACCGGTGCCTCCACGGCCGACGTGGCCGTGGTGATGATCGATGCCCGACGCGGCGTCCTGACTCAATCCAGGCGTCACAGCTATCTGGCCTCGCTGCTCGGCATTCGCAAGGTGGTACTGGCGGTCAACAAGATGGACCTGATGGACTATTCGGAGAAAGTGTATAACGCCATCGTCGATGACTACCGCACCTTCGCCAAGCAGATAGGTCTACAGGATTTCACCGCCATCCCGATGTCCGCGCTACGGGGTGAGAACATCACCGAGCAAAGCGAACACATGCCTTGGTACCGCGGTACCACGCTGATGGGTTACCTGGAAACCGTCGAGATCGACGAAGCGCACCAGCAGAAACTGTCGTTCCGTCTGCCGGTGCAGTGGGTCAACCGCCCTAACCTGGATTTCCGTGGCTTCACCGGCACCATCGCCAGCGGCGTGATTCATCCCGGTGACCGTGTACGCGTGTTGCCGGGCGGACAAGAGAGCCGTATCTCGCGCATCGTCACCCTCGACGGTGACTTGCAACAAGCCGTGGCCGGACAGTCCATCACCCTGACCCTGACCGAAGAAGTCGATTGCAGTCGCGGCGATGTGCTGTCCACCGCAGAAGACCCGACCAGCGTGGCCGACCAGTTCCAGGTCAGCCTGATCTGGATGCACGAGCAGGCCATGCTCGCCGGTCGCCCCTATTTGATGAAAATCGGCGGCAAAACCCTGTCAGTGACCTTGTCGGTGCCCAAGTACAAGGTCAACGTCAACACCATGGAGCACTTGGCGGCCAAAGAGCTGGCGCTGAACGAGATCGGCGTGTGCAACCTCTTTACCAGCCAGCCGATCGCCTTCGATGCCTACAAGGACAACCGTGAAACCGGCAGCTTCATCCTCATCGATCGTCTGAGCAACGCCACCGTCGGCGCGGGCCTGATCGAGTTCTCCCTGCGCCGTTCGCAGAACATCCATATGCAGCACGTGGATGTGAACAAGAAAGCGCGCGCCGAACAGATGGGCCAGCAGCCGGTGTTGCTGTGGTTCACCGGCTTGTCGGGCGCCGGCAAGTCGGCCATCGCCAACCTGCTGGAAACCCGACTGTACGCCCGCGGCCGGCACACCTACTTGCTCGACGGCGACAACGTGCGCCACGGCTTGAACCGTGACCTGGGCTTCACCGATGCCGACCGGGTAGAAAACATCCGCCGGGTGGCCGAGGTGTCCAAGTTGTTCGTGGATGCCGGGATGATCGTGTTGTCGGCCTTCATCTCGCCGTTCCGTTCCGAACGCGATATGGCGCGCGGGCTGCTACAGGAAGGCGAGTTCATCGAGATCTTCGTCGACACGTCGCTGGCCGTGGCCGAGGAGCGCGACCCCAAGGGCCTGTACAAGAAAGTCCGCCGTGGCGAACTGAAAAACTTCACAGGCATCGACTCGCCCTACGAGGTGCCGAACAAGCCGGACATCCATATCGAGACCAGCAAGCTGACGCCGGAGGGCGCAGTGGATCGCATCATCGCGGTGCTGACCGAGCGCGGCATCATCGGTAAAGAGTTCTAGCCCCATCGCCCGGTTCGCCGGGCGCTTAACGATCGCCTCGAGTAGTCCGAAAGGACGACGCGAGGCAAATAAAACAGTGGCCCTGTTGTGGGCCGATGAATCCGGTTCGGGCGTCTCTGCGCAGACGTTCACGATCCGGGTTCGACTAATCAAGAGCGTCGAACAATGACAATCAGCTCGATTGACGAACAACACCTGTTGAGTGGCCAGACCTGGTCCACGTTTTGCGATCACCTCAAGCGCTGTGGCGAGCAGATTCTGCGCCCCGAAGCGCCAGCCGATGCGGCCACCCGCGCCGAAGGTTTCCGCTACCTCACGCGCCTGCTGCGCATTGGCCTGGAGATGCACATCGAGTTTGCCGATCCGGCCTTTCCCAGCTTCTTCAAGACCTCCCACGAGACCGCGAAGATCGGTGCCGACAACCCGGACAACCTCTACGAGTACTCGCGCCTGGACGGCACGCTGGAATATCGCATCAAAGGTCAGCGCGGCAGCGTCGCCTACCTGAGTTTCGGCACCCAGAAAGGCGGTTATGAAACCGACGGTACGCTGATCCAGACCGGCTTCATCGATGCCAGCCAGTTACAGGTCGATGCCCAGGGCAACTTCGAAATCATCCTCAGCCGCGAGCCGAAACCGGGCAACTGGTTGAAAATGGAAGACGCCACCAACGCCCTGATCGTGCGCCAGACGTTTCTCGACCGTCGGATTGAAGAGCCGGCCAAGCTGAGCATTGAGCGCATTGGTTCTGATTCCAAGCCACAGGCCCTTGATCCGGCGACCTTCCAGCAAGGCCTGGCGCGGGTCTCCAGTTTCGTGGAGAACACCGCCAGGCTGTTCGCCGACTGGAGCCAGAGCTACCTGCCTCACAGCAATCAACTGCCACCGGCCAACCAGGCCCTGTGTCAGTCAGTGGGCGGCGACCCGAACATTTTCTACTACCACTCGCACTGGGCGCTGGCTGAAGACGAAGCCTTGGTCATCCACATCGACAAAGTGCCGGAGTGCGACTTCTGGAACTTGCAGATCAACAACTACTGGATGGAGTCGCTGGACTACCGCTACCACCAGATCTGCTTCAACAAACACCAGGCCCAATACGACGACAACGGCGGCGTGACCCTGGTCCTCAGCGAGCGGGATCCTGGGCTGAGTAACTGGCTGCAAACCGCCGGCGTACGCCAAGGCACGATGTGCCTGCGCTGGGTCGGTGCCCAGGAGCAATGCCACCCCACCACCCAAGTAGTCAAAGTGTCTGCCATCGCGGAGGCCCTATGAACGCGCATCCCCTGATTGAAGAGTTGACCGTCGAAAGCCTGTTGGCCAGCGCCATCGCGCGCACCGACGGCCTGAGCAATTTTGGCGATGACAACTATCGCGAGTCTCTGGAAGCACTGCTGGTTGCCTTGGCCGCCGAAGCCGAGTTGTCGCAGACCGGCCAGTACTTGCTGCAGGAAAGGCTGGTGGGACAACTGGTCAATCGCCTGGTGATCGAGGACTACCTTGTCCGCTATCCGCAAATCACCCAGATACAGATCGACGATCCGCTGGTCATCGTAGGCCTGCCACGCACCGGCACCACCATGCTGCAACGCACGCTGGCGGTTGACCCGCGCTTCCACTCGGCTGCCTGGTGGGAGACCCGCTTCCCGGCACCGCTGGCAGACGAAACCCTGGCCGTGCCGGCCAAACGCATCGCCCAGGCCAAGGCCGAGGTCGAGCTGATGGCCCAGGTCATCCCGCAGATCCTCGCCATCCACCCGCTCGATGCCATGCTCTGCGACGAAGAGTTCATGCTCATGGAACACTCGTTCATGTGCGCCATGGACGCCTACGTCAACGTGCCCAGCTATACCCGCTGGCTGGATCAGCAAGACCAGCGGCCGGTCTACACCCAGCTGAAAAAAATGCTGCAGTTCCTGCAATGGCAGAAAGGCCAACGGGGTGAACCTGCAGGCCAACGCTGGCTGCTCAAAGCCCCCCAACACCTGCACACCCTGCATCTACTGCTGGATGTTTTCCCGAAGGCGCAGGTGATTTTGACCCACCGCGAACCGGCCCAGACCATCCCGTCAATGGCGAGCATGGCCCACACCCTGTGGCAGATGTACAGCGACAACCCTGATCCGAAAGCCGCCGGCGAACAGTGGAACCACCGCATGGCGCGTGGCATCCGTCACACCATGCAGGTCCGCGACCAGCACGCTGCCGAGCGCTTTCTCGACATCCACTTCGCCGACACCGTGACCCAGCCGATGGATGTGCTGGAAAGGGTTTACGCCTTTGCCGATCTGCCGTTTACCGAAAAGGCCCGCGCCGACGCGCAGGGATGGCTGTCGCAAAACAGCCGGGAAAAACGTGCCAGCCACGACTACAGCCTGGAGCGTTTCGGTTTGAACGAGGCGCAGATGACTGAGGACTACAAGGAATATCGCGCCCGTCATTTGAGCGTCAACCACTAAACCCAGGCTGGAGGATTCATGGAAAAACTCATGTTGACCCTGTGGAAACCGCCACAGCAAAGCGTCGAGCAATGGCGCCAGGCGTTGCTCGACCTGAGCGACAATCTGGTCAGCGTCGGCGCGCGTACCCTGCGCGTCATGGTGGTTGATGAGGGCGTGGCCGCCGCGTCTGCACAGCGCATTACCAATAGCGCCGTTCCCCTGGACGGATTGCTCTCGCTGTGGCTGGACAGTACCTCGCAATGGCCGTCCATCAAGGCGCTTGTGACACCGTTGACCAGTCGCCTGGAGGCTTATCTGGTGCTGGAATCCGAGCCCTACCCCGAGGAGCGCAAGTCGCGTGTAGCCCACTACCGGGTACCGGTTGGCGAGCGCACACCCGGCATGAATCAGGTGGCGCTGCTGCACAAGCCAGATCGGATGAGCTACGAGCATTGGTACGACACCTGGCGCAACGGGCACGGGCCGAATGCCTACCCTCTGCAGTCGATCTTCGGCTACCGGCAGAACACCGTGGTACGTGCGCTCACCTTCGGTGCGCCGGTGCTGCACGCGATCGTCGAGGAAAACTTCCCGCCAGAGGCCATCGGCAATCCGCAAGGATTCTTCGCGGCCCTGGGCGACCCGGACAAATGCGCGCAGCGCCAGCAGGCCATGTACGAATCGACCAGCAAATTCATCGACTTCGAGAAGATCGACTGCATCCTCACCAGCGAGTACCAGCTCAGTGCCTGAGTAGCCCATAAGGAGACTTCATATGTTGGATCTAGAAGCAATCGAGCTGATCAAACAGCTCAAGGCGCGCTATTTCCGCGCCATCGACACCTGCAACATCGAGATGCTGCAGGGCATGCTCACCGAAGACGTCGCCCTGTCGTTCAAGAGCCCTGCCTACGAGTTCCACGTCAATGGCCTGGGCGATGCGCTGGACTTCTACCGCACCTCGTTCACCAAAACCCGCTTGGCCACCCACAACGGTCACACCCCGGAAATCGAAGTCGATGGCGACCAGGCCACGGCCCTCTGGTACCTGAGCTACGTGTTCATCAACCTCGAGGACAACACCCACATGCACGGCAGCGCGATCTACCAGGATCGCTACATCAAGCACGGCGAGCGCTGGATGATCGCCGAGACGGGCTACGAAACCTTGCTCGAGACTATCCAACCCTTGAGCGAACAGCTGCAGATCACCTCCAGACCCATCAACTGAATGCACAACAGGAGACAGTCATGGCCAGAGCCGAAAACATAGTGACCTCCCACACGGTGGAAATTAACGCCCCCGCGCGGGTGGTCTGGGAAGTGCTCATTGATCTCGACAATTACCACCAGTGGAACAGCTTCTGTCCGAGCATTCAGTGCGGCCTGCGGATCGGCGACGAGGTGCATATGCAGGTACTTACCCCCAATACCGGCGAAACCGTTCCGGTCTTCGAATACCTCGTGGCCTGCGACCCCGAGCAGCTGTTGTCCTGGGAGCAGCGCCCCGTCCCGGAAAACATGGACGCCGCCCGCCGCGATCAATATATCAAGGCCATCGATGCCAACCGCTGCAGCTATTTCACCACTGATATTTTCCTGGGCCTGAACCAGGACACGATCATGCGTGAACACGGTGCCTGGGTAAAAATCGGCTTCGACCAGATGGCCCTGGATCTGAAACGACGCGCCGAAGAACTGCACGCCAGCCGCACCTGAACGACCCACTCCCTACCAAAACAATAAGAAGGTAATTGCCATGTTGCTGAAAGATAAAGTCGTCATCATTTCCGGGATCGGCCCTGGCCTGGGCATCAAGCTGGCCGTGCGTGCCGCGGAGTATCAGGCGAAGGCAGTGGTGTTGGCCACCCGCACCCCCGCCAAACTGGACCAGGCTGAACAGGCCATCCGCGACGCCGGCTACAGCACACAGGTATTGAAAGTCCCCACCGACATCGCCCAGGCCGAACAGTGCCAGACGCTCGCCGACCTGACGATCGAGCACTTCGGCCAGATCGACGTATTGATCAACTCTGCCTACGCCCATGGCGCCTGGGGCAGTTCCTCCGAGTCGTCAATGGACGACTGGCGCAAGGCGATGGACGTCAACCTGTTTGGCACCATGCACATGACCCAGGCCGTGCTGCCGCAGATGAAGAAACAGCAGTCGGGCAGCATCGTCATGATCAACACCATGGCCACCCGCACCCCCAACCAACTGGAATCCGGCTATGCCGTCTCCAAGGGCGCATTGAAAACCGCCGTGCAGTACCTGGCCCAGGATCTCGGCCCGTTCGGCATCCGCGTCAACTCCGCCTTCATGGGCTGGATGTGGGGCGCGCCGGTGATCGGCTACTTCGAGAACGAAGCCAAGCGCCTGGGCGTCCCGATGGAGTCGCTGGTCGACCAGGTCGCCCAGCAGATTGCGTTGCGCAAAATCCCCGAAGACAACGACTGCGCCATGGCCGCCCTGTACCTGGCCAGCGATTACGCCAAGGTCATTACCGGCGCGCAACTGGATGTCAACGGCGGCCACTTTCTGCCCTGCTAAATACTTCAAGGCGACAGGAATGTCGCCTCACTCAGATATTCACAGATGGCCGTGCAGCCATCGCCCTACCGCTGGAGATTACCGACATGCTGGACCTCGTTGCCATCGAGCAAATCAAACAGCTCAAGGCCCGCTATTTTCGTGGTATCGACACCTGCAACCTCGAACTGCTGCGCACCGTCCTCGCACCCGAAGTGAAGATCAGCTTCGACAGCCCGACCTACCAGCTAGAACTCAACGGACTGGAGGAGGCCATCGAGTTCTACCGCACCAGCTTCACCAACCGCCGTTTCGGCATGCACAACGGCCACACCCCGGAAATTGAGGTCAACGGGGACGAAGCCACCGGCCTCTGGTACCTCAACGACGTGTTCATCAACCTTGATTCGCAGACCCTGCTCAACGGCAGCGCGATCTACGAGGATCGCTACGTCAAGGTGCAGGGCGAGTGGCGCATCCTCCAGACCGGTTACAAGCGGCTGCTGGAGATGATCGGCCCGCTGGATGCCCAGTGGAGGATCACCTCTCAGCCGATCAACTGACTGGCCGTTTAACAAAGCAAAAAGCAGCTACAAGGCGTCCGCGTACCGCTCGAATTTCTTCGGTTTGAAGTTCGAACGAGCGCTGGGAGCTGGCTCAGTGGTCTCCGACGTTCGCTATTTTTCTGCCAGCGAAACCGGAGATGAAGGCTTGGTGAAGTGGACAACCGGTGTGGTCTAAAACTTATCTGGTTCAGTTCTGCCGATGACCATCCATCAGCTAGTTCCCGCGCCCGGAGCAGGCCACTAGACTTCACATGGGGGATGAAATCAACGCACCTCAAATCAGGAGATCTGTGATGAACAGAGCATCTTGGCTGGCGTTGGTAGTGGCCGCAGGGGCAATTTCAGGTTGCGCGAGCAGATCCGAAATTGTCGATGTCCCCCTGGATGCTACCCCGCACAACGCAGAGCATATCGCTCGAGCCACCCTCAGCCCGGTGGGCAACCAAACCAGCATCTGGCTCACCGTCGGTGGTGTCCCCCACGACATGGCCGTATCCAGCCGCCTCGACACCGCTATCTACGCTGGCTCGTGCCAGCAGCTGGGCGCACAACCGGCGTACAAGACCCGTCAGGCCAACAGCGTCGACTATCCATCGCTGGCCCCGCGAACCCAGCATTGGGCCCAGGCACCGGTGGCACTGAGCGAACTGACCAAGGGTGACTATGTCTTGCTCGTTCGCACCAGCCCGGCAGACGGCAGCCGACCTCTTTTCTGCGGCAACATCAGCGCTGGCTAGGGGCGCATCAAGCAAGCTGCTCGGTACCGTGGCCTGCGCAACTTTCGCCAGGCCACGGTGACGCCTCCATCAGCTTGCCAGGGACAATATTGGTCAATCATTTTCTCCGCGGCAGCCTGGAGAAAAAAGTTCGATAAGACTCGCAGAGATGCCGCCAACGTGCCGATCCGGACCAGACCTCACACAGCAGTGCACCGGTAAGACCCAGGTGTACTGCCTGTCCACCCCCGAAACGCGCGATGGAATACTGCGTTGGAGTCAAAGCCTAACCCTAAAGCAATCTGGGTGATCGAGAGATCCGTGTGAATCAGCTGCTGCACGGCGATATCTCGACGTAAGGCGTCTTTGACTAGCTGGTAGCTAGTACCCTCTTCCTTAAGCCTGCGGGTCAATGTGCGAGTGGACATGAGCAGCGCGATGGCAGCGCCCTGCAAACTGTCATCATTCTTTAGGTTCGACAATAAGTATTGGCGCACCTGCTGAGCCACCAAACGCTCTTTCAACGTGGTGAACAACCAGTAGCGAGGGGCGGCCTTAAGAAAGGGCAGTAGCTCGGCCTTATTGCGGCGAAATATGCGTGCCCCCCACTCAGCGTCAAAACAGAGTGTTGTACAGGGTTGCTGGAAGCTGATCGGCGCAGGGAACATGTGCATGTACTCCGAGGCATACACGGGCCGTGGAAAGGAAAACATTACGCTGCGCAGAGGAATTTCCTGCCCGATCAACCATGACGCAACACCGTGAGCCAGCTTCATCATTAACTCATGGCCGAAGCGCTGTAGCTTGGCGGTGCTGTCACGTGCTTCGAGGGAAATCACAATCCTGCCCGAATCTTCGGTGTAACCGAGCTGGTAGTCATCAAGCAACAAGTTCCAGAATCGCGTGAAACGGTACATGGCGTTGGAAAGGGAACTAGCGTCAAGAAGGCTCAAGCACAAGTACTTGAGCGTGCCACTACGAATACGCCTGGACCATAACCCCATCATTTCGTCACCACTGCCCACGGCCACTTGCTGGTACAAGCGCACAAACTGATCGTAGGTCACCCTCGCGTCTGGCGTTCCCAGCAAGTGTTGGGCGATACCTGCTGCCGTGACAAAACCCTGTATGTCGGTTCGGCTACAGATACTGGTAGCCCCCTGTAACAGTCCCTGGACGAAGGTCATAGACAAGGTGTTATCCACCGGATGATCCACGCGTCCCCACTCCTCTGCGCATCGCCAGACTGGCGTGATATGCAAATAAATCGGCGTATCGGGTTATTTCAAGCCCGATAAGTAGCTGGTTAAGCTAAGGCTCAATCGGCACCGAACGCAACCCGAACCCAGAGCCATATCAAAACACAGGTGGCGGGTAATGCAAGTCTGATAGTTCGATGCAAGGACCGGTATCTCATAACAAAAAAGGGGCTTCTCCATGGACCGTAACACCCGCACCCTCGCTACCCGACTGCTGCTGGCCGGCGGCGTCATTAGCCTCTCGGCACCCGCCGCAGCGGACTTTATCCAGGACAGCAAGGCCAGCCTTGAACTGCGCAACTTTTACTTCCACCGAGATTATCGTCAGACCAACGCCCCTCAATCCAAACAAGAGGAATGGGCGCAGGGCTTCCTGTTGCGCTATGAGTCTGGCTTCACTGAAGGCTTGATCGGTGTCGGTTTCGATGCCATCGGCCTGGTCGGCGTAAAACTCGACTCCAGTCCTGATCGTGCGGGCTCCGGGCTGCTCAAACGTCATAGCGACACCAGCAAAGGTGCCCAGGACGAGTATGGCGAACTGGGTCTGACCGCCAAGTTGCGCGCCTCCAAAAGTGTGCTGAAATTCGGCACCCTGCAGCCCAAGCTGCCGACGATACTGGCCAACGATTCACGACTGCTGCCACAAACCTTCGAAGGCGGTCAGTTAACGTCGCTGGAAATCGAAGGCCTGACCGTGGATGCCGGGCGGCTGACGCAAGTCAACCAGCGCGACTCCTCGAACTATGAGGATATGGGCATCACCCGAACCGGTGCCAAAGGCATCACGACGCGTCATGTGGATAGCGACAGCTTCGATTTCGCCAGCCTGAATTACAAATGGACCAGCAACCTCGCCACCGGCTACAGCTACGGTCACCTCGACAACTTCTACAGCCAGCACTTGGTGAACCTGACCTACCTGTTGCCGGTGACGACGGGCCAGTCATTCAAGACTGATCTGCGCTTCGCCCGCTCCACGGACGATGGCGCTAGCAACGTCGACAACCGCGCCGTGGGCGCGATGTTCACCTACAGCCTTGGAGGTAATGCGTTCGGTCTGGGCTATCAAGCCATGAGTGGCGACACCGGCTACGCCTACATCAACGGCAGCGATGCGTTCCTGGTGAACTTCGTACAGATCGGCGACTTCGCCAGCAAGGACGAACAGTCCTGGCAGGCGCGTTACGACTACAACTTCGCGGCCATTGGCGTGCCTGGCCTGACCTTCATGACCCGCTACATCAACGGCTCGAACATTGATCTGGGCGGCAACCGTCCCGAAGGCAAGGAGTGGGAACGCGATACCGACATCGGCTATGTCATACAGGGTGGCCCGCTGAAAAATGTCGCTGTGAAATGGCGTAATGCGACAGTTCGTTCGAGCCACTTTGGCAGCGACCTGGATGAGAACCGCCTGATCGTCAGTTATAGCCTGCCAATCTGGTAAACAACCGGGCTCATCCCGTTAACGAACGCACCAGGGACGCCACTTGCGGGCCACGTCCCGCGCCTTCCTTCATATGACCAATATGCCCCAAGCGTACGGCATACCCTAAAACGATCCCTGCCTCTAACAAGTTTGGCGTGATATGCAAATAAATAGGCGGATCGGGTTATTTCAAGCCCGATACCTCACTGGCTAAGCTAGGGCTGTACCAATGATTAAAGCGACCTTGACCAAGAGACACCATTAAACAGATCACAACACAGTGGCAGGTAATGCAAATCTGCCACTCATCGAGACACTCTATCCAGCCGTCCAGAAGACTGCTCACTAATAAAAACAATGGAGACTTAACCATGCTGTTACATGGCGGAATGATGAACCAACCTCTTCTCATTTCTTCGATCATCACCCATGCGGCGCGTAACTCCGGTAGTCATGAAGTGGTGTCGCAGCTTTCGGATGGCAGTCTCCATCGTTACACCTATGCCACCTGCGAGCAGCGCAGCAAACTACTGGCCGGCGCTCTGCTGGACCTGGGAGTATGTCAGGGTGATCGCGTGGCGACACTGGCCTGGAACGGCTATCGCCATCTGGAAATCTACTACGGTGTTTCAGGGCTCGGCGCGGTCTGCCATACCATCAACCCCAGGCTGCATCTGCAACAGATTGTCTACATCATCAATCATGCCCAGGACGTCGTGGTGTGTTACGACATCGGCTTCGCGGCGCTGATCGCGCAGATCAGCGGGCAATGTCCAAGCGTGCGTCACTGGATCGCGCTAACCGACATCGACCCTGCCGAAGGTTCTCTGAGTTACGAGGCATTGCTTCGCCAGGCCAACGCCCTTGAGCACTGGCCCGAGTTCGATGAGAACACCGCTTCGGGTCTGTGCTACACCTCGGGAACCACCGGGCAACCCAAAGGTGTCTTGTACTCCCACCGCTCCACGCTGCTCCAGGCATACGCCGCTTCTCATCCCGACGCGATGGGTATCTCCGCACACGATGTGGTGATGCCGCTGGTACCCATGTTTCACGTCAACGCCTGGGGACTGCCCTATACGGCGCTAATGGCGGGTTCCAAGCTGGTCCTGCCCGGTAGCCGGCTGGATGGCGCATCTCTGCAAGCACTCTGCGACGGCGAAGGCGTGACCTTTTCAGCAGGCGTGCCTTCAGTCTGGCAGGGCTACATCGAAACCCTGCAGGCCAGTGGTCAGCGACCGCGGACCCTGCGCAGAGCCTACATCGGAGGATCAGCCTGTCCGCCAGCGATGTTCAGCGCACTCCATGAGCTAGGCGTCGATGTCACTCACTCCTGGGGCATGACCGAAGTGTCGCCCCTGGGAACGGCTTGCCGTCTGCTGCCCAAGCACGATGACGAGGACAATCAAAGCAGAATCCGGGTGTTGGCCAAGCAGGGACGCGAGTTGTTCGGCATCGAAATGCGCACGGTCGATGAAGGTGGCATAGCCCGGCCCCGAGACGGACAACAGCCAGGCAACCTTAGGGTGCGTGGCAATTGGGTGGTCCGTGATTACTACCAGAGCGACTCAACGGCGCTGACCGAAGGCTGGTTCGACACCGGTGACATGGCCACCATCGACGAAGACGGTTACCTGCTGATCACCGACCGCTGCAAAGATGTCATCAAGTCCGGTGGCGAGTGGATCTCCTCCATCGACCTGGAAAACATCGCCATGGCCCATCCCAAAATACACATGGCCGCCTGCATTTCCTGCGATCACCAACGCTGGGGTGAACGCCCTCTGCTGGTCGTTGTTGCCAAGCCTGACACGCAAGTCGATGCCGCCGAGTTGTTGGCTTTCTTCGAACACAAGGTTGCCAAATGGTGGATACCCGATGACGTCCTGTTCATCGCGGACATGCCCCTGACCGCCACCGGCAAGCTATTCAAACTCGCCCTGCGCGAGCGGTATCGCGATCACTACGAGCGCCAGTCATCGACTGGCGGCAATACACAGAGCCCTCCCCTGAACCAGGCACACGCCTGACCCATCACTGCTATCTGGAGTCTGTATGAACGAGCCCTTCCTGAAAATCGAACTGCGCGGCACCATCGCGATCGTCACGCTCAATCGTTCACAGAAACGCAACGCGTTGGATGAACAGGCGATTGCCGCCCTGGATGATTTCTTCTCCACGGTTCCAACGAGCGTACGCGCCATCGTACTGGCTGCTGCGGGCCCACATTTCTGTGCCGGCCTGGACCTCAAAGAACACCATGACAAAGAGCGCTCGGCGATTGATTTCATGCGTGTATGTCAGGCATGGCACCGCGCCTTTGACAAAATTCAGCATGGCGGCATCCCGGTGATTGCGGCCATGCAGGGGGCGGTTGTCGGCGGTGGGCTGGAACTCGCTGCCGCTGCCCATGTGCGGGTGGCAGATTCCACCACCTACTTCGCTCTACCCGAAGGCCAGCGCGGCATTTTTACCGGGGGTGGCGCCACCGTGCGCGTGGCCCGGATCATCTCCGCCAACCGGATGGTCGAGATGATGCTGACTGGACGCGTACTCGACGCCCGCGAGGGGCATCGGTTGGGTCTGGCCCACTACCTGTGCGAGCAAGGCCAGGATGTGCTCGAACAGGCCATCGAGTTGGCCCAGCGTATTGCCTCGAACGCCGCGCTGTCCAACTACGCCATCGTCAGCTCAATCAACCGCATTGCCGACATGTCCTCAACCGACGGTCTCTTCGCCGAAGGCTTGATGGCTGCGGTGGTGCAGACCGGACACGATGTTCAGCGGCGTCTCGGAGATTTCGTCGAGAAGCGCACCGAAAAAGTCAGAGTCTGAGCCCGTTCAGGGCCGTCGTGCATCACCTGCCACCGGCGTGGCAGGACCATAACAAAAAACTCCACCCGATAACCTCTCAGGTATTAAGGAGCGGCAGCATGTCATCGAACCTCGTTTATCAGAAAATCCGCGAAAACCCTCTGTATCACTCCCTGGTGCTGGGCCGCAGCCGACTGGCCTTTACCCTTAGCGCCGTGGTACTGGGCCTCTACTTCCTGTTCATCGCTGCAGTATCGTGGCAACCGCAACTGCTGACACAGGTGCCCCTGAGTAGCGGCAGCCTGACCATCGGAATCTGGGCTGCGCTAATCCTGATTGTCGGTTCATGGCTGCTGACAGGCCTATACGTGCTGCGCGCCAATAACCAGTTCGACAAGTTGACCGAGGCGCTGCTTGAGGGGGTGCGGCCATGAAGCTCATCACTCGGGTAACGGTATTCAGCCTACTCTCCGCCGTCAGCTTCATGGCGGTTGCGCAGGCCTCGCTTCAGAGCACACGCGCTCCTAATATTACGGCGATTGTGATTTTCCTGGCTTTCGTTATCACCACGATCGGCATCACCTACTGGGCTGCCGGGCGCACCCGCTCGACGGCCGACTTTTACACGGCAGGGGGTGGCATCAGCGGCGTGCAAAACGGCTTCGCGATTGCTGGGGATTACATGTCGGCGGCGACTCTGCTCGGTGTTTCAAGCATGGTCTTCAGCACCGGTTTCGACGGCATGATCTATTCCGTCAGCGCATTTCTGGGTTGGCCGTTGATCATGTTTTTGATGGCTGAGCGACTGCGCAACCTTGGACGCTTCACCCTCGCCGACATCATCTCCTACCGCCTCGACCCGGTGGGCACACGGATATTTTCAGCCTGCAGTTCGCTGATCATCGTCTGTTTTTATCTGATCGTACAAATGGTCGGCGCCGGTCAGTTGATCAACCTGTTGTTCGGGCTCGATTACGAGGTCGCGGTCATCTGCGTCGGCGTGTTGATGGTGGTCTATGTGACATTCGGCGGTATGGTCGCCACGACCTGGGTGCAGATCATCAAGGCTGTCCTGCTGCTCGGCGGCGGCCTGTTCCTGACGCTGCTGGCATTCAAGCACTTCGGCTTCAGCCTGGAGCGCATGGTGGACAGCGCGGTTGCCAGTCACCAGAGCGGCAACGCAATACTCGGGCCGTTGAAGTTCGCCAGTGATCCACTCTCCATCATCTCGATGTGTCTGGGTCTGGTGTTCGGGGTGGCAGGCCTGCCGCATATCATGATGCGTTTCTTTACCGTTCCGGATGCCAAAGCAGCGCGCCAGTCGGTGTTTGTGGCCACCGGTTTGATCGGGCTGTTCTTCATCGTGGTCTGCGTGCTGGGAATGTCGGCGATCAGTATCGTCGGACAACAACCGAGATTTTTCGAGCAGGGGATTATAGGCGGCACGCTACTCGGTGGTGGCAATATGCCAGTCATGCACCTGGCCCAGGCTCTGGGTGGCGACCTGATGTTTGGGTTCCTGGCCGCCGTGGCCTTCGCCACCATCCTTGCCGTAGTTTCCGGTCTGGCCCTGGCCGGTGCTTCAGCACTCTCCCATGACCTGTATGCCAATGTCCTGTGCAAGGGACAATCCTCCAGCCGCAATGAAATGCGTGTCAGCCGCTGGGCAACGCTAGGTCTGGGAATAGTCGCCATTGCCTTGGGGATTGTCTTCAAAGGTCAGAATGTGGCGTTTCTCGTCGCGCTGACATTCGGCATCGCCGCCTCATCGAATTTCCCGGTACTGCTGCTGGCCATGTATTGGCAAGGATTGACTAGCCGGGGAGCCATTTGTGGCGGCCTGGCCGGCCTTATCAGCTCTGTTGCCTTGGTCGTGCTGTCTCCCGGGGTCTGGGTCAAGGTGCTGCATCATCCCGAAGCCATCTTTCCTTTCGACTACCCCGCGCTGTTCTCGATGCCCTTGGCCTTCGGTATCGCCTGGGCAGTCTCGTGCCTTGATCGCAGCCCAGCTGCAAACCTTGAAAGAACGGCGTTCGAACCACAGAGCGTACGCGCCGAAACTGGCTGGGGCGCCAACCAAGCGGCGCAACATTGACTATCTGAACGACCTCCAAGGAGTTACCGATGAGCTATCAAGCCCCGGTTAAAGAGATGCGCTTCGTCATCAATGAGTTGGCAGACCTGGCCGCCATCGCCCGGCAACCTGGAATGGAGGACGCAAGTCCCGATATGGTGCAGGCGGTGCTCGATGAGTCGGCGAAATTCACTACGGAGGTGATTGCACCCCTCAATCACCCTGGCGACGTTCAAGGGTGCCGGTTGATCGCAGGCGAAGTCTTCACCCCTTCCGGCTTCAAGGAAGCCTTCGCCCGGTTTGCCGCCGGTGGTTGGCAGGGGCTGGCGCACCCCAGCCGATTTGGTGGCGCAGGGCTGCCGAAACTGGTCAGCACGGCCTGCAATGAAATGCTCAATTCAGCCAACATGTCCTTTGCGCTGTGCCCACTGTTGACCGATGGCGCGATCGAAGCCTTGCTAATGGCCGGCAGCAAGGAACAGCAGGATTACTATTTGCCACGCCTGATATCAGGAGAATGGACCGGCACCATGAACCTGACCGAACCCCAGGCAGGCTCGGATCTGTCCCTCTTGCGCAGTCGTGCCGAACCCATTGGCGATGGTCGCTATCGCGTATTCGGTAGCAAGATTTTCATCACCTATGGGCAGCACGATATGGCGAGCAATATCGTGCATTTGGTGCTGGCACGCGTACCCGGTGCGCCGGAAGGCGTCAAAGGTATTTCCCTGTTTGTGGTTCCCAGGTTCCTGCCCGATGCGGACGGCCAGCTGAATCTGCGCAACGACATAGAGTGTCTGAGCCTGGAACATAAGCTGGGGGTCAGAGCCAGCCCCACGGCAATCCTGCAGTTTGGCGATCATGGCGGTGCGATCGGCACTTTGATCGGCGAGGAGAACCGCGGCCTGGAATACATGTTCATCATGATGAACTCGGCGCGTTATGCCGTCGGCATGCAAGGTGTAGCCATCGCCGAACGTGCCCGACAACAAGCGACTGCCTATGCGCGAGTACGCGTCCAGGGCCGGGCATTGGACAGTAGCCATAGAACCGTTGCGATCATTGAGCATCCCGACGTCAAGCGCATGCTCCTGGACATGCGCGCCTTGACCGAAGGCAGCCGGGCAGCCGCCTATATGACCGCTGCTCATAGCGACCTGGCGGCACATCATGCAGATCCCCGGCAACGACGGGAGCATCAGGCGCTCTATGAGTTCCTGGTACCGATCATCAAGGGATGGTGCACCGAGATGGCCCAGGAAGTGACCAGCCTGGGCATACAAGTCCATGGTGGTATGGGCTTCATCGAGGAAACCGGCGCAGCTCAGCATTTCAGGGATGCGCGGATTTTGCCGATTTACGAAGGGACCACCGCCATTCAAGCCAATGATTTGATCGGTCGCAAGACGGTGCGCGATCAAGGCGCAGTGGCGCGGTTGCTGGCCAGTCGCATTGAGGAAACCGAGAACCAACTGCTCGCCAGTGGCAACCCGGATGCTCGGGCCGTTCATGGTCCGTTGCGCCAGGCTCGATTGGCCTTCGAGGCAGTGGTGGACCATGTGGTCGAACACCATCGTAGTTCAGCACAGACGGTCTACGCCGAGGGAGTCGCTTACCTGACACTGTGCGGGATAGTGGTCAGCGGCTGGCAACTGGCGCGCGCCCTGCTGATCAGCGAGCCACGACTCGCCGAAGACCAGAGCTTCTACGGCGCAAAAATCGTCGTCGCTCGCCACTTTGCCGGGCACTACCTCACGCGGGCAGCAGCATTGCGCGATTGCGTGCTGTACGGCGGCGAAACGGTAAACCGTCTGGCAGCCGATGATCTCTAACGCTACCAGAGTTCTGCAGCGCATCAATATTGGCCAACTATCCCGCTTCTACGGACCAACGGGAAACTTCATCGGCTAAGACCTGGCTACCCCAGGACATCAAAATGAGAGAAAAACAACAATGGCTACCATCCCCCATTTGATTCACGCAGAACGCATCGTCAGCGGTGGGCGTACTTGCACTGTATCCAACCCCTCCACCGGCGAGGATATTCATACGCTCGGCCTGGCTGACCGCGAAACAGTGCAACGGGCCATCGACTCCGCCAAGCTGGCCTTTCCAGCCTGGCGCAATACGCCGCCGGCCAAGCGTGCCCAGGTGATGTTCCGCTTCAAGCAACTGCTTGAGCAGAACGAAGCACGTATCGCTCAGTTGATCAGCGAAGAGCACGGCAAAACCCTGGAAGACGCCACCGGCGAATTGAAGCGCGGTATCGAGAACGTCGAATACGCCTGCTCGGCGCCGGAAATCCTCAAGGGCGAGTACAGCCGTAACGTCGGCCCGCGTATCGATGCCTGGTCAGATTTCCAGCCATTGGGCGTGGTTGCCGGTATCACCCCGTTCAACTTCCCGGCCATGGTGCCGTTGTGGATGTATCCGCTGGCGATCGTCTGCGGCAATTGCTTTATCCTCAAACCCTCCGAACGTGATCCGAGCTCAACGCTACTGATCGCCGAACTGCTGCAGGAAGCCGGGCTGCCCAAAGGCGTGTTGAACGTGGTGCACGGCGATAAGGAAGCGGTGGACGCGCTGATTGAAGCGCCGGAGGTCAAAGCGCTGAGTTTTGTCGGTTCGACGCCGATTGCCGAATACATCTATTCCGAAGCCACCAAGCGCGGCAAGCGTGTCCAGGCCTTGGGTGGCGCGAAGAACCACGCGGTGCTGATGCCGGATGCGGATCTGGACAACGCGGTCAGTGCCTTGATGGGCGCGGCTTACGGTTCGTGCGGTGAACGCTGCATGGCGATTTCGGTGGCGGTGTGTGTCGGTGACCAGGTGGCGGATGCGCTGATCAGCAAACTGGTGCCGCAGATCAAAGCCCTGAAAATCGGTGCAGGTACAACTAGTGGTCTGGATATGGGCCCGCTGATTACCGGCGCCCACCTGGACAAGGTAACCGGCTACATCGAAGACGGCGTGCAGGCTGGCGCTCAGCTGGTCGTCGACGGGCGCGGATTGAAGGTTACCGGTAACGAAGGCGGCTTCTTCCTCGGTGGCTGCCTGTTCGATCGCGTCACGCCAGAGATGCGAATCTATAAAGAAGAGATCTTCGGCCCGGTGCTGTGCATCGTGAGAGTGAACAGCCTTGAACAGGCCATGCAACTGATCAACGAGCACGAGTACGGCAACGGCACCTGCATCTTTACCCGTGACGGTGAAGCGGCCCGATTGTTCTGCGACGAAATCGAAGTCGGCATGGTCGGCGTCAACGTACCGTTGCCGGTTCCAGTGGCGTACCACAGCTTCGGCGGCTGGAAGCGCTCACTGTTCGGTGACTTGCATGCCTATGGCCCGGACGGTGTGCGTTTCTATACCCGTCGCAAGGCGATTACCCAACGCTGGCCACAACGTGCAAGTCTTGAGGCGGCGCAGTTCGCTTTCCCTAGCAACAGCTAGCAATGAGTTGCTTTATCGGATAATAAAACCGGTATGGCTCAATGCCGGGCAGTGACTTGAAACAGGTTCTGCACGGAATCTCGGGAAACACAGAAACAAGAACGCCGATTTGATTGATGATGTTTGTGCGAGCAAACACGTCTGACAAACCGGCGTTCTTATGCCAGAGCAAAAAGCGATGCACCCTGGGCCGCTTTCCGGCGCGTGCGCATGGCAACACCGAAAAACTATTTTTTCCCGCACTGATATCGGCTACTTTGCCGACTCACTACGCCACCCGCTGGGTGGCGCGCGGCAAACTGCGCTCGATCATCGCGCACCGGTTGGCGTATCGTTCGGCCTTTCATTGCATCACCCGCCAGGGGCTGGAGCAGAAATGCACCGTCAGCCGTTTTCTCGACGTGTTGACGGCTCATTCGCAAAAGCATTTGTGTTAGTAGAATCCGCCTGTCCTGGCGGCGCGCTAATGAGTCGCCTAGCAGGAATACCGCATGCAACTTGAATGGCTTGAAGACTTTATCGAACTGGCCCGCACCCGCAGCCTGTCGCGTGCCGCCGAAAATCGTTGCGTCACGCATCCCGCGTTCGGTCGACGTATCCGGGCGCTGGAAGAGTGGGTCGGCACGGCGCTGATCGAGCGCAAGCAACCGCTGTCGCTGACGCCTTGCGGTGTACTGTTTCTCGATGCCGCTACGCAATCGCTGGAATTGCTAACTGCGGTCAGGGCGCAATTCCAGGGCGGCACCCTGAGTCGCGACGAGCCGGTGCGCATCGCCACCGGACGGACCCTTGCCTGTGATTTTTTCCCCGATTGGTACGAGTCACTGAACCAGCAATTCGGCAGCTTTCCGGTGTCATTGGTCACCAGTGGCGCGCAAGAAGCGATTAGCAAATTGTCCGCCGGCGAGGTCGACTTGCTGTTGAGTTTTTCCAGCGCGTTGACTCAAACACTGATGGACCCGGAGCGTTTCGACTCGCTGGTGCTGGCCAATGAAGAGCTGCTACCGGTCAGTGCGCCGGACGCCAAGGGTCAACCGCGGCAGCAGATATCCGCCAACAGCAGCGCCTTGACCATCCCTTGGCTGGCGTTCTCGCCGACCCTGGCTCTGCGCGGCGTACTGGCCCAACACCTGGAACGACTGCCACAGCGCTTGGCGCTGCGGATGGTTTACCAGGCTGATTCCTATGACGCCATTCTGGAAATGGCCAAGCGCGGAAAAGGCCTCGCATGGCTGCCGCGCATGGTGGTCAAAGGTGCGCTGGAGTCGGGCGATTTGCTGATTGCGGGCAGTGCCGAGTTCCGCGTCAGCTTCAACGTTTCGCTGCATCGCTTGCGCGCCAACCAGAGCGAATGGGTGATGAAGATATGGAACGGCCTTTGACGACTCCTGACCCTCTGTTGCCGCTGCCGCGTCACGAACCTTTCGGGCTCGATCGCAGCCCTGCGGCAGCGGCTACATAGGACCTGTGCCAAAACAGCTCAAACCTGTGCCGAAACAGCAATTGCTGTTCTGCTGCACTTGATTCAATTTCACCCGGGCTTTCACCCATAACAATTAACGCCTTCGATCTCGCCAGGCCGCCCTGCGGTTCGGTGAATCCGAATGCCAACTGTGAAACAGACTCGGTGCTCACTCATGACAGCTCAATCATCCGCCGTACCGTCGGCACATGCTACGACCAAGCGAGGCCCGTGGAAGGAAATCGTCGCGGCCAGTGTCGGCAACGCGCTGGAGTTCTACGACTTGTTGATCTATGGCTATTTTGCTGTGGTCATCGGCAAGCAGTTTTTCCCGTCCGACAACGAAACCACTTCGCTACTGCTGGCCGTGGGCTCGTTCGGTATTTCCTTTTTGATGCGTCCGCTGGGCGCCATCGTGCTCGGCTCATACGCCGACAGGGCCGGGCGCAAGGCGTCGTTAACGATGTCGATCATGATCATGTTGATCGGCACCGCGATGATTACCTTCGCTCCGACCTATGAGCAGATCGGCCTGGCGGCACCGCTGCTGATCGTCGTTGCGCGTATGCTCCAGGGCTTTTCTACGGGCGGCGAGTTTGGCGCGGCGACGGCGTTTATGGTCGAGCACGCAGATGCCAAGCGCCGTGGTTTCTTCGCCAGCTGGCAATTGTCGACCCAAGGCCTGGCAACGGTGTTGGCGGCAGGCGTCAGCGCGATCCTCAGCTATGTGCTGTCGGATGTGCAATTGAACGACTGGGGCTGGCGCGTTGCATTCGGCATCGGCCTGCTAATCGGGCCGGTGGGTTTTTACATTCGCACGCAAATCGATGAAACCCCGGACTTCAAGAAAACCGTGGCCAACATCGAGGTCAAGACTCCGCTGCGCGATGTCTTGATCAAAGGGCATGTCAGCTTGTTGCTGGCCATCGGCGTGGTGGCCGGTGCGACCGCGTTCAATTACGTGCACAAGCTATACATGCCGATCTATGCCTTGAAACAGTTAAACATCGCCGCAACTTCCTCGTACCTCGGGGCGCTGATGACCGGCGTGACGCTGATGATCATGGCGCCGGTATTTGGTGGGCTTTCCGATCGCCACGGACGATTTCGGGTGCTGACCATCGCCTTGTTGATTACCGGGCTGTCGTCCTATCCGATGTTCGTGCTACTCAACACCTTCCCCAGCCTCTCTACGCTGCTGATGGTGCAAGCGATTGTCGGCGTGTTGATCGCGGCCTGCCTGGGGCCGATACCGGCGATGCTTGCCGACATCTTCCCAACCAGCATTCGCGGCACCGGCCTGGCGCTCAGCTACAACTTTTCCGTCACCCTGTTTGGTGGTTTTGCACCGTTGATCGTGACCTGGATGATCGATGCCACCGGCAGCAAACTGGCCCCGAGTTTTTATGTGATGGCGACCGTTTTGATCAGCGTACTGGCGATCGTCTGCCTGGGGCGGCGCATGCGCGGCACCCGTCCGTCAGCCAGTTAAGCAAAGTCCCTGTGGGAGCGGGCTTGCCCGCGAATACAGGTGCGCTTTCTTGCAGTAAACCCTTCTTGCTTGTCACGCCTGAACGTCGCGCGACAAGTGCAATCGCTGGTCTGTCGGAGACTGAAATGAAGACCCTTGAGCAAGTTCGTGCATCGCTGAAACCGTACCCCGTGGAAGTCGAGTTCCCCGATATTGGCCAGTGGAAAACCGGTAACTGCGGGATCGACTACGTCCACAGCTTCGACAGTGGCAAGCCAGGGCCGCATGTGCTGATCATGGCGCTGACCCATGGCAATGAAGTCAGCGGGGCGATCGCGGTGGACACCTTGCTGCGCAGCGGTGTGCGCCCTCGTCAGGGGCGATTGTCGCTGGGGTTTGGCAACGTCGAGGCCTATCACCGCTTCGATCCACAGGACATCGATGCGACCCGTTTTCTTGACGAGGACATGAACCGCGTCTGGCTGCCATCAGCGCTGGACGGCGAGCGCGACTCCGTCGAATTGCGCCGCGCCCGTGAATTGCGGCCGCTGATCGACAGTGTCGATTTGCTGCTCGATATCCACTCGATGCACGAAGAGTCCGCGCCGCTGATGATGTGTGGTGCATGCGCCAAAGGCCTGGAGTTTGCCAAGTCGCTAGGCGTACCCGCAACCGTAGTCGCCGACGCTGGCCACGCCAACGGTCGGCGCATGCGTGACTACGGCGGATTTGGCGATGTCGCCAGTAAAAAAAACGCACTGCTGATCGAGACCGGCCAGCATTTTTCAAAAAAGAGCGAACACGTCGCCCTCGATGTGGCGGCACGTTTCTTGATCGCTACTGAAGCAGTCGCTGAAGCAGACGTCTTGGCGTTTCTAAGCCAGGAAAAACCCGCAGACCAGCAATTTCTGCAAGTCACCGATCCGGTTATCGCCAACAGCATGGACTTCAGTTTTACCGAAGATTTCCGCGGCCTCGAACGGATCGCCCACGCTGGAACGGTGATCGCCCGGGATGGCCAGCGCGAGATCGTCACGCCGTACGACAACAGCGTGCTGATCCAGCCGTCTCTGCGGCATCTGGGGCGAGGGGTTACGGTTGTGAGATTGGCGCGGGTGCTGGATGTTTAGCTGCGCTCAGCGCATCGCCCGACTCATTGCCGGCGCAGGGCTTTGCGCGCCCTCCCCCATGGACGCCAGGCGGATCTGACCCGTCTGGCGGGTACTGCAATTTGATCCCGGGCCATCTTGTCATTTGCCAAGGCTTAAGGCAGGGTCGATAACATTGACACTTCTGCCACAGGAGTCACCTATGTCAAAGCTATATCCCAGTATCGATCCCGAGGGACTGGTCGAGTACTCGGTGGTCTACACCGACCGCTCGCTCAACCACATGTCGCAGTCGTTCCAAGGGGTGATGAACAACATTTCCAGCACCCTGAAACAGGTCTACAACGCCCAGGCCGTTGCGGTGGTCCCCGGCAGCGGCACATTTGGCATGGAAGCGGTGGCACGGCAGTTTGCCGGCGACCAGCAATGCCTGGTGATCCGCAACGGCTGGTTCAGTTATCGCTGGAGCCAGATCCTTGAGATGGGCAACATCCCGGCGGCCACCACGGTGCTGAAAGCCCGACCGGTCGAGGCTGGTCGCCAGGCTGCCTACGCTCCACCCCCTCTGGACGAAGTGCTGACAGCCATTCAGGCGCAGAAGCCGCAGATTGTCTTCGCCCCCCACGTTGAAACCTCTTCGGGGATCATCCTGCCCGATGACTACCTGCGCGCCGTCGGCGACGCCGTGCATGCGGTGGGGGGGCTGTTCGTGGTGGACTGCATCGCCTCGGGCGCGCTATGGGTCGATATGCAGAAGTGCGCTATCGACCTGCTGATCAGTGCGCCGCAGAAAGGCTGGAGCGCGTCCCCTTGCTGCGCCTTGGTGATGTTCAGTCCCTTGGCCCTCGAGCGCATCGAGCAGACGCAGAGCAGCAGCTTCGCCTGCGACCTGAAAAAATGGCTGCAGATCATGCAGGCCTACGAACAGGGCGGGCATGCCTACCACGCGACCATGCCCAGCGATGCCCTCGCGCGTTTTAGCGATGTGATGAAAGAGACGCAAGCCTACGGCTTCGACAAGGTCCGCGGCGAACAGCAGGAACTGGGCGACCGGGTGCGCGCCCTGTTGACCGGCAAGGGTATCAAAAGCGTGGCCGCAGCTGGCTTTCAAGCCCCTGGCGTAGTGGTGAGCTATACCGACGATGCCGAGATCAAGAGCGGCAAGAAATTTGCCGCGCACGGCCTGCAGATCGCCGCCGGAGTGCCGTTGCAATGCGACGAGCCGGCCGACTTCCAGACCTTTCGCATCGGTCTGTTCGGACTCGACAAGCTGCACAATATCGAGCGCACGGTCAGCACACTCGAACAGGCGCTGGACGAGGTCATGCGCAGCTGAGCCATCCACCTTCGCTGAGGCTCGCGGGGGATGACAACCTCCGGCGAGCCCACGAATCGTTATCCCCTCAAACGGGCGTAGATCTGGTTGAGCCAGGTGCGTACCTTTCGAGCTGAGACCAGCGCCCCTCTGCGCTCAATTCGCCTAATGAGCTCCAGCACGTCACCACGAGAAATATTCGCGATCGGAAGATCGCCCAAACACGGCAGCATGTCCTTCTTCAGGTATTTTCTGGCTTGCCCCACACTGCCCTTCTTACATTTCGTCAGTTTTTTACTTCGGAACTCATGCCAGCGATCAGAAACCGCTTCAACCTTGTTGTTGACGGCGTGAGAGGCTTTCTGCCGCTCGGCACATGCGATCGGGGATCGATATTGTTGGCCACCAGCGCACGTGCAGCCGCTCTCCGTCGACGAGCCTCCTTGAGACTTACGTCGGGATAGGTACCGAGGGAAATACGCAATTGCTTGTCATGCCAATAGAAACGGAAATGCCAGCGCTTCGAACCAGTCGTGGGCACCTGCAGAGATAAGCCATCCCCATCAGTTAACGTATAAGGCTTGCTGACGGGCTTGGCTTGCTTGATCGCGGTATCTGTCAGAGCCATCAGACACCACCTTTTACATCAAGGAGGGGAATACAACCCAGCGGTAGACGACCAATACGAAAATTGATGCGCAAGAAATCGTAAAAGGCTGTGCCCGCGGTGTACTTAAATGTGTACTTAAAAACCGTGGCTGGAGATGGATTGCAGTGAAATTCAGAAAACGAAAAAAGCGGCTCAAGGCCTCTATTTCCGTGGCCTCCACGCGTTCAGTGGGCCTTAGTGGAAGCAAATATGGCGCAGCGGACGGGACTCGAACATAAAAAGGTCCGCGGAGATACCAAAGCTATTTAGATCCAGAATATCCGTGGGGGTAAATGTGGGGGTATTTTTCAGATATGAAAAAGCCCAATCTTTTCAGATTGGGCTAAGTCATTGAAAAATATGGTCGGGACGGAGTGATTCGAACACTCGACCCCTAGCACCCCATGCTAGTGCGCTACCGGACTGCGCTACGCCCCGACTAGGCGTGTAACTCGTCCCTCACCTCGAGGAACGCTCAAGAATATATCGCAAGCGTTTGAAAACTGGAAGTATTTAAACGCAGAAATTTATTTCTTGAGTACCACCAGAACATCTTCGAGTTCGGCGATCATCTGGCGGATCATTTGCTTGTACTGGGTGGTGTCGTCTTTGGCTTCATCACCGGAAAGGCGCAGGCGCGCTCCGCCGATGGTGAACCCCTGGTCATACAGCAACGCGCGTATCTGGCGGATCATCAGCACATCCTGTCGCTGATAATACCGGCGGTTTCCGCGGCGTTTGACCGGGTTGAGTTGAGGAAACTCCTGCTCCCAGTAGCGCAGCACGTGCGGTTTTACCGCACAGAGCTCGCTGACTTCACCAATGGTGAAGTAGCGTTTGCCTGGGATGACGGGTAGCTCGTCGTTATGACTTGGTTCCAGCATAAGCCTCAACTCGGGCCTTCAACTTCTGCCCTGGACGAAAGGTGACCACACGGCGAGCCGTGATCGGGATTTCTTCCCCCGTTTTCGGGTTGCGGCCAGGCCGCTGGCGTTTGTCCCGAAGGTCGAAGTTGCCGAAACCGGACAACTTCACCTGTTCGTTGTCTTCAAGAGCGTGCCTGATTTCCTCAAAAAACAGTTCGACCAATTCCTTGGCCTCCCGCTTGTTCAGGCCCAGCTCTTCATACAGACGTTCCGCCATTTCAGCTTTCGTCAGAGCCCCCATACGTCACTTCCTTAACGTGGCGTTCAACCTTTGTTCGAGCGAGGTGAGGATGTTTTGCGTCGTGGTATTCACCTCATCGTCATTAAGAGTGCGCGATGGATGCTGCCAGGTCAAGCCGACTGCAAGGCTTTTTCTATGCGGATCAATGCCTTTACCCTGATACACGTCAAATAGCCTGAGGTCTGTCAGCCACTCGCCTGCATTTTCACGGATTACGTCCAGTACGGCACTGGCTGCAACGTCTTTGTCGGCCAGCAGTGCAAGATCACGACGCACTTCAGGAAAACGCGACAACTCCTGGAATTTAGGCATTTTGCCCAACGCCACTTCGGCCAGAACCAGCTCGAATACGAAGACCGGACGGTCGAGACCGAGGGTTTTCGATAATTCAGGGTGGATAGCGCCGACGTAACCGACTTCGCGACCTTCACGTTCGATGCGCGCGGTTTGACCCGGGTGCAGCGCAGGGTGTTTGCCCGGCACGAAGGTGAAGGAGTCCAGTGCACCGGCAAAGCCCAGCACCGCTTCAACGTCAGCTTTAACGTCGAAGAAGTCCACAGTATCGCGACCTTGGGCCCAGCCTTCCGGCAGACGGCTACCGCAGACCACACCGGCCAGCATCGGCTCTTGTTTCAGGCCTTGCAGTTGACCGACGAAGCGTAGGCCGCTTTCGAACAGGCGCACGCGATCCTGTTGACGGTTCAGGTTGTGCTGAAGCGCCTTGACCAGACCAGGCCACAGGGACGAGCGCATGGCGGCCATGTCGTTGGAGATCGGGTTGGCCAGCAGCAGCGGTTCGACGCCTGGGCTGAACAGCTCAAACTGTTTCGGATCGATGAAGCTGTAAGTGATCGCTTCCTGGTAACCGCGGGCTACCAGCAGACGGCGCAGCTCAGGCAGATCGCTACGGGCTTCAGCCTTGGCTTGCGGCGCCAGGCGGGCTTGCGGGTAGCGAACCGGCAGACGGTTGTAGCCGTACAGACGGGCCAGTTCTTCGATCAGGTCGACTTCCAGGCTGATATCGAAGCGGAAGCTTGGCACTTCTACGTGCCATTGCCCTGCCCCATCGGCGGAAATTTTCAGACCCAACGCGCTGAGCAGACGCTCGACTTCGAGCGGATCCATTTCCAGGCCGAGCATCTGGGTGATGCGCTGGGCACGCAGAGTGATCGGTGCGATCGACGGCAGGTGCTGCTCGCTGACGGTTTCGATGATCGGGCCAGCTTCGCCGCCAGTGATTTCCAGCAGCAGGCCGGTGGCGCGCTCCATGGCTTCACGGGCCAGTTGCCAGTCCACGCCACGCTCGTAGCGGTGCGAAGCGTCGGTGTGCAGGCCGTAGGAACGGGCCTTGCCAGCGACGGCAATCTGGTCGAAGAACGCGCTTTCAAGGAATATGTCGCGAGTGGTCGCGGACACGCCGCTGTGCTCACCACCCATCACGCCGGCAATGGCCAGGGCGCGGGAGTGGTCGGCAATCACCAGCGTATCGCTACGCAGGCTGACTTCCTGACCGTCGAGCAGTACCAGTTTCTCGCCCTCGATGGCCATGCGCACACGGATGCCGCCATTGATTTCGGCAAGATCGAAAGCGTGCAGCGGTTGACCCAGTTCCAGCATCACGTAGTTGGTGATGTCGACGGCGGCGTCGATGCTGCGTACGTCGGAACGACGCAGACGCTCGACCATCCACAGCGGCGTAGGCTTGGTCAGATCGACGTTACGGATAACGCGACCCAGGTAACGCGGGCAAGCAGCCGGCGCCAGGACTTCAATCGTACGGACTTCATCGTGCACGGCGGGGACGGTGGCAATTACCAGGGGCGTGACTTCAGCAGCGTACAGTGCGCCGACTTCACGGGCCAGACCGGTCAGGGACAGGCAGTCGCCGCGGTTCGGGGTCAGGTCGACCTCGATGCTCGCGTCGTCCAGTTTCAGGTACTCGCGAATGTCCAGGCCGACCGGTGCATCGGCCGGCAATTCCATCAGGCCGTCGTTGCCTTCACCCACCTGCAGCTCGGCTTGCGAGCACAGCATGCCGTTGGACTCGACGCCCCGCAGCTTGGCTTTCTTGATCTTGAAATCGCCTGGCAGTTCGGCACCGATCATGGCGAACGGGATCTTCAGGCCCGGGCGCACGTTTGGCGCACCGCAAACTACCTGGAAGGTCTCCGAGCCATTGCTGACCTGGCAAACGCGCAGCTTGTCGGCGTCCGGGTGCTGCTCGGTGCTCAACACCTCGCCCACTACCACGCCATTGAATTCACCGGCGGCCTGCGTAACGCTATCGACCTCAAGACCGGCCATCGACAGACGAGCAACCAGCTCGTCGCGACTTACCTGCGGGTTTACCCAACCACGCAGCCATTGTTCACTGAATTTCATCCTGCTCTCCTAAGAATTCGTTACGACTAGCGAAATTGCGCGAGGAACCGCAAGTCGTTGTCGAAGAACAGACGCAAGTCGTTCACGCCGTAACGCAGCATGGCCAGACGCTCAACGCCCATGCCGAAGGCAAAGCCCGAGAACTCTTCCGGGTCGATCCCGGACATGCGCAGCACGTTCGGGTGAACCATGCCGCAGCCCATGACTTCCAGCCAGCCAGTCTGTTTGCAGACGCGGCAGCCTTTACCGCTGCACATCACGCATTCCATGTCGACTTCGGCGGATGGCTCGGTGAAGGGGAAGTACGAAGGACGGAAACGCACGGCCAGTTCTTTTTCGAAGAACACTCGCAGGAACTCTTCGATGGTGCCTTTCAGGTCGGCGAAATTGATGTCGCGATCGACCAGCAGGCCTTCGACCTGGTGGAACATCGGGGAGTGGGTGATATCCGAGTCGCTACGGTACACACGGCCTGGGCAGACGATGCGGATCGGCGGCTGTTGCGATTCCATGGTGCGGACCTGTACCGGCGAGGTATGGGTGCGCAACAACATGTTCGCATTGAAATAGAAGGTGTCATGCATCGACCGGGCCGGGTGATGGCCTGGGATGTTGAGCGCTTCGAAGTTGTGGTAGTCGTCTTCGACCTCAGGGCCTTCGGCAATGCCGTAGCCGATGTGGGTGAAGAACTGTTCGATACGCTCCAGAGTCCGGGTAACCGGATGCAGACCACCGGAGGTCTGGCCACGGCCAGGCAGGGTCACGTCAATGGACTCGGCGGACAGTTTGGCGGCTAGATCAGCCTCTTCAAACAACGCCTTGCGCGCATTGAGAACCTCTGTGACACGCTCCTTGGCAACGTTGATCAGCGCGCCGACTTGCGGGCGCTCTTCTGCCGGCAGATTCCCCAGGGTCTTCATCACCTGAGTCAATTCGCCCTTTTTGCCAAGGTAGTGAACCCGGATTTGCTCCAGGGCATTGATATCTTCAGCGCTTTGCACAGCCTCTAGTGCTTGAGAGACCAGCGCATCCAGGTTTTCCATGTACAGACTCCAGATACAAAATAGGGGAAGAGCTTGAAGGCTCTTCCCCTATTTATGACGTTTAACACCTGGGCCCACGGAGGTGAGCCCGGGTGACTGTCGGGGGTACTTAAGCCAAGGTGGCTTTAGCTTTCTCGACAATCGCAGCAAACGCCGCTTTTTCGTTCACTGCCAGATCAGCCAGAACCTTACGGTCGATCTCGATGGACGCTTTTTTCAGGCCGGCGATGAAACGGCTGTAGGACAGACCGTTGATACGTGCACCAGCGTTGATACGAGCGATCCACAGAGCGCGGAACTGACGTTTTTTCTGACGACGGTCACGGTAGGCGTATTGGCCTGCCTTGATTACCGCTTGCTTGGCAACACGGAATACGCGCGAGCGAGCGCCGTAGTAGCCTTTAGCAAGTTTCAGAATTTTTTTGTGACGTTTACGGGCAATGACGCCACGCTTTACACGAGCCATGAGTTACTTCCTCTATTCTTAACCAAAAATTAGCAAAGGCGCAGCATACGCTTGACTTTTGCAACGTCGGACGGGTGCAGCAAGCTGCTACCGCGCAGCTGACGCTTACGCTTGGTCGACATTTTGGTCAGGATGTGGCTCTTGAAAGCGTGTTTGTGCTTGATACCGTTAGCAGTTTTCAGAAACCGCTTAGCAGCACCACTTTTAGTCTTCATCTTTGGCATGTTCGGATACTCCGCATTCAGTTGATAAACATAACCGTAAGGCCTGCCGTGCCCTGGTGGTTATTTCTTCTTTTTCGGGGCGATGACCATAATCAGTTGGCGTCCTTCCATCTTAGGATGCTGTTCGACCGAACCGTACTCGAGCAGGTCAGCTTCAACCCGCTTGAGGAGTTCCATCCCCAGCTCCTGGTGGGCCATCTCACGACCGCGGAATCTCAACGATACCTTGGCCCTGTCCCCGTCACTCAGGAAACGTACCAGGTTGCGCAGTTTTACCTGGTAATCCCCTTCCTCCGTCCCTGGACGAAACTTGATTTCTTTAACCTGAATCTGCTTCTGGTTTTTCTTGGCCGCGGCAACCTGCTTCTTCTTCTCGAAGATCGATTTGCCGTAGTCCATCAGTTTGCAAACAGGGGGTACTGCATCGGCGGAAATCTCCACCAGATCCAGTTTGGCCTCTTCAGCCTTAAGAAGCGCGTCTTCAATTGACACAATCCCAAGCTGTTCACCTTCAGCCCCAATTAACCGAACCTCGCGTGCCGAGATATTCTCGTTGATCGGGGCTTTCGGTGCAGCTCGTTTATCTTGTCTCATTTCACGCTTAATAGTAATTACTCCGAATCTGGGCGACCACGCCGGGAAACCGCTTGCGCGAGGAACTCAGCGAACTGGGCGACGGGCATCGAGCCCAGGTCAGCACCTTCACGAGTACGCACAGCGACAGTCTGCATCTCGACTTCCCGATCTCCGATAACCAAGAGATAAGGAACCTTGAGCAAAGTATGCTCGCGGATTTTAAAGCCGATCTTTTCATTTCTCAAGTCAGACTTGGCACGAAATCCGCTTTGATTGAGAGTTTTTTCAACCTCAGCGGCAAAATCTGCCTGTTTATCAGTGATATTCATGATCACTGCCTGAGTCGGAGCCAGCCACGCAGGAAACGCGCCCTCGTAATGCTCGATCAGGATCCCGACGAAACGTTCGAAGGAACCGAGGATCGCCCGGTGCAACATGACCGGATGCTTGCGACTGTTGTCTTCGGAGACGTATTCGGCTCCCAGACGGATCGGCAGGTTAAAATCGAGCTGCAGGGTACCACACTGCCAGACGCGACCAAGGCAATCTTTCAGCGAGAACTCGATTTTCGGGCCGTAGAAAGCACCCTCGCCTGGCTGCAGATCGTACGGCAGGCCCGCACTATCAAGGGCTGCGGCCAGTGCAGCTTCGGCGCGATCCCACAGCTCGTCGGAACCGACGCGTTTTTCCGGACGAGTGGACAGCTTCATCTCGACGTCTTTAAAGCCGAAGTCGGCATAAACGTCCATGGTCAGCTTGATGAACGCAGCGGATTCGGCCTGCATCTGCTCTTCGGTGCAGAAGATGTGGGCGTCGTCCTGAGTGAACGCACGCACACGCATGATGCCGTGCAGCGCGCCCGATGGCTCGTTCCGGTGGCAGGCACCGAATTCGGCCAGACGCATCGGCAACTCGCGGTAGCTCTTCAGGCCCTGGTTGAACACCTGCACGTGGCACGGGCAGTTCATTGGCTTGATGGCGTAGTCGCGGTTCTCCGACTGAGTGGTGAACATGTTGTCGGCGTAGTTGGCCCAGTGCCCGGATTTCTCCCACAGGCTGCGGTCAACGACCTGAGGCGTCTTGATCTCCAGGTAACCGTTGTCGCGCTGAACCTTGCGCATGTACTGCTCGAGCACCTGATACAGAGTCCAGCCGTTCGGGTGCCAGAACACCATGCCCGGCGACTCTTCCTGGGTGTGGAACAGGCCCAGGCGCTTGCCGATCTTGCGGTGATCGCGCTTTTCAGCTTCTTCGATCCGCTGGATGTAAGCCGCCAGCTGCTTCTTGTCGGCCCATGCAGTGCCGTAAACGCGCTGCAATTGCTCGTTCTTGGCATCGCCACGCCAGTAGGCGCCGGACAGCTTGGTCAGCTTGAAGGACTTCAGGAAGCGAGTGTTCGGCACATGCGGACCACGGCACATGTCGACGTATTCTTCGTGATAGTACAGGCCCATGGCCTGCTCGTTCGGCATGTCTTCGACCAGGCGCAGCTTGTAGTCTTCGCCACGGGCCTTGAACACTTCGATCACTTCGGCGCGCGGAGTGACTTTCTTGATCACGTCGTAATCTTTTTCGATCAGCTGCTGCATGCGCTGTTCGATGGCGGCCAGGTCATCCGGGGTGAAAGGACGCTCGAAGGCGATATCGTAATAGAAGCCTTCGTCGATGACCGGACCGATGACCATCTTGGCCGTCGGGTACAGCTGCTTGACCGCGTGGCCAACCAGGTGGGCGCAAGAGTGGCGAATGATCTCCAGCCCCTCTTCATCCTTTGGCGTAATGATTTGCAGCGTGGAATCGCTGTCGATGATGTCGCTGGCGTCGACCAGCTTGCCATCGACCTTGCCGGCCACGGTGGCTTTGGCCAGGCCAGCACCAATGGATGCGGCGACCTCGGCTACGGAAACCGGGTGATCGAATGAACGTTGACTGCCGTCGGGAAGAGTAATAGTTGGCATGGCGCCTCCTCTCCTAGTGGTGACCCCTACCAAAGGTCACGTGGGTTGGGATGAGCCAGTACAAGATTCAGTCCAGGCCATTCAATAACGAACGCTTGCCTTACAGCGGCAGGAGCCTTGCGGCCAACCGGAAAACCGAATCAGAGTGACTGGAGTTCAAATCAGGATTATCAAAGGTGCAGACCGCTACCGGGACGAAATACCATCCGGAGCCTGAAAACACTCAAGCCGGGCATGCTAGCACAGATGAACGGTCATCGCGCCGCGCTACCCTCGCGCTGGCGTAATTCGCCGGATTTTGTGCAAGAGTGCTGAACTTGAGCTGCACTTCAGGCCTCAGATACAGAGAACCGTACTCTGCCCCATCGACCACAAGGAGCATCCCAGCATGCGTCTGAATCGTTTTTTCGCCATTGCTGCGCCCATCATCCTGTTACTGCCGCTGACCGCCAATGCCGCTTGGCCCGAGGGCCAGCGTGAAAAATACATGGCTCAGTGCACCCAGGCCGCCGGTTCGCAGCCCGGGATCAGCGCCGCCACTGCAAAATCCCATTGCGCATGCGGTGCCGACAAGATCGCTTCTTACGACGCCAAGGACATTCAGGCGCTGATGGATAACAAGGCCAGTGTCGATCTTTCGAACAAGGCACTGGCGGCTATTTCGACCTGCAAAGTGCCGAAAAAATAATCGCCCGATGAGCTTTTCAAGCGGTTTCGAACCGGTGAAATGACCTGAAAAACAGCTTTGCCCTACAAAATAACCAGCTTTTACAGCTTTTTTTATCGTCTTTATTTTCGGATGAAAGCCCCTGAAACCGGGGCTTCCAGCCACTTCAGGCGATAAAGGAAACGCAACTGATCGGCAAACGGCACCTGCGGGGGGCTCCCAAGTCGAACATTTCGACTATGATACCCCGGTGTGCCCAGTTGGCCTGAGCAGCACAGCACTACTGAAAATATATGTTTCTTGGAGATACACCATGTCTAATCGCCAAACCGGCACCGTTAAATGGTTCAACGATGAAAAAGGCTTCGGCTTCATCACTCCTCAAGGTGGCGGTGACGACCTGTTCGTACACTTCAAAGCTATCGAAAGCGACGGTTTCAAAAGCCTGAAAGAAGGCCAGACTGTTTCCTTCGTGGCTGCGAAAGGCCAAAAAGGTATGCAAGCTGAGCAAGTTCGCGCTGAGTAATTTCTCCGCGAGCTAAAAAAACCCCGTCCATGTGACGGGGTTTTTTATGGGCGCAACAAAAAAAAGCAGGAACAATCAGCCGCAGTTGACCCGAGTGATTACCAGGTTGGCGTCGGTATTGAGGTTCAGGCGATCGGAGCGATACTCCAGCGTCACCATGTCGTTCGGCTTGAGGATTCGCGCGTTCTGCGCACCCGAGCGCGTACGCGCCTGCTCCAGCAGCTCGGGCGAAGCCTTCTTGCCGATGGCGAATTGCGCCGCTGCAGATTCACAGCGGCTGTGTCCGGTCTCGGTCGCCACAGGGTCTTTTGCCGATTCGGCGGTACTGCAGCCGGTCAGGACGACTGCTGCCAACAAGGTACCGAATGACGCGAGCTTCCAAGGCATGAAGCCTCCTTTTTCAAAAAATAAGCAGAGATCGTGCGACAGCTGATTTGGTTGTTGGTTTCAACAACACCCCTGGCATCCTGCCCGCAACCTATCCAGCGCTCCAGTCTGCCTCAGCCGGCACAGAATTTTCTCGATTCAATCGTGACTGAATATGAACCGCGCGCTTAGTAGACGTCGATGTAGTCGAACGGAGGGTTAGGCCAGTTCTGCTTCAAGGCGTTGTAAATCTGCATCACCCAGACCGCGTCACTGGCAGCGACCGCACCGACGTAGCCCGAGCCCTTCGCCCAGGTTTCCAGACGAAACAACAGACCTTCGGTATCGGTACCACCGACGACGCCTGAAGAAATATAGGCTATACCGCTCTTGGTGACCCGCAGCTGGGTGTGCTCATCGTCGCTGGCCGAAGCCAGCAACTGACGCACGGCCTCCAGGGTCAAGCTGTCAGGAGTATTCAAATCGATCTGCACAGCGCGGTCCTTGATAAATTCTCAAAGCCCAAGTGTCGCATAGCCCTCCTCCCATGCCTAAGTCGGAGTGCGAAAAGCCGCGCAAGATGTTTAACTCAACACAGCCCAAACCTCTCGGATCGACGACCAGGCCTTGGGCGGCCTATTCAGACTTCGCGAGTTCATCATGACAACCGTAAGCATCGACGCCGACATCAAAGCCAAATGGTCTCTGGGCCACTGTTCCTATAGCCCTGGCAGCCCGGAAGAGCTGGCGATCATCAGTATCGACCTGCTGGTCAAGGAACTGGGGGCGCAGGCAGCCCAGGTGTTCATCGCACAGATATTCGAAAAATACCCGAGTAACCCTATAGGCGCGCCACACACGGAAAGGGCGTAACGCCCCACAGGCTGGCACCCGCGGGACTGAAGCTTACTTGAGACGGGCCAGGCGCGCTGTCAGCAAGTCGAAGAATCCCTGGGCATCGCCGCTCTCGACCCAGAACACGTTCTTTTCCTGCTTCAGACCGTCGTGCCAGTCTACGATGGTCTGGCCGAAGGTCGGCCCTTCACGGCTATCGACCACCATGTTGACCTGTCGGCCGTTGAACAACTGTGGCTTGAGCAGATAAGCAATGACAGTGGCGTCATGTACCGGGCCACCCGACATGCCGTAATGCTCCATATCGGCTTTGACATACTCGTAGAGAATATCCCCGACCACCTTGCTGGCATTGTTGCCCAACGCCGCGATTTGCTGCAAACGTGCTTCACTGGTGAGCACTTTGTGGGTCACGTCCAGCGGCAGGTACGTCAGCTTGACGCCGCTGTTGAGGACCACTTCAGCAGCCTGCGGATCGGCGAACAGATTGAACTCGGCGACCGGGGTGATATTGCCGCCATTGAAGTGCGCGCCACCCATGACCACTACTTCCTTGATGCCCTGGGTAATGTCCGGCGCCTGAATCAGCGCCAGCGCCAGATTGGTCTGCGGGCCAAGCATGGCAATGGTGATGCTGTGGGGTTTGGCGGCGCGCAAGGTGTCGATCAGGTAATTGACCGCGTTGCCTTCGGCCAGGCCGGCCTTGGGCTCGTGCACCGTGACACCCGAGATGCCCTCTTTGCCATGGATATTCTCGGCGTAGATCGGCGTGCGCAACAAGGGCTTCGACGCCCCCGCATACACCGGTACGTCTTCGCGCCCCGCCCACTCGCGGGCCAGCCGGGCATTGCGCGAGGTCTTGTCCAGCCGCACGTTGCCGGCAACGGTGGTGAGCGCGCGAATGTTCAGCTCCTCAGGGGACGCCAGGGCAAACAACAAGGCCACGACGTCATCGGCACCCGGATCGGTGTCGATAATCAGCTCGATTTTATCCGCCGCGTGGGCGCTTGTAGCGGTGATCAATGACAAAAGCAGCAGACTCCGGACCAGGTGTTGAAATAGCTGAGCTTAGCGGTACATGGCGCACTCCTTGTGCGTGAGAAATCCTGGTTGAGGTACAGCGGTCTAAAACGTCACGCCCGCGACCAACACAATGTTGCAATACGGCTGACATTCGCCGGTACGAACCACTGCACGGGCTTGTCGAGTGAGGGTTTTGAATGCTTCGTGACTGAGCAACTTGCGCTCGCCCAATGCTGCCCTGGCCGTCAGCTCGTCAATCACTTGCAGCGCAGGCGGCTGCTTGAGCAGGATTTCTTCGGCCAGCACATGGCTTTCCACCTGCATTTCGCTGAGCACCACCTGCAAGGTGCTGACGAAGTCCGGAATACCTTGGGTCAACGCCAGGTCGATCAATTCGACACCGGGCGGCACTGGCAAACCAGCATCGGCAATCACCACCCTATCGCCATGACCCAGAGAGGCGATCAATCGCGACAAGGCGATGTTGAGCAACGGCGTCTTTTTCATGAGGGGCTAAAGGCCTGTACGTCGGACAAGGTTGGAATGGAAGGTTGTGCGCCGGCTCGAGTGACCGACAGCGCGGCCGCGATCTGGCCGAAGCGAATGGCCTCGGCTTCGCTTTGGCCGGCCGCCAGTGCCGCGGCAAACCCACCGACGCAGGTGTCACCCGCTGCCGTCGTGTCAAGCGCCTTGACCTTCGGCGCGGGGAAATGCTCGAAGCCCTGCCCGTTGGCAAACAGCGAACCCTGGGCTCCGAGGGTAACGATGACTTTACCGGCGCCCGCCGCTATCAATCGACCCGCGGCGGCTTCGGCGGTTGCCAGCGAATCCACCGGCAAGCCGCTCAGGGCCGACGCCTCGCTTTCATTGGGAATCAGGTAATCAATGGATGAATACCAGTGCGCCGGCAACGGACTGCTTGCGGGGGCTGGATTGAGAATCATGGTCTTGCCCAGCTCCCGACCGCGCTTGAGGGTGTAGCCGACGGTCTGCATCGGCACCTCGAGCTGGCAGATGATCACATCGGCGGTCTGCAACACCGCGTCGAAAGCGCTGACCACTTCGGGCATGAGTTGACCGTTGGCGCCCGCGACTATGACGATCGAGTTCTGGCTGCTGTCATCGACCACGATCAACGCGACGCCACTGGAACCCTCGACGGTGGTCACGGCCTGGCAGTCGATCTGCTCGGCCAGCAGCGCCGCTCGCAGCTGCTCGCCATAACCATCGCCGCCGACACAGCCGATCATCGACACCTGCGCGCCCAGGCGTGCCGCAGCAACGGCCTGGTTGGCGCCCTTGCCGCCCGACACGGTGGCAAACGACTGGCCAATCAGCGTTTCACCGGCTCGCGGCAATCGCTCTGCCCGGGTCACCAGGTCCATGTTCAGGCTGCCTACTACCACTACTTTTGCTGGCATACATCAATACTCGTCAATTCGGTTCAGCGGAATTGGTCGAAGACGCCGGCCAGCGGCGCAGTCGACTCTCGCAAGACAATGCTGGGGGTCACGATGCGCTGATCAGTCGCCAGTTGGGGGCTCGCGATCCGCCGCAACAGGACTTGCGCAGCCATCTCGCCCAACTCAAGGATCGACTGGCCCACAGTGGTCAGTGCCGGATAGACATAACGGCTCATCTGGATATCGTCGAAGCCAATGACCGAGAGCTCGCTCGGCACGCGAATATTGCGCTCGGCCGCGGCACGCAACACGCCGATACCGATCATGTCGTTACCGGCGAATATCGCACTGGGCGGATTCTTTTCCAGCAGCCGGGCGGCAGCGCTGTATCCGCCGGTACTGGTGAAGTCGCTCTCGAGCATTCGCTCCCGCGGCACTTGCACCCCGGCTTCTTTCAGCGCCCGGCAATAACCGGCCAGACGCATCTGCGCCACGCTGGTATGGGCCGGGCCGCCGATACAGGCGATGTCCCGGTGGCCCAGATCGAGCAAGTGGCGAGTCGCCAGATAGGCGCCGTATTCATGATCGATGCGCACCATGTCCGCATCGATCCCCTCCAGCCCGCGGTCGACTATCACCATCGGCGTGCGTACTGCGGCGAGACCGGCAGCCAGGCCGGCGTCACCACCGGCCGAGGCGACGATCAAACCATCGATGCGCTTTTCCAGCAGCACCCGCAGATAACTGCGCTGCTTGTCGGGGTTGTCGTCGGAGTTGCACAGAATCACGCAGTAGCCGTTACGCTCGCAGTAATCCTCGATGCCCCGGGCCAGTTCGGCGAAGTACGGGTTGAGGCTGTTGGGTACCAGCAAGCCAATGGTCGCCGTGGTTTTCGCTTTCAACGAGCGGGCCACGGCACTGGGCACGTAGTCCAGGCTCTTGATCGCCGCCTCGACTTTGATCCTGACTTCTTCACTGACTGGCCGGGTCTTGTTCACCACGTGAGACACCGTGGTGTAGGAAATTCCGGCGAGCGCTGCGACATCTTTGATGGTTGCCATGATTCATGCCTGCCGACGTGCGCGCTGACTGCGATAAGTATCGAGCACCACTGCGACCACGATAACCGCGCCAGTGATGATGCGTTTGGTGGGCTCGGTCGCGCCGATTTGCGCGAGACCAGCCGCCAGCACGGAGATGATCAGCACGCCAAAAAAGGTACTGATGACCGAACCGCGCCCACCCATGAGGCTGGTGCCACCGATGACCACCGCGGCGATGACTTGCAGCTCCAGGCCGGAACCGGCATTCGGGTCCGCCGCTTCCAGGCGAGAGATCTGGAACAGCGCCGCCACCCCGGCCAACAGCCCCATCAGACTGAACACCAGAATCTTGTAAGGCTTTGGATTGATACCTGCCAGGCGCACCGCTTCTTCGTTGGTACCAATGCCGATCAGGTAGCGCCCGAACACCGTGCGCGTCAGCACCGCCTGAGCGATGAAGATGATCAACAGGGCAATGATGAACGACGGCGAAATACCAAAGGCAATCGGGTTCGACAGCCAGGCAAAGGCATCGCCGATATAAGCGGTGCGCGAGCCAGTCATCTGGTAAGCCACGCCGCGAGCCATTTCCAGCACGCCCAGGGACACGATGAACGAGGGAATCCGCCAGGCCACGGTGATCGAACCGGTGATGGTACCGGCCAGCGCCGCGACGGCCATGCCGAGTACCGCGGCCGGCATGACGCTCCAGCCCCAGCCGAGGATTGCCACGCTGACCGCCGACGCCGCCAGCGCCAACACCGACCCGACCGACAAGTCGATACCGCCGATGATCAGGACGAAGGTCATGCCGACGGCCAGTACCATCAAATCCGGAATCTGATTGGCCAGGGTGCTGAAGGTGTCATAGGAGAGGAAATGACTGCTCAAGGTCGAGAACAGGGCAATCATCGCCAGCAAGGCACCGGCCAGACCCAGATAAGTGCCCAGGCCATAATAGTTGCCACTACGTTTGCTGGCAGAAGGTGCAGTTGTCATGGGATATCCCTAGGCGCTGCTTCATTGAGCAGCGCATCACGTTTTTGGTAGCCGGCAAACGCGGCAGCAAGCAGTTCGTCCTGGGTCCAGCTGTCGCGCTCGAAGGTTTCGATCAAACGCCCGGCGGAAAGTACAGCAATCCGGTCGCAGATCAGCATCAACTCGCGCAGATCGCTGGAAACCACCACCAATGCCTTGCCCTGACGAGTCAATTCGCCCAGCAAGCCATAGATATCGAATTTGGCGCCGACGTCGATTCCCCGGGTCGGCTCGTCGAACAGCAGCACCGAACAATCGCGCTCAAGCCAGCGACCGATTACCACCTTCTGCTGATTACCACCCGACAGCTCGGACACCAGCTGCGCCGGGCCCGAACTGCGAATGCGCATGGCATTGATCTGCCGCTGGGCCAGGGCCGACTCGTCGGCACCGTTGACGATGCCGCCGCTGGAAATCACCGGCATGTTGCCCAGGGCGATATTGGCACTGATCGACTGAGTCAGCAGCAGGCCTTCACCCTTGCGATCTTCAGTGATCAAGGCAATCCCGTGCCCGACCGCGTCGGCTGGCGAGCGGATGTTCACTACCTGTGCCGGCGAACCCAGCGCGACGCTGCCGCTGTCTGCCGTGTCGGCACCGAAGATCAGGCGCAACAGCTCGGTGCGCCCCGCCCCGATCAACCCGGAAATACCAAAGATCTCGCCGCTGCGCACCTCGAAGGAGACGTCGAGGACCTTGTCGGAACGGCTGAGTCCTTTGACCGACAAGGCCGTAGCGCCGATCTGCCGTGGCCCCAGGTCGATGTGTTCGCCCAGCTCGCGGCCGACCATCAGGTTGACCAGTTGCTCACTGTTGTAATTGGCCATCGGCTCGATGCAGACCAGACAACCGTCTCGCAGCACGGCAATGCGCTGGGCGACACGGGCCAGTTCTTCCAGGCGATGGGAGATGTAAATGATCGCCACCCCACGCGCTTGCAGGCGGGTGATCTGCTCGAAGAGCATTTCGACCTCGCGGGCAGTGAGCATCGCGGTCGGCTCGTCGAGGATCAATACATGGCAATCGCCAATCAGGTTGCGGGCGATCTCGACCATCTGCTGGTGACCGATGCCCAGCTCACCGACCAAGGTGTCCGGATCGATCGCATCCAGCCCGACCTGAGCCATCGCTTCAATGGCCGCCTTGCGCAATTGCTTGCGACTGATCCAGCCGCCATGGCTGGGCAGATTGTCGAGAAACAGGTTTTCGGCGACGGACAAGGTCGGCAGCAGGTTGAGTTCCTGCATGACCATGCGGATCCCCAGGTCTTCGGCCTGCGTGCGGCTACCGGGACGGTAATCCTGCCCCTGGAACTGCATCTGACCGGTGGTCGGCGTGACCAGGCCGCCGATGATTTTCGACAGGGTACTTTTGCCTGCGCCGTTTTCACCGGTCAGCGCCAGCACTTCACCACGCATCAACGTCAGGTCGATGCCGGTGAGCACCGGCTGAGCATAGGTCTTGCCGATACCGCTGACCGAGAGGACCGCGTTCGGGGCGAAAACTGACATAAGAAACTCTCCATGCGCCCGCCCGTATGAGCGAGCGCCAGTGTGCCGCCAGAATAGCTACTGGGTGACCAGTTCCACCGGAGTTTCGATCACGCCATTGCTGCCGCCTTCGACCTTCTCACCCTTCAAGATCTTTAGCGCGGTTTCGATGCCGAATACCGCCTGTTTGGCAGCAAACTGATCTGCGGTCGCCAGGACACGGCCGTCTTTGAGCATCGGCTTGATCGCGTTGATGTTGTCGTAACCGACCACCTGGACCTTGCCCGCCTTGCCGGCTGCGCGCACCGCGGAAACAGCGCCGACTGCCATGCTGTCATTGCCGGCCAGGAGCGCTTTGAGGTTCGGGTATTCGCTCAGCATCGACGAGGCGACCTGGTTACCTTTGTTGATTTCCCAGTCACCGGATTGCAGGGACACGACCTTGATCTGTGCCGCCTCCATCGCATCCTTGAAGCCGGCGGTGCGCGCCTGGGCATTGGTGGTGGTGGAGACACCTTCGATGATGCCGACTTCGTCACCGGCCTTCAGCTCCTTGGCCAGATACTCACCGACCAGACGGGCACCCTTGCGGTTATCCGGCCCTACAAACGGGACGCTGATGTTTTTGCTTTTGACCACCGCCGGGTCCAGTTGGTTATCGATGTTGATCACCGTGATACCGGCGTCGACCGCCTTCTTGATCACCGGCACCATGGCTTTGGAATCGGCCGGTGCGATGATCAGCGCGTTGACCTTCGAAACGATCATCTGCTCGACGATGCGAATCTGGTTGGCGGTGTCCGTTTCATCCTTGATCCCGTTGGAAATCAAATCGAAGTCTGCGGAGTGCTCTTTCTGGTAGGCCTTGGCGCCATCTTCCATGGTCAGGAAGAATTCATTGGCCAAGGATTTCATGACCAGGGCGACTTTGGGTTTTTCCGGCGTTTCGGCGAAGGCCGAGGAAAACGGCAGCGCGGCGGTTGCGCCTGCGAGCATAGCGACAGCGAGAAGACGTCCAGCGAATGGCAGCTTCATGGGTTCACTCCGTTCTTATGATTATTTGTGAGCAACGATAGCGGGTGAAACAAAGATTTCCGGGTCTGGCGAGACAAGCCCTCGCGAAACACTCGCAAACGTTTGCGTAGACCAAACTATGGGAATCCCGTCGGCATTTGTCAACGACCAGAAAATGCCTTTGACCTCCTGTGCGTCAGACGCGCTGATACAAAGGATTTCAGTTTCCTCCCCAAGCAGGACATGCAGGTTTTTTACGTAGGACTTCTTCGGACAACCGAACACCAAACTTCCCTATCGTCGGAAAACCGGACACAAACTCACACAACAAAATGGGACAATCAATAAATAATGTTACAAATCAGATAGTTATAATATTTTTCTCGACCCGCTGCGAATGGTACAGATCCTGCTCCTCTCCAGTCCCCCACGGCATTCAGATCTGCCTGGGGTGTTTCTAGATGAACTTGCATCAGCACCATCATTACAACTAGAGAGAAAAATAATGAAATCTGCCTTCAACACCTTTGTTCCGGGCGCTTTGGCCCTCCTGCTGCTCCTCCCTGCCACCCTGCAAGCAAAAGAAGTCGAAACCCAACAGAAGCTGGCTAACGTGGTGATCCTCGCTACTGGCGGAACTATCGCCGGCGCGGGTGCCAGCGCCGCGAACAGCGCCACGTATCAAGCGGCCAAAGTCGGTATCGAGCAGTTGATCGCCGGTGTGCCCGAGCTGAGCCAGTTGGCGAATGTGCGTGGCGAACAGGTCATGCAGATCGCGTCCGAAAGCATCACCAACGACAACCTGCTGCAACTGGGTCGCCGCGTCGCCGAACTGGCCGACAGCAAAGACGTCGATGGCATCGTCATCACCCACGGCACCGACACCCTGGAAGAAACCGCTTACTTCCTCAACCTGGTGGAAAAAACCGACAAGCCGATCATCGTCGTCGGCTCGATGCGTCCAGGTACCGCGATGTCTGCTGACGGCATGCTCAACCTGTACAACGCCGTCGCTGTCGCCAGCAGCAAGGACGCTCGCGGCAAAGGCGTACTGGTGACCATGAACGACGAAATTCAGTCGGGTCGTGATGTCAGCAAAATGATCAACATCAAGACCGAAGCCTTCAAAAGCGCCTGGGGCCCGCTGGGCATGGTGGTCGAAGGCAAATCCTACTGGTTCCGCCTGCCGGCCAAGCGTCACACCATGGATTCGGAATTCGACATCAAAACCATCAAGAGCCTGCCTGACGTCGGAATCGCTTACTCCTACGGCAATGTCAGCGACACCGCGTACAAGTCCCTGGCTCAATCCGGCGCCAAAGCCATCATCCACGCCGGCACTGGTAACGGTTCCGTTTCTTCGCGCGTGGTTCCAGCCTTGCAGGCGCTGCGCAAGGATGGCGTGCAGATCATCCGTTCGTCCCACGTCAATGCCGGTGGTTTTGTCCTGCGCAACGCAGAACAGCCTGACGACAAATACGATTGGGTCGTGGCCAATGACCTGAACCCGCAAAAAGCCCGGATCCTGGCGATGGTCGCGCTAACCAAGACCCAGGACAGCAAAGAACTGCAACGCATGTTCTGGGAATATTGATTCAGCCCTCGCCCGGTCTTGTCTGACCGGGTAACGGTAACGACCACTCGCCAGCGCTGGCGAGTGGCTCTGCAACAGGCTTCTCGTCCCGCCCCATCCCTGGCCACTGCAACTCCCACGGCCGTAAAAAAAGTCCCCACTGCCTACACCAAACCGGATAAATCGCTGTCAGAAGAACTTCTTGAATTTTAAGCAGTTGCGAAATTGCCTACAGTTAAATACTGTATGCACGTACAGCTTAATAAGGAATCCTCCGTGGCCATTACCTCAGCAGCAGCGACTACCCCTCCAGGCTCTTATGAACGCCTCGGTTTGCGCGTTCAGAAAATCATCAATTCTCCCAACGCACAGAAGGCCAAAGCCGCATTGATCTTTCGGCTCCCGGACGAACCGGTGGACGAGTGGGAGCAACTGTTGGAGGAAATCGCCGAGAACGACAACGTCACCCTCGCCTACCGCGACGATGGTGGGGTGCAAATTTTCTGGGTCGTGCCGAAGGAAGATTGACTCAATGCTTGTTCGTCTACTTGTCCTGGTCTTTTTCCTCGGCGCCTTGAGTGCCCAGGCCGCCGCCCCACGCACCTTCAACGAAGCCAAGAAAGTCGCCTGGAAGCTGTATGCACCGCAATCCACCGAGTTCTACTGCGGCTGCAAATACACCGGCAACCGAGTCGACCTCGCTGCCTGTGGATATGTACCGCGCAAGAACGCCAACCGCGCGGCACGCATCGAGTGGGAGCATATTGTCCCTGCCTGGCATATTGGTCATCAACGCCAATGCTGGCAAGACGGTGGCCGCAAGAACTGCACCCGCAACGATCCGACCTACCAGCGTGCCGAGGCGGACCTGCACAACCTGGTGCCGAGCATCGGCGAAGTGAATGGGGATCGAAGCAACTTCAGTTTTGGCTGGCTTCCCGTGCAACCCGGGCAGTACGGCTCGTGCCTGACCCAGGTCGATTTCAAGGCCAGGAAGGTCATGCCCCGCCCATCCATTCGCGGCATGATCGCCCGTACCTACTTCTACATGAGCAAACAGTACAACTTGCGTCTGTCGAAACAGGACCGCCAACTCTACGAAGCCTGGAGTAAAACCTATCCGGTGCAGAACTGGGAACGCCAACGCAATCAAAGCGTGGCGTGCGTGATGGGGCGAGGCAACGAGTTCGTCGGGCCGGTGGATTTGAAAGCCTGCGGTTGACCCATTGCTGAAACTGAAAAGGCCTCGGACACCACCGTCTCGAGGCCTTTTCAGTTTCCAACGTGCCGGGGCAACGGATCACTGAGCCGCTTGATGCTCGACCACCACTGACACGATATTACGTTTTTTCGCCCGGACCAGGCTCTCGGTCAGCTGTACCTGCCTGGCCTCAGCTTCGGCCCTGGAACTGAAGGGGCCGATGAAAATCCGCTGTGTAGCGCCGTCCCTGATCACATTGGAAACGAAACCGTGTTCGAGCAACCAGCCGGTCAGATCGCTCACCGCCAGCAAGGTGTCACCCTTGACCTCGACATCCCACTGTGGCGCTGCCTCGGTCGCAGGAGTTTGCGCCGCGGGCGCCGACGACGATGCAACCTTGTGCTCCACATTGGTGCCTTCACCACACCCAGCCAGCACCAGCATCGCCATTCCCATCGCCAGTTTACGCACAGCCTTCCCCTCAAGAGTTCAAGCTGGCGATTTTACCACCCACGATAGATACGCGGCCCCGCAAACACGCTCTAAAATACGAGAATGATGTTTATCGGCTCTGTATAGTTGCACCTTGGGAATTAATAGCGCGGCTACGCGTCAGAAAGAGGCATCCACACTGTGTCACTTCGCAGTAATCTATACGTACCACCGACATCTGCATTGTCTGAATCAGGTACCCCTACCAAGCAATCAAGGAGAAGATCATGCTGATACTCACCCGCAAAGTCGGTGAAAGCATAAACATCGGTGACGATATTACGATCACCATTCTGGGCGTAAGCGGCCAACAAGTCAGGATTGGCATCAATGCCCCGAAAGACGTCGCTGTTCATCGCGAAGAAATCTATCAGCGTATCCAGGCAGGTTTGACTGCCCCGGACAAACGCGAGACGCCCTGAGCTTCGCCAGTAGCCAGCCTTTACTCCCACAGCAATGGCTGGCGAAAAACCTGTAAGCTCATTTGATTCGTCATGCTTGGATTTCAGCTATTCCCTTCTCCTTGGCCGCGGCGCAGGTCCAACTCGCCACCGCCAGCGCAACCCATTCAGTTCAGAACCTGCCAATCAGAACGGGTATGCACGCTATCGACATAACCCTCCTCTGCGCCATGACAAAAAACGCTTGGGTCGATACTAGCAACGCCTCAGTGCCCCGAATGTCGGAAGTTTCCGAGTTTGATGACGGCAATCAGCCAAAATGTGGCCATACGCTGCGAGAGAGGGACTCCCATTTTTTTTGCTCGCGGGATAATCCGGTACTTGCACACCTGCGAAGCCTCGCACCCCCACGCTAACCGAACACCACCCCACGTGCCATGCCGCTTGCGGCTACGACCATCATGACCACCAGCAATGCCTCGATATGGCTGATCCGGGCAAACAGTATCGCCCGCCCGGTATCGATCGCCATGCCTCGGCTCAAGGCGATCCGCCATTTGATCAGGCTGATCATCGGCGCAATCTCTAGCAACAGGATGAAAACAAACAAGGTCATCTTCAGATGAAACAGCGGTTGGTGCAGGTAATAGTCCGTACCCTTCTCATAACCGGCAAACGCCCGAAGGCCGCCCGTGAGCAGAAGCACCAGGGCCGAGATGCCCCATAAACTGTCCGCCAGCAAAACCCTGCGCAGTTGCCCGACGTCTTCTGTGATCCGGCGCAGCGCGGTACCCCGCGCAATGACCGACGCCAGCGCCAGGGCGAAGGCCAAGAGATGGATTGCCGCAAGAAACCAGTGCATGAGCATCGACTTGAATCTCCGTTCAATGACGCAAGAAATAGGCCTGTCAGTAGTAGTCCATAACCCGCGACTTTGCGAAGCAGCCGTCAGGAGCTGATAGTCTGTTTCAAAACTCGACAAGCTCTCTCGAATGGAATCGACCCCATGCCTGACCATCCCCGCTGCTCCAAACCCATCGCCAAGCGCACCGCTGCGCTACTGATCAGCCTGCTGGCATCGGCCACCTGTGGCGCGGCGTCATCGACTTTCCCCGACTCCGCGGCCAGTGACCCGGAAAAGCTGGGCTGGATGGTGGGCTCCCCGCCTCCTGCCGAGCGGACCGTTCGATTTGAAGATGGCAGCTATTTCCAGTTCCCGGCCATGCGCTGGAGCGTCTCGAATTTTCGCCAGCTCATGCCCACGGTCAACGTCTCCCGTGGGTTGGGGTCACCCGTTGCATTGCCTCGGGCCCTGCGCAACGACCTGGATGAGGTCAGTTTCGTGCCGCTCGGCGCAACACAGTCGATGACCTGGAAACAATCCCTGGCCGCCACCTATACCGATGGGATCGTCGTCCTGCATCACGGCAGAATCGTCTATGAGCGCTACTTCGGCGTGCTCAAGGAGGACGGCCAGCACGCGGCAATGTCGGTGACCAAGTCGGTGATCGGCACGCTTGGGGCAACGTTGGTAGCCGAGGGGCGCATCGACGCCAGGCAGCGTGTTGATCATTACGTACCTGAATTGGCCAGCTCCGCATTCGGCGACGCCAGCGTGCGCCAGGTTCTCGATATGACCACCGGGCTGAAATACAGCGAGGACTACGCCGACCCGAACGCCGAAGTCTGGGCTCATGCCAGAGCCGGAAGCCCGCTGCCGAAACCCAAGGACTACACCGGCCCTCGCAGCTACTACGAGTTTCTCCAGACAGTGCAGCTGCAAGGGCGACACGGCAACGCCTTCAGCTACAAGACAGTCAACACCGACGTGCTCGGCTGGGTGATCGCCAGGGCCACCGGCCGCAACGTCGCGCAGTTACTTTCAGAGCGCATCTGGAGTCGCCTTGGCGCTGAGCAGGATGCCTACTTCACCGTCGATTCGATCGGCACTCCGTTTGCCGGCGGAGGCCTGAATACCGGTCTGCGTGACCTGGCACGTTTTGCCGAGATGCTGCGCAACAACGGGCAATTCAATGGCCAGCAGATCGTTCCCAAGGCAGTGGTCGATGATATTCGCCACGGCGGTGACAAACAGGCATTTGCCCAGGCCGGTTACAACCTTTTGCAGGGCTGGAGCTATCGCTCGATGTGGTGGGTCACCGACAAGGAAGGTGGCGCCTTCATGGCTCGCGGCGTGCACGGGCAACGGATCTACATCGATCCGGAAGCCGAGCTGGTGATAGTTCGCTATGCCTCCCACCCGGTCGCCAGCAACTCGGCTAACGATCCGGTTACGTTGCCGGCCTTTGATGCACTGGCCAGGCACCTGTTGGCCAAGCCTTGAACCAATGCCAGGGACTGCGGGTTGCATGAGCGATTGCGAAATCCTCGCAACCCGATTTTATTCCATAAAAATCAAGATGTTAGCGATTCATCTTCGTAACATGATCCGCCCTTTCTCCGGCGTTCTACCGACCGAACCCTGAAAACCTCTACAGATCATCGCCTGCCATGACCGAATTGCCACCACTGTACTACTGTATATATTTACAGTATATCTAGTGGGCACCCTCAATCTCGATGAAGACATCGACGACTGGCTCGGCATTTACACCCAGCTCGAAACCTGCAGACAACAAGGCAAAACCAGGAACCGATTCAGTCAGCATCACCACTGCCCATTCACCGAATGGGCAGTGGGATGTAGGCCTGCATCAGACACCGATCGGGCTCAAAAAGAGCTGACTCATAAACTTCATGTCCAAGGAATTATCATGACAGTCGATATCAGCAACTACACCATCGCGACTCCCCTGCCCATCTCCGAAACCAATCCTATCGCCCTTGAAATCATCGGCTGGAGGGCGCTGCTCGAATGCCCGGACATCATTTCGATGCTCGACGACGGCTCGCTTCAACTCACAGCGCCAACAACCGGCGCTTCAAGCAAAAGCACCCACCGCACTCGCTGTGAATGGAAGGAACCCGGCTACTGGTTGTTTGCCAGCGCGGCGGATCACTGGAATCGGCAGGAAATGCGGGTGACGAAAGTCAATTCGGCGCAGAAAGTGGTGATTGCCCAGATTCATGTGAAAGGTTCCGAGAGACCGCCCGTCAAGGTGTTCTGGAACAAGGGTAAAATCACCATGGGTTTTCGCTCGAGCTACCTTCAAGAAGACCCGGTGAACACCACGGTCCTGGAAAACGTTCCACTCGGTGCGCTGTTCAAAGTCAACATCCACGCCAATGACAGCGGAGCCGTTTCGGTTTCCGCCAGCTGCAACGGCAGCAAATCCACTTCTCCAATTCTTCGCCTCGATAACACCTGGGACACCAAGACACTCGCCTTCCACGGCGGCGTGTACAACCAGATCGACTATTCCGACACCACTGATCCAGACGATGGTTCGATCTGCATCATCAGCGATCTCTCCATAACGCACGGTTAATTGTGGGTGAGGACATCTCGCCCTGTATCAGGAGGTTTGTCTTCAGCTGTACTTCTTCAGCTGTACTGATGGATCGTCGGTAGCGAGATGGCGAAGGCCTATCTCGCTGTCGCATACGGTCATGGAGAGAAGCGGCGGAGATGAGTCTCGCCGTGCGATTAACGGCACTTGAACAAAAAACCTCACCTTCCTACGATAGTTCTACGCAGTTGCTTAAGTACCCTGGCAATTGCGTGGGTGGTGAGTGTTCTGAACGCCTACCAAGCTCGCCATTCGCTTCACACGCAACTTGAGCCTCTTCGGCTCTTCTTTCTCCCCATCAAAGAGCTCTGAGGCTCTTTTTTGGCCGGTGAAAAATCATCCGCACCCTCTCCAGCCCCACTAAAGCGCAGATCTTTCTACTTTGGCCTCAGAGTGAAATCTTCACCTGCAACGGCACGCAAATAAGCCTGATCAGCCTCGATCCGAAGGTCACGCCACTCTTGCCAAGTGACTATTTTCAGCCGGTCCATCTCATCTGCGTGCCGAAGTAACTCATCGTGATAGACATCCGGGCAGTTCATCCGAAGTGCTCGATCATCCAAGGCGTCGTGCCAGGAACTGAGAGCTAGCAGCTTGCGTTCTTCATCTGGCGTCAGCAGACCGTCTTGAAAGGATTTCATGAGATCGGCAATCCTGAAGTTCTTTCTGGATGGATCAGATAGCTCGGTCTGATGTTCAACGCACCCGACCAGAGGTTTAGCGGCTGATCAGCGTCAGGGGGTTCCCCCAGGAACCCTGGATTCAGTGAGTGTTTTCTTGAGCAAGAAAACACTCACTGGCCGGGCTTTCGGCTTTCGTACTTACCGCCTGTCATCAGATAGCGGCGTCTGCTCATCGGCCGCCGGCAGATCCATCTCCGCGGGGTCTTTCCAATCTTCCGGGCGCCCATTCGATACTTCGTCCGGACCGCGCAGCGGATCGTATTTGCCGGGACGTTCAGGATCGACCGGCGGCTTGCCTGCGTCCGACTCTGGTTTGGGAGGGGCTGACCCTTGCATCTTCTTGTCCTGGACACTCGAACTGGTAGCCATACGCACCTCACTATTGTTGAGCTCCAGCAATTCTGGGGCGTACAGGTTTGAAGTCAGGACTGAGAGTGAGGTGCGATTGAGTTGACGAGCGGCAGGTGCACACAAACGGCCAGCGCCGGGCTTTTCGTTCTGGCGTTAACATTTTTTTCACGACTTGGTGCGTATTGTTGTTCCTGCTCCTTGCAAGATCTTAAGCCCGCTAATCCCCATCGCGGGCTTTTCTTTGCCTGCGATTTACTGGGGCAGCCCATCCTTTTCATCCTGGCCTACGCTTTCAATTCCTCGATTCATTACAGATGTCGGCCGTTTTCCTTCAAATCATCCAGATCCTGGTCATCCGGGTTGATATCGGCCCGTCGTTTCGCCGGGCCATTCGGGCGAAGGGCATCGTTATCCCTCTCTACCTCTCCTGGCATGAGGGCTTCATCGGGATTCTCTGTATCTGGCGGACGCTGATTACTGGCCATAGCTCACCTCACAAGCGGTCTTGTTCCCACAAGATTTAGAGAAGCGCCAAATCGCCAACGCTCAAAGTAAATTAATTACTCACCCCTAAATCACGCGCATGCACTCCCCAACGGCAACCCGCGGAACAGATGAGTGCAGCCTAGCGAATTTGGATCAACCAGATGGAGCAAGGTTCTACGAAGACAACGTAGCCGATGGCAGCCACTGCACAGTAGTAACCCATCCCCGGCGTCCCTGCCGATCCTCTCCACACCAGAATCCACAATCGGTAACAAGTCACGGCTTGCCTAAGGCAGCCTGGAATGGGATGGTTTTCTGTTGATTGTTTTGGAGGGATCCCATGACCACATTTCAATTCATCGTAGGCATGGTTTTATGCCTCACTGCGCTCGGCGTAAGAGCTTACTTACTCTTTCAATATCACGGAAAAGAAAAGGTCGGCCGATCGAAAAACCAGTGAATAGCGGCAAGATCAATCTCTGATGCTTGCCGTTAAAGGCTCTGATAGCCTGCCAGTCATCTTCGCCAGACATTAAGGGATGATGGCGAAAATAGAAGCCCTGAAGGCGCCAACCTTCAGGGTTTTGCTTTTTTAGCATTCGGTTGACCGAAACAGCGGTCAAATCTTGAAGCTGTCGACCCATTGCTTCAGCCGGTTGGCCTGCTGAGACAACGCATCACAATCCCTCAAGGTCTCGTTGAGGTTGACCACGCCCTGCTGGTTCAGCAGGTTGATCAGGATGCGCAAGCAGGCGCCGCTCAAGCTGGGGCGGACGCTCATGCTCCGGCGGCGCCCACAAGTGCTTCAGGCGCTGCATCAGGCTTCCCGGCTGTGCCACGTCGCGCCACATCGCGATGAACTCATGGAAGTTGAGGGTTAGCGGGTTGTAACTGTAGACCTGACGTTTGATGCCGTAATCCACGGGTTCCTGCTCTTGTACGTAGGTGCCGAACAGGCGGTCGAAAATGATCAGCACGCCGCCGTAGTTTTTGTCGATATAACAGTCGTTACGGCCGTGATGAGCGCGGTGATTGCTGGGAGTGTCGAACAGGTACTCCAGAACAGGATGCAGCTTGCCGACGCTTTCGGTATGGATGAAGAACTGATACACCAGGTTGCAGGCGTACAGGATGAACACCACCGCCGGATGCACACCCAGCAGCACCAGCGGCATGAAAAACAGCCACCAGCCGGTGATCGAATAAAGCATCGATTGGCGCATGGCGGTCGTCATGTTCATGTGCTCGCCGCTGTGGTGCACGACGTGGGCGCTCCAGAACCAGCGCACGCGATGGCTGCAGCGATGGAACCAGTAGTAGCAGAATTCGATGCCTAGGAAAATTGGCAGCAAGGTCCAGCCGTTGATTGGAATCGTGAAGAAGCGATGGTCCCAGAACCAGAATATGGCGGCGCCGACGAATATCACATGCGCCGCCAGCTCGAACAGCTGGTAGCTGGTGCCGAGGGTGAGGTTCGTGCAGATGTCCTTCCAAGAGAACTGCTGGCGCTTGCCGCGCTTGCGCATGACCTGCCATTCGATGGCAAAGCCGACCAGGAACAAAGGTGTCATGCCGATCAGCACTACTTGCTTCCATTCTATATGAGAGCCGAAAGTGGCTTCCATCCAGGCAATCAGATCTATCACGATGCACCGCTCCATACCCTTGGTCGATGCTCTGGATTTTGGCCCAGGGAAAACTTAATGGCTTGACCGCGGCAGACAATTATTTGACAGTTCTCGCCATGAACCAAACCATAACGGATTCTCCGCCTCGGGGCGTAGTCCCTAGCACCTACGTGCGGCTGCTGTATGAGTACCTTGAAACGCGGGGTGTGGTTGCCGGCGCGTTGCTGGGCGTCGCCGCGCCGCAAACTGCCGACCGCAGCTCGCAGCGTTACCCGGTAGCGGCCTGGCGCGACTTGTTACAGCGCGCCGCCGAACACTTGAATGACCCCTTGCTAGGCCTTCATCTGGGCCAGACTATTACGCCGGCTCATTTCGGCATAATGGGCTATGTGCTGTTGGCTTGTCCGAACCTTGGTGCGGCGCTGGCCCGTGCCTTGCAATACCAGCGCCTGCTGTATGACGTCAATCCAATGCGAAGCACCTTGGAGGGCAGCGACCTGCTGCTGGAGTGGGGCGTCGACAAGGGCCGTCCCGGGCCGCTGGTGGACGAGTGCGCCATCACCGCGCTGTTGCAGCTGACGCGCAACGTTACCGGTCGCCACATCGTAGCCCGGGAAATCCGCTTTCCCAATCCGCCGCCGGCCGACATCCAGCCATACCGAGACTGGTTTGGCTGTCCAGTATTGTTCGACCAGCCGCAAACCTCGATTCGTTTTCCGCAAGCGTTGCTGACCTTGCCAATGCGGCAGCCTGATACGGTCCTGCTGAATATCCTGGAAAGGCAGGCCAATGACCTGCTGGCGCTATTGCCGCCCAGCGGCGATTTCGAGCATGCAGTACGACGCTGCATCGTCCGCCTGGTGCGCGAAGGACAGCCGGAGTTGGATCGGGTAGCCAGCGAGCTACACGTTTCGGCACGTACCTTACATCGCCGACTGGCTGTCGACGGCATCAACTTCAGGGAGCTACGCGAGAGTATCCGCCAGCGCCTGGCCGAGGATTATCTGGCCGAGCCGAGTCTGCAGTTAACTGAAATCGCCCAGTTACTGGGTTACTCCGAGCAAAGCGCGTTTACCCGCGCATTCCGGCGCTGGAGCGGGCAGGCGCCCTATGCTTACCGGCTGCGATTACGCAGCTCCACTACCGAATAAAGCTCATCAGCAGATACGGAAAGTGCACGTCAAGGGTGCCGGGGTATCGCCGTGGCAGATCCGGCATGCGCTGGAACCAGCGGTTATGTGCTGGTGGATATCACTTTGCGCATGCTGCAGCCACCAGAACTGAAGCGGGCCCAGGGCTTCGACGAGAGTTACATCATTGATCGCGGACTGTTCGTGGATCCGGTCACCGGTGCCGAGCTTTCATCGCGCCTCTCTTTGATCCGGCTCATACCGGGCCATCAACCAATAGCCCACAAACACACATACGCCAGCCTGAAGGCCTGATGCCGGGTCGACGGCACTATCACTCATTTTCATCTAATCGGAACCTGCTCAAGACAGGGGATCCCGACAGCTTGCTGATCTCAACCTCAACATGCCTCCCGCCACAGTGCTCGCAATTGAAGACCTGACCGTCGATGTCCTCGTCAAAGCAAAGCTCTACGGACGTATCTTGTTTGCATTTCTGGCAGATGAGTTTTTTCGTCATGGCTGTAACCCCTGAGAATTTAACCGCCTGAGCTTAGCCAACTTTTCCTATGACCACCGAGACACATTCTCATGCCCCCCTGACGGTGTCGCCCGGCAAGACCCAGGGCTACGACAATCCCATCCACCTGAAGATCACCATGGGCGCGGCGTTGCGCGAGGTGGTTGGCGAGTGCCTGCGGTCGTCCGTGGTGTCGCCGTACCTGATCCACTACAAGCCGAAAGCCCGGCGCCGGGAACAGATCGATGCGAAGGACCACTGGACCTCGGTGACACCGGACTATCTGACCAAGGAGTTCAGCAAGGCCCGGGACGCAGCGCACGCATACGACACGCGCCATCCGGCGAGCGCCATCCGGCGAGCGCCCCACTTTTCACGAGATCCGCGCTTTGGGTGCATGGCTGTACGAGCAGCAGGGTTTTGCTCAGGAATACATTCAGGGTTTGATGGGTCATACGGACGAGAAGATGACGAAGCACTATCAGGAGGGGCACGACGAAAAAGTAATCGAGTACCTGGAGGTGGACGCCGAGTTGGCGTTCTGAGTGGGGGTTTTGCAAAGTTTTGCAAATCGCAGACAACAAAAAAGGGCCCACCTTTCGGTGAGCCCTTCTAGACCGCCCAGCAGAGCGGATTTTGTTTGGTAGGCGCGATTGGACTCGAACCAACGACCCCCACCATGTCAAGAGCCACCCTGCTAAGCGCTGAGCCACGTAGCTCAAGGCCCTAAGAGAACGCCCATTCACATCATGAGGCGTCAACAATGGCTAACATCCGCTCCCTACCATCAGGAAACTGGAACGCTCAGATACGACTGAAAGGAAAACCTGCCCAGTCTAAAACCTTCCCTACTCAGGCATTGGCTCAGGCATGGGCTGACCAGCTTGAAGCTGTCACCAAGAAACACCAGACCCATACGCTTTACACCCTAGGCATGACCTACTGTGAAACCCTACTCAAGGGTAAGGGTAGCTACGACCATGCAATCAAGATCGTTGATCAGCTCTTTGCTGCCTTCCCTCAGTCAATCCATGACATCACCCCTCAGCTAGTCAATGACTTCAAGCTGAAGCGTCTACAGACGGTCAAGCCTGCTACCTGTCGTACACAGCTAGCGTTCATGTCCCGTTTCTTCAGGTTCGCTAAGCGTGGCCTGCTAATCGACATACACAACCCCGTAAGTGACATAACCCTACCCAAACCAGACAAGTCCAGCGACAAGGTAATCAGTGCTGGCGAGCTTAGACAATTGCTCAACAAGCTATCCCCCACCATGGCTCTCATCGTAGAGCTTGCCTATGAAACCGCTATGAGACGCTCAGAGATACTCAAGCTCACAGTTAATTGCCTTCACCTGGAGGAACGAATTGCGGATGTGATTGATGGGAAGAACGGCACTAGGTCTGTGCCCTTAACCTTGCGTGCCATAGAGCTACTGAAAGAAGCTCAGAGACTAGCTCTAGCAGACCGAGCACACAGGGGAAGACTGTTTACTGTGACGCCTCATAGCGTCTCACAGGCGGTCAGATTGGCAAGGAACAAAGCTGGCTTGGACTGTAGCGTAAGACTCCACCAGTTAAGACATACACGGATTACTAATGTAGCCAAGAAAGGCTTTAACAACGCTCAGATAATGATTGTCTCAGGACATAGGGACACTAGGTCTGTAGCTAGATACTCTCACTTGAACGCTAAGGATGTACTTCACTTGATTGACTAGACCTCCTGTAAGCTCATAGGAGCGACGATAGATAGTTAGTCTAACCCAATATAGCCGCTCCACCTAATAGCCCCCTCACAGGGGCTTACAGGAGGTTACAGGAGGTTACAGGAGGCTATAGTAATGGGATGATGGCTACTGAGAGTTACCTTTAGAAAATAATTTAAGGGTACGTGTCCCCTTTCTTCTCAAAAATAAGTATATACATATAGGGCTGGTAACTATTTTCGACCCACGCTGAGTACTTTCCTCTCAGATATAAGTATATACATATAAGGCTGATAACTATTTTCAACCTCTTATGTATACGAAACTCCTAAAAATAAGTATATACATATAAGGCTAGTAACTCTTTTCAACCCTCCCTGCACCCTTTTCTCTCAAAAATAAGTATATACATATAAGGGTGTTGATTTTCTACCTAGTTAAACTTTACCTCCTGAGTCAATGAGGGGGTAGGACTGTGTTTAACCAAAAGAAATAAGCACCATTTCCCCCAAAAACAATCGAGTATAAAACATGAGCATCACGCTAGAAGAAATTGTAGCTGTACAGCATCAAGCATTAAATACCCTACCCCGCAAGATCATCTATCTAATGATTCGTAACAGTGAAGATGATACAGGCTGGGCCACCATATCCAGAGGTACATTCTCTGGAGCAACCGCACTACCACGCCGTAGCGTTGACTACGTAACAAAGCACCTGATGAGTGTTGGTCTGATTGAAAGGCGTAAGTCAGCAGACAACACCAACTCTCCATACCAATATCGCGTCATTGAAGCTTAAGGAACCACTATGAAAACTATCACTATGAGTGACGTAAACGAGCTCGCCCACCGCACCGGCAATACTCCTATGGGCGTTCTTACAGAACTTATTGGCCAAGGCTACCAGCTAACTGAGGAACCCCCTCAACCAAGAGGCAAGCCCCTTAGCTCTGCCAAGGACGCTCTTTCACTCTGGAAGGAATCTAAGCAGCGAGTAGCTGATGAAATATATAAGCGTGACCCTCTGGTGCGCCAGCTAATGGATGTGGATAACGCCTATAAAGATTTCGCCCCTCAAACTCAGAAGAGCATTCTTCAACGTGATGAACACGGGAACGTAACAGGCACTACCAAGAGCATGCTTACTGGAGCAACTATGAGAGAGCAAGCTGAGCTTATGGCTGCTATCCGTGCCACTTACAACCAAGGAGAGAAGTAATGGGCAATACTTACATGAGTGAATCAGATCTTAAAGCCCTGCAAGAGCGACGCTCTGAGCTAGGCGCTATTGACTGTAGCATTGAGCAGAAGAACCGCCTCATCTCAGGCATACGAGACTACAAACTAATCGAGTACGGCATGAACCCGTATGGGTTCTATCAGGTTCTGGCTGTCAAAGGTCACAAGACAATTCCCCATGAGCTGACAGGTAACTTCACCCACCCTAGCTATCTTACCAAGGTAGTAGACACCCTACTCAGAGAGGGAAAACTGATTGAGCCTAAGTGAGCCGAAGGTCATTTACGTAGCAGAAGCCCTTCCAGGAAGCGGCAAGTCAACTAAGTTTATCGAAGCACTACCTACACTCATGCACACCAGCAAGATTGTGTATGCGATGCCTACCAACACTCTTATCAAAGAGCTTGCCCTAACCATTAAGGTAAAAGTAGGTCTATCTCCTTTGGTCATCACGTCCGACACTGTGGACCATGTGACAGCACACCTTGAGAAAGTCTTAGCTGCATACACTCAACCGCTAGTTATGATTACGCATGAGGCCCTACGGCGTGTTGACCCTCGCCTCCTAGAAGGATGGGAGCTAGTAGTAGATGAGGTTCCTAGCGTCTCTGATTGTAAGGGCTATCAGTTCGACAGCATTAGCTACCTTGGAAGCCTAGGTAACTACCTAACCGTGGACACTGAAAAGAAAGCTGCCCTCAAACTTGAGAATATTGCTTTAGTTGAGAATATGATTAAGGCCAAAGACAGCAGCGCTCTCAGCGACTCAGCCTTAGACGTTCTCAAAGCAATGCTGACTCCCAAATGTAGTGTTGAGGTAGAGGCACAGACAAACAAGGGCAAGCGACTTGTGCGCATAGTGAGGTATAGAGATTTCCTACCAGCTTTCTCTAACGCCAATAGCGTTCACATCCTCGCTAACAATGTACAGGACACGCTGCTAGGCATCCATGCCACCTACCAAGGTTGGCGCTTTGAACCGTCTCTATTCACACCTGAGTTCGATGGTTACGGAAAGCGGGTTGAGCTTCACCCTTTCTTGACTACAAAGTATTCAAAGACTCAAAGCATGATGCAGCGTAATGGCAAACCTGCTGATACTTGGGATGAAGGGGTGCAGCTAGCTGATTGGCTACGTTGCATCACCGCCATGGTAGGGGATGAGAAAGGGTTAGCCTTTGCGCATCAATGGATGCAGTACAATTTCAGTGACAGCATAACCAAGCTACCAATTGATAGCAGGGGCATTAACGGCTACCAAGACAGACACATTGCTATATGCCTTCAACATGGGAATGTTAGCTGTGATGACGCACTAAGCTTTCACACACTCGGCGAAATGCTTGGTGTTCCTGTTGCAGAAGTACGCAAGGCCATTGAGTTTGAACGCTTCTATGAAAGTACCTTACAAGCTGTAGCTAGAACATCACTTCGGGACAGGAGTAGCACAGAGCCTGTTACGCTATTCGTTCAGAGCATGGATATGGCTGTATACCTTCAAGAGAAGCTTGGACGCTTAGCGACTATAAACACTGACTTCGCTATGACGCCTTGGAAGAAGCAAAAGTCTGATAAAAAGAAAGCCAAGGCTGCTCTTCAGGCTGAAGCAATTGTAATGTTTCAGAATGAAGGTATTGACCGACAGTCTATTGCTCAGAAACTTTCTGTTTCTTACCTTCAAATCAGACGTTGGACAGTTGGACTTAAACAGGCAGCATAAATTGTGCAGCGGCGACAAATATTTTGTTCACTTTTCCTTAAAGGCTCCTTAAGAGAAATGGAACAATTTCTTAATCTTACTGTGTAATTTTCCTTAAAGATACTCTAAGAGATTTCGCACACTTTAATACTAAACAATCAAAAGCAAAAGCAACGTCAGCAAGCTGACAAAGAGCACGCATTAAAGAGAGAATCAAAAGCGAAGCACCTACTAGTATTCCGCTCTTGATCTTTCTTATTTGCGTATGCCACTACGTGGCGTGCTCTTGCTCTTGCTCTTGCTTCTGTCACGCAGTGACGTTTAGGAACTGACCTTCTCCTACCCATAAACAATGACCTACCTTTTAACATTACTATTATGCTTACAGTATACACAGTTACTCATCCTACAGATCATGCAGAACTACAGCATTCTAGCCATAGCCCTTAACATCATCTGTTATTCAATCACCTTGATAATTACAATTCAACATACAAGACAGAGAACACCATGAACCTGACTGATAAAGATAAGACCGAATACATTGAGACCAATTCACACTGTGACCTAGCCAAACGCCTAGACATCTCTATGCTAACGCTTGATACATATGCTGATGAGCAAGGATGGAAGGAGGAACACCGTATCTACTGGCATGATAAGTCCATTGAGATATTGAAACAGGAGCTAGTCAATGGGAACATTGCAGCCGTTAAGGAGATGCTTAAGGTAACTGGTAGCGTCAGACCAGTAGGACGCCCTCGTAAGTCTGATGTTGAGCGTGAAGTAGCAATTAGTAAGCGGATTGCTGACGAATACCAGGCTGACGTGCAGAGACTGAGCCTTGTAGGGAACAAATAGATATTTATTAACAGAGAGGGGGTGTAATGGCTTCTAACGCTACTGACCAGATTTAAACTGGTGAGGAATGGACATAGCTAGGGCATAGAGAGCGTTACGCGCTGTTTCTAGGAGGTTCCTAGATGCCCCTTTGGGGTGCTCAATGCGTTGCCACATTGGCCGTTCTTCACAGGGGCTGACGCCTGCTGTGCCTGATAGTTCAGCTACCAGTAACCTGCCCTCCTAACCAAGCCAGAAGGGATAAGCCTACACCTATTCGCTGGTGTATAGCGGGGGAGTTCTACCAACCATCCTCCCAATGTCCGATGAGCCTTCACCGTTCAACTACACCATTAAAGGCTTCGCGAGAACTAGTTACTATCCCACCAGCGCCTCACTCTCTGAGACGTACAGTTAGTCACAAGTGACAGGCCCGTTTGCCTACGCTCAGACTTATAACAGCACAAAAACAACATGTCAATACACATATAGAAATTTATCGAGTAGCACGGAAAGCCACTCCCCTGATATACGGAACAGCGGTTATCAGCTCGAACGGATCGAATCCCTCAACCTCCCCCCGAAACATCTGAACGTTTTTTATCGCGCTCAGTATCAATTGCTGTTCTCCGAATGCAGCCCGCATATCTCCAAGCCCGTCAATCAAGTACCCACTTACGAGAGCTGCCGTATCTCCCACAGGCTGATTAGCCTTGGACGCCAACCCCAATAAAATAAGATGCTTGCTTAGCCCACCCAACTCAATGGCACTGTGAAACAGACGCCTGTTCACACACAAATAGTCAGCAACTTGATTCCCAAATCTTCGGCCCGACCAAGCGACAGCAACCGCCTTAAATATACCCACCGGATTCATAACGCTACCTTCGCACCTTCAACGGGGTGATGTTACTTCGACATCTTGAGTTTCCGCTAGAAATTCATGATCCACATTGCATACATAAGCACCTCCCCCCTAACCCCCTGCTCCCCCTGTTAAACAAACCCTCACAGGAACTCCTACAGCGTCACTCAGAGCGTTCATGATTCAACACATGGCGTTGGGTGTAGAGCGTGGCCGATAGGCGTCTATCGACACACAGCAGGCACGTAGCTCAGTTGGTTAGAAAGCCTGCCCTTGTGAGGCACGAACAACGGGCATGGGAGTGAGCTTGCGAACGTACCACCACCTAGACAAGATAGTGCTCAAGCCTTACGCATCAATAGGTTAGGTAGAGTCATTCACAAATGTTTGTGTGAACACAGCTCAGAGAGAATCGTCATTCACATTGCTGTGTGTGAATGAGGCCTGTAGATTGTGAACGTTTTCTTAGGCAAAGAAAAAGGGGAACCCTTTCGGATTCCCCTTCACACCGCCCAGCAGAGCGGATTTTGTTTGGTAGGCGCGATTGGACTCGAACCAACGACCCCCACCATGTCAAGGTGGTGCTCTAACCAACTGAGCTACGTGCCTGCTGTGTGGCGGCATTCTACGGAATTCCGGAGGGGTGTCAACACCTTTTTTGCGGCTAAGCCTATGAATATGCGAATTTTTTAATTTCGGCGCAACAAACAAGATTTTTCGCTGGCTGGCGGCCGTTTTTCAACTCAGGTAGGATCGATGCACTCGTAAAATATATTAAACAGAGGCAACAGGATGGCGAACACCCCCTACCCGGATTCCTATTACGCCGCATCGGCTAACGCGGTAACGCCACGTCCATTGCTGCAGGATGACGTAGAGACTGACGTCTGTGTGATTGGTGCCGGCTACACCGGCCTCTCCAGTGCGCTGTTTCTGCTGGAGAACGGTTTTCGGGTGACTGTCCTGGAAGCGGCCAAGGTCGGCTTCGGCGCCTCGGGGCGCAATGGTGGCCAGATCGTCAATAGTTACAGCCGCGATATCGATGTGATCGAGCGCAGCGTCGGGCCCAAACAGGCGCAACTGATCGGGCAGATGGCGTTCGAGGGCGGCAGGATCATTCGTGAGCGTGTGGCCAAGTATCAGATTCAGTGCGACTTGAAGGACGGCGGGGTGTTCGCTGCGATCACCGCCAAGCAGATGGGCCATCTGGAGTCGCAGAAGCGCCTCTGGGAGCGTTATGGCCACACCCAGCTGGAAATGCTCGACCAACGCCGCATACGCGAAGTGGTGACCTGTGATCAGTACATAGGTGGCATGCTCGACATGAGCGGCGGGCACATGCACCCGCTCAATCTTGCCCTTGGCGAAGCCGCTGCGGTGGAGTCGCTGGGCGGGACCATTTACGAACAGTCGCCGGCCATCCGCATCGAGCGCGGGGCCAGTCCGGTAGTCCATACGCCCCAGGGTAAAGTCCGGGCCAAGTTCATCATCGTCGCCGGCAATGCCTACCTGGGCAATCTGGTTCCGGAGCTGGCGGCCAAGTCGATGCCTTGCGGTACCCAGGTCATCACTACCGAACCGCTGGGTGATGAATTGGCTAAAAGCCTGCTGCCGCAGGACTACTGTGTCGAAGACTGCAACTACCTGCTCGACTACTACCGCCTCTCGGGTGACAAGCGGCTGATTTTCGGCGGTGGCGTGGTCTATGGCGCACGGGATCCGGCGAACATCGAAGCGATCATTCGACCGAAGATGCTCAAGGCTTTCCCGCAGCTCAAGGATGTGAAGATCGATTACGCCTGGACCGGCAACTTCCTGCTGACCCTGTCGCGACTTCCTCAGGTCGGACGCCTCGGCGACAACATCTACTACTCGCAAGGCTGTAGCGGCCATGGCGTGACGTACACGCACCTGGCAGGCAAGGTCCTGGCCGAAGCCCTGCGCGGTCAGGCAGAGCGCTTTGACGCCTTTGCCGACCTGCCCCACTACCCGTTCCCTGGCGGACAATTGCTTCGCACACCATTCGCCGCATTAGGTGCCTGGTATTACGGCCTGCGGGACAAGTACGGTTTCTGATTCCCCGTAGGAGCTGCCGCAGGCTGCGATCTTTTGATCTTTGCGATGGTGGTGCCCGCAGGAAAGATCGCAGGCTACGCCAGCTCCTACGCCGACCGCGTACACCTGCAATGGTGTGTGAGCTGCCGCAGGCTGCGATCTTTTGGGGGCGCCCAATGCTGACCGGCCAGATTGCGTATAGAACAGCAGGCAAGGGAAAGCCAAATTCCAGATACAAAAAACCCCGGTCTTTCGACCAGGGTTTTTGCTATCAATCAGAAGAAGCCAGCGGCTTTCTTCGTAGCTTCAAGGCGTTCAGTGGGCCTTGAGGCAGATATGGCGCAGCGGACGGGACTCGAACCCGCGACCCCCGGCGTGACAGGCCGGTATTCTAACCGACTGAACTACCGCTGCGTATCGCTTTGGACTTGCGCCCATTTGAACCTTTGAAATCGTCTGACTGGAAAGCTTCGAGGCTTTTCAATCTCAAACCGGGTAAACCCGATCTGGAAAATATGGCGCAGCGGACGGGACTCGAACCCGCGACCCCCGGCGTGACAGGCCGGTATTCTAACCGACTGAACTACCGCTGCGCGTCGGTGGAGGCTTTTAACAGCTTCCGTCTTGCTTTCGCAAAACTCTCAAGAAGTGGTGGGTGATGACGGGATCGAACCGCCGACCCTCTGCTTGTAAGGCAGATGCTCTCCCAGCTGAGCTAATCACCCTTTGCTTCGTTGAGGCCGCGAAATTTACGCAGGTATCGAAGCTAAGTCAATAGCCTGCTTGAAGTTTTTATGAAAAAGACAAAATCAGTCATCTTTCCGAACCAGCCTTTCATTCGAACCGCCCCCTCGCACAAACCGCATCGCGAGCAAGCTGCGCTCCTACAGGTAGACCATCTTCTTGGTCATGCCGCCATCGACCACAAACTCCTGGCCGGTGACAAACCCTGCATTCTTCGACAGCAGCCAGGCCACCATCGCCGCCACGTCTTCCACAGTCCCTACCCTCCCCGCCGGGTGCTGAGCATGATCGGCGTCCGTCAGCGGCTCGGCACGACGCACAGACGGGTCTCGGGCATCAATCCAGCCGGGGCTGACCGCATTGACCCGGATCTCCGGACCAAGACTGATCGCCAAGGCATGGGTCAGCGCCAGCAATCCACCCTTGCTCGCCGCATAAGCCTCTGAATCAGGTTCTGACTGCCCGGCCCGGGTCGAGGCCAGATTGACGATGGCCCCCGCATGAGCACGCAGGTAGGGCGCGCAATGCTTGGCCAACAGCATTGGTCCGCTGAGGTTTACCGCCAGAACGCGATTCCAGTAAGCCAGATCAAGGCTTTCCAGGGTGATGTTGTGCGGGTCGGCCACCGCCGCATTGCACACCAGCGCATCCAGGCGCCCGAACTGCCCGAGCACCTCGGCAACGCCCAGGGCGACTTGCCGCTCGTCCGCCACGTCCATGCTGATGAACCAGGCGCTGTCACCGAGGACCTTGGCCACCTTTGAGCCACGCACCCGATCCAGGTCCGTCAGCACCACCTGCCAGCCTTCGCTGATCAGCCAGGCCGCAATCCCCAGACCAATGCCACGCGCCGCGCCGGTGACCAGCGCGACACGACCATGGGTGCTGCTACCCGCCGCCATGGACATCTCGATCACAAGGCAGCCAACCCACGGGCCAGATCCGCCTGCAAGTCGCCGACATCTTCCAGACCGACTGCAACCCGGATCAAACTGTCACGAATCCCCGCCGCCTCACGCTCCTGCGGCGCCAGACGGCCGTGAGAGGTGGTGCTCGGGTGGGTGATGGTGGTTTTGCTGTCACCCAGGTTGGCCGTGATCGAAATCAGTCGGGTCGCATCGATAAAGCGCCAGGCGCCGTCTTTGCCGCCCTTGACCTCGAAACTCACCACCGCACCGAAGCCGCGCTGCTGACGCAGGGCCAGCTCATGCTGCGGATGACTCTTGAGGCCGGCGTAATGCACCTTCTCGATACCGTCCTGCTGTTCCAGCCACTCGGCCAGGATCTGCGCATTGGCGCAATGAGCACGCATACGCAGGCTCAAGGTTTCCAGCCCCTTGAGGAATATCCAGGCATTGAACGGACTCAGGCTCGGCCCGGCGGTACGCAGGAAACCCACCACTTCCTTCATCTGCTCGCTGCGACCGGCGACCACGCCGCCCATGCAACGGCCCTGGCCATCGATGAACTTGGTGGCCGAATGCACCACTACGTCGGCACCCAGTTTCAACGGCTGTTGCAACGCTGGCGTGCAAAAGCAGTTGTCGACCACCAGCAGCGCGCCCTTGGCATGAGCAATCTCGGACAAAGCCGCGATATCCACCAGCTCGGCCAGCGGGTTGGACGGTGATTCTACGAACAGCAATTTGGTATTGGCCTTGATGGCCGCATCCCAGCCGGACAACTCCGCCAGGGGCACGTAATCGACTTCGATACCAAAACGCTTGAAATACTTGTCGAACAGGCTGATGGTCGAGCCGAATACACTGCGCGACACCAGCACATGATCGCCGGCGCTGCACAAGCTCATGACCACCGCGAGGATCGCCGCCATGCCCGTGGCAGTGGCGACCGCTTGCTCGGCACCTTCCAGCGCGGCGATGCGTTCTTCGAACGCCCGCACTGTCGGGTTGGTGTAACGCGAATAGACGTTGCCCGGTACTTCACCGGCGAACCGCGCAGCCGCATCGGCAGCCGTGCGGAACACGTAACTGGAGGTGAAGAACATCGGATCACCGTGCTCACCTTCCGGCGTTCGGTGCTGACCGGCGCGCACGGCCAGGGTATCGAAAGCTACGCCGTCTAGGTCGCTGTCCAGCCGACCGGCATCCCAATCCTGACTCATGCTGCCTACTCCTTAGTCTTGATATCTAAATCAGTTGTTGTACAGGTCGATGATCGCGCTGACAGCCTGAGTCTTGACCTTTGAGGCATCGTTGCGCGCTTGCTCGATCTTGTTCAGGTAAGCCTCGTCGATATCACCGGTCACGTACTTGCCGTCGAACACCGCGCAGTCGAAGTTGTCGATCTTGACCTTGCCGCCGCCGACCGCTTCGATCAGGTCCGACAGGTCCTGGTAGACCAGCCAGTCAGCGCCGATCAGATCCGCGACGTCCTGGGTGGTGCGATTGTGCGCGATCAGTTCGTGAGCGCTTGGCATGTCGATGCCGTAGACGTTCGGGTAGCGAACCGCCGGGGCCGCCGAGCAGAAGTAGACATTCTTCGCACCCGCTTCACGGGCCATCTGAATGATCTGCTTGCAGGTGGTGCCGCGAACGATGGAGTCGTCCACCAGCATCACGTTCTTGCCGCGGAATTCGAGTTCAATGGCATTGAGCTTCTGGCGTACGGATTTTTTCCGTGCAGCCTGGCCCGGCATGATGAAGGTCCGACCGATGTAGCGGTTCTTCACGAACCCTTCGCGGAACTTCACGCCCAGGTGGTTGGCCAGTTCCAGTGCCGAAGTGCGGCTGGTGTCGGGAATCGGGATGACCACGTCGATGTCGTGATCCGGACGCTCGCGCAGGATCTTGTCGGCGAGCTTCTCACCCATGCGCAGACGAGCCTTGTACACCGAAACCCCGTCGATGATCGAATCCGGGCGCGCCAGATAGACGTGTTCGAAGATGCATGGGCTGAGTTTCGGGTTGATCGCGCACTGACGGGTATGCAACTTGCCCTCTTCAGTGATGTAGACCGCTTCGCCCGGCGCCAGGTCGCGGATCAGGGTGAAACCGAGCACGTCCAGGGAAACGCTTTCGGAGGCGATCATGTACTCGACGCCTTCGTCAGTATGACGCTGACCGAAGACGATCGGACGGATGCCGTTCGGGTCACGGAAACCGACGATGCCATAACCGGTGATCATCGCGACTACCGCGTAACCACCGACGCAACGGTTGTGCACGTCGGTGACCGCGGCGAACACGTCTTCTTCGGTTGGCTGCAACTTGCCGCGCTGGGCCAGTTCGTGAGCGAACACGTTGAGCAGGACTTCCGAATCGGAGTTGGTGTTGACGTGGCGCAGGTCAGATTCGTAAATCTCCTTGGCCAGTTGCTCAACGTTGGTCAGGTTACCGTTGTGCGCCAGGGTGATGCCGTAAGGCGAGTTGACGTAAAACGGTTGGGCTTCGGCCGAAGTCGAGCTGCCCGCGGTCGGGTAACGCACATGGCCAATGCCCATGTGGCCGACCAGGCGCTGCATGTGACGTTGATGGAACACGTCACGGACCAGGCCGTTGTCCTTGCGCAGGAATAACCGGCCGTCATGGCTGGTCACGATACCGGCAGCGTCCTGGCCGCGGTGCTGGAGGACGGTTAGCGCGTCATACAGCGCCTGATTGACGTTCGACTTACCGACGATACCGACGATGCCACACATGCGACGCAACCCCTACTTAATGGATCTGAACTGAACACAACTCACTGAGGCGTTTTGGCCGTCGGCAAGAGGTGCTCCTTGAACGGTATATCAGCGGGTACGCTGATTCCGCTGGCAAGCCACTGACTGCTCCACCCGAGGATCAGGTTTTTGGACCAGTCTGCAACCAATAGAAATTTTGGCACGAGCCGTGACTCTTGCCACCACCCGTCCTGCTGTACCGGCCCCAGGCTCAACAGCCCGACCGCCACGACCACCAGCAACGCGCCACGCGCTGCGCCGAAGGCCGTGCCGAGAAACCGGTCGGTCCCGGACAGGCCGGTGACACGGACCAGTTCGCCGATAAGATAATTGATCATTGCGCCTACCAGTAAGGTGGCGACAAACATGATGGCGCAGCCCGCGATCACGCGAGCCGAAGGTGTTTCGATGTATCCGGCGAGGTACTGTGACAATGAGCCACCGAATAACCAGGCTACGACCCCTGCGATGATCCAGGTGAGCAACGACAGTGCTTCTTTGACGAAGCCGCGGCTCAAACTGATCAAAGCGGAGATGGCGATGATTGCAACGATCGCCCAGTCAACCCAGGTAAATGGCACAGTTCAGCCTACAGACAGATAAGGCGGCGCATTTTAGCAGAAGCGCATGCCTGTCGGTAAGCTGCGATTGTCAGTGCATTTCAAATCAGTGCGATAGCGTTGACCTATCGCCAACGTGTAGCGGAGCCGGACACAGGCCGCTACGAATACCGCGCACTCAAATCCTTCAGCCGCGTTCCGGCTGGAAACGCACCACAAAACCCTTGAGGTTCTGCTGACGACCGAGCAAGTCCCGCAGGCGATCGGCTTCGGCACGCTCGATGAGCGGCCCGACGAATACCCGATTCTTGCCGTTGGCGGAACGGATGTAGGCGTTATAACCCTGGCTGCGCAGGCTTTTTTGCAAGCTCTCGGCACTTTCCCGGCTGGAAAGACTGGCCAACTGCACCGACCAACTGACCGACAGGCCATTGGCGTCGACACGGCTTTGGCTCACATCCGGTTTTGCCGATCCGGCAGGCTGGGCGGACGACTTGGGAGCAGGCGGCGCGACAGGCTTGCTGACGGCGACCGGCGGCGCAGGAGCGACCGGCACAGCCGGCGCAATTGGCATCGACGGCTGCTCCTGGGCAATTTCCTCATCGCTTGGAACCGGTTCCTGCGGCAAGCTTTGCGGCTCGGGCACGACCACCGGTTCGACCTGAACCTGCGGCATGGCCGGCGCTTGAGGTGCGGCCGGGGCGTCAACGGTTATCTGGCGCTGCTCATCCTGACGGGAGAACAGCATTGGCAAAAAGATCACCGCCAATGCCACCAGAACCAGGGCCCCGACCATACGCTGCTTGTAAGCGTTATTCAGCAAAGCCATCTGCAGCCTCCTCCGTGGAGCGCCGGGCCAGCCATTGGAGAGCCTCGGCAACACAATAAAATGATCCGAACAGCAGAATTTCGTCCTCGGCCGTCGCTTGCGCACACTGCCCTTCCAGCGCGGCGGTGACACTTTCATAGGACGTCACGGACGCACCAAGGTTCTGCAAGGCCGCCTGCAGATCCGCGACCGGACGACTGCGCGCAGTATCCAGCGCAGCGACAGCCCACTGCTGGACACTAGCACTCAACTCGGCGAGCACTCCGTCAAGATCCTTGTCCGCCAGCAAACCAAACACCGCCAGGCGCCTGCCGACCAATGGACGACGGGCCAGGCGATGGGCCAGATACTCGGCGGCATGCGGGTTGTGGCCCACATCCAGCAGCAAGTGTAGGCGTTTGCCGTGCCAGTCGACCTGACGTCGATCCAGGCGCCCGACGACTCGAGTTTGTTTCAACGCCTCGACAATCTGCTCCGCCTGCCAGGGTAAACCGAGCAGCAGGTAAGCCTGCAACGCCAGTGCCGCGTTTTCCATGGGCAGATCGAGCAACGGCAAATCATGCAGTTCAACCGCCTGGCCCTGTGCATCAAGGCCGCGCCATTGCCAGTTTTGATCAGTGATACCGAGGTCGAAATCGCGCCCGCGCAGGAAAAACCGGCAGCCCAGCTCGCGGGCCTTGTCCAGCAGTGGTTGAGGAGGATTGAGATCGCCGCACAGCGCCGGCGCGTCCTGGCGGAAGATGCCGGCCTTTTCGAAGGCTACCGACTCGCGACTATCACCTAGATAGTCCGTGTGATCGACGCCGATGCTGGTGACCAGCGCGAGGTCGGCATCGACCAGGTTGACCGCATCAAGGCGCCCACCCAGGCCGACTTCCAGCACCACCGCATCCAGACCGGCACGCTGGAACAGCCAGAACGCCGCCAGGGTGCCCATCTCGAAATACGTCAGGGAGATTTCGCCACGTCCGGCCTCGACCGCGACGAAGGCCTGGCACAGCTCGGCATCCGTGGCTTCGACGCCATTGATCTGGACCCGCTCGTTGTAACGCAGCAGGTGCGGCGAGCTGTAGACGCCGACCTTGAGCCCCTGGGCTCGCAACAAGGACGCCACGAACGCACAGGTAGAACCTTTGCCGTTGGTACCCGTAACCGTGATCACCCGAGCCGCGGGCTTGCCCAGACCCATCCGCGACGCGACCTCTTGCGAGCGCTCAAGGCCCATGTCGATGGCCGACGGATGCAGTTGCTCAAGGTAGGCGAGCCAGTCGCCAAGGGTACGTTCGGTCATATGTTTGCAGGCACCGGTGGAACCACGATCGGCTCGATGGCCGCAGCCACGAACACCGGGGTCGGCACGCCCATCAATTGCGCCAACAGGTTACCCAGACGCGGACGCAGTTCCTGACGGGCAATGATCATGTCGATGGCGCCGTGTTCCAGCAGGAACTCACTGCGCTGGAAGCCTTCCGGCAGCTTTTCACGGACGGTCTGCTCGATCACGCGTGGGCCGGCGAAACCGATCAGGGCTTTAGGCTCACCGACGATCACGTCGCCAAGCATGGCCAGACTGGCGGAAACACCACCGTAGACCGGGTCGGTCAATACGGAGATGAACGGAATGCCTTCTTCACGCAGACGCGCCAGAACCGCCGAAGTCTTGGCCATTTGCATCAGGGAAATCAGCGCTTCCTGCATCCGCGCACCGCCGGAAGCAGCGAAGCAGATCATCGGGCAACGGTTTTCCAGCGCGTAGTTGGCGGCACGAACGAAACGCTCGCCAACGATGGCACCCATCGAGCCGCCCATGAAGGAGAACTCGAAGGCCGATACCACTACCGGCATGCCCAGCAGGGTACCGCTCATGGAGATCAACGCGTCTTTCTCACCGGTCTGCTTCTGGGCCGCGGTCAGGCGATCCTTGTATTTCTTGCCATCGCGGAATTTCAAGCGATCAACCGGCTCCAGGTCGGCACCCAGCTCGGCACGGCCTTCAGCGTCGAGGAAGATGTCGATGCGGGCGCGGGCGCCGATGCGCATGTGGTGGTTGCACTTGGGGCAAACGTCCAGGGTCTTTTCCAGCTCCGGGCGATAAAGCACGGCCTCGCAGGACGGGCATTTGTGCCAAAGACCTTCAGGCACCGAGCTTTTCTTCACCTCGGAACGCATGATCGAAGGGATCAGTTTGTCTACCAACCAGTTGCTCATGCTTTCTTTCTCCAGTACCGGCGGCCCGAACGCTGTACGTTCGAAGCCCCGAGTATGCCCTTGAGCTAAATTCATGTGTGCGGCGATGATCCATCCGCTGCCGCGGTCAGCGCGAGGCTTGACCTGCCTGTAGCGAATCGTTCCTCAGCCCTCTCGACAACTCGCTCCAGAGCGGTTGCCACTTGGATTTCGGCCTGTCCAGCGACGGTGTCGGACCGTTTTTGTACGACTGCGCCAGCTTTTTTGTACAGTGGTGTTGGACGGCGGCAGACTGCCAGCCGTCACATCGGCCAGGTACTACTGCGTACGGCCTGCATAAACGCTCGAATCTTCGCGTGATCCTTGATCCCCTTGCTCTGCTCCACCCCGCCGCTGACGTCCACCGCATAGGGGCGGACCCGGGCGATGGCTTCAGCCACATTGTCCGCCGTCAGGCCGCCAGCAAGGATAATCGGCTTGTTCAAGCCCTGCGGCACCAGCGACCAGTCAAAGGCTTCGCCCGTACCGCCGGGAATGCCTTCGACATAGGTATCGAGCAAGATCCCGCTGGCGCTCGTGTAAGCCTTGCAACCGGCCGCGATGTCATCGCCGGCCTTGACCCGCAACGCCTTGATGTAGGGCCGGTGGTAGCCTTCGCAATCGGCCGGCGTTTCGTCGCCGTGAAACTGCAACAGATCCAGCGGCACCGCATCGAGGATCTCACCGAGCTCGCAACGGCTGGCATTGACGAACAGGCCAACAGTGGTCACGAAGGGCGGCAACGCGGCGATGATCGCCCGCGCCTGCTGCACATTCACTGCCCGCGGGCTTTTGGCGTAAAACACCAAACCAATGGCATCCGCCCCGGCTTCGACCGCTGCCAACGCATCTTCTATGCGGGTAATCCCGCAAATCTTGCTGCGAACGGCTGACATGTCGTTTGAACCTCAGGACTTCTCCGGGAAAGTCCCGGATGGTAACAAATGCTTTTCCGGGCGTCAGCCGTCAAGTTCCGAGAAACCGGTAAGGAAATGTGGACCGATGAAGCGCTCCGGCAGTTCGAATTCGTCGTGGTACTCGACCTGCACCAGATACAGCCCGTACGGATGCGCCGTGACCCCACCGGTTCGACGAACACGGCTTTCGAGCACTTCCCTGACCCACTCCACCGGACGCTCACCGGCACCGATGGTCATCAGCACCCCGGCGATGTTGCGCACCATATGGTGCAGGAAGGAGCCGGCGCGGATATCCAGCACGATCATCTTGCCGTGCTGGGTGACTCGCAGGTGGTGGAGCTTCTTGACCGGCGACTTGGCCTGGCACTGGCCGGCGCGAAACGCACTGAAATCGTGAGTCCCGACCAGATGTTCTGCGGCTGCGGCCATGCGCTGCACGTCCAGCGGGCGATGGTTCCAGGTAATTTCCTGATTCAAATGCGCCGGACGAATCTGGTCGTTGTAGATCACATAACGGTAGCGCCGGGCAATCGCCTTGAAGCGCGCATGGAAATCCGCCGGCATGACCTTGGCCCAGCTCACGCTGATGTCATGGGGCAAATTGATGTTGGCGCCCATGACCCAGGCCTTCATCGAGCGTTCGGCCCGGGTATCGAAGTGCACCACTTGCCCGCAGGCATGCACACCGGCGTCGGTACGCCCGGCGCACATCAGCGATACCGGCGAATCGGCAACTTTGGACAGGGCATTTTCAAGGGTTTCCTGCACCGTCAGTACGCCGGAAGCCTGACGCTGCCAACCGCAATAACGCGAACCCTTGTATTCAACACCCAGAGCGATTCTGGAAAAGCCTGCGGCCGCCCTTTCGGCGGCCGCGTTATCTATATTTGCCAAGGACTTACAGCCTGCTGATTTGCGCAAAGGCGGCCATTATACGGCCACGGGCCTTGGACGCCATACATATAAGGCGTCTGCAAACCCCGTAGGAGCTGCCGCAGGCTGCGATCTTTTCGGGGCGCACGCCATCCTTTGTGGGAGCGGGTTTGCCCCAATGCCTACGGGGGCATTGCGGCTTGCCCGCGAAGGAGGCGTCCCAGACAACAACACACCCCGCCTTGAAACAAAAACGGCAGCCTCAATGGCTGCCGTTGTCGTCAAAGCACTTACGATTTACCCGGCCAAGCGCGCCAACAGTTCCTTGGCTTCGCTCTTCTGACCGTCATCGCCCTCGCTGAGGACTTCACTGAGAATGTCCCGCGCACCATCGCTGTCGCCCATGTCGATGTAAGCCTGGGCCAGGTCCAGCTTGGTAGCCACTTCGTCGGTGCCCGAAAGGAAATCGAACTCCAGTTCGTCGTCGGCGGTGGCCGCTGCGTCCTCGGCGGTGAAGCTGGGTTCGGCAAACGGCTCGGCAATAGGCGGCTGCTCAAGACTTTGCGACAGTCGATCCAGCTCGGCGTTGACGTCATTCAACTCGGCAGCAAATGCATCCGGCTCGGCTGGCGCATCGATTTCATCGGCCAACGACAAATCGAAATCATCCAGCAGGTCCAGATCATCGAGTGGCGTCTCGTTCATTGTCGGGGCCGCAGTCACTGCCGGTGTTTTCAGCTCATCCTCAAGACTCAGCAGGAATTCGTCATCGGCCAGGGTCTCGGCCGGCATATCGGCACCCAGGTCAAGATCGAACTCCGACAAGTCTTCCAGACTTTCTTTCGCTTCGGTCTGCTGTTGCAAAACCGCTTCGAAGCTCAAGTCATCGTCCGCTGGAAAGGCATCAAGCTCTGGCTCTGGCTCTGGCTCGGGTGTCGGCTCTGGCGTAATTATCGCTGGAGAAGCCGCTTCCAGGTCATCCAGACTCAGATCAAAGTCGCTATCAAACTCATTCGTAGCTGCAACAGCGGCTGGCGCCGGCACCTCGGGCTCATCCAGGCTCAGATCAAAGTCGCTATCGATTTCATCCGCCGCTGCAACAGCGACCGGTGCTGGCGCCTCGAGCTCATCCAGGCTCAGATCAAAGTCGCTATCGATTTCATCCGCCGCTGTAACAGCGTCCGGTGCTGGCGCCTCGGGCTCTTCCTGCAACAGGTCCTTGACGTATTGTGCGTCCAGCTCGGCAGCCGCCGCAGCAGCAGCAATACCGGTGGCGGCCGCCACTACAACCATCGCTGGGAAACGACTTTTCAGCTGTTCGACTTCTGCGTAATTCTTGCCATTGGCTACCAACTGACGCTCTTGAGCGACAAAGGCATCACGGTCGCCCTGCTCGCCATAGACTTCCATCAGCTTCAAGCGCAAGTCACTGCGTTGCGGCTCTTGCTTGATCGCGCCTTGCAGCAGGTCCGCAGCCTGATTCAGGGCGCCGCGCTGGATGTGCGATTGCGCTTGCACCAGAACGTCGTCCGAGCGCTCGGCTGCCGGCGCCACCAAAGGTGCGGCAATCGGCGGTACAACCACGACTGGAGCGATGGGCGCTCGAACTGGAGCTGGCGCTGGCGCTGGCGCTGGCGTGAGCTTGACGCTTGGCGGTGAAATTTCAATGTGGTCGAAGCTGTTGGATGGCAGATCCAGATCCAGATCAGCAGAAAACTCCGGCTCTTCGGCCAAGGCCCGGGCCATGCGCAGATGCTTTTCCGCTTCTTGCTGTGCCTTGCGACGACGGGCCAGCAACAGCAACAAGAGCAGCACCACCACGGCACCACCACCGACCAGCCCCATCAGATATGGATTGGTCAGCAGCTCATTGAATTTGGCTTCTTCTGCAGGCGGCTTCGCGCCTTGAATCGGTGCCTCGGCAGGTACAGCGGCTGGCGTGGCAGCATCGGCTGTCGCTTCTGCCGGCGGCGTTGCAGCAGCCTGAGGATCAGCGGCCAACTCAGCCGACATCGGCGCTGCAGGCTGAGCAGCGCCCGGACCTTCGGCCTGCAGCTTGGCCAACTGATTATTCTTCAGCTCGATCAAGCGCTGGAGCTTGTCCAGCTGACTTTGTAGATCGGTCATGCGGTTTTTCAACTCAGCGTTGTCACGCCGGGTCGTATCGAGACTTTCCTGGGTGACGGCGAGCTTGTTGTTCAGCGCCTGTGTGTCGCCCGCGGCGCCTTTGCCGCGCGCTTTACCGGACTCGGCGGAAACCAGACTCAAATTATCTCTGGCTACCTGCCCGGGTGCGGCATCGCCACGCCCACGCTTGGTGGCATCCAGTTGCTGCGGTCGGGCGACCAACCGACGACCCTGACGCCAGGCAGTGTTTTGTGCAGCCACTTCGGCAATGGCCTGGGGTTGCGGCAGGCTGGTGCTCTGTGCCGAATCCGGCAAACGCAGCACTTGGCCGGTTTTCAGGCGGTTGATATTGCCGTCGATAAAGGCATCGGGGTTCATTGCCTGGATCGCCAGCATGGTCTGCTGGATCGAGGCGCCGTTGCGGGCCTTCGCGGCGATTTCCCACAGGGTATCGCGGGCAGTCGTGGTGTATTGCGCCGACTTGCCAGCGGCGGCTTTAGCCGGTGCGGGCTGAGCAGCGGCCTCGGCGGTTTGTGGCGAGAACTTCGAAGGGTCGAGCAGCACACTGTAATCGCGCAGCAAGCGGCCATTGGGCCACATCACCTGCACCAGGAATTTGACCATCGGTTCGGACAGCGGCTTGCTCGATGTCACGCGCAACACGCTTTTGCCACTGGAATTGAGCTCGGTGGTGAAGGTCAGGTCGTTGAGAAACGCCTGGCGATCGACACCGGCCTTGGCGAATTCTTCTGGCGAGGCCAGGCTCGGCACCACTTCGGCAGCGGTGAGATCCTTGACATCGAGCAGTTCGATTTCTGCCATCAGCGGTTGGTTCGGAGTCGACTTCAGGGTCAATTCCCCGAGCCCAAGCGCCTGCGCCACACCAGAGGACAGCGCCGAGGCGGCCGCAATTGCCAGCACCAGTTTGCGAACTTGAACCATAGCCTCTTCCTTTGTTTGAACACTCCTCGGCCTGCGAGAAGGTCTAGTAGCCGCCGCCCTAAGGCGTTGCGCAGAGCAATGAAGGCAACCTGCACGGGATTATTTCGTTCATGCCAGTGGAAGCCGCAAACGGCGGCTCCAAGCCAAGCATAGCGCTCAGCTAGAATCATTCAGCAAATTGTTGCCAAGTATCTTTTACAGCAGGTCTTTTATCAACAACTCAGCCAACTGCACAGCGTTTAGCGCTGCGCCCTTGCGTACGTTATCTGACGTCAGCCACAGATTAAGTTCCGCCGGGTCGTCGACGCTGGTCCGAACCCGGCCGACATAGACCACATCCTGCCCCACCGCATCACCGACTGCCGTCGGGTAATCACCGGCTTCAACCAGTTCAATACCAGGCGCAACGCCCAGCGCAGCGTTGACCTTTGCCAGATCGACAGCCGCCGTTGACTGCAAGGTCACGCTAAAGCTATCGCCGAAAAACACCGGGGCTTGAATGCAGGTTACAGAAATCTTCAACGAAGGCTCTGCCAGGACCTCACGCAGCTCCTTGACCAGGCGCTTTTCCAGCAAGGTGTGGCCTTGGGCATCCGGCGTGCCGACCTGCGCCAGCAGATTGAAAGCCATTTGCCGATCAAAGAATCGCGGCTCCAGGGGGCGGACGTTGAGCAGTTCGGCGGTTTGCCGGGCCAACTCTTTAACGGCTTCGCGACCTTGAGAGGAGACTGCCAGGCTGGCGGTCAGGGTGACTCGCTGAATGTCGAGCAAACCGCGCAATGGGGCGAGCACCACTGCCAGCACCGTGGCTGATGCGCTTGGGCTGCTCAGTTGGACCGGCTTTTTCAGCCCGGCCAGCACCTGGCCATTAGCTTCCGGAACGACTTGCGGTGCTTGCGCAGCAGGCAACGCGCCGGACAAATCGATCACCGCACAACCGGCCGCCGTGGCACGCGGCGCAAAACTCAGGGTAACCGCGGGGCCGGCAGCAAAAAACACCAGTTGAACCTTGCTGAAGTCGAATTCGTCGACTTCCCGCACCCGCACGTTCTTGCCGCGAAATGGCACCGAATGCCCGGCGGACTCGCTGCTGGCCAGCAAGTACAGGTTGGCGACAGGGAAATCGCGCTCTTCGAGAATCTGGACGAGTGTTTCGCCGACAGTACCGGTGGCGCCGATCACAGCGATATCAAAGGACTGGCTCATGTTGCTACCTCAGGCGAAACGGGGGAGCGGCACTTTACCGGGTGGTTGGCACGCAGGCAATTAACGGCGAAATCCCCCGTAGCAGCTGGCGCAGCCTGCGTTCGGCCGCGCAGCGGTCGTAAAACCTGAGAGCGCGGTCTTTCAGGAAGATCAAGGTGTTCTGATTCACGAGGACTACGTCCTCGAACGCAGGCTTCGCCAGCTGCTACAAAAAGCTCATCGCCTTCACAAAGAAAAAACCCGCACCTCTTTCAAGGCACGGGTTCTTTCATTACGTCAATAAATCAACGCTCGAGCAGAATCCGCAACATGCGACGCAGCGGCTCGGCCGCGCCCCACAGCAGTTGGTCGCCGACGGTGAAGGCACCGAGGAACTGCGACCCCATGTTCAGTTTGCGCAGACGGCCCACCGGGATATTCAGGGTACCGGTGACCTTGGTCGGGCTCAGCTCCTGCATGCTGATTTCACGCTGGTTCGGCACCAGCTTGACCCATGGATTGTGCTGGCTGATCAGCCCTTCGATATCAGTGATCGGCACGTCTTTGTTCAGCTTGATGGTCAGCGCCTGGCTGTGGCAGCGCATCGCGCCAATCCGCACGCAGATGCCATCGACCGGAATCGGGCTCTTGAAGCGACCAAGGATCTTGTTGGTCTCGGCCTGGGCCTTCCACTCTTCGCGGCTCTGACCGTTCGGCAGTTCCTTGTCGATCCACGGGATCAGGCTGCCGGCCAGGGGCACGCCGAAGTTCTCGGTTGGATAGGCTTCGCCGCGCATGGCTTCGGCCACTTTACGGTCGATGTCGAGGATCGCGCTGGCCGGGTTGGCCAGTTCATCGGCAACTGCGGCGTGGGTTGCGCCCATCTGCTTGATCAGTTCGCGCATGTTCTGCGCGCCGGCACCGGAGGCCGCCTGATAAGTCATGGCGCTCATCCATTCCACCAGGCCGGCTTCGAACAGGCCACCCAGGCCCATCAGCATCAGGCTGACGGTGCAATTGCCACCGATGTAGTTCTTGGTCCCGGCGTCGAGCTGCTGGTCGATCACCTTGCGGTTCACCGGATCGAGCACGATCACCGCGTCATCCTGCATGCGCAGGCTGGAAGCGGCGTCGATCCAGTAACCCTGCCAGCCGGCTTCGCGCAGTTTCGGGAACACTTCGCTGGTGTAGTCGCCACCCTGGCAGGTCAGAATCACGTCGAGGGTTTTCAGCTCTTCAATGCTGTAAGCGTCCTTGAGCGGAGCAATGTCCTTGCCCACGGACGGGCCTTGGCCACCGACATTGGAAGTGGTGAAAAACACCGGCTCGATAAGATCGAAATCCTGCTCTTCCAGCATCCGCTGCATGAGCACGGAACCGACCATACCGCGCCAACCGATCAGACCTACACGTTTCATCGCAACTACACCTTCTTGAAAAAGTGGGCCGCTGCTTTCAAGGTTGAAAGTTGCAGCGGGCCCAAGAGATTACAGATTCCGCAGCGCGGCGACTACTGCGTCGCCCATTTCCTGCGTACCGACTTTAGTACAACCGGCCGACCAGATGTCACCAGTGCGCAGGCCCTGATCGAGCACCAGGCTCACGGCTTTCTCGATGGCATCGGCCGCATCCTGCAGATTGAAGCTGTAACGCAGCATCATCGACACCGACAAAATGGTCGCCAACGGGTTGGCAATGCCTTTGCCAGCGATATCCGGCGCCGAACCGTGGCACGGCTCGTACATGCCCTTGTTGTTGGTGTCCAGGGATGCCGACGGCAGCATGCCGATGGAACCGGTGAGCATCGACGCCTGGTCGGACAGAATATCGCCAAACAGGTTGTCGGTGACGATCACGTCGAATTGCTTCGGTGCACGCACCAACTGCATCGCGGCGTTGTCCACATACATGTGGCTCAGCTCGACGTCCGGGTAGTCCTTGGCCACTTGCTCGACCACTTCACGCCACAACTGGCTGGAGGCCAGTACGTTGGCCTTGTCCACCGAGCACAGCTTTTTACCACGTACTCGCGCCATGTCGAAACCGACACGGGCGATGCGACGAATCTCGCTTTCGCTGTAGGGCAGCGTGTCGTAGGCCTGACGCTCGCCATTCTCCAGCTCGCGCACGCCACGCGGGGCGCCGAAATAGATGCCGCCGGTCAGTTCGCGGACGATCAGGATATCCAGGCCAGCGACGATTTCCGGCTTCAGGCTCGAGGCCTCGGCCAGTTGCGGGTAAAGGATCGCCGGGCGCAGGTTGCCGAACAGGCCCAGTTGCGCACGAATCTTCAGCAAGCCACGCTCAGGGCGAATGTCGCGCTCGATGGTGTCCCATTTCGGACCGCCCACGGCGCCGAGCAGTACCGCGTCGGCCGCACGAGCTCGGGCCAGGGTTTCGTCAGCCAGGGGCACGCCGTGCTTGTCGATGGCTGCGCCGCCGATCACGTCATGACTCAACTCGAAACCCAGGTTGTATTTGTCGTTGGCCAGTTCCAGCACCTTGACCGCTTCGGCCATGATTTCCGGGCCAATACCATCACCTGGGAGAATCAGAATCTGCTTGCTCATGCTTTCCTCATTTCATCTGTCGGCGTGCCCGCGGGCACACCTGGAAAAATTCTAGCGTTCGGCGCTTATCGTTCAGCCATCAGCACCAGTACATCCGTACTGAACGAACCATCGGCCTCAATATCGAAATATTCGCGCACTTCATTGCCCATGGACTGCTGCAACTCAAGGATCGCGGCGCGCATCACTTGCGGTGTGCGCATCCGCTCGACCCAGGAGTTGTACTCCAGGCGCAACCGCTGGCGCGTGGTGCTGCGGGTATGCAACCCCGCCTCGCTGACCTGGCGCAACCACTCACCGGCGGAATAATCGCGCACGTGGCTGGTATCGCGCAGTACCTCGACGCTTTGCAGGTAAGTGTCGAACAATGGACTGCCCGGCGACAAGACATCGATGAACGCGGCCACCCCACCCGGCTTGAGCACTCGCCGCACTTCCCGCAGGGCCAGGCCGAGATCGCTCCAATGGTGTGCCGAATAACGGCTGAAGACGAAATCGAACTCGCCATCGGCGAACGGCAGGCGCTCGGCGGTGCCCAACTGGGTGGAAACGTTGCTCAGCCCGCGGTCTACTGCCGCAGCGGCGACCACATCCAGCATCTGCTGAGACAAGTCGTAGGCCACCACTTCTTTGACCAGCGGCGCTACATGGAAACTCACGTGACCGGCGCCACAACCCAGGTCCAGCACTCGGGCATCGCCCTGCCCGGCCAATTCAGCCTGCAGCAGCGCAAATTCGGTGCCTTGAGCGTGCACGGCACTGCTCAGATAAGCCGAGGCCTGCTCACCGAATTGCTTTTGGACTACCTGGCTGTGCTGGGGACCGCTGGTCATGGTGACTTCCTTTTAGGGTGAGTCTTGTGTTGCCTGGTTGAAGATCAAAAGATCGCAGCCTGCGGCAGCTCCTACAGGTGTACGCGAATCCAATGTAGGAGCTGGCGAAGCCTGCGATCTTTTCAGCGATCACATCAAACCATCACGCGTCGCGAAACAACCACGGCTGGCTAGCACGGTGCTTGGCTTCAAACGTAGCAATCGCCTCGTGGTCCTGCAGGGTCAGGCCGATATCGTCCAGGCCGTTGAGCAGGCAATGCTTGCGGAATGCGTCGATCTCGAAGCTCAACACCTTGCCATCAGGACGGGTCACGGTCTGTGCTTGCAGATCAACCTGCAACTGGTAGCCAGGAGTCGCTTCAACCTGCTGGAACAGCTCATCGACTTCAGCATCGCTCAAGATGATCGGCAGCAAGCCGTTCTTGAAGCTGTTGTTGAAGAAAATGTCGGCATAGCTCGGAGCGATGATGCTGCGGAAACCGTATTCTTCCAAGGCCCACGGCGCATGTTCGCGGCTGGAGCCGCAGCCGAAGTTTTCCCGGGCGAGCAACACGCTGGCACCTTGATAACGTTCGGCGTTGAGCACGAAATCCTTGTTCAACGGGCGCTGGGAGTTGTCCTGGTACGGCTGGCCGACATCCAGGTAACGCCACTCGTCGAACAGGTTCGGGCCGAAGCCGGTGCGCTTGATCGACTTCAAGAACTGCTTGGGAATGATCTGGTCGGTGTCGACGTTGGCACGGTCCAGCGGCGCGACAAGACCAGTGTGCTGGGTAAATGCTCTCATGATTACTGCGCTCCCTGGATCAATTCACGGACGTCGACGAAACGACCGTTCACAGCGGCGGCGGCGGCCATGGCCGGGCTGACCAGGTGAGTACGACCACCGGCACCCTGACGGCCTTCGAAGTTGCGGTTAGAGGTCGACGCGCAATGCTCGCCAGACTCCAAACGGTCAGGGTTCATCGCCAGGCACATCGAGCAACCCGGTTCACGCCACTCGAAACCGGCTTCGAGGAAGATCTTGTCCAGCCCTTCCGATTCCGCCTGAGCCTTCACCAGGCCCGAGCCAGGCACGACGATCGCCTGCTTGATGGTCGAAGCCACTTTACGGCCCTTGGCGATCACTGCCGCAGCGCGCAGGTCTTCGATCCGCGAGTTGGTGCAAGAGCCGATGAATACCCGGTCCAGCTGAATGTCGGTGATCGCCTGATTGGCGGTCAAACCCATGTACTTCAAGGCACGCTCGATGGAGCCGCGCTTGACCAGATCCATTTCCTTCGCGGGATCCGGAACGTTCTGATCAACAGCAAGCACCATCTCGGGCGAGGTGCCCCAGCTGACTTGCGGCTTGATCTGGGCGGCGTCGAGCTCAACGATGGTGTCGAACTTCGCATCCGCGTCGGTCACCAGATCTTTCCAGGCTTCGACCGCCAGGTCCCATTCCGCGCCTTTCGGGGCAAACGGGCGGCCTTTGACGTAAGCGACCGTCTTTTCGTCGGCGGCCACCAGACCCACTCGTGCACCGGCTTCGATGGCCATGTTGCAGATAGTCATGCGGCCTTCGACCGACAAATCACGAATCGCGCTACCGGCGAACTCGATGGCGTGGCCGTTGCCGCCGGCGGTGCCGATCTTGCCGATGATCGCGAGGACGATGTCCTTGGCGGTCACGCCGAACGGCAATTGCCCTTCAACCGACACCAGCATGTTTTTCATTTTTTTCGCGACCAGGCACTGAGTGGCGAGCACATGCGCGACCTCGGAAGTGCCGATCCCGTGAGCCAGGGCGCCGAACGCGCCGTGGGTCGACGTGTGGGAGTCGCCGCAGACCACGGTCATGCCTGGCAAGGTTGCGCCCTGCTCTGGACCGATCACGTGGACGATACCCTGACGGATATCGTTCATCTTGAATTCGACAATGCCGTATTCATCACAGTTATCGTCGAGGGTCTGGACCTGCAAACGCGAGACCTGGTCGGCAATGGCTTCGATGCCGCCTTTGCGCTCCGGGGTGGTCGGTACGTTGTGGTCCGGGGTCGCGATGTTGGCATCGATGCGCCAAGGCTTGCGCCCGGCCAGACGCAGGCCTTCGAAGGCTTGCGGCGAAGTCACTTCATGAATGATGTGACGATCGATATAGATCAGCGCCGAGCCATCGTCGCGCTGTTTGACCAAATGCGAATCCCAGAGCTTGTCGTAGAGCGTTTTGCCGGCCATCAGACGGTTCCTCATCAGCTTGTTTCTATGCCCTGGGTCTTGATGCAACTCAATGACCCCTTGGCTTGTGAGGTCGATCCTATGGCGTTACATTAAATAACTCAAATTCATATTTTTCATGCTTTGGATAACCATCTGGAATGCGACCATGGACCTGGCCAACCTTAATGCCTTTATAGCCATCGCCGAGACCGGCAGTTTCTCTGGAGCAGGCGAACGCCTGCATCTGACGCAGCCGGCGATCAGCAAACGCATTGCCGGGCTGGAGCAGCAACTCAAGGGGCGCCTGTTCGACCGGCTTGGCCGTGAAGTCGGCCTGACCGAGGCCGGGCGCGCCCTCCTGCCGCGGGCCTATCAGATTCTCAATGTGCTGGACGACACGCGCCGGGCGCTGACCAATCTGACGGGTGAAGTGACCGGGCGCCTGACCCTGGCCACCAGCCATCACATCGGGTTGCACCGCTTGCCACCTCTATTGCGGGCCTTTACCCGGCGTTATCCCGACGTGGCGCTGGATATTCAGTTTCTCGATTCGGAAGTGGCCTACGAAGAAATCCTCCATGGCCGCGCCGAGCTGGCGGTCATCACCCTCGCACCGGAGCCGCACACACTGGTGCGGGCGACACCGGTCTGGGATGACCCGCTGGACTTCGTCGCCGCACCCGAGCACCCGCTGGTCAGCAATGGCGTGGTCAGCCTGGCCGACATCGCCCTGCATCCAGCGGTGTTCCCCGGTGGCAACACCTTTACTCACCATATCGTCCAGCGTCTGTTCGAAGGCCAGGGGCTGATACCGAATATCGCCATGAGCACCAATTATCTGGAAACCATCAAGATGATGGTCTCGATCGGCCTGGCCTGGAGTGTTTTACCGCGCACCATGCTCGATGAACAGGTGGCGCGCATCCCTTTACCGGGCATACAACTCACTCGCCAGCTAGGCTATATCCTGCACACCGAACGGACGCTGTCGAATGCTGCGCGGGCTTTCATGGCCTTGCTGGATGCGCAAATCGATTTGCCACGCAACCAGGTATAAGGTGCGCTAACCCGCTATTGTCTGGAACCCATGTGCCAACTGCCCTATTCAGCCTAAGGCCTGCTGCCAATGCACAAACCCGCTGACCGTACACCGCGGATGCCGCGCATCAGGGCAATCGACCCGCAAACGTCCGAGCAAAGCTGGGAAAGCGCCTCGCAGCTGCTCGCTGCGCTGAACGGCGCGCACCTGGGTGCCTGGTGTTGGGACATCGAGCGCGGACAGATCAGTTGGTCACGCGGTACCCAGGCGCTGTTTGGTTTCGACCCTCGGCAACCGCTGCCGGCCGACCTGGAGTATCTGGACCTGCTGCCTGTCGAAGATCGGGCCAAAGCTATGCGTGCCTTCCATGCCGTGCTCGCCGGCGCACCACTGGAACAGGCGATGCATCACCGAATCCGCTGGCCGGACGGCAGTCTGCATTGGCTGGAGATCAACGGCAGTCTGTTGCCGGACAAGCACGGTAAACCACGAATGATCGGGGTGATTCGTGAGATCACCCATCAACGCCAGCGCGAACAAGCCTTGAGCAGTTCGGAAAAACGCTTCGCCACGCTGTTTCATCTGTGTCCGAACATGGTCTTGTTGACCCGTCAGGAAGACGGGCTGATCAGCGAGGCCAATCAGTACTTCGAAAGCCTGTTCGGCTGGCCGGTACAGGACGCGATCGGCCGCACGACCCTGGAACTGGGCCTCTGGGTCGATCCGGAGCAACGCGCACAGCTGATCAAAGCGACCAAGGCCAAGGGTGAACTGGTCAATATGGAGGTGCAGTTTCGGGCCAGCAGCGGGCAAATCCATGACGGAATTCTCAGCGCACAAAAGGTCGAACTGGAAGGCCAGCCTTATCTGCTCAGCACCTTCCTTGACACCAGCGAACGGAAAAACGCCGAGCTAGCCCTGAAAGACAGCCAGGAGCGCCTCGACCTGGCACTGGACTCGGCTCAGCTCGGCACCTGGGACTGGCACATTCCAAGCGGCATGCTCTATGGCTCGGCACGGGCGGCGCAGCTGCATGGCATGGAGCCCAAGCCTTTCCATGAGCCGTTCGATGCCTTTTTCGACGGGGTTCCCGGCGAAGAGCGCGACACTATGCGCAACGCCTACCGCAGCCTGCGCGAGGGCCCGGCCGGCAACTATCAATTGACCTATCGTGTGCAACTGGAAGACGGTAGCTCGCGCTTTCTGGAAAGCCGCGCCCGACTCTACCGCGACGGAGACGGCAACCCGTTGCGCATGGCTGGCACCTTGCTGGACATCACCGAGCAGGTTGAGCGCGAGGAACGCCTGGTAACTTCCGAAGAGAAGTTCGCCAGCCTGTTCCAGGTCAGCCCGGACCCGATCTGCGTGACACGCCAGGACACCGGTCAGTTCATCGAGATCAACTCCAGCTTCACCCAGACCTTTGGCTGGGCCGCCACCGATGTCATGGGCCGCAACGCCGACGAGATCGGGCTCTGGGACGATTCGGGGAAACGCCAGCAGCGGATCGAGCAAGTCATCCGCGAGCAGGCGCTGAACAATGTCGCGGTGATTGTTCATCACAAAGACGGGCAAGCCTTGACCTGCGTGATATCAAGTCGCCAGATCAACGTCGGCAATCAGCCGTGCATCGTTACCACCCTGCGCGACATCACCCAGCAGCAGCGCTCGGAGGCCGCGCTCAAGGCCAGCGAAGAGAAGTTCGCCAAGGCGTTCCACTCAAGCCCCGACGCAATCACCATCACCGAACGCGATACCGGGCGTTATCTGGAGGTCAATGACGGTTTCTGTCGGCTGACCGGCTACCGCGCGAGCGAAGTAATCGGACGCACGGTGTACCAGATCGGCATCTGGGCCGAAGAGAAACAGCGTTCAGCCTTGCTCGCCGAACTGCAGATAAAAGGCCGGGTCCATCACCAGGAAATGCTTGGCCGCAACAAGCGCGGGGAAATCCTCACCGTCGAGGTTTCGGTCGAGCCCATCACCCTCAATGAAACCCACTGCCTGCTGCTGACCGCGCGAGACGTCAGCCTGCTGAAGAATGCCGAGGCGCAGATCCGCCACCTGGCCTACCACGACCCGCTGACCAATCTGCCCAACCGCGCATTGCTGATGGATCGGCTGAGCCAGCAGATCGCCCTGCTCAAACGGCATAACCTGCGCGGCGCACTGCTGTTCCTCGATCTCGATCACTTCAAGCACATCAACGACTCCCTCGGCCACCCGGTGGGCGATACGGTGCTGAAAATCGTCACCGCCCGCCTCGAGGCCAGCGTGCGCATGGAAGACACCGTCGCACGCCTGGGCGGTGACGAATTCGTGGTCCTGCTCAGCGGCCTCGAAGGCACTCGCAGCGAAGTCAGCGAACAAGTCCGGGAACTGGCCGACACCCTGCGCGAACTGCTGTCCGAGCCGATGTTTCTCGACGGTCAACGCCTGCAGGTCACGCCAAGTATCGGCATCGCCTTGATTCCCGATCACGGCTCGACTCCTGCCGACCTGCTCAAGCGCGCCGACATCGCGCTTTACCGAGCCAAGGACTCAGGGCGCAATACCACGCAAATGTTTCACAACACCATGCAAAAGGCCGCCAGCGAGCGCCTGCGCATGGAAACCGATCTGCGCCTGGCCCTCTCGCGAGGCGAGTTCAGCCTGCACTTCCAGCCGCAGGTCGATGCCCGCAACAACCGCATCGTCGGCGCCGAAGCGCTGGTTCGCTGGAATCACCCCGAACTGGGTGCGCAAGCCCCCACAGAGTTCATCAAGGTGCTGGAAGACAGCGGATTGATACTCGAAGTCGGCACCTGGATTCTCGATGAGGCCTGCAAAGCCTTCCGCCAATTGATCGACGAAGGCCGGGTCGATCCGCTCGACTTCAGCCTTTGTGTGAATATCAGCCCGCGACAGTTTCGCCAGAATGACTTCGTTGAACGTGTCGAACGCAGCCTCAGCAACCAGCAATTGCCCTGCTCGCTGCTGAAGCTGGAGATCACCGAAGGCATCGTGATCCAGAACCTGGATGACACCGTCAACAAAATGCGCCGTTTGCAGAAGCTCGGCGTGAGCTTTGCCATGGACGATTTCGGCACCGGTTACTCCTCGCTGACCTACCTCAAGCGCCTGCCCGTGGATGCGCTGAAAATCGATAAGTCGTTCGTCCACGACGCCACCAGCGACCCGAACGACGCCGAGATCATCCGCGCTATCGTCGCCATGGCCCTCAGCCTCGAACTGGCGGTGATTGCCGAAGGCGTGGAAACCCCCGAGCAGCTCGAGTTCCTGCAGGGTCTGGGCTGCCATCTGTATCAAGGCTACCTGCACAGCCGGCCGCTGCCGCTGGACGAGTTCAAGAAGCTGCTCAAATAGGAGGAAGCGGGGATCACTCGCGCCTGAATCCAGAACAACCCTACACCAAACAAGGAAGTATCTGATTCATCTCCAGCATCGCCTTATCTAGCGTGTTCGTCCCTGCAGATAAAACAAGGACATAGACCGCATGAGGCGCTATCACATCACCGTCGGGGCTAAAACCACCGTCGACGGCACCGTGCGCACCGGCTGGCAGTGCAGCACGATCAATGGACTGGCCATGGCCCGCGAAGGCGATGAGGTCTATTGCCCGGAATGCGACAGCACTGGGGAGATTGTCTGCGACGGCCCGCGCCTGGTGGACCTGCTGGAGGGACGCAACGCCGCCCTGGACGGTGACCTCTGCAAGTGCAAGTGCGACCCGCCGCCGCGGCTGATTGCCAACCAGACCCTCAGGTGTCAGGAGATCGATGGTGGTGCCGTCGCGCCGCGTCCCCGGGCAGCCGCTCAACCCGCCGCGCCGGCCGCCGCCCGCCAATCGGTCACCGAGCCGCGCCCCTCCGGTTTC
>NZ_CABVHY010000018.1 GCF_902497875.1 Pseudomonas fluorescens
GGGTTATCCAGTGCGGCGAACACCTGCAACCCTTGCTCAACTTGATGCGGGATCGACTGCTGGAAAGTCGCGTCATCCACTGCGACGAAACACGTGTACAGGTGATGAAAGAGCCAGATCGAGAGCCCACCAGCCAATCCTGGATGTGGGTGCAAACCGGCGGGCCGCCGGATCAGCCTGTGATCCTTTTTGACTACTCGACCAGCCGGGCGCAGGAGGTTCCATCGCGCCTGCTCGAAGGTTATCGCGGCTACCTGATGACTGATGATTACGCGGGTTATAACGCCTTGGGCGGGCAATCCGGTGTCGAACGTTTAGGCTGTTGGGCGCATGCGCGACGCAAGTTTGTCGAGGCGCAAAAGGTGCAGCCTAAAGGCAAAACCGGGCGTGCCGATATCGCCCTGAATCTGATCAACAAGCTGTACGGTATCGAGCGAGATTTAAAAGAAGTCGGCGATGAACATCGCCACGAAAGCCGACAGCAAAACAGCCTGCCGGTGTTGGCGCAGTTGCAAACATGGCTGGAGAAAACCCAGCCACAAGTGACGACGCAAAATGCACTGGGTAAAGCCATCAGCTACCTGGCCAGCAACTGGATCAAGTTGGTGCGCTACACCGAAGCCGGTTACTTGCCGATCGACAACAATGCGGCAGAGCGCGCGATCAGGCCCTTCGTTATCGGGCGCAAGAACTGGCTGTTCAGCGACACGCCCAAAGGCGCGATGGCCAGCGCTCAACTTTACAGTTTGGTCGAGACGGCTAAAGCCAACGGCCAAGAGCCCTATGCGTGGCTGCGCCACGCACTTGAGCGCCTGCCACAAGCCTCGAGCGTAGAAGACTTCGAGGCTTTGCTGCCGTGGAACTGCACGCCGCAAATTCCAAGATAGCCATAGATCCCCATCTTTAAAATGTGGGGTTCATGGAGCGCTTACAGAACATCCTGCTTAGTGGGAAAGTGACGTAAAAGGAAATGAGCGTTTTGTCTAATGCGTTCGGGCACTTCTGTGTCGCGAGCAAGCTCCGTCAGGAACGCGTGAGTTTGTGCTACGGACCTGGTCCGTTCAAATGGCATCGTCATTTAATCCTCCACGAGTGAGATCGTCAGTCCAAGGCAAGGCAAAGCTTCCGGTGCAGAGCTTACCTTGTTCATCTGGAGAATCGGGATTGGGGAGCCTATGTCTTTATAAACTAGACCCCAGGCAAAATTTCGCGTCCCTGCACCTCGACAGTAAGTTTCGAAGTATTTTCACGGTACATCGCAACTTCAATGCTTCCAAACGGTTTTCCCTAGCCAACTGAATTTATATCTGTCCTTCCAGCAACACCGAACTTTCCGTTCATCCCTAAACGAGGAACAGCAGGTGGCGCAAGGCGAACGCGTACGCTTTTCAAGTTAAGGTCTTTGCTGCAATCTGAAACAAAATTGCAGCAGCGATAAATAATCGGTTTTCTGCTCCAGTACTCATCAGTGCTTGACCGCTTTCTTGAATCTTCCGATGGATAGGGGCAGCTCCATTGCGCCACGCCCAGCGCGTAGTTCTCCTCAACATAATGTGGGGACTCATTTCCGGCTGCCTTAAATGTCGCCCACCCAGACTCAATATAACGAAATTCACAATTTACAGATTGTAGATCGACTACAAAATCTTCGAATCTACTGTATAAACCCACAGCTAAATCAAAGAGCAAACTGCTATCAGTCTTGTAATATTCAGCACCATTTTTCATATCTTGTGAATGGCGCACAAATTCATAAATGGTTGGACCCTTTGAGATGTTACTTCCCTCAATCCGAAGGGTTCTAAAGCAATCCGAATTGTATATTTTTCTCAACAGAAAATCTGACGCCGTCCTTTCACATATTTGATAATTAAATTTACTAACGGCTTCCGAAAATTCTGCCCTTTTCAAATCCATTGAGTCGCAATTTGGCGTCGACGCGCAATCGCTAAGGTGGCGCCCTCCACATGTAGCCCACATCACGTTAAGACCATGCCCGTCCAACGAAAAACAATCACCGCAAAATGGGCATTTTTTTAATAAAATAACGTTATGCTTCGCACATACCTTCGCTCCATCGCAATGAAACCTGCGCCAATAGGAAAATCCAAGCCTATTGAGATCCTCGTTGACGCATTTCGGACAAAATCCTATTGTTTTGCTGCTAGGACTGTAATTATCGCCGTTGAGAATATAACTTTTCCCTGAATACGAAGGATCCTTAAAATCACAGAACACTACTCGAAGACAGTTTTCGGTGTGATAGTGAATCAATCGATTAAATCCGTAGCAGCCTTTCCACCCAAGTTCAGATGCTATAGCTCTAACATAGTTTGAACCGATAGAGTACTTAGGGATTTTTTTAAATACATCCACATGTCGTTCTTTAAATCCCAAATAGATATTTCTTTCTATGTATGACCGTAAAGATTCATCTTGTTGTATTTTAAGAAGCATAATGGCCCGTGAGAACCTAGAATTGTTATGTGACCGACTGATCATGGAAAGGCGCATTTAAATATATGCGGTAACCAAATTTAAAGCTTTTGCACGTCATCCAATTACCGAGCCGGTTCCAATGTAGATGAGGAACATCTGTGGAGACCTCATGGCCTCTAATGTATTGCAATTTTGAATGGCCAGATTCTTTTGTCTGAATCCACTCAATTTTCGGAACAATATAGAAATCGGAGCAAAGCAGCCGCGTCCAGGGAATATGCACTGGGCATGTCTGTCATAGGTACTGATCCGAGCAATCAGCTACCTGCGACAGATTTAATTCACCAGCGACAGTTTTAATTCTCTAAAACCAACATTCCCCGGGCTGTGGATAACTCACTCCACCGTGACGGATTTCGCCAGGTTGCGCGGCTGATCAACGTCGGTACCTTTAAGCACGGCGACGTAATACGACAGCAGTTGCAGCGGGATGGTGTAGAGGATCGGCGACAGGATGTCGTGGATGTGCGGCATGTTGATGACGTGAGTGCCTTCGCCATTGGTCATGGCAGCCTGTTCATCGGCAAAGACCACCAGTTCACCGCCACGGGCGCGAACTTCCTGCAGGTTGGATTTGAGTTTCTCCAACAGCTCGTTATTCGGCGCCACGGTCACTACCGGCATGTCGGCGTCGACCAGCGCCAGCGGGCCGTGCTTCAGCTCACCGGCCGGGTAGGCTTCAGCGTGAATGTAAGAGATTTCCTTGAGTTTGAGCGCACCTTCCATCGCTACCGGGAATTGCGCGCCACGGCCGAGGAACAGCGTGTGCTTCTTCTCGGCGAACAGCTCGGCGGTCTTCTCGATGATGCTGTCCATGGCCAGGGCTTCACCCAGGCGAGCCGGCAAACGGCGCAGTTCTGCGACCAGTTCGGCTTCGACGCCCTTGGCCAATGTACCGCGGACCTGACCCAGGGACAGGGTCAGCAGCAACAGCCCGACCAACTGAGTGGTGAACGCTTTGGTCGAGGCCACGCCGATTTCGCGACCGGCCTGGGTCAACAGGGTCAGCTCTGACTCACGCACCAGCGAGCTGATGCCCACGTTGCAGATCGCCAGGCTGGCGAGGTAACCCCCTTCTTCTTTGGAACGCTCCTTGGCGTTGCGCAGCGCCGCCAAGGTGTCGGCGGTTTCGCCGGATTGCGAGATGGTCACGAACAGCGTGTCCGGCTGAACCACTACTTTGCGGTAGCGGAACTCACTGGCGACTTCGACCTGGCACGGAATCCCGGCCAACTCTTCGAGCCAGTAACGGGCAACCATACCCGCGTGGTAGCTGGTGCCACAGGCGACGATCTGCACATTGCGGACCTTGGCGAACAGCTCAGCCGCTTGTGGACCGAAGGCCTGGACCAGCACCTGGTTCTGGCTGAGGCGGCCTTCCAGGGTGCGCTGGACCACAGACGGTTGCTCGTGGATTTCCTTGAGCATGAAGTGGCGGAACTCGCCTTTTTCGGCGGCTTCGGCACCATCACGGTATTGCACGGCTTCACGTTCGACGGACTGACCGTCGACATCCCAGACCTGCACGTTGTCGCGGCGGATCTCGGCGATGTCGCCTTCTTCCAGGTACATGAAACGGTCGGTGACCTGACGCAACGCCAACTGGTCGGAAGCCAGGAAGTTCTCGCCCAGACCCAGGCCAATGACCAGCGGGCTGCCACTGCGGGCCGCCACCAAACGATCCGGCTGATGGGCGCTGACGACCGCCAGGCCGTAGGCGCCGTGCAGTTCTTTCACGGTGGCCTTGAGCGCAACGGTCAGATCGCGCAAGTCTTTGAGTTTGTGGTTGAGCAGGTGGGCGATGACTTCGGTGTCAGTGTCGGAGGTGAACACATAACCCTGGGCTTTCAACTGTGCACGCAGGGCTTCATGGTTCTCGATGATACCGTTGTGCACCACCGCCAGATCACCGGAGAAATGCGGGTGGGCATTGCGCTCGCACGGCGCACCATGAGTTGCCCAACGGGTGTGGGCGATCCCGAGGCGACCGGCCATAGGTTCACCGGCCAGAGCTTGTTCCAGCTCGCTGACCTTGCCTGGGCGGCGCATGCGCTCAAGCTTGCCGGCATTGGTGAAAACTGCCACGCCGGCGCTGTCGTAGCCGCGGTATTCAAGGCGTTTGAGGCCCTCGAGCAGGATGGCAGTGATATTCCGTTCAGCGACCGCGCCAACAATTCCACACATGCTATTTCTCCTGGTTGACTGCCGCGCATATCAAGGTGATGCCGCGGGCCTGAATGTGCTCGCGTGCCTCGAGTGGCAAGCGATCATCGGTAATTAGGGTATGGACGCTGCTCCAGGGCAGTTCCAGGTTGGGAATCTTGCGGCCGATCTTGTCGGCCTCGACCATCACGATCACCTCACGAGCCACTTGCGCCATCACCCGGCTAAGACCGAGCAGTTCGTTGAAGGTCGTGGTGCCGCGGGTCAGATCAATGCCATCGGCACCAATGAACAGCTGGTCGAAATCATAAGAGCGTAGTACTTGCTCAGCGACCTGCCCCTGGAAAGATTCGGAATGCGGGTCCCACGTGCCACCAGTCATCAACAGCACCGGTTCGTGCTCCAGTTCGCTCAGGGCATTGGCAACGTGCAGCGAGTTGGTCATCACCACCAGACCCGGCTGCTGGCCGAGCTCCGGAATCATTGCAGCGGTGGTGCTGCCGCTGTCGATGATGATCCGCGCATGTTCGCGAATCCGCGTCACGGCGGCACGGGCGATGGCCTGCTTGTATTTCGAAACGGGCTGCCCAACATCGCTCACCAGCTCTTGCGGCATGGTGATCGCACCACCATAACGGCGCAGCAACAGACCATTGCTCTCCAGAGCGGCCAGATCCTTGCGAATCGTGACCTCCGAGGTTTCGAAACGCTTAGCCAACTCATCCACGCTGACTTCGCCCTTCTCATTGAGCAAGGCGAGGATATTGTGGCGACGTTGTGGTGTATTTCGTTTCGACATGGGCTTATAAGTTTCGTTTCGAAAGATAACGAAGGCAATCAAAACCTATTAGCCGAAAATCGTCAAGTTCATAGATAAAAAATATCTGTGGATAAACCAAAAGATCGCAGCCTGCGGCAGCTCCTACAAAGGCTCCACGCTCACCCTGAATGAACGCAAATCCCTGTAGGAGCTGCCGCAGGCTGCGATCTTTTAACGATTTTCGCAGCTATGGATAACTCAGCTCTTCTTGATTTTCACCGGCCGCTTCCAGCCATCGATATTGCGCTGGCGAGCGCGGCCGACTGCCAATTGATCGGCGCCTACCTCAGAAGTGATGGTCGAACCCGCAGCGGTAGTCGCACCGTTGCCGAGCTCCACAGGCGCCACCAACGAGTTGTTGGAGCCGATGAACACGTCTTCACCCAGCACGGTCTTCCACTTGTTGGCGCCATCGTAGTTGCAAGTGATGGTACCCGCGCCAATGTTGGTGCGCGCACCGACTTCGGCATCACCCAGATAGGTCAGGTGACCCGCCTTCGCGCCTTCACCCAGGTGGGCATTCTTCAACTCGACAAAGTTACCCACATGGGCGCGGGCTTCCAGTACGGTCCCCGGCCGCAGCCGTGCAAACGGGCCGGCATCGCTGCCTTCGCCCAGCACTGCGCCGTCGATATGACTGTTGGCCTTGATCACCGCGCCTTTGCGCAAGGTGCTGTCCTTGATCACGCAGTTCGGGCCGATGACGACGTCGTCTTCGATAACCACCCGGCCTTCGAGTATCACATTGATGTCGATCAGCACGTCTCGACCGACACTGACTTCACCGCGCACATCGAAACGGGCCGGGTCACGCAGGGTGACGCCCAGTGCCATCAGACGACGGCCTTCGCGCAATTGGTAGTGACGCTCCAGCTCGGCAAGCTGCTTGCGGTCGTTGGCGCCCTGCACTTCCATGGCGTCATGGGGTTGTTCGGTGGCCACCACCAGACCTTCCTTGACCGCCATTTCGATCACGTCGGTCAGGTAGTACTCGCCCTGGACGTTGTTGTTCGACAAGCGGCCCAGCCAATCGGCCAACCGTGCGCCAGGCACCGCGAGAATCCCGGTATTGCCTTCGCAGATGGCCTTCTGGGCGTCAGTGGCGTCCTTGTGTTCGACGATGGCAGCGACTTTGCCGTCAGCATCGCGAACGATCCGGCCGTAACCGGTAGGGTCGGCCAGGGTTACGGTCAACAGACCGAGTTGTTCAGGGGTCACTTTCTTCAGCAGGCGCTGAAGCGTCTCGACTTCAATCAGTGGCACATCACCGTAGAGGATCAGTACGTTTTCAGCCGTCAGAAACGGCAAGGCCTGAGCCACGGCGTGGCCGGTGCCGAGTTGTTTGTCCTGCAGGACGAAGTTCAGGTCATCGGCTGCCAGGCGCTCACGCACCACTTCGGCACCGTGGCCGATCACCACGTGGATACGCTGCGGATCAAGTTTCCGGGCGCTGTGGATAACATGGCCGAGCATGGAGTTGCCCGCCACCGGGTGAAGCACTTTTGGCAGTGCCGAACGCATGCGAGTGCCTTGACCGGCAGCGAGAATTACGATTTCAAGAGACATAACTGGCTACCAATCCTGGGTGGTCAGCGGCTGCGACCAAAAATTGAACGGCGGAAAAAGAAAAAGGGTAGCCGAGGCTACCCTTTTTAATCAATCACACAAAAAACCTGGCTTAGCCGCCAAACTTCTTGCGGATCTGCTGGACGGTGCGCAGCTGAGCTGTAGCCTCGGCCAAACGTGCGGCAGCGGAACCGTAGTCGAACTCGGCGCCTCTGTCATGCAAGGCCTTCTCAGCAGCCTTGACGGCTTCCTGAGCGGAGGCTTCGTCCAGGTCGGCAGCACGTTGCACGGTGTCGGCAAGAACCTTGACCATGTTCGGCTGAACCTCGAGGTAACCACCGGAGATGTAGAACACCTCGGCTTCCCCACCCTGCTTGATCAGGCGGATCGGGCCCGGCTTGAGTTCAGTAATCAGCGGAGCGTGACCTAGAGCGATACCAAGATCACCCAGGCTGCCGTGTGCGACCACCATCTCGACCAGACCGGAAAAGATTTCTCCTTCCGCGCTGACGATATCGCAATGGACTGTCATAGCCATCTGCTTGCCTCAACCTGATTAGCGCCCGTTGCCGGGCGCCGGGATTACAGTTTTTTGGCTTTCTCGACCGCTTCTTCGATGCCGCCGACCATGTAGAACGCTTGTTCTGGCAAGTGGTCGTAGTCACCGTTGAGGATGCCTTTGAAGCCGGCAATGGTGTCTTTCAGGGAAACGTATTTACCCGAGGCACCCGTGAAGACTTCAGCCACGAAGAACGGTTGCGACAAGAAGCGCTGGATCTTACGAGCACGGTTTACCAACTGTTTGTCGGCTTCCGACAGCTCGTCCATACCCAGGATCGCAATGATGTCCTTCAGCTCTTTGTAGCGCTGCAACACATACTGTACGCCGCGAGCGGTGTCGTAGTGTTCCTGGCCGATAACCATCGGGTCCAGCTGGCGCGAAGTCGAGTCCAGTGGATCGACCGCTGGGTAGATACCCAGGGAGGCGATGTCACGGGACAGTACGACGGTGGCGTCCAAGTGGGCGAAGGTGGTCGCAGGCGACGGGTCAGTCAAGTCATCCGCCGGTACGTATACCGCCTGGATCGAGGTGATCGAACCGTTTTTGGTCGAAGTGATGCGCTCTTGCAGAGTACCCATCTCTTCAGCCAGAGTCGGCTGGTAACCTACTGCAGAAGGCATACGGCCCAGCAGTGCGGATACTTCAGTACCGGCGAGGGTGTAACGGTAGATGTTGTCAACGAACAACAGTACGTCGTTACCTTCGTCACGGAACTTCTCGGCCATGGTCAGGCCGGTCAGTGCTACGCGCAGACGGTTACCCGGCGGCTCGTTCATCTGACCGTATACCAGTGCCACTTTGTCCAGAACGTTGGAGTCCTTCATCTCGTGGTAGAAGTCGTTACCCTCACGAGTACGCTCACCCACACCGGCGAACACGGAATAACCGCTGTGCTCGATGGCGATGTTACGGATCAGTTCCATCATGTTTACGGTTTTGCCTACACCGGCACCACCGAACAGACCGACTTTACCGCCTTTGGCAAACGGGCAAACCAGGTCGATAACCTTGATGCCGGTTTCCAGCAGGTCGTTGCCACCAGCTTGTTCAGCGAAGGTTGGCGCAGGACGGTGAATGCCCCAGCGCTCTTCGGTGTCGATCGGGCCAGCTTCGTCGATCGGGTTGCCCAGAACGTCCATGATCCGGCCCAGGGTCGCTTTACCGACCGGTACGGAGATGGCTGCGCCGGAGTCTTTGACTTCCAGACCGCGCTTCAAGCCTTCGGTGGAACCCATCGCAATGGTACGAACCACGCCGTCGCCCAGCTGCTGCTGAACTTCGAGGGTGGTCCCGGCCGCGCTTTGTACCAACAGCGCGTTGTAGATGCTCGGTACGCTGTCGCGTGGAAATTCCACGTCGATAACGGCGCCGATGATTTGAACGATACGTCCGCTACTCATAGCTGGATCCTCTGAATATTTGAACCGTTAAACCGCGGCAGCGCCGCCAACGATTTCCGAGATCTCTTGGGTGATCGCAGCCTGACGCGCCTTGTTGTAGATCAGCTGCAAATCGCTGATCAAGTCACCGGCGTTATCGGTAGCGTTCTTCATTGCGATCATCCGCGCAGCCTGTTCAGCCGCGTTGTTCTCGACCACCGCCTGGTACACCTGCGACTCCACGTAGCGGACCATCAAGCCGTCAAGCAGCTCCTTGGCATCCGGTTCGTAGAGATAGTCCCAGTGGTGCTTGAGCTTCTGATCCTGGGTCGCCACCAGCGGAATCAACTGTTCCACCGTAGGCTGTTGCGTCATGGTGTTGATGAACTTGTTGGATACCACGGACAGGCGGTCAATACGGCCGTCCAGGTAGGCATCCAGCATCACCTTGACGCTGCCGATCAGATCATTGATCGACGGCTCTTCGCCCAAGTGGCTGATAGCAGCAACGACGTTACCGCCGAAGTTGCGGAAAAATGCCGCACCTTTGCTGCCTATCACGCACAGATCGATCTCTACGCCGCGATCGCGGTTTAACGCCATGTCCTTGACCAAGGCCTTGAACAGGTTGGTATTCAAACCACCGCACAAACCACGGTCACTGCTCACGACGACATAACCGACGCGCTTGATTTCGCGCTCGATCATGAAGGGGTGGCGATATTCCGGGTTGGCGTTGGCCAGATGACCGATAACCTGGCGGATGCGCTCCGCGTAAGGACGGCTAGCAGCCATGCGCATTTGTGCCCTGCGCATTTTGCTGACCGCCACTTTTTCCATGGCGCTGGTGATCTTTTGCGTGCTTTTGATGCTCGCAATCTTACTGCGAATCTCTTTTGCGCCTGCCATGTAACACCTATCAGGTTAGCAAGCGGGAGCCTTGCGGCTCCCGCTGCGGCTTACCAGGTTTGGGTGGCCTTGAACTTCTCGAGACCGGCTTTCATGCCAGCATCGATTTCGTCATTGAAGTCACCCTTCACGTTGATCTTCGCCATCAATTCGGCGTGATCGCGGTTGAAGAAAGCAATCAGCGCTTGTTCGAAGCTGCCGATCTTGGCGATTTCAATGTCAGTCAGGAACCCACGCTCAGCGGCATACAGCGACAGCGCCATGTCAGCGATCGACATTGGTGCGTATTGCTTCTGCTTCATCAGCTCGGTAACGCGCTGACCATGCTCAAGTTGCTTACGGGTCGCTTCGTCCAGGTCAGAAGCGAACTGGGCAAATGCTGCCAGTTCACGGTACTGAGCCAGAGCGGTACGGATACCACCGGAGAGCTTCTTGATGATCTTGGTCTGAGCGGCACCACCCACACGGGATACCGAAACACCGGCGTTCACTGCAGGACGGATCCCGGAGTTGAACATGGCCGATTCCAGGAAGATCTGACCGTCGGTGATGGAAATCACGTTGGTCGGAACGAACGCGGAAACGTCGCCAGCCTGGGTTTCGATGATCGGCAGTGCGGTCAGGGAACCGGTTTTGCCGGTCACTGCGCCGTTGGTGAACTTCTCTACGTATTCTTCCGAAACGCGGGATGCGCGCTCCAGCAGACGGGAGTGGAGATAGAACACGTCGCCTGGGTAAGCTTCACGGCCTGGTGGACGGCGCAGCAGCAGGGAAATCTGGCGGTAAGCCACTGCTTGCTTGGACAGATCGTCATAAACGATCAGCGCGTCTTCACCGCGGTCGCGGAAGTATTCGCCCATGGTGCAACCGGAGTACGGTGCCAGGAACTGCAGCGCTGCGGATTCGGAAGCACTGGCAGCAACGACGATGGTGTTAGCCAACGCGCCGTTTTCTTCCAGCTTGCGAACCACGTTGGCGATAGTCGATTGCTTCTGACCGATCGCTACGTATACACAGAAAATGCCGCTGTTCTTCTGGTTGATGATCGCGTCGATCGCCAGAGCGGTTTTACCGATCTGACGGTCACCGATGATCAACTCACGCTGGCCACGGCCGACAGGGATCATGGCATCGACAGCCTTGTAGCCAGTCTGTACAGGCTGGTCTACCGACTTACGCCAGATCACGCCTGGAGCAACTTTCTCGACCGCATCGGTCTCGGTGTTGTTCAGCGGACCTTTGCCGTCAACTGGGTTACCCAGTGCGTCGACTACGCGACCCAGCAGTTCCTTACCAACCGGAACTTCGAGGATGCGGCCGGTGCACTTGGCGCTCATGCCTTCAGCCAGAGACTGATAGGAGCCCAATACAACGGCGCCTACAGAGTCTTGCTCAAGGTTGAGGGCCATACCGAAGACGCCGCCCGGAAACTCGATCATCTCGCCGTACATGACGTCGGCCAGACCGTGAATCCGCACGATGCCGTCAGATACGCTGACGACAGTGCCTTCGTTACGGGCTTGGGAGGTCACATCGAGCTTGTCGATGCGGCCCTTGATAATTTCACTTATTTCGGAAGGATTGAGTTGCTGCATTGCTCTGCTGCCCCTTCAAACTCAAGATTTCAATGCTTCGGCAAGGTTCGCGAGTTTGCCGCGAATCGAGCCATCGATAACCAGGTCGCCGGCGCGGATTACGACGCCACCAATAAGGCTGGCATCCTCCGACGCGTGCAGGCGCACTTCCCGGCCGAGCCGTGCACTGAGAACCTTGGCGAGTTTGTCTTGCTGTTCTTGGTTCAATGCGAAAGCACTGGTTACGTCCACGTCTACCGATTTCTCTTGTTCGGCCTTGTACAGGTCAAACAGAGCGGCGATCTCCGGCATCAGCGGGAGACGGTCGTTTTCAGCAACGACGTGAATGAAATTCTTTGCTTTCTCATCAAACTTGTCGCCACACACGTCGATAAACGTGGTGGCCTTGTTTGCGCTCGTCAGTCGCGGGGCCTTGAGCACGCTCTGCATAGTGTCGTCTTGCGACACTGCTGCAGCCAGGCCGAGCATGGCTGACCAAGAGGCCAGCTGCTTGTGGGACTGGGCGTGCTCGAAGGCTGCCTTAGCGTAAGGTCGGGCCAACGTGGTCAATTCTGCCATGATCGCCCTCGCTTAAATTTCAGCAGCCAGTTTGTTAACCAGCTCCGCGTGCGCGTTTTGATCGATTGTGGCACCCAGGATCTTCTCTGCGCCGTTGACAGCCAGGCTACCCAGTTGGGCACGCAAGGCGTCTTTGACGCTGTTCAGTTCCTGTTCGATCTCGGCCTGAGCCTGAGCCTTCACACGTTCAGCTTCGACGCGAGCCTGATCTCGGGCTTCATCGACGATCTGAGCACCGCGTTTCTTGGCTTGCTCAATGATTTCAGCTGCCTGTGCTTTAGCATCGCGCAGTTGATGACCCGCTTTCTCTTGGGCCAACTCCAGGTCGCGAGCTGCACGGCTGGCAGCGTCCAGTCCATCCGCGATCTTCTTCTGACGTTCGTGCAAAGCCGCGATGACCGGAGGCCACACGAACTTCATGCAAAACAGTACAAAAATGAAGAACGCAACGGACTGGCCAATCAGGGTTGCATTAATGTTCACGCCAACACCTCGCTCGTTCGTTGTCCATCACCCTAATCAACTCGAAAATTCGAGTGATTAGCCAGCGAGTTGACCAACGAAGGGGTTCGCGAAGGTGAAGAACAGAGCGATACCAACGCCGATCATGGTTACGGCGTCGAGCAGACCGGCAACGATGAACATTTTGACTTGCAGCATTGGAACCATCTCTGGCTGACGCGCTGCGCCTTCCAGGAACTTGCCACCCAACAGGCCGAAACCAATTGCGGTACCCAGTGCGCCCAGGCCGATCAACAGTGCAACAGCGATAGCGGTTAGACCAACTACAGTTTCCATCTTTCCTCCCGACTTTTACGTCGTATGGTTTAGGTTTTTTAATTTTTAAAGCGGTAAAACAAATCGTTTCATAGCCCTGTTCGGGCACCCTCTCGTTTGACCGAGAGGGACATCAGACCAGTCGAGACTGGTCTTAATGGTTCTCTTCGTGCGCCATCGACAGGTAGACGATGGTCAGCATCATGAAGATAAACGCCTGCAGGGTGATGATCAGGATGTGGAACACAGCCCACGCCCACTGCAGAACTATGCCCAGGCCGCTAAGCCAGAGCAGACCGCTGCCGAACATCACGGCGATCAGAATGAAGACCAGTTCGCCGGCATACATGTTGCCGAACAGACGCAGGGCCAGCGAGATCGGCTTGGCAATCAGCGTCACGAACTCCAGCAGGAAGTTCACCGGAATCAGCAGAGCCTGAAGGAAGATGTTCTTGCTGCCGAACGGGTGCAGGGTCAGTTCGCCGATGAAACCGCCGATACCCTTGACCTTGATGCTGTAGAAAATGATCAGCGCGAACACCGACAGGGCCATGCCCAGGGTCGCGTTCGGGTCAGTGGTCGACACCGCACGGAATGGAATGTGCGAATCACCAGTGATCAGGATGGCCAGCTGAGGAATCCAGTCGACCGGTATCAGGTCGACGGCGTTCATCAGGAAGACCCAGACGAAGATGGTCAGTGCCAGTGGTGCAATCACCGGGCTTCGGCCATGGAAGCTGTCTTTCACGCTGCCATCGACGAATTCGACCAAGACTTCAACGAAGTTCTGCAAAGCACCAGGTTGACCTGAAGTCGCCTTCTTCGCCGCCATGCGGAAAATCAGAACGAAAATCAGACCCAACGCAACAGACCAGCCGAGGGTATCGACGTGGAATGCCCAGAAGCCCATTTCTTTGGCCTCTGCTGCGGTGTGGGCAAAGCCCCAGCCGCCGTTAGGTAGCTGCCCGAAGGTCAGGTTCTGCAAGTGATGCTGGATATAGCCCGAAGCGGTGGTTTCTGCCATGTTTGCCTCAAACGCCCTAAGGTCTCGAAAGTCTTGTTCTCATCAGCAGGGGAGCGAACCAGCTGACCAGTTGGGTCAGCACGAAGACGCCGAATACAGCTAGCGGCGCCAATGGCTTCACACCTGCGAACGTCAATGCAAAGAGCACTGCCGTCAAAATCAGTTTGCCTGCCTCGCCGGCATAAAATGACCGGACGATGGCTTGAGCTGCCCGGGCGCCGGAAAACCGAAATGCCCGATGAGCAAAATACGCGTTGGGCAGCAAGGCTATCAGGCCTCCGCAGAGACCCGAGTATCCGGCTACGACTCCATGCCAGTACCAGAGCGCCAAAGCGGCCAGTACCAAAACGACAAATTGAGCCAGTAGCACCGGAAATACGGCCAGGCGATGGAACGGCAAGCGGTTTGGCATGCGGCTCTCCATCGATATTGCTCCCCAAGAATCGGCTGCCAGAACGCTATAAATTGGCATAATTTGTGCCGACAAAATGCGCGCAGAGTATAGGGGCGGTTCCGCCCCTATTCAACTGCCAGGTAGTGTTTTTTGACTGCTGCTACATATGGAATTGTTTCAGCGGATGTGCGCAAGAACGCCCTGCAATTCATCCAGGGAGTTATAACCAATGACCAACTGCCCTTTGCCCTTCTTCCCGTGGCGGATCTGCACCGCAGAGCCCAGGCGCTCGGCCAGACGCTGTTCGAGACGGGCAATATCCGGGTCGGGTTTGGTGGGTTCGGCGGGCTCATGTTTGCCACTCAACCACTGGCGAACCAGGGCTTCAGTCTGGCGCACAGTCAAACCTCGTGCGACAACGTGTCGCGCCCCTTCGACTTGTTGATTTTCCGGCAAACCGAGCAATGCACGTGCGTGACCCATTTCCAGGTCACCGTGAGACAGCATGGTTTTGATGACTTCAGGTAACGCAATCAGGCGCAGCAAGTTGGCCACGGTCACCCGGGATTTACCCACGGCTTCGGCAACCTGCTGCTGAGTCAGCTGGAATTCCTGCTGCAAGCGCTGCAGCGCCACCGCTTCCTCGATCGGATTGAGGTCTTCGCGCTGAATGTTCTCGATCAGCGCCATGGCAATGGCGGTTTCATCCGGCACATCGCGAACCATCGCCGGGATGGTTTCCTGGCCAGCCTGCTGGCTGGCACGCCAGCGGCGTTCACCGGCAATGATCTCAAAGCGCCCCCCGCCGATCGGACGAACCACGATCGGTTGCATCACCCCCTGGGCCTTGATCGACTGAGCGAGCTCTTCGAGCGCCTGTGGGTCCATGTCCCGTCGTGGCTGGTACTTGCCACGTTGAATCAGGTCCAGTGGCAGGTGCTGCAGCTCACGCTCATTGGCCTGCACCGCTTGCTCTTCCAGCGAGCTGACGGTCGGACCACTCAGCAGTGCATCCAGTCCACGTCCGAGACCTCGTTTCTTGACGGCCATGGGGATTCCTTAAGTTGCCTGAGCGGCGGCGGTGCGTGAGTTGCGACGTTGACGACGAACCAGCTCGCCCGCCAATGCCAGATAGGCAATAGCGCCCCGCGATGACTTGTCGTAGGCCAACGCCGGCATGCCATAACTGGGTGCTTCGGCCAAACGGATGTTGCGCGGAATCACGGTGTCATACAATTGCTCACCGAAGTGTTCCTTGAGCTGCGCCGAAACGTCGTTCATCAGACTCAGCCGCGGGTCGTACATAGTCCGCAGCAGGCCTTCGACTTTCAGGTTCGGGTTCAGCAGTTCAGCGATGCGCTTGATGTTGTCCACAAGGTCGCTCAAACCTTCGAGTGCGAAGTACTCGCACTGCATGGGGATAATTACCCCGTCGGCAGCGACCAGCGCGTTGAGCGTAAGCATCGACAGCGACGGTGGACAATCGATCAAAATGTAATCGTAGTTTTCACGAATCGGCGCCAGAGCGCTGCGCAGACGGCTTTCTTTCATCTGCATTTCCAGCAGAACGACTTCTGCCGCCGTCAGATCGCGGTTGGCTGGCAGCAGTTGATAACCGCCATGCTCGGAATAGTGCATGGCCTGGGCCAGATCGCATTCGCCGATCAGCAGGTCATAGACCGAATTTTCCAGGTTGTGTTTATCCACACCGCTACCCATGGTGGCGTTGCCTTGTGGATCAAGATCGATCAACAGCACCCGACGCTTGGTAGCGACCAGCGATGCTGCGAGGTTGATACAGGTGGTGGTCTTGCCCACACCACCCTTTTGGTTCGCAATCGCGAATACCTTAGCCATTCTTGCTTGTGTTCCCAATCATGCCGTGCGGCGCAGTATCAGCAGATGGCGTTGGCCTTGGCAACCGGGTACGGCCAACGCGTGCGCGCTATCGAGGTGGAAGTCTGCCGGCAATGCTACCAGTTCATCCGCCGGATGCAGGCCTTTCATTGCCAACCAACGTGTATCGAGGTCGCCCAGATGCCGCGTCCAGTTGGAGAAATCTTCCAGACTGCTGAACGCTCGGGAGACGATCCCGGTGAAGGGTAGTTCAGGATGGAAGGCTTCGACACGACTGTGGATAACTTGCAGGTTATCCAGCTTGAGTTCGAGTTTGACCTGGGTCAGGAAGCGGGTTTTCTTGCCGTTGCTGTCCAGAACCGTCACTTGCGACTCGGGGAACAGGATCGCCAAGGGAATCCCCGGCATCCCGCCACCGCTGCCAACATCCAGCCAACGACCATTCTCGATGAAGGACATGACACTCAGGCTGTCGAGCAAATGCCGCGAAACCATTTCGTCCGGGTCGCGCACCGCCGTGGGGTTGTACGCCTTATTCCATTTGATCAACAGGGCCAGATACGCCAGCAGTTGAGCATGCTGGCTTTCTGTCAGGGTGACACCGAGCTGGCGAGCACCTGTGGATAACTCTTCGGCATGTTGCGAGGTGACCAACGAACTCAAGCGCTTTGCTCCAACTGACGGCCCGCGCCGCGTTTTTTCAAATGAATCATCAACAGGGAAATCGCCGCCGGCGTGACCCCAGGGATCCGCGAAGCCTGACCCAGCGTCTCAGGTCGAGTTATCCCCAACTTGCTCTGAATTTCTTTCGAGAGACCGGAGATATTCGTGTAATCGATATCCACAGGCAATTTGGTGTCTTCACTGGCCCGCAGGCGAGCGATCTCGTCCTGCTGACGATCAATGTAACCGGCATACTTGGTTTTGATTTCGACCTGTTCGGCCACCTGTGGATCGATTGCGCCGTTACCGGTGATCGCGATCAGCCCGGCGTAGTCAATTTCCGGACGCGTCAGCAGGTTCAGCAGGTTGTATTCGTGAGTCAGGGGCGTGCCGAATTTTTCGGCAATCGCATCGCCCTGCTCGGTGCCCGGGCGAACCCAGGTACTTTTCAGACGCTGTTCTTCCCGCTCGATGCTTTCGCGTTTGGTACAGAAAGCTGCCCAACGCGCGTCATCCACCAAGCCCAGTTCACGACCTTTTTCGGTCAGACGCAGGTCAGCGTTGTCTTCGCGCAGGATCAGCCGGTACTCGGCGCGGGAAGTGAACATCCGGTACGGTTCTTGAGTCCCGAGGGTAATCAGGTCGTCGACCAACACCCCGATGTACGCTTCATCCCGACGCGGACACCAGCTGTCTTTGCCTTGTGCACGCAGTGCGGCGTTGGTTCCGGCGAGCAAACCCTGGGCGCCGGCTTCTTCGTAACCGGTGGTGCCGTTGATTTGTCCGGCAAAGAACAAACCACCGATCACTTTGGTTTCCAGGCTGTACTTCAGATCCCGCGGATCGAAGTAATCGTATTCGATGGCGTAGCCAGGACGAACGATATGCGCGTTTTCCATCCCGCGAATCGACTGCACGATCTGGATCTGCACATCGAACGGCAACGAAGTGGAAATCCCGTTCGGGTACAGCTCGTGGGTCGTCAGACCTTCCGGTTCGATGAAGACCTGATGGCTTTCCTTGTCGGCAAAGCGGTGGATCTTGTCTTCGATCGAAGGGCAGTAACGCGGGCCGATACCTTCGATGACCCCGGAATACATCGGCGAACGATCGAGGTTCGCGGCAATGATTTCGTGGGTTCGGGCATTGGTATGGGTAATCCAGCAGCTGACTTGCGCGGGATGCTGTTCCTTGGAACCGAGGAACGACATCACTGGAATCGGCGTGTCGCCCGGTTGCTCGGTCATCACCGAGAAATCCACAGAACGACCATCAATTCGCGGCGGGGTGCCGGTTTTCAGGCGTCCGACCCGCAAAGGCAGTTCACGCAGACGTTGTGCCAGGGCAATCGAGGGTGGATCACCCGCTCGGCCACCGGAATAGTTCTGCATCCCGATGTGGATAAGTCCACCGAGGAAAGTCCCGGTAGTCAATACCACCGAGTCGGCAAGGATTCGCAGGCCCATCTGGGTCACAACGCCGCGGACTTGATCCTGTTCAACGATCAGGTCATCGCAGGCTTGTTGAAATATCCACAGGTTGGGCTGGTTCTCGAGGATTTCGCGAACAGCCGCCTTGTAGAGAACCCGGTCGGCCTGAGCACGGGTAGCGCGCACGGCTGGGCCTTTGCGGCTGTTCAGTACGCGAAACTGAATACCACCCTTGTCGGTCGCCATGGCCATCGCGCCGCCAAGGGCGTCGATTTCCTTGACCAGATGACTTTTGCCAATGCCGCCAATCGCCGGGTTGCAGCTCATTTGCCCGAGGGTTTCCACGTTATGCGTAAGCAGCAGGGTTTTCACCCCCATGCGTGCTGACGCTAGTGCTGCCTCGGTACCGGCATGACCGCCGCCGATGACGATCACTTCAAAACGGGAAGGGAAATCCACCACGCACCTCGTGCCTGCTTCTGAATGGGTAAAAAGGGATGGGTTATTGGGCTAGGCGGCAAGTATAGGGACTTCGCCTCTCCTAAAGAACCCTTTGCACAAAATTTAACCAGCTGTGGATAATCACGGATAATAGAAATTAAAAGAGAGAAAAGTATTAAATCTTTGTTTTTATGTTTATTTCTACTGAGGCACATTTCTGTGGATAGATTGCTACAGGCCTTTATATACAATGTGTACAGAGGTTCAAAAGTCTGTGGTCATGTGGGTATGAGGCCGTTGGATAACCGGTTTAAGCCTGTGGGTAAAAGAGGTGCTTATCCACAGGCGGGGTTTTCCTCAGTTTTGAGGCCCTGTTATCAACTGGGCCTAAGGGTAGTTATTCACAGGGCTTAATTCACAGAAAAACCGCTGGCAAGGCAAATCCCGACCACAGAAAATCCGCCGAGGTCGATAAATTCCACCAGGCAGTTCAGAAAAAGGCTCAGGAAGAAGGAGAACAGACAGGCGCCAACGGCCTGTCTGTGGACAACAGAGGGGTTACTTACCGATGCAGAAGCTGGAAAAGATCCGTCCAAGCAGATCATCGGAGCTGAATGCGCCGGTAATCTCGCCCAAAGACTGCTGCGCCTGACGCAAATCCTCGGCCAGCAGCTCACCAGCGCCGGCAAGGGTCAATTGCGCACGACCGTGCTCGAGTGAGGTACTGGCATGGCGCAGGGCTTCCAGGTGGCGTCGGCGAGCGCTGAAGCTGCTTTCCGAGGTCTGTTCATATCCCATGCAGGCTTTGAGGTGGTCGCGCAGCAACTCCAGGCCTTCGCCGGCGGACCTGGCACTGAGGCTGATCGTCACGTGGCCATCCTCACTGACTTCCAGGGCGATTGCTTCGCCGGTAAGGTCAGCCTTGTTGCGGATCAGGGTCACTTTGGCTGGATCCGGTCGCTGTTCGAGGAATTCCGGCCACAGGGCAAACGGATCCAGGGCTTCAGGTGCCGTTGCGTCGACCACCAGCAAGACCCGATCAGCCTCGCCAATGGCCTTGAGCGCCCGTTCTACACCAATCTTTTCGACCTGATCATCGGTATCGCGCAAGCCTGCGGTGTCGACCACGTGCAACGGCATGCCGTCGATGTGGATATGTTCACGGAGGATATCCCGGGTAGTCCCGGCAATTTCCGTAACAATGGCTGCCTCACGACCGGCCAGGGCGTTGAGCAGACTGGACTTGCCGGCATTCGGCCGACCGGCGATCACCACGGTCATGCCGTCACGGAGCAATGCCCCCTGCCCGGCTTCACGCAACACGGTGGATAACTCTTCGCGCACGTTATCGAGCATATTCAGAACATGCCCATCCGCCAGGAAGTCGATTTCTTCCTCCGGAAAGTCGATTGCCGCCTCGACATAGATGCGCAGACTGATGAGTTTCTCGGTCAGGTTATGCACACGCTGGGAAAAAGCCCCTTGCAGCGAGCGCAGCGCATTGCGCGCTGCCTGTGCCGAACTGGCTTCAATCAGGTCGGCAATGGCTTCGGCCTGAGCCAGGTCGAGTTTATCGTTGAGGAACGCACGCTCGCTGAATTCCCCCGGGCGTGCCAGTCGACAGCCCAATTGCAGACAACGCTGCAGCAACATGTCGAGCACGATCGGACCACCGTGGCCCTGAAGTTCGAGTACATCTTCGCCGGTAAATGAATTCGGCCCCGGGAAATACAGGGCAATCCCCTCATCGAGGACTTCATTGTGCTCACTGAAAAACGGACCGTAATGGGCATAACGCGGTTTCAGTTCACGGCCGCTGATGGCTTTCGCTGCGATACTTGCGAGCGGCCCGGAGATACGGACGATGCCCACGCCGCCGCGACCTTGAGCAGTAGCAACGGCGGCGATGGTTTCACGAGGGACATTCATAAACCAATATCCAGACAAAAGTGACAGATAGCAAAACGCCCCACTAGGGGGCGTTTTGAGTGGTTATCAACAGAGTAAGTTACGCAGCGGCATTTTTGGTAGCGGCTTCGACCTTACGGGTGATGTACCACTGTTGGGCGATCGACAAAACGTTGTTCACTACCCAGTACAGCACCAGACCAGCCGGGAACCACAGGAAGAAGAAGGTGAAGATGATTGGCATCATTTTCATGACCTTCGCCTGCATCGGATCCGGAGGAGTCGGGTTCAGCTGCTGCTGGATGAACATGGTTGCACCCATGATGATCGGCAGAATGAAGAACGGATCCTTGATCGACAGGTCAGTAATCCACAGCATGAACGGGGCCTGACGCATTTCCACGCTTTCCAGGAGAACCCAGTACAGCGAGAGGAAAACCGGCATTTGCACAAGAATCGGCAAGCATCCACCCAGCGGGTTGATCTTCTCTTTCTTGTACAGCTCCATCATCGACTGCGACATTTTCTGCCGATCGTCGCCATGTTGCTCTTTCAGAGCCGCCAGTTTCGGCGCTACTGCACGCATGCGAGCCATGGATTTGTAACTGGCTGCCGACAGCGGGAAGAAGATCCCTTTGATCAGCATGGTCAGGAAGATGATCGACCAGCCCCAGTTACCCACCAGCGCGTGGATATTTTGCAGCAACCAGAAGATCGGCTGGGCAATGAACCACAGAATGCCGTAGTCGACGGTCAGTTCCAGACCTGGGGACAACTCTTTGAGTATGTCCTGGCTTTTCGGACCGGCATAAAGCGTAGCAGTGGTTTCAGCCTTGGCACCTGGCGCGATGGTCAACGCCGGGCCGGTGTAACCAATGATGTAATTGCCTTTGCTGTCTTTACGGGTCTGGACGAGATTGTTTTCGCCCTTCGCCGGAATCCACGCAGTCACGAAGTAGTGTTGCAACCAGGCAACCCAGCCACCTTGAACGGTTTCTTTCAGCGCGGCCTTGTCCATGTCACCCATCGACACTTTCTTGTACGGCTCGTTACTTGTCCACAGGGCGGCGCCCAGGTAAGTCGCGGTGCCGGTGGCAGTGCTGGAAGAAGGATCGGAACTGGCGTCGCGCTTCAATTGCGCGAACATTGCACCGGACCAGGGCTGAGCGCTCTGGTTGTCGATGATGTAGGAAACACCTACATCGTAATTACCGCGTTGCAAGGTGAAACGCTTGATGTAGTTGACGCCGTCCTTGCTGAACTTCAGGTCCACGACCAATTGGTCCTGACCGTCAGCCAGTTGATAAGTCTTCTTCTCGGACGAGAATACCGGGCGACCCGCTGGACTGGCATCCGGTCCATTGGTGCCGATCAGACCGCTTTGCGCAAGGTAGGTCCGTTCATTGCCGTTGTCGAACAGCTGGAATGGAATTTCCGGGTGATCCTGACGACGAGGATAAAGCGGCAGCTTCAGCTGGGCGATATCACCACCTTGTGGATCGACACCCAGATCGAGCACATCCGTTTTGATCTGGATGAGATCTTTGCTTACGGCGACCGGTGCTTCGGCGGGGGCACTGGTATCGCTTGCCGCGCGAGGAATGTCGTCACTGACGGAAGCGCTTTTACCAGTCGCCGTTTCCGGTAGGCCCGGAGCGGTAGAGCTGGCGGCAACATTCTGAGTCGGCAGGGCAGCCTGGCCATAGTCCTGGTTCCATTTAAGGACCATAACGTAGGTCACGATTGCCAGGGCGACGATCAGGATCGTGCGTTTAATATCCATGATTACTCGGCCATCGAAGAAGAACGGGAGGTAGGGATAGATGGAACCGGGTCATAACCACCGGGATTCCACGGATGACAGCGACCTAAACGACGAAAGGCCAGCCAGCCACCGCGCAGAAGGCCATGATTTTCTATGGCTTCATACGCGTAGCAGGAACAACTGGGGTAGAAACGACAGTGACTGGCCATCAGAGGACTAATGGCATAGCGATAAAACTGGATCGGAACGAGTGCCAGTTTACGCATCGGGACTGTCTACCCCTACAGTTTCGGTTTTGACTGCTGGTACTGGCGTGCTGCGTGCCAGACGCTTCCAGAGTTTGCCGAAATGCTGAATCAATTCGGGGTTTTCTACGTCACCCAAACCTTTGCGCGCGACGATAACGATGTCCCAACCGACCAGAGAATCCTGGTGGAGGCGAAACGATTCGCGCATCAGACGTTTGAGGCGATTGCGCTCAACGGAGAGCTTTACGCTCTTTTTCCCGATCACTAACCCCAATCGGGGGTGATCAAGATCGTTGTTTCGCGCAAGGAGCAGGAGATTTTTCCCCGGAACCTTGCCGGTGGGGGAGTCAAAGACTGCCTTGAAATGCCGGGGAGTCAGCAAACGCTTTTCCCGACTGAAGTCCTGACTCACCACCAGTACCGGATTATCAAACTGCCAGACGCGCACGACCTTTGGCGCGACGACGCGACAGGACTGCGCGGCCGTTTTTGGTAGCCATGCGAGCACGGAAGCCGTGAGTACGGGCGCGTTTGATGGTGCTTGGTTGGAAAGTACGTTTCATGTCGTGTTACCTGGTTCGTCCACAACGGGCCGGAATGGCCCCCGTTTTAAGAGACCGGCGATTCTAGAGAAAGCACGCCTCTAGGTCAATTTCCAACCAGCTTTTCCTTCAATTAGATATCTGAGGGGTTTTGCCGTCGGACACGGGATCGCTAGATATAGAAATAAAGAAGGGAATTATTTAAAGCTTTTCTGTAATGCTTATAAAAGCTAGGGTCGGCATCTTCTGTGGATAAGTGCCTTTAGACCTTCTAATCCGCGCTGTACAGAGAATGACAACCATGGTGGAAAACGGTGGTCAGCCTGTGCTGCGCTATCGGATAAGCTGTGCGTGGAATGGCAGGTTATCCACAGGCAGGTTATCCACCGAGTTTACCCCCCACTTGTACAATGAGCTTAGGTAGGCTTATCCACAGGGCTTATCCACATACCATTGGTCGTGTTTTTTTCAGTTAAGGCGTTGATTCTTCGTGCTCCCTGAACAACCTACATGTGGATAAGTGGACGCTCGGTCGCTACAATGGCGGCTGTTTTTGCCTCACCGGCTTTCAACTTAGGGGATATCCGTGTCAGTGGAACTTTGGCAGCAGTGCGTGGAGCTTCTGCGCGATGAGCTGCCTGCCCAGCAATTCAACACTTGGATCCGTCCACTACAGGTCGAAGCCGAGGGCGACGAGTTGCGTGTTTACGCACCGAATCGTTTTGTTCTCGATTGGGTCAACGAAAAATACCTGGGCCGCGTGCTCGAGTTGCTCGATGAGCACGGCAACGGCCTGGCGCCTTCGCTTTCCTTATTAATAGGCAGCAAGCGCAGTTCGGCACCTCGTGCTGCACCTAATGCGCCTTTGGCCGCCGCGGCTTCTCAAGCGCAGGCGGCTGCTGCACCCGTGGCCAATGCGCCGGCACCGAGTGCGCCTGCCAAACGGGCCACGCAAAAGGCCGCCGAGGTCAGCGAAGAGCCCTCTCGCGACAGTTTCGACCCCATGGCCGGCGCCAGCTCGCAACAGGCCCCGGTACGCGCTGAGCAGCGCACCGTGCAGGTTGAGGGCGCGCTCAAGCACACCAGCTACCTGAACCGCACCTTCACCTTCGAGAACTTCGTCGAAGGTAAGTCGAACCAGTTGGCCCGGGCTGCGGCCTGGCAGGTGGCCGACAATCCCAAGCATGGTTACAACCCGCTGTTCCTTTATGGTGGGGTTGGCCTGGGTAAGACTCACTTGATGCACGCTGTGGGTAACCACCTATTAAAGAAGAATCCGAATGCCAAGGTCGTGTACCTGCATTCCGAGCGCTTCGTGGCGGACATGGTCAAAGCGTTGCAGCTCAATGCGATCAATGAATTCAAGCGCTTCTACCGTTCGGTCGACGCGCTGCTGATCGATGACATTCAGTTCTTCGCCCGTAAGGAACGTTCCCAGGAAGAGTTCTTCCACACGTTCAACGCTCTGCTTGAAGGTGGCCAGCAGGTCATTCTCACCAGTGACCGCTATCCGAAAGAAATCGAAGGCCTTGAAGAGCGCCTCAAATCCCGCTTTGGCTGGGGCCTGACGGTCGCCGTCGAGCCGCCGGAACTTGAAACCCGGGTTGCGATTCTGATGAAGAAGGCAGACCAGGCCAAAGTCGATCTGCCCCATGATGCGGCGTTCTTCATTGCCCAACGTATTCGCTCCAACGTGCGTGAGCTCGAAGGTGCACTTAAACGTGTTATCGCCCACTCGCACTTCATGGGCCGCGACATCACCATCGAGTTGATCCGCGAATCCCTGAAGGACCTGCTGGCACTGCAGGATAAACTGGTCTCTGTGGATAACATTCAGCGCACGGTCGCCGAGTACTACAAGATCAAGATTTCCGACTTGCTGTCCAAGCGCCGTTCGCGCTCGGTCGCCCGTCCACGTCAGGTAGCGATGGCATTGTCCAAAGAGCTGACCAACCACAGCCTGCCGGAAATCGGCGATGTGTTTGGTGGCCGAGATCACACCACGGTCTTGCACGCATGCCGCAAGATCAACGAGCTCAAGGAATCCGACGCGGACATCCGCGAGGACTACAAGAACCTGCTGCGTACACTGACCACTTGATGAACACCAGCGCAGCTTATTAAGGCAAGGGACGAGACCATGCATTTCACCATTCAACGCGAAGCCCTGTTGAAACCCCTGCAACTGGTCGCAGGCGTCGTCGAGCGCCGCCAGACCTTGCCGGTGCTTTCCAACGTGCTGTTGGTTGTCGAGGGCCAGCAATTGTCGCTGACCGGTACTGACCTGGAAGTCGAGCTGGTCGGTCGTGTGCAACTCGAAGAGCCTGCCGAGCCAGGCGAAATCACTGTTCCGGCGCGCAAGCTGATGGACATCTGCAAGAGCCTGCCAAACGATGCCCTGATCGACATCAAGGTCGATGAGCAGAAGCTGGTGGTGAAAGCCGGCCGTAGCCGCTTCACCTTGTCCACCTTGCCCGCCAACGATTTCCCGACGGTCGAGGAAGGCCCGGGTTCGCTGACCTGCACGCTTGCGCAAAGCAAACTGCGTCGTTTGATCGAACGCACCAGCTTCGCCATGGCTCAGCAGGACGTGCGCTACTACCTCAACGGCATGCTGCTGGAAGTGTCTGCTGGCATCATCCGCGCGGTAGCCACCGATGGCCACCGCCTGGCAATGTGCTCGATGCAGGCCGATATCGGCCAGCCGGACCGTCATCAGGTCATCGTGCCGCGCAAAGGTATCCTGGAGCTGGCACGCCTGCTGACCGAGCCAGACGGTCAGGTCAGCATCGTCCTGGGGCAGCATCACATCCGTGCCACCACCGGCGAGTTCACCTTTACCTCCAAACTGGTTGACGGCAAGTTCCCGGATTACGAGCGCGTGCTGCCTAAAGGCGGCGACAAGCTGGTACTCGGCGATCGTCAGGCGCTGCGCGAAGCCTTCAGCCGTACCGCTATTCTCTCCAACGAGAAGTACCGTGGCATTCGTCTGCAACTGGCCAACGGTCAGCTGAAGATCCAGGCGAATAACCCGGAACAGGAAGAAGCCGAAGAAGAAGTGGGAGTCGAATACAACGGCGGCCCGCTGGAGATTGGCTTCAACGTAAGCTACTTGCTCGATGTGCTGGGCGTGATGACTACCGAACAGGTCCGCCTGATTCTGTCCGACTCCAACAGCAGCGCATTGGTGCAGGAGTCAGACAACGACGATTCGGCTTACGTTGTAATGCCGATGCGCCTGTAAACATGCTCAGCAGAAGCTAGATGTCCCTCAGTCGCGTCTCAGTCACCGCGGTGCGCAATTTGCACCCGGTGACCTTCTCCCCTTCTCCTCGCATCAATATCCTGTACGGCGCCAACGGCAGCGGCAAAACCAGTGTTCTGGAAGCCATCCACCTGCTGGGGCTTGCCCGTTCGTTTCGCAGTGCCCGCTTATTACCGGTCATTCAGTACGAGCAATTGGCATGTACCGTATTCGGCCAGGTTGAACTGGCGCAAGGCGGACACAGCGCTTTGGGGATCTCACGGGATCGCCAGGGGGAGTTTCAGATTCGCATTGATGGGCAGAACGCCCGGAGCGCGGCGCAGTTGGCCGAAATACTGCCCCTGCAACTGATCAACCCCGACAGCTTCCGATTGCTGGAAGGTGCTCCGAAAATCCGTCGACAGTTTCTGGACTGGGGTGTGTTCCACGTGGAACCCCGTTTCATGTCCACGTGGCAGCGGCTGCAGAAGGCCCTTAGGCAGCGGAACTCATGGCTTCGGCATGGTACACTTGACGCCGTTTCGCAAGCGGTTTGGGACAGGGAACTGTGTCAAGCCAGCGCTGAAATTGATGAATACCGCCGCGCTTATATCAAAGCCTTGAAACCAGTCTTTGAACAGACCCTGAGCGAATTGGTTGAGCTTGAAGGCTTAACGCTTAGCTATTACCGGGGTTGGGATAAAGAGCGAGAGCTGAGTGCAGTGCTCGCCACGTCCCTTCACCGGGATCAGCAAATGGGCCATACCCAGGCCGGACCACAACGTGCTGATTTGCGTCTTAGATTAGGTGCACACAATGCCGCGGACATCTTGTCCCGCGGTCAGCAGAAGTTAGTGGTCTGTGCATTGCGGATCGCCCAAGGGCATCTGGTCAGCCAAGCCCGGCGTGGCCAGTGTATTTATCTAGTGGATGACTTGCCGTCCGAACTGGACGAGCAGCACCGCCGCGCACTTTGCCGCTTGTTGGAAGACTTACGCTGCCAGGTGTTTATCACCTGTGTAGATCACGAATTATTGAGGGAAGGCTGGCAGACGGAAACGCCAGTCGCTTTGTTCCACGTGGAACAGGGCCGTATCACCCAGACCCACGACCATCGGGAGTGAAGGCATGAGCGAAGAATATACGTACGACTCAACCAGCATCAAAGTGCTGAAAGGCCTGGATGCCGTACGCAAACGTCCCGGTATGTACATTGGTGACACCGACGATGGCAGCGGTCTGCACCACATGGTATTCGAGGTGGTTGATAACTCGATCGACGAAGCTTTGGCTGGCCATTGCGACGACATCAGTATCATCATCCACCCGGATGAATCCATCACCGTGCGCGACAACGGTCGCGGCATTCCGGTAGACGTACACAAAGAAGAAGGCGTTTCCGCTGCCGAGGTCATCATGACCGTGCTGCACGCTGGCGGTAAGTTCGATGACAACTCCTACAAAGTCTCCGGTGGTTTGCACGGTGTAGGCGTGTCGGTAGTGAACGCGCTGTCCGAGTTACTGGTGTTGACGGTTCGTCGTAGCGGCAAGGTCTGGGAACAGACCTACGTCCACGGTGTTCCTCAGGAACCGATGAAAATCGTCGGTGAGACTGAAACCACCGGTACCCAGATTCACTTCAAACCGTCCGACCTGACCTTCAAGAATATCCACTTCAGCTGGGACATCCTGGCCAAGCGGATTCGTGAACTGTCCTTCCTCAACTCCGGTGTCGGTATCGTCCTCAAGGACGAGCGCAGCGGCAAGGAAGAACTGTTCAAGTACGAAGGTGGCCTGCGTGCGTTCGTTGAATACTTGAACACCAACAAGACTCCGGTCAACCAGGTGTTCCACTTCAACGTCCAGCGCGAAGACGGCATTGGCGTAGAAATCGCTCTGCAGTGGAACGACAGCTTCAACGAGAACCTGTTGTGCTTCACCAACAACATCCCGCAGCGTGACGGCGGTACTCACCTGGTGGGCTTCCGTTCGGCGCTGACGCGTAACCTGAACACCTACATCGAAGCGGAAGGTCTGGCGAAGAAGCATAAAGTCGCGACCACCGGTGACGATGCCCGTGAAGGTCTGACGGCGATCATTTCGGTGAAGGTGCCGGATCCGAAGTTCAGCTCCCAGACTAAAGACAAGCTGGTGTCTTCCGAAGTGAAGACCGCTGTCGAACAGGAAATGGGCAAGTACTTCTCCGACTTCCTGCTGGAAAACCCGAACGAAGCCAAGCTGGTCGTCGGCAAGATGATCGACGCTGCGCGGGCTCGTGAAGCAGCGCGTAAAGCCCGTGAGATGACCCGTCGTAAAGGCGCGCTGGATATTGCCGGCCTGCCGGGCAAACTGGCGGACTGCCAGGAAAAAGACCCTGCCCTTTCCGAACTGTACCTGGTGGAAGGTGACTCTGCTGGCGGTTCCGCCAAGCAGGGACGTAACCGCAAGACTCAAGCGATTCTGCCACTGAAAGGTAAAATCCTTAACGTTGAGAAAGCCCGCTTCGACAAGATGATTTCCTCGCAAGAGGTTGGCACCTTGATCACTGCGCTGGGCTGCGGCATCGGTCGCGACGAATACAACATCGACAAGCTGCGTTATCACAACATCATCATCATGACCGATGCTGACGTCGACGGTTCGCACATCCGTACCTTGTTGCTGACCTTCTTCTTCCGTCAGCTGCCTGAGCTGATCGAGCGCGGCTACATCTACATCGCTCAGCCTCCGCTGTACAAAGTGAAAAAAGGCAAGCAAGAGCAATACATCAAAGACGACGACGCCATGGAAGAGTACATGACGCAGTCGGCCCTTGAAGATGCAAGCCTGCACCTGAACGATGAAGCCCCGGGTATTTCCGGTGAGGCGCTGGAACGTCTGGTAAATGACTTCCGCATGGTGATGAAGACCCTCAAGCGTTTGTCGCGCCTGTATCCACAGGAACTGACCGAGCACTTCATCTACCTGCCTGCCGTCAGCATGGAACAGCTGTCCGATCACGTAGCGATGCAGGATTGGCTGGCCCAGTACGAAGCCCGCCTGCGTCTCGTGGAAAAATCCGGCCTGGTCTACAAAGCCAGCCTGCGTGAAGACCGTGAACGTAACGTCTGGCTGCCGGAGGTCGAACTGATCTCTCACGGCCTGTCGAACTACATCACCTTCAACCGCGACTTCTTCGGCAGCAATGACTACAAGACCGTCGTCACCCTTGGCGCTCAATTGAGCACCTTGCTGGACGAAGGCGCTTACATTCAACGCGGCGAGCGCAAGAAGCCCGTCACCGAGTTCAAGGAAGCCCTTGAATGGTTGATGGCCGAAAGCACCAAGCGCCACACCATCCAGCGCTACAAAGGTCTCGGTGAGATGAACCCGGACCAGCTCTGGGAAACCACCATGGACCCAAGCGTACGCCGGATGCTCAAAGTAACGATCGAAGACGCCATCGGTGCCGACCAGATCTTCAACACCCTGATGGGTGATGCGGTCGAGCCACGTCGTGAGTTCATTGAGACCAACGCTCTGGCGGTGTCCAACCTGGACTTCTGATCGGGTGTGACCTGCTGAAATAAAAAAGGCCAACGCTAAGCGTTGGCCTTTTTTTGTTCAATATTTGCAGACGTATGGGGTGTCTATCTGTACGCCAGGATCGCAGCCTACGGGGAGACGGTAGTCGCGAAATGTGTGGCGTGCTCGGTTCCTGTAGGAGCTGCCGAAGGCTGCGATCTTTTGATCTTTTACCTTGCTCCAGCTCTTTTCAACAGGCAGAAAAAAACCGGCTATAAAGGCCGGTTTTTTTATCGTCATAAAAAACTTATGCACGGTTTTTGTTATTTTATGGCTTTAAGAAATATATATATAAATCATAAGCTTACATAGGATATTTGACGGTTTTGAATGAAATTGCACACAGGTTATCCACAGAATCTCAGATCGCCACTTTTTCCGGTTCCGCAGTGATGGGCGGCAATGAACCCATGTCCCGCTGAGCTTGCTCGTTCCAGGCGGCAACCCGGTCATTGAGCTCCGCGATGGCACGCGGTCCGGTGCCTTCGGCAAACATCGGCGCGCCGATCACCACGGTGATGGTGCCGGGCTTTTTGCCCCAGCCAGCCTTCGGCCAAAACTTGCCGGCGTTGTGGGCAATCGGCAGTACCGGCAGCGCGGCGTTGACCGCCAGTGCGGTACCGCCTCGGGAGAACTTGCCGACCTTGCCAAAAGGAACCCGAGTGCCCTCCGGGAAGATCAATACCCAGACGCCGTCCTTGAGCAGTTCATCGCCCTTCTTCGCCACATGCTTGAGCGCCGCCTTGGGGTTGTCACGATCAATGGCGATCGGTCGCAGCATGGCCATTGCCCAACCGAAGAACGGCACATAGAGCAGTTCGCGCTTGAGCACCTGGCTCAACGGCTCGAAGTAGGCCGAGAGAAAGAATGTCTCCCACGTGCTCTGGTGGTTCGACAGAATCACACAGGGCTGTTCAGGTACGTTCTCGGCGCCCTGCACTTCATAACGGATACCGAGGAACACTTTGCTCAGCCACAGCGCGCAATGGCACCAGTACACGTTGATAAAACGATAACGGGCCTTGAACGGTAAAAAAGGCGCAATAAAAAAGCTCAGGCTGCACCAGAGCAACGAGGTGGTGCCCAGCAGCAGGTAAAAGAGAAAGGTCCTGATTGCCTGCAAGATCGACATAGCGGCATTTGCCTATTAAAAGCGCACTCCCGAACTGTCCTTGGTCAGGATGTCGTCAGAAGCGCTCTAATTGTGGATAAGTTCAGCGGCAACTGCCGCCAGATCGTCAAAAATCAAGGTGCCTACCGGTAGGGTTTTACCCAGAGTCTTTTCGCCTTTACCGGTTTTTACCAAAACTGGCTGACAGTCGACGGCTTTTGCGGCTTCCAGGTCACCGAGCGTGTCGCCGACAAACCATAGATGGGTCAGCGCCACGTCGTAATGCGCGGCAATGGTTTTCAGCATGCCGGGTTTGGGCTTGCGGCAATCGCAGCCATCATCGGGTCCGTGGGGGCAATGGACGATCAGCCCGAGCTCGCCACCCTGCTCCGCCACCAGCGAGCGCAGGCGCTCGTGCATGGCGTCCAGGGTCGCGACATCGTAGTAGCCGCGAGCGATACCGGACTGGTTGGTAGCGACCGCTACCGTCCAGCCGGCCTTGCTCAACCGCGCGATGGCTTCGATCGAGCCAGGGAGCGGAATCCACTCCTCCACCGACTTGATGTAAGCGTCGGAGTCGTAATTGATCACCCCGTCCCGATCGAGAATCAGCAGTTTCACACTCCGCCCCTTAAACCAATCAGCTCAGCAGCGAAATATCGGCGACACCGAGGAACAGCCCACGCAGACGCGCCAGCAACGCATAACGGTTGGCACGTACCTTGGCATCCTCAGCGTTGACCATCACCGCTTCAAAGAACGCATCGACCGGCTCGCGCAGCGCTGCCAGACGGGCCAGCGATTCGCGGTACTGACGCGCCGCAGCCATTGGCTGGACCGCCTGATCAGCCTGCTGGATCGCCGAGTACAGCGAGAACTCGTTGGCATTGTCGAAGTACTTGGCTTCGACGATGCTCGGGATCGTGCCTTCGGCCTTGCTCAGCAGGTTCGATACACGCTTGTTCACCGCCGCCAGGGCCGCGGCTTCCGGCAATTTGCGGAATGCCTCGACGGCTTGCACGCGTTGATCGAAGTCCAGTGCCGAACCCGGTTTCAGGGCGCGAACCGACAGGTAGGTGCCCACATCCACGCCTTCGTCTTCGTAACGTGCACGCAGACGGTCGAAGATGAACTCCAGTACAAGGTCGGCCAGACCGGCCGCCTTGACCTTGGCGCCGAATGCGTTGACGGCGAATGCCACCGCATCGGTCAGGTCCAGATCGAGTTTCTTGTCGATCAGGATCCGTAGTATGCCAAGGGCAGCACGGCGCAAGGCATAAGGGTCTTTGCTCCCGGTCGGCAGCATGCCGATACCGAAAATACCCACCAGGGTGTCGAGCTTGTCGGCGATCGCTACGGCCGCGCCGGTTACAGTGGTCGGCAGTTCAGCGCCGGCACCGCGTGGCATGTATTGTTCGTTCAGCGCCAGGGCCACGTCTTGCGGCTCGCCGTCGTTGAGGGCGTAGTAGTAACCGGCGACGCCTTGCATCTCCGGGAACTCACCGACCATCTCGGTCGCCAGGTCGCATTTGGACAGCAGGCCGGCGCGAGCTGCACGGGATGTATCGCCGCCGATGCGTTGAGCGATGAACGCTGCCAGTCTGGAAACCCGCTCGGCTTTGTCGAAGACACTGCCCAGCTTTTCCTGGAACACCACGTTCTGCAGGCGCAGGTTGAAGCTTTCGAGTTTCTGCTTCTTGTCTTGCTTGAAGAAGAACTCGGCGTCGGTCAGGCGTGGACGGACCACCTTCTCGTTACCCGAGATGATCTGCTGCGGGTCTTTGCTTTCGATGTTGGCCACGGTGATGAAGCGTGGCAGCAACTTGCCGTCGGCATCGAGCAGGCAGAAATACTTCTGGTTGTCCTGCATGGTGGTGATCAGGGCTTCCTGCGGCACCTCGAGGAACCGCTCTTCGAACGAGCAGACCAGCGGCACCGGCCATTCCACCAGCGCCGTGACTTCGTCGAGCAGGCTCGGTGGAACAATCGCCGTACCTTCCTGCAGCGCCGCCAACTCGGCAGTGCGCTTGCTGATCAGCTCGCGACGCTCGTTGGAGTCCGCCAGCACGTAAGCCGCGCGCAGGTCTTGCAGGTAGTTGGCCGGCGCGGTGATGCGCACGCTTTCCGGGTGATGGAAACGGTGACCACGGGAGTCGCGACCGGCTTTCTGGGCGAGGATGGTGCAATCGATGACCTGGTCACCGAGCAGCATGACCAGCCACTGGGTCGGGCGCACGAACTCTTCCTTGCGCGCGCCCCAGCGCATGCGCTTGGGAATCGGCAAGTCATTCAAGGAATCTTCGACGATGGTCGGCAGCAAACTGGCGGTCGGTTTGCCAGCGATGCTTTGGCTGTAACGCAGTTTCGCGCCGCTCTGATCGATTTCGCTCAGATCAACGCCGCACTTCTTGGCGAAACCCAGGGCGGCCTGAGTCGGATTGCCTTCGGCATCGAACGCGGCCTGACGCGGCGGGCCGTCGAGGTTGATGCTGCGATCCGGCTGGTGAGTGGCCAATGCAGTGATCAGCACGGCCAGACGACGCGGCGCGGCGTAGACGGTTTTGGTCTCGTAGTTCAGGCCAGCGGCTTGCAGGCCTTTGTCGATACCGGCAAGGAACGCCTCAGCCAGAGTATTCAGGGCTTTGGGTGGCAGTTCTTCGGTGCCCAGTTCGACCAGAAAATCTTGAGCACTCATTGTGCAGCCTCCAGCTTAGCCAACACTTCATCACGCAAATCCGGAGCCGCCATCGGGAAGCCCAGCTTGGCGCGAGCCAGCAGATAGGCTTGGGCGACGGAACGCGCCAGGGTGCGTACACGCAGAATGTATTGCTGACGCGCAGTGACCGAGATCGCCCGGCGAGCATCCAGCAGGTTGAAGGTATGGGAGGCCTTCAACACCATTTCGTAGCTTGGCAATGGCAGCGGCTGGTCGAGTTCGATCAGACGCTTGGCTTCGCTTTCATAGAAGTCGAACAGCTCGAAGAGCTTCTCGACGTTGGCCTGTTCGAAGTTGTAGGTCGACTGCTCCACTTCGTTCTGGTGGAACACGTCGCCGTAGGTCACTTTGCCGAACGGGCCGTCAGCCCAGACCAGGTCGTAGACCGAATCCACGCCCTGCAGGTACATGGCCAGACGCTCGAGACCGTAAGTGATCTCGCCGGTCACCGGGTAGCACTCGATGCCGCCCGCCTGCTGGAAGTAAGTGAACTGAGTCACTTCCATGCCGTTGAGCCAGACTTCCCAGCCCAGACCCCAGGCACCGAGGGTCGGCGATTCCCAGTTGTCTTCGACGAAGCGGATGTCGTGCACCAGCGGGTCGAGACCGACGTGCTTGAGCGAGCCCAGGTACAGTTCCTGGAAGTTGTCCGGGTTTGGCTTCAATACCACCTGGAACTGGTAGTAGTGCTGCAAACGGTTCGGGTTTTCGCCGTAGCGGCCGTCAGTCGGGCGACGACTGGGCTGCACATAAGCGGCGTTCCAGGTTTCCGGGCCGATGGCGCGCAGAAACGTGGCGGTATGAAAGGTGCCGGCGCCTACTTCCATATCGTAGGGCTGAAGTACCACACAACCTTGCTCGGCCCAGTATTGCTGGAGGGCGAGGATCAAGTCTTGGAAGGTACGCACGGCTGGCGTAGGCTGGCTCACGAAATTCACCTGTTTCTTGGGCTGCGATTTAAAGAGCGGGAGTATACCCGATTCGGTCGCGCCTCCACCCCCTGGAGCCTTATGCCACGCTGCTTTTGGTGTTCCGAAGATCCGCTGTACATGGCCTATCACGATCAGGAGTGGGGCGTGCCGCTACGCGATGCGCAGCGCTTGTTCGAGTTGCTTTTGCTTGAAGGGTTCCAGGCCGGCCTATCGTGGATCACTGTGCTAAGGAAACGCGAGCGTTATCGTGAGGTGCTGTTTGGTTTCGACGTACAGCGCGTGGCACAGATGAGCGATGCCGAAATCGACGATTTGATGCTCGATCCGGGGATCATCCGTAATCGCCTGAAACTCAACGCCGCCCGGCGCAATGCCCAGGCCTGGCTGGCACTGGAGGATCCGGTGGCGTTGCTGTGGTCGTTCGTCGGCGGCCAGCCCAGGATCAATCATTTCAAGGATCGCAGCGAGGTGCCGGCAATAACACCCGAGGCCGCGGCAATGAGCAAAGGTTTGAAGAAGGCCGGCTTCACTTTCGTTGGCCCGACCATCTGTTATGCCTTGATGCAAGCATCCGGGATGGTCATGGATCACACCACCGATTGTGATCGCTACGCCATCTTGCGCAGCGGGCGGTTAGAATAGCGGGCTCGCGACAAGGTTCATGACGTCGGTTTAGATCAGGAGTGACCTGTGGATAAGTTGAAAGGCGCCTTGCTGGTAGGCGCTCTGCGGTTGTTTGCCCTGCTGCCCTGGCGCGCGGTGCAAGTGGTGGGTTCGGCCATCGGCTGGATGATGTGGAAATTGCCCAACCGCTCCCGCGATGTGGTGCGAATCAACCTGGCGAAATGCTTTCCTGAAATGGACGCCGCCGAGCGCGAGCGTCTGGTCGGGAAGAGCCTGATGGATATCGGCAAGTCGCTGACCGAAAGTGCCTGCGCCTGGATCTGGCCGGCCCAGCGCTCCATCGACCTGGTGCGGGAAGTCGAAGGTCTGGACGTGCTCAAGGACGCGTTGGCCTCCGGTAAAGGGGTTGTCGGCATCACCAGTCACCTCGGCAACTGGGAAGTGTTGAACCACTTCTATTGCAGCCAGTGCAAACCGATCATTTTCTATCGTCCGCCCAAGCTCAAGGCGGTGGACGATTTGTTGCGCAAGCAGCGGGTGCAATTGGGTAACCGCGTCGCCGCATCCACCAAGGAAGGCATTCTCAGTGTCATCAAGGAAGTGCGCAAAGGGGGGGCAGTGGGTATCCCGGCTGACCCGGAACCGTCCGAATCGGCCGGGATTTTCGTGCCGTTCTTTGCCACCAAAGCCCTGACCAGCAAATTCGTACCGAACATGCTCGCCGGCGGCAAAGCCGTCGGGGTGTTCCTGCATGCCCTGCGCCTGCCTGACGGTTCGGGTTACAAAGTGATCCTCGAAGCCGCGCCAGAGGCGATGTACAGCACCGATACCGAGACTTCATGTGCGGCAATGAGCCAGGTCGTCGAGAAATATGTGCGCGCTTATCCGAGCCAGTACATGTGGAGCATGAAGCGTTTCAAGAAACGTCCGCCGGGCGAGGAGCGCTGGTACTGAAGCATGCCTGTGGATAACCCTGGAAAAAAGATCAAAAGATCGCAGCCTGCGCCTACAGGGTTATTCACAACCGTTCAATCAAGGGTGCAACAGGTCAATTAGCCTGACGATCCAGCTTCTTCAGAAACACTGTCATTTCCTTTTCCGCCTGCTTGTCACCATGCCCGCGTGCCGCTTCGAGCCCCTGCTCCCAGGCATGGCGGGCAGCCGGATAGTCAGCCAGCGCCAGATGCGCCTTGCCGAGCAGCTTCCAGGCCGCGGAATACTTCGGATCGAAATCGACACAGCGTTGAAAATGCTCCGCCGCCTTGGCGTTCTCGCCCAGATCCAGATAACCCTTGCCCAGGCCGAAGCGCAGCAGCGAGTTATCCACACCCTTGGCGAGCATTTTTTCCAGGGATTCGAGCATCGGTGGATTCCTTTCAGGATGTTGAGTCGAAGATCAAAAGATCGCAGCCTGCGGCAGCTCCTACACAGGTCGGCGTAGGAGCTGCCGCAGGCTGCGATCTTGGCAATGTTCTGGATCAGAAGAAGCTCAACCCCACATGAAACAGCTTCTCCACATCCCGAATATGCTTTTTATCCACAAGGAACAGAATCACGTGGTCACCCGCCATGATCACTGTGTCATCGTGGGCGATGATCACTTCTTCATCACGGATGATCGCCCCGATCGTCGTGCCCGGTGGCAGGCCGATGTCTTCGATGGAGCGGCCGATCACTTTGCTCGATTTCGCATCACCATGGGCAATCGCCTCGATGGCCTCCGCTGCGCCGCGGCGCAACGAGTGCACGCTGACAATATCGCCGCGTCGCACGTGGGCCAGCAAGGTGCCGATGGTCGCCAGCTGCGGGCTGATGGCGATATCGATGTCACCGCCCTGGATCAGATCGACATAGGCTGGATTGTTGATGATAGTCATGACCTTCTTCGCGCCCAGGCGTTTGGCCAGCAGCGAGGACATGATGTTGGCTTCGTCGTCGTTGGTCAGCGCCAGGAAAATATCGGCGTCGGCGATGTTTTCCTCCATCAGCAGGTCGCGGTCTGACGCACTGCCCTGCAATACCACGGTGCTGTCGAGGTTGTCCGAAAGATAGCGGCAACGCGCCGGGTTCATCTCGATGATCTTTACCTGGTAGCGGCTTTCGATGGCTTCGGCCAGGCGCTCGCCGATCTGCCCGCCACCGGCGATCACTACGCGCTTGTAGCTTTCATCGAGGCGGCGCATTTCGCTCATCACTGCACGAATGTTCGCTTTGGCAGCGATGAAAAACACTTCATCGTCGGCTTCGATCACCGTATCGCCTTTGGGCAGGATCGGTCGGTCGCGGCGGAAGATGGCGGCAACGCGGGTCTCGACATTCGGCATGTGCTCGCGCAACTGCCGCAATTGATGACCCACCAGCGGCCCGCCGTAGTAAGCCTTGATTGCTACCAGCTGGGCTTTGCCTTCGGCGAAGTCGATCACCTGCAAGGCACCGGGGTGTTCGATCAGGCGCTTGATGTAGTTGGTGACCACCTGTTCCGGGCTGATCAGCACATCGACCGGAATCGCATCGTTGTCGAACAGGCCGGCGCGGGTCAGATAAGCCGCTTCGCGCACACGGGCGATCTTGGTCGGGGTGTGGAACAGGGTGTGGGCGACCTGACAGGCAACCATGTTGGTTTCGTCACTGTTGGTGACCGCCACCAGCATGTCCGCATCGTCCGCGCCGGCCTGACGCAGCACGGTCGGGAGCGAGCCGCGGCCTTGAACGGTGCGAATATCGAGCCGGTCGCCGAGATCGCGCAGACGTTCGCCGTCAGTGTCGACCACCGTGATGTCATTGGCTTCACTGGCCAGGTGTTCCGCCAGCGAACCGCCGACCTGCCCTGCGCCGAGGATGATGATTTTCATCCAGTCACTCCCTTAAAACCGGTTAACCGCGCGCGGCGGCGATCTTGATCAACTTGGCGTAGTAGAAACCGTCATGCCCGCCCTCCTGGGCCAGTAACTGGCGGCCATGAGCTTGCTTGATCCCGGCCGCAGGCTGCCCGAGCTGACCGGCAATGTCGAGCTCGCGGGCGCCTGGCGTCCGGGCCAGAAAGGCTTCGATGACTTCGGTGTTCTCGGTCGGCAAGGTCGAACACGTGGCATACAGCAGGATGCCGCCGACTTCGAGGGTCGGCCACAGGGCGTCCAGCAGTTCACCCTGCAGCACGGCCAGGGCGGCAATGTCGTCGGGCTGGCGAGTCAGTTTGATGTCCGGATGACGGCGGATGACCCCGGTGGCCGAGCATGGCGCGTCCAGCAGGATCCGCTGGAACGGCTGGCCGTCCCACCAGGTGGCAGTATCGCGGCCATCGGCGGCGATCAGTTCGGCGCTCAGGCCAAGCCGCTGGAGATTTTCCCGTACCCGCACCAGCCGCTTGGCTTCCAGGTCCACCGCGACCACGCCGGCCAGTGCCGGCTCGACCTCCATAATGTGGCAGGTCTTGCCGCCCGGCGCGCAGCAGGCGTCGAGCACCCGTTGCCCCGGCGCCAGATCCAGCAGGTCGGCGGCCAGTTGTGCGGCTTCGTCCTGCACGCTGATCCAGCCTTCGGCGAAGCCTGGCAGGTTGCGTACATCGCCCGGCTCGTCAAGCACGATGCCGTCCTGGCTGTAGACACAAGCATTGCCCGCCACACCGGCATCGCTCAGCAATTTCAGGTAAGCATCACGAGCATGGTGGCGGCGATTGACCCGCAGGATCATCGGCGGATGGGCATTATTCGCCGCGCAGATGGCTTCCCACTGATCAGGCCAGAATGCCTTGAGGGATTTTTGCAGCCAGCGCGGATGCGCGGTACGGACCACCGGGTCGTGTTCCAGCTCGCTGAGCAACGCTTCGCTTTCCCGCTGGGCACGGCGCAGCACGGCGTTGAGCAAGGCCTTGGCCCAAGGCTTTTTCAGCTTCTCGGCGCAACCGACAGTTTCGCCGATGGCGGCGTGGGCCGGTACGCGGGTGTAGAGCAGCTGGTAGAGACCGACCAACAGCAACGCTTCGACATCGGCGTCGGCTGCTTTGAAGGGTTTTTGCAGCAGCTTGGCCGCCAGCGCTGACAACCGCGGCTGCCAACGGGCAGTGCCGAAGGCCAGATCCTGGGTGAAACCACGATCACGCAGCTCGACCTTATCCAGCTGCGTCGGCAATGAACTGTTGAGCGAGGCTTTACCGTTGAGTACTGCAGCCAGGGCCTTGGCGGCGGCCAGACGCGGATTCATTGTGCGTCCATCGCTTGACCCAGCACCGTGCCGACGGCGAATTTCTCGCGGCGGCTGTTGAACAAGTCGCTGAAGTTCAGCGCCTTGCCGCCAGGCAATTGCAGACGGGTCAGGCACAAGGCCTGCTCACCGCAAGCGACGATCAGACCGTCCTTGCTGGCGCTGAGCACTTCACCCGGAGCGCCCTGGCCATCGGCGAGGTTCGCGGCGAGGACCTTCAGCGCTTCGCCATTGAGGGTGCTGTGGCAGATCGGCCATGGATTGAACGCGCGGACCAGGCGTTCCAGCTCGACGGCCGGGCGGCTCCAGTCGATGCGGGCTTCGTCCTTGTTCAGCTTGTGGGCGTAGGTGGCGAGGCTGTCATCCTGCACTTCGCCTTCGAGGGTTCCTGCCGCCAGACCGGCAATGGCCTGGACCACGGCAGGCGGCCCCATTTCGGCGAGACGGTCGTGGAGGCTGCCGCCAGTGTCGTCGGCGCTGATCGGGGTCGTGACTTTCAGCAGCATCGGCCCGGTATCCAGACCCAGTTCCATGCGCATCACCGTCACACCGCTTTCGGCGTCACCCGCTTCGACGGCGCGCTGGATCGGTGCTGCACCGCGCCAGCGCGGCAACAACGAAGCATGGCTGTTGATGCAGCCCAGGCGCGGAATATCCAGCACCGCTTGCGGCAGGATCAAGCCGTAGGCCACCACCACCAGCAAGTCGGGTTTGAGCGCTGCCAGTTCCGCCTGGGCCGCTGCGTCTCGCAGGGTCGGTGGCTGCAGAACGCTGATGGTGTGCTGCTCGGCGAGTTGCTTGACCGGGCTCGGCATCAGCTTTTGCCCGCGCCCCGCCGGACGATCCGGCTGGGTGTAGACCGCCACGATCTCATACGGGCTGTCGAGCAAGGCCTTGAGGTGTTCGGCGGCGAATTCGGGGGTGCCGGCAAAGACGATGCGCAATGGCTCAGTCATGGGGATTCTCGGTTGAAAGCACTCGGAAAAGAAAAAGGCTTGCTACAGCAAGCCTTTGGAAGAAGGGAATCAAGCGTGCTGGCGATGCAGTTTTTCCAGCTTCTTCTTGATCCGGTCACGTTTGAGCGTGGACAGGTAATCGACGAACAATTTGCCATTAAGGTGGTCGCATTCATGTTGAATGCACACCGCCAGCAGGCCTTCGGCGATCAGCTCATAGGGCTGGCCGTCACGGTCCAGCGCGTTGATCTTCACGCGCTGCGGTCGATCGACGTTTTCGTAGAAGCCCGGTACCGAGAGGCAACCTTCCTGATACTGGCCCATCTCGTCGGTCAGGACTTCAAACTCGGGGTTGATGAACACCCGTGGTTCGCTGCGGTCTTCAGAGAGGTCCATGACCACGATGCGTTTGTGCACGTCGACCTGGGTCGCAGCCAGGCCGATGCCAGGTGCTTCATACATTGTTTCAAACATGTCATCGACCAACTGACGCACTTCGTCGTCCACTACGGCCACAGGTTTGGCGATAGTGCGCAGGCGCGGGTCAGGGAATTCGAGGATGTCTAAAATGGCCATAAGCGTAATTGCTGCACGTGTGAGGTAAAGTCAGGGTCGGTTGCCGGACAGGTCAGGCCACCGTTGCAAAACGTTCTCCTGGAAGGGAGCGAGCCGCAGGGACTCTGGCGTTTCACGCGAACGTACATAATAAAGGGATTCACTGGATGAGGAAATCACTACTCGCCCTGCTGCTGTTGGCCTCGGTTGGTATCGCGCACGCGCAAGTGCAACTCAGGGACGGTTTTCCACAGCATTACACCGTGGTGGCGGGCGACACACTGTGGGACATTTCCGGGAAATTCCTCCGGGAGCCCTGGAAGTGGCCGGAAATCTGGCAGGTCAACCCGCACATCGAAAACCCCAATCTCATCTACCCGGGCGACTCGCTGTCGCTGGTCTACGTCAACGGCCAGCCACGCCTGACTCTCAATCGCGGGGCCTCGCGGGGCACCATCAAACTGTCGCCACGAATCCGCAGCACGCCAGTGGCCGATGCCATCCCGAGCATTCCGCTGCAAGCGATCAACAGTTTCTTGCTGAGTAACCGCATCGTCGACAAGGTCGAGGATTTCGACAAGGCACCGTACATCGTCGCCGGCGAAGCCGAGCGGGTGCTCAGTGGCACGGGTGATCGCATCTACGCTCGCGGTACGTTCGCCGCGGACCAGTCGGTCTACGGCATCTTCCGGCAGGGCAAGGTCTACACCGACCCGCAGAGCAAGGAGTTCCTCGGGATCAATGCCGACGATATCGGCGGCGGGGAAATCGTTGCCACCGAAGGTGATGTCGCTACGCTGGCGCTGCAACGCACCACCCAAGAGGTGCGTCTCGGCGACCGGTTGTTCAGCAGCGAGGAACGGGCGATCAACTCGACCTTCATGCCCAGTTCGCCACACACCGAGATCAACGGCTTGATCATCGATGTGCCACGCGGGGTGACGCAGATCGGCGTGCTCGACGTGGTAACCCTGAACAAGGGCCGACGTGATGGCTTGGCCGAAGGCAACGTGCTGGCGGTGATGAAAACCGGGGAAACCGTGCGTGACCGGGTGACCGGCAGCGAAGTGAAAATCCCCGATGAGCGCGCCGGGTTGCTGATGGTGTTCCGCACTTACGAAAAGCTCAGTTATGGTCTGGTGCTGAATGCATCGCGCTCTCTGGCGGTGCTGGACAAGGTCCGAAACCCATAGAAAAGACGGTAATTCTCAACAAGTTACCAACAGACTTATCCACAGCTTATTCCTGTTTCGACAGGCCTTATAACGATCAAGGATGATCTATGTCGCTGTCTGCTATTGCCCAGGTTTCGCCTGCGGAACTGGAAGCCCGTTTGCGTTTGCATCGTCTGCCGGAACTCGGCCCTCGACGTTTTCAAAAGTTGCTCGAAGCCTTTGGTTCGGCCTCGGCAGCCATCAGCGCGCCGGCCAGTGCCTGGCGCGCATTGGGCTTGCCGGCTGCGTGTGCAGAGGCCCGACGCAGTGCCGAGATCCGTGATGGCGCTAGCCATGCATTGGCTTGGCTTGAGCGCCCGGGCCAGCATTTACTGATGCTGGACCAGCCCGGCTACCCGGCGCTGCTGGCGGAACTGGACGACGCCCCGCCGTTATTATTCGTGGCGGGTGATCCGGGCATTCTGGAAAAACCGCAGCTGGCGATGGTCGGTAGCCGTCGGGCCTCGCGTCCTGGAATGGATACTGCCGCGGCATTTTCCCGCAGCCTTGCCGGCGCTGGTTTTGTGATTACCAGCGGCCTGGCGCTGGGGATCGACAGCGCCGCGCATCAGGCCGCTCTGGACATTGGCGGGCAGACGGTCGGCGTGTTGGGCACCGGGCTGGAAAATTTTTATCCACAGCGCAATCGCCAGCTGGCCGAGGCGATGATTGCCCAGGGCAGCGCCGTGGTTTCCGAGTTCCCGCTGGACGCCGGGCCGCACCCCAGCAACTTCCCTCGGCGCAATCGAATCATCAGTGGTTTGTCCCTGGGAGTGCTGGTGGTCGAGGCCAGTGTGGCCAGCGGATCGTTGATCACCGCGCGGCTGGCAGCAGAGCAAGGCCGCGAGGTGTATGCGATTCCAGGATCCATCCATCATCCCGGCGCCCGCGGTTGCCATCAGTTGATCCGCGATGGCGCGGTGCTGGTCGAGACCATCGAACATATCCTCGAAGCCTTGCGCGGCTGGCAAAGGCTGCCACCTGCCGCAGTGGCTGCGCCAGCGAAGGCCGATCATCCTTTGTTGCGCTTGTTGCATGCCGCGCCGCATACCAGTGAAGCCCTGGCTGGCGCCAGCGGCTGGGCCTTGCCCAAGGTCCTGGCGGCGCTGACGGAGCTGGAGATGGACGGCCGGGCAGTCTGTGAAAGCGGGCGCTGGTTTGCACGGGTAAGTTAGGGGGCGCCCCCACGCGATCCGCCATCTATTGAGAGCACACCCTAGGTTTTATAATGAACAGCGGTAAACTGGCCTCAGCCTTATTCCGGAGAGTCAGCAATGGTCAGCAGTTGGCGTGTGCAACAAGCCGCACGAGAAATTCGCGCAGGGGCGGTAATTGCCTATCCAACCGAAGCCGTTTGGGGCCTGGGGTGCGATCCATGGAACGAAGAAGCGGTGGATCGCCTGCTGGCGATCAAGTCGCGGTCTGTGGATAAAGGTCTGATCCTTATCGCGGACAACATCCGGCAATTCGATTTTCTTTTCGAAGACTTCCCGCAAAGCTGGATGGACCGCATGGCCAGTACCTGGCCGGGGCCCAATACCTGGCTGGTGCCACACCAGGGCATGCTGCCGGAGTGGATCACCGGGGTTCACGACACCGTGGCCTTGCGGGTCAGTGATCACCCGCAAGTCCGCGAGTTATGCGCACTGGTAGGCCCGCTGGTGTCGACCTCGGCCAACCCCCAGGGCCGGCCGGCGGCGCGCACCCGGATTCGCGTCGAGCAATACTTCCGCGGGCAGATCGACCTGGTACTCGGCGGCAACCTGGGCGGGCGCAAGAACCCGAGCCTGATTCGTGATCTGGCGAGCGGGAAAATCGTGCGTCCGGCGTGAGTTCGGTGTGAACTTCATCGCGAGCAATCGAGCGTCGACCGGCTGCTCCCACATTGGATCTGTGATCGACGCAAATCCCTTGTGGGAGCGATTTTGCTCGCGATGGCATCCTTACAGACACCTCATTTGTTCAGCCTTACGGCAACAAAATCGTCGACCCCGTTGTGCGCCGCGCCGACAACTCAGTCTGCGCCTTGGCCGCCTCAGCCAATGGATAACGCTGGTTGATATCCACCTTTATCTTGCCGCTGATGATCATCCCGAACAGCTCATCGGCCATGCGTTGCAGGTTCTCGGCGTTGTTGGCGTAAGTCGCCAGAGTCGGTCGGGTCACGTACAACGAGCCCTTGGCCGCCAGAATCCCCAGGTTTACCCCGTCGACCGCGCCCGAGGCGTTGCCGAAGCTCACCACCAGGCCGCGTGGCGCCACGCTGTCCAGCGAGGTGAGCCAGGTGTCTTTGCCGACGCCGTCGTAGACCACCGGGCACTTGTTGCCGTCAGTCAATTCCAGCACCCGCTGGGCGACGTTTTCCTTGCTGTAATCGATGGTCTCCCACGCGCCAAGGGATTTGGCGAGGGCGGCTTTTTCAGGCGAGCTGACCGTACCGATCAACTTTACCCCCAGCGACTTGGCCCATTGGCAGGCAAGGGAGCCGACACCGCCAGCAGCGGCGTGGAACAAAATGGTTTCGCCACCCTTGAGCTCATAGGTCTGACGCAGCAGATACTGCACTGTCAGGCCTTTAAGCATCACGCCCGCCGCTTGTTCGAAGCTGATGGCGTCGGGCAGATGCACCAGATTGGCCGCCGGCAACACATGCACATCACTGTAGGCGCCCAGCGGACCGCTGCCATAAGCGACACGGTCGCCGACTTTGAATTGAGTGACTTCACTGCCGACCGCCTCGACCACGCCGGCGCCTTCGGCACCCAGTCCCGAGGGCAAGGTCGGCGGCGCATAGAGGCCGCTGCGCAAATAGGTGTCGATGAAATTCAGGCCGATGGCCTTGTTGCTGACGCGAACCTGTTGCGGACCCGGCGCTGCCGGTTGGTAATCGACATACTCAAGTACTTCGGGGCCGCCATGGGCACGGAACTGGATTCGTTTGGCCATCTGCAATCTCCTTGGGTCTTTGCGCGAAAGGCCCTATCGGACTCCTAAGCTTGACCTTCGTCAACTGCGAGGGTGCTGGTTGCGGTGTTATGCTACGCGCCCATTTGCGCCGGCCTCACGCTCCGTTCGAAGTGCCGCGTAGCTTTGCCCGATTCAAGGTGATGCCATGACTACCCGCACCGAGGCCGTAAAAGCCTACCTGCTCGACCTGCAAGACCGTATCTGCACTGCTCTGGAAGCCGAAGACGGCAGCGCTCGCTTCGTCGAAGACGCCTGGACCCGGCCTGCCGGTGGTGGCGGTCGCACCCGGGTGATCGAGAACGGTCAGCTCATCGAAAAGGGCGGCGTCAACTTTTCCCACGTCTTTGGTAGCGGTTTACCACCGTCCGCCAGTGCTCATCGCCCAGAATTGTCCGGTCGCGGTTTTGAAGCCCTTGGCGTGTCGCTGGTGATTCACCCGCACAACCCTCATGTGCCGACGTCCCACGCCAACGTGCGATTTTTCATCGCCGAGAAAGAAGGCGAAGAACCGGTCTGGTGGTTCGGCGGCGGTTTCGACCTGACCCCCTACTACGGCGTCGAAGAAGACTGCGTACACTGGCATCGGGTCGCCGAAAAAGCCTGTGCGCCGTTCGGGCCGGATGTCTACCCGCGTTACAAAGCCTGGTGCGACAGCTATTTCTACATCAAGCATCGCAACGAGCCGCGGGGTATTGGCGGCCTGTTCTTCGATGACCTGAACGAGTGGGACTTCGACACCTGCTTTGCGTTTATTCGCGCCATCGGTGATGCCTACATCGAAGCCTACCTGCCGATCGTCCAGCGTCGCAAAGCGGATGCGTACACCGAGAAACAACGGGAATTCCAGGAGTTTCGCCGGGGTCGCTACGTCGAATTCAACCTGGTTTACGACCGTGGCACCTTGTTCGGCTTGCAGTCGGGCGGGCGTACCGAATCGATCCTGATGTCGCTGCCACCGCAAGTGCGTTGGAGCTACGATTGGAAAGCCGAGCCGGGCAGTGAAGAAGCGCGCCTGACCGACTACTTCCTGCAGGACCGTGACTGGTTGGCGAAGGGCTGATGGACTGTTTGAGTTCTGCGTCGTCAGGGCAACTCCTACACGAATGAGGAATGTTGATGGACCGTTACGTCGTATTCGGTAACCCGATTGGCCACAGTAAATCGCCGCTGATCCATCGCCTGTTTGCCGAGCAGACCGCTCAGCAACTGGACTACAGCGCCTTGCTGGCGCCGCTCGACGACTTTTCCGGCTGCGCCAGGGCATTTTTTCTCGAGGGCCGGGGCGCCAACGTCACGGTGCCGTTCAAGGAAGACGCCTATCGCCTCGCCGACAGCCTGACGGCCCGGGCGCAGCGGGCCGGGGCGGTCAACACCCTGAGCAAACTCGCGGATGGCAGCCTGCTGGGGGATAACACCGATGGCGCCGGGCTGGTGCGGGATCTGACGGTCAATGCCGGGTTCAGCCTCAAGGGCAAACGCATTCTGCTGCTGGGTGCCGGCGGCGCGGTGCGCGGTGCACTGGAGCCGTTACTGGCCGAGCACCCGTCGTCGGTGGTCATCGCCAACCGCACAGTGGAAAAGGCGGAATTGCTGGCTGGGCTGTTTGACGATTTAGGCCCGGTGTCCGCCAGCGGTTTTGGCTGGCTGCAAGAATCGGTGGATCTGATCATCAATGCGACGTCGGCGAGCCTGACAGGCGATGTGCCGCCGATTGCCGGCAGCCTGATCGAGCCGGGCAAGACCCTGTGCTACGACATGATGTACAGCAAGGAACCGACCGCCTTCTGCCGCTGGGCCAGTGAGCACGGCGCCGCGGTGGCAATGGATGGTCTGGGAATGCTCGCGGAACAGGCCGCCGAAGCCTTCTTCCTGTGGCGCGGCGTGCGGCCGGATACTGCGCCGGTGCTGGCGGAGTTGCGTAGGCAGTTGGCGTTGTAATACGAGTTGGCCGCAAAAAGATCGCAGCCTGCGGCAGCTCCTACGCCGACCCTATATACCTGCAATTTCGCAGGTAGACACACATCCCGTAGGAGCTGCCGCAGGTTCGGGCCGCGTTCGGACGATCTTTTCGGTCGCGCCGTGGTTAATCCTCAAACCGAATCGGACACTTCTCCGCGCCTTCGAGCTTCCTCAACTCTTCCACCACCTGCGGCCGTGCCCGGCGCAGGGTCAGGCTACGGTCCTGCTGCAACAGCCGTCGCGCTTCCTGATGGAGCATTTCCACCCCGGAATAGTCGATGAAGTTGATCTGCTGCGCATCGATCACTACCCGTTCACCGTGCATGCGTTGCAAACGCACCTGCAGGTAATGGCTGGCGCCGAAGAAGATCGAGCCGCCGACTCGCAGAATGTCTTCGTCTCCGTCGCGCCACTGCTGCACCCGCGGTTGCGAGGTGCGCTTGAGGTAGAAGAACAGCGATGCCAGCACCCCGGCATAGATCGCCGTTTGCAGTTCCAGCAACAGGGTAGCGACGCAGGTCAGCGCCATGACTGCGAACTCGGAGCGGCTGACCCGGAACAACGACCGGATACCGCGATGGTCAACCAGCCCCCAACAGATCAGCAGAATACTGCCAGCCATCGCCGGGATCGGGATGTGGGCGATCAGCGTCGCGCCGGTCACGGCAAACAACGCCACCCATAATGCCGAAAATACCCCGGCCAACGGCGAGCAGGCACCGGCTTCATAGCTGAGGCCAGAACGGGTAAAAGAGCCGGCCGACAGTGAGCCCGAGAAAAAACTACCGACGATATTCGATAGCCCCTGGCTGCGAACTTCCTGGTTGGCGTCGAGCAATTGCTGCGAACGTGCAGACAACGAGCGGGCAATCGACAGACTGGTGACCAGCCCAAGCATCCCCACCGCGACTGCGCTGGGTAGCAGACGCAGCACCAGCTCCAGATCCAGTGGCAGCGGGCTGAAGGGCGGCAGCTTGCCGACGAATGAACTGACCAGCTTCACATGGCCGAACATCGCCGGCCACAACCAGACCAACAGGCCGCTCAGCGTCAAGGTAATCAACAGGGTCGGCCAGCGGGGCAGCAGGAGTTTAAGGATGATGCCCAGCACCAGAGTGCCAACTCCCAAGGCCAGCGAAGGTTTATCCAGAGCGCCGATATGGTTGATCAGCGAGAGCAAGCTGTTCAGGGCGGTGGCCTGGCTCGGCAGATCCAGCCCCAGCAGATTGGGCAATTGCCCAAGGGCGATCACCACCGCGGCGCCAAGGGTGAAGCCCAGCACCACCGAGTGGGAGACGAAATTCACCAGCGCGCCGAAGCGCAACATACCCAGCAGCCACTGGAAAATCCCGGCAAGAAAGGTCAGCAACAGGATCAGCGTGATGTAGTCCTGGGAGCCGGGGACGGCCAACGGACTGACACTGGCGTACAGCACAATGGAAATGGCCGCCGTCGGACCGCAGATCAGGTGCCAGGATGAGCCCCAAAGACAGGCAATCAGCACCGGAACAATCGCCGCATACAAACCGTACTCGGGCGGCAAGCCAGCAATCAGCGCGTAGGCAATGGACTGCGGCAACGCCAGAATCGCCCCGCTCAAGCCGACGATCAGATCGCGGCCGACGCTGGCGCGGGTTTGCCGGGGCAGCCAGCTCAGGAAGGGAAAGAGTTTATGGCGATTGGGCCAGGCCATGGGTCCTCTCGGTTGGAATGTGGAAAAAGCGTAAGGGTGGGGTTTCAGCACGGTCGGCGCAAGGTCGCGCAACCATTGTGGCGAGGGAGCTTGCTCCCGCTGGACCGCGTAGCGGTCCTCAAATCTGCAATCGCGTGTGGTCAGACACAACGCATCAGCCGGATTTGCGACTGCTTCGCCCGAGCGCAGGCCGGCCGGCGGGAGCTAACTCCCTCGCTACAGGCCTTACAACTTCGCCTTCACCGCCGCCAAAGCATCCTTCCCGTCCACCGTCTTCACCCCGTCCAGCCACTTATCCAGCACCGCCGGGTTAGCCTTGATCCAGGCTTTGGCGGCGTCGGCGTTGCTGACTTTGTTGTTCACCACCTCGGCCATGATGCTGTTCTCCATGTCCTGGGTGAAACTCAGGTTGGTCAGCAGCTTGCCGACGTTCGGGCAGGCCTGTGCATAACCTTTGCGGGTCAGGGTGTAGACGCTGCCGGTGTCGCCGAAATATTTCTCGCCGCCTTTCAGATAGTGCATTTTCAGCTGCACGTTCATGGGGTGCGGAGTCCAGCCGAGGAAGGTCACGAACTTCTGTTTCTTCACCGCCCGGGACACTTCAGCCAGCATCGCCTGTTCGCTGGACTCGATCAGTTTCCACTGGCCCAGTTCGAAGTCGTTTTTCTTGATGATGTCTTGCAACGAGATGTTTGCCGGCGCGCCAGAGCCGATGCCAAAGATCTTTTTATCAAACTTGTCAGCGTATTTGTTCAAGTCGGAAAAGTTACGCACACCCGCGTCCCAGACATAGTCCGGCACTGCCAGAGTGAATTCGGTGCCGTCCAGGTTCTTCGCCAGTTGGGTGACATCGCCGCTGGCCACGAACTTGTCGTAGAAGCCTTGCTGTGCGGGCATCCAGTTGCCAAGGAAGACATCCACCTGGCCGTCCTTGAGCCCGCCAAAGGTAATCGGTACCGCCAAGGTATCGACCTTGGCCTTGTAGCCCATGCCGTCCAACAGAAAACCGGTGACGGCATTGGTCGCGGCAATATCGCTCCAGCCCGGGTCCGCCATTTTCACGGTGTTGCAGCTTTGTTCGGCGTAAGCCGACCCGCTGCCCAGAGCCAATAGCCCTGCGGTCAGTACTGTGGATAACCTTTGCATGCTCTTCCCCTTACATTATTAGTTTTGGCAGGGTTGTGGATAACGTGCTTTGCGCTCCAGATCGTCGAGGTCGATGTGGTTGCGCATGTACTGCTGACTGGCGTCGACCAGCGGCTGGTGGTCCCAGCTCTTCAGCTTGCCAATGGCCAGCGACTCGGCGACAAAACGCCGGCGCCGCTGGCTGGCGAGCACCTGTTGGTGGATCGCCGGGATATCCCATTTCGCCCGGGCTTGCGCCAGGAAGTCTTCAAACAGCTGCCGATGCTGCGGCGACTGGCTGAGTTCTTCCTGCTCGCGGGGGTCGTTGTGGACGTCGAAGAGCAGGCACGGGTCGTCTTCGCTGTAGATGAATTTGTAGTTGCCACGGCGAATCATCATCAGCGGGCTGATGGTGCCTTCGGCCATGTATTCGCCAAAGACTTCGTCGTGACCGCCCTGCCCCTGCAGGTGCGAAACCAGCGAGCGACCGTCCAGGGGCAGACCCGGTTCCAGTTCGCCGCCGGCCAGTTCCACGAAGGTTGGCAAGAGGTCGGCGGTGGAGACTGCGGCGCTGACCCGGCCTGCGCCGAACTGCCCCGGCGCGCTGATCAGCAAGGGCACGCGGGCGGCCATTTCGAACCAGTGCATTTTGTACCAGAGCCCGCGTTCGCCAAGCATATCGCCATGGTCGCCGGAGAAGACAATGATGGTGTTGTCGATCAGCCCGGTATCCTCGAGTGTTTGCAGGAGTTTGCCGACGTTACTGTCGATATAGCTGCACGCTCCGAAATAGGCGCGGCGGGCGTCGCGAATTTTATCCACAGGCAGCGGCTTGTCCCACAGGTCATAGACCTTGAGCAAACGCTGGGAGTGCGGATCGAGATCACTCTGCGCGGGTGTCTGCGGCAGCGGAATATCCTCATCCTGGTACAGGTCCCAGAACGCTTTGGGAATGGTGTAGGGGTCGTGGGGATGGGTCATCGAGACGGTCAGGCAGAACGGCTGATCGCTGTCTTCGCGGATGTGATCGAACAAGTACTGCTGGGCCTTGAACACCACCTCTTCATCGAAATCCAGCTGGTTGGTGCGCACACACGGCCCGGCCTGCAGCACCGAGGACATGTTGTGATACCAGGTCGGGCGCACGTCCGGCTCGTCCCAGTTCACCGACCAGCCGTAATCGGCCGGGTAGATGTCGCTGGTCAGGCGTTCTTCATAACCGTGCAACTGATCCGGGCCGCAGAAGTGCATCTTGCCCGACAGCGCGGTGCGGTAGCCGAGGCGCCGCAGGTAGTGGGCATAAGTCGGTACATCGGCGGGGAAATCGGCGGCGTTGTCGTAGGCGCCGATCTTGCTCGGTAACTGGCCACTGACCAGGGTAAAGCGCGAAGGCGCACAGAGCGGGCTGTTGCAGTAGGCGGCATCGAACACCACGCCTTCAGCGGCGAGGCGGCTCAGGTTGGGCAATTTGATGGGCGATGGGCCGTAGAAAGGCAACATTGGCGCGGCCATTTGATCGGCCATGATAAAAAGAATGTTCTTGCGCTTCATGTGATCGCGGCATTCCATAGTGAATATTTATGCGAAAGTGCTGTGATCGAGAATGGAGCCCACGAAGCGGGTGGTAAAGCCCATGCACGGCAATGACTAGGATAAGCACAGCTTATGTATGACGCTCTTGGTGATTTATCCCTCGACCTGTTCCGCGCTTTCGAAGCCGCCGGCCGCCACCGCAGCTTTACTGCGGCGGCGGTAGAGCTCGGGACCACCCAGCCGGCTGTCAGCCAGCAGATCAAACGGCTCGAGGAGCAGCTGGGCACGCGCTTGTTTGACCGGATTTACCGCGGTATTGAACTGACCGAAGCCGGGATGATTCTGTTCGAACAGGTGCAGGCTGGATTGCAGAGCATGGATGCCGGTTTGATTGCGATCAGCACTCAGCATCAGCATGAGGTGTTGCAGGTCGCCACCGACTTCGCCTTTGCGGCTTACTGGTTGATGCCGCGCCTGCACCGCTTTCACGCAGCGAACCCACAGGTCGACGTCAGCCTGGTGACCAGCGAGCGCAACCACAACATGCTGCGCCCCGATATCGACGTTGCCGTGTGGTTCGGTGATGGCCGCTTCAAACAGGGTGAAAGCCACTGGTTGTTCAGCGAAGAAGTGTTCCCGGTGTGCAGCCCGCAGCTGCTGAAGGATCGTCCGACGCCCTTGCCAGCTCATTCGCTGCTGGAGTTTCCCTTGCTGCATTTGCGCGGAGAAAACAGCAGCCATTGGTTTGACTGGACAGGGGTGTTTCGCCAACTGGGTATTGCATCGGCGCCCGCCCCGGGGCCTGTGCGCTTCGACAACTACACGCTGTTGATTCAAGCGGCGATTGCCGGCCAGGGCGTGGCCATCGGCTGGCGGCACCTTGTGGATAACTTGTTGGAGCAGGGCTGGCTCTGTCGTCCGATCGCCGAAACGGCGATGTCGGGCTTCGGTTATTACGTGGTGTTGCCTCAGCGCAAGCGCCGCGGTCCGTTGATTCAGCAATTCGTCGACTGGCTGATGGCCGAGCAGGCCAGCAGTGCTGAATCGCTGATCGGTGTCCCTCTCCCCTCTATTGCGGTGTAGGGTCCGTCGCGACAAAAGTGACGTGCTGACCGATGTGCAGGTTCAGCCGCAGCTCATCGGCAATCCCGACCGCGACGCGATTGAGCCGCTCAAGCACCTCGGCCAGACCCGCTTCAAGGCTGCTGCTGACATGGCTGAAATGCTCGATGGTCAGCCCGGCAATGCTATGCGGCGCGTTGACCAGGGTCCAGTGCAAGGTGCTGGTTTGCAGGGCATCGAGGATTTCTTCGGCGGCGTGGCATTGCAGACGGTCCTCGACTTCGGGCTCATCGAGCACGGCAAAATCACCCACCAGAAACAGCCGATGGATGCCCATCGCCTGCATGCCGGCGATCAACGCGTCGACGGCAAGGACTTGCTCGACAGGCCCGGGAACCAGGGCTTTTTCCACATGCTCATGGTTCATCGGCAGCCCCGGCGCATCCAGCAGGCAGATCACCGCAGAGCAACCGGCAACGCTTTGCTTGACCCGTTCGGCATCGAACAGGTTTCCGCTTTTGGTACGTAAACCGGGACGTGGCGCCAGGGCCGTCAGGTCATCGAGAATCGCGATGACTTCATGTTGGCGCCGCAGCATCTCAGCCATCAGCGCACTGCCAAGGCTACTCATGGCACCATAGAGCACCAGTTTGACCACCGGCGTTTCGGCGTTTTTCATGGCGAAACTTCCTTATTGCCTGCGTATATCCATTTTGACCCATGGGCAGGCGCAAGGGTTCGACCGTGTCGCGAGGGTTTCAGATGCAACCTATCAAGGGCTACCACGCCCATGTCTACTTTGACGCCAATACCCTCGACCAGGCCCGGGCCCTGTGCGAGCAAGCCGCTCAGCTGTTCCCGCTGAAGATGGGACGTGTGCATGAGCGGCCAGTGGGCCCGCACCCGGACTGGAGCTGCCAGCTAGCCTTCGAGCCCGAACAGTTCGGCGTGGTCGTGCCGTGGCTGGCACTGAATCGCAAAGGCCTGGTGGTGTTTGTGCACCCGGATACCGGGGATGACCTGGTCGACCATACCGAGCATGCGATCTGGATGGGGGCGGTGCGGCCGTTGGATGTGTCGATGTTTTGAGCAGGGTTCAAATTCTGTGGTGACAGTCAGGGCCTCATCGCGAGCAAGCTCGCTCCCACAGGGTCCGAGTCGATCACACCATGGTGGGCTGATCCAGATCCCATGTGGGAGCGAGCTTGCTCGCGATAGCGTCAGACCGAACACCACCGTAATACGGCTAAGCCCTCGGATATTTCCTTCAACTTCTAGCGCCATGCATGAACTTGTGGAGCCCCAATTCGCGCACTAATCTGCATCCGTCACCGCAAAATCGGTGACACGGACGTGCAAGTCCGGGTAAAAGGTCACCGGCAAATGCCATCAACCATTCAACGAGCATTTCTTAAGCTCGATGATTGTTTTATGGCGGCTGTGCGCGGGAGATTTTTCGAAAGAGAGATCTGCCGGGTTTTTGGTGTGCCTCCCCCGGTCTTGCACACTCGCGCATGGCTGCCACCCTCTTTGCGTGCAAGTGAATGGTGTCAGCCCTTTAGTAAAGGCCACCAAAAAATGTTCAAGTTATCACCCAATCCCCCCGCAACCCCCAGCATTTCCCCTTACGACGCCCTCGACCCAACCAGGCTCAACGAAGCCGCCGAGCGCGCCCTTGATCATCATCTGGGCCCTAAACCCGACCCCCAACGCTTCGCCGACACCCGCCCAAGCGCCCTCTTCAGCGTATCCCCCGACGCCAGCAACGAAACCTTGCTGGCCAACGCCTACGAGACCCTCACTTCGGCCAGTGTCATGGCCGGTGATCTGGCCTTTGACCTCGAAGGTTCGCGCCGCCATGTGGCGTTGGCGATCCAGCAAATGGTCGAGTTGGGTCAGTTGCTGGTGAACCGGGCGTTGGACCTGGAAAACCCGGTGCACTGACGGACCGCGTTACCGTTCATCGCGAGCAAGCTCGCTCCCACAGGGTCCGAGTCGATTACACGATGGTGGTTTTACCCCGATCAAATGTGGGAGCGAGCTTGCTCGCGATAGCGCCAGCCCAGGCAACACAAAAACCCAAACCAAAAAAAGGGGTTCAGACATTCAGTCGGAACCCCCTTCTCCATGACCTGGCTTACTTAGCCAACGCGAGCACCCCGCACCCCTTCAGCCAACGCCGCGCACAAGCTCAGCACACCATCCACGGCCTGCTCGGACGTAGTGGCATTGGCGATGTGGTCGATCAGCGCCGAACCCACCACCACACCGTCGGCCAGGCGAGCGATGGCCGCCGCTTGCTCCGGAGTGCGGATGCCGAAACCGATGCTGATCGGCAGGTCGGTATGACGACGCAAGCGCGCAACGGCTTCTTCGACATGTTCCAGGGTTGCCGCGCCGGCACCGGTCACACCGGCTACCGACACGTAGTAAACGAAACCGGAGCTGCCGTTGAGGACGGTCGGCAGACGCGCGTCATCGGTGGTCGGCGTGGTCAGGCGGATGAAGTCCAGGCCCGCGGCCTGGGCCGGGTCGCAGAGTTCGCTGTTATGTTCCGGCGGCAGGTCGACCACGATCAGGCCATCGACGCCAGCTTCTTTGGCTTCGGCGATGAAGCGCGGCACACCATAGTGGTGGATCGGGTTGAAGTAACCCATCAGCACCAGCGGAGTGTCGCTGTTGTCGACGCGGAACTCGCGGACCATTTGCAGGGTTTTTGCCAGGTTTTGCCTGGCACCCAATGCACGGATGTTGGCCAGCTGAATCGCCGGGCCATCAGCCATCGGATCGGTGAAGGGCATGCCCAGTTCGATCACGTCGGCGCCAGCCGCCGGCAAACCTTTGAGGATCGCCAGCGAGGTGTCATAGCTCGGGTCGCCGGCAGTGACGAAGGTCACCAGGGCGGCGCGGTTCTGTTCTTTGAGTTCGGCAAAACGCGTTTGCAGGCGGCTCATCAGTGTTTCTCCTGCTGGGACTGTTCCATGTGGTGCATCACGGTTTGCATGTCTTTGTCGCCACGACCGGACAGGTTGACCACCATCAGGTGATCTTTAGGCAGGGTCGGCGCGCGTTTGAACACTTCGGCCAGGGCGTGGGCACTTTCCAGGGCCGGGATGATGCCTTCCAGGCGGCAGCATTTGTGGAACGCATCGAGCGCTTCGTTATCGGTCACCGAGGTGTATTCGACGCGGCCGATATCGTGCAACCAGGCGTGTTCAGGGCCGATGCCGGGGTAGTCGAGGCCGGCGGAAATCGAGTGGGCGTCGATGATCTGGCCGTCGTCGTCCTGCAGGAGGAAAGTCCGGTTGCCGTGCAACACGCCCGGCTCCCCGCCATTGAGGCTGGCGGCGTGCTTGCCGGTTTCGATGCCGTGGCCGGCCGCTTCAACGCCGATGATCTGCACGCTGGTGTCATCAAGGAACGGGTGGAACAGGCCCATGGCGTTGGAACCGCCACCGATACATGCCACCAGGCTGTCGGGCAGACGGCCTTCTTGCGCCTGGAGTTGGTCGCGGGTTTCCTTGCCGATCACCGCCTGGAAGTCGCGAACCATCGCAGGGTACGGGTGCGGGCCGGCCACGGTGCCGATCAGGTAGAAGGTACTGTCGACGTTGGTCACCCAGTCGCGCAGGGCTTCGTTCATCGCGTCTTTCAGGGTGCCGGTGCCGGCGACAACTGGAATCACTTCAGCGCCCAGCAGCTTCATGCGGAACACGTTGGCTTGCTGGCGCTCGATGTCGGTGGTGCCCATGTAGATCACGCAATCGAGGCCGAAACGCGCAGCCACGGTGGCAGTGGCCACGCCGTGCATGCCGGCGCCGGTTTCGGCGATGATGCGTTTCTTGCCCATGCGCCGCGCCAGCAGGATCTGGCCAATGCAGTTGTTGATCTTGTGCGCGCCGGTGTGGTTCAGCTCTTCACGCTTGAGGTAGATCTTCGCCCCGCTGCAGAATTCGGTCAGACGCTCGGCGTAATACAATGGGCTTGGACGGCCGACATAGTCGCGCTGAAAGTAGGCCAGTTCCTTGAGGAAAGCCGGATCTTCCTTGGCCGCTTCGTATTCGCGGGCCAGGTCGAGGACCAGCGGCATCAGGGTTTCGGCGACGTAACGGCCGCCGAACGCGCCAAACAGGCCGTTGGCATCGGGGCCGTTGCGCAGATTGGATGGGGTCGTAGTCTGGGTCATGGGGCGCTCCAGCTGAATTCATGGAAAGGCAATGGCGTTCACTCTACCCCTGACGTACGAACCTGAAAACCGATAAGATCGCCACAACCTGTCAGGAAAACTCACAGATCAAATGAGCCATGACCTCCCTCCGCTGAATGCCTTGCGCGCCTTTGAAGCCACGGCCCGGCTGAACAGTGTTAGCCAAGCGGCTGAACAACTGCACGTGACCCATGGTGCGGTTAGCCGGCAGTTGAAAGTGCTGGAAGAACACTTGGGCGTGAGCCTTTTCATCAAGGACGGGCGCGGCCTTAAACTCACAGATTCCGGCGTGCGACTACGCGATGCCAGCACTGAAGCTTTCGAGCGTTTACGCACGGTGTGCGCCGAACTGACGCAAAGCACGGCTGACGCGCCATTCGTGCTCGGCTGTTCGGGCAGCTTGCTGGCGCGCTGGTTTATCCCGCGCCTGGGGCGCTTGAATGCCGACTTGCCGGACCTGCGCCTGCACCTGTCGGCGGGGGAAGGTGATCTCGATCCTCGGCGACCGGGGCTGGACGCCTTGCTGGTGTTCGCCGAGCCACCGTGGCCGGCGGACATGCAGGTGTATGAACTGGCCAGCGAGCGCATCGGCCCGGTCATGAGCCCGCGTTTCGCCGGTTATGAACGGCTGCGCGAGGCACCGGCCGAGGCGTTGTTGAGTGAGGCGTTATTGCACACCACCTCGCGCCCGCAAGCCTGGCCCAGTTGGGCACGGCAAAGCGCCCTCTCTGCCGGCGCATTGAAGTACGGTCAGGGTTTCGAGCATTTGTATTATTTGCTGGAAGCAGCGGTGGCCGGGCTTGGGGTGGCGATTGCCCCTGAGCCGCTGGTGACCGAGGACTTGCGCGCCGGTCGCCTGGTTGCGCCTTGGGGTTTTTCTGAAACCCCGGCGCAACTGGCATTGTGGCTACCCAAGCGCGCCGCGGATGGGCGCGCTCGGCAGTTGGCGCAGTGGCTCAAGCATGAGCTGCGCCAAACCAGTTAATCCCCGCGTTTGAGCAGCAGATAAGCCGCCAGCAATCCGAGGGCACCGACCGCGACACCGGCGGTGGTCCAAGGGTGTTCCTGGGCGTAATCGCGAGTGGCAATCCCGGTTTCACGGGTTTTGACTTTGACGTCCTCATACGCATCGCTGAGCAGATGGCGCGAGTGTTTCAGCGCGTTTTCGGCGTTGCTTTTCAGCGCTTTGAGGGTTCTACGCGACTCGTCCGAGGTGTCATCCTTAAGGCTTTCCAGCGACTTGAGCAGACTCTCGATCTCGGCTTCCATGCTTTGCAATGAGGCTTTACGTAAAGAAGTGGTGGCCATGGTGGCTCTCCTGCATTGATGATGAGTGACGTGTGAAGGTTGGGACTCCAGGGGTTTGGGAAAGTGCAGTAAATCTGAACTTTCCCAAGGCAATAACCGACAGAAGTAATACGAAAAATCGCTGCTAGGCTGTATTTCACACCCTAAGGAGAACACCATGACTGACCATCACACCTACAAAAAAGTCGAACTGGTCGGCTCTTCGACCACCAGCATCGAAGACGCCATCAACAACGCGTTGGCCGAAGCCAACAAAAGTCTTAAATATCTGGAATGGTTTGAGGTGACGGAGACCCGCGGGCACATCAAGGACGGCCAGGTCGACCACTTTCAGGTAACACTCAAGGTCGGGTTCCGGATTGCCAGCAGCTGAGATTGAACTAGGCTCTGAACTTGTGCGCTGGCTGATTGCCATAGGGAATGGCAAAGCGCCGCAGTTTTTGGCGCGTCAGCGAAAAACGTCGACGCCCCGTTTTGATTCGACCAGGGGAAGCGAGCGATGAAAAAATTCATATTGGCGGTAGGCTTGTTGAGCATTGCGGGAACAGCCCTTGCAGCCAGCAAGCCGTGCGAAGAGTTGAAAGCAGAAATTGCAGCGAAGCTCGATGCCAAAGGCATTGCGAACTACTCGCTGGAAATCGTCGATAAAGGCGCAGCGGCTGACGGAAAAGTGGTTGGAACCTGTGATCAGGGTTCTAAGGAAATTGTCTACAAGCAAGGTTAATCCTGCCTTGGACAAAAAAGCCGACGCGGGTAGCGTCGGCTTTTTCATGGGCTCTCTAAAGGTCAGCCCTTCATCACTTGCGCCAGCAATTCGTAGGAATGCACCCGATCGGCGTGCTCATACAGGTCGCAGGTGAAAATCAGCTCATCGGCTCCCGTCTGCTCGATCAGCACCTGCAGCTTGGCGCGGATTTTTTCCGGGCTGCCGACCATCGCCAGGCCAAGGAAGCTGGCCACTGCTTCTTTCTCATGAGGCAGCCAGAGGCCGTCCATGCTTTTTACCGGTGGGCGCTGCACCAGGCTCTGGCCGCGCATCAGGGCGAGAATCCGTTGGTAGACCGAGGTCGCCAGGTAATCGGCCTGCTCGTCGGTGTCCGCGGCTACCAGCGGCACGCCGAGCATCACGTATGGCTTGTCGAGCACCGCCGAAGGCTTGAAGTGATTGCGGTACACGCGAATCGCTTCATGCATGTAGCGCGGAGCGAAATGTGAGGCGAAGGCGTAGGGCAAACCGCGCTCCCCGGCCAGTTGCGCACTGAACAGACTGGAACCCAGCAACCAGACCGGCACATTGGTACCGGTGCCCGGCACGGCGATTACTTTTTGATCAGGTGTACGCGGGCCGAGGTAGCGCATCAGTTCAGCCACATCTTCGGGAAAATCATCGGCGCTGCCGGAGCGTTCACGGCGCAGGGCGCGAGCGGTCATCTGATCGGAACCCGGTGCACGGCCCAGGCCGAGGTCGATCCGTCCCGGATAGAGACTTTCCAGGGTGCCGAACTGCTCGGCGATCACCAGCGGCGCGTGGTTGGGCAGCATCACGCCGCCGGAGCCGACCCGAATGGTCGAGGTGCCACCCGCCAGATAGCCCAGCAGGACCGCGGTCGCGGAGCTGGCGATGCCATCCATGTTGTGGTGTTCGGCGACCCAGAAGCGCTGGTAGCCGAATTTCTCGACGTGCTGCGCCAGGTCCAGCGAGTTGTGCAGCGATTGCGCCGGGCTGCCGTTTTCACGAACAGGCACCAGGTCGAGGGTCGAGAACTTGATATCAGACAGTTGTTTCATAAACCTGCTTCTCCAATGGGTGCGCAGGCTTTTGTCACGAGCCAAAACCTGCCGATGTCTACTAGCCTGTTCTATGAAATGTGGGCATATACCCGAGATTCAATAGCTGAAGTGAATTTGCCTACCAGATAAGCGGTTCGATCCGACAAGGTGAACTTTGCCAGTCGTTCTATCCTCAGAACCCTAGTAACGGAAAACCATGAAGGCGCGACCTCTTCGCGCCGGATCTTGAGGAGACAGAGATGAGTATCAAAAAGAAAGCATCGGCTCATTGGGTAGGTGATCTGAAAACCGGCGTGGGTGCTATTTCGACTGAAACCGGGGTTTTGAAGAATGCACCTTATGGTTTCAAGGCACGCTTCGAAGGCGGCCCGGGCACCAATCCGGAAGAACTGATCGGCGCCGCTCACGCGGGTTGTTTCTCCATGGCGTTTTCGATGATTCTCGGCGAGGCCAACCTGAAAGCCACCAGCATCGATACCAATGCCGAGGTGACACTGGACCAGGTCGAGGGTGGTTTTGCGATTACCGCGGTGCACTTGACGCTCAAGGCGAACATTCCTGGCGCCACTCAGCAGCAATTCGACGAGCTGAGCAAAAAAGCCAAAGAAGGCTGCCCGGTGTCGAAGGTGTTGAATGCCAAGATCACGCTGGATGGGGAGTTGGTGAGCTGATCCGAAGATTTAGTGCGCCGTAAAAGATCGCAGCCTGCGGCAGCTCCTACGGTTGGCGTACGTTAACGCGGTCAATGTAGGAGCTGCCGCAGGCTGCGATCTTTTCGGGCCAATGCCGGCAGTGAGCCAAATCAGAACCCGATTGATAAAACTGTGGTCGAATGAGTGACTGCGGCTGTAGCGCATGCTTTTGCGCGCCGTATCAAGGGAGCTTTAACCATGAAACGTTTTGCTTTGGCGGTTATCTGCTGCGCGCTGGCCACTTCGGCGCTGGCGGCACCGAAATCCTGTGAAGAGCTCAAGGCCGAGATCGAAGCGAAGATCCAGGCCAACAACGTCGCGTCCTACACCCTGGAAATTGTCAGCAATGACGAGGTGCATGACAAAAACATGGTGGTCGGTAGCTGTGAATACGGCACCAAGAAAATCATTTATCAAAGAAACGACAGATAGCTGCCGATCAAGGCACGCAGTTCACCATCCGGTCTTCGGCGACGATCTCACGCTTGGCGTTGTAGAGCCGGGCACTGGCGTTGAAGGCCAGGGAGCGGGCTTCCAGGCGATAACGCTGGCCCGCCTCGAAGTGGTCGTAGCGCACCGTCAGGTAACACATGCGTTCCTGCGGGGCGGCCATTATGTTTGTCCCGCCACCATAAATTTCGAAGTCGAAACGCACCTGCAACTCATGGCTGCCGGGTGTGACCTGGAAAAACCGCCCATCCCGCAATTTTTGCTTGTCCAGGCGCTCGGCCATGACCAGTTTGCCGCCCGGGGTCGGGGTGGCGAGGTCGACCCAGGCCAGGTGTGGGTCGACCGGCGGCAACGGGCTGGCGCAGGCGGCGAGCGAGCCGAGGGCGAGTAACAGCAGTGGCGTGCGCATGATGAAATCCCGAACGGTCAGGCTTTCAGCATAGCGCCGATCAGGTGCGCTGACAGCCTGCCGGTTGTCCCTGGCCGACCACTTTGCGCTGCTGGTCATAGAGCTTGGCCCACGGCCGGAAACCGATGTTCCCGGCTTGCAGCTGATAACGCTGGCCGGCGTTGAAATCCTTGAATTTCACACTCAACTGACAGTCACGCCAGAGCGGTTCGGTAGCCGGACCGCCGATATTGGTCGGTTCCACCGGGAATTGATAACGCACGACCAGCTCATGGCTGCCGGGCGGGACCTCGAAATAGCGTTTGTCGGTCGAGGTTTTATCGTCGACTTCCAGAGCTTGCAGTGCCGTGTCCTGATGAGTCTCCAGGTCGATCCAGGCTTGTGTCGGGTCAGGGTCGGGCAGTCCAGCGCAGCCAGCTAACATCAGCAGGCCACCAGTTAGCATTAACGTGCGCATAGCGAAGCTCCGGGTGGGCGAGATAGTCTTGCAAGCAGAAACTCACAGGACGATTCGATTTGGATAGGCAGCGTATGAGCCATGGGGTACTCGACCGTAAGTTTGGCCTTTGGTTTCCCGGGTTGCTGCTTTTACTGCTGAACGGTTGTTCGAGCGTCAGTTACTACAGTCAATTGGCCAACGGTCAGTGGCAGTTGCTGCGCGCGCGTGAGCCGGTCACGCAAGTGATTGCCGATCCGGATCGCGACCCGATACTGCGCGCGCATCTGGCCCAGTCGCAGAAGGCCCGCGAATTCGCCAGCCGGCACCTGCACCTGCCGGACAATAAAAGTTATCGAATGTACGCCGATATCGGGCGGCCTTTTGTAGTGTGGAATGTGTTCGCTACGCCCGAGTTTTCCCTGACACCGCACAATCATTGTTTCCCGATTGCCGGTTGTGTGGCCTATCGCGGTTATTACAGCCTGGGCGCGGCACGGGGTGAGGCGGCGTTGCAACGTCAGCAAGGCCTGGACGTGTCGGTCGGCGGCGTGGAGGCCTATTCGACCCTGGGCTGGTTCAATGATCCGATCATCAGCTCGATGCTGCACTGGGGCGATGAGCGCTTGGCGACGCTGATTTTCCATGAGCTGGCGCATCAGCGTTGTTATGTGAAGGACGACACCGAGTTCAATGAGTCCTTCGCCACCTTCGTCGAGCAGGAAGGGACTCGTCAGTGGCGTGCGGCCCGTGGGTTGCCACCGGCCAGCGGGGCGGAGGTACGCCAGCGTGAGCAATTCATTGAGCTTGTTCTTGAGACGCGCACGCGGCTTGAACAGCTGTATGCATCGCCACTGTCGACTGAGCAGATGCGCCAGCGCAAAGCCGCCGAGTTTGAGCGGTTGCGTCGCGAGTATCGTCAGTTGCGCGATAGCCAATGGGCCGGCGCGAGCCGGTACGATGCCTGGATCAACGCGCCAATGAACAACGCCAGGCTGCTGCCCTTTGGTTTGTACGACCAATGGGTACCGGCGTTTGCCGAATTGTTCCGGCAGTCAGGAGGGGATTGGCCGAGGTTTTATGCCGAGGTGGAAAAGCTCGGCAGATTGCCGCTCGAGCAGCGAAAGAGGGCGCTGGCCAGGCTGGCGCAGCCCAGCGCCATAGCTGCTGAACCGCGGGCCTGAACCCGCTCAGGCTGCCTGGTCCTGGCTTAGCCGAAGAACCAGTAACATACCAGGATCGCCGCCACCACGCCGGCAAACTCCGCCAGCAGCGCGCAACCTACCGCATGGCGGGCACGTTGAATGCCGACGGCGCCGAAGTACACCGCCAGTACATAGAAGGTGGTTTCGGTGCTGCCCTGAACGACTGCGGCCGCCAGCGCCGGAAAGCTGTCCACGCCCTGGGTCTGCATGGTTTCGATCAACATGGCGCGGGCGGCGCTGCCCGAGAAGGGTTTGACCAGCGCCGTAGGCAAGGCATCGACGAAGCGGGTATCCCAGCCGAGCCATTCCACCAGGTGACGAATCCCGTCCAGGCCGAAGTCCAGCGCCCCGGATGCCCTCAGCACGCCCACCGCACAGAGCATCGCCACCAGGTACGGCAGCAGGTTCTTGGCAACATCGAAGCCTTCTTTGGCGCCTTCGATGAATGCTTCGTAGACCTTGACCTTCCTTAGCGCGCCGATCAGCAGAAACAGCATGATCAAGCCGAACAATGTCAGGTTGCCGAGAATCGATGACAGGCTGGCCAGCGCTGTCGCGGAAAGCGTCGCCAGCAAGGCCATGAAACCGCCCAGCAGCAATGCACCCGGGATCAGGTAGGCCAGCACCACCGGGTCCCACAGTCGCAGGCGCTGCATGACCGCCACCGACAACAGGCCGACCAGCGTCGAGGCGCTGGTGGCCAGCAGGATCGGCAGGAATACCAGTGTCGGGTCAGGAGCGCCTTGCTGGGCGCGGTACATGAAGATGGTCACCGGCAGCAGGGTCAGCGACGAGGCATTGAGCACCAGAAACAGAATCTGCGCGTTGCTCGCCGTGGTCGCGCTGGGGTTGATGTCCTGCAAGGCGCGCATGGCCTTCAGGCCAATCGGCGTGGCCGCATTGTCCAGGCCCAGACCATTGGCGGCGAAGTTCAGGGTGATCAAGCCGATGGCCGGATGGCCGGGGGGTACTTCCGGCATCAGGCGCAAGAACAGTGGGCCGAGGGCCTTGGCCAGCCAGTCAACGATCCCGGCTTTTTCGGCGATCCGCAAAAAGCCCAGCCAGAGGGTCAGGGTGCCGAACAGCAGGACCATGACCTCCACCGACAACTTGGCCATGCCGAAGATGCTTTCCACCATCGCCGAGAAGACCCCGGCGTTACCCCCTATCAACCACTGCGCCAGTGCCGAAACGGCAGCCACGATGAAGAAGCTAAGCCATAGGCCATTGAGCATCAGGAAAATCCCCCAAAAGATGCGGCGAATGATAGCGGTCGAGTGCCAGAAACAACAAACCCCGGTTTCCCGGGGTCTGGTTTGGTCAGCCTTTACAGGGCCTTAGTTTGTGGAAGTCTCGCCAGCTGGCAGCGGCTCTTTGCTGCGCCAGTGTGGCAGGGAATTCCAGTAGCGTTGGCCTTTGGCGTCGTCGTACATGCCTTCCCAGCGAGAGATGACCAGCACGGCAAGGGCATTGCCGATCACGTTCAGCGCGGTACGGGCCATGTCCATGATGCGGTCGACACCGGCGATGAACGCCAGCCCTTCCAATGGAATCCCGACACTGCCCAGGGTCGCCAGCAGCACCACGAAGGAAACGCCCGGTACACCGGCGATGCCTTTGGAGGTGACCATCAGGGTCAGCACCAGCAGCAATTGCTGGCTGATCGACAGGTCGATGCCATACAGCTGGGCGATAAAGATCGCCGCGATGCTCTGATACAGCGTCGAGCCGTCCAGGTTAAAGGAATAACCGGTCGGCACCACGAAGCTGCAGATGGCTTTCGGCGCGCCGTAGGCTTCCATCTTCTCGATCACTCGCGGCAACACGGTTTCCGAGCTTGCGGTGGAGTAAGCGAGTACCAGCTCATCCTTGAAGATGCGCATCAGCTTGATCACCGAGAAGCCGAACAGGCGAGCGATCAGCCCCAGCACCACGAAGGCGAAGAAGGCGATTGCCACATAGACCAGGATCACCAGCTTGGCCAGCGGCAGCAGGGAGGCGAAGCCGAAGTTGGCGACGGTCACCGCGATCAGTGCGAATACGCCGATCGGGGCGTAGTTCATGATCATGTGGGTGACTTTGAACATGCTTTCCGACACGCCCTGGAACATCTTCACCAGCGGATCGCGCAAATCGGACTGCAGGCTCGACAGGCCGAGACCGAAGAGTACGGAGAAGAAGATGATCGGCAGCATCTCGCCACGGGCAATGGCGGCAAAGATGTTCGAGGGAATCAGGTTGAGGATGGTTTCGATGAACGCATGTTCATGCTGAACCTCGGCGGCAGTTGCCTGGTACTTGGAAATATCCACCGTACCCAGGGTGCTCATGTCGATACCCGCGCCCGGATGGAACACGTTGGCCAGCACCAGGCCGACAACGATAGCGATGGTGGTCACCACTTCGAAGTAAAGAATGGTCTTGAGACCAATGCTCCCGAGTTTCTTCGCATCCCCTACGCCAGCAATGCCGACAATCAGCGACGAGACCACGATCGGGATCACAATCATCTTGATCAGACGGATAAAGATATCGCCCGCCGGTTGCAGGACGTTGCTGATCCACCAGGCTTTTTCGGCACTGAAATGGTTGAGCAGCGCCCCAATTGCAATCCCCAATACCAGACCGATGAGGATCTGCCAGGCGAGGCTAAGTCTTGCCTTCTTCATATCGTTACCCTTATTTCAAGTTGACTCGGGAAGATGCACAAACTGGAACGCTCAATCGCGAAAAAGTCTGCGCATCTACCCCTGTATAAGGTCACCGCGAGCGAGCATTTATGGCTCTTCGGCAGGCGAAAAAAGGCGCAACTATTCCGATGCAAGAGGGGCGCGTCTAATGCCGTAAACGCCTACCCTATGCCGAATCGGCATGGGATTTATCAAACAAAACCATCGTCCCAGCCGGTTCGAGTACGACATATCGGCAGTCATAAGTGCCGTGAACCGGCCATCACAGGGAGAATTGCGGATTTATTGAGGGTGTAAAAAACGACGAAAATCAGGGAAACAAGCCACAACGAAGGGCGAAATTATCACTGAAATCAGGGCAATGTTTCTCGATATACGGTCGCGATTAAACACCGCGAAACGGTTGCGAGGAGCAGCAGGAGGATTTTTCACAGGATCAGCGCGTGAGGATTCAGCGGATCGCTCAAGAACAAGGGGTTGGGTGTTCACCCGCGCCGCAAGCCCGCCAAATCCTGAATGGCGGGCGAGCTTACGTCGGTACTTACCTGACCCGGCCCTTGCGGAGGCACCCCATGTACCCCTAGGTCACTCCGATCCTATCGATCAGAACGTCCCGGCCCCTTGGTCATGCGCCTGCCCTCCTCGGGTGGCGCAATGGAAAGAAGTTAATTTCCGGCTTCTTTCTCGAAATGAATTCAGTACGCTTTCTTCAGCTGTTCTTTCAATAAGAAGAACTGCATGCCATCGGAGCCCATGGCACCGCCGCCCAGCAAGAGGGCGGCTGCCAGTGTCTTGAATAGCACCCTCATGTTCATTTTCAGCCTCGGCCGCGACGGCCAAAGAAGAAAGAAGCAATAAACATCACCAGGAACACGACAAAGAGAATCTTGGCGATACCCGTGGCGGTGCCCGCGATACCACCGAAGCCCAATACAGCAGCGATGATGGCAATGATCAAGAATGTGATTGCCCAGCTCAACATGGTGATTCTCCTTTACGCATCTAATAAATGGTCTTGCGTTTACTTCTTGTTGCGCCCGGTGCCGAGCAAAGCGCGCCGGGTTGTGGTGCTAGAACACCCAACGTTCCTGAGGGGACGTCTCGGTCACAGGCTGCGCCTGGTCAACGTCCATCAGATGCAGGGGCGCGGAGTCGGCAAATTGGCTGCTGACTGCGCTGAAATGGGTTTGTGTGGTGTGCTGGGTCGGCGAGCGTAACGCCACTTCCTGCTGGCTCTGGTCCCAGCGCTGGAACTGCTGGCCACCTATCAGCGTTAGCAGCAGCGCCAGACTGCCGAACAACCCTTGCTGCAGATGCAGCGGCGAGATAGGCAATCGGGCGAGACGTTGGCGAATCATCCTGAAGCTCCTCCCACACGGGTGTCATTTGAAGGCACTCATAAACAGTTGAAGCGCCTTTGGTTATTCAGACTATTGCAGCCTGCATGCCAGCTTTATGTTTGAAATAAACCTAGTAAAATCAACAAGTTACAACTTAATGAAAAACACTTTCAAACGCATCTTGCACGATGGCACCCTCCGCGTCGGGCACATTGCACGATCGATGGCCAGGCGGTCGAAAAATTTTTGGAGACAACGGAGATCGTGGGTGTCACAAGGGAGTGTGCGAGCGTTGTGAATGCTTGGCTGTCTTATAAAAAGCCAGGTGAATCATATGGTTAGCCATATCTTGAATAGATAGCTAACCGGGACTCTGCAGATGGGATCAAGATTGACCATGCAACTTGCCCGATTTTTCCGGGACTAACTTAAGATCATTCATTAAAGGAGCGCGGGAAATGGAATCAGCCACGGAGCATCAGGGGCGTATTCTTCTAGTGGATGATGAATCCGCCATCCTCCGCACCTTCCGCTACTGTCTGGAAGATGAAGGCTATACCGTGGCCACGGCCAACAGCGCGGCTCAAGCTGACGCGTTGTTGCAGCGCCAGGTTTTCGACTTGTGCTTCCTCGACCTGCGACTGGGCGAAGACAATGGCCTGGACGTTCTGGCACAGATGCGTATCCAGGCGCCGTGGATGCGGGTGGTCATCGTCACTGCCCACTCCGCCGTGGATACCGCCGTCGATGCAATCCAGGCCGGGGCCGCGGATTATCTGGTCAAGCCTTGCAGCCCGGATCAATTACGGCTCGCCACGGCCAAGCAACTGGAAGTGCGTCAGCTATCGGCGCGGCTGGAGGCGCTCGAAGGCGAAGTGCGCAAACCCAAGGACGGCCTGGACTCTCACAGCCCGGCGATGAAAGTGGTGCTGGAAACCGCACGCCAGGTGGCCAGTACCGATGCCAATATTCTGATTCTCGGCGAATCCGGCACCGGTAAAGGCGAGCTGTCCCAGGCCATTCACGGTTGGAGCAAGCGCGCGAAGAAATCCTGCGTCACCATCAATTGCCCGTCGCTGAGTACCGAGCTGATGGAAAGCGAGCTCTTCGGTCACAGCCGTGGGGCCTTCACCGGTGCCAGTGAAAGCACGCTGGGTCGGGTCAATCAGGCCGACGGCGGAACGCTGTTTCTCGATGAAATCGGTGACTTCCCCCTGACCTTGCAACCCAAGCTGTTGCGCTTCATTCAGGACAAGGAATACGAGCGGGTCGGTGACCCGGTGACTCGTCGAGCCGATGTACGGATCCTTGCCGCCACCAATCTCAATCTCGAAGACATGGTCCGCGACGGGCGTTTCCGTGAAGACTTGCTCTATCGGTTGAATGTCATCACCTTGCACCTGCCGCCCCTGCGCGAGCGCAGCGAGGACATTCTGGCCCTGGCTGATCGTTTCCTGGCCCGCTTCGTCAAGGAGTACGCACGGCCGGCTCGCGGTTTCAGCGATCAAGCCCGCGAGGCGCTGCTCAACTATCGCTGGCCAGGCAACATCCGCGAACTGCGCAATGTGGTCGAGCGCGCGAGCATCATCTGCCCGCAGGAGCGGGTAGAAATCAGCCACTTGGGTATGGCCGAGCAGCCCACCAACAACGCTCCGCGCATTGGTGCGGCGTTGAGCCTGGACGAGCTGGAAAAAGCCCATATCGGTGCGGTGCTGGCCACCAGCGACACCCTTGATCAGGCCGCCAAAACCCTCGGCATTGATGCCTCGACGCTGTACCGAAAACGCAAACAGTACAATTTATGAGCGGCGCCCAATGAAGCTTGCGATGAAACTGCGTACTCGGCTGTTTCTGAGTATTTCGGCGCTGATCACCGTCGCCTTGCTCGGGCTACTGCTCGGGCTCGTCAGCGTCATGCAGATGACCAATACCCAGGAGTCACTGATCCGCAGCAACTTCATCACCCTTGATCTAGAGCTGAAGCTGCGACAGAGCCTGGGCGACCAGTTTATGTTTATGCTCAGCGAGAAGCCTGATCCGGTGGCGTTGGAGGCGTCCAGGCAGCATTTCTTCGAGTTGCTCGATCAGGGCATTGAGCATGAGCAAGCCGGTGATCAGCACAACGGCTTTAGCCAGATCCGCGCCGACTACCTGAGCTTTCTCGGCGAGTTCGACCGCTCCAGGGCGCAGTCGCAAAACCTGAGCGACAACCAGAGTCTGAGCGAAAAATTCAATGCGCTACGCAATGGCTTGATCGTCGAACATAAGCGAGCACTGGACAATATTGTTCAAACCCAAGACCAGGCCAGAGAGCGTGCGCTGTTGATCAGCGGGTTGCTCGGGCTGGTGGGACTGGCGGTGCTGATCATCGGCTTTATCACCGCCCACGGCATCGCTCAACGTTTCGGCGCCCCCATCGAGGCGCTGGCCAAGGCCGCGGACAATATCGGCCAGGGCAATTTCGAAGTGACTTTGCCGATATCCTCGGCGGTGGAAATGAATCTGCTGACCCGTCGCTTCGGGATCATGGCCGAAGCCCTGCGTCAGCATCAGGCAACCAATATCGATGAGTTGCTCGCTGGCCAGCAACGTTTGCAAGCGGTGCTCGACAGCATCGACGACGGCCTGCTGATGATTGACCGCCAAGGGCGGCTGGAGCATCTCAACCCCGTTGCACAACGACAGTTGGGTTGGGACGAAGATCGACTGGGTCAGGGATTAGGTACCGCCCTTGAACGTCCAGAGCTTGATCAGGAGCTGCAACTGGTGCTGCGCGGCGGCAGTCTGGAGCGGGCGCCCGAAGATCTGAGTATTGAGGTTGATGGTGAGTCGCGGCTGCTGACTTACAGCCTCACACCGGTCAGCCATACCCAGGGGCACATACTCGGCGCGGTCATGGTGCTGCACGACGTTACCGAACAGCGCGCCTTTGAACGAGTCCGCAGTGAGTTCGTGTTGCGTGCCTCTCATGAACTGCGCACACCGGTCACCGGGATGCACATGGCCTTTGGATTATTCCAGGAGCGCGTGCATTTTGCCGCCGACTCCCGCGAGGCCGACCTGCTCAACACGGTCAATGAAGAGATGCAGCGCTTGATGCAGTTGATAAACGACCTGCTGAACTTCTCGCGCTATCAGAATGGTCTGCAAAAGCTCGCGCTAGCCCCCTGCCCGATAGTCGATCTGCTTGAACAGGCTCAAGGTCGTTTCGCTGTTCAGGCCGGCGAGCAAGGCATCGATTTACGGGTGGAAGTGCAATCGCCCCTGCCTTGGCTGCAAGCTGACCAGGCGCAGCTCGATCGGGTGCTGGATAACTTGATTGGCAATGCGCTGCGTCATACCGCCCGGGACGGGCAGATCCGATTGCAGGCCCGTCGACACGGCGAACGGGTGATTATCAGCGTCGAGGACAACGGCGAAGGCATTGCTTACGGCCAACAGGGGAGGATTTTCGAGCCTTTCGTTCAGGTCGGGCGCAAGAAGGGCGGCGCCGGTCTGGGTCTGGCATTGTGCAAGGAGATCGTGCAATTGCACGGTGGGCGGATGGGCGTCTATTCACGACCTGGGCAAGGCACGCAGTTTTACATGGCGCTGCCGTTGTAGGCACACGGCGCGCAATCAGGCTTCGTCATCCATGCGCCGCGTCGCCATTCGGCGACCCCGGGTGATCAACTCGGTAAGCTGCACAGCACTCAAGGCATGGGCAAACAACCAGCCCTGTCCGAAGTTGACGCCCTCGCTGCTCAGCAGAGTGGCCTGGGATTCGGACTCGATCCCTTCGGCAATCACCTTGAGTTCCAGGGCATGCGCCATGCGAATGATGTGCGGAGCCACGCCACTGCTCGCGGCATCATGCCCAAGAGCATCAATAAAAGCTTTGTCAATTTTCAGGCAGTCCACGGGCAGGGTTTGCAGGTAAGCAAGGCTGCAATAGCCGGTACCAAAGTCATCGATCAGCACTTGATGGCCGACATCGCGTAGTGCCTGCAGGTTGTCCCGGGCGACGACCACGTCGATCAGGCCACGCTCGGTCACTTCAAAGGCAATCTGTCGCGCTGCCACCCCATGCAGGGCCAGCAAGCGGGCCATGACCTGCCCGACACGAGGCACCATCACATCGCAGGCCGCCAGGTTCACCGAGATGTACAACTGCGGATTGGACCGTAACAGCTGACCCAGTTGTTCAAGCAGGCGCTGCAACACAAAGTCGGTGATCTGGCGTATCTGCCCGGTATTTTCCGCCAGGGGGATAAACAGGTCCGGGCTGGTCAAGGTCCCGTCCGGCCGACGCCAACGCAGCAATGCTTCAGCACCGACGCATTGCCGGTTGCGCAGATCGAAAATGGGTTGATACAAGACCTGTAACTCGCCACGGCGCAAGGCACCCTGCAACTCGCCACCCAGTGATTGACGCTGGCGAGCCAGCTGCAGGACCAGCCATCCGATCAACGCCGCCAACAACAGACTGATCGGTACCAACCAGCGCCAGGCCCCGCTCATTCCGACCTGCAGGCTGGTGCGCGGAGTAATGAGTACCAGCTGGTACACCGGGTTGTTGGTCGGCATCTGGTAAATCAGGTGATCCTGGGTCACCTGCAAGGAATCGGTATTGGCCGCAGGCCAAGGCTCGGCTGGCGGCCAGGGTTGCGCGGAGCCCAGCACCGGGATTGCCCGCTTGCCACGGTCGAGCACTACCAGCAAGCTACTGCCAAGTGGCAGGTCAACCATGTCGGTCAGATGACCACGGGACGTCGCGACACGGAAGTTGCCGCGTCCGAGCATCAGCGCGGCCAGGTTTTCATTGGGCTCCGTGGAGGTATTCAGCCAATAGCTGTAGGTCGGTCCGGTAATGTCCGGGGCACGTGCAGCGGAAAGGCTGCCCTGGCGCGGCCGGCTCGAGCAGGACTGTTTGGCGTCGATGTAGGCCGCTTCATAAATAAAGCGGTAACTGAAGCTGGCCTGTTGCAAGGCCGCAATCATCTCGTCACTGCAGCCACGCAGCGGTTGGCTTTCCAGCTGATCAAGGCCTTCTCGCAATTGACCGAACAGTTGCTCCAGGCGCTCGAGAAAGCGTTCTCCCTGAGCATTCATCTGTTCACTTTCGCGTTGCTGAACCTGATGCAGCGCCACCCCCATACTGGCCATTAGCAGCAGCGCAGCACTCAGCACAGCAGCCAGTATCGCCAGCAACCAGGGGCGATAGAACCACGCGCGTAGGGCCTCTCGAGCGGCTGGCATCATTGAAGATCCGAAAGAATACCAATGAGTTATAGCAACTGATTGAGAAATAGCGCTGACCGCCGGGCGGTGTCAATATTTTGTCTGGTTAAGCACCTGAAGAATGGCCGCGCTTTGCGCGTCGGGCACGCCGTCATAACGTGCAGGGCGATAGTGCATCTGGAAGGCTGCCAGGACATTACGAGTGGCCTCATCGAGCTCTCCGGTCTGAGGCGTGGCGTAACCCAGGCGGGCCAGCTGGCTCTGGAACCAGCTGATGTCCGGCAGCTGCGTCGCGAACAGTGCTTGCTGGCGAGCCACGGCCTGAGCGTCGGGCCAGATACCCAAGCCTTCGTCGGCCAGGCGCTTCCAGGGAAACAGCGGGCCAGGGTCGAGTTTGCGCATGGGTGCGATATCGCTATGACCGATGATATGGCGTGGGTTCATGTTGTAACGCTTGCTGATGTCCTTGAGCAGAACGATCAGTGCCTCGATCTGGTCCTCGGTATAGGGGTACCAGACACGACCAGTGGGGGTGTCGAGAAAACCCGGGTTGACGATTTCGATGCCGATGGAACTGGAGTTCAACCAGGTCCGGCCTAACCATTCACTTTCCCCGGCGTGCCAGGCCCGGAGACTTTCATCCATTAGCCTGAAGATGGTCGGCGGGTTGACGCCAATCAGGTAATGACTGCTGACTTCGCCATGGGTCAGCAAGGCCAGCGAATCCTCCTGCGAGGCGGAGGTGTAATGCAGTACCACAAACTGGATGCGGCTATCGTGGTTGACCGAAACATGGCTGGTGTCGATCCTCGGACCTTTGGCGCAGCCGGCCAATACAAGAAGCGACAGGGCGAGAGTAAGAATTTTCATGAAAGAACAGTACGCTGAAGACAGTAATGCAACAGTGTAACGTACAGCCTTTCGCAGAACCGGCAAAAGGCTGTGTTTTAAACAAAATGGAACAATTGACGATCAGTCCAGTACGACGCTGTTACGGCCCGCCCCTTTGGCGCGGTACAGCGCCTGATCGGCTCTTTTAAGCACCAGATCGCTGTGTTCACCGGGTTTGAATGCCGTCATGCCCATGGAGACGGTTATCGTCACCCGCTCCCCTTTGAAGTGAAACGGGCACGCCTCGATGGCCGCTCTCAGGCTTTCCGCCAGTTTTGCTCCGATCGACAATGGCGTGTCGGGAACCAATAGCACAAACTCCTCGCCGCCAAACCGGGCGATGAAGTCCGAGCCGCGCAGACGCTTGCGCAGGACGCTGGCAATGAGCTTCAACACTTTGTCGCCGGCCAGATGACCGTAGTTATCGTTAATGCGCTTGAAGTGGTCGAGGTCGAGTATGGCCAGCAGCAGCGGTTTGCCGTGCTGCTGCCACTGAGCGACCTCGTGCTCCAGTCGCTCGCTCCAGGCCGCGCGATTCGGCAGGCCGGTCAGTGGATCGATCAGCGCTTTCTGTCGCTGTTCTTCAAGGTGTTCACGATAGCCTTGGGCTTCCTGCTCCATACTGACCACGCGTTCGGCCAGCCCTTGTAGCCGCTCGGCAATTTCCTGCTCACGCTGATCACGTTGTTTCTGGTGCTGATCCATAGTGCCGAGCAGACCTTCCAGATGGTTCTCCAGCACATGCTTGAGCCCCTCCAGATCCGCCGCCTCTTGTACGCTGCTCTGCAGGCCATCGACCTGTTCGCGCATCTGGGTTTCCATTTCACGTGCTGCTGAGCGGCTGTCGGCATGGCCGTCGCTGGCCGCTTGCAGATTGCTCTGGAAGGACTCGAGTCGTTCATTGAGCTGCTTGAGGTAAACCTCGAACTCATATTGGCCGCTATCGGTGATTGCCAGCATCAAGACTGCAAGATCGTCGAGGATCGGCAGCAGTTCGTACCAGTTCAAGCCGTTTTGCAGTCGATGGCGCATTGCCTCGGCTTGTGGCTTGTGGCGCTCGGGAAGGCTGAGCTCGTCGAGTAGGCCGAGCAGGGTATCTTCGATGTGCTTGGCCACGGAACTATAGGATGGCTCTGGTGAGTCAGGCAGCGCGTAGCAGGTATCGCCTTGAAGCGCCTCTGGATCAACCGCTGTCACCGCCTGGGTCGACGCGCAAGGCGGGTCATCGGGCAAAACCGGTGCTTCATGCCCCGCCTCGTGGGCTGCTGGCAGCAGCTCATCAGGACTGCTGAGCGCTTGAACACCTTCAGTGCTGGCCGTCGGGGGCTGCGGTGCTGTCGTGGAGTCGGCCTGCGGCGGTTGCTGAACCGCTATCGGCAAGGCAGTCGTCGGCGCTGGCGAGTCCAGCACCGGCGGGACAAAGGCCAACACCTCGGGTTGTCGCGCGCTGTAGTCTGGCTCTGGAGCTGGAGCCGCCTCGGCCACTGAAACCAGCGTTACGCACGGCTCTGTGGCCAGTGAGACCACTGCCTGCGCAACGACCACCGCGGCGGGAGCAACAGCACTCGGCTGAGCGAATTCGCGTACAGGTTCGGCCAGAACCAGGCCCCGGGCAACGGGCTCTCGAAGCGCTTCCACGGGTTGCTGGCCATGCGGCGCGATCAAGCCATTGCTGGCCTCGATCAGGCCTTCAGCCGCTTCCTTGCCCCCAAACAATCGTTGCAGCAAACCCGGGCGACTGGGCTCTGCCGGATTCTCCAGCAGGCTCAGCGCCTGACCTTGCAAGCCACTGAGTTCTCCGAGCAGCAAGGGCATTTCGCGGGCCTGGCCGACGCGGCTGTCCAGTTGCTTGGCAAAGCTCTTGAGCGGCCGACTCACCTCTCGAGGCAGCGGCAAGGCTTGTAGCTGAGTGACCAGGGCTGTCAGCGCGGAACCGATTTGCTCAATGCGGGTTTCCCGGCGCTGCTCGGAATCGAGCACGGCTCTTTCCAGGCGTGGCAGCAACGCCGCCAAACCGGCGTCCATATCGTCGGTGCGAACGACCTCGCGCATTTCTTTCATGCACAGGTCAACAGCCCGGTCGGTGCCCTCCGCCGCCAGCGTGCTGCGGACCAGGCCACGGCGAAGCAAATCGAGACGGGCATCCCAGCGACGCTCGAGCTTTTCCTGTTGTTCGACGCTCTTGAGGTACTTTTCTTTCCAGCGCTGTGCTTCGTCGCTCATTCAAGGGATCCGCGAGGGGGCAGGACACAACGCGGGCAATGCATCAGCCGTGAGCGAACCCGGCAGACGAATCTCTACCGCGACCGGCAGGTGATCGGAAATGGGTTGGGCCAGCACCTCGACCCGTTCAAGCGTCAGGCTGGGGCTTAGCAGAATATGGTCGAGGCAGCGTTGTGGACGCCAGCTGGGGAACGTTGCCTCAAGCTGTGGCGCCAACAGGCCGAGATCGCGCAAGGGAGAGCTTTGCAGCAAATCGCTGGCATGGGTGTTCATGTCGCCCATCAGCACCTGGTGCCGGTAGCCACCGATCAAGTCGCGGATATAGGCCAGTTGCAGGGTTCGGGCACGTGCGCCCAGCGCCAGATGCATCATGACCACGACCAGCGCCTCCGGTCCTTCGCCAAAGCGCACGAGGATCGCCCCACGGCCTTTTGGGCCAGGTAATGGATGATCTTCGATAGCCCAGGGACGCAAACGGCTGAGCACACCATTGCTGTGCTGGCCCAGGCGCCCGAGATTACGGTTGAGCTGTTGATACCAGTAAGGGAAGGCGCCCAATTGGGCCAGGTGTTCGACCTGATTGACGTAGCCCGACCGCAGGCTGCCGCCATCGGCTTCCTGCAAGGCGACCAGATCGAAGTCGCCCAGCAGATTGCCGATCTTTTGCAGGTTGTCGGCACGCCCGGTGTGCGGCAGCAGATGCTGCCAGCCACGGGTCAGGTAATGCCGATAGCGCTCGGTACTGATGCCGACTTGAATATTGAAGCTGAGCAGACGCAGACGACTGTCTGCGGGGAGGCCAGTCGATTCCAGATGATGCTCGTTGACCTTTGGTTCATGCAGGCCAACGATGCGTTCAGTACCCCAGCGGCGCATGGCGAGTGCCGCGCTTAGTTGGCAACAGCCTTGGGTGCGGCGCGTTCCTTGGCGATCAATTGATCAGCCACGTTCAACGCACCCTCAGGGCCGCCGGCAGTGCCGAGGTCGAAGCGGTATTTGCCATTGACGATCATGGTCGGTACCCCGGTGATCTGATACGCCTGAGCCTTCTTCTTGGCATCTTCGACCTTGCCTTTGACGGCGAAGGAATTGTAGGTGCTCAGGAATTTATCCTTGTCGACGCCTTCGGCGGCCAGGAATTCGGCCATTTCTTCAGGCGTCGCGAGTTTCTTGCCACCGTGGATGGCTTCGAAAACGGCCTTGTGAACCTTGTGCTCCACGCCCATGGCTTCGAGGGTGATGAACAGCTGGCCGTGAACGTTCCAGATTCCGCCGAACATGGCTGGAATGCGTACGAAGTTCACATCGGCAGGCAGTTTTTCAGCCCAGGGATTGATGGTGGGTTCGAACGCGTAGCAATGCGGGCAGCCGTACCAGAACAGCTCCACCACTTCGATCTTGCCCGGTACGGCAACCGGCACGGCGTTGCTCAGCTCGACATATTGTTTACCGGCTTCAAGCGGTTCGCCGGCAGCGTGGGCGGTCATGCCGAACAGGCTGGCGCTGACGAGCGCGGCGCTGAGAATCAGATTACGCATGCTTTACTCCTGGACAAATTGGGTCGCCTCGCGTGACCTGAAATGAGACAGGTCCGGACGGGCTTGAGTTCGCTAGTGTAACGGCAGCCGCCATAAAAAAGGGCGGCCTGAGCCACCCTTTTATGTTCGCACCGACGGATTAATAGACCGTTAACGTTGCAAAAGATGTAGACCTTGCGCAACGCCGATCGAACAGACCTTAGTGCAGGCCTTGAATGTAGCTGGACACCGCTTCGATGTCTTTGTTGCTCAGCTTGGCTGCGATGCTTTGCATGATCTTCGTGTCGCCGTCGTTGGTACGAGCGCCTTCACGGAAGTCGGTCAATTGCTTGGCGATGTACTGAGCATGCTGGCCACCCAGATGCGGGAAGCCTGCAGCCGCGAGGCCTGCACCGTTCGGCGAGTGGCAGCCGGTGCATGAAGGCATGCCTTGATCCAGCTTGCCTCCACGGAACAACTCTTCACCGCGAGCCACAACCTTTGGATCGGCGGCGCCAACACTGCCCTTCTGGCTGGCGAAGTACGCGGAGATGTCGGCCAGATCCTGATCACTCAGGTTGGTCAACAGGCCGGTCATCTCCAGGACGGTGCGCTTGCCGGACTTGATGTCTTGCAGTTGCTTGTTCAGGTAACGCTCGCCCTGACCCGCCAGTTTTGGAAAGTTTGGCGCCATGCTGTTGCCATCCGGGCCATGACAGGCACCACATACTGCGGCTTTCGCCTGACCAGCAGTAGCATCGCCTGCAGCATGGGCTATGCCGGAGATCCCCAGGGTCAACAGCAGACTCACGATCAATTTGTTCATCAGCTAATCCAACTACGGCTAAGGGTTAAAGAGTTATGGGCCGGGATCACTCGCTCATCCACTGGATGATTGCTCGGTAATCCTCGGCACTGCAGTCCATGCACAAACCACGCGGCGGCATCGCCTTGAAACCCTGGGTCACGTGTTGCACCAGCGTCTCCATACCTTGCGCCAACCTCGGCGCCCAAGCTTCCTGATCACCCTTTTTGGGTGCCATGGGTAGTTGGCCGGAATGACAAGCTCCACAAACACGGTTGTACACAGCTTCCGGATCCTGTGTAGCCTGAGCGCTGTAAAGCGGCATCAAGACACCGGCAGCTAGCAGCCATTTCGTCATAAAACGACCTTTTCAGGGTTGAGAGCGTGCTGCGTTCTAATGCGCAATCAAGGTCAATCGCTCTCGTGAACTTCATCCTACGCTGGGACAAAGCGCACACAAAATCTGCGGCATTATATACTGGCGCTACTGAAACGGAAACGACACTGCTCGCCGCGTCCATTCTCGGCACCGCCCACATCGGAAATCCCATGCAACTCAAGAACCCCATTCTCGGCCTGTGCCAACAGTCCACCTTCATGCTCAGCGCCGCCAAAGTCGACCAATGTCCGGACGACGAAGGCTTTGAAGTGGCCTTCGCCGGGCGTTCCAACGCCGGCAAGTCCAGCGCCCTGAACACCCTGACTCACGCCAGCCTGGCCCGAACCTCGAAAACTCCGGGTCGCACGCAACTGCTGAACTTCTTCAAATTAGACGATGATCGTCGTCTGGTCGACCTGCCGGGTTATGGCTACGCCAAAGTGCCGATTCCGCTGAAATTGCACTGGCAGCGCCACCTGGAAGCCTATCTGGGCGGTCGCGAGAGCCTCAAAGGGTTGATTTTGATGATGGACATCCGTCATCCAATGACTGATTTCGACCTGTTGATGCTCGATTGGGCCGTTGCCAGCGGCATGCCGATGCACATTCTGCTGACCAAGGCCGACAAACTGACGTACGGCGCAGCGAAGAACACCCTGCTCAAGGTGCAGGCGGACATTCGTAAAGGCTGGGGCGATACCATTACCATTCAGCTGTTCTCGGCCCCCAAGCGCATGGGCCTGGAAGACGCCTACACTGTATTGGCGGGCTGGATGGAGTTGGCGGATAAAGGCGCGGAAGCGGCCGAGTAAGGAATCGCAGGCAAAAAAAACCCCGGACTTCGTATGGGGAGGAGAAGTTCGGGGTACAAGTTCCGGACCGCTAGGGCGGGGTCCAGATATCTGCCAACACTTAACACAACATAGGAGCATTGAAGGGCTTCACCACCCATTCAGTAAATCTGAGTGGCAGATCACGGGTTTAGTTCCGCGGGATAAAAAACTATTGGCGATAAGCCTTGGAATTTCCTGAACCAATCGCTCTTTGTTAGCTTTTGCTGCGGCAATATGCCGCAGCAAAAAGTCCTTCAAGACGGCTTAATGAGCCTCGTCCCAGTTGTTTCCAACCCCTACTTCAACCAAAAGCGGTACATCGAGTGCTGCCGCGGCACTCATATGGCCACGGATTTCCTCGCGCACCTGGTCGACCAGATCCTCGCGAACCTCAAGCACCAGTTCATCGTGTACCTGCAGGATGACTTTGGCGTCCAGGCCGGATGAGGTCAGCCAATTGTCCACGGCAATCATGGCTTTTTTGATGATGTCCGCCGCTGTTCCCTGCATCGGTGCGTTGATCGCGGTGCGTTCGGCGCCTTTGCGCAGGGCCGGATTTTTCGCATTGATCTCGGGCAGGTACAGGCGCCGGCCAAAAATGGTTTCGACGAAACCTTGTTCGGCGGCCTGGGCGCGGGTGCGCTCCATGTACTCGAGTACGCCTGGGTAACGAGCAAAATAGCGGTCGATATAGGCTTGGGACTGCTTGCGGTCGACGCCGATCTGCTTGGCCAGGCCGAACGCGCTCATGCCGTAGATCAGGCCGAAGTTGATCGCCTTGGCGCTGCGGCGCTGATCAGTGGTGACCTCGGTAAGCTCTACGCCGAACACTTCGGCGGCCGTTGCCCTGTGCACGTCCAGGTTGTGGCGGAAGGCATGTAACAAACCTTCGTCCTTGGCCAGGTGGGCCATGATGCGCAGTTCGATCTGCGAATAGTCGGCCGCCAGCAGCTTGTAGCCTTTGGGGGCAACGAACGCCTGGCGAATCCGCCGACCTTCGGCGGTACGGATCGGAATGTTTTGCAGGTTCGGATCACTGGACGACAACCGCCCGGTCGCCGCCACTGCCTGATGGTAGGAGGTGTGAATGCGCCCGGTGCGCGGGTTGATCTGCTCCGGCAAGCGGTCGGTGTAGGTGCTTTTCAGTTTGCTCAGGGAGCGGTACTGCATCAGCACTTTAGGCAGCGGGAAATCCTGCTCGGCCAGTTCGGCGAGTACCGCTTCGGCGGTCGACGCCTGACCCTTGGCGGTCTTGCTGAGAATCGGCATGCCGAGCTTCTCATACAGAATCACCCCCAACTGCTTGGGCGAGCCGAGATTGAATTCTTCACCGGCAATGGCAAAGGCTTCGCGCTCAAGCGCGACCAGCTTTTCGCCCAGCTCGACGCTCTGGATACCCAATAGATTGGCATCGACCAACGCGCCCTGGCGTTCGATCCTGGCCAACACCGGTACCAGCGGCATTTCGATTTCGTTCAGCACTTTACCCAGGCTTGGAATCGCCGAGAGCTTTTCCTGCAAGGCCTGGTGCAAACGCAAGGTCACGTCGGCATCTTCAGCGGCATAAGGCCCGGCCTGTTCCAGGGAGATCTGATCGAAGGTCAGTTGTTTGACGCCTTTGCCCGCGATGTCCTGAAAGCTGGTGGTGGTATGCCCCAGGTACTTGAGCGCCAGGCTGTCCATGTCGTGACGGGTTGCCGTCGAGTCCAGGACATAGGATTCGAGCATGGTGTCGAAGGCGATGCCCTGCACCGAAATGCCGCAAGCCTGATCGCCACCGATGGCGCAGTTGGCCAGGATGTTCATGTCGAACTTGGCGTGCTGGCCGACCTTGAGTTTGTCCGGGTCTTCAAGAATGGGTTTCAGCGCCCGCAGAACGGTATCGCGGTCCAGTTGCTCCGGCACACCCATGTAGGAATGGGTCAGAGGAATGTAGGCCGCTTCGTTGGCTTGTACCGCGAACGACAGCCCCACCAGTTGCGCCTGCTGCGCATCGACGCCGGTGGTTTCGGTGTCGAAGGCAATCAGCCTGGCGTCGTTGAGCTTCTTCAGCCACAGGTCGAAGTCGGCTTGGGTGAGGATGGTGCTGTACTTGAGTTCGGTATCGACAGCGGCTTCTTCGGCGACCGGAGCGGCGACTTCCTGGCCGGAACGCTTGGCATCGCGCTGGTTCTCTTCGAACCAGCTCTTGAATTCCAGCAGCGTATAGAGTTCGGCGAGCTTGTCGTGATCCGGTTGGCCCATTTGCAGGTCGTCGAGACCGACGTCCAATGGCACATCAATCTTGATGGTCGCCAATCGATAGGAGAGGAAAGCCATCTCCTTGTGCTCTTCGAGCTTGGCCGGCAGGGTCTTGGCGCCGCGAATCGGCAGGGTCGGAACGATATCGAGCTGGGCATACAGCTCGGTCAGGCCACCGTTTACCCCTACCAGCAAGCCGGAAGCAGTCTTGGGCCCGATACCCGGTACGCCCGGAATGTTGTCGGACGAATCGCCCATGAGGGCCAGGTAATCGATGATCTGCTCGGGAGCGACGCCGAATTTCTCTTTCACGCCAGCCACATCCAGCGCGCTACCGGTCATGGTGTTGACCAAGGTAATGTGCCCATCGACCAGTTGCGCCATGTCCTTGTCGCCCGTGGAGATCACCACCGGGCGGTCAGCGGCCGCGCTGCTGCGGGCCAGCGTGCCGATCACATCGTCGGCCTCGACGCCTTCGACGCACAGCAGCGGGAAGCCCAGGGCGATCACGCTCGCATGCAGCGGCTCGATCTGCACCCGCATATCGTCGGGCATGCTCGGACGGTTGGCCTTGTACTCGGCGAACATCTCATCGCGAAAGGTTCCGCCCTTTGCGTCGAAGACCACTGCGAACGGGCTGTCCGGGTACTGCTTGCGCAGACTCTTGAGCATGTTCAGTACACCCTTGACCGCGCCGGTCGGCAGGCCTCTGGAGGTGGTCAGCGGTGGTAGCGCATGAAAGGCGCGGTACAGGTAAGAAGAACCGTCCACCAGGACGAGGGGGGCTTGGCTCATGCAGGATCAACCTTTTCGGCGGGTCCGGCGCTAGAATAGCGGGACCGTTGACGACAAAGGGACAAGGTTATCATGCGCACACTAAATCGCTTGCTGCTGGCAAGCTTGTTTGCAATCACTCCATTGGCAGTGATGGCGGCGGATGATGCGCCATCAGCGGACCCGGATGTGACCATCCGCACTGAAGGCGACAATCTCATTCAGGAGTACCGCCAAAACGGTTTCCTGTATGCCATCAAGATCACCCCGAAGGTCGGTAAACCGTACTTCCTGGTGCGCGCCGATGGCTCCGATGGCAACTTCATCCGCTCGGACCAGCCGGATATGCTGATTCCGTCGTGGAAAATCTTCGAGTGGTAAGTCGTTCCTAACTTTAATCGGCGCTGGCTGGATCGCGGCGCCCGTACTGGCAGTTTTTAACCATGTCTGTGTTCACCCCCCTGGCTCGGCCCGAGCTGGAAACCTTTCTCGCCCCTTACGGGCTCGGCCGCCTGCTTGATTTCCAGGGGATTGCCGCGGGTAGCGAAAACACCAATTTTTTCATCAGCCTTGAGCAGGGTGAGTTCGTCCTGACCCTGGTTGAGCGTGGTCCGGTCCAGGAGATGCCGTTCTTCATCGAATTGCTCGACGTGCTGCATGACGCCAATCTGCCGGTGCCTTATGCGCTGCGCACGACAGACGGCGAAGCCTTGCGCGAACTCGCCGGCAAACCGGCGCTGTTGCAACCGCGGCTGGCCGGCAAGCACATCAAAGAAGCTAACGCCCAGCACTGCGTGCAGGTAGGTGAGCTGCTCGGTCATCTGCACCTGGCGACCCTGGGTAAAGTCCTGGAGCGCAAGACCGATCGTGGTCTGGACTGGATGCAGGCCGAAGGTGCGCAGTTGATGCCGACGCTGAGTCCGCAACAGCGCGGCCTGCTGCAGGATGCTCTTGATGAGTTCGAGCGTTGCAAGGAAAAAATCCTCGCGCTGCCACGGGCCAATATCCACGCCGACCTGTTCCGCGATAACGCCATGTTCGAAGGCACGCACCTGACCGGCCTGATCGACTTCTACAACGCCTGTTCCGGACCGATGCTCTACGACGTGGCTATCGCCTTGAACGACTGGTGTTCGGACGAAGCCGGGCTGATCGACGGACCGCGTGCGCGGGCCTTGCTCGGTGCTTACGCAACATTGCGGCCCTTTACCGCGGCCGAAGCCGAGTTGTGGCCGACGATGCTGCGGGTGGCCTGTGTGCGTTTCTGGTTGTCACGACTGATCGCCGCCGAATCCTTTGCCGGGCAAGACGTGCTGATTCACGACCCAATGGAGTTTCAGCAGCGGCTGGTGCAACGCCAGACCATCTGCACGCCATTGCCATTCGCGCTATAACCGCCAGTGTGGACAAGCCTCGCGCCGGCAATGACCTGGCTGGCGCGAAGCTTGCCGATGAACGGAATTGATCAGCGCTGCAAAAACGCCTGATGCAACTCGCTCAGCGATTCAAAGTGATAAGCCGGTTGCTCGGCGCTCAACTCTTCCCTGCTGCCAAAGCCATAGCCCACCGCTGCCGCGTCCAGCCCGTTGAGTCGGGCGCCGATCAGGTCGTGTTTGCGGTCGCCGATCATCAACGTGTCCCTCGGATCGAGGCCTTCTTCGACCAGCAGATGGCGGATCAGCTCGACTTTGTCGGTGCGGGTACCGTCCAGTTCACTGCCGTAGATCACTTTGAAGTGCTTGGCGAAATCGAAGTGGCGGGCAATTTCCCGCGCAAACACCCAGGGTTTCGAGGTGGCGATGTATAACTGCCGCCCTTGCCCACTGAGGGTTTCCAGCAGCGGTGTGACACCGTCGAACACGCGGTTTTCATACAACCCGGTGACCTTGAAACGCTCGCGATAGAAATTCACCGCTTCCCAGGCCCTGGCTTCGTCGAAGTCATAGAACTGCATGAAGGCTTGCAGCAATGGCGGGCCGATAAAGTGCTCAAGCCTGCTCAGCTCCGGCTCATCAATTCCCAATTTGCTCAGCGCGAACTGGATTGAACGGGTGATACCTTCGCGAGGGTCGGTCAGGGTGCCATCGAGGTCGAACAAAACACTTTGGTAATGCATGGTGATTCCTGAGTAATGGCGCAGCGTTCAAGCCTGGTCGTAGCCTTCGGCCAGATGCAGATCCTTGAGCTTCACGTAATTGCCCGCGCTATAGGTGAAAAAGGCCCGCTCCTTGTCAGTCAACGCCCGAATCTGTTTGACCGGGCTGCCCACATAGAGAAAACCGCTTGCCAGGCGTTTGCCCGGTGGTACCAGACTGCCGGCGCCGATGATGACATCGTCCTCCACCACCGCGCCGTCCATGACAATGCTGCCCATGCCAATCAGGATTCGGCTGCCAACCGTGCAGCCATGGAGCATCACTTTGTGGGCGATGGTCACATCATTACCGATCAGCAGCGGGAAGCCGTTGGGGTTGAAGGGACCGGCGTGGGTGATATGCAACACACAGCCATCCTGCACGCTGGTGCGCTCGCCGATGCGGATGCGGTGCATGTCGCCGCGGATTACCGTCAGCGGCCAGACCGAGCTGTCAGCGCCTATTTCAACGTCGCCGATGACCACCGACGAACTGTCGACAAAGGCCCGCTCGCCCAGTCTCGGGGTGTGGTTCTGGTAGGTGCGAATGGCCAAGCTGGATTCCCTCTGTGACATTTATTAATGGAGCTGATAGCTGCAGTGAGTGTCGATTGTAATTAAGATGGCCCAATGTTTCTTCCAGCCAAGGTGCCAAACCGTGAGCGTGAACAACCCTCTTCTGCAGCCCTACGACTTGCCGCCGTTCTCGGCTATCCGCGCCGAGCACGTGCAGCCGGCCATCGAACGGATCCTCGCGGACAACCGCGCCGCCATCGCCGGCATCCTCGAAAGCCACGGCAAACAGCCTGACTGGGCGGGTCTGGTGCTGGCCATGGATGAACTGAACGATCGCCTGGGTGCTGCCTGGAGCCCGGTCAGCCACCTGAATGCCGTGTGCAACAGTCCTGAACTGCGTGAGGCTTATGAGGCATGCCTGCCGGCCTTGAGCGCCTACTCCACCGAGCTGGGGCAGAACCGCGAGCTGTTCCAGGCCTTCGAAGCCTTGGCCAATAGCCCGGAATCCGCCGATTTCGAGGTCGCGCAGAAAACCATTCTGGAACACTCCCTGCGTGACTTCCGCCTGTCGGGTATCGATCTGCCCGAGGCGCAACAAAAGCGTTACGCCGAAGTGCAGAGCAAGCTCTCCGAACTGGGTAGCCGCTTCTCCAATCAATTGCTCGATGCCACCCAGGCCTGGACCAAACACGTCACCGACGAAGCGGCCCTGGCCGGTCTGACCGACTCCGCCAAGGCGCAAATGGCGGCCGCGGCCGAGGCCAAAAGCCTGGATGGCTGGTTGATCAGCCTGGAATTCCCGAGCTACTTTGCCGTGATGACCTACGCCCAGGACCGTGCGCTGCGCGAAGAAGTCTACGCCGCCTACTGCACCCGTGCGTCGGACCAGGGCCCGAACGCCGGTCAGAACGACAACGGTCCGGTGATGGAAGAGATTCTCGACCTGCGTCAGGAGCTGGCTCAACTATTGGGTTTCGCCAGTTTCTCGGAGCTGAGCCTGGCGACAAAAATGGCTGAGTCCAGCGATCAGGTACTGAACTTCCTGCGTGATCTGGCCAAACACAGCAAACCGTTCGCCGCGCTCGACCTGGAACAACTCAAGGCCTATGCCGCCGAACAAGGTTGCCCGGACCTGCAAAGCTGGGACAGCGGTTTCTACGGCGAGAAACTCCGCGAACAGCGTTACAGCGTGGCCCAGGAAACCCTGCGCGCCTACTTCCCGATCGACAAGGTGCTGAGCGGCTTGTTCGCCATCGTCCAGCGTCTGTACGGCATCGAGATCGCCGAGCAGAAAGGCTTCGACACCTGGCATCCGGATGTTCGCCTGTTCGAAATCAAGGAAAACGGCCAGCACGTCGGGCGTTTCTTCTTCGACCTGTATGCCCGCGCCAACAAGCGTGGTGGCGCCTGGATGGACGGCGCTCGCGATCGTCGGCGCACTGCCGAAGGCGTGCTGCAAAGCCCGGTGGCCAACCTGGTGTGCAACTTCACCCCGGCCGACAGCGGCAAACCTGCCCTGCTGACCCACGATGAAGTCACCACCCTGTTCCACGAGTTCGGCCACGGCTTGCATCACCTGCTGACCCGAGTCGAGTATGCCGGCGTGTCCGGTATCAACGGCGTGGCCTGGGATGCGGTGGAGTTGCCGAGCCAGTTCATGGAGAACTGGTGCTGGGAACCCGAAGGCCTGGCGCTGATTTCCGGTCACTACGAAACCGCTGAACCGCTGCCCCAGGACCTGCTGGAAAAAATGCTCGCGGCGAAGAATTTCCAGTCCGGCCTGATGATGGTTCGCCAACTGGAGTTTTCGCTGTTCGACTTCGAACTGCACGCTACCCACGGCGATGGGCGTAGCGTGGCGCAGGTGCTCGAAGGTATACGCGACGAAGTCTCGGTCATGCGCCCGCCGGCTTACAACCGTTTCCCCAACAGCTTTGCGCACATCTTCGCGGGTGGTTACGCGGCGGGTTACTACAGCTACAAATGGGCTGAAGTGCTGTCGGCGGACGCTTTTTCGAAGTTCGAGGAAGAAGGCGTGCTCAACCCTGACACCGGTCGTGCGTTCCGTGAAGCCATTCTTGCCCGCGGTGGTTCTCAGGAACCGATGGTGCTGTTCGTCGATTTTCGCGGACGCGCGCCGTCGATTGACGCACTCTTGCGCCATAGCGGCCTGAGTGAGGACGCAGCAGCATGAGTGACGGGCCTGTGAGCAAAACCAAAAAACGCTTCATCGCCGGGGCAGTCTGCCCGGCGTGCAGCGAGCCAGACAAGTTGATGATGTGGAGCGAAGACGACGTACCGCACCGTGAATGCGTGGCCTGCGGTTATTCCGACACGCTCAACGAGCAAGGCCTGTCGGTGCCCAAGGAATTGGGTACACGGGTCAATGTCTCGGCGTTGAAAGCACCGGACGCAAAGGTCCAGGCGGTGCAGTTTTTTCCAAATCCCAAGTTGAAGAAAAAGCCTGACGATCAGCACTGAGTCTCGAGGGCATCCATTACCGCTTTCCAACCCTTTGGATGGAAGGCGGTAATCATCTACCACCTGCGACTGCGCTTCCTTTTTAAGCTGATGGTTCATTCAGCTTTTATTCAAGGAAGACTCATGCCCGCTACCAATCCTCTCTTGCAGGCTTATGTCCTGCCCCCCTATTCGGCAGTACGCGCCGAACATCTTGTGCCCGCCATCGAGGCCATCATCGCCGATAACCGCCGGGTAATTGCAGAGATTATTGCCAGTCAATCCGATCTCCCGACCTGGGATGACCTGGTTCTGGCCATGGATGAACTGAGCGCTCGTCTTGATGAAGCGATGGGGGTCATAAACACACTTGGCCTGGTTGCGCACGAGGGCAACGCCTGGAGTGAGGCAAGCAGTACATGTTACGAAGCAGCCGCTCTGTTCAAAGCCGAACTTCAGCATAATCACCTGCTGTTCCAGGCTTACCAACGGTTGGCGAACAGCCCGCAGGCAGTGAATTTCGATGCGTCGCGCAAAGCGGTTCTGAACAAAGTACTGCGAGATTTTCGTCTGTCAGGCATTACTCTACCCCTGGACCAGCAGCAAACCCTTGCACGGCTGAACCATGAAATCTCCGCGCTCGGAAATTTGTTTCTTGCCCAGTTGGAGAGCGCTGATCGTGCCTGGAGCAAGCACGTCGAGGATGAGGCTGACCTGGCAGGTTTACCGGAGACGATAAAACAACGCATGGCGGTAAAAGCGCTGGAGGCAGGTCATGAGGGTTGGCTGATTACCCTGGACCAGGACACCTATCGGCAGGTCATGACCTATGCCGAGGACCGCGCCTTGCGCGAGGAGCTTTTTATCGCCTACGTCACACGGGCGTCTGATCAAGGTCCGTATGCCGGTCAGTTCGACAACACGCCAGTGTTGGAATTGCTGCTTGCAGATCGTCACGAAAAAGCCAGGGTACTCGGTTATTCAAACTTCATGGAGTTGAGCCTGGCGACCAACATGGCTGACTCGCCCGAGCAGGTGGCGAGCTTTCTGCGTAGACAATTGGCCGTCGAAAAACCGCGTTTCTCTCGAGAGGCACAGGAGCTCAAAGCGTTTGCCGGTGAACATGGCATCGCTGACCTGCAAGCCTGGGATCTTGATTTTTTTGCACAGAAGCTGCGTCAAGAGCGTCATGGGGTTTCCCAGGAGCAGTTTCGCGCCTACTTTCCTTTAGAGGGTACTTTGCGCAGGCTAGCGCTCTTTGCCGAGCGGTTGTTTGGTATCGAGATTGTCGAGCAAAAGGACTTCAGCCGCTGGCATGACCGAGTGCGTCTTTTCCAGATCAAAGAACATGCCGAGGTGATTGGGCATATCTATATCGACCCTTATCAGCGCCAGGAAGCGAAAGATTTTGCCTGGACAGCCACCGCACGAAACCGTCGTATCACCGCCGAAGGTCGGGTCAAGCTGCCGATTGCCATTCTGTACGGCAATTTCGTTGAGGGCGTGGCGGGTCAGCCCTGCCTGTTGGATCATCGACAGCTGAGAACGCTGTTCCATGAGTTTGGCCACTGTTTGCAGCAGGTGCTGACAGTGACCCCTTACTGGCCGTTATCGGGAATTACAGAGTTGGGGCGTGACGCCGCAGAGTTCGCCGGGCAGGTATTTGAGCGTTGGTGCCTGTCGCGTGAGTTCCTGATCTGGCTGGCGGCCCATCATCAAACCGCGGAGCGACTGTCCGAGGCAGAGGTCGATCTGCTGTTGGCATCGACGGCTACGCAAACCAGTTGGGAAACCGCACATTTGTTGATGGGGGCGTTGTTCGACTTTGAACTGCACCGCAGCCATGGCGACGGTCGAAGTGTGCAAAGTGTTTTTGAAAGTGTGCAGAGCGAAATCGCGCATGTGCAATTTCCGGCCTACGCGCGCTTTGCCAATGGGTTCGATTATATGGTTACCGGCTATGGGGCCTCGGTCTATGCCTACATCTGGTCGGATGTTCTCGCCACTGAGGCTTTCAAGAAATTTCAGAAGGATTGGGTATTCAACGCTGACACCGGGAAAGCTTTGCGTGAGGCTATTTTCGCGCCGGGCGATTCACGGCTGCTTTTCGAATCACTAGAGAAGTTTCTCGGCCAGCCGCTGGCTGCTGATCTATTTTCACGCGAGACCGTATTGTCAGAAACCTCTCGGAGTTGATTTCGTCGTTTAAGCGTCGGCGGTTTTGAACCAGCGTTTCATCGAACAGATAGCGAACGGGCTGGTGCTACATGTTCCATTGACCAGCGCAGTGCGCAGTTTTTCGACGTCGACCTGCATCATGTAGCGAATGCCATCCTTGAAGTGGGTGCTATCCCCGAAGCCGCCTTGGGTCATTTCATTCAAGGCGTCCTCTTTGCTCCAGTCCTGCACCACCACGCGGTACATCGCGGCCATCAGGCCGGTGCGATTCGATCCATGTTTGCAGTGCATCAATACCGGGCCTTTGCTTTCGGCGGCCTGTATCGCGCGTATTGCGGCCAGTACGTCGGCGTCATCGACATGCTTGGTTCGATAAGGCAGTTGCACCTGGCTGATACCCGGCGTCGCTAACCAGCTTGAGTCCGGTTCCGGCAAGAAGTTGATCACTGTTGCGACGTTGAGCCTTTTCAGCAAGGGGATGGCGTTTTCATCGGGTAAAGCGCTGCGGTAGAGCGTCGGGGACATCTGGTACAGGTTGTACTGCACTTCGACGGGTTGCGCCCATTCAGCGGAGCGGGTCGACGGAGCTTCGTCGGTTTGAACCTGGGCCGTCGCAATGAGCGCCATGAAAGAAAGACACAGTCCGAGGATGATGCGGATTTTCGACATGCGTGAGACGCCGTGAGCAAGGGGCTAATCGAGCGGAGTATTAGCCCGGACCGAATAAAGACCCGTGAGGTGGAGGTCAAAGAATTGTGAAGCCGGGGGAAGCTAATTTACGTAGCGATAATATCTATCTGATACTGGCTGATGTGCTTTGGCAAATAACGAAACATAATTTAGGGTTGTCTGGTCGATGTAAATAGATCCCCGCGCGAAGAAACTTCGCGCGGGGTTGATGCGTTTTTTGTTTGGGCTGCATGTATTGTTAAAAATGTTTTCAGCACTTATCAAGGGTTGACGATGCTGGAGTAAGCCACAGCCAGCGCGAGAAGCTTGGCCTTATCGTCGTCGTCAATAACCCGGTTGCCGTCAACGTCCGTCGGATTGGTGCGGATGCTGAAGGTGCGGCCGCCATCGCTGGAGACGGCGGTTAGAAAGGTAGAGTCGACCAGGGTCTCGGTTTGCATTTCGTTTTCTGCATCCCAACCCAACTCTTTTCGCGCCAGTTGCATTGAAACTTGTGCTTCATTTGGATTGACAAGGGTGGGGGCCAGCAGTTGCATGAAGATACCGCGTTGATTAAAAAACGACATGACTTGATACCTGTATGTTTATTTAGTGATGTTGCGTTGGAGTAAAACTAACCATAGTTGGTATCAGGGGGCGCGCCGCACCAATATGTGTCGTTGTTTTTCTATGTAAACTTTTCGAGGGCTCGAATAATAGAGTGTTTCGAACTCCTATAATCTGAAACACTCTGGAGTGCCGAACGGCACTGGCCAGAATGAAGGCACTCGGATACTGTATGTGCATACAGCTAACGAGGTCCGCTTGATGTCGACTCCCTTGCCCCCTCGCGGACGCGGCACCGCCACCAATCCGCACAACCGCTTCGCACCGAGCCGCTCGGTCGCCGAGGACGACGGCTGGTATCAGGAGGTGCCTGAAACCCAGGGCACCGAAGTGCGCATCGAGACGGCGAAAACCATCATCACGCGCAACACCTCGCCGGACCTGCCCTTCGATCGTTCGATCAATCCCTATCGTGGCTGCGAACACGGTTGTATCTACTGCTACGCACGGCCCAGTCATGCCTATTGGGACCTGTCGCCGGGGCTGGATTTCGAGACCAGGCTGATCGCCAAGACCAACGCGGCCGATTTGCTGGAGCAGCAACTGTCGAAGCGCGGCTACCAATGCGCGCCGATCAACCTCGGGTCCAATACCGACCCTTATCAGCCGATCGAGCGCGAGTACAGAATCACTCGCCGAACCCTGGAAGTGCTGCTGCGCTATCGCCACCCCGTGACCATCATTACCAAGGGCTCGCTGATTCTTCGTGACCTGGACCTGTTGACCGAGCTGGCGCAGCAGAATCTGGTGGCCGTGATGATCAGCCTGACCACGCTCGATGATGAACTCAAACGTATTCTGGAACCGCGGGCCGCTGCGCACAAGGCACGGCTGCGGGCGATTCGGGTGATGCGCGAGGCGGGAATCCCGGTGGGCGTGCTGTGTTCGCCGATGATTCCGATGATCAACGACAGCGAACTGGAAAGCCTGCTCGACGAAGCCCATGCCGCGGGAGCACAAAGCGCGGCCTACATGATGCTGCGCCTGCCGCTGGAGGTCGCGCCGTTGTTCGAGGAGTGGCTGGCCGCCCACTACCCGCAGCGTGCAGCCCATGTGCTGAGTCTGATTCGCCAAAGCCGTGGCGGTGAGTTGTATGACAGTCGCTTCGGCGCACGCATGCGGGGTGAAGGGCCGTTTGCCGATTTGCTGGCGCAGCGCTTCGCCAAAGCCATTAAACGGCTTGGGTTGAATCGACGGGAGGGTTTCAATCTGGATTGCGAGGCTTTTTGCCCGCCGGGCGGCCAGATGTCGTTGCTTTAGGGGGAATTAGCCTATCGTTGAAGAGTACCAACAAACACCAGGTTTATACTCGGGTCACTTTTTCAATGACGTGGAACCAGCATGCTAGAGCGCTCGATTCAGTTTGAGTTAAGTTTCGGCAGTTACCTTGTTCATCGAGTGACCGGTTGGTCGCGGTCGGTGGGCTGAGTGTTTTTTAACCTGCCACTGGCCTCGTGCCGGATAAAACCGGAAAATCCCTTTAATTCGTCAAAGAGGATGAACCATGAGTGACAAGGATAAACAGCCGTTGGCTGCGTCGGCTTCTACCCTCCCGGAGGCCGAAAGCGCCGATGCGGCGCTGCAGCATATCGTTGACGGCTTCTTGCATTTCCATCACGAGATTTTCCCGCAGCAGGAAGAACTCTTCAAAAAACTCGCCACGGCCCAACAGCCAAGGGCGATGTTCATCGCGTGCGCCGATTCGCGCATCGTCCCTGAATTGATCACTCAAAGTGCCCCGGGCGATCTATTCGTGACCCGCAACGTGGGTAACGTGGTGCCGCCTTACGGGCAAATGAACGGCGGCGTATCCACCGCCATCGAGTACGCCGTGCTGGCGCTGGGCGTGCAGCACATCATCATTTGCGGGCACTCCGATTGCGGTGCGATGCGCGCAGTGCTCAATCCGCAAAGCCTGGAGAAAATGCCCACGGTCAAAGCCTGGCTGCTCCATGCGGAAGTGGCCAAGACCATGGTGCAGGACAACTGTGATTGTGCCGACGAAGCAGAAAGCATGCATGTGCTGACTGAAGAAAACGTCATTGCCCAGTTGCAGCACTTGCGCACTCACCCATCGGTGGCCTCGCGCATGGCCAAAGGTCAGCTGTTTATCCATGGCTGGGTCTACAACATCGAAACCAGTGAAATCAAAGCCTACGACGCGGACCAAGGGTGTTTCCTGCCGCTCGATGGCAGCCATCCGATTCCCGTTGCGACGCCCAAAGCGCGCTTCTAGATCTTCCTAACTACCCCGGTGTGGTTCAGCCGTGGCTGCTGATTCAGCGGTCAGGGCTTTGCCACGCCCGAAGAAAGCCTCGGGAGAGTCTTCATGCGTGCTGCGCAATTAAAAGCTGTTCTGCCACGGGAGCTGTTGGCTTCGGTGGTGGTGTTTCTCGTCGCCCTGCCCTTGTGCATGGGTATCGCTATTGCTTCTGGCATGCCGCCGGCCAAAGGCCTGATTACCGGGATTATCGGTGGTCTGGTGGTCGGTTGGCTGGCGGGCTCGCCGCTCCAGGTCAGCGGCCCGGCTGCAGGTTTGGCGGTGTTGGTGTTTGAACTGGTGCGTCAGCATGGAGTGGCCATGCTCGGGCCGATTCTGCTGCTGGCCGGGTTTCTGCAATTGGTCGCCGGACGTTTGCGTCTGGGGTGCTGGTTCAGGGTCACGGCACCGGCGGTGGTCTACGGGATGCTCGCCGGGATCGGCGTGTTAATTGTGTTGTCACAGATCCATGTGATGCTCGATGGCGCACCCAAGCCGTCCGGGATGGATAATCTGACGGGCTTCCCCGCTGCTCTGGCTCAGGCATTGCCGACGCTCGGCGGCGGGCTTGGCTGGCAGGCTGGGCTGCTCGGGCTGTCGACGATTCTGGTGATGTGGCTGTGGGACAGGTTACGTCCACAGTCGTTGCGGTTTGTTCCTGGAGCCCTGCTCGGCGTCGGTCTTACGACCGTTGCGAGTCTTGTCCTCGCGCTGCAGGTCAAACGCGTCGAAGTACCGGCCAATCTGGCAGACGCGATTGATTGGCTGCGACCGTCCGACTTGCTCAATCTGGCCGATCCCAATCTATTGATCGCGGCGTTCGCCGTGGCCTTTATCGCCAGTGCCGAAACGCTGTTGTCGGCCGCGGCGGTGGATCGCATGCACAACGGACAGCGTTCGGATTTCGATCGGGAACTGTCGGCACAGGGCGTTGGCAACATGCTCTGCGGCCTGCTCGGTGCGCTGCCAATGACCGGGGTGATCGTACGCAGCTCGGCGAATGTGCAGGCTGGCGCGACCACACGGCTCTCGGCAATATTCCATGGCCTATGGCTACTGGCTTTTGTTGTGCTGCTGTCGAGTGTGTTGCAAAGCATTCCGGTGGCCAGTCTGGCCGGGGTGTTGGTCTACACCGGGATAAAGCTGGTCGACCTCAAGGCTTTTCGCGGGCTTGGCCGTTATGGCCGGATGCCCATGCTGACCTACGCAGCCACCGCCTTGGCAATCATCTTCACTGACTTGCTGACCGGCGTGCTGATTGGTTTTGGTCTGACCTTGGCGAAACTTGCGTGGAAAGCATCGCGGCTGAAAATCAGCCTGATCGATCTGCCCCCTGAGGGCGAAATGGAGTTGCGCCTGGTGGGTGCGGCGACCTTTCTCAAAGTGCCTGCATTGACTCAGGTGCTGGGGACCATTCCAGCGGGTGTCACAGTGCACGTGCCGTTGAGTAACCTGAGTTACATCGACCATGCCTGCCTTGAGCTGCTGGAAGAATGGGGCCGGGCCAATGCGGCCAAAGGCTCGAAGCTGGTGATTGAGGCGCGTGGCTTGAAGCGCCGACTGGAGGGGCGATTGCGCACGACGGCCGGGATGGGGTCGGCCGCAGTCTGACATAGATCCCGAGTTTTTCGGTGACGGCAAGCCTGCGGCAGCTCCTACGCCGACCGCGCATACCTTTGGATTATCAGGGGTACGCTAAATCTGTAGGAGCTGCCGTAGGCTGCGATCTGTTCAATGCCAGATGCCCGCAAAGGGCATTGGTCAGGCCGGCTTATCGAGCTCCAACTCTACGCCCAGTTGGCGCGACAGGCATGGCCAGCGCTTCCACGCCGCTCCGGTGTCGGGGCTGGCCAGTTTGTCGCGGTAAGTCTCGACAGACTCCAGCGCGAAGCTCTCTTCGTTGAGCATTTCGTCTACGGCGTGATGCACCGCCTCATCCAGTTGGTTGGCGAATTCTTCGCCGATCAGTTGGTGGGTGATCAGGTTGGCGACAGTCATATCCAGCGGGATCAATGGCTGACCGAAATGCTTGATGTAGAGATCGTTGACCTCTTCAACCAGACGATGGGCCAGGTAGGCTTCATCCAGCAGGCTATCGAGGCCTTCATGGCCGGCCAGGATTGCTGGAGGCTGGATGAAAAACTGCTCGGCGATCTTCAGAACAGGTTTGATCTGATCTTCGATGCCGGCTTCACGCGCCACTTCGTTGGCCGCGTCGAGCAGGTCCGGGACTTGTTCTATATAAGCCGCGACAAAACGAGTCAAAACACCCTTGGCATCGCCATCAGGTAACTGGATGGCCGGGTGAAGGTGCGGTAGTTGGGTTTCCAGCTGACGCGTCAAATGGCCGGTTTCGGCTTCATGTTGAAGGGCACGTTGAATCTGCTCGCGCAATGCGGCGGTGTTCATGAAAACTCCAGGAAACGAGGCAAAGAAATAGGGAAGACATAAGTTAGCTTGCGTGCAAAAAAAGCTTAGACGCATTTGTCATAATTATTTCATGGTTATATGCCTAGGTTATATCCATTTGCCACCATTCGTCAGGTATCCCTTTGCCACCATGGTCTTTGGCGCAGGAAGCACCTGTCTCAGCTGATTTACCCGATCGCATTGCGAGGTCTCAGTCGCTGTCTATACTCGGGTCTGTATGGAGTTAGCCGATAACGCCCGACTGCACGTGCAGCCGAGGTTTGGCGGTTTGAGTTCGTAGTCTGGGGCAGCCGCTTCCTTGGCCGTTGGTGAAAGCCGGCGGGATAAAAAGAACGATAAGGGGAACCCGCAATGATGCGACATCCACAAGTCTGGGTGGGCCTTGTGTTGTGGTCGATATTCAGCCAGGCGCAAGCCGCCTGGACGGTGAATATGGCGCCTGGGGCTACTGAGGTCAGCAACAAAGTATTCGACCTGCACATGACCATTTTCTGGATCTGTGTGGCGATTGGCATCGTGGTTTTCGGTGCCATGTTCTGGTCGATGATCGTCCACCGTCGTTCTACCGGTCAGGTGGCTGCCAAATTTCATGAAAGTACGACGGTCGAAATTCTGTGGACCATCGTGCCTTTCCTGATTCTGGTGGCGATGGCCATCCCCGCAACCAAGACCCTCATCGAGATCTACGACAGCACGGAATCGGATGTGGACATCCAGGTCACCGGCTATCAGTGGAAGTGGCATTACAAATACCTGGGCCAGGACGTCGAGTTCTTCAGCAATATGGCCACGCCCGCCGAGCAAATCCATAACCAGGCCACCAAGGGTGAGCACTATCTATTGGAAGTCGACCAGCCGCTGGTGCTGCCGGTCGGTGCCAAGGTGCGCTTTCTGGTGACCGCCGCGGATGTGATTCACTCCTGGTGGGTTCCGGCCTTCGCGGTGAAGCGCGATGCGATTCCGGGGTTCGTCAACGAAGCCTGGACCCGGGTCGAGAAGCCTGGCCTCTATCGCGGTCAATGCACCGAGCTGTGCGGCAAGGACCACGGCTTCATGCCGATCGTGGTCGAGGTCAAGTCCAAGGCCGATTACGACACCTGGCTGGCTGAACGCAAAGCCGAGGCCGGCAAACTCAAAGAGCTGACCTCCAAAGAGTGGACCCTCGAAGAGCTGGTGGCCCGCGGCGACAAGGTCTACCACACCACCTGCGTGGCCTGTCACCAGGCCGAGGGCCAGGGCCTGCCGCCCATGTTCCCGGCGCTCAAGGGTTCGAAAATCGCCACCGGACCGAAGGAAGGTCACCTGAATATTGTCTTCCACGGCAAGCCAGGCACTTCCATGGCAGCCTTCGGCAAACAGCTTTCGGAAGTCGATATCGCCGCCGTTGTGACCTACGAGCGTAATGCCTGGGGCAACAACAAGGGCGACATGGTCACGCCCAAAGACGTGCTGGCTCTGAAACAGGCGGAAAGCAAATGACCCGGTCTATTGCGTGTTCCCGGAACCGGTTGGGGTTCATTGCCCTTGACCGCAGCGTTCACCCGTTTGCAGGAGACAGGACATGAGTACTTTGACCGATGACCACGCTCATGTAGCCGATGACCACGCTCATGTCGACCATGAGCACGCCCACGGCCCGGCCAAAGGCTTGATGCGCTGGGTGCTGACCACCAACCACAAAGACATCGGGACCATGTACCTGTGGTTCAGTTTCGCGATGTTCCTGCTCGGTGGTTCGTTCGCCATGGTGATCCGCGCCGAGTTGTTCCAGCCGGGCCTGCAGATCGTCCAGCCGGAATTCTTCAACCAGATGACCACCATGCACGGGCTGATCATGGTCTTCGGTGCGGTGATGCCGGCGTTCGTCGGCCTTGCCAACTGGATGATCCCGTTGATGGTCGGTGCTCCGGACATGGCCCTGCCACGGATGAACAACTTCAGCTTCTGGCTGTTGCCGGCGGCGTTCCTGTTGTTGATCTCGACCCTGTTTTCACCGGGTGGCGGGCCGAACTTCGGCTGGACCTTCTACGCCCCGTTGTCGACCACCTACGCACCGGAAAGCGTGACCTTTTTCATCTTTGCCATTCACCTGATGGGTATCAGCTCGATCATGGGCGCGATCAACGTGATCGCCACCATCCTCAACCTGCGTGCGCCCGGCATGACCTTGATGAAAATGCCGCTGTTCGTCTGGACCTGGCTGATCACCGCGTTCCTGTTGATCGCGGTAATGCCGGTGCTGGCCGGTTGCGTGACCATGATGCTGATGGACATCCACTTCGGCACCAGCTTCTTCAGTGCCGCCGGTGGTGGTGATCCGGTGCTGTTCCAGCATGTGTTCTGGTTCTTCGGTCACCCCGAGGTGTACATCATGATCCTGCCGGCCTTCGGTGCCGTCAGCGCGATCATCCCGGCCTTCTCGCGCAAACCGTTGTTTGGCTACACCTCGATGGTCTACGCCACGGCGAGTATTGCCTTCCTGTCGTTCATCGTCTGGGCGCACCACATGTTCGTGGTGGGCATTCCGTTGGTGGGCGAGCTGTTCTTCATGTACGCCACGCTGCTGATCGCGGTACCGACCGGGGTCAAGGTGTTCAACTGGGCCAGCACCATGTGGCAAGGCTCGTTGAGCTTCGAGACGCCGATGCTGTTCGCGGTGGCCTTCGTGATCCTGTTCACCATCGGTGGCTTTTCCGGGCTGATGCTGGCCATCGCCCCGGCGGACTTCCAGTACCACGACACCTACTTTGTGGTGGCGCACTTCCACTATGTGCTGGTGCCGGGGGCGATCTTCGGGATCTTCGCCTCAGCCTATTACTGGCTGCCGAAGTGGACCGGGCACATGTACGACGAGACCCTGGGCAAGCTGCACTTCTGGCTGTCCTTCATCGGCATGAACATGGCCTTCTTCCCGATGCACTTTGTCGGGCTGGCGGGGATGCCGCGGCGTATCCCGGACTACAACCTGCAGTTCGCCGACTTCAACATGGTCTCCTCGATCGGTGCCTTCATGTTCGGCGCCACGCAGATATTCTTCCTGTTCATCGTCATCAAGTGCATCCGCGGCGGCGAACCCGCACCGGCCAAACCTTGGGATGGCGCTGAAGGTCTGGAGTGGAGCATTCCGTCGCCGGCTCCGTATCACACCTTCACCACGCCGCCGGAGGTGAAATGAACCGCTTGCCGGGAGTCGATCATGGCTGAATCCGTACCCACCAAGCGCCTGGTCACCCGCCTGCTGATTCTGGTGGCGGCGATGTTCGCCTTCGGTTTTGCCCTGGTGCCGATCTACGACGTGATGTGCAAGGCGTTCGGCATCAACGGCAAGACTTCCGGGCAGTACGAAGGGACACAGGCGATAGACTCGTCGCGCCAGGTACGCGTGCAGTTTCTCTCCACCAACTCCAGCGACATGGTCTGGGATTTCTACTCCAAGTCCGACGAGATCCTGGTGTACCCCGGGGCGGTCAACGAGATGCTGTTCGTGGCCTACAACCCGACCGATCACCCCATGACCGCCCAGGCGATTCCGAGTATTTCTCCGGGCGAGGCGGCGATGTACTTCCACAAGACCGAGTGCTTCTGCTTTACCCAGCAAGTTTTGCAGCCGGGGCAGCGGATCGAGATGCCGGTGCGTTTCATCGTTGACCGCGACATGCCCAAGGATGTGAAACACCTGACGCTGGCTTACACGCTGTTCGATATCACCGCTCGCCATCCACCTGTGGTTACTAACTGATCCAGGTAGCCAGGCGTTGAAGCGTGCCCGATAAGGAGAACAATAAATGGCAACTCACGAGCACTACTACGTTCCCGCCCAGAGCAAATGGCCGATCATTGCCACCTTCGGCATGCTGATCACCATGTATGGTCTGGGCACCTGGTTCAATGACCTCAAGGCCGCACGACCGGAATCCCACGGGCCGCTGATCTTCTTCATCGGCAGCCTGCTGCTGGCCTACATGCTGTTCGGCTGGTTCGGCACGGTGATCAAGGAGAGCCGCTCCGGTTTGTACAGTGCGCAGATGGATCGCTCATTTCGCTGGGGGATGAGCTGGTTCATCTTCTCCGAAGTGATGTTCTTCATCGCGTTCTTCGGTGCGCTGTTCTACGTGCGCAACATCTCCGGACCGGCGTTGGGTGGTGAGGGGGCCAAAGGTGTCGCGCACATGCTCTGGCCGAACTTCGAGTTCATCTGGCCACTGCTGAACAACCCCGACCCGAAACTCTTTCCGGCACCCAAGGACATCATCAGCCCGTGGGGGTTGCCGTTGCTCAACACGGTGTTGCTGGTGAGCTCCAGCGTGACCTTGACCATCGCCCACCATGCCTTGAAAAAAGGTCATCGTGGCGCGCTGAAAATCTGGCTGGCGATCACGGTGTTGCTGGGCTGCGGGTTCCTTGGCTTTCAGGCTGAAGAATATATCCACGCCTATCACGAGCTGGGTCTGACGCTGGGCTCGGGTGTCTACGGTGCGACTTTCTTCATGCTCACCGGCTTTCACGGCGCCCACGTAACCATCGGCACCATCATCCTGTTCGTGATGATGATGCGGATCCTGCGCGGGCACTTTAATGCCGAGCATCACTTCGGCTTCGAAGCGGCCGCTTGGTATTGGCACTTCGTCGATGTGGTGTGGATCGGTTTGTTTGTCTTTGTGTACGTGCTCTGACGTTCCGCTTACCAGGGCGCGTGGGACACCAGCTGGCCGCTGAAGAAACCCCAGGCAATCAAGCCGACGGTGACGGCGGCCAGGCTGACGCGAACAGTCAGGGCGATGAACAGTCGGTTCGAACGGCTTTCGTCCTTGACCAGAAAGAACAGGCCGCTGAACAGGCTGATGACCGTGGCTATCAGCATCAGGACGATTGCGGCTTTAAGCATGGTGATACTCCGGGGGGAACGCGATGCGAGTCAGTATAGCTAGTCGAATTCCTGAATCTGCGGCGAGGCCATGAAAGGTTTTCGTCCGGGCGTGGTACCGACCCTTGTGGTTCTGGTGCTGTTGCCCTTGATGATCTTCCTCGGCTTCTGGCAACTGGACCGGGGCGAGCAGAAACGCCTGCTGCTCGAGAGCTATGCCGAGCGTCGGGCGGCGCAACCGGTTGCCCTCGCGCAATTGCCGGATGAGGCCCCGGCATTCCGGCGAGTGCGCCTGCACGGGCAGTTCGACGCCGAGCACAGCTTCCTGCTGGATAACCGCATCCGCGACGGCAAGGTCGGGGTCGAGCTGTTGCAAGGGTTTTTCGACCAGCCCAGTGGTCTGTGGTTGTTGCTCAATCGCGGTTGGCTGCCTTGGCCGGATCGGCGCACCCCACCGGTGTTCACCACCCCCACGCAAACGCTGGACCTCAATGCCTGGGTCTATGTCGCCCCGGGCGCAACCTTCCAGCTGCATGCCGACCCGGTGGGCGCGAACTGGCCGCGGCTGGTGACGGCAGTGGCTCCGGCCAGCCTTTGGGCCGAGTTGGGGCGCAACGGTTTTGCCTTTGAGCTGCGCGCAGAAAGCGGCCCTGCCACCTACCAGGCCGATTGGCCAGTAGTGGCCATGGGGCCGGAAAAACATCTCGGATATGCCGTGCAGTGGTTCGCCATGGCGGTGGCACTGTTCGGCCTTTATCTCTATCTCGGTTGGCACAACGCAAGGGAGAAACACCATGGGAGCGGCCATGAATCCACCCAACATGTCTGAGACGCGCAAGTCGCCGAGTCGTCGGCGCGGGCGCTTGCAGTTGATCCTGATTCTGCTGATGGTCATCGGTCCGATGATCCTCGCCACCGGCATGTACAAATGGCAGTTCTGGGTACCGGAAAATCGCAGCTATCACGGCGAATTGATCGGCAACGGCCAGACTCGCGCCGACCTTGGCGTGCAGGCTGACGAAAGCCGCTGGCAGGTCCTGGTCAGCGCACCGCAGGAGTGTTCCGTGGACTGCCAGCAGTTGGTTTATCTGGCGCGACAGATCCAGATCGGTCTGGGGCGCGACGCGTCCCGCGCCAGTCATGCACTGGCTGTCGCCCAGCCGCTGAGTGCCGATTACGACGCTAAACTGAAACTCGAGTACCCGCAGCTGCAGCGCTACTCACTTGATCTGCCGACCTTTACTAAAGGTGCCGTGGGCAAGACCGCCCAAGGCCAAGGTGCGGCGCAGCTATGGATCATTGATCCTCACGGCAACCTGGTGTTGCGCTATGACGCCAAGGTCAAGGGTAAGGATCTGCTCAACGACCTGCGCCATCTGCTGAAACTGTCGAACATCGGATAAGGGCATCGTCATGGCCAAACCTGGATTTCGCCTCGCGTTGTTTGCCACTTTGCTGGCACTGGTAGTGGTGTTACTCGGCGCCTATACCCGGCTGACCCATGCCGGGCTGGGCTGCCCGGACTGGCCGGGCTGCTACGGTTTTATCAGTGTGCCGAAAAGCGAAGCCCAGCTGGCCCATGCCGAACTGCACTTTCCCGATGCGCCGGTAGAGGCCCACAAGGGCTGGAACGAGATGGTCCACCGCTACTTCGCCGGGGCCCTGGGGTTGCTGATTGTGTTGCTGGCCGCACGGGCCTGGACCCATCGTCATCATCCGGGGCATCCATTGAAGCTACCGCTGTTTTTGCTGGCGGTGGTGTGCGCTCAAGCGGCGTTCGGCATGTGGACGGTGACCCTCAAGCTCTGGCCACAAGTGGTCACCGGGCATTTGCTCGGCGGTTTTGCCACCTTGAGCCTGTTGTTTTTGCTGACGCTGCGCCTGTCCGGGGTATTGCCGGCGCTGACCGTACCGCGGCGCCTGCAGTACTGGGCGACTGCGGGGTTATTGCTGGTGATCGGACAAATCGCCCTCGGTGGCTGGGTCAGCTCCAACTATGCGGCAGTGGCCTGTATCGACTTTCCTACCTGTCATGGGCAGTGGCTGCCGGCCGCCGACTTCGCCAATGGCTTTCACTTGACCCAGCACATCGGGCCCAATTACCTCGGTGGCCAGCTGGACAGCGATGCCCGCACCGCGATTCACCTGACCCATCGCATTGGCGCGCTGGTGGTCACCCTGGTGCTGCTGGGGCTGGCGTGGCAATTGCGGGCAGTGGGAATGAGCCGCCTTGCCGGTCTGGTGCTGGTGGCGCTGGCCGTACAGATCAGCCTGGGAGTGAGCAATGTGGTGTTTCATCTGCCGCTGCCGGTTGCGGTCGCCCATAACGCTGGCGGAGCAGCGTTGCTGCTGACGCTGGTACTGGTCAATTATCACGCGCGAACCAGCCTGGTTCGGGTCAAGCATCAGGTCCCTGTACGTTGGCGGCTCACCCGGCGCAAACAATCAGGCGGCCCCATAACAATAAAAGGAGAGATGCCATGGCGACTCTGATCGGCGAACGTCACAGTCAGGCAATCTGGCGTGACTATCTGGAGCTGACCAAACCCAAGGTGGTGGTGCTGATGTTGATCACTTCCTTGGTCGGGATGTTTCTCGCTACGCGAGCCGGGGTGCCGTGGACGGTGCTGGTGTTCGGCAATCTGGGGATCGCGATGTGCGCGGGGGGCGCGGCGGCGGTCAATCATGTGGTGGACCGGCGGATCGATGCGGTGATGGCCCGGACCCATAAAAGGCCACTGGCCGAAGGGCGGGTTTCGCCAGCCGCGGCGTTGACCTTCGCTTTTGCGTTGGCGCTGGCTGGCCAGGCCGTGCTGCTGGTCTTCACTAACCCAATGACCGCCTGGCTGACCCTGGCCTCGCTGCTCGGCTACGCGGTGATCTATACCGGCTTCCTCAAGCGCGCCACGCCACAGAATATTGTCATCGGCGGGCTGGCCGGCGCCGCTCCACCGTTGCTCGGCTGGGTCGCCGTCACCGGGCATGTCAGTGCCGAGCCGCTGCTGCTGGTACTGATCATTTTCGCCTGGACCCCGCCGCACTTCTGGGCGCTGGCGATTCATCGCAAGGAGGAATACGCCAAGGCGGATATCCCGATGTTGCCGGTGACCCATGGCGAGCACTACACAAAAGTCCACATCGTGCTCTACACCTTCGTCCTGCTCGCGGTCAGCCTGCTGCCTTTTGTCATCCACATGAGCGGCATGCTTTACCTGATTTGTGCGCTGGGCCTTGGCGCGAGGTTCCTGCAATGGGCCTTCGTGCTGTACCGTGGCACTCGGCCGCACGCGGCGATCAACACCTTCAAGTACTCTATTTACTACTTGTTCCTGCTGTTTATCGCGCTGCTCGTAGACCACTACCTATTGTTGAGCCTATGACTCGAACTCAGAAAACCGTCTTTATTCTCGTGGCCCTGGTGGCTTTGATCCTGGGACTTACCGTCAACAAAGTGCTCAATGGCAGAGGTCAGGGCGACCCGACCGCGCTGATCGATGCCGGGATCATCCTGCTGCCGCAAAGTCGTCAGTTGCCGGATCTGCAGATGGTTGACCAGGATGGCCAGGCCGTGACGGTCAACGAGCTGAAAGACAAATGGAGCCTGCTGTTCTTCGGCTACACCTTCTGCCCGGACATCTGCCCGACCACCCTCGCCCAGTTACGGCAGATCAAGAGCGAGTTGCCCAAGGAGGCGGTCGACAAGCTGCAGATTATCCTGGTCAGCGTCGACCCGGCCCGTGACAATCCCAAGCAACTCAAGCAGTACCTGGGCTACTTCGACCCGGACTTCAAAGGCCTGACCGGCGCTACGGTAGAGGACGTGCAGAAACTCGCCAATGCCGTGAGCATTCCGTTCATTCCGGCGGATACCAGCAAGCCCAACTACACCGTCGACCACAGCGGCAACCTGGCCGTGATCGGCCCGGACGGCACCCAGCGTGGTTTCATTCGAGCGCCGTTGAACAACCAGAAACTGGTGGTTCAGTTGCCGGCGATGTTGCAGCGTAAGTAGGAAACTCTTCAGGCGGACGCCGCCCTTTGGCCTACAGCCAACCTGTGGGAGCGGGCTTGCCCGCGAAGACGTCATCTCAGGCAACACATATGTTGTGCCGACTGACGCTTTCGCGGGCAAGCGCGCTCCCACAAGGTTGTGCGTTTTGATCGTTCCCACGCTCTGCGGGGAAACGTTCAAATCGGCTTGCCGCCGGTAACTGCGGGCCATTTCACCCTGAACCGCGACATTGGCTCACTTGAATCGTAGCGTATTCATCAATTCCGAGTTTTTTATAGGGCATCGCCGTGCCTTGCCGAATGGGCCAGGTGTTGCACTCGGTTTTTGCGGCAGCCCCGTTATATTGTGAGAGGTTTTGCACTGCTGTGCTCACTATGAAGTTGAGCTTCGTACTATTCTATTTTTATGAGCCGGAGAGTCGTAGTAGGGCGCCGGAATACTATTCAACTGCTTGTTCCACATATCCAGTTCGACAAGTGATTTTTGTAGTTTTCCGATACTTGCATCTATTTCTCTATTTTTATCTTTTAAGCTGGTTGTCAGCAGATCATCCTTGGATACACCCACTCCCCAAGCACGAGCGCTTTTCTGTACGTCTTCGCTTGCCTTGTGAACTCTTGTCTGGGCCCATCCAATTTCTTGGTGAATTTCAGTTTTACTTATTGGTCCGTAAGTTGCCGACCTGTTGTTATCAACAACTTCGGCACGCGCTGAGCTGGAGAACATTGCTTTATCAGAATTGTTGCTCACTATAGACGTCTTACTCCCATAGCTTGCCAGGCTTGTAGTCTTTGTATTCATAGATCCCATAGAGCTAAAACTTCCTATAGAGCTCACGCTTCCAGCAACTGACGGTCTCGCTAGCGCATGCGTATTTTCAGTTGCCTTTGCTGGTCTTCCACCAGCAATTCTGCGCAGGGTTGTCCCTAGGCGCGTCATGAAAGCAGGCCAATGCCCAGTGGGGTCATATAGATTTACCGGGTCACCTGAACAATACACATACGGATTCAACCCACCCCTCCCAAACGGACTCAAATTATCCGGGCTGTTAAACCGCATCAACACCGGATTAAACGCCCGATAACCATTGCCCAACAAATAATGCCCGGTGATCGGGTCCGGGCGTTCGCCATTGAATCCCAGCAAACTCAGCAAACCGCTTTCGGCGGGTCGATGGCCGTAAGGTGAGTAGGCAATCGGTCGGGGTTGATTGGCCCTAAGAGTCTGCAACACCGAGCGCTGTTGATCTGTTGCCAATAGTGAGGTCTCGATCGCGTCGCCCTGTCGTTGTTGTTGCGCCAATATTTGATCGTCTTGTTGAAAAATTGAACGCTGCAGCAGGCCCTGTATCTCAGTGGCTAGACGACTTTTGCAGTAAAAGCGCTGAAGCTCGACATCTCTCGTCGGTGTCGTGTCGATGAGTCGGTCCAGCGGGTCGTAGCGGTAATGGCAGAGTACGACTTCACGTTTAGCAGACATGGGCTGAACTCCTGAAGGTCCTTGGTGCAGGGTGTTCAGGTTCGAAGGTATTACGAAGGCTGTCTACTAGCAGAACTGCTAGGACGAGGGACAGAGTACGCGGTCTTGCCCTTACTACCAGGCATTAGAGCAAGTCCGCTTACAGAGAATACGCTTTGATCTTAAGAAATCTGCGCCTGCAATCGCCGCCCGATCACGTCCATTAAATCGCAACCGTCGCGCAGCGGAATCGCAAGCACCCGAGCGAAGTCGTGCAGCACCATCGCGTCGCTGCTGATCTCTTCGCGCATGGCGAGGTTTTCCAGTAATTGGGTGACGGCGCTAATGCGGTAGGCGGCGGTGTCGTGTAATACGTCGAGGGGCGCTTCGGTGTCGATGAGCAGAGCGTGGAAATTATTGTCAATTCCTGTGACGGGCATGTAGCGATTCATGGGTAAACCTCCAATTTACTACAGAGAACCACCACTCAATCGTCGCCAAACGAAAGGGTGGCAGCTGTACGCAGGTTGGCGAACCGGGTAAATGGAGAAAACCGGCAGACCCGAAGGTCTCCCGCGCACAGCCGCCATAAAGCAGCGTTTCGTGCGCAGCAGTTCTCAGCAAAAGCGCTGAAAGTGCTTCTGCCATTTAACTTCGGATCGCCAAACCCGATCGCCATATGGGCGACCGGCGGACTATAAGCTTCATCCTTTGAGCGGTGCAAGGTTCAGGTGCGACAGGGAATTCTGTATCTGGCGTAAGAATCAAAAGATCGCAGCCTGCGGCAGCTCCTACAGGGGATTGCGACACCCGCGAATCAACAGGTGTACACGCTTTTGTAGGAGCTGCCGCAGGCTGCAATCTTTTGATCTTGAGCTTTGTGGGATGTGGATTTTAGCGGTATTGCGAAGGAAGGCACGTGATCGGCCCGGACGGCACCCAGCGTGGTTTCATTCGAGCGCCGTTGAACAACCGGAAACTGGTGGTTCAGTTGCCGGCGATGTTGCAGCGTAACTAACCTGCTGGCCCCAAAAGATCGCAGCCTGCGGCAGCTCCTACAGGGGATCGCGACACCCGCGAATCAACGGGTGTACACGCTTTTGTGTAGGAGCTGCCGCAGGCTGCGATCTTTTGATCTTGAGTTTTTTGTGCGGAGGGATTTACAGCAAGCGGGGGTGCAGCGATTGCACCCCGTTTTACATCAGAACGCTGGCAATACCGCGCCTTTGTATTTCTCCAGAATGAATTGCTTCACTTCCGGGCTGTGCAAGGCGGTCACCAGTTTCTTCATGGCCTCGGAATCCTTGTCGTCCGGGCGGGCAACCAGGATGTTCACGTAAGGCGAGTCTTTGCCTTCGATGACCAGTGCGTCCTTGGCCGGATCGAGCTTGGCTTCCAGCGCGTAGTTGGTGTTGATCAGCGCCAGGTCGACCTGGGTCAGCACGCGCGGGATGGTGGCGGCTTCCAGTTCACGGAACTTCAGGTCCTTGGCGTTCTCGGTGATGTCCCGCACGGTTGAAAGAATATTGTTCGGCTCCTTCAACTGGATCAGCCCGGCCTTTGCCAGCAGCAGCAAGGCGCGGCCGCCGTTGGTGGCGTCGTTCGGGATCACCACGTTGGCACCGCCAGGCAGTTCTGCGAGGGTTTTGTACTTGCTGGAGTAAGCACCCAGCGGCTCCAGGTGCACGCCGGCAACGCTCACCAGGTTAGTGCCCTTGGCCTTGTTGAACTCATTCAGGTACGGCTGGTGCTGGAAGAAGTTGGCGTCCAGGCGCTTCTCGGCCACTTGTACGTTCGGCTGGATGTAGTCGGTGAAGACCTTGACCTTGAGGTCGACGCCCTCTTTGGCCAGAGCCGGTTTAACGAACTCCAGAATTTCCGCGTGCGGCACCGGGCTTGCGGCCACGGTCAGGGTTTGTGCATGGGCGGAAAACGCTGCAACGGCAGCGAAAGCGACGAGTAGTTTTTTCATCCAGCTAACTCCTTGTTAGGCGCCGGTTCAGGCGCCTGCCAGCCGTGGCTGGCGGTTACAGTTATTTTCGGGAAAAGTGCACCACCAGCTTATCGCCGACGGTTTGCAGCATCTGTACCAGCACCAGCAGCAACACGACCGTGACCACCATGACATCGGTCTGGAAACGCTGGTAACCGAAACGAATCGCCAGGTCACCCAGGCCACCCGCGCCGACCACACCGGCCATCGCGGTGTAGGACACCAGGGTAATCGCCGTCACCGTGATCGCCGCGAAAATGCCTGGCCGCGCTTCCGGCAGCAAGGCATTGATGATGATCTGCCGCGTCGTCGCGCCCATGGCCTGGGTCGCTTCGATAATGCCGCGATCCACTTCACGCAGCGCGGTTTCCACCAGTCGCGCGAAGAAAGGCGTCGCGCCCACTACCAGCGGCGGAATCGCACCGGCCACACCCAGCGAGGTGCCGGTGATGAGTACCGTAAAGGGGATCATCACGATCAACAGAATGATGAATGGCAACGAGCGCAGGATGTTCACCACCAGCGACAGCAGCGCGTAAATGCCTTTGGCCTCGAGCAACTGACGCGGGCTGCAGAGGAACAGCAACACCCCCAGTGGCAGGCCGAACAATACGGTGAACAGCAACGAACCACCGAGCATCAGCAGGGTGTCGCCGGTGGCCAGCCAGATTTCGAACCAGTCGACATTGGCGAAGAAACTCAACAAGGGCTCCATTAGCGCAGCACCTCCATATGGACGTCCGCCGCGGTGAAGCGGGCGAATGCGGCTTCCATGTCACCACCGGTGACGGCCAGGGTCAGTTGCCCGTAAGGGACGTCTTTGATGCGATCGATACGACCGGCAAGGATGCTGTAGTCCACACCCGTTTCGCGGGCGACGGTACCCAGCAATGGCGCGTAGGTCGCTTCACCCTGGAAGGTCAGGCGCACTATGCGGCCAGGTACGTGGGCGAAGTCATCGCGTTGTTCGCTTTCATCGATCTGCTCGTCTTCTTGTACAAAGCGCTTGGTAGTCGGGTGCTTGGGATGCAGGAACACCTCGGCCACCGTGCCCTGTTCGACGATCACGCCATCGTCCATCACCGCCACCTGATCGCAGACCCGACGGATGACATCCATCTCATGGGTGATCAGTACGATGGTCAGGTTCAACTCGCGGTTGATCTCGGCCAGCAATTGCAGGACCGACGCCGTGGTTTGCGGATCAAGGGCGCTGGTGGCTTCGTCGCACAGCAGGATTTTCGGCTTGGTCGCCAGCGCGCGGGCGATGCCGACACGCTGCTTCTGACCACCGGACAACTGTGCCGGGTACTTTTTCGCGTGGTCGGCCAGGCCTACTCGCGCAAGCAACTCGGCAACACGTCGGTCGATCTCGCTGCGGGACAATTCGCCGGCCAGGGTCAGTGGCAGCGCAACGTTGTCGGCAACAGTCTTGGACGCCAGCAGATTGAAGTGCTGGAAGATCATCCCGACCTGCTGCCGGAAACGCCGCAGACCATTGGCGTCGAGCGCGGTGACTTCTTCGTCATCGACGAAGATCTTGCCGCCGCTCGGGGCTTCCAGGCGGTTGATCAGGCGCAGCAGGGTACTTTTTCCCGCGCCGGAATGGCCGATCAGGCCGAATACCTGGCCATCCTCGACACGCAGGCTGGTCGGATGCAGGGCAGGAATATCCTTGCCGGCAACCCGGTAGGTTTTATGGACGTTTTGAAACTCGATCACGTAGCGAACCTTGTGGGCGCGTTAGAAAGGGTCAGCGGTTAGCCGGGCGCGCATTTTAGCCTGTCCGTATAGAGGTTCTTAGCATTTATTTCGTAATCATCCTTTCATTTGGCAATAACGCGATCAAAGGTCATAAAAAAGGAACGGCGCAAATCGGTGCCAGTCATTAGTTAAGCAACTCGAAATCTCCCAGGTGCCGTGCCCGGGGACTTTGCCCATGAAACCCGGGAGCGCCGGGAATCGCAAACGAGGAGTTCTTATCTGATGAGTACCAAGAAGCCTGCCCCAACGAAGAGCCAACTGGCCGGAACCGACACCCTGGACCGGGGCAACACCAACGCCAAACTGCAAAGTCTGGAAACGTTTCGCTCGGATGCCACCGACCAGGCGTTGCGCACCAACCAGGGCGTAAAGGTCGTCGATAACAAAAATACCTTGAGGGTCGGCGCTCGCGGGCCATCGCTGCTGGAAGACTTCATCATGCGTGAAAAGATCACGCATTTTGACCACGAGCGGATTCCCGAGCGCATCGTCCACGCTCGTGGTGTCGGCGCTCACGGTTACTTTCAGACCTATGAAGCCCATACGGCGCTGACCAAGGCCGGCTTCCTGCAGGACCCAGGCAAGAAAACCCCGGTTTTCGTGCGTTTTTCAACGGTCCAGGGCCCTCGCGGTTCCGGCGATACCGTGCGTGATGTACGCGGCTTCGCGGTGAAATTCTTCACCGACGAGGGCAACTTCGATCTGGTCGGCAACAACATGCCAGTGTTCTTTATCCAGGATGCGATCAAGTTTCCCGACTTTGTCCATGCGGTAAAACCCGAGCCGCATAATGAAATACCCACCGGTGGTTCGGCCCATGACACCTTCTGGGATTTCGTTTCCTTGCAGCCAGAGTCTGCGCACATGGTGATGTGGGCCATGTCCGATCGAGCGATTCCGAAAAGCCTGCGGACCATGCAGGGTTTCGGCGTGCACACCTTTCGCATGATCAATGCCGAGGGCAAATCCACTTTCGTCAAATTCCACTGGCGGCCAAAAGCCGGGACCTGTTCTCTGGTCTGGGATGAAGCGCAGAAACTGGCGGGCAAGGACACGGATTTTCACCGTCGCGATCTGTGGGAGTCGATTGAAGGCGGCGACTATCCGGAGTGGGAGTTCGGCGTACAAATCGTCGCTGAAGAAGACGAACACAGCTTCGACTTCGACCTGCTCGATCCGACCAAGATTATCCCGGAAGAACTGGTGCCGATTACCCCGCTGGGCAAAATGGTGCTCAATCGCAACCCGGACAACTTCTTTGCCGAGACCGAGCAGGTTGCCTTCTGCCCTGGGCATATCGTGCCCGGCATCGATTTCTCCAATGACCCGCTGCTGCAAGGTCGGCTGTTCTCCTACACCGACACGCAGATCAGCCGACTGGGCGGGCCGAATTTCCACGAGATCCCGATCAACCGTCCGGTGGCGCCGTTCCACAATGGTCAGCGTGACGCCATGCATCGCATGACCATCGACAAGGGCCGCGCCTCCTATGAGCCGAACTCCATCGACGGCGGTTGGCCACTGGAAACCCCTCCGGCCGCTCAGGACGGTGGGTTCGAGAGCTACCCGGAGCGCATCGACGCGCAGAAGATCCGTCAGCGCAGCGAGTCGTTCGGCGATCACTTCTCACAGGCCCGGCTGTTCTTCAAGAGCATGAGCAAACACGAGCAGGAGCACATCATCGCCGCGTACAGCTTCGAGTTGGGCAAGGTCGAGCGGCTATGGATTCGCGAGCGTGAAGTCAACGAAGTGCTGGCCAATATCGATCTGCAACTGGCGGGTCGCGTGGCGCAGAACCTTGGCTTGCCGGCACCGAAAGCCGGGACAATGGCCGAACGCAAAACCTCGCTGGCCGAGTCGCCGGCCTTGAGTCAGGTCAACCTGCTTTCGGGGGATATCAAAACCCGCAAAGTGGCGATCCTGGCGGCGGACGGTGTCGATGGCGCGGCGATTGCCGCACTGAAGAAGGCGTTGGAAGCCGAAGGCGCCCATGCCAAATTGCTCGGCCCGACTTCCGCTCCGGTAACCACTTCGGACGGCAAAAGCCTCGCGGTGGATGCCTCCATGGAGGGGTTGCCGTCAGTGGCGTTCGACGCGGTGTTTGTGCCCGGTGGGGCCAAGTCGGTACAGGCCTTGAGCACCGATGGCGTGGCGCTGCATTACGTGCTGGAGGCGTACAAACACCTGAAGGCAATTGCCTTGCACGGTGAAGCGAAACAGCTGCTGGATGTACTGAAACTGGAGGCGGATGCGGGATTGATTGTCGGCGGGGATGCCAAGGCGTTGAAGGCGTTCTTTGCGGCGATTGCCCAGCATCGGGTCTGGGATCGGGAGCCTAAGGCCAAGGCGATTCCGGCTTAGTGGTTATCCCCAAATGCTTGGGTGACAGGTAGATCGTCTTCGCGGGCAAGCCCGCTCCCACAGATTGTGCACTGTCCCTGTGGGAGCGGGCTTGCCCGCGAAGTTTTTGTTTATGGCTTGCGCGGACTCAAAACCATCTGCGCCGGAATGTGGCGCAGGATCTGGCGCTGGATCTGCAGATCAAAATCGGCGTCGAGCTTTTTCACCCGTTTGCTCAGCAGCGTGGCCAGCCACGGATAGTCCTGGGTGCGCGGCGCCTGAATGCTCACATCGCATTGGTAATTCACCACGTCAGCGGCAATGGCATCGAGTTGCTTGCGCAGCTTGGCGATGTCGGTGAGGTTCAGGGCAACGGTGGTGCTTTCGGCGGTAGGGTCGATGACTTTGGCGACGGGTTTGGGCTCCGCGGCGCTCAGGGCGGCTTCGGCTTTATCCAGCTCGGCTTTGCGGGCGTGGGTGATGGCGCTGTTGACGCCGCCGGTCAGCGCCGGGGCCTTGGGCATCAATACCCGGGCGCGGCTCAGCGCGGTAGCGGCAGCATTGACGTCGCCTTTTTGCAGGACGATCTGGCTGCGTTGCAAGTAAGCCTCGGCCAATTGCCGTTGATACTGCTCCAGCACCGGGTCATTGGGCGATTGGGCCTGCAAGGTGCTCAGTTGATCTTCCGCGGTGGCCAACTCGCTGCTGGCGAGGTTTTGCTCCAGCTGCGCGATGGCCGCTGCCCGGCTATCCGAGACCTCGGGGGCTGCGGGCGGCGTGCTTTGGCAGGCACCCAGCAGCAGGGAAAATGCGACAAGGAGCAGATAACGTGAGGCGAACGGCTTCATTCCTGCGACTCTCTAATTGCGCAAAAAGCGAGCAAGTCTACACCCCTCTCCGGGGCAGGACAAAACTCAGCAGAAACAGCGCGGCAGCCGTGACAACGATGGATGGGCCGGCCGGAGTGTCCTTGAACCAGGACATCGCCAAACCGCCACATACTGCGAGCATGCCCAGCAGGCTTGCGCCCAGGGCCATTTGCTCCGGCGATCGAGCATGACGCTGAGCCGCGGCCGCGGGGATGATCAGCAACGAAGTAATCAGCAGAACGCCGACGATCTTCATTGCGACCGCAATCACCACGGCAATCAACAGCATCAAGGTCAGGCGCAACGCCGCCACCGGCAAGCCTTCGACCGTGGCCAGTTCTTCGTGCACGGTGATTGCCAGCAGTGGCCGCCACAGTGACACCAGCAACAGCAACACCGCCGTGCTGCCGCCGAGGATCCACGCCAGATCACTCGGGCTGATCGCCAGCAGGTCGCCGAACAGATAGGCCATCAGGTCGATCCGCACTTCATGCATGAAGCTTAGTACCACCAGGCCTAAAGACAGGGTGCTCGGTGCGAGAATTCCCAATAAAGTGTCGGAGGCCAGTGGTTGGCGTTGTTGCAAGGTCACCAGCAACACGGCCAGCAGCAGGCAGCCGACGGTGACGGCCACGGTCGGGCTGACATCCAGCAGAAACCCGAGGGCAACCCCGAGCAAGGCCGCGTGGGAAAGCGTGTCGCCAAAGTAGGCCATGCGGCGCCAGACCACGAACGAGCCCAAGGGACCCGCGACCAGTGCCAGGGCCAGGCCTGCCAGCAAAGCGTAAAACAGAAAATCAGCCATGCTTGCAGCTATCTCCGTGGACATGGGCGTGGGCCGCCGGGGCCTCACTGACCACCGCGCCATGCAGGTCATGGGCGTGATCGTGATGGTGGTGATAGATCGCCAGGCTTTGCGCGTTCTTGCCAAACAGCTCGACGAACGCCGGATCGCCGCTGACCTGCTCGGGATGCCCGGAGCAGCAGACATGGCGATTGAGGCAGACCACTTGATCGGTGGTGCTCATGACCAGATGCAAGTCGTGGGAAACCATCAGCACCCCGCAACCGTGTCGGTCGCGCAGCCGGGTGATCAAGCTGTACAGCTCGGCCTGGCCGGCGACATCGACGCCTTGCACCGGCTCATCGAGTACCAGCAGTTCCGGTTCGCGCAACAAGGCGCGGGCCAGCAGCACGCGCTGCATTTCGCCACCGGAGATGTTTTGCACCGGGTTATCGATCACCTGTTCAGCACCGACTTCGTTGAGCGCGGCCAAGGCTCGGGCGCGATCGACGCCCGGCACCAATCGTAGAAAGCGCAGGACGGACAGGGGCAGTGTCGGGTCGACATGCAGCTTCTGCGGCATATAACCCACCCGCAACTTCGGCTTGCGCCAGACGCTGCCGCTGTCCGGCTTGAGCAGGCCGAGCACGGCGCGGACCAGGGTGGTCTTGCCGGCCCCATTGGGGCCGATCAAGGTGACGATTTGCCTTGGCTCGACGCTGAGCTGGATATTTTCCAGCACTTGCTGCCCGGCAAAGGTTACCGCCACTTTGTCTAGACGGATCAACGCAGTGCTCATCAAGCCCCCTGGCAACCCGAGCAGAGACCGACGATTTCGACGGTTTGCCCTTCGACCACAAAACCGACCTCGCGAGCGCTGGTGACGATCGCATCGCTGATGGTTTTTTGCTCGAGTTCGATCGCGGCGTGGCATTCACGGCAGATCAGGAACTGGCCCTGATGAGCGTGTTCCGGATGATTGCAGCCGACGAAGGCGTTGAGGGACGAGATGCGATGCACCAGGCTGTTTTCCAGCAGGAAATCCAGCGCCCGGTAAACAGTCGGCGGCGCGGCGCGGCGACCATCCTGCTCACTGAGTACCGCAAGAATGTCGTAGGCGCCCAAGGGCTTGTGGCTTTGCCAGACCAGTTCCAGCACCCGCCGACGCAGTGCGGTCAGGCGCAAGCCTTGACGGGCACAGAGTGCATCGGCTTCTGACAGTGCGCTGTGCACGCAGTGAGAGTGGTCATGGGGACGGCTGGCCAGCGGTGTATTAGGCATGAGCGGAGACGATATTTGTGAGAGACGTTATTATGTTACCCGTTCTCGCCTCTCCGAGTGGTCATCGTGTCCCGACTTTTTGCCCTTTTTGTCGTATTTATCGCCAGTGTGTTCGTGATCAGCGCGGCCCATGCCGAAGTAAAGGTCCTCACCAGCATCAAACCGCTGCAGTTGATCGCTGCTGCGGTGCAGGATGGAGTCGGTGTTCCTGAAGTGCTGCTGCCGCCGGGAGCGTCCCCGCATAACTATGCCTTGCGCCCTTCCGACGTTCGGCGGGTACAGTCGGTGGACCTGCTCTACTGGATCGGCCCGGGCATGGAAGGTTTCCTGCCACGGGTGCTCAAGGGGCGCAGCTTGCCATCGATAGCCGTGCAGGACCTGCCGGGCCTGAAATTGCGCCATTTCGGCGAAGATAGCCCCTCCCATGCCGAAGATGCTCAAGAAACCGAACACGCCGATGAGCATGATCACGATCATCGACCTGGCAGCCTGGACGCCCATCTCTGGCTGTCACCGCTCAATGCCCGGGTGATTGCGGCCAAGATGGCCGCGGACCTGAGTGCTGCCGACCCGGCCAACGCCGCTCGCTATCAACTCAACCGCAAAGCTTTCGATGAGCGCCTGGATGCCTTGGACACACGCCTCAAGGCCCGATTGGCGGGTATCAAAGACAAACCCTACTTTGTCTTCCACGAGGCCTTCGATTATTTCGAACAAGCCTACGGCCTCAAGCATGCCGGGGTATTCAGCGTGGCGACCGAGGTGCAACCGGGCGCCCAGCATGTGGCGGCGATGCGCCAGCGCTTGCAGGAAGTCGGCAAGACTTGCGTCTTCAGTGAACCCCCGCTGCGTCCACGGCTGGCCGAAACGCTGGTCGCGGGTCTACCGGTGAAGCTGGCGGAACTCGATGCATTGGGCGGTTACACGCCCGCCACTGCCCAAGGGTATGAGCAGTTGCTGGAAAAGCTCGGCAATGATCTGGCGGGATGCCTGGAGCAGTTGTAAGGCGCGCGCAATGACGGTCAGGGTTTTTGCCGGGAGTAACGCTGCCCCTGCTCCACCGTCCAGCCGATCACCTGGCTCGTCAGCCTGTCGCTGGCCTGGCCGAAGCCGGCCACCACCGCCGGGATTTTCGAGTCGCCCAGGGGCTGACGAACTTCAAACCGGCGGCTGGCGATGATGCGTTGATCCGCGTCGCGCACCAGTCGCGCATCCAGGCGAACCACCACTTCCACGGCGCTGCCCCGATATTCGGTCTGGAACGCCTGCAATTGCCCGCCTAACTCAAAATCAGCCTGCAGATTACTGTCGTCGGTGCTGAGCAACGACACCTGTCCTTCACGCTGAAAACCATCGAACAGATGGTTGCGCAGCAGGGTCGGCGCCGGGTCGCTCCAGCGCGAAGCCTTGTAGCTGCTGATCAGATCGCCTTGCGGAACGACGGCGATGTTCGGGCTGTTCAAGGCTTCGCTTGCCTGCGGTTTGGCCAGGCGCAATGACCAGGGCAACCCAGTGTGTTGAGAGGCCGGCAGGCTGTTCTGCGCCGAGGGCAGCCGATAAACATCAGCAGGCTCGACCTTGGGCAGGATCGAGCAGGCGTTGATCAGGGCAAAGCCGGCAATCAGTGCAAGCGGGCCGAATACGTTGCGGGCAACCTTCATGGGGTGAACTCCTTGTGCTTGTCGCTGCCCAGCAGGTAACCGCTGGGGTTGGCTTCCAGGCGACGGGAGATGGTCCGTAACGAACTCAGGGTGTCGCGCAGTTCACGCATGGCCGGGGCCAGTCCGTTGAGGCCCTGCATGCCACTGTTCAGCGAGTCCTGATTGTCCGTGAGTAATTTGTTGATGGTCGCGCTGCTCTGCTCAAGCGACTGCATGGCCTGTTCGGCACTGCCGAACATCTGCTTGCCCTGATCGTTGAGCAAACCGTTGGCGTTGCGCATCAGCGCGGACGTCTGTTCCAGGGTGGCACTCGCCTGTTTGCCGACCGATGCCAGCTGCTGCATGGCCTGACGGATGTCGCCGCGCTGATCGGCAATGACCCCGGTGGTCTGCTCCAGGTGTTCGAGGGTGCTGCTGATGCGCTCGACGTTTTGTGGTGAGAACATCTGGTTGGCGTTGTGCAGCAGCTCATTGATGCTGGTCATCAGGTCGTCGCTGTTGTTCAACAAGCGGGCGATCGGCGATGGCGAGGCGACGATCACCGGCAGCTTGCCATCGCGCCCCCTGAGCCGGGGGCTTTGCGGTGTGCCGCCGCTGAGCTGGATGATCGAGGTGCCGGTGATCCCGGTCAGCGCCAGCTTGGCCTGGGTATCTTCCTTGATCGGGGTATCGCCGCTCAGACGGATACGCGCCAGCACCCGGCGTGGGTCTTTCGGGTCCAGGCGCAGGCTAACCACGTCGCCGACCTTGATCCCGCTGTACTGCACCGCGCTGCCTTTGGACAGGCCGCTGACCGCTTCATTGAAGACCACTTCGTAGTCCTTGAACTCAGTGTCGACGCTGGACTTGGCCAGCAACAGACCGAACAGCAAGGCGCCGACCACCACAATCACGGTGAACAGGCCGATCAATACATGATGGGCTCGGGTTTCCATGTCATACCTCGTTGAGCTGTGTAGCGGCTTGAAGCGCCGCGCGGCCGCGAGGGCCATGGAAGTATTCGTGAATCCAGGCGTCGTCGGTCTCGGCGACCTTGTCGATGACATCCGCCACCAGCACCTTCTTTTGTGCCAGCACCGCGACCCGGTCGGTAATGGTGTACAGCGTATCGAGATCGTGAGTGACCAGGAACACGCTCAGGCCGAGGGCATCGCGCAGGGTCAGGATCAATTGATCAAAGGCCGCGGCACCAATCGGATCAAGGCCGGCGGTCGGCTCATCGAGAAACAGGATGTCCGGGTCCAGCGCCAGGGCGCGGGCCAGCGCCGCGCGCTTGATCATGCCGCCGGACAGCGAGGCCGGGTATTTCTCGGCGGCCGACAGCGGCAACCCGGCCAGTGCCAGTTTCACCGCCGCCAGATGCTCGGCATCGGCGCGGCTCAAGCCGGCGTGCTCAATCAGGGGCAACGCGACGTTTTCGGTCACCGTCAGTGAGGAAAACAGCGCGCCCTTCTGGAACAGCACCCCGAAACGCCGTTCCACCAGCGATCGCTGGTGTTCCGAGAGGCTTGGCAAGTCTTGGCCAAACACCCGTACCGAGCCTTCGCTGGGCCGGCGCAAACCGATGATGCTGCGCAGCAGCACGGACTTGCCGCTGCCAGAGCCACCGACCACGGCGAGAATCTCGCCCTTGTACAAATCCAGGTCGAGGTTTTCATGCACGCTCTGGCTGCCAAAGCGATTGCACAGCCCACGGACCTCGATCACCGCCTCGGCGGGGGCACGGGATAAACGACTCACCAGCTCATCTCCATAAAGAACAACGCCGCTACCGCGTCGAGGACAATCACCACGAAAATCGACTGGACCACGCTGGAGGTGGTGTGGGCGCCTACCGATTCGGCACTGCCACTGACCTTGAAGCCTTCCAGGCAGCCGATCGCAGCGATCAGGAAGGCGAAAAACGGTGCCTTCACCATGCCCACCAGAAAGTGCTGAACGCCGATGTCCGATTGCAGCAGCGAAAGGAACATCGCCGGCGAGATATCCAGCGACAGTGCGCAGACCACCCCGCCGCCGACAATGCCCGAGAGCATCGCCAGAAAAGTCAGCATCGGCAGGGCCACCAACAACGCCAGAACCCGTGGCACCACCAGTAGTTCGACCGGATCGAGGCCGAGTGTGCGAATGGCGTCGATTTCTTCGTTGGCCTTCATCGAGCCGATTTGCGCGGTGAAGGCGCTGGCGGTACGGCCGGCCATCAGGATCGCGGTCAGCAGCACGCCGAATTCGCGCAGGAAGGAGAATGCGACCAGGTCCACGGTAAAGATGCTCGCGCCAAAACTGGCCAGTACCGTGGCGCCGAGAAAGGCCACCACCGCCCCCACCAGAAAGGTCAGCAAGGCCACGATGGGAGCGGCGTCCAGCCCGGTTTGCTCGATGTGCGCGACCATCGAAGTGATGCGCCAGCGTTTGGGGCGCAGCAGCCCGCGCACCAGGGTTTCGAGGATCAGCCCGATAAAGCCCAGCAGTTGCAGAGTGTCCTGCCAGATAGCGTCGACGGCGCGGCCGATCCGGGTCAGCAGTAGAATGCCGACATTCACCTCGGGTTCTTTGACCGGCACGCAGAAGTCGGCAAGCGAGCAGTAAACGGTTTGCAGCAGCGCGCGATCGGCAGCGGACAGGCTGCAATCGGGGTGTTCGGCGGACTTGCCCAGGCGTTCGGCGCCCAACAGCTCCACCAGCACCGATGCGCCGGCGGTGTCGAGCGCGCCGAGGCTATTGAGGTCGATATGGGTGGTGTCGTCGTACTGGCCGTGAAGTGCTTCGCTCAGGCGCTTGAGATCAGCGTAGTGGGCCAGCGTCCAGTCACCCGTGACCCGCAACTGCGCAGGGGTGCTCGAGGTATCCAGCCGGGCGTTGCCGGCCATTGTCCTGCTGGTCATAAGCTCCTTGCTCTGGCTGTTACACGGTCCTACGTAATACCACGGTAGCGGTTACTTTACCTTGCTCGACACCTTGGTGTTTTGACCTGCGTCGGTCACCTTGAAGCGCAATACACCGATCACCTGGCCGTCTTCGGTCAGCACCCGAACCTGCCAGTTGCCGACCGGATTGTCCGGGAACACCTGTTTGTGGGTCCAGGCCCGATAGCCTTCCTTGCGCCCGCCGTGAATATCCAGGGCAATGCGGTCGACCTCTTTGCCGTTGAATTTCCACACGTGATAGATCCGCTCATTCAGCCCACGGGGTGCGTTGATCGCGGTGAAGGCATACAAACCGCTACTGCGGACCTGGCTGGCGTTGACTTCTTCCAGGCTCTCGCCGGGGGTTCTGTCCTGCAATTGAGTGGTGATTGCCACCTCGGTCATCCACAGGGTCGCCGGTGGCACCCAGGAGCGCAGCAACCAGCCAGCGCCGCCGACCGCCAGGGTCACGGCCAGCAACGCCACTCCACTACGCCAGTTGCGGATCGGAAAGCTCGACGCCAGGCTCGGGAACGACAGCAGCATGGCGATGCCCAGTGCCAGCTTGAAGCTTTGCGCGGTGGTCAGGTGCAGGATGATCGGCAGCGCGGCCAGCAAGGCGGCAAACAAGGTCAGCGTATGCAACGCCAGAAACAGCCAGCGGCGTGGCGCCAGCCATTTGTAATACAACGGATCGATGATCGAAATCAGTGCCGCGGCGCCGAGCATCCCGGTGAAGAACAATTGCCCGCTGTTCCAGGTGGTGGTGACGAGGTAGAACGGCAGGACGAAGAACAGGCTTTCCTGGTGAATCATCTGCGTCGCATAACGCAGCAACGTTTGGGGAATCTCGCGCTTGAAGACCTTGGTGAAGAGTTTGGTCAGGCTGTGTTCCAGCATCAGCCAGATCCAGCTCACCAGCATGATGGCGGTGATCCAGGTCGCCAGACCTTGCTGGCGATCCACCAGCATGAAGCTGCCCACTCCGGAGACAAAACCACCGAGCGCAATCACCCCTGGATAGCGCTTCATCAGTTCCATGATGCGCTGTATGTGAGGAGTCCAGTTCGGCATTCGGTTATTCGCAGTCTTAGTAGGAAAAATCTCCGACACAATACCGGTGGCGTGCCCCTGTGGCGAGGGAGCAAGCTCCCTCGCCACAGGGTTAGTGTTTTTTGCGATGAATTCGCCAACCCAGTAACGCCAATGCAAGCAATCCCAGCAAGCCGCCGATCAGCCAACTCAGCTGATCGTAAGTGAGCAAGGGCTTCTCGATCCGCAGGTAGCCGGGCTGGTCGAGCAACTGGCGCATGGCCTGGTTCGCTTGCTTGAGACTGACCGCTTGCAGGCGCTTGGCCGGATCGGCAAAACGTCCATTGTCATAATCGCCGAGGGCGCTCCAGTAGTAATCCGCCGACGCGCTATTACCTTGCACGGCCCATGCCTGACGGGCGACAGCGGCCTGTTGCAGGCGGGTAAAGGTCGCGGGATCGAGTCCGTCCTTGAGCAGCCTGGCCTTCATCTCATCGAGCACCTGCTCGGCCTGCGGCAGATCATCACGCTCAAGGTCAGCGTTCAGGCTGAGAAAACCGACGCCGCCAAACACCTGGCGCTCGCTCCAGGGGCCGTAGGACAGCCCATGGGCAAGGCGCAATTGGCGATACAGCGCCCAGTCCAGATAGTCCTTGAGCAAGTCGAAGGTTTCGTCGTGCTGCTTATCCATGACCGGCTCGGGAAACAGCCAGTGCAGCTTGGCACCCTCACCGAGCCAGCCGTGGATCAGGTTGCGTTTGAGTTCAGCGCGGGTCTTGATTTCCGGCAGTGGCGGATGCTTGCTGGGCTCCACCGGTTCCAGCTGACCATAGGTGCGCTCCAGATACGCGGGCAACAGGCGCTCGAGGTCGCCGACAATGACCAGCGTCATGTTGTTGGGTGCGTACCAGTCTTTGCGTACCTGCTCCAGTTGGTCTTGGGTCAAGCGGTCGACCTCGGCCCGTTCGGGGCATTTCAGACCGAGTTCCACCGCCAGCTGATTGCTGGCCTTATGGCCGAGGTCCTGACTATCCAGCCAACGCTGCAAGTGGGTGTAGTGACCGCCGTCCTCGCGCTGGACCACTTGCTTGGCGGCATGGATAGCGGCTTCGTCGATCCGGGTGTGGGTCAGCAGCGCGAGCAATAGATCGAGGACTTTGCGCTGGTTCTTTGCCGGAGCTTCGATGACGAACGTAGTGTCGGCGTTACTGGTGAACGCATTCCACTCGCCACCCAGTGCCTGCATGCGTTCTTCCAGCCCGCCTTCGCCGCTGGCGTCGGTGCCGCTGAATAGCAGATGTTCGAGCAGGTGCGGCAGTTCCTTGTCGGCGCAGCTGAAATCATCCAGACCGACCCCGACCACCAGACGGATCGACACATGGCCGCGTTCACCGCCGGGTTTGAGCAGCACCTGAAGACCGTTGGGCAGCATGTAGCCTTCAACCTGGAAGCGATCCAGGGCAAACGAAGGGGTTGAGCCGAGCAACAGCAAAGCCAACAGCAGACAACGCATAAAGAGCTTCCAGGCGGAGAATTAAAGATCCATGTCGTCAGCCAGGCCGCGAATGATATTCAGCCGGGATCAATGCTTACTGACTGGCGCCAACGCCAGACGTTCAAGGCGAATGGGTGATGTCCGCCATATCGTCCAGCACCAGTGCCCCGGTGTCGGAGGTTTCCAACACTACGTAAGCACTGCTGCAGAACAGTGAATTCAAGCGCTTCATATCGGCAATCAACTCCAGATGCAGGGAACTGGTCTCGATACTTTGCACGATCTTGCGTTGCAGGCGGCTGACATGGGCATGGGCCAGGCGCCGTTCCTGAGCGCGGAAGCGGCGTTTTTCCCGCAGCAATTGCCGGGCGCTTTCCTTGTCGGCGCTGAGGAATACCGACAGGCCCAGGCGCAAGTTGACGATCAGTTGGCTGTGCAAGTCCGCCAGTTCCTCCAGGCCGACGTCGGAGAAGGAGCGACGCTGAGAGGTTTTCTGCTGCTGAACCTTGCGCAACATGCGTTCGATCAGGTCGCTGGCGAGTTTGAGGTTGATTGCCAGCTCGATGATTTCCGCCCAGCGCCGGCTGTCCTGCTCGCTCAGGTCCTCGCGGGGCATCTGCGCCAGATAGAGCTTGATCGCACTGTAGAGCGCCTCGACATCGTCACTCAAGCGCCGCACCTCCTGGGTGACGGCGGTTTGTTTGCCTCGCAGTACATCGAGCATCGCTTCGAGCATATTGTCGATCAGGTCGCCAATGCGCAGGGTTTCCCGCACCGCGTTGGCCAGCGCCAGGCTTGGGGTCACCAGTGCGGTCAGGTCCAGATGGCGCGGCCGAGCCAGGCCGTTGGTCTCCGGGCGCTCCGGCAGCAGCCAGGCGCAGAGCCGCGCCATCGGCCCGACGCTGGGCAGCAGCAACAGGCAACGGACGGTGTTGTAGAGCAGATGAAAACCGATCACCAGGCCTTGCGGACCGTAGTCGAGGGTGTCCATCCAATGCACCAGTGGATCGAGCACCGGGATGATCAGTAACAGGCCGATCAGTTTGTACAGCAGGCTACCCAGCGCCACTTGCCGGCCGGCGGCGTTCTGCATGCTGGTGCTGAGGAAGGCCAATACCCCGCTGCCAATGTTGGCCCCGATCACCAGGCCGATGGCCACCGGCAGGCTGATGACCCCGGCGCTGGCCAGCGTCGCCGTGAGCAGGACGGCTGCCAGGCTGGAATAGGAAATCATCGCGAACAGCGCGCCGACCAGGGCATCGAGCAGGATATCCCCGGTCAGGGAAGCAAATACCACCTTCACGCCTTGCGCCTGGGTGATCGGTGCCGCGGCTTCGACGATGAGCTGCAGGGCGAGGATGATCAGCCCCAGACCGATGCCGACTCGACCTAATTGCCCGGCACGGGTCTGCTTGCGCGAAAGAAAGAAAATCACCCCGAGGAAAATCAACAGCGGCGATAGCCAGGACAGGTCGAGGGTCAGTACCCGGGCCATCAGCGCGGTACCGACGTCGGCGCCGAGCATGGTTGCCAGGGCTGGCGTCAGCGCCATCAAGCCCTGGCCAACGAACGAGGTGACCAGCATCGCGGTGGCGTTGCTGCTCTGGACCATGGCGGTCACCAGAATCCCGGCGATAAACGCCAGCGGGCGCTTGGACATGTTCTGGCCAATCAAGTGGCGCAGATTCGAGCCGTAGACCCGCAAGATGCCGGTTCGGACGATGTGCGTGCCCCAAATCAACAAGGCCACGGCAGAGAGCAGATTGAGCAGGGTCAGCATACAGGGCCCCCTGGGATGAAAAGCGCCCCATAGGGGCAAGCGACGCTCTAAGTTCTGTACTTAAGCTTTAGTTGGCTAACGGTCTGGGCGCCAGCATCGCATAGCTAAAGCGTCGATTGAAACAAAACCGTCATGAAATCAGCTTCTCTTGCGACCTTCTTTCGCGACACTGCAGACGTGAAAAAGGGGCTCGAAAGCCCCTTCTTCATCAGCGTCGCCTCGGATTATTGATTCGGGACGTCTTTACGCAGTTTCACTGGATCTGGTTGCTTGCGCTTTTTCGCCATCGCGGTGCGCAGCTTGATGTTGATCGCTTCCACTCCCAGCGAGAATGCCATGGCGAAGTAGACGTAGCCTTTTGGCAGATGCACTTCGAAGGCTTCGGCGATCAATACGGTACCGACCAGCAACAGGAACGCCAGCGCGAGCATTTTCAGTGACGGGTGCTTGTCGATGAAATCGCTGATGGTGCCTGCAGCCATCATCATCACCAGCACCGCGACAACGATCGCCGCGACCATGACCGGCACATGGGACACCATGCCGACCGCGGTGATCACCGAGTCCAGGGAGAAGACGATGTCGATGATCGCGATCTGGATGATGGTGTAAAGGAAGTTACCGCCCTTGCCCGTCGGCTCGTCGAGGGTTTCATCTTCGCCTTCGAGCGCGTGATACATCTCTTGCGAGCTTTTCCAGAGCAGGAACAGGCCGCCGAAGAACAGGATCAGGTCACGTCCGGAAATACCCTGGCCGGCGACCGTGAACAGATCGGCGGTCAGACGCATGACCCAGGTGATCGACAGCAACAACAGGATCCGGGTGATCATCGCCAGCGCCAGGCCGAAGATCCGCGTGCGGGCCTGCATATGCTTGGGCATACGACTGACCAGGATCGAGATCATGATGATGTTGTCGATGCCCAGGACGATCTCCAGGGCAGTCAGCGTAAAGAAGGCAACCCAGATTTCCGGGTTGGTCAGCCATTCCATGTGTATTCCTTTGAGCGAGTGTTGAACCGCACCGGGTCAGACTTCAAAGTCGAAGTTTAGACCCGTCGTGGTGAGACTTGAGCTTATAGAGTGCTGAATAGCGGAAAAATCCCCAACAGCAAAGCGGCGAACATTATGCACAGGCAAACCAGTACTGCCCACTTCAAGGTGAAACGCTGGTGATCACCGAAGTCGATCCCGGCCAGTGCCACCAGCAAATAGGTCGACGGCACCAGTGGGCTCAGCAAGTGGACGGGCTGACCGACGATCGAGGCACGGGCCATTTCCACGGCGGTGATGCCGTAGTGGCTGGCGGCTTCGGCGAGAACCGGTAACACGCCGTAATAAAAAGCATCGTTGGACATGAAAAAGGTGAACGGCATGCTCACCAGTGCCGTGATCACCGCCAGGTACGGGCCGAGCGCATCCGGAATCACCGCCAGCAGGCTTTTCGACATCGCATCGACCATGCCGGTTCCGGACAGGATACCGGTGAAGATACCGGCGGCGAAAATCAGCCCGACCACCGCCAGCACGCTGCCGGCGTGGGCCGCAACCCGATCTTTCTGCTGTTGCAGGCAGGGGTAGTTGACGATCATGGCGATACTGAAGGCCACCATGAACAATACGGGCAGTGGCAACAGGCCCGCGACCAGGGTGCCCATCAGCGCCAGGGTCAGACCGCCGTTGAACCAGATCAGCTTCGGACGACGGGCATCCGGGAACTGCGAAACGCTGATTTCGCTGTGGTCGATTTCGTCGCCTGTCAGGTGCAACTCACCCAGGCGAGCGCGTTCGCGCTTACCGTACATATAAGCAATCGCCAGGATCGCTGCCACACCGGCAAGCATGGCCGGGATCATCGGCACAAAAATATCCGACGGGTCGATATGCAGGGCACTGGCTGCACGAGCGGTCGGGCCGCCCCAGGGGGTCATGTTCATCACGCCACCGGCGAGGATGATCAAGCCGGCCATGATCCGCGGGCTCATGCCGATACGGCTGTAGAGCGGCAGCATGGCGGCCACGCAGATCATGTAGGTGGTGGCGCCGTCACCGTCCATGGACACAATCAGCGCCAGCACCGCGGTACCGACCGAGATCTTCAGCGGGTCGCCCTTGACCAGTTTGAGGATCTTGCGCACCGCCGGGTCGAACAGCCCGGAGTCGATCATCAAGGCGAAATAGAGAATGGCGAACATCAGCATCACCCCGGTCGGGGCAAGCTTGGTGATGCCCTCGAGCATCATCGGGCCGATTTTCGGCGCGAAACCACCGAACAAGGCAAACAGGATCGGAATGATGATCAAGGCGATCAGCGCGGACAGGCGCTTGGTCATGATCAGGAACATGAACGTGAGGACCATGGCAAAGCCAAGGAAAGTCAGCATAGGAATACTCCAGACGTAGCGCGGCTAGGGAATGGCGAACCGGACAGGTCAGCGCAGAACGGCAAGCACGAGGCGTATGGGGGGAGTCGAGGCGGACAGGCGGATAGCAGCAAACATCAGAATCACCATTGTTGTTGTTAATCGGGCCACAAGAGGTCGGAACACTTGCTTTGGCCAACCGGTCTATTGCCGGGAGTGAGGGCGATCCTAATCGCGCAAGCTTTCAGCCAGCTTTCGCTGACGAAACGTCTGACGAGTTGCTGGTCGTAGGGATTGTGGAATTACAGTGTGGGAAAATGCCGGGTAAGGATCAGATTCAAGACCCCCCAATCATTCGAGGAGGCATCGATATGACCGAACTCCATACCGGCGGCTGCCATTGCGGCGGCCTGCGTTACAGGTTCAGCGGGCCTCTGCGCGATATTGCCCACTGCCATTGTTCAATTTGTCGAAAAGTCAGCGGCGGGCTGGTCACGACCTGGATCACCCTGCCCCGTAGCGCCTTCCAGTGGCTGGCCGGCACTCCTGGGCAGTACGAATCTTCACCAGGTTGTGTGCGATATTTCTGTCAGAGCTGCGGTGCTCAACTGGCTCTGGTTACCCAGCTGAGCCCGGATAGCATCGATGTGACCATCGCGACCCCTCGACCATCCAGAGCTGGCACCCGCTGATCGGCATATCTGGACCGACAGCCGGCTGCCATGGGTGCATCTGGATGAGCATTTACCGGGTGAGGCACAAGAGCTCATTTAGACGGTTGGCATCCCGCCGAGAACAGCGCGATGGCGCCATTGCTGAGCGGCTGCGATTCAGTCCAGATAAGCCAACTGGTAGGTGTCGGTATCGATCATCACCAGTTGCACATCGTTGCTGCGGGTGTTGACCGTTTTGCCGTTGAGCAGCACGGAGGTTTCGACGCGGTAGACGCCCTGTGGCACCTGTTTGTCGAGGTTCACGGTAAAGGTGTTTTCGTAGCCACCGCTGCCAGGTTTTTGGTTGGCGACTTTGGTGCCTTCTTTGAGCGGCGTGGTTGCACCGGGCTCGAAGAGACGGACGTGTTCCTTGATTTCGTTCACCGATTGGCTGCTGCCATCAATGACGACGATATTCGAGACGATCTGCATCGGTTCGCCCCGCTTGATGGTCGACCCGGGTTTGATGCTGGTCTGGTAACTCACCACTTGTGGTTCGCTGGTGATTTTCTTGCCGCCGGTCTTGTACTGCTCCTCGACTTGCTCGCTGGTTTGGGTTTGTACGGTTTTGGAATTAATCACGAAACAGACGGCAATACCGGCGGTGGTGCCTATCAGAGCACCTGCGCCGCGATCCTTGGAGCCGCTGACAGCGGCCCCGGCGGCAGCTCCGGCAGCGATGGCCAGGCCGCATTTCATCCAGTCACTGCCACTCCACGAAGTGGGGTTGTAGCTGCCGGAGTCGATATTGGCGCAGCTCTGCAAACCAAACAGGGATACCACGCTCAGCACGAGAAGACGCTTGTTTGAAGGGCGACGGATAGCAGTCATCGAGTAACTTCCTGGTTGTCGAAGATGGGCGAAAGGTCAGGCAGGTTCATCATTCGATGGTGGTCCGGTTCAATGCCTGGGTCCGCAGTTGTTCGGCCTGACGGATGATGATCCGGGCCTGACGGTTGCCCGGGTCCATGGTCAACACGACGTTGGCGACGGCAATGGCAGACTGGTAGTCCTGGCGAGCCAGGGCGCTGCGAGCCTGGGACAGCGACTGGCCGACGACGCCAGGATTGGCGCCGGAAATGCCTTGGATTGGCCGCGCCGGGGGGGACGGACGAGGCGTCGGAGTCCGAATCTCCGGCTGCTGCTGCTGTTGTTGCTGCTGTTGTTGGGCGCGCAGTTGTTCTTGAAGCTGCATGCGCTGATCCAGATCCCGCTGCTCTTTCTCTCGGGCGGCTTGATCGCGGGCTGCCTGTTCCTGTGCGGCTTTCTCGGGCTGGGCCTTTTTGTTGGCCGCCTGGCGTGCAGCGGCGGCTTTTTGTGCCTCTTCATTTTGTTGTTGGCGTTCAAGGCCGGCTTGCGCCCGTTGCAGCAAGCTGACGGCGCGCGGCTCTTTGCTGTCCTTTTGCAAGGCCAGTTCGGCATTTTCCAGTGCGCAGTCGAATCGATTGTTCTTCAGGCAGTTTTGTCCGGCCAGCAGGTTCTGCTCGAACTGTTCCCGGGTATGACGCGAACCCAATTGGTACAGCCCATAGCTGACCACCACCGCGAGCACCACCAGGCCCATGAGGATTTTTTTCAGGGTGCCTTTGGGTTTGGGCGACTCGACCACAGGTGAAGGCACTGGCTTGGCGGGCGGTTCTAGCGGCTCAACCTCTATGAGATCGAAGTTCACCACCGCTGCGGTTTTCTTGGCAGCAACTGGCGCAGCCACTTTTGCTGCCGGGGCGGCAGGTTTCAGGTCGATCGTTGGTGCGATGACAGCCTTGGCCGCCAGCGCCGCAACCTGTGCCAGGCGACTGCCGCAGAATGGGCAATGTTTCACCGGGCCGTAGAGGGCCTTGCCACAAGCGCTGTTGACGCAGGAAGCGGGGAACTCTACGGATTTTACTGACACGGACATAGGGCTCTCGTCTTGATTCAGATGGCAGGCGGCGGCGCAACGCCAGCCGCGGCCGGCGGCCCGCCCGCGCTTGGCACGAACAGATGGGCAAGTTCAAGAATCTGCCCGGCACTCAGCCACGCAGCCATCCCGTCACGCCACAACTGGCTATCGCGGGTGATCTGGCCTGTCTGCACGTATTGCTGCAATTGCGCGACGGTGTAAGGCCCGTAATTGGTCCCGCTGACGCTCAGGTGATAGCTCAATAGCGGCACGTTGGGCGGTGGCGGTGCGATGCCAGGTCCGCCGGGAGGTGGCGGCACGGCCAGGCCTGGCGCGGCAGGCGCGTGAACCGGCGCTGCGGCGGCAGGCTTGAACAGGTTCTCCAGCCAGCCTTCGGTGAAGAATTCTTTGCGCAACGCCAGTTTTTCGCTGTGCTCGGTATGCACTTCGTCGTTGTAGACGTCGGCCTTTGAACCGTTGATCGGCTCGGCGAACTGCAACAGCAGGCTGCGGGCCTGTTCGATCAACTGCCCGGCGCTGTCCGGCGCCAAACGGTTGAGTCGCAGTTCGTATTCGTTTTTCAGAAGTTCGGCGATTTTGTACGGGAACGTCTGGTACAGCGACGACACACCGATTTCATCGATGCGCTTCTGCGGCTTGTAGGCGCTACGCCGGTAGTCGTCGAACAACGCCAGCAACGCCGCCAGTTGCACTGGGCTGCGCAGGGCGTCCAGGCGCTTGCGCAACTGGTCTTCGATGTCCTTGCGCTGGCCCAGGTTCAGTCCATTCTGGCGGATGGCGAATTCGTCACCTACGGTGAAGTAGTCTTGGTCGATCACAAACTCGTAACGGTCATCCTTGGCGCGCCGCAGAATACCCAGGCCAACGCCGTGCATATAGAGTTTGAAGTCCTCGGCGAACTGGCGGTATTGCTCCTGGGTGAATTGGATCGGCTGAACGAACTGGCTGATACGTTTGTGTCCGTGCAGCGGAATGGTTGCGCTTTCCTTGCGGTAGCTGGCCAGGTAGGTCGGCAGTGGCGTCAACGCCGGCAGCGGGTAGCCGCTCAGCTCGGTGAAACAGATCAGTTTGCCCTGAGTGCCGGACTCGACGAACTGGATTTGCCCGGCGGTCATTCCGGTGCCTTGGGGTAGGCACTGGCCGAGCATCGCCCCGTAAGTGCGTTTGAATTCGTTGGCGTCGTGCACACCGATCAGGCAGGTGTAGCGATCCTTGCTGATCCCGAAACCGCCATTGAGGTTCAGCGGGGTCCAGGGCATGGCTCGTTGCAGTAGCAGGCGGAATTTTTCCCGTTGCTCGTCCGGGGTCAATGCCGCCAGGGCGCTGAGCAGCGGGTCGGTGCCGATCTGGTTCGGCGGCAGTTGCTGGACAGCCTTGTTGCGCAGCTTGCCCAGCAGTTCTTCCTGGCCTTCTTCGGTTTGCAGCTTACCGAACAGTACTTTGGAGCCGCCGAAGTCCTTGAAGGCGTCCTTGGCCCATTCGCGCACTTCAGGACCGTCCACGGGCTGTTCTTCGCCGCCCTGGACCAGTTTCAGCGGGATCAGGGTGGCGTGTTTTTCCTTGATACTCGCGTCGATCTTGCTGATATCGGTGTCGATTCGGCGCAATAGTCGATCAACTGCATTGCGACCATCCTGCAGGCGACCGACAAAGCCGTTCCATACCGCACGCCCGTTCTGATCCACCGACTCCTTGCGGCCCAGCCATTCGGAAACCTCACGGAGCAATTGCGCCGCTTCACGGGCAGCGATGTGGCGCACATAAAACAGCAGGCCTTCGCGCAGGGTATCCTTGACTTGGGTGAGGACCGTCTCGGCTTGTTTTTCCTTGCCGCTCAGGCGCGCCAGCAGACCTTTGCCGGTGGTTTCCTTGAGGCGTTCGAATTCGCGGCTCAGCTCCGAGGATTCAAGCTTCTCGGCCAGCTCCTTGAAACGCGCGGCGTTCTTCTCCAGCGCCGGAATGATGCCACTGCCTTCGTTCTCCAGGCGGTCCTTGAGCATTTCCACCAGTGCCAGGGTGTAATCCAGGCCACCGCGCTCGTCGTCGTCCAGGCGACGGAAGAGCTTTTCCGGCAAGGCATCTTCGCGCACCAGCTCGGCCAAGCGCTTCTGACGATTTTCCTTGATCCGTACTTCGTGGTTGCGCTCGGCGCTGTCGATGGAACTGCCCTTGGTGTCGCGGTCCAGCTGTTGCTGGATCTCGCGCACGTGGGTCAGCCACTGATCCTTGTCGGCGCCACCGTTTTGCAGGCGCTCGAACAGGGTTTCGACCTTCTGTTCGATCTGCGCGGTGATGCTGTTGTCACCCTCGATCTGTAGCAGGTCGTCGGCGATCTGGTAATGGGTGAACTCGCCGGTGGCCAGGGTCAGCTCGACCCGGGAGAGGAACTCCGGCAGCTCGGTAAAGGTGCGCGGGGTAACGTTCAGTTGCTCTTTGAGGAATTCGTCGCGTTCTTTGTCTGTCGGGCGATTGCCGTTGACGGTAGCGTTGGCCACGCCGAAGAACGCCTTGAGCATCTGCTGCACCTGGCGATTGAGGCGCACGTTCTGCCGCGCATCGATCTGGGTATCGAGCACTGCCTGGCCCAGGGATGAGTAGGAGCACGGGAAGCGCAGCTCAGTGTCGTCCCCGTAATCCTGCGGCAAACGCACCGTGTAGGAGCGGATCTTGTGCTGGTTCTGGTTGACGGCGATGGAGCGCTTCTTGTTGGCGAAGTCCTGGGAGGTGAAGTCGGTGAACAGCACGTCCGACAGCATCTCGTAGATGTCTTCCTGGTCGCTGGTCTTGGCTTGGGCGACGTTGCTATTGTCGATGATGTAGACGTCGTCGTACGGCCGGCTGTCGATGAACAGGTTGTCGGTGGCGTCCCAGTGTTTGACCAGAGGGTTACCGCGCATGCAGGTTTCCAGCTCCATCAGCGCCGCGTAGCCGTTGGCTTGTACGCGTTCGGTGTTGTAGGCATGAAAACCGCCCGGCAATACGAAAAACAGATCGACCTTACCGGCGATGTTGTTTTCCTTGAGGATGGCCTTGGCCAGGTAGCCCATGTCGAGGAACGAGCCCGAGCCGGTGCCGCCAGCCGCAGAACCGGTGATAACGACGCGGATCTTTCCCGGGTCGATTTCCAGGCCGAGCTTTTTCAGCTTGTCGGCATGGGCGCCGATGTTGCTCAGTAAACGACCGACCTTGTCCCGCAGCTTGTCGCGGATGACCGGGTATTTGTCGAAGAAGTACAGCCGTGACAACGCACGGATCTGCCCGGCACCTTTGGAGGGGTCGATACCCAGGGCCTTGATTTTCTCAGGCGTGAGCGGGAACCACTCGGCCACTTCCCGGTGACGATTGAGCTCGTCCAGGGAGTGGGTGTACTTGCTCAGATTGAGCGGTTCGATGATTTTTTCTTCGGAGGTGAAGGCCACCTGCTCGGCCAGCACGTCGGTTTTGACCGACTTGCCATCCTGAGTCACCTCACCGGAATCCAGGTCGAAGTTGACGAACTGCACCAGCGGAAAATCAGCAATCTGCTGAACCTGATTGTTGCCGCCCCAGATAGCGTTGAGGATGCGCCGGCGCAGGCGAATGTTGACCTTCATGCCGGTACCGCCAAGGGCGATAAACAAGGTGGGATGAATTTTCTCGCTGACCGGGTTGAGTGTTGCCGGGCCGGTAGGTTGTGCACTCTCGTTCATCTGAAACTCCATGAGCCCACGTTGGGCTGGCCGAACGTTCTCGGCGTAGTAATCCAATGATCAGGTGTTGCCCGCCGTCGATGAGCAAGGCTCATCGGGGCCTGGGCAGTATCGAGGTGACTTAGCGCTTGGCCGAGAACGTCATCAGCCAGGCGATCAACGAGATCATTGCCACCCCGCCCAACGGTGCCAGGTACAAAGGCACGAGGAACTGGCCGGAGTTGACCACGGCCAGGACCGCCATGGCCGAAACCATCAGTAGACCCAGGAACAGGAACCAGCCCGAGGCGTTGGCTCGGCTGGGTGCAACGCGCTCGCGAACACGCCAGTTGGCGTAGGCGTTCTTGATCACGAAGAAGAGGATGGCCAGTACCACCAGCACGGCCACGCCGATCAGTGCGTCACGGCTGTCGACTTTTTTCGGGCCAAGGTCCAGGCCACCCGGGGTCGGTGCGCTCAGGGTCGTAGTGGTGATGACGGTCGGGGCTTCGCTTTCAATGGGGGCTGGCAATGTGCTGGTCTGGGCCATCGATGAACTTCCTTGCGATTCTGGTGAGGGTTACTTGAGACGTACGGCGATGTCGGGTGCCAGGTTTTCCAGCTTGGCCCCGAACAGGCCCCGCTTGAGTGTCGCAACCTTGTTCTGCTGCGCGTCGTAGACGCTGGCACTGCTGAACGGCTTGAGCGGGTAGTTCTGGGCGATGCCTTCGACCATAACGGTAATCGGCTTCTTGCCGCCGATCATGCTCTTGCCCACCAGTGCGGCGGCCAACAGCAACACGAACAGTCCGAACAGCACCAGTACGGGCCCCAGGGGGTAGCTGATGTGCAACTCCACTGGCAAGCGGGTGGCTGAGGTGCTGGCTTCACTGGACGGCAGGAACACGTCGGGCAAGGCATCACCGGGGAACAGTTCGTTCATCCGGGCGATGAATTGTTGGGAGATTCGCAGCTGTTGTTCGCTGAGCCGCACTTCGATAGCACCGGCACGCTGATAACCGCTGGAGAAGATGACTTCGCTGGACCACTGGGACGGCAGCGCTGGCAATTGCATGCTGATGGCCAGTTCTGGCGAGCGTGCGCCCGGCTCCAGATCGGTCAGGCGCTCCAGCGAGATGCTCGACTGCAAGGCTTCGCCTGGCATGTCCAGGCGCATGTCGATCCTGGCGTCGTGAATTTGATACGGGTTGAACTGATTTTCAAATTGACCCAGCAACACGGCGGTCTTGGGCGACCCGTCCACATTGATGTTGAGGATGAGCGTCTGCTTGTCGGCGGCCAGTTCGGCGCTGACGTCCGGCGTGTCTTTGACGCCGGTGGGGATAAAGCGCACCGCTGCTTGAGTCAGAGGCTTGAGTCGCACCCGATCATCGTGGAGCAAGCTGGCCAGCGCCGGTTGTGCCAGCACTTGCTCAAGGGCTATGCCGGCTTTCTCACCGTAGGCCAAGGCATAGATCATCAAGCCGTTGGCCTGATAGTTGGTGCCTTTGACCGGCATTTTCTGCGGGAACGCAGCGATGCGGCTGATCACCGTCTCTTTGTGCAGCAGGTCATAGAACTCGCGGTTCTTGAGTTGGGTTTCGCTGCTGTTGTTGGGGCTGTTCTTGTTGTTGGTGATGATCCAGATAATACCTTCGCGGCCCTCCAGGCCGGTCTTGATCGCGGCCATCAGGGCTTCTTTGAAGTCGGTGTCTGCGTAGGCACCGCTGGCTTTGCGCACCAGGGTCAGGTTGTTCACGCTTTCGGCGAGCTTGGCATGGGTGCCCGGGCCGCGGTATTTCCAGTCCGGGGACGGGTGCTGTGCGTCTGCCTGGTTGAAACCGCCGACCACCACTTGCGAGCTGCCGGCGGCCGCTGCGGCCAGTTGAATGACCAGCGGTTTGAACGGTGAGGACGGATCGAGGTAGAACGGTTCCATCCAGCCGGAGTTCTGCACCAGGAACACCTGGCGTACCGGCTCGGCAGCGGCCAGGCTGCTGGCGAGGGTCAGGACTATCAGCAGGCTACGGCGAACCAGCAGGCTCAAGCGTTCCATCGAAAAAGCGCTCCGGATGAGTCGATGTACAACCACAGGGCTTGATCGAAAAAGAACCACTGGGCATTCCACGGTTTGCTGACCTTGAGCTGCAAGCCCAGGGCCGCACCACCGATCTGCTCCAGGCGAAATTCGGTATCGACCGCCTGGTCGCTGTCGAAAAAGCTCTGCATGCTGCCGGAGGTCAGGTTTACGAAGAAGGACAGCAACAGTTTGTCGGTGGTGAACTCGATGAAGGGGTACACCACTTCGCGCCGGGTCGGGTTGATGTGTTCATCGTTTTCCGCCCAGGGATGCTCCAGACGGATATTGAATTTGTAACTCAAGTGCCCGGTGCCCAGGCGCGTGCCCTTGATTGGCGTGCGCTCATCGGAGCCCAGGCGCAGGCAGCTCTGGCCTTCGTCGTCGAACAACAACTGCCACAGCCCGTAACCGTCGAGGAACGGCGGACCCAGTTCGGGTTTGGCGGTCGCACCAGTCGGCCAGTTGTGCCATTGGGCCGCAACGGACTCGCCAAGGTGCGCGCTCAGGTAACCGTTTTCGCCGATCCACAGCAGCCGCCGCGAAGAGGGTTCACGCAACGGCGCAGAAAGTCGAGTCAGCAGCGCCGGGTCGGCATTGGCCACGGCGTACTGGTCCCAGCCACCATCAGCGCGTGGGCTGGCCAGGCAGACAGTGTTGTCGTTCAGCTTGAGCGGAATGAAGACCTGTTCATCCAAGTCACCCGGCGCACCGAGGGCGTGGCCTGGACTGCGATCCAGTTGATACTTGAGCGTCAGCGGATCAATGCTGACCCGGGTTGCGCCTTCGTCACCGGCCAGAATCAGCGTCTGGTTCTGGCCGACGTTCTGCAGCGCAACGGCCCAGGCCCAGCTCTCAAGGCTGGAGCGTCCGATCGGGGTGGTCTGCGGCAGGACGCTCAACCATTTTTGCGAGCCACGTTGCCAGAGGAACAGGCCCCCTTCCCGGCTCAGCCCAAATAATGCGTCACGATGACCACCGAGCTTGCCCACAAAGAAATTCAGGCCGTTCTTGCGCGGTGCCTCGATCGCTTGCTTGCTGCTGTTGAGGTCGCGCTGGGGGCTGGCAAGCAGTTTTTGATACAGGCTCGCGAGCGTGCGCTCGGCGTTGTCCAGATCACATTCATCGTCGACCACCCGTCGACCGCTGCCGTTGCCATAGGGGGGCAGCCAGCGGCGTTCTTTCTGATAGGCAACAGGAGTCAGTGCCGTGCCGGTTTGCGGGCAGTAGACAAAGTCTGCGGGAAGGTAGCTCGGCGGATTGGACGCGGGAGACAGAGGCGCACCGACGGCGTAATCAAGATCGACCAGATCTGGATCAGGCTCCACGCCGGCGACATTCACCAGCGCAAATTGGTTATCGCTTTTCTGTGCCCAAAGTTGATTGTGGAGCGGCCACGCGTACAGGTCGCCGTCGCTGATTACATCCATATAATCCTACCGAAACCCGCAAAACAGGCGTGCAAGCCACCACCTGAAAGCTCAGGCAATCACTTCAAAAGGGGGTGAGTATTTGGACGAAGTGCAGCAGGAAAACCGCTGACAAGCGCCAAACTGCTGGCATTCTGCCAATTACACTGACTGAATAGTGGCACAGTGACGATCCTTGTCAACCTCTGACATGACACGTTCACGTAGCAGCAGGCTTCGCCAGCTGCTACGGCAACTCCAACCCACCCGCAGCCTTATGCAATGCCCGCAAATGCTCGCCGACCTGTTTGACGTTGGCCTCATTCGCCGCCATCTCCGCAGCCCGGCTCGGCTCGAGCAAGGCGCGGACTTCTTTGTCCAGATCGCCGGTGAGGGCTTGCAGCTGTTTCTGCCGCAGGTTGCTCTCCGATTCCAGCCGTTGCCACTCGCTGGCCTGCGGCAAGCCATAACCACCGCTGCCCAGCAGTTCGGCCGGGCGACTGAGGAAGCCGCTATTGGCGAGGATCTGTTGCAGGGTCTTGTTGGCCTTATCCATGCCGCCGTTTTTCAGGTCGCGCGCGCCGAGATAGCGCTGTTTGACTTCATCCTGAGCCAACAGCAATTGCCGGCGAAAACTGGCCTGCTCCAATAGCAACAATGCGGCGCTGGTGCGCAGGTCGGCCTGGCCGAACCATTGACGACGCTCTGCAGCGTCCAGCGCCAACCAGTCTTCGACGCTGGTCTGTTTGATCGGCAGATGTTTCTTCAACACCTCGAACATCGCCTGATAGCGGTCGCGGAACGAGTCGAAGCGATAGCCCAGTCGCAACGCCTCGCGCGGGTCGTCCAGCACGCTGGTGTCCGCCAGCCCGCGCGCCTTGAGCACTTCCAGCAAACCGTTGGGGATAATGCTGTCCAGGCCGATCAGCTGTGGATGGTTGCTGCCACTGCGCAACAACTTGAGGCTTTCGACGGCGCAGTTGTTGGAGATGAAATAATAGTTGCCGTCGTAGCTCCAGTGCATCTCGGCGGCGTGCTCGACCACATCTTCTATTTCGCTGCGTGACAGGGTCAGCGGCACCGAGGCCAGGCTGCGCAGCTCGGTTTTGGTGTATTCGTCGATCACTTGGGCCAGCGGCAGGACAAACAGCCGCGATGGATAAGCCCCCGTCAGGCCGTCCCAACTCGACAGCTGGACATCGCCGACAAAGGCGCGGTAGGACAGCACCAGGTGCTGGTCCAGGTCCAGTCGGCAGTCTGGCCCGCGCGGGCGGCCAGGCGCACAGATCACCAGCCGCAGCATGCTATGCCCCCAGCGGCTGACCCAGTTCTGGTTGGCTTCGGCCAATAGATAGTCGACGGCGTACACCCGTTCCGGGTCGACCTGCCCTAGCGGCTGTTTGGCAAAGTCATTGCCGGCGTTGAGGAAGGCGAATGACTTGGCGCAATTGTCCCTGGCAGCGGGTGCCCAGCCGAAATGCTCTTTGTAGTAACGGTACAGCGCGGGACGACGACAGGCGTAGCTCGGGTCAAGGAGGAAGTACTCCATGTTGACCGCGACGAACTCTTTCGGGCTGCTGGTCTCGTAGATATCCGGGCTGCGGGCGATCTGCCGGTTGTGCTGTTCGCGTTCGCCACGGCGGCCGACGTACTGCGGCCAGCCAGCCAGGTCCAGCAGGCGCGGGTCGTCACTGAGGGTAAAGCGCCGCGCTGTCTGGCCGCGGCATTGGTCCGGGATACCGATCAGCCCCGAGCTGTTGTTCTGCCGCGCGCAGCGCTGGATCAGCGTGCGTTCGGCGTTCGGCCATAAACGTGAGCGATCGTAGATGTGGGTCAGTTCGTGCAGTACCGTGGCGAGCATTTCCCGGCGCACGGTAACGTGCGGGCGATGGGTTTTTTTCTTTGCCGCAGAACCATCGGTGAGGCTGGCGAGCAGTTTGCGATTGAGGTCGAGCTCGGAGACCAGCGACGCCTGGCCGTAGGCGTTGCTCGGCATCTTGTTGGTCCAGCCGACATGGATGCGTCGGTCCAGTTGCTCGATGAAGCGCGGTGGCAGCGCTTGCATCGCCTCATCCAGCAGGACCTGGCTGGCCTGTTGCTCGGCCGGGCTCAGGCCGTCGGTCTTGAGCCGTAGTTGCAGGTCAGCCTGGGCCGCGTTGCCCAGCAGCAGTACAACCCCGGCCAGTAGCCAGGTGGCGAGCGACCTCACAGTGCGAGGATGGCTTCAGCGAGAACCTGATCACTGGCATCGCGCGCTTCGGGCACATGGCTACGCAGGGAATCAAAGGCCGCTTCCAGGTGGGCGCCGCGGATATCGCCTTCGCTGGCGACAAAACTGGCGGCGTCGTCGTGAGCTTCTCGCACGACTTTCGAGTCGCGAATGGAGGAGGTGGTGTCCGAGGTGAAATCAATCGAGCGCTCAAAGGCACGAATAATGATGTTACTGGTGGCTACCAGGGTTTGCGCCTGGGTCACATCGGCTAACAACAGCAGGCCAAGAGTGGCGACAATCAGCGGGCTACGCATGGTACGACTCCGAAAAGCAGGGATAACTATTGGACGAGAATTGCCTGTGCCAGTTCAAGGTCGCTGGCACGAAGTTTTGATTGGCTGTGTCGCAGGAAATTCAGCGCGGATTCCAGTTGGGCCCCGCGCAGCTGCCCATCGCTGGCGACAAAGGCTGCGGCATCATCCTGGGCGGCCAGGATCAGTTTGTTTTCAAAAGGCGCGGAGATCACTTTGCTGGTGGCGTAGCCGCTGACCACCAGGCCTTGTGTGCTGACCTCGAGGGCCTGCGCCGGACCTGTCCAGCAGGCAGCCATGCATAAGGTGATGATGAGTGTATGGGGCAGATAACGCATGGGACTCGATAGCTCAAAGCGAGTGCCAAGGCTAGCGCAATGCCCGTGCTAGAGCCAGCATCGAAGAATGGGGCACGGCAAGCATGCCCCGCTTTGCGTCTTGCGATCAGATGGCCAGGATCGCTTGTGCCAGCTGTGCGTCGCTCGCATTCAACTGCGGTGCCTGTTGGCGAATGTGGTCCAGAGCGCTTTCCAGTTTCACACCACGAATGGTGCCTTCGGTGGCGACGAAGCTGGCGGCGTCGTCACGGGCCTCACGAACGATCTTGTCGTCGCGCAGGGATGAGGTCAGATCGGAGGTGGCGTCTGAGGTGGCCTTGAGCGCACCGACGACAGCGTCCGTGGTCACGATGAAGCTGGTGGCTTGCGCATTGGCGGCCACGACCAGCAGGGCTGCAGCACTGAGCAGACGAAGACGGGACATGGTGAAACTCCTGTGAAATAACAGATCAAAGTGGCACCGAGCAAAGCACCTGGCAGCCACTGCGGTTTGCGGTGCCTTGAATATCAGACGCGCGCTTTGCCGGGTTCGCCACGTTCCAGGTGGATATTAGGCCGTACTGCGGCTGTTCGAAAAGCCTGTCGCGTCAACTATAAGCAGTTAACGCCAGGATGGCTTGTCCAGTTCAACGATGCGGTCGGCGTGGCTGAGGCCCAGATCGGCGAGTTGCTGATCGTTCAACTGCCCCAGTAAACGGCGGGTGCGGGCTCTCTCCCGGCTCCGGGCAATGGCTGCGAACAGGCGACCCAAGGCCTGGATGAACGTCCGCTGGCGGGTCTTGGGTGCTGCTACTTCCAATAAGTGATTCATGCTGCGGTCCTCGCCGAGAGGCCAACGTGCAGGCCTTGGAACACCATGTTGTTCGCCAGGAGTCTATGAATACAGACACACCACGGATAAATTGTACCGGTTCAATTTGCACTATTAATAAACTGTACTTGTTGGAAAGTATCGCGTCTGTACGGCCCCTGTTTTCCAGGCCTGAAACGACAAAACCCGTCGCGGTTGCCCGCGACGGGTTTTGTTTGTGCAATTCAGGGTGCTGGCGGTGGATCCCGTGGGATCAGAGCCAGCGACGCTAATTTAGCGCCAGAACGGCTTGCTCAACTCTTCATAACGTTGTGCTTCGCTAATCCCTGCGTCAGCCAGCAGACGCGAATCCAGGCGAGCCAGTTGGTGGCGGCTGGAGATGCGGCGCTGCCACAGCATCAGGTTGGCGAAAACACGAAGAGGCATGGAAGCCTGGGTGTTTACAGCTTGGTCTTCGAAGTACAGGTCGGAACTGAGTGTACGTTCCATGATTAGCATCCTTCCGCTTGTGGCGGGATTAGGTAGTGGTTTAACTGATGCCAATGATCCTCCTCTTGTGCAAGTCTCTGTAGATACAGTTCACCTGTATTGTGAGGGACCAGTTAACTGTTTATAGCGGCTGTACGGGTCCAAATTGGAGCAACTGTACCTGTCTGCACGATAATGGTGCAATTTAGACCGATTGACCCGAAAAAGTAGGAGAATACCCTAGGAAAAGACCGGTACAGCAGTACAGTTTTAGACGGTATATGCGCTGGCAGCGAGCAGCTGACAAAATTGCATTTGCGTCAGCTGCCAACTGTATCAATTACACCGCGAGCATTTTCCCGGTTTCATCCAGGTTGATGTGCCAGCTCAGTGCTTCACGCAGGATATGCGGGGTGTGTCCGCCGATGGCGCAGGCGGCTTTGAAGTAATCGTTCAAGGCGTCGCGATAGGCTGGATGCACGCAGTTGTCGATCACCACCCTCGCCCGCTCCCGTGGCGCCAGGCCGCGCAAGTCCGCCAGGCCTATCCCGGTGACGAGAATGTCGACGTCGTGCTCGGTATGGTCAACATGGCTGACCATCGGCACGACGCTGGAGATCGACCCGCCCTTGGCAATCGACTTGGTGACAAAGATCGCCAGGTGCGCATTGCGCGAAAAGTCGCCCGAACCACCGATGCCGTTCATCATCCGCGTGCCGCAGACGTGAGTGGAGTTGACGTTGCCGTACAGGTCGAACTCCAGCGCGGTATTGATGCCGATAATGCCCAGGCGGCGGATGACTTCCGGGTGGTTGGAAATCTCCTGTGGGCGCAGCACCAGTCGCGGCTTGTAGCGGCTCAGGTCGCTGAAGACTTCGGCGTGCTTTTTCGCCGACAGGGTCAAGGAGCTGCCCGAGGCGAAGCTCAGCTTGCCGGCGTCGAACAGATCAAAGGTAGAGTCCTGCAGGACTTCCGAGTACATGGTCATGTCGTGGAACGGTGAGTCGAGCAGACCGTGCATCACGGCGTTGGCGATGGTGCCGACGCCCGCTTGCAGTGGCATCAGGCTGTTGGTCAGGCGGTTTTCGCGCACTTCCTTCTTGAAGAACTCCACCAGGTGATTGGCGATGGCCTGGGTGTCCAGGTCTGGCGGCAATACGGTGGACGCCGAGTCGGGCTGGTCGCTGATGACGATACCGACGATCTTCGCCGGATCGATCTGTACCGCATGGCTGCCGATGCGGCTGTCAGTCTTGAGTATCGGAATCGGCAGGCGGGTCGGCCGATAACTCGGTATATAGATGTCATGCAGGCCTTCGAGCTCCAGCGGCTGGGCCAGGTTGATCTCGATGATCACCTCTTTGGCCAGGATCGCGAAGCTGGCCGAGTTGCCCACCGAGGTGCTCAGCACCAGATGGCCTTCTTCGGTGATGGCGACGCACTCGATCACCGCCAGGTCCACGGCTTTGATCTGACGGTTGCGCAGTTGTTCGACAGTGTCGGAAAGGTGCTGGTCGATAAACATCACCGAGCCATCATTGATGGCTTTACGCAGGGTGCTGTCGACCTGGAACGGCATGCGCCGCGAGAGTACGCCGGCTTCGGTGAGTTGTTTGTCGAGGTCGTTGCCCAGGCTGGCGCCGGTCATCAGGCTGATTTTCAGCGGAGTCACTTTGGCGCGTTCGGCCAGTGCATGAGGCACGGCCTTGGCATCGCCGGAGCGGGTAAAACCGCTCATGCCGACGGTCATGCCGTCCTTGATCAGCGCGGCGGCATCAGCCGCGCTCATGATCTTGTTTAACAGCGAAGGCAAGCGAATACGATCACGATACATGGATGGTTATCTCGGGCAACGAAAGCAAGGAATGCAGTTTAGTGACTTCAAAAAAAATCCTCCCGCTACCATGGTCGAATGCCGACCCTTGATTTAGAGCCTTTGGTCGGTTTTTGCGGGCAATAAAAAACCCCAGCCTACTCGAGGCCGGGGTTTTGGGTGTTGCGCTGGAGCAGTGTTTATTCGACGGCTTTGACCATGTCTTCGATGACTTTCTTGGCGTCGCCGAACACCATCATGGTCTTGTCCAGATAGAACAGCTCGTTATCCAGGCCGGCATAACCGCTGGCCATCGAGCGCTTGTTGACGATCACGGTCTTGGCTTTATAGGCCTCGAGGATCGGCATGCCGGCAATCGGCGATTTCGGATCATTCTTCGCCGCCGGGTTGACCACGTCGTTGGCGCCAAGCACCAGTACCACGTCGGTCTGACCGAATTCGGAGTTGATGTCTTCCATCTCGAACACCTGCTCGTAAGGCACTTCGGCCTCGGCCAGCAGGACGTTCATGTGCCCTGGCATCCGCCCGGCAACCGGGTGAATCGCGAACTTAACGGTGACGCCACGGTGGGTCAGCTTCTCCGCCAGTTCCATCAGCGAGTGCTGGGCACGCGCCACTGCCAGGCCATAGCCGGGCACGATGATCACGGTATCGGCGTTGGTCAGCAGGAACGCGGCGTCGTCGGACGAGCCGGACTTCACCGGGCGCGCTTCCTTGGAACCGGCAGGGCCGGCCACTTCGGCTGCGCCGCCGAAACCGCCGAGCAACACGTTGAAGAACGAACGGTTCATCGCCTTGCACATGATGTACGAGAGGATCGCACCCGAGGAGCCCACCAGGGAGCCGGCGATAATCAGCATCGAGTTGTTCAGCGAGAAACCGATACCGGCCGCGGCCCAACCCGAGTAGCTGTTGAGCATCGACACCACCACCGGCATGTCCGCGCCGCCGATCGGGATGATGATCATCACCCCCAGCACGAAAGCCAGCGCCAGCATCACTGCGAACGCCGTGAGGTCGCCGGTGAAGGTGAACACCAGGCCCAGGCCTAGCGTGGTCAAGCCCAACACCAGGTTCAACTTGTGTTGGCCGCTGAACTGTACGGGTGCACCCTGGAACAGGCGGAACTTGTACTTGCCCGACAGCTTGCCGAAGGCAATCACCGAGCCGGAGAAGGTAATGGCACCGATCGCCGCGCCCAGGAACAGCTCCAAGCGGTTACCGGATGGAATCGCATCGCCCAGTAGCTTGACGATACCCAGCGATTGCGGCTCAACGACAGCAGCGATCGCGATGAACACCGCGGCCATACCGATCATGCTGTGCATGAAGGCGACCAGTTCCGGCATCTTGGTCATTTCAACGCGCTTGGCCATGATCGAACCGGCGGTGCCGCCGACCAGCAGGCCGACAATCACGTAGCCGATACCGTCGGTTGCCAGCTCGGCGCCGAGTTTGTAGATCAAACCCACGGTGGTGATGATCGCCAGCGCCATGCCGAGCATGCCGTACAGGTTGCCGCGCCGTGACGTGGTCGGGTGCGACAGGCCTTTAAGGGCCTGGATGAAGCAAACAGAGGCGATCAGATACAGAGAAGTAACCAGATTCATACTCATGAGTTCTGAGCCCCTTGTTCTACTGGCAGTTCTTTAACCTTGGGGGCTTTTTTCTTGAACATCTCAAGCATGCGTCGAGTGACCAGGAAGCCACCGAACACGTTCACCGCGGCCAGTGCCACGGCCAGGGTGCCCATGGTCTTGCCCAATGGGGTGACGGTCAACGCAGCAGCGAGCATGGCGCCGACGATGACAATCGCCGAAATGGCGTTAGTCACCGCCATCAATGGCGTGTGCAGTGCAGGGGTAACGTTCCAGACCACGTGATAACCGACATAAATCGCCAGCACGAAGATGATCAGGTTGTAGATACCGGGGGAGATAAGCTCTTCCATCGTCTTGTCCTTAGGCGTTCTTGCGGATGACTTGGCCGTCGCGGCACATCAGGCACGCGGCGACGATGTCGTCTTCGAGGTTGATCTGGAATTGGCCTTCCGGGGTGAAGACCAGCTTCAGGAAGTCCAGCAGGTTGCGGGCATACAGCGCCGAGGCGTCTGCAGCGACCTGCGCCGCCAGGTTGGTATGGCCGACGATGGTCACGCCGTGAGCGACGATCACTTGATCGGCCACGGTCAGCGGGCAGTTGCCGCCTTGAGCCGCCGCGAGGTCAATCACCACCGAGCCGGGCTTCATTTGCGCGACGGTTTCAGCGCTCAGCAACACCGGAGCCTTGCGACCCGGAATCAACGCGGTGGTAATGACGATGTCCGCCTGCTTGGCGCGTTCGTGGACCGCCAGCGCCTGGCGCTGCATCCAGCTGGCCGGCATCGGCCGCGCATACCCGCCGACACCGACGGCGCATTCGCGCTCTTCATCGGTCTCGTAAGGCACGTCGACGAACTTGGCACCCAGGGATTCGATCTGCTCCTTCACCGCCGGACGCACGTCCGAGGCCTCGATCACCGCACCCAGTCGCTTGGCGGTAGCGATCGCCTGCAAGCCGGCCACGCCGGCGCCGAGAATCAGCACCCGTGCCGCTTTCACGGTACCCGCAGCGGTCATCAGCATCGGCATGAAACGCGGATAGTGATGAGCGGCTACCAGCACGGCTTTATAGCCGGCAATGTTGGCCTGGGACGACAGCACATCAAGGCTCTGGGCGCGGGAGGTGCGCGGTGCGGCTTCGAGGGCGAAGGCAGTGATGCCACACTCAGCCAGCTTGGCAATGGTTTCATTGCTGAACGGATTGAGCATGCCCACCACGACCGTGCCGCTCTTGATCAGAGCCAGCTCGCTGTCGCTGGGAGCGACGACCTTGAGAATCAGCTCCGCACCGAACGCATCGTTGGCGCTGCCAATGGTCGCACCTACTGCCTCATAGGCACTGTCGACAACGCTGGCGTTAATGCCGGCGCCGCTTTGCACAGTGACTTTATGACCCTGGCCGATCAGCTTCTTGATGGTTTCAGGGGTTGCAGCAACCCGCGTTTCACCCGTCTGGGTTTCGAGAGGAACACCAATGTGCACGTCAAATCTCCTGCATGATCTTATTGCTTTTGATCTTTATAAGAAGGCCAGCGCACTCCGGACGGTGCGGCTGGGGCGGCCGATCAGCACGACCCCGCGCTAATCAAAGGCGGGGCGCGGCATTTTGCAGGCGAACTTTGTGCCCTTCAAGAGTTTATGGCGCGTGACGGAAAATTAACTACAAGTCACCCCGTGACCGAATGTCGCAATGAACAGGCTAGATCCCTTGAAAGCCGGGCCTTGCATGGATTCTGGCCGGAATTTTGCGATTTCCAGATCGGCGCTGTGAATGTGCCGGTATCGGCTCGAAATAGCCGCTGGAAGCCACGTTTTCAGGCGCTTATGGGACGATTGTACCTCATCTCGGTACAGTTTCATTAAACGCGACATATAGTTATATCTGTAGGGTTTTCAATTTACTGACTACGGGGTCAGCTAATGCCTGTAAGCCCCTACCCTTCTAGTCTGTAGCTCTGCGCCTGGTTCACCAGCCAGTCGCGAAATGCCTTTAAAGAGGCCGATTCGACCTTTCGGTCAGGAATCATCAGGTAATACGCCTTGATGCTGGACAGTGCCTGGGGGTTGGCAATCACCAGGCGCTTCTCGGCCAATTCCCGCTGAATCAGAAACGGCGGGATCAGCGCGATGCCCATGTCGTGCATGGCGGCCTGAGCAAGCATGGAGAATAGCTCGTAGCGCGGTCCTGTCATGTCTCGCGGGACATTAAGGTTTTGTGACCCGAACCACTGGCGCCAGGCATAAGGCCGGGTGGTTTGCTGCAGCAGGGGCAATTGGGCAATCCGTTCGGCGCTCAGATGGTTTTCAGGCCCCATAAGTCGTGGGCTACAGACCGGCATCGGGTTTTCGCCCATCAACCGGTGAGACTCGGTACCCGACCAATCGGCATCACCAAAGTAAATCGCGGCATCGAAGTCGGTGTCGGCAAACAGGAATGGCCGGGTCCGGTTAGTCAGGTTGACCGTGACTTCCGGGTGCTGCTGCTGGAAATCCTTGAGCCGCGGCAACAACCATTGCGTGCCGAAGGTGGGAACGACGGCCAGCTCGATGACGTTGGCGCCCTGCTGGCCCATCACCGACAGCGTATCGCGCTCGACGGCATCCAGTTGGGTGGCGATCCGGCGACTATAAGACAGTCCGGCTTCAGTCAGCTTCACCCCGCGGCGGGAGCGTCGGAACAGTTCGACGCTCAAGAACTCCTCAAGGCTGGCAATCTGCCGACAAATGGCACCCTGGGTAAGGGAAAGCTCTTGCGCAGCCTTGGTGAAGCTCTCGTGGCGGGCTGCCGCTTCAAAACTGATCAGTGCAGTGGTACTGGGGATCTTCCTGCGCATCTACGGCAACCTCACAAGAAAACTGTCAAAAAGCGGTTTCGAGCTGTTACGGAGTGAGAAATTAGCACAACAGTATGCAAAATCCTCGTTTGCCGTATTCGCTGGGTCGGCCTAGGATCGGTCCACGATAGTTCACCTGATTCGTGAGGACACACCCATGGGCGGTAAAGCAAGCTTCAACTGGATCGATCCCCTGCTGCTGGATCAACAGCTCACCCAAGAAGAACGCATGATTCGCGATACTGCCCAGCAATTCGCTCAGCAGAAGCTCGCGCCGCGCGTTCTTGAAGCTTTCCGCCATGAAAAGACCGATCCGGCGATCTTCCGCGAGATGGGTGAAGTGGGTCTGTTGGGTGCGACCATTCCTGAGCAGTACGGTGGCAGTGGCCTGAACTACGTCAGCTACGGCCTGATTGCGCGTGAGGTCGAGCGTGTCGACTCCGGCTATCGCTCGATGATGAGCGTGCAGTCCTCGCTGGTGATGGTGCCGATCAATGAATTCGGTACCGAAGCTCAAAAGCAGAAGTACCTGCCAAAACTCGCCTCGGGTGAATGGATCGGTTGCTTCGGTCTGACCGAACCTGACCATGGTTCCGACCCTGGCGCGATGATCACTCGTGCACGCAAAGTGGAAGGCGGCTACAGCCTGACCGGCAGCAAGATGTGGATCACCAACAGCCCGATCGCCGATGTGTTTGTGGTCTGGGGTAAGGACGATGCCGGTGACATTCGCGGTTTCGTGCTGGAAAAAGGCTGGAAAGGTCTGAGCACTCCGGCGATTCACGGCAAGGTTGGCCTGCGCGCCTCCATCACCGGCGAGATCGTCATGGATAACGTGTTTGTGCCAGAAGAGAACATATTCCCGGACGTCCGTGGCTTGAAAGGTCCTTTCACCTGCCTTAACTCCGCGCGTTATGGCATCGCTTGGGGCGCGCTGGGGGCTGCCGAGTTCTGCTGGCACACCGCCCGCCAATACACCCTGGACCGTCAGCAGTTTGGCCGCCCGTTGGCCGCCACCCAGTTGATCCAGAAAAAACTGGCCGACATGCAGACTGAAATCACCATGGCCCTGCAAGGCTGCTTGCGCCTGGGGCGGATGAAGGACGAAGGCACTGCTGCCGTCGAGATCACCTCGATGATGAAGCGCAACTCCTGCGGCAAGTCCCTGGACATCGCTCGCATGGCCCGTGACATGTTGGGTGGCAACGGTATCTCCGACGAATTCGGTGTGGCCCGTCATCTGGTCAACCTGGAAGTGGTGAACACCTATGAAGGTACTCACGACGTTCACGCGTTGATCCTCGGCCGTGCACAGACAGGCATCCAGGCGTTCTATTAATAGGAGAACGACCATGGGCGCGCTATCGCATCTACGAGTACTGGATTTATCGCGAGTGCTGGCCGGTCCCTGGGCCGGGCAGATCCTCGCGGATCTCGGGGCCGAGGTTATCAAGGTCGAGCGCCCGGGGAATGGCGATGACACGCGCGCCTGGGGCCCGCCCTTCCTGAAAGACGCCTATGGCGAGAACACCAGCGAGGCGGCCTACTACCTGTCGGCCAATCGCAACAAGCAGTCGGTCACCATCGACTTCACGCGTCCGGAAGGTCAGCGCCTGGTGCGTGAGCTGGCGGCCAAGTCAGACATCCTGATCGAGAACTTCAAGGTGGGTGGTCTGGCAGCGTATGGCCTGGACTATGAGTCGCTCAAGGCGCTTAACCCTGAGCTGATCTATTGCTCGATCACCGGCTTTGGCCAGACCGGGCCATATGCCAAGCGTGCCGGCTATGACTTCATGATTCAGGGCTTGGGTGGCTTGATGAGCCTGACCGGTCGTCCTGAGGGCGACGAAGGTGCCGGGCCGGTGAAAGTCGGCGTCGCGCTGACCGATATCCTGACCGGGCTCTACTCGACGGTGGCGATCCTTGCGGCACTGGCGCATCGGGATCATGACGGCGGTGGCCAGCATATCGATATGGCGTTGCTGGATGTTCAGGTGGCCTGTCTGGGTAACCAGGCGATGAACTACCTCACCACCGGAATTCCTCCCAAGCGGCTAGGCAATGCTCACCCTAACATCGTGCCCTACCAGGATTTCCCGACGGCCGATGGCAACTTCATTCTTACCGTTGGCAATGACGGGCAGTTCCGCAAGTTTGCCGAGGCGGCCGGGCAGCCACAATGGGCGGATGATCCGCGGTTTGCTACAAACAAACTGCGGGTGGCCAACCGTGCGCTGCTGATTCCGCTGATTCGTCAGGCAACGGTCTTCAAGACTACGGCTGAGTGGGTCGCGTTGCTGGAGCAGGCCGGTGTGCCGTGTGGGCCGATCAATGACCTGGCCCAGGTGTTTGCCGATCCACAGGTCCAGGCGCGTGGTCTGGCAATCGAGCTGCCCCATGCCCTGGCAGGGCTGGTTCCCCAGGTGGCCAGTCCGATCCGTCTTTCCGAGACGCCGGTTGAATACCGCAATGCCCCTCCTCTATTGGGCGAGCACACCTTGCAGGTATTGCAGCAGGTATTGGGCATGGAGCCGTCAGCTGTTGCTGCTTTGCGAGAAGCCGGCGTGCTGTAAGTGTTCTCTTCTATATAGAGGCGCTAACTGCGCTTCTATATAGAAGGGGCAAAAACCGGCGCTTTTCGGGCTTTTCCGGGCTTATCGATAGAAAGCCTCAATTAGGCCTTGACGGCAGATCCTGGAAGTCTATAATTCGCCCCACTTCCGGCGCAGTCGAAACGGAAAACTCCTTGGTAAACAAAGAGTTACGCGGTTTTCGACAGCGAGTTGCTTCAGTTCATCGAAGCCCAGAAGGAGTTGATAGAGTCGTGTTGTTTGACCCTATTAACGGTTCGATCCACTCGGTCGAAAGCGGTGTAAAACAGGTGTTGACAGCAGCGAGTAACGCTGTAGAATTCGCATCCCGCTAACGAGTGATCGGAAGCGCAAGTGGTTGAAGTTACAAGGGAAACTTTGAAAACTTCTGAAAATAACCGCTTGACAGCAGCAGAGGAAAGCGTAGAATGCGCACCTCGGTTGAGACGAAAGATCTTAACCAACCGCTCTTTAACAACTGAATCAAGCAATTCGTGTGGGTGCTTGTGGGGTCAGACTGATAGTCAACAAGATTATCAGCATCACAAGTTACTCCGCGAGAAATCAAAGATGTAACCAACGATTGCTGAGCCAAGTTTAGGGTTTCTTAAAAACCCAAAGATGTTTGAACTGAAGAGTTTGATCATGGCTCAGATTGAACGCTGGCGGCAGGCCTAACACATGCAAGTCGAGCGGCAGCACGGGTACTTGTACCTGGTGGCGAGCGGCGGACGGGTGAGTAATGCCTAGGAATCTGCCTGGTAGTGGGGGATAACGTTCGGAAACGGACGCTAATACCGCATACGTCCTACGGGAGAAAGCAGGGGACCTTCGGGCCTTGCGCTATCAGATGAGCCTAGGTCGGATTAGCTAGTTGGTGGGGTAATGGCTCACCAAGGCGACGATCCGTAACTGGTCTGAGAGGATGATCAGTCACACTGGAACTGAGACACGGTCCAGACTCCTACGGGAGGCAGCAGTGGGGAATATTGGACAATGGGCGAAAGCCTGATCCAGCCATGCCGCGTGTGTGAAGAAGGTCTTCGGATTGTAAAGCACTTTAAGTTGGGAGGAAGGGCATTTACCTAATACGTAAGTGTTTTGACGTTACCGACAGAATAAGCACCGGCTAACTCTGTGCCAGCAGCCGCGGTAATACAGAGGGTGCAAGCGTTAATCGGAATTACTGGGCGTAAAGCGCGCGTAGGTGGTTTGTTAAGTTGGATGTGAAATCCCCGGGCTCAACCTGGGAACTGCATTCAAAACTGTCAAGCTAGAGTATGGTAGAGGGTGGTGGAATTTCCTGTGTAGCGGTGAAATGCGTAGATATAGGAAGGAACACCAGTGGCGAAGGCGACCACCTGGACTGATACTGACACTGAGGTGCGAAAGCGTGGGGAGCAAACAGGATTAGATACCCTGGTAGTCCACGCCGTAAACGATGTCAACTAGCCGTTGGGAGCCTTGAGCTCTTAGTGGCGCAGCTAACGCATTAAGTTGACCGCCTGGGGAGTACGGCCGCAAGGTTAAAACTCAAATGAATTGACGGGGGCCCGCACAAGCGGTGGAGCATGTGGTTTAATTCGAAGCAACGCGAAGAACCTTACCAGGCCTTGACATCCAATGAATCTGCTAGAGATAGCGGAGTGCCTTCGGGAACATTGAGACAGGTGCTGCATGGCTGTCGTCAGCTCGTGTCGTGAGATGTTGGGTTAAGTCCCGTAACGAGCGCAACCCTTGTCCTTAGTTACCAGCACGTAATGGTGGGCACTCTAAGGAGACTGCCGGTGACAAACCGGAGGAAGGTGGGGATGACGTCAAGTCATCATGGCCCTTACGGCCTGGGCTACACACGTGCTACAATGGTCGGTACAGAGGGTTGCCAAGCCGCGAGGTGGAGCTAATCCCAGAAAACCGATCGTAGTCCGGATCGCAGTCTGCAACTCGACTGCGTGAAGTCGGAATCGCTAGTAATCGCGAATCAGAATGTCGCGGTGAATACGTTCCCGGGCCTTGTACACACCGCCCGTCACACCATGGGAGTGGGTTGCACCAGAAGTAGCTAGTCTAACCTTCGGGAGGACGGTTACCACGGTGTGATTCATGACTGGGGTGAAGTCGTAACAAGGTAGCCGTAGGGGAACCTGCGGCTGGATCACCTCCTTAATCGACGACATCAGCTGCTCCATAAGTTCCCACACGAATTGCTTGATTCATTGAAGAAGACGATA
>NZ_CABVHY010000019.1 GCF_902497875.1 Pseudomonas fluorescens
GCACTACCGTTTCTCCCGGTTTTCTTGTTGACGCAATAGTGACGGTGCCGACCGCCTCTAAATGGCGGGCACAGTTTTTTTATGGCCCCACTTTAATCCGAGAGTACCGCGGGACTCCAGTCGCTGGAATGGCGATTGCGTTTAATGTGCCCAGGGATTTGATCCGGCCAGGAGCAGATTTCTACTTCAGGCTCGACTATGCCAAGCGCGTGGCATTTTGGGATACTTGGAGTGATTGGGCGTATTCAGGTGATTTGAAGATGGCCGGCGGTGTTAAGCCAGTCCCACCAGTTGTTAGCGCGCCGCAAGACGGGAGCAAGCATCCCATAGGGAATGTGGAAATTAGGGGGACCTGTTCGCTAGGAGCGACGGCTGTTGATGTATTGAACTGGGACAATAGTAAGTTGGCCGATGCCACGGTGAACGGGACCATCTGGACTTACAATCGTGTCTGGGACGCTGGCACCAAGCACGTCAAGGCCAGGCAATGGGTGAATGGTACGCCTTCGGACCCAGGCAATCAGCACGAATTCGTAGTAGGAGCGTTCGCCAAGCCGCCCAAACCATTGATTCTTTCGCCGGAGCAGGGAGACAAGTACCCAGTAGGTCCATTGATGGTTATCGGTTCCTGTTTGTCGGGAGCAACGGTTGAGGTGCTGAATTGGGACAATAGTAAGCTGGGCGATGCTACCGTGACCGGCACCATTTGGACTTACAGTCGTGTCTGGGACGCTGGCACCAAGCACGTCAAGGCCAGGCAATGGGTGAATGGTACGCCTTCGGACCCAGGCAATCAGCACGAATTCGTAGTAGGAGCGTTCGCCAAGCCGCCCAAACCATTGATTCTTTCGCCGGAGCAGGGAGACAAGTACCCAGTAGGTCCATTGATGGTTATCGGTTCCTGTTTGTCGGGAGCAACGGTTGAGGTGCTGAATTGGGACAATAGTAAGCTGGGCGATGCTACCGTGACCGGCACCATTTGGACTTACAGTCGTGTCTGGGACGCTGGCACCAAGCACGTCAAGGCCAGGCAATGGGTGAATGGTACGCCTTCGGACCCAGGCAATCAGCACGAATTCGTAGTAGGAGCGTTCGCCAAGCCGCCCAAACCATTGATTCTTTCGCCGGAGCAGGGAGACAAGTACCCAGTAGGTCCATTGATGGTTATCGGTTCCTGTTTGTCGGGAGCAACGGTTGAGGTGCTGAATTGGGACAATAGTAAGCTGGGCGATGCTACCGTGACCGGCACCATTTGGACTTACAGTCGTGTCTGGGACGCTGGCACCAAGCACGTCAAGGCCAGGCAATGGGTGAATGGTACGCCTTCGGACCCAGGCAATCAGCACGAATTCGTAGTAGGAGCGTTCGCCAAGCCGCCCAAACCATTGATTCTTTCGCCGGAGCAGGGAGACAAGTACCCAGTAGGTCCATTGATGGTTATCGGTTCCTGTTTGTCGGGAGCAACGGTTGAGGTGCTGAATTGGGACAATAGTAAGCTGGGCGATGCTACCGTGACCGGCACCATTTGGACTTACAGTCGTGTCTGGGACGCTGGCACCAAGCACGTCAAGGCCAGGCAATGGGTGAATGGTACGCCTTCGGACCCAGGCAATCAGCACGAATTCGTAGTAGGAGCGTTCGAAAAGTTGGATAAAGTCGCAGTGATAGTGAATGCCGTTCGTCGAGACTGTCAGTTTTTACAGGTGGTTTTGCTTCTGGGTTGCCAGTAGAAATTGCCTACTGAAACTGCAGTAGGGTTAGGAAAGGAGCGTTGAAATCATGGCTGACGACGAAGTAATTACGAATGTGGATGAAGATCCCCCGCAACTCTTGTGGATTGCGCCCCTTATCTTTAGTCCGGGAGCTGGCACTACCGTTTCTCCCGGTTTTCTTGTTGACGCAATAGTGACGGTGCCGACCGCCTCTAAATGGCGGGCACAGTTTTTTTATGGCCCCACTTTAATCCGAGAGTACCGCGGGACTCCAGTCGCTGGAATGGCGATTGCGTTTAATGTGCCCAGGGATTTGATCCGGCCAGGAGCAGATTTCTACTTCAGGCTCGACTATGCCAAGCGCGTGGCATTTTGGGATACTTGGAGTGATTGGGCGTATTCAGGTGATTTGAAGATGGCCGGCGGTGTTAAGCCAGTCCCACCAGTTGTTAGCGCGCCGCAAGACGGGAGCAAGCATCCCATAGGGAATGTGGAAATTAGGGGGACCTGTTCGCTAGGAGCGACGGCTGTTGATGTATTGAACTGGGACAATAGTAAGTTGGCCGATGCCACGGTGAACGGGACCATCTGGACTTACAATCGTGTCTGGGACGCTGGCACCAAGCACGTCAAGGCCAGGCAAACGGTGAGAGGTGTGGCTTCTGACCCAAGCGCCCAGTGCGAGTTTTTCATTGTTGAGATGACCCAACCGCCTGTGCCGGAAATCAATGAACCGCAACAGGGTAGTATTCACCCCGTAGGTAATGTGAGGATCAGAGGGACCTGTTTGAAGGGCGCGATTGTAGATGTGCTGAACTGGGACGATAGCGTGCTTGCCGTTGCTACGGTGAACGGGACCATCTGGACCCTTGATTACATTTGGCAGACCGGCTTTAAGCACGTCAAGGCCAGGCAAACCTTGAACCATTGGCGTTCCGACCCAAGTCCCGAACGCGAGTTCATCGTGGGGATACCAGGCAAACCGCCCGCGCCGGAGATTACCGAGCCAGCACCAGGAAGCAAGCATCCCGTAGGAAATGTGAAGATTAAAGGCACGTGTCTGGCGAGATCGACTGTAGAAGTGCTGAGCTGGGATGGTACTAAGTTGGCCGACGCTGTGGTGGGTGGCACTACCTGGGAGCTTGATTACACTTGGGATACCGGCGTTAAGCACGTCAAGGCTCGACAAACCGAATACGGCAAGGTTTCCGATCCAAGCAGAGAAGTCGAGTTCACCGTAGGGACTCCCGCCAACCCGCCAGCGCCCAAAATTACCGAGCCGCAACCAGGCAGCACGCACCCCACTGGTAGATTGACGATTGAGGGGACGTGTTTGGCAAGGGCGACTGTTGAGGTGCTCTACCCCAACGATAGTAAGTTGGGCGATGCCGTGATCCACGGCACCAACTGGTTTTTTGATTCCACTTGGGACGCTGGCGTTAAGGGTATCAAGGCAAGGCAAACTGAGTACGGCAGGGTGTCCGAGCCCAGTATTACGTGTTCGTTCAAAGTGAAACCGTCCAAACCGACGATTCTAAAGCCCGATACCGCAGAGACGGGTCTACGGCCGGAATTTTCCGGTGGCTGCATGGCGGGCGCAGCAGTCGAATTGCGGTATGTCGGCGGCGCCTCCCTGGGGGCGGTCACGGTGACTGGAACGACTTGGCGTTTCACGCCAACAGCCGACTTGTCACTGGGCGGGAAATCGGTCGAAGTGGTGCAAACGGTAAACGGGGTGCCGTCCTTACCCAGCGTTGCGCGGCCGTTCACGGTGGTGCTTCCGAGTCCGACTATCTCTAGCCCGACGGATAACCAGGTGATAGACATCGGTTCGGTTTTCACGGGATCTAATGGGTACTTCGGGCCCGGGGCGAAGGTGAGCCTGCAAAAGTCGGGGGTCGGCACTGAATGGGCTACAGCTACAGCGAATGCCGATGGGGGCTGGACCTCAACGGCGCTGACCTTGGGGCCCGGCGCTTACCAAGTGGCTGCACGGAATGTGGTGAGTGGCCAGAATTCTGCTTATTCTCTGCACCAAGGTTTCAAAATACGACCGTCCAAACCGACGATTCTAAAGCCCGATACCGCAGAGACGGGTCTACGGCCGGAATTTTCCGGTGGCTGCATGACGGGCGCAGCAGTCGAATTGCGGTATGTCGGCGGCGCCTCCCTGGGGGCGGTCACGGTGACTGGAACGACTTGGCGTTTCACGCCAACAGCCGACTTGTCACTGGGCGGGAAATCGGTCGAAGTGGTGCAAACGGTAAACGGGGTGCCGTCCTTACCCAGCGTTGCGCGGCCGTTCACGGTGGTGCTTCCGAGTCCGACTATCTCTAGCCCGACGGATAACGAGGTGATAGACATCGGTTCGGTTTTCACGGGATCTAATGGGTACTTCGGGCCCGGGGCGAAGGTGAGCCTGCAAAAGTCGGGGGCCGGCACTGAATGGGCTACAGCTACAGCGAATGCCAATGGGGGCTGGACCTCAACGGCGCTGACCTTGGGGCCCGGCGCTTACCAAGTGGCTGCACGGAATGTGGTGAGTGGCCAGAATTCTGCTTATTCTCTGCACCAAGGTTTCAAAATACGACCGCCGAAACTGGTGATCACCCAACCCGGCTCGCCGATAGAATCGGGGCAGACAATTAGCGGTACCGGGTTTTATGCGGGGGCGACGTTGATCCTGCGCAGGGACGGCACGGTGGTGCCAGGCACTTTCACGAACAGTGGGGCTAACTGGACATTTACGGCCACTGGTATGTGGCCGGGCGACTGGACGATCACGACCGAACAAACCTACAACGGCGTGACCTCAGACCGAAGCGATCCGCGCACATTCAAAGTACGGCCCTACAAGCTGGTGATCACTGCGCCTGCGCCGGGTTCGACGACAGCGCAGAATCAGACGATCAGCGGTAATCGTTCTATGCACTACGACACGACGCTGAAGATGCTGGATGGTGCAGGTAAGGAGGTCCCTGGTAGTTTCTCGACGCCTGAGATTTATAGCTGGGTATTTACACCCACCCCGATCCTGGTGCCGGGAGAACGGACGTTCAAGGTGGTGCAGACCGCGGGTGGTGAGGCTTCCTTACCCAGTGAACCGCTCACGTTTAAAGTAAAACCGCCGAAACTGGTGATCATCCTACCGACCAGTCCAACCGAACCGAAACAGCCGCTGACCATTACTGGGGTTGCTTCGGGTGCGGTCACGTTGAAGATGTTCACGGGGGCGGGCGCCGAGGTACTTGGCAGTTTTACCGGCAGCGGGGCCACCCGCACATTCACCCCGACCCAGAACTGGGTACCTGGAGATAATACGGTCAAGGTGGTGCAGACCGTAAATAGTGTGCCTTCCGATGCCAGCGATCTACTCACCTTCAAAGCGAAGCCCAGCGTCCCGAATATCACTTATCCCGAATATGAAGGAAAAACATCAGGACAACTCCCAAGGCTTGAAGGCGGGGGCTATTCCGGTTCCAGGCTTGAGGTGCGATATCTGGACGATACTCCGGTGGCCGAGGATGTCCCGGTGGATGACGGTAGCTGGTCTCACCCAGCCAACCATCCATGGGACCTGGGACGGCACACGCTGAAGGTGAGGCAAACGTTCAACGGGCAAGCTTCGGATTGGTCAAAGCCGCACGCCTTTGACGTTAACCCGGATAGACCCTCGTTCACGGAGCCAGAGAAGGGCACTGAAACTTCATCGCTTCCGATTATCAGCGGCAAGAGTTTGCCCTATGCGGATGTCACCGTACGGCTCAAGGGCGGTAGGGTGTTATTCACCAAAACAGCGGATGCGGATGGAGAGTGGTCAGACAAAGTAGCCCAGCCCCTGGACTCCGGGTCGCAGTTAATTGAGGCACAACAGGCGTTCAACGGACATGTTTCCGACTGGAGTGAAGTCCATACATTTGACGTAAAAAAAGAGGCTGTACACCAGCCACCAGGCATCATCGCTCCTCGGGAGGGTGGCAGCATGGGGGCTAACAGCATACTCTTTCGCGGGACCGGTCTTAACGACTTACAGGTCAAGTTGAAGGTCACTAAAGGAGTCGTAGATACGGGTGCGGACGAAGTTTCAGTGAAAAATCGTCAGTGGAGTTCTCATAAAAGAATCAAGTTGGAAGCGGGCTCCTATACATGGCAAGTTCAACACCACTCCGACAGTGGCGAGTCTGACTGGACGCGCCCTCGTATCATTGACATTACCGCTGCTGCATTCGAGTTTGCCGAAGCCGGCCCGGTGATTGGCCGGCCGGTGGTGGACTCCGGCGAGAGCGTACTGTTGCGAGTTCAGGCCGTGTCCACCGAAACCGGGGACGGGATTGAGGGGCTTCACGTTGACTGGAGTGTGGATGGGCAAGCAGTCATGGCGACTACTGTCACCGGTCCGGGCGGTTGGACCAGCTTCAGGTACATACCGGAGACCGCGGGTGAGCACCTGGTCATTGCCGGTTTAACAGAAGAGAACGAAGGCGTCGTAGTCGAGGAACCGTTTGAGGTGACCGCATTGCAGCGCAATGCCTGGGCGCGGGAGTTCGAGCTTTGGCTGGATGGAGATTTGGTTGATCTGGCGAAGATGGAGCTTTTGCTTCTGGAGGGACCACCGCATTTGTTGAAGTTGATTCCTAAAAAGGGAAGTCCGTTGATCGGGCTTACTCATGTCAGCCTGGAAGACCTGCATGGGGTGGCTGAGCTGGGACTTGAGGTCGATCCGCCGTTAGGGACGAATATACCGTTGAAGGAGAACGAGTTGACGACGGTATGGACGATCAAGGCCAGTACCAAGGGTGGGTTTTTCGGGTTGAAACTTAGCAGCCCTAAACTGCCGGACTGGCAGTTACCGGGGCGGGTGCTTGCCAAAAATCTTGCCGAGGAAGTGGACGTCCGATTCGATACCTTCCCGATGGTCTTCGGGGGCGGTACTGCGTATCCCTGTCATGGAACGACGCATACCGTCACCGTGCGACCAAAACCTCACAGTCTTTTGCTTGGCATGGACGTGAAGCTGGAATGGAGCGGTGAAGCCGCAGCAGACCTCGGCGTAGTTGTGACACCAGAACCGGAGGACATTCAACAGCTGGTACCGGGCGGGGTGACGTGGACGCTGAATTGCGTCAATAGCATTAAAAACGGGAGCTTTTCATTGCGGTTGAATGTCCCGGAGTGGGGCTTCAGGTCTTTGGAGTTGCCAATGTCTTTGGGGCATAACAAGGTAAAAATAACTGAAAGGTTTGGACCTGAGAAGATGGGGGGCTCAGCGTCTTATTGGAGGAAAGGAGTGCGTGTGGCTTCCACGTTCACCGGGCAGGTAGCGCATAATGTTCCGGTGACTGTAAAAGTTTCCGGGAGAGATCCATTCGTAAGCTCTACTGGGTGGGATGGTTGGATATTCGTCAATTATTACGATGGTCAAACTGCGTCTTTCAAGATTCACAACCTGTATGACGGAAGTTATCTCTGATAATCGGTATTGTTCTTAACGTAGTCAGCGCCCTTTCTCATTCGAGAAAGGGCGTTTTTCGCTAAATTACCCCCGCTTTTTTCCAGTCTAGATACCGCGTCACCAGTTCAGCCCCCAGTTCACTGGGCCGCGCATCCAGCACCGGAACGCTGTGAGCGGTCAACCGCTCATGAAGCTCGGCGCGGGCATTCAAGTAATCGACCGTGCCGCAGTAGGCCAGCGCTTCGGACAAGGTTTGAACCGGCGCTTGTCGCACACTGTCGAGTACTTCCTCGCGCAGGCTGGCGACCAGTACCCGGTGCTGGCGGCCGATGCGTTTGACGGCGGTCAGCAATTCTTCGTCATCTTCATCCCGCAGGTTGGTCACCAGTACCACCAACGCCCGGCGTTTCTGACGGGCCAGCAGCTGGTTGGCGACGGCCTGGTAGTCGGCGGGGCGTTGGCTGCTGTCGAGGTCGTAGACGGTATTGAGCAGCACGTTGAGTTGGCCCTGGCCTTTGACCGGGGCGAGGTAACGCGATTGTTCGCCGGCAAAAGTGCTCAGGCCTACGGCGTCGCCTTGGCGCAGGGCGACGTAGCTGAGCAGCAGGCAGGCATTGAGGGCATGGTCGAAATGCGCCAGCTCGCCGTCCTGGCTGCGCATGCGCCGGCCGCAGTCGAGCAGGAAGATGATTTGCTGGTCGCGTTCGTCTTGGTACTCGCGGGCAATCGGGGTGCGCTGGCGGGCGGTGGCTTTCCAGTCGATCTGGCGCAGGCTGTCGCCTTCGCGAAATTCGCGCAGTTGGTGGAATTCCAGGCCCAGGCCACGACGTTGACGCTGGCGGACGCCGAGCTGGCTGAGCCAGTTGTCCACGGCCAGTAACTGCGCGCCATACAAACGGGCGAAGTCCGGGTAGACCCGGGTGCTGTCGATCGCGGTCAGATAGCGTCGGTCGGACCACAGGCCCAAGGGGCTGGGCAGGCTGATTTCGCAGCGTTCGAAGCTGAAATGACCGCGCTTGAGCGGGCGCAGGCGGTAACCGATCAGGCTCCGTTGGCCCGGGTGCAGCTCGACTGATTGCGGCAGGTTCTCGAAATTCAGGCCCTGCGGCACGTGGTCGAACAGTTGCACCTTCAACGGTTGTCGGTAGTCGTGCTGGATTTCGAGGCTTACTTCGCCCCAGCGACCCAGTGCCAGGCTGCCGGGCATCTGCCGTTGCAGGCGTGGAGAGGGCAGGCGTTTGAGTCTAAGGGCGTCGAGCAGCGCCAGGAGCAGGAGGGCGAGTAGCAGTGCCCAAGCGATGGACAGGATGTTTTGGGCCACATTGATCCCAAGCGCTCTGAGTGACCCCAGCACGATGCTCAGGATCAGCAGGATACCGAGCCAGGTCAGCAGCAGGCGGGAGGGTTTCATGGGTGTGGGGATCCCACGCAGGGTTTCAGACCGTGTGTGGGCCGGTAAAGATCGCAGCCTGCGGCAGCTCCTACACCGACCGTGTGCAACCGCAAATCCCGTAGGAGCTGCCGAAGGCTGCGATCTTTTTGAGAGCACCGCCGATTCGTCATGAACGTATTCACAACCGTGGCGCCGGCACTTGATCGAGCAGTTGTTTAAGTACTTGATCCACCTCCAGCCCTTCGATATCCAGCTCCGGCGCGATCCGCACACGGTGGCGCAGCACCGCCAGGGCACAGCCCTTGATGTCATCCGGAATCACAAACTCACCGCCGCGCAACAAGGCCCTGGCGCGTGCGCCGCGTACCAGGGCAATCGAGGCGCGAGGGCCGGCGCCGAGGGTCAGGCCGGGCCAGCTGCGGGTGGTGCGGGCGATACGCACGGCGTAGTCGAGCACCTGTTCGTCCAGCGGCAGGTCGCTGGCGATCCGTTGCAGGGCCAGCACATCCTTGGCTTGCAGCACGGTGCGCAATGGTTGCACGTCGAGCATGTCGGCCCTGGTCGAACGACTGACCTGACGGACCATGTCCAGTTCCTGCTCGGCGTCGGGGTAGTCCATGCGTACTTTGAGCATGAAACGGTCGAGCTCGGCCTCCGGTAGCGGGTAGGTGCCTTCCTGTTCGATGGGGTTTTGCGTGGCGAGCACCATGAATGGCTGGCCGATCGGCAGCGCCCGGCCTTCGAGGGTGACCTGGCGTTCCTGCATGGCTTCGAGCAGCGCTGCCTGGGTTTTTGCCGGCGCGCGGTTGATCTCGTCGGCCAGCAGCAGGTTGGTGAACAACGGACCTTTACGCAGCTTGAACTGCTCGGTTTGCATGTCGTACACCGCGTGGCCGGTGACGTCGCTGGGCATCAAATCCGGAGTGAACTGGATGCGCGCGAAGTCACCGCCAAAGCAGCGTGCCAGGGCGCGGACCAACAAGGTCTTGCCCAGCCCCGGCACACCTTCAAGCAGCACATGGCCACCGGCAATCAAGGCGGTGAGCACGTCATCGATCACTGCATCCTGGCCGATCACGGCCTTGCGCAGTTCATGGCGCACCGCCTGGGCCAATTGGCTGGCCCGCTGACGCTGCTGGGCGGCCTGGTTGCTGACGGGCTCGATCTGGCCCGCATCCGTCGGTTGTTCGCTCATAAGGCATTCCTGAGAGTTTGCAGCTGGGCCACCTGACGGCTGAAGTCAGCGCTGGATAGCCGTTGTTTTGGCGGTGGGCTGAGAGCCTGACTGATGGCGCGGGTGGGTTGCCCGCTCAGGCGCGCGAGCACCTGCCATTGTTCGGCAACGCCGAGTCGTTCAAAACCCGGGTGGCGGTGTCGGGCGCGGCGCAGGATATCGTGTTGCAACGTCTGTAACAGGCGGCCTTGACCGCTGCGCCGCAGCAGGAAATCGGCGCTGGCGCGCAGGTGTTCCTGAAGTTGTCGGCGGGCCTTGGGCGCTGGCGCTTGCAGCGGGCCGTGACGCATCGCAACGTGCCAGATCCCCAGGCCGGCCAGGGCTGCGAGCGCGACCAGAGCTTGTGGGAAATAGCGCAGCAGCAAGGTCAGCAAGTCGTCGTGGTCAATGTTGAAGAGCAGGGTCACGCGGGTGTCCGAACTCAGGTACCAGAGCAGCCAGGCATTATCGTAGCGACCGATGTTCGGGTTTTTCCAGAGCTCGGCGTCGGTGACCACGGTGATCGAGCCGAGGCCATAGTTAAGCTGCATCATGTGGGTGGCCAAGGCACTGTTGGCCCAGGCCTGGGCGAGGTTGTTCGGGTCTTCGAGATGAAACTCGGTGTCGAAACTGACGTAGGCCGGCGCGTCTTCGTCTTCGAGATAAAGCTTGGTCAGCTTGGAGTAGGGGGCTTTAGTGGCTTTGGCCGACGGCTGTTTAAGGTCTTTGCTCAGGTATTGGCGCAGTTGCAGGCGGTCGAGCAGCAGATCGCCACTGCGGCCCGTCTCTTGATCCCACAGCGCTTCGGCAACCAACAGCAAGCGCCCGCCGGCCCTGGCCCAGTTCAGCAACTGATCGGCCTGGCGCGGGCTCATGTTCGCCCGTTCGCCCAGCAACAGCAGGCTTTGTTGATGCGGCTCCAGGGTCGGCAGGATTTCCAGGTTGTTGGCGTGGGCGACCTGCAGACCTTGCTGGCGCAGAAAGAGCTCGGCGGCCAGGTACGGATTGGCCACCGCCTCGGGAGAGGGGCCGTGATCGATCACTTCCTGATAAGGCCTGGCGTTCAGGTAGAGATAGGCACCGAGTGCTATCAGCACACCGCTGATGAGCAAACCGACAAGCCACAGCAGGCGCCGATTCATCGTGGCGCCCCCGAGTCGAACAGCTCGCGCCAGGCATCACAGAGTTCCTGGTGCAAATGCACAGGGGGCAATCGATGACCGTAGGCCAGGTTCTGCCAATGCAGGGTGAGGTTTTTGCTGAAGGCTTGCAGGGCCGGATGTTGCAGCTGCTGGATGCGCTCCAGCACCTGGCCTTCGGTGTCGGCGGCTTTCAGCGGCAGGTCAAAATCATGCAGCAGGCGGCTGAGCAATGCCCGATAGAGCAAGCCAAGCGCTTCACGAGGTTGCGTCGGCCAGAGGCGTTCGGCGCTGGCGGCGACATCGGCGGGCAGGGTGTCGAGGCTGACGTCCAGGCCGAACAGTTGCTCAGGGGCCGGGCGAGCCATCCGGCTGCGCGGCACCGGGTGGCGACCGACAAAGGCCTGTAACCACTCGCGGTAATGCCAGAGCAGCAGGGCAATGCCACCTGTGATGCACGCCCACAGCAGCATTTCGATGACCTTGGCCAAGGAGCCGAAACTATGGCTGTCGAACATCCCCAACAGTGTTTTCAGCCATTGCGGCGCTTGTACGTTGCGGGTCTGATCTGGCGGGTCTTCGCCGAAGCGATATCGAGTAACGGTTTGCGGATTCTGGAACGGCGGTTTTTCAAGTATGGCTTCGATGCTATCCCTGGACGCCTGGCTGGTCAGCGATTGGTCGAGCAAGCGCGGGCTCTGCGGCCCATTGGGCGATTCAACTGCCCAGGCCGGCGGCGCGATGGGGATCAGCATCAGCCCGATCAGCATCAAGGTCACGGCGACGCTGCTCAAGCGTTGACGCAGGCGGCGGAAGATCAGTTCGATGTCCCAGGCTTCGAGCACGGTGCGCCGGTTGAGGTACAGACTGAAGCCGCAGGCGACATACACCGGTTCCCAGACAATCAGTACCAACACGTAGAGGGCGTTGATCAGGTGTTCCAGCCACAGCCAGTCCTGCGTGGCCGCGACGATCAATGCCTGCCAGCTCCAGTCCAGCTCGACCTGTTGCGGCAGAAGCAGATAGAACAGCACCATCAGCCCGATCCACCAGGCCAGCTCCAGGTGAACGCCGATTACCGTCAGCCAGCGCGCCGCGCCGCCGTTGCGTTGTTGCAGCACCAGCAACCGTTGCTGGCGCGCCTGCCCGCTCAGACCCTCCAGTTGCACCACGGGCATGATGAAACTGCGACTCAGGCTCAGGCGACGCCAGGTCAGGCTGGCCAGCAATTGCGGTTTGAGCAGGCGCGGCCACTGGCCCAGCGCCTGCTTCAACGTTGGGGTTTCACCAAACAGGGCTTTGGAAAGGATATACAGCGGCAGACGATCGAACGCCGGTTTCAACCACCAGAACAGCAGCAAGGCGAGGTTGGGCGAGTCCCATAGCAGCAGGCTGAGGAGTGCGAAGACCGGCAGGGTGATGAGCGCCCAACTGGTCATCAGCAGGCGTCGATGTTGCTGGCTCAGCAGTACGCCCAGGTCCATGGCTTCCCAGCGGGTGCGCGGGCGGATGACCACACTGGCATCACTCAGGCGCATGGGGCGTACGTCCGGCAAACAACAGGTAAGCCGCCATCAGCAGCCAGAGGACTGCACCCACCAGGTACTTGATCAGTGGCGTGGGTTCGGTCATGGACGACCAATAGGCTTCTATAAAGGCCGCAATCAGCAGAAACAGCATCACCCCGCAGATCAACTGCACACTCTTGCGCGCCGCCAGCCGCAAGGCATCACCGCGTGGCAGGCGTCCCGGCGCGATCAATGCCCAGCCCAATTGCAGGCCGGCGGCCCCTGCCAGGGCAATGGCGCTGAGTTCGAAGGCACCATGGCCGATGACGAACGACCAGAAGTTTTCTCCATAGCCGATGTGCGTCAGGTGGCCGGCGACGGCGCCGATCATCAGGCCATTGAAGAACAGGAAAAACACGCTGCCCAGGCCAAACAGCAAACCGCTGGCGAAGGTCTGAAAGGCAATGCCGATGTTATGCATGATGTAATAACCGAACATCACCCAGTCTTCACTGGAGGCCCGGTCGGCGGTTCGCCCGAGATGGTTGGCGGCGGGGTCGTACATGCTTTGCAGCTTGGCCAGCTGTTCGCTGGAGACCAGGCTGTAGATCAGCTCCGGGAACAGAAAAACCAGAATGCCGATGCCGAACAGACTGCCAAAGAACAACAGGCCGGCCACCAGTACGAAAGGCCATTGCTCACGGACCAATCGTGGGAAGCCGGCAAGGATGAAACTCAGGGTATCGGCGCCCAACTGGCCGCGATGCCGGTAAAGTTGTTGATGGCCTCGCAGTGCAAGCTGTTGCAGCGGGTCGATGAGGAAACTGCTGTAGCCGCGCTCCTGGGCCAGGGCCAAGTGCTGGCAAAGGCGCCGGTAGTCCTTGGGGAAATCGCTGCAGTCAGCGGCCTTCGCATTGCCACCTTCCAGCTGTTCCAGGCGTCGGGCAAATTGATCCCACTCGGCTTGATGGCGGCTTTCGAACAGGCTTTGCTTCATGGCGGCCCCAGCAAGCCGCGGGCGATGCCGTTGAGTTCGGCAACGGCGCGTGGCGCAGAGACTTGCAGCGGCTGGGCGAGGATGGCTGCCAGTTCGTGCACTCGCTCATCGGAGAGCTCGCCCTGGCGTTCGGCAAAACTCAACACCGCGCGCTGTTCATTCAGATTGAGGATAAAGGGCGGCCGCAGCGGTTGCGCGAGGGGCAGGTGCGGGCGCGCTATCGGCTGTTCGCGGTAGATCACCAGCGTGCCGGCCGCCAGGTCGCCAAGACGCTTGAAGGCAGGATGTTGCAGGCAGCTGAGGGCGCCGAGGAAGTAACCGAACGGCAGCATATCGACAAAACGCAGCAGGTTACGGGTCAACGAGGCGCTCCAGCCGATGGGCGTGCCGTCGTCATGGACAACCCGCAACCCCATCAGTTGTTTGCCCGGCGAGCGACCCTGGTTGAGCACTTCGAACAGCACCATGTACCACCAACTGATCAGGAACAGCAGGATCGAGCCCAGGCCGATGCCGAGTTCGCCGAGAAACCCCAGGAAAACAAACAGCAGGGCAAGGATCAGCCCGCGAATGCCCAGGTCGATGGCGAAGGCCAGCGCACGGGGCATCAGCCCGGCCGGACGCAGTGGCAGGTCGATACCTTCTGGCGTCTCGACCTGGTACCGGGTATCCAGCGGCGGGTGCAGCGGTGCGTTGCGTGGCAGTGCTGAAGTCTGGGGCATGGGCAACGTGGTGGGTGGCCTGGTTGTGGGTCAATACTGAGCCGATGCTAGCAGTGACCGAGGGACAAACGACATAACTATGTAACAAACAATGCCGCGAGTAAGGATTCAATGCACACAGCGCTGGTCGGGCCAACCTGTGAGCGCCTAGACTTTGTCGGTCTTTAGATCAGGAATAGCCCGTGACCTCCATCTTCTGGTACGACTATGAAACCACCGGTATCAACCCACGCTGCGACCGTGCGTTGCAAGTGGCTGGGATCCGCACCGATGCCAGGCTCAATGAGATAGGCGAGCCGGTCAATCTCTACTGCCAGCCGAGCGACGATATCCTGCCGCACCCGGTGGCCAGCATGATTACCGGCATTACCCCGAGTCGCCTGGCCGAGCAAGGCCTGAGTGAAGCCGAGTTCATGACCCGGGTTCACGCACAGCTGGCGGCACCCGGTACGTGCGGTGCGGGCTACAACACCCTGCGCTTCGATGACGAAGTGACCCGCTATAGCCTGTACCGGAATTTTTTCGACCCTTATGCCCGCGAGTGGCAGGGCGGTAACAGTCGCTGGGATCTGATCGATGTGGTTCGCACCGCGTATGCGTTGCGCCCGCAAGGCATTGTCTGGCCCGAAGAAGACGGCCGCGTCACGCTCAAGCTCGAACGCCTGACCGCCGCCAACGGCATCGACCATGGCCAGGCCCACGATGCCTTGTCCGATGTGCGGGCGACTATTGCGCTGGCGCGGTTGATCCGTGAGAAACAGCCGAAGTTATATGACTGGCTGTTCCAGTTGCGCAGCAAGCAAAAGGTCATGGAGCAGATAACGCTGCTGCAGCCGATGGTGCATATCTCGGGGCGCTTTTCTGCTGCCCGGCACTATGTGGGCGTGGTTCTGCCGCTGGCCTGGCATCCACGTAACCGTAATGCCCTGATCGTTTGCGATCTGCACCTCGATCCCCAGGGGTTGCTGGATCAGGACGCCGACACTTTGCGTCAACGGCTGTATGCTCGCCATGACGATCTGCTTCCCGGCGAGTTGCCCGTTCCGCTCAAGTTGATCCATATCAACCGTTGTCCGGTGGTGGCACCGTTGTCTGTTTTACGCGCCGAAGATCAGCAGCGCCTGCAATTGGACATGGCCGGGTATCAGGCTAGAGCGCTGCGGCTAACTGCCGCACATGAAGTTTGGCGAGATAAAATCCAGGCGATGTATTCCAGCGAGGACTTTGTCCCCTGCCTGGACCCTGAGCAACAGTTATACGCTGGCTTTATGGGTGATCGCGATCGCCGGTTATGTGAGCAAGTCAGGACCGCCGACCCTGCTCAATTAGCGCAAGAGCAATGGCCGTTCGATGATGAGCGCCTGCCCGAATTATTATTCCGCTACCGTGCTCGCAACTTTCCAGACACCTTGAATGAGCAGGAGCAAGAACGCTGGCGTTTATTCTGTCAGCAACGTTTGAGCGATCCTGAATACGGGGCTCCGAATACGCTGGAGACTTTTAATCAAGCCACGGTGCAAGGCCTGGCCACGGCGACAGAGGGGCAACGTCAGGTACTCGAGGAGTGGAACAATTATGCTCAGGCGTTACGCAAACGTTTGAGCCTGTGAGTTCATTCACTGAATGTCAGGCATAAAAAAACGCCAGCGGGCTGGCGTTTTTTGATCGTCACAAAGTGCTCTGCGACGGCTGTCGCTTAGCCCAGCAGGGTAGCCCAGCCTTCAACCACATCACCGCCCCACTTGGCTTTCCACTCTTTCAGAGTCTTGTGGTTGCCACCTTTGGTTTCAATGACTTCGCCATTGTGCGGGTTTTTGTATTGTTTAACCTTGCGAGCACGTTTGGTGCCGGTAGTTTTCACGGCGCCACGTGGGGTTTTGCTGGTTTTGGATTCTGGATCCAGCAGTGCAATGATGTCGCGCAGGGATTTGGAGTACTCGCCCATCAGGGTGCGCAGTTTGCCTTCGAATTCCAGCTCGGTTTGCAGTTTGTCGTCTTGGGACAGATTCTTCAAACGGGCTTGCAGCTCTTTGATAGCTTCTTCGGTGGCGCGGTATTCGTTGATCAAGGACATGTGGACTACCTTATGTTGGGCACTGGATGACACGGTTACAGTGTCGCAATAATAGTCAGACAGTTTCAGCAAGTAAACATTAAAGCGGACTTTTATTTTATTTAAGTAGAGGGGTTCACAAGAATTCCGAGTGTCAGTTAAATAAAGTGATGGATTCACTCCAGATATTCACATTAGAAACCTTGCGCAATTTGTGGGAAAGACACTCATGGGTTTTCGCGTAACGAAAGACGCTGAAGGTCGACACGCAAGGTCTGACCAGGCGTGTGATCAATGCATCAGGGATACTGCAGTTTTGCCGCACAATGGCTAGAATGACCGCCTTTGCGAAGTTCTGGAGTCTCCCCCTCATGCGCACTTTTCGGCTGGTGATTGCTTGCCCGGACCGCGTCGGCATCGTTGCTAAAGTCAGTAACTTTCTGGCGTCCCATAACGGCTGGATCACCGAAGCGAGCCATCACTCGGACAATCAAAGTGGTTGGTTCTTCATGCGTCACGAAATTCGTGCCGATTCGCTGCCCTTCGGGCTTGAAGCTTTTCGCGAGGCCTTTGCGCCGATTGCCGAAGCCTTCTCCATGGTCTGGCGCATTACTGACACCGAGCAGAAGAAGCGCGTGGTGCTGATGGCCAGCCGTGAGTCCCATTGCCTGGCTGACTTGCTGCACCGCTGGCACAGCGACGAACTGGACTGCGAAATCTCCTGCGTGATCTCCAACCACAACGACCTGCGCAGCATGGTCGAGTGGCACGGCATCCCGTATTACCACGTGCCGGTGAATCCACAGGATAAAGAGCCGGCTTTTGCCGAGGTTTCGCGTTTGGTCAAGCAGCATGATGCCGAAGTCGTGGTACTTGCCCGTTACATGCAGATACTGCCGCCCGAGTTGTGCCGGGAATATGCGCATAAAGTCATCAATATCCATCACAGCTTCCTGCCGTCGTTCGTCGGTGCCAAGCCCTACCATCAGGCTTCGATGCGCGGCGTAAAACTGATTGGCGCAACCTGCCACTACGTGACCGAAGAGCTGGATGCCGGGCCGATCATCGAACAGGACGTGGTGCGGGTCAGCCATAGCGACAGCATCGAAGACATGGTGCGTTTCGGTCGTGACGTCGAGAAGATGGTGCTGGCTCGTGGTCTGCGCTACCACCTGGAAGACCGGGTGCTGGTGCATGGCAATAAGACCGTGGTGTTCTGACGATCTGCCGATAGGCTGCGATCTATTAGCGATTTGAGTACCGTCGAAGATCAAGATCAAAAGATCGCAGCCTGCGGCAACTCCTACACGGAATTAGCGTATGCCAGCGCCATTGCGGACGTACGTAGTCGGCGTAGGAGCTGCCGATAGGCTGCGATCTTTTAGCGATTTCAATACCGTCGAAGCCAATTGCAGGAAAAACCGCCTGCCGAGCCTGACCCTAAGCCTGTTTGAGTTTGATCAACTTGTGCAGCAAGGGTCGTCCGACCATCAGCAGAAACACCGGTCCACCTGCCAGCAGGTAGAAGTAGTAGGTCACGGCCCGCCAGATCAGAATCGCTGCCGCCGCAGTCGATTTACCCACCATGGGCGCCAGCAACGCTGCCGAGGTGAGTTCCGTCGCGCCTGCGCCGCCGGGGAGCAGGCTCAATTGTCCGGCGCTCAGCGAGAGCATCTGGATCAGAAAACTCCACGCCCACTGCAGGTCTGCGCCTAGCCCTTGTAAAACCATGTACAGCACGCTGTAGCGTAAAAGCCAATGCAGACAGGTCAGGGCGAATACCTGGGCCAGGGTTTGCCACGGCAGTTTGAGCGTGACACTGAAGGCCGCCAAAAACTGCAGCAGTTTGCGCGCCCAGCGAAGGCGGGTCAGGGCTTTGACGTTCAGGCGATTGAGCATGCGGCCGCAGAGGAGGATCAATGAGCGGTGGAAACGCGCCAGGATCAGGCAGCTGCAGAGGCCGGCAAACAGTGAGAGGGCACTCAGGCCGAGCATCCACTCCATGCGCTGACTGAGGTTCTGGAACAGTGCGTAAAACAGAATCCCGATGACCGCACAGAGAAAGAACAGCAGATCACTCAATTGGTCCATGGCAAACACCGCACTGCCATGGGCCGGACGCACGCCGTTGCGCGCCAGCAGGGCCATCAGGGTCAGGGGGCCGCCACTGCCACCAGGAGTCGCGCAGTAGGCGAACTCGGTAGACATCACCACTCCGAGGCTTTTCAGGCGTCCGATCCGACCGCGGTGCTCCCCCAGCAACAGGCGCAGTCGAAATGAGTTGAGCACCCAGCACAGTACGATCATGCCCAGCATTGTCAGCAGCAGTGGAAGCGGGAAGCGCTGCATGCGCAGCCACATGTCACTACCACCGAGCAGCAGCGGAATCAGTACTGCCGCCAATAAGGCTACGACCAGCCAGATGACCCTGATCATGGTTTGCCCCGGTTTAGCCGGGCCTGAGTCGTCAGCCAGTTGGCCTTGGTCATTGGCACGCGACCCTCGGCCAGCAAACGCTTGAGCGTCTGCAGCCAGTAGTTGCGAGAAGATCCATGGCGCAAGTCCACCGGATGCACGCCGAGGCGAATCACCGGTGCGTGTCGCCATCGCTGTTCGCGTTGCTCGCTGAGTACCTTCGACAGGCCACGGCGCCAGGCACTGCGCGAACTCCAGACCAGCCCGGGCGCATCGACCGGCGTGAAGTCCGGCAGGCGATAGAGATGCTGCGGGTCACTGGTATAGGCGAGTGGTAACTGACACAACGCCTGGCGCGTGCCCTGGCTCATCAGCCAGGCTGGGGCGACAAAGCCCCGCAGCGGCCAGTGGTAGCGCTGGAACAGTTCGATTCCGGCGTGCAGGCGCGCCAGGGCGGCATTTTGCGACAAGCCGTAGAACTCGCCCTCATGGGTGTAGATCCGCCGCATGAACCAATCCCGGGGACTCTGCGGGGCCGGACTGTCATCGCAATGAAAATAGCCGTGCAGCGCCAGTTCGTCACCCCGGGCCAGGCGGCTGCCCAGCAGGCGACGAAACCCCGGATGGGCGTCCAGCGCATTCTGCTTGTGGAAGTCGGGCACCACCAGCCAAGTCATTGGCACGTTGCCCAGTGCATCGACTGCTTCGACGAACGGCTGATAATCCGCCCAGGTGTGCGGCGCGACATCATGCAGCACCAGTATGACGCTGGGCGTGCTCACGGGCTCAACCATGGGCCAGTATCGGCGGCGGGCTACCGAGCACGGCGCGATAGTGCCCCAACAGGCTACTGACCACCGCGTCCCAGGCGTAATGCTCTTCGACATGCTGTCGGGCCTGCTGACCGAGGCGGGCGCTGCCCTGAGCGAACAGGTCACGCACGGCATTGGCCATCGCCTGCGGGCTGTCCGGAGTACAGAGCAGGCCGCAATCCCGGGGAATGATTTCCTTGAACGCCCCGGCCGCCACGGCGACCACTGGAATTGCGCTGGCCATGGCTTCAAGGATCACCAGGCCGAAGGTTTCCTGATCGCCGGCATGGATCAGCGCATCAGAACTGGCCATCAACCGCGCGACCTGTTGAGCCGGGCAGAATTGGTCGATCACTGTGACGTTGTCCGGTACAACGGCGGGCATCGATGAGCCGACCAGCAGCAGGTGATAGCGCTCCCCGAGGAGTTTCATGCAATTGAGTAGAACCTGCAGGTTCTTTTCCTTGGAACCGCGTCCGGCAAAAATCAGCAGGCGGGTGTCGTCGTTAATTCCCAGTTCAGCGCGCAAAGTGGGGTCGCGGGCGCTGGGGTTGAAGGTTTGCAGGTCGACGCCCAAGGGCTGCACATAAACGTTCTTCACCCCCAGTCCGGTCAGCTTGTCAGCCATGATCTGGCTGGGTGCCAATACCCGATCGAAATTGCCATAGAGCTTGCGGATATAGGCTTCGACATTCGGCGTGCACCAGTTGCCCATGCGGTTACTCACCAGCAGGGGCAGATCGGAGTGATAAAAGCCGATCACCGGCACGTCCAGTTGACGGCGAGCGTCGAGGGCGGCCCAAGCGGTGAGGTATGGATCACCGACTTCGATCAAGTCGGGTTCCAAGGCGCGCAGGACATTGCGCCAGGGGGCCAGACGCCAGGGAAAGCGGTAACCGTTGCCAAAGGGCACGGCGGGAGCGGGAACTGTGTAAATACCGTCCTGCTCGCTCAGACCCGCCCCGGGGATCAGCAAGCTGTGACGGATTCCTGGCTGACGTCCCAGGCGACGGTGTTTGGCATCCAGATAAGTGCGCACGCCACCGCTGGCAGGGGCGTAGAACATGGTTATGTCAGCGATATGCACGATGAGCATCCCTCCTATCCGATGTTCTCCATAGGGTTGACCTTAATGAAGGATAGATGTTCGGTTGAGGATTTGCGGGGGAGGTGTGTGCCAGATAAATGCTGGGGTGCCTGATAAGAAGCCTTCGCGGGCAAGCCCGCTCCCACTGGGTATGAGCTGAATCACAGACTTGTGACCGACGCATAACCCTGTGGGAGCGGGCTTGCCCGCGAAGAGGCCGGATGGGCCGGCGCTAGATACGGAAACTGCCCACCAGTTGCTTCAACCGCGCCGCCTGTTGCTCAAGGTCCGCGCAAGCCCTCAAGGTCGACTGCAGGTTTTCCACGCCTTCCTGGTTGAGGGTATTGATCTCGGTGATGTCGACGTTAAGCGACTCGACCACCGCAGTCTGTTCCTCGGTGGCGGTGGCCACCGACTGGTTCATCCCGTCGATCTCGCCGATGCGCTGGGTCACGCTGTTAAGACGTTCACCGGCGAGGTTGGCGATTTCCACGCTGTCCTGGCTATGGCGTTGGCTTTCGCTCATGGTCCCGACCGACTCGCGTGCCCCGACCTGCAGCTCTTCGATCATGGTCTGCACCTGTTGCGCCGACTCTTGGGTGCGATGCGCCAGGTTGCGCACTTCATCGGCCACCACCGCAAAACCACGACCGGCTTCACCGGCGCGAGCGGCTTCGATGGCGGCGTTGAGCGCCAGCAGGTTGGTCTGTTGCGAGATGCTGGTGATCACTTCGAGAATCTGCCCGATGTTCACCGTCTTGCTGTTGAGCGATTCGATGTTGGTGCTCGAAGCACTGAGCATGGTGGACAGCTGATTCATCGCTTTGATGCTTCTGTCGACCACTTGCTGGCCGTCTTCGGCCAGGCTGCGGGCGTCGCTGGAGTGCTGCGAGGCAAGGGCGGCGTTCTGGGCGATTTCCTGGGCGGCGGCGCCCAGTTGATTGATCGCCGCGGCGACGCTGCTGGTGCGCGAAGCCTGCTGGTCGGAATTGAACATCGACGAGTTGGAAGCGCTGACCACGCGCAAGGCCACTTCGTTGACTTGGCCGGTGGCCGACGCAACTTCGCGAATCGAGGTGTGAATCCGCTCGACGAAGCGGTTGAAGGCGGTGCCGAGAATGCCGAACTCGTCCTGGTTCTGGATCGTCAGGCGCCGGGTCAGATCACCCTCGCCGTCGGCAATGTCCTGCATAGCGCGAGTCATGACATGCAGGGGTTGCAGCAGGATCCGGATCAGCATGCCGAGCAGGGCGATGATGATCGCCACGGCAATCACGGTGGCGACGATCGCCGAGGCGCGGAACTCGCTGAGCCCCGAGAAAGCCTGGTCCTTGTCCACGGACAGACCGATGTACCAGTTGACCGAAGACAGGCTCTTGATGGGCGTGAAGGTAACGATTCGGCTTTTACCATCGAACTGGATTTCGCTGAGTTCGTTGCTGATTCGTGGCGTGTCCTGCGGGTAGACGTCCTTGAGTGTCTTCATTACCAGCGTTTTGTCTGGGTGTACCAGGATCTTGCCTTCAGCGCTGACCAGAAAGGCATAGCCCATGCCGTCGAAATCCAGCGCATTGATGCTGTCGGCAATCACTTGCAAGCTCAGATCGCCGCCGACCACGCCGATGTTCTGGCCGTCCTTGTGCACGCTGTTGACGATGGAAATCACCAACTGTCCGGAAGCCAGGTCGATGTAGGGTTCGGTCAGTGCCGAGCCGTTGCTGCCTTCGGCGCTTTTGTACCAGGGACGGGCACGGGGATCATAGCCATCTGGCATTTTGCTGTTCGGGCGAATGATGAAACTGCCATCTTTGTTCCCCAGATAGGCCCCCATGAAACTGGAAGTCACCGCTTTCTGTTCGAGCAGGTTGGCGACGTTGTTCATATCCGGGTTGAGGGCAACGGTCTGCGAAAGGTTTTCGATCAGCAAGCTGCGTCCGGCGAGCCAGGTCTGAATATTCTTCGCGGTAACGCTGCCCATTTCCTGCAGATAGTTATCCAGATCCCGACGGATAGCATTGCGCTGGAGATAGTCGTTGTAGAGCGTGAACAGCGCAAAGGCCGCTATCACGATCAAAGATGCGGCAAGCAAGATTTTATGGCTGAAGCGCAGATTTTTGTTCATGACGTGTAGTGTCCGCTAAGGTCTTAATGTCCAGGGCGCGCAGTTTAAAAACGCGCAAATTGGGCAAAGGTGAAAGTAAGCTGATATTTCCACCTCTCCTTAGGGAATTATCTGACTTCGTTTTCAGTCTTTTCTGGTCTCTCGCTTTGCTATATCGACCATGCAGGCCTAAAGATTAACCATGGGTGACAAAATGCCTGACACATCGCAACTCGTTATCGGTGCTGACCTTCAGGGCCAGCCGATTACCCAGGCCATGCGCCTGGCGAACCGCCACGGCTTGGTGGCAGGTGCTACCGGGACGGGGAAAACCGTGACCCTGCAACGGCTGGCCGAAGCCTTCAGCGATGCTGGCGTGGCGGTGTTCGCCGCCGATATCAAAGGCGATTTGTGCGGTCTGGGGGCTGCCGGCAATCCTCAAGGCAAAGTGGCTGAACGGATTGCCGGGATGCCCTGGCTCAATCACCGGCCACAGGCCTATCCGGTCACCCTGTGGGACATTCAAGGGCAGTCCGGCCATCCATTGCGTACCACGCTGAGCGAAATGGGACCCTTGCTGCTCGGCAGTTTGCTGGAGCTGACTGACAGTCAGCAGTCGGCTCTTTACGCGGCTTTCAAAGTGGCCGACCGCGAAGGTCTGTTGCTGCTGGACTTGAAAGACCTCAAGGCACTGCTCAATCACCTCAGGGACAATCCCGAGTTGCTCGGCGACGATACGGCGCTGATGACGACCGGCTCCAGCCAGGCACTGATGCGGCGCCTCGCGACGCTGGAGCAGCAGGGCGCCGAAGCCTTGTTCGGTGAGCCGGCGTTGCAACTCGAAGACCTTCTGCAGCCTGCCGGTGACGGCCGCGGGCGGATTCATCTGCTCGACGCCAGCCGTCTGGTGCATGAGGCGCCGAAGGTTTACGCGACCTTCCTGCTGTGGTTGCTGGCGGAGTTGTTCGAGCAACTGCCGGAACGCGGCGATGCGGAAAAACCGCTGCTGGCGCTGTTCTTCGATGAGGCGCATTTGTTGTTCGCCGACACGCCCAAAGCCCTGCAGGAACGATTGGAGCAGGTCGTACGCTTGATCCGGTCCAAAGGGGTCGGCGTGTATTTCGTCACCCAATCCCCGGGCGATCTGCCGGACGATGTGCTGGCTCAGTTGGGTTTGCGCATTCAGCACGGGTTGCGGGCGTTCACTGCCAAAGAGCAGAAATCCCTGCGGGCGGTGGCCGAGGGCTTCCGTCCGAACCCGGCGTTTGATGCGTTGGCGGTGCTGACGGAGTTGGGCATTGGTGAGTCCCTGGTCGGCACCTTGCAGGACAAGGGCACACCGGCCATGGTCCAGCGGGTGCTGGTGGCACCGCCCCAATCGCGAATCGGGCCATTGAGTGCTGCCGAACGTGCGGCTCTGATCGCCAGCTCGCCGTTGGTCGGGCGTTATGACAAGCCGCTCGATCGTGAATCGGCCTATGAAGTGCTGATGAGCCGCAAAGGATTGGCCCCGGAGCCCGAAACCGCGCCGATTAAACCGGTGGCCGAAGAGCCGAGCTTCACTGACAAGGCCGGGGAGTTTCTCGGTACCGCGGCCGGGCAGGCGTTGAAGTCAGCCATGCGCCAGGCGGCCAATCAGCTCGGGCGGCAGTTGGTCCGTGGGTTGATGGGCTCGTTGTTGGGCGGCAGCAAGCGCCGTTAGGTGTGTACCCCTGTAGGAGCAGCCGGGCTGCTCCTACAGGGGTCGCGGTTTGGCGTGACTCGCCAGACGCTCCAGCGCGGCGCGCAGGTTGGGGTCGGTAATGCCGTCGGCGGTGGCCTGAATGGTCTGCGCGGCGATGGTCGACAGGTCCATGGTGTGGCCGACTGCGCCTTGTTGCACAGTGGGAGGTTGAACCTTGAACAGAATCCGCGTCAGGCTGGAAAACTCGTCGAACATCTGCAATTGGCGTTGCAGACGTTTTTGCTGATAGCGCAGCCGGGTCGCCCAGTGGCCGTCGGTGACGATCAGCAGTAAACTGCCTTCACGCCAGGACGCCACGTGACAATGTTCACGGGCGGCAGGCTGCAGTTGGCTTTCAAGCAAACGCTGTAAATGCGCCAGACGTTGAGCGTGGCTGAAGATGGCTTTTAAAGGCTTGGCTTCGCGAAGTAACACGGCGGGTGCTTTGGCCGTAAGAGGGCGAAATGCCATGATCAGACACCTGAAGTAACAGAGCCGCCATGGTAGCAGAAAGCGCTGGTGGCGCTTGCCTCCCCATTGCTTCGCGGGCGGTTTATCCATTAAATCAACGAGTAACTTCTCGCCCGAATGGGTTGAAGTTCAGCAAAAAGCCCTTATTTTAAGAGAGCCCCGTCACAGCGCTGTGCCAGCATCGTGGAATAACGCCACTTTCCTCTCCATCGTTTCCGGGTAGAATGCTCGTTCGCATGCGGCCATGAGGGCTGCACGGGCGACTCACGGGGCCGCCCTCCATCCCTATGTGTGGAAGAACCTGCCGATATGTTTGCGCCTTTGTTAAAGAAACTTTTTGGAAGCAAGAACGAGCGCGAAGTCAAACGCATGCTCAAGACGGTACAGATCGTCAATGCCTTCGAAGAGCAAATGGTGGCTCTTTCGGACGAGCAGTTGCGCGCCAAGACCGACGAGTTCAAGGCCCGCATAGCTAAAGGTGAGACCCTCGACAAGCTGCTCCCTGAAGCCTTTGCGGTGGCCCGAGAAGCCGGTAAGCGTGTCATGGGCATGCGCCACTTCGACGTGCAACTGATCGGCGGCATGACCTTGCATGAAGGCATGATCGCTGAAATGCGTACCGGTGAAGGCAAGACCCTGGTGGCGACACTGGCTGTTTACCTGAACGCGCTGTCCGACAAGGGTGTTCACGTTGTAACAGTGAACGACTACCTGGCTCGTCGTGACGCCAACTGGATGCGTCCGCTCTACGAATTCCTCGGCATGTCGGTTGGCGTGGTCACGCCATTCCAGCCGCCGGAAGAGAAGCGTGCGGCCTACGCTGCCGACATTACCTACGGCCCCAACAACGAATTCGGTTTCGATTACCTGCGCGACAACATGGCTTTCAGCATGGAAGAAAAATTCCAGCGTGAGCTCAATTTTTCCGTAATCGATGAAGTCGACTCGATCCTGATCGACGAAGCCCGTACCCCGCTGATCATTTCCGGTCAGGCCGAAGACAGCTCCAAGCTTTATATCGAGATCAACAAACTGATCCCGCAGCTTGAACTGCACGTTGAAGAAGTGGAAGGCGAAGTCACCAAGGCTGGCCACTACACCGTTGACGAGAAAACCCGTCAGGTCGAGCTGAACGAAGCCGGTCACCAGTTCATCGAAGATATGCTGACCCGCGTTGGCCTGCTGGCTGAAGGTGAGAGCCTGTACTCGGCGCACAACCTCGGTCTGCTGACCCACGTTTATGCCGGTTTGCGCGCTCACAAACTGTTCAATCGCAACGTCGAATATATCGTTCAGGACGGTCAGGTGGTTCTGGTCGACGAACATACCGGTCGCACCATGCCGGGTCGTCGCCTGTCCGAAGGCCTGCACCAGGCCATCGAAGCCAAGGAAGGTCTGAACATTCAGGCCGAAAGCCAGACCCTGGCCTCGACCACCTTCCAGAACTACTTCCGTCTGTACAACAAGCTGTCCGGCATGACCGGCACGGCCGACACCGAAGCGTTCGAATTCCACCAGATCTACGGTCTGGCGGTGATGGTCATTCCACCGAACAAGCCGCTGGCACGTAAAGACTACAACGACCTGGTGTTCCTGACGGCGGAAGAGAAGTACGCCGCCATCATCACGGACATCAAGGAATGCATGACTCAGGGCCGTCCGGTGCTGGTGGGTACCGCGACCATCGAAACCTCCGAGCACATGTCCAGTCTGCTGCAGAAGGAAGGCATCGAACACAAGGTTCTGAACGCCAAGTTCCACGAAAAAGAAGCCGAGATCATCGCCCAGGCCGGTCGCCCGGGTGCGCTGACCATCGCCACCAACATGGCCGGTCGTGGTACCGACATTCTGTTGGGCGGTAACTGGGAAGTTGAAGTGGCCTCCCTGGAAAGCCCGACCCCTGAGCAGATCGCCCAGATCAAGGCCGACTGGCAGAAACGTCACCAGCAAGTGCTCGAATCGGGCGGCTTGCAGGTGATCGCCTCCGAGCGTCACGAATCGCGTCGTATCGACAACCAGCTGCGCGGTCGTGCCGGTCGTCAGGGTGACGCTGGTTCCAGCCGTTTCTACCTGTCGCTGGAAGACAGCCTGATGCGCATCTTCGCCTCGGACCGGGTGAAGAACTTCATGAAAGCCCTGGGCATGCAGTCCGGCGAAGCGATCGAGCACCGCATGGTGACCAACGCCATCGAGAAGGCCCAGCGCAAGGTCGAAGGCCGCAACTTCGACATTCGTAAGCAGCTGCTCGAGTTCGACGACGTCAACAACGAACAACGTAAAGTGATCTATCACATGCGTAACACGTTGCTCGCCGCGGACAACATCGGTGAAACCATCGCCGACTTCCGTCAGGACGTACTCAACGCCACCGTCAGCGCGCACATTCCTCCACAGTCGCTGCCCGAGCAGTGGGACGTGGCCGGTCTGGAAGCCGCTCTGCTGAGCGACTTCGGGGTGAAGCTGCCGATCCAGCAATGGCTCGACGAAGACGATCATCTCTACGAAGAAACCCTTCGCGAGAAGCTGATGACCGAGCTGCTGGCCGCCTACAACGAAAAAGAAGAGCAAGCGAGTGCCGAAGCACTGCGCAGCTTCGAGAAACAAATCGTTCTGCGCGTGCTCGATGACCTGTGGAAAGACCACCTGTCGACCATGGATCACTTGCGTCACGGCATCCATTTGCGCGGTTATGCGCAGAAAAATCCGAAGCAGGAATACAAGCGCGAGTCCTTCACCCTGTTCTCCGAACTGCTGGATTCGATCAAACGCGATTCGATCCGTGTGTTGTCTCACGTTCAGGTTCGCCGCGAAGACCCGATCGAAGAGGAAGCCCGCCTGCGTCAGGAAGCCGAAGCACTGGCTCAACGCATGCAGTTCCAGCACGATGAGGCTCCAGGCCTGGAGCAACCGGAAATTCTGGGTGAAGAGGTCGATGTGGCCCTCGCCACCGCTCCGGTACGCAACGAACAGAAGTTGGGTCGCAACGAACTGTGCTATTGCGGTTCGGGCAAGAAATTCAAGCACTGTCACGGGCAAATCAACTAATACCCGTTTCAGTAGCTGATATATCCGCGCCGCGACCGGCCTAGCCGTCGCGGCGTTTTACCATTGAAAACACCGTCCATCGAGGGCGGCGCAGACATCTTACTTAGGAGCGCATTCATGGCTGTTGGTCTTGGTCCTTTGCCAACGTTGCACCCGGTTGCCGGTTTTGAACTCGGTATCGCCTCGGCTGGCATCAAGCGCCCGGGGCGCAAGGATGTCGTGGTCATGCGCTGTGCCGAAGGCTCCACGGTCGCGGGCGTGTTCACCCTGAACGCGTTCTGCGCCGCTCCGGTGATCCTCGCCAAACAACGCGTGCAGGGTCCGGTGCGTTACCTGTTGACCAATACCGGCAATGCCAACGCCGGTACCGGTGAGCCGGGCCTGGCCGCCGCCGAGCGTACCTGCGCCAAGCTGGCCGAGTTGACCGGTGTCGACGCCAGCCTGGTGCTGCCGTACTCCACGGGCGTGATTGGCGAGCCGTTGCCGGTCGAGAAAATCGAAGGTGCCTTGCAGGCGGCCCTCGATGATTTGTCCGTGGACAACTGGGCCGCTGCCGCCACCGGGATCATGACCACCGACACTCTGCCCAAGGGTGCGAGCCGACAGTTCCAGCACGACGGCGTGACCGTCACTGTCACGGGCATCAGCAAAGGCGCGGGGATGATCCGCCCGAACATGGCGACCATGCTTGGCTACATTGCCACCGACGCCAAAGTCTCTCGCGAAGTGTTGCAGAACCTGCTGCTGGATGGCGCCAACAAGTCGTTCAACCGCATCACCATCGACGGCGACACCTCGACCAACGATTGCTGCATGCTGATCGCCACTGGTCAGGCGGCGCTGCCGGAAATCACCGAAGCGAGCGGTCCACTGTTCGTAGCGCTGAAACAAGCGGTGTTCGAAGTCTGCATGGAAGTAGCCCAGGCTATCGTCCGTGATGGCGAAGGCGCGACCAAATTCGTCACCGTCGAAGTCAATGGCGGCGGCAACCATCAGGAATGCCTGGACGTCGGGTACACCGTGGCCCACTCGCCACTGATCAAGACCGCGCTGTTCGCTTCCGACCCGAACTGGGGTCGCATTCTCGCCGCCGTCGGCCGTGCCGGCGTGCCGAACCTGGATGTGAGCAAGATCGACGTATTCCTCGGCGAGGTGTGCATCGCCAGCCGTGGTGCGCGTGCGGCGACCTACACCGAAGCCCAGGGCGCAGCGGTGATGCAGCGGGAAGAAATCACCATTCGCATCGAACTGGGCCGCGGTGATTGCAGTGAAACCATCTGGACCACCGACCTGTCCCACGAGTACGTGAAGATCAACGCCGAGTACCGTACGTAAGCAAGCTCGAGACCGAGTCGCTGCAATCGCGAGCAAGCTCGCTCCCACACTGGTCCTGCCATACACAAATACTGTGTTCGCTGGAGATCTACTGTGGGAGCGAGCTTGCTCGCGATGACGGACCTCCAGACGCTATAAATGCTAGCCTGTTCCCCTTACGAAAAGGCGCCAAACCATGAGCTTCCACCTGATCATCGGCGACAAACTCTATTCCTCCTGGTCCCTGCGCGGCGCACTGGCGCTGGAGTTGGCAGGAGCAAGCTACACCGAAGAGCTGATCAAACTGAATCAGCCTGACACCCTCCAGTTGATCCTCAAGCATTCGGCGACAGGCAAGGTGCCGTTGCTGAAAACCGAGCACGGCACCATCGCCGACTCGCTGGCGATCGCTGAGTACCTGGTTGAACGTTTCCCCGAGGCCGATATGTGGCCGCGCGACATCGCCGCTCGTGCCCAGGCCCGTTCCGCTTGCGCGCAGATGCACAGCGGTTTTTTCGCGATGCGCGGCAACATGCCGTTCGACCTGAGCCACGATGCCCCCTTGTCACCGATGCCGCCTGCCGTGCAGGCTGATATCGAACGCATGCTGGCACTGTGGGCGGAGTGCCGTGCCGCGGCGACTGAGCAGGGGCCTTTTCTGTTCGGCCGGGTCAGTCTGGCAGACGCCTTTTTCGCACCGATTGCGGTGCGTCTGCGAACCTATCAGGTTGCGTTGCCAGAGGCCGACGCGGCGTATGTCGAAACAATTTACCAATGGCCAGCCTTCAAGGCCTGGCAGAAGGCCGGTTTAGAGGAAGTAGTGCGGTGAAACGAGTCCATGTGGCAGCAGCCGTTATCCGCGGCGCAGACGGCAAAATCCTGATCGCCCGACGTGCCGATACTCAGCATCAGGGCGGTCTCTGGGAGTTTCCCGGCGGCAAGGTCGAGGCCGATGAGGCGGTGGAAACGGCGCTGGCCCGTGAGCTGCAGGAGGAGTTGGGCATTGTGCCCGGCACCGCGCGGCCATTGATCAAGATTCAGCATGACTACCCGGACAAGCAGGTGTTGCTGGACGTCTGGGAGGTGGCGGACTTTACCGGTGAGCCTCACGGTGCCGAAGGCCAACCCCTGGCCTGGGTTACGCCGCGGGAACTGGGGGGCTACGAGTTCCCGGCCGCCAACCGGCCGATCGTCGCGGCGGCGCGTTTGCCGGGTGAATACTTGATCACCCCTGAGGGACTGGAGACACCGGCCTTGTTACGGGGTATTCAGAAAGCCATTGCCGGTGGCATCAAGCTGATTCAACTGCGTGCGCCGAATGGCTACGACCCGAAATACCGCGATCTGGCAGTGGATGCGGCGGGCTTGTGTGCGGGCAAGGCACAATTGATGCTCAAGGGGCCGTTTGAGTGGCTGGGAGACTTCCCGTCCGCCGGTTGGCACGTGACTGCCGCGCAATTGCGCAAGTACGCCAGCGCCGGTCGGCCACTGCCTGCATCGCGCTGGCTTGCCGCTTCCTGCCACAACGCCGAGGAATTGGCCCTGGCCGAAGAAATGGGCGTGGATTTCGTCACCCTGTCGCCGGTTCAACACACCCAGACTCATCCGGATGCGCAGCCGTTGGGTTGGGATCAGGCGAGTCAGTTGATCAGCGGCTTCAACAGGCCGGTGTTTCTGCTTGGCGGAGTCGGCCCGGCCGAACGCCAGCGTGCCTGGGAAAGCGGTGCGCAGGGTGTTGCGGGGATTCGGGCGTTCTGGCCTGAGGCTTGATTCTGGGGTGCAGCTACTGGCCCCATCGCGAGCAAGCTCGCTCCCACAGTGATCGAAGTCGGCCGAAAAGTTGTGTGGCTGACGCGGTCAATGTGGGAGCGAGCTTGCTCGCGATAGCGGACTGTCTGGCAATAAAAATCTTTCTATTAAACCTCAGGCTTCGCCGCCGCCTCCCAAAGAATCTCCGCCACGCCCTGACGCTTGGCAATCAAACGCGCAGCAACAAACAGCAAGTCTGACAGCCGATTGATATAGGCCAGGCCAACCCCGGCCAACGGCTCGACGGCATTCAACTGCTGGCAACGCCGCTCAGCACTGCGGGCCAGGCTGCGGCACACATGAGCCTGGGCGATCAGTGCCGAGCCGCCGGGCAGAATGAAATTCTTCAATGGCCCAAGTTCTTCATTCCACAAATCGATAGCCGCCTCCAGGCGTTCGATTTCAGTCGCGTCGAGCGCCTGATACACCGGCATCGCCAACTCGCCACCCAGGTCGAACAAGCGATGCTGGCAGGGTGTCAGGACTTCGATCACTTCAGTCAATCCTGGGCACTGGCGGCTATGCTCGGCCAACCCGGCCAGCAACACGCCCAATTGGCTGTTCAGGGAATCGACTTCGCCCATGGCTTCGACCCGGGGGTGATCCTTGGGCACCCGACGTCCGTCGCCCAGGGAGGTGGAGCCTTTGTCGCCGGTGCGTGTGTAAATCTTCGACAAGCGAAATCCCATGCTTACCTCTCCATTCGACTGAGTTCATAAGAGGCGAGCTGGTTGCCCGCCAATGGCAGACGCAAGGTGAAACAGGTGCCCTGGCCCGGGGTCGATTGCACTTCCATCTGACCCTTGTGGTTATTGGTGATGATGAAATAAGAAACCGACAGGCCCAGCCCGGTACCCTGGCCGATTTCCTTGGTGGTGAAGAAGGGTTCGAAGGTCCGTTTGCGCACGCTTTCGCTCATGCCGACACCATTGTCCTCGACCTGGATTTCCGCCCACGGCGGATTCAAGCGGGTGCGCAAAATGATTCGCCCCGGCTCACCGTCGTCTTCACGCTGATGAATGGCCTGGGCGGCGTTTTTCAGCAAGTTGAGCAACACTTGTTCCAGTTCGTTGGCGGTGCCCGGAACCGGGCCCAGCTGCGGGTCGAACTGGCGTGTGATGGCCTGGCCCTTGAAGTCGAAGCCGATGGCCAGGTCGAAGTCGTTGCTGGCAATCTCCACCGCCTGATCGATCAGCGCCGGCAGGTCGCAAGGCGCCATCTGGCGGTTGCTGCGGCGGCTGAAACTGAGCATGTGGGTAACGATCTTCGCTGCCCGCGCACCAGCCTGCTGAATGCCATCGAGCAACTGTGGCACTTCACGGCTCTGCAGGTAGTTGTTGACGGTGTCCAGTTCGACGCCGATCTGCTCGGCGTATTCGAGGTTTTTCGGCAGGTCGGGGGAAAGTCGACGGCGAATGTTCTGCACGTTGTGCAGGATTGCCCCCAACGGGTTGTTGATCTCGTGGGCCATGCCGGCGGCAAGGCCGCCGACCGAGAGCATTTTTTCCGATTGCACCATCATTTCTTCCAGGGACAGGCGTTGGGTGATGTCATCGATACGGATTACCACGCCACGTCCGGCACCGCCCATCAATGGGTAGAAGGTCAGTGCGTAATGCCTGGCTTCATCGTCCTTGACCCAGGTGACTCGCTCGATCTTGGCCACCGTGTGCTGCTCGACGGTCTCCTTGAGTTGCGGCAGAAACTGTTTGAGCGGTTCGAAGGCGAGGAAGATTGGCTGGTTCAGGGCTTCGTCCAGGCGGGTTCCGGACAGGGCGCTGGCCTCCTGATTCCACTGGGTCACATAGAGCTGTTCATCCAGCGCGATCAGCGCCGAGGGCATCGAGTCGATGATGCTGTTGAGGTAGTTCTGGAATCCGGTGAGTTTTTTCTCGATCTTGCTCCGTACCTGGACTTCCAGCTCCAGCTTGCGATTGGTGTGGCGGGTTTCTTCGGCAAGGCCTTGGGCCTGGTCATACGCCGCCTGGGAATCGTCCCGCGCACGCTTGAGCTGCTGCTCACGGGCTTCGATTCGCGAGAGCATGGTGTTGAACGCTTCGGCGAGGCTGCCGATTTCGTCATGATTACCGCGAGAGGCGCGCAAAGCGTAGTTCTCCTCGCGGGTTACTTGTCGGGACAGCACTTCGAGTTGGTGGATTGGCTGAGTAATCAGGCGTTTGATCTGCTGGGCGATCACCAGCCACAGCAGCACACTGAAGATCAGAATCCCCAGGCTGGCGGTCAAGGTGCCGGTGTAGAAAGCCACCGGCAGTTCGCTGCTGGCCACCAGCAGCAAATGCCCCGGCGGCTGCCCGGGACGCGGCAGGGTGATCAGCTGGTTGCTGCGAAATTCGGTTATCTGCCAGGCTTCGATATGTCGATAGCGCTTGGGCAGTTCGAGGGGCTCGCCTCCTTGCAACTGCGCCAGGCGCATGCCTTTGCTGTCATACACCGCCGCGGCGCGCAACGGCGAATAGCTGTTGAGTTCCTTGAGCAACTTTTCGGCGCTTTGTGGCGAATCCAGGGCTTGAGCCGCCAGGCTCGGATTGGAAACCAGTCGGCCGATGGTCTGCAAGGCCTGGGGCGCCATGCTCTCCTGGGAGATCCAGTAGGCGGCGCTGATAAACGTCAGGTTGGCGACCAGTAACACGGTGGTCAGCAGAACCAGCAGGGCGGCGAGCAGTTTCTGGCCGACCGGCAGGTTTTCAAGGCGCTGGCGCAATGGCATTGGGGTCGTCGCTAAAGAGGAACAAGTGGCCAGCGTAGCCGCTGCTCAGTCGCTGGGCAATCCGCGTGTGCGCAGGTGCTCGATCAGGCGTTGCTGCAGTTGATTGAGGTGGGGCAGGTTCAGTTGATGTCGGGACGCAACCGCACAGGCATGACCGAGCAGGTAGCTGATTTCGGTTCTGCGACCACTGGTGACGTCCTGATGCATCGACGAATAGTTGGCAGCGGTCGCCTGAATCACCCGTTCGACTTCGTGTTGCAGATCCAGCGCCGCTGCCGGCTGCCCGCAGCGCTCCAGCAGTTCTGTCAGCTCGGCGCAGAGGGTTGCGACCTCGCAGTGATGCTGTTGCAGGCCCCCATTGCGGCAATCGTGGAGTACGGTGAGCGGATTGATCGCGCAATTGAGCGCGAGTTTTCGCCACAGCCGCGTCACAATATCCGCGCTCCACTCGTGAGCGATGCCGCTCTGCTGCAGATCATCCAGCCAGGTTGGCGGGGTAGGGTGGCTGGCATCACCGAGCCAGGTATACCCATGACCGGCAAACACCACGCGCCAATCGCCATCGCGAAACGCCCCTTCGGTGCTGGACGCGAAGATGCAGCGCGCCTGCGGGACGCGCGCCGCGACGGCGTCCTGACTGCCCAGGCCGTTCTGCAACAGAATCACTTCGGCGTCGGGCGTCAGGCGTGATGCCAGTTGGGCGACAGCTTTTTCGGCATCGTAGGCCTTGCAGGCGACGAGCAAGCGGGTAATGGGCCCGGCGCTGTCGACGGTTTCGCCGGGGATCTCATGCAGCCGGGCCTGGCCTTGCTCCACCAGTGTGAGCCCGCCGGCTGCCCGGTAGGCCTGCAAACGTGCCTGATCGCGCAGTATCAGCCTGACGGGCAAGCCTGCCCGAGCCAGGCGGGTCGCCCACAAGGTGCCGAGGCTGCCTGCGCCAAGAACGTGCCAGGTAGTCGACATCAGCTTTTTGCTTTGATTGGCAGGTGCATGTGAGGCTCGCAGTGAAGGAGTGGAAAGACCCGTTATAATAAGCCCGCATTTTAACCGCAAGCCTGGCGTGCTCCATCTCTATTGAGCGGCGCCCTTTTAACATTGGAGAAATAAACATGCCGTCGTTCGACGTGGTATCCGAACTGGACAAGCACGAAGTCACCAACGCGGTCGAGAATGCCGTCAAGGAGCTCGACCGTCGTTATGACCTGAAAGGCAAAGGCAGCTTCGAGTTCAAGGAGAAGGACCTGGCCGTCAACCTGACCGCTGAAGCCGACTTTCAGCTCGAAGCGATGATTGAAATCCTCAAGCTCGCACTGGTCAAACGCAAGATCGACGTGCAGTGCCTTGAGCTCAAGGACGCTTATGCTTCCGGCAAATTGATGAAGCAGGAAGCCACCCTCAAGGAAGGTATTGATAAAGAGATGGCGAAGAAAATCGTCGCTCATGTCAAGGACGCCAAGCTCAAGGTGCAGGCGGCCATTCAGGGTGAACAGGTAAGGATCACCGGCAAGAAGCGTGATGACTTGCAAGACGCGATTGCCGCACTGCGCGCAAAAGACTTCGGCCTGCCGCTGCAGTTCAACAATTTCCGCGACTAGCCACACAGGCCACCCGTCGACGTTCTGGGAACCTATTGGCGTTATCGGCGTCCGAGGCCCGTTGAATGGCAGAATCGATTGAACTCGACTAATTTCAATCGTTCTGTCGGTCGGTATTGCGAGCCGGGCACCCGGTAATCAGGAGAGATAGATGGATTTGAATGCTGAAGTGGACAACCTGGTCAAGGCGTCCCAAGCCTGGATTCCAATGATCATGGAATACGGCAGCCGTGTGCTGCTGGCGGTCATCACCCTCGCCATCGGTTGGTGGCTGATCAATAGCCTGACCCATAAAGTTGGCCGATTGCTGGCTATGCGCAATGCCGATCAGGCCTTGCAGGGTTTTATCAGCAGCCTGGCGAACATCATTCTCAAGGTGCTGCTGATCGTCAGCGTGGCCTCGATGATCGGCGTCGAAACCACTTCGTTCGTCGCGGCGATCGGTGCGGCCGGCCTGGCCATTGGCCTGGCATTGCAAGGCAGCCTGGCGAACTTCGCCGGCGGCGTGCTGATTCTGCTGTTCCGTCCATTTCGCATTGGCGACTGGATCGAAGCACAGGGTGTCAGCGGTACGGTCGACAGCATTCAGATCTTCCATACCGTGCTGCGTACCGGCGACAACAAGACGGTCATCGTACCCAACGGCAACCTGTCGAACGGCATCATCACCAACTACAACCGTCAGGCGACCCGCAAGGTGGTGTTTGATGTAGGCGTCGACTACGAGGCCGATCTGCAAAAGGCTCGAGCAGTCCTGCTTGAGCTGGCCAAGGATGAGCGCGTGCTGGCCGATCCGGCACCGGAGGCGGTGATTTCGACTCTCGGTGACAGTTCGATTACGGTTTCCTTGCGAGTCTGGGTAAAGACCGCGGATTACTGGAATGTGATGTTCATGTTCAATGAAATGTCCCGTGACCGATTGAAAGCCGCGGGTATCGATATTCCGTTTCCACAGCGAGTGATTCGGGTGGTTCAGGAAGCGACTGTGTAACGAGGTTGTTTTTCTTAGTTGGCTGTTCAGTCAACTATCGGCAGTGAACTCAAGGGGCACAAAGCCCCTTGATTTTTTTATCCCTCCTCAACGTGTTCTTCGCTAAATTATTCGGCTAACACCTGGCATAAAGTGCGCGCCGTGAGGGGGTAAACAAGTCGTTTTAGTTAGCTTGCTACGCAGTTTTGCCGCGACTGTAATCCCGTGGCCATAAAAAAACCGCCCACCTGAATCAGGTGAGCGGTTTTTAGTTAGAGCAAAGCTCTACGACGTAATCGAATTATCGCAGAATTACAAGATGCTCAGCGGGTATTCAACGATGATACGTACGTCGTTGTTGTCTGCGGTGTAGTCGGCGTTGTAGGCATCGTTTGCACGATAGATTGCGCTACGCAGACGGAACGACAGATCCTTGGCTGGACCTTCTTGCAGAACGTATTTGGTTTCGAAGTTGAACTCGTGTTCCTTACCTTCGGTACCGGAAGTCGTTTCGATGTTGTCGCCGTATACGTAACGAGCCATGAAGCTCAGGCCAGGAACGCCGTAGGTTTTCATGTTCAGGTCGTAGCGACCCTGCCAGGAGCGTTCGTCGATACCCACGAAGTCGGAGATCTGGATGGAGTTGGCTACGAAGATCGTGCCGTTACCGTCCACGCCGTACAGGTAGCTGGTGTCACCGGTAGATTGCTGGTGAGCAACGGTGAATTTGTGCGCGCCGATGCTGTAGGCAGCGGCCAAGCTCCACAGTTTGTTGTCGACTTCGCCGTACAGCGCCTGGCCCTGATCTTTGGACTTGTAGGCGTTGAGGTCGAAGTTCAGCGACTGCTCGTCGTTGATCGGGAAGGTGTAGTTGGCGTTGATGTACTGCTTCTTGAAGTAGTCATCAACGTCGGATGCAGCGATACCGGCAACGAAGTTATCGGTGAACTGGTAGGTTGCGCCAGCGATGTTGGCGCTGGTCAGGCCTGGGGTGTGCTTGCCGTTGATGCTGTCTTTGCCCATGCCGGTTTGCGAGCTCAGAGCGGTGAAACGACCAGCGCTGAGTTCCAGGCCTTTGATTTCCTTGACGGTGAGCAAGGTGCCTTCAGCGACTTCTGGCAGCAGACGGCTGTCATCGGTAGCGAATACCGGGCTGGCAACGAATTGACGACCGTATTTCAGCACAGTGTCGGAAAGACGGATTTTAGCAGCTGCGCCAGCCTTGGATTGGGTGTCCTCAGGGTTGCCTTCGCTGTCGGAGGCGAACAGACCATTACCACGACGACCCGAACCGCCATCCAGCTTGGCGGTGCCGCCTACGAATGCGTCGAGACCAAAACCAACAATACCTTGGGTGAAGCCGGACTCGTAAGTAACCAGTTCGCTGATGCCGGTGTCTTGACGATAGCCACTTTTGAAACCGCCACCTGGCTTGGCAACGTTGCCGGCGCCATTGCGGAAGTCACGGTTCATGTACTCGATACGAGTCTTGGCTACCAGGCTGCTGTCTTCAACAAAGCCTTTGGATTCGTCCTGGGAGGACGCGATTGCGAACTGCGAGGTGCCTGCTGAAACAGCCAGTGCGATCATGCTCCACTTCATCACGCGCATCGTGATTTGCTCCTTTGGTTTTTAGAAGAGTACTGCCGTCCCGCCTGTTTTATTATCCGGGCGGCTCTTTCTTTTTGTGTCGGCGCAAACTTATATCACGCTGACAATGTTGGCGATACTTACGTATCTATCCTTTCAGCTTCTTTACGACCGTGTCGCAAAATGCTCGGTCCATGTCGCAAATTCACAGCCCCAGTGCAAACCGGACTGACAACTTCAGCGCTGTTTTCGAAGGCTGGAGCATAGGTAAATGTGTTCTATGTCCAAGCAGTGAAATCCCCATGGGCGACCTTGCCACTATTCTTATTTGTCCAGCGGTATCCACTTCCAGTGGAGTCCTGCGCGACAGTGTGGGTGTGAATGCAACAAGCGTGCACAAACCCGTTTTTTCCTGCCTTTTTTTTCTCTAGCCGCTTTCGTCGCTGCCAAAACCTCATAAAACCGGGGTTTTAAGGTCGTTTTGTTTGGGCTTGACGCCATGATTTTCCTCGTGTTGCCTCTGGAAAATCCTCGGTGACAACCAAAAACGTTACCGGTTCACACTTTCAGTGAGTAATCGGCGGATGGTTGCCGCACTCAGAGTAGACGTACTGTACGGTTTTGGTGCAAAACTTTTGCACTGCTGTGCGAAATGCAGACAGGGTGGGTGCTCGGGTAACAGCTTGACCCTGCATGAGCGGGGCGTTTGCGCAGGGAAAGGCCGATCTCGAGGGCTGAATGATGTGGTCCGGCGAGAAATGCCCCATGTTGGGGCGCTCGGGTGCCGGTATCGGCTGTCCTGCGGGTTGGCCCTTCCAACAAAACCCCACGGATGGCCGTTGTTCACCGTGAAGCGACTGACATTCGCAGGTATGCTGGTGTTCTGTCGCCTGGCGGGCGGTCATCGAACTGGCGCCAGGCTCAAATCCGATGAGCTGAGGGAGTGCGCACGGTGTTCGCTTTAGATCCACGACTTCAACAAGACACACTACCGATTGGGGATTTCTCCTTGTGCCGGTTGCTGTTGTCCAACGATTCGAATTATCCCTGGTTCATCCTGGTACCGCGTCGCGAGGACATCAGTGAGTTGTTTCAGTTAGATGTGGCTGATCAACAACAGCTGTGGCAGGAAACCACGGCCCTGGCAGAAATGCTCAAAGACTCGTTCGATGCGGACAAGTTGAATGTGGCGACCCTGGGTAACGTCGTCAGCCAACTGCACATGCATGTCATCGTGCGCAAACGTGAAGATGCGGCATGGCCGGCGCCGGTCTGGGGAAAACATCCGGCAAAGCCATACAGTGCGGAGCAGGTGGCGGTTATTCGTGAGCGACTGCGGCTGGTGTTGACCGAAGGTTTTACCTTCCTGGAGGGCTGAATCATGAGTCTGGAAGAGCGAGTTACTGATCTTGAAAGCCGTCAGGCCTTTCAAGATGACACCATTCAAGCATTGAACGATGTGCTGGTGGCGCAACAGCGGGTCGTCGAGCGTCTGCAACTGCAGATGGCGGCGCTGCTCAAACGTCAGGAAGAAATGGTCGGTCAGTTCGAGTCCTTCGAGGAAGAGGCTCCACCGCCGCATTATTGAGTGCTGTCGAATCACTCATTATTCAGGCAATAAAAAACCGCGAGCAGCCTGGCTGCATCGCGGTTTTTTTATGACGCAATCAGCGACGCGGTAAAGCCGCGATCACATCTTCGGCTTGCAGGCCTTTATCCCGGTTCATGACGGAGAACTCCACACGCTGGCCTTCGACCAGAACGCGGTGTCCTTCACCCCGGATAGCACGGAAGTGCACGAAAATATCATCACCGGAATCGCGGGAAATAAAACCGAAGCCTTTAGAGGTATTGAACCACTTGACGGTACCGGTATCGCGATTGGTCATGTCGTAGCTAGGTGCAGCGGCAGCTGGCGAAGAGGTGTAGAAGCTGATGGCCAGGTGCAGGAGGACGGCGATCAGGGCAGTCACAAGACTGACCAGAATGGCCGGTTGGCCGCCAATGACAGGCAATGGAGCGAGCAGGGTAAGGATTTGCAGGACCACGGCCAGTACCAGCAGAGCGCTGACCAGGTTTTGCAGCTGGTGACGCGGCCCTTTGTTCCAGTAGGGAATAACCGGAGCGAGGGTCAGGTTGAGCAGGCCGAAAAACGCCAGGTACAGCGCATCGGGTTGTTGCAGGTAAGGTACCGCTTCGGATCGCAGGCTAGGGATAAAGGACAGCAGCAGGGCTGCTGCGCCCGTTAGCAGATGGACGATTTTCAACATTTTGATTAACTCACGTTAAGACAGATCACCAGGAAGAGCTGATTGCGCACGGTTCGCTTCTGGACAATATGAGGCGCTGGACACGAACGCGGTATCAGCCTATGCGCCGCGCCCGGAAAAATAGACGACAACGACACACCCTCTATTTAACAGCAAAGCCCAGACCTTCTCAAATCAAGCGCTACCGCAAGCTGTGCCGGTTTATCGTCGGGCAGGTTGATCTGGCGTTCATTGCTCCTGTGAAGGCGCGTTTTAGACCGTTTTCCGGGTTTCGGACGGAGCGCAGTTTTTTTAGTTCGGTCGTGCCCGGTAATGCACCGCCAGGGGTTGATTGCAGGGCGGATCTGTCGCAGGCCCTAATGGGATACCAGGCTGCAGGGTGTCGGTACTCTTGCTAGAGTGGTCCTGCACCTGCTGGGTTAATTTCACCTGTTCAAGGAGATAGACATGGCAATTGATATCGGTATCAGCGAAGAAGATCGCAAGTCGATTGTGGACGGACTTTCACGTCTACTATCGGATACGTATGTGCTTTATCTGAAAACCCATAACTTTCATTGGAATGTCACGGGTCCCATGTTTCGCACGCTGCACTTGATGTTCGAGGAGCAGTACAATGAATTGGCACTGGCAGTTGATTTGATTGCCGAGCGAATTCGCGCTCTCGGTTTTCCGGCGCCGGGGGCTTATTCAATTTATGCGCGACTTTCTTCTATCAAGGAAGAAGAGGGTGTGCCCAGCGCTGAAGATATGATCAGGCAACTTGTCCAGGGGCAAGAAGCGGTAACGCGAACGGCGCGCGGCATTTTTCCGCTGCTTGATAAAGTCAGCGATGAGCCGACGGCGGATCTGTTGACTCAACGGATGCAAGTCCATGAGAAAACCGCCTGGATGTTGCGGTCGCTGCTGGACGATAAATGACCCTGAGGCACGGATTGCGGCGTGCGTCGCTCATTCGTGCCTGCTTTCTCCCGATGGTCGCCAGCGCAGCGGCTCTGGCTTATTGGTGAGTGGCTCCAGTGCTTGCGAACTGACGATTTCCCTGCGTTCAACTCCGCGTATGACCCGATCACTAGTCTCTGTTCTCCGGTAGTAGGAAACTGGTTTGGAAATTGACTGTGTAGGGTATTTGTATGTAGGTCGACAATATAAGTCGCTCTGATATTGTTGGTTTGTCCTACATGCATGGTCATAAAATCATCTGGATATAAATATCTGGTTAAGCTTTTATAAGGAAACAGATTGTTTCCGGTTTTCTGAAGAAAGGCATGACAAAGGAGTGTCGATGATATGGCTCGAGGTATAGGTCGGGGAGTGAGAGAGATTGCTCAGTTTCAAAATGTAAAAGTGGATCCTTTTGTTCGGGAGTTCAATATGGGGCTGGCGCAACCACTTGCCAGATCAATCCGATTGAATGGTTTTTCCACCTGTTTGCGGCTTGAGCAGATCTATTGGGATATCCTTGCGGAAATAGCCCAGATCAATTGTTGCTCGGTCAGTGCGCTGCTTTCCTATGTCGATCGAGAGGTGCACCTGCGCCATGGTGGGGTCAAGAATTTCAGCGGGTTGGTCAGGGTCGTGTGCGTTGTGCATAGCTTGAAAAAAGGCAGCTGTCTCGCGGGCGCGCCATCCAGTGTTGGCTGAAGTATGCCCGCGCGCGCGCCGGCTCATGAGGATCCCCGCCGGTTGGTGCAGTCTTACGGCTGCACAGGCTCGATTTACCAGATATAATCTCGCGCTTTGCTGCGCAGCCTATGCCCGCGCGCGCGTAATAATCTGATTGCCGAGACAATCCCCATGCCGATGTACGATTATCAATGTGCTTCCTGTGGTCATCAGTTGGAAGCCATTCAAAAGATCAGCGCTGCGCCGCTGGTCGACTGCCCTGCCTGCCAGGCACCAGAGCTCAAGAAGATGTTGTCCATGCCGGGCTTCCGCCTCAGTGGTAGCGGCTGGTACGAGACCGACTTCAAAACCGGCTCGAAGAAGAATCTGGCTGGCGGCGACAAAGCTGACTAAGTGAACGACACGCGCGAGCTCTTGCACCATCAGGTACCTGACTCAGGTGCAGGGGTGCGGCAAGACCTCCACCGAATTTCGAATTAAGAGAAGCGAACCACCATCATGATGCGCAGCCATTATTGCGGCCAACTGAACGAAAGCCTGGAAGGTCAGGAAATTACCCTTTGCGGATGGGTCCACCGTCGTCGTGACCACGGCGGGGTGATTTTCCTCGATATCCGTGATCGTGATGGTCTGGCTCAGGTGGTGTTCGACCCGGACCGCGCTGAAACCTTCGCCGCCGCCGATCGCGTGCGCAGCGAATACGTGGTCAAGGTCACCGGCAAGGTACGCCTGCGTCCGGCTGGTGCCGGCAACGCCAACATGGCTTCGGGCATGATCGAAGTGCTGGGCTACGAACTGGAAGTCTTGAACGAAGCGGAAACTCCTCCGTTCCCGCTCAACGAGTTCTCCGACGTCGGCGAAGAAACCCGCCTGCGTTATCGCTTCATCGACCTGCGTCGCCCGGAAATGCTCGAGAAGCTGCGTCTGCGTTCGCGCATGACCACCAGTATCCGTCGTTACCTGGACGAGAATGGCTTCCTCGATGTCGAGACGCCAATCCTGACCCGGGCCACCCCTGAAGGTGCTCGCGACTATCTGGTGCCGAGCCGTACTCACGCCGGTTCCTTCTTCGCCTTGCCGCAATCGCCGCAGCTGTTCAAGCAACTGCTGATGGTGGCCGGCTTCGATCGCTACTACCAGATCGCCAAGTGCTTCCGCGACGAAGACCTGCGTGCCGACCGTCAGCCTGAATTCACTCAGATCGACATCGAGACCAGCTTCCTCGATGAGTCCGAGATCATTGGCATCACCGAAGGCATGATCCGTAACCTGTTCAAGGAAGTGCTGGATCTGGAATTCGGTGAGTTCCCGCACATGACCTACGAAGAGGCCATGCGTCGTTACGGTTCCGACAAGCCGGACCTGCGTAACCCGCTGGAGCTGGTTGACGTTGCCGATCAACTGAAAGAAGTCGACTTCAAGGTGTTCAGCGGCCCTGCCAACGACCCGAAATGCCGCATTGCCGCCTTGCGCGTTCCAGGCGCGGCGAGCATGCCGCGCAAGCAGATTGACGACTACACCAAGTTTGTCGGCATCTACGGTGCCAAGGGCCTGGCGTACATCAAGGTCAATGAGCGCGCCAAAGGCGTTGAAGGTCTGCAATCGCCGATCGTCAAGAACATCCCTGAAGCCAACCTCAATGTGATCCTTGATCGCGTTGGCGCGGTTGACGGCGACATCGTGTTCTTCGGTGCCGACAAAGCCAAGATCGTCAGCGAAGCCTTGGGCGCGCTGCGGATCAAGGTCGGTAACGATCTGAACTTGCTGACCTGCGAGTGGGCACCGATGTGGGTTGTCGACTTTCCGATGTTCGAAGAGAACGACGACGGCAGCTTCACCGCCTTGCACCACCCGTTCACCGCGCCGAAGTGCACACCGCAAGAGCTGGAAGCCAACCCGGCGACCGCGTTGTCCCGTGCCTACGACATGGTGCTGAACGGTACCGAGCTGGGTGGCGGTTCGATCCGTATCCACCGCAAGGAAATGCAACAGTCGGTGTTCCGTCTGCTGGGCATCAGCGAGTCGGAACAGGAAGAGAAGTTCGGCTTCCTGCTCGACGCCCTGAAATACGGCGCGCCGCCCCACGGTGGTCTGGCCTTCGGCCTTGACCGTCTGGTGATGCTGATGACTGGCGCCCAGTCGATCCGTGAAGTGATCGCATTCCCGAAAACCCAGAGTGCTGCCTGTGTCATGACTCAGGCTCCGGGTCACGTGGATGCCAAGGCATTGCGCGAACTGCACATCCGTCTGCGCGAACAGCCAAAGGCTGAATAAGGCTGACCCAAGGCGCATCCCTGGATGCGCCTTCTCTCTATAGATAGAGCAGATGCACCTTCTTTATAGAGAGGACGGATGCGTCTTCTCTACTTATAGAGAGCGTCGAGATTTTTTCTTGCTGGCCAGCGCATACCGCGCGGCGGGCAATGTTTCAAAGAGAATCTGGAGCAAGTTATGGCAGGTCATTCCAAGTGGGCGAACATCAAGCACCGCAAAGAACGTCAGGACGCCAAGAAGGGCAAGATTTTTACCAAGTGGATTCGTGAGCTGACCGTTGCTGCCCGGCAGGGCGGTGCTGATCCGGGTTCCAACCCGCGTCTGCGCCTGGCGCTGGACAAGGCGCTTGGTGCGAACATGAGCCGCGATATCATCGATCGCGCGGTTGCCCGTGGTGCCGGTGCGGCCGACACCGACGACATGGTCGAGCTGACCTACGAAGGCTATGGCCCTGGCGGCGTGGCGGTCATGGTCGAATGCATGACCGACAACCGTAACCGCACCGCGGCGGCTGTGCGCCATGCGTTCAGTAAATGCGGCGGCAACCTCGGTACCGACGGTTCGGTGGCTTATCTGTTCGAGCGCAAGGGGCAGATCTCCTTCGCGCCAGGCGTCGACGAAGACTCGCTCATTGAAGCGTCCATGGAAGCCGACGCCGATGACATCGTGACCAACGAAGACGGCTCCATCGATGTCTTTACTTCGTTCGCCGGCTTTTATGCCGTGCGCAACGCGCTGGAAGCAGCGGGTTTCAATGCGATGGACGCGGAAATCGTCATGTTGCCGACCACCAGTGCCGAACTGGACCTGGAAGGCGCCGAGAAGGTGCTCAAGCTGATCGACATGCTGGAAGACCTGGACGACGTGCAGAATGTCTACTCCAACGCGGATATTCCGGAGTCGGTGGCAGAGCAGCTCGGCTGATCGATCTGTAAAAGATCTGCACCCCGAAACCTTCGGCGTACGCGGTACATGTAGGAGCTGCCGAAGGCTGCGATCTTTTGATCTTGAAGATCGTCCGATCGCAGCCAGAACCTTCGGCAGCGCCTACAGTTTCCCTCAAACATCCGCACTCTTGCCGCAGGCGTTATGACTCTTATTCTTGGTATCGATCCCGGTTCGCGTATTACCGGTTATGGCGTGGTTCGCGATACCGGTCGAGGTTGCGTGTACATCGCCTCGGGTTGTATTCGCACCGGCAGCGGCGAACTGCATGAGCGCCTGCAAATCGTCTATCGCGGAGTGCGTGAGGTCATTCAGACCTACGGCCCGGTGACTATGGGCATCGAGAAGGTCTTCATGGCGCGCAACGCCGACTCAGCCCTCAAGCTCGGCCAGGCCCGCGGTGCAGCCATTGTTGCCGGTGCCGAGGAAAGCCTGGAAATCGCTGAATACACCGCGACACAGGTCAAGCAGGCAGTGACCGGGACCGGCGCGGCGAATAAAGAGCAGGTGCAAATGATGGTCATGCATATGCTGAAACTGACCAGCAAGCCGCAAATCGATGCCTCGGATGCCCTGGCCATTGCCATTTGTCATGCTCATACCCGTTCCAGCCTGTTGCCCCATGGTCTGGGCACGGCACGCAGTCGTGGCGGGCGCCTGCGTCTCTGATAGCATCAGCAGTCATTTTTATCGAATGAGGGTTCTGCGCCTGTGTTGTCGGCGTATCGCCCTTGCTCTGTCGGTCGTCAGCCATTGATCTGGCCAACGCTTAAGGATCTGAAACGTGATTGGACGCTTGCGCGGCACTTTGGCTGAAAAACAGCCGCCGCATCTGATTCTTGATGTAAATGGTCTGGGATATGAGCTGGAAGTGCCCATGACCACCCTCTATCGACTGCCGTCGGTCGGTGAGCCGATTACCTTGCACACCCATTTGGTCGTACGCGAGGATGCGCAGTTACTCTATGGCTTCATTGGCAAGCGCGAGCGGGATTTTTTTCGTGAGCTGATCCGCCTCAACGGGGTTGGGCCGAAACTGGCGCTGGCGTTGATGTCCAGTCTGGAGGTCGATGAGTTGGTGCGCTGTGTTTCGGCACAGGACACCTCGGCGTTGACCAAGGTCCCGGGGGTCGGCAAGAAGACTGCCGAACGGCTGTTGGTGGAGCTCAAGGACCGCTTCAAAGCCTGGGAAGTGGTGCCGAGCATGTTCGCCCTGGTGCCGAACCAGGCTGATGCGCCGGCGACCCTGGTGGCCAGCGCCGAAAGCGATGCCGTCAGCGCACTGATCTCCCTGGGCTACAAGCCGCAGGAAGCCAGTAAAGCGGTGTCCGCCATCAAGGAAAAAGGCTTGAGCAGTGAAGACATGATTCGCCGCGCCCTGAAGGGAATGATTTAAGTGATTGAAGCTGATCGTCTGATCGCCGCCACGGGTAGTCGTGACCGCGAGGAAGTCCAGGACCGCGCGATTCGCCCGCTGAGCCTGGCCGAATACATTGGTCAGCCGACCGTGCGCGAGCAAATGGAGTTGTTCATCCAGGCTGCCCGTGGGCGCAACGAGTCGCTCGACCATACGTTGATCTTCGGTCCGCCGGGGCTGGGTAAAACCACCCTGGCCAACATCATTGCCCAGGAAATGGGGGTGTCGATCAAAAGCACTTCGGGGCCGGTGCTGGAGCGTCCGGGTGATCTGGCAGCGCTGCTGACCAACCTTGAACCCCACGATGTGCTGTTCATCGATGAAATCCACCGTCTTTCGCCCATCGTCGAAGAAGTGCTGTACCCGGCGATGGAGGATTTCCAGCTTGATATCATGATCGGTGAAGGTCCGGCTGCGCGTTCGATCAAACTCGATCTGCCGCCGTTTACCCTGGTCGGGGCGACCACTCGCGCCGGGATGCTGACCAATCCGTTGCGCGACCGTTTCGGCATTGTTCAGCGCCTGGAGTTCTACAGCACTGCCGATCTGGCGACCATCGTCAGCCGTTCGGCGGGCATTCTCGGTTTGCCGCTCGATCCCGATGGCGCTTTCGAAATTGCTCGGCGAGCCCGCGGCACCCCGCGGATTGCCAACCGATTGCTGCGCCGGGTGCGGGACTTTGCCGAAGTGCGGGCCAATGGCCATATCACCAAGCCGATTGCTGACCGGGCGCTGAACCTGCTGGACATCGATGAACGTGGCTTCGACCACCAGGATCGACGCCTGCTGCTGACCATGATCGAGAAGTTCGATGGCGGACCGGTGGGCGTGGACAGCCTGGCAGCGGCGATCAGTGAAGAGCGGCATACCATTGAGGATGTGCTCGAGCCCTATCTGATTCAGCAAGGCTATATCATGCGCACGCCGCGAGGAAGGGTAGTGACCCGGCATGCGTATCTGCACTTCGGTCTTAACATCCCGTCACGATTGGGGGATATGCCTGTGGTAGACGAGTTTCTCGATACCGTGGACGATTAAATGGCCTCTGCGCACTGATTTATTCAGGGTTTGTGCTGTCATAGGGTCTGTTCACAGGCCTTGGGGGCCAGCATTACCGTTCTTTCGCGAGAAATGTGTTCGAGAATGAAAAACAGTTGCCTGGGCGGATTGGCAACCTGAGGAGTAACCACTAGAGTATGCGCGCGCAAAACGGGCTTGAGTCGTTCGCACATCGTTGTCGCGTTTATTACGAGGACACCGATGCCGGCGGCATCGTGTATTACGTCAATTACCTTAAGTTTATGGAACGGGCTCGAACCGAGCGGCTACGGGAGCTGGGCTTTGCCCAATCCACGCTTGCGGGGGAGGACCTGTTGTTCGTCGTGCATTCCAGCGAAGCGCGTTACCACGCGCCGGCGCGACTGGATGACGAGCTTCTGGTGAGCGCTGAAGTAATCGAATTGAACCGTGCCAGCCTGCGTTTCAAGCAGCAGGTCAGGCGGGCTACGGATAATGCACTGCTCTGTGAAGGGCAGTTTTTGGTGGCCTGTGTGCGCGCCGATAGTTTGAAACCCCGGGCCATTCCCGAAGCTCTACGTGCGGCCTTTGCCCGCGTGAGCGGCGCGGGTACACACTCAGAGCAGGAGATAAAGCGTGGAAGCTAACGTCGTCGACCATACCTCCATGTGGAGCTTGGTCAGCAATGCCAGCGTCGTTGTGCAGTTGGTAATGCTGATCCTGGTGGCTGCATCGGTCACTTCATGGGTCATGATTTTTCAGCGCAGCAACCTGCTGCGCGCCGGTCGAGGTGCCCTGGAGAGCTTTGAAGAGCGCTTCTGGTCAGGTATCGACCTGTCGAAACTCTATCGCCAGGCCGGTAGCAACCCGGACCCGGACTCGGGCGTGGAGCAGATTTTCCGCGCTGGTTTCAAGGAATTCTCCCGTCTGCGCCAGCAGTCTGGTGTTGATCCGGAAGCGGTCATGGAAGGCGTGGCGCGTGCCATGCGCGTGGCTATTTCCCGCGAAGAAGAAAAGCTCGAGCAGAGCCTGCCATTCCTCGCTACCGTCGGTTCCGTCAGCCCGTACATCGGCCTGTTCGGTACCGTCTGGGGCATCATGAACTCCTTCCGTGGCTTGGCAATGGCCCAGCAAGCGACCCTGGCCACCGTGGCTCCAGGTATCGCCGAGGCGCTGATCGCCACCGCCATTGGCCTGTTCGCGGCAATCCCCGCAGTAATCGCCTACAACCGTTTTGCCGCTCGTGGCGAAACCTTGATCAGCCGTTACTACACCTTCGCCGACGAGTTCCAGGCGATCCTGCACCGCAAAGTGCACACCAGCGAAGAATAAGCAGGTAATCCTCAATGGCTTTAATCGCTCGAGCTCGACGCAAGCGCAAGCCGGTCGCCGAGATGAACGTGGTGCCCTACATCGACGTGATGTTGGTACTGCTGGTCATCTTCATGGTGACCGCACCGATGCTCAATCAGGGCGTGAAGGTTGATCTGCCCAAGGTTTCCAGCGAAGCCTTGCCGCAAGACAACAACACTCAGGTCCTGACCATTTCGATCAAGGCTGACAAGACCTATTACTGGAACCTTGGCAGCGAAGTCGATACCGAGAAACAGCAGGACAAGGCCATGACCTTGCCGCAGATGACGGACGCCGTGACCAAAATCATCAGCGCCGGCACCGGTAACGGCAAGCGCACCCAAGTCTTCATTCGCGGTGACAAGACCGTCGATTACGGCTCCGTCATGGGTGCCATGGGCGGATTGCAGAAAGCCGGGGTCGGTAATGTTGGCTTGATTACCGAGGCGCCCTGATGCAGCGAATGCGAGAGCCGTCCGCCTCGGAAAGCTACTTCTGGCCTAGTGTCTGGGCAATTGCCCTGCATATCCTGGTGTTTGGCATGCTGTTCGTCAGTTTTGCCTTCACTCCGGAACTGCCACCGGCCAAGCCGATCGTCCAGGCGACCTTGTACCAGCTGAAATCGAAAAGTCAGGCGACGACCCAGACCAATCAGAAGATTGCCGGTGAGGCGAAGAAATCCGCCGCGCGCCAGACCGAAGTCGAACAGATGGAACAGAAGAAGGTCGAGCAGGAAGCGGTAAAGGCTGCGGAACAAAAGAAAGAAGAGTCGGCTCAAAAGGCCGAGGAAGCGAAAAAGTCCGAAGAAGCCAAGAAGGCCGACGAGGCGAAGAAGGCTGATGAAGCCAAGAAAGCCGACGATGCCAAGAAGACTGCGGAAGCAAAAAAGGCTGAAGAGAAACAATTGGCTGATATAGCCAAGAAGAAATCTGAAGAAGAAGCCAAGAAAGCCGCTGAAGAAGAGGCCAAGAAAAAGGCCGCTGAAGAAGCCAAGAAAAAGGTTGTCGAAGACGCGAAGAAGAAAGCCGCGGACGACGCCAAGAAAAAAGCTGAAGCAGACGAGGCGAAGAAGAAAGTCGCCGAGGATGCGAAGAAGAAAGCTGCTGCCGATGCTGCGAAGAAAAAATCGCAGGAAGCGGCACGTAAATCCACCGAGGATAAAAAGGCTCAGGCCCTGGCAGATTTGCTTTCCGATACACCGCAGCGTCAGCAAGCCTTGGCGGATGAGCAGGGCGATGAAGTTGCCGGCAGTTACGATGACTTGATTCGTGCTCGTGCAGCGGAAGGCTGGGCTCGCCCACCTTCGGCACGCAAAGGTATGACAGTCGTGCTGCAAATCGGCATGTTGCCCGACGGTACGTTGACTTCGGTCAGTGTTTCCAGGTCCAGTGGCGATGGTCCGTTCGACGCTTCGGCTGTAGCGGCGGTCAAGAATATTGGACGTTTGACAGAAATGCAGGGAATGAAGCCGAGCGATTTCGCTCCCTATCGTTCATTCAAGATGACATTCACACCTGAGGATCTAGCCTTGTGAGAAACCTTCTTCGAGGAATGCTTGTCGTTATCTGCTGCCTGGCAGGGATAGCGGCGGCGGATGAAAAAAATATTCTGGTCACCAGCGGCAGTGACCGGGCAACCCCGATCGCGGTAGTGCCGTTCGGATACCAGGGCGGCAGCGTCCTGCCGGACGACATGGCGGAAATCATTGGTAACGATCTGCGCAACTCGGGTTACTACTCGCCGATTCCGAAGCAGAACATGATCAGCCTGCCGACCCAGGCCAGCGAAGTCATTTATCGCGACTGGAAGGCCCTGGGCGCCCAGTACATCATGGTCGGCAGCATTGTTCCCGCGGGCGGTCGCCTGCAGGTGCAGTACGCACTGTTCAACGTCGCCACCGAGCAGCAAGTGCTGACCGGCAGCGTGTCGGGCAGCGTCGATCAGCTGCGCGACATGTCTCACTACATTGCTGACCAGTCGTTCGAGAAGCTCACCGGCATCAAAGGTGCTTTCTCGACGCGCATGCTGTACGTGACGGCCGAGCGTTTTTCGGTAAACAACACGCGTTACACCCTGCAGCGTTCGGACTATGACGGCGCGCGGGCAGTGACCTTGTTGCAGTCGCGCGAACCGATCCTGTCGCCGCGTTTCGCCCCCGATGGCAAGCGCATCGCCTATGTATCGTTCGAACAGAAGCGCCCACGTATCTTTGTCCAGCACATCGATACCGGTCGCCGCGAGCAGATCACCAACTTTGAAGGCCTGAATGGCGCGCCAGCCTGGTCGCCGGATGGCTCGCGACTGGCTTTTGTCCTGTCCAAAGATGGCAACCCGGATATCTATGTCATGAATCTGGGTTCGAAGCAGATCAGCCGCGTGACCAAAGGCCCTGGTATCAACACCGAGCCGTTCTGGGGTAAAGATGGTTCGACCATCTACTTCACCTCCGACCGTGGCGGCAAACCGCAGATCTACAAAACCAGCGCAGGTGGCGGCGGGGCGGAGCGTGTGACCTTTGTCGGTAACTACAACGCCAACCCTAAACTGTCGGCAGACGAAAAGACCCTGGTGATGATCCATCGTCAGGACGGTTTCACTAATTTCAAGGTTGCGGCCCAGGATTTGCAGCGCGGAAGCGTAAAAATCCTCACTGATAGCACTCTGGACGAGTCGCCTACTGTTGCGCCCAACGGCACCATGGTAATCTACGCCACCCGCCAGCAGGGCCGGGGAGTCTTGATGCTCGTGTCCATTAATGGACGCGTAAGGCTCCCGCTTCCTACCGCTCAAGGCGAAGTCAGAGAACCTTCCTGGTCCCCTTACCTGAACTGACGCGGCGCTACACGTTGTACTTAACACATTGGGGTTCATTAGGAGTTTCACGATGGAAATGCTGAAGTTTGGTAAGTTTGCTGCGCTGGCCCTGGCCATGGCTGTAGCTGTAGGTTGCTCGTCCAAAGGCGGCGACAATGCCGGTGAAGGCGCTGTCGATCCAAACGCTGGTTACGGCGCTAACACTGGCGCTGTTGATGGCTCCCTGAGCGAAGAAGCTGCTCTGCGCGCAATCACCACCTTCTACTTCGAATACGACAGCTCGGACCTGAAGCCAGAAGCCATGCGCGCTCTGGATGTTCACGCCAAAGACCTGAAAGCAAACGGCGCTCGCGTTGTTCTGGAAGGCAACACCGACGAACGTGGTACTCGTGAGTACAACATGGCACTGGGCGAGCGTCGTGCGAAAGCCGTTCAGCGTTACCTGGTACTGCAAGGTGTTTCCCCAGCTCAGCTGGAACTGGTTTCCTACGGCGAAGAGCGTGCAGTTGCTACTGGCAACGACGAGCAGTCCTGGTCCCAGAACCGTCGCGTCGAACTGCGTAAGTAATTCGTCATGCGAACGTGCCGTCGTGCTGTAACTGTTTTGGCCCTCAGCCTCCTGCCGCTTGCGGCGGGGGCTGCGGTTCCTGTGGTCGAGGACAACTCCGGCAATAGCGGGAGCAATTATCCGCCTGCGGGTTACGGTACGAACGGCGCCTATGCCGGGGGAGGGGTTTCGGCCCCTGTCTCGGCACAGGGCGAGCTGTTCAACCAATTGCAACAAATGCAGGAACAAATCGCACGCCAACAAGGTGTGATCGAAGTTCTGCAAAACGATGTAGCGCGCATCAAGCAAGAAAGCCTGGAGCGATACCAGGAACTTGATCGACGCATTGGAACGGGCGGTGCTCCTGCCGCGGCTCCTGTAAATTCTCCTGCCGGTGGTGATCTCAATGCCCCCGGTGTAGCTCCGGCGCCTGCCACCCAGGCCCCGCAGACCGGTACTGAACCGGCTGATCCGGCGAAGGAAAAGCTTTATTACGACGCAGCCTTCGACCTGATCAAGGCCAAGGATTTCGACAAGGCCAGCCAGGCCTTCGCCGCATTCCTGCGCAAATACCCGAACAGCCAGTACGCGGGCAATGCTCAGTACTGGTTGGGTGAGGTGAATCTGGCCAAGGGTGACCTGCAAGGTGCCGGCCAGGCTTTTGCCCGCGTCAGCCAGCTGTATCCCAAGCATGCAAAAGTGCCGGACTCGCTGTACAAGCTCGCTGATGTAGAGCGCCGCTTGGGTCATACTGACAAGGTCAAGGGCATTCTGCAGCAGGTAGTCGCCCAGTATCCGGGGACTTCCGCCGCTCAACTGGCCCAGCGCGACTTGCAACGCATGTAAGCCTGGTGACCGGTTTTGAAGAAACCCGCGCTTGTCGCGGGTTTTTTCGTTAGAATTCATGCCCTTTTTATGAAACACGCTTTTTGGGATTCGCGCTGTCGCGGGGTTCCTTGAAGTGCCTGACGGAGGCGGACAGCCTGTTTAGCTGTTACGCCCGTGGCGACTATGCAAGACACATTGAGAATCACCGAAGTTTTTTACTCGTTGCAGGGTGAAACGCGGACTGCCGGGCTGCCCACTGTCTTTGTGCGCCTGACCGGTTGCCCGTTGCGTTGCCAATACTGCGACAGCGCCTACGCGTTCACTGGCGGCACCATTCGCCCAATCGACGACATCCTCGAGCAAGTGGCCGGTTTCCGTCCGCGTTATGTCTGTGTCACTGGTGGCGAGCCGCTGGCACAACCCAATGCCATTCCATTGCTCGAGCAGTTGTGCGACGCCGGTTACCAAGTGTCGCTTGAGACCAGCGGTGCTCTGGACATCTCGGCGGTCGATCCACGGGTCAGCCGCGTCGTTGACCTGAAAACCCCGGGTTCGAAAGAAGCGCACCGTAACCGCTACGAGAACATTGAGCTGCTCACGCCCAATGACCAGGTGAAGTTTGTCATCTGCTCGCGGGAAGACTACGACTGGGCCGTGTCCAAGCTGATTCAGTACGGTCTGGATCAGCGTGCCGGCGAAGTTCTGTTTTCCCCAAGTCACCATGATCTCAATGCTCGTGATCTGGCTGATTGGGTGGTGGCGGACAACTTGCCAGTGCGCCTGCAATTGCAGCTGCATAAATATCTTTGGAATGACGAGCCGGGGCGCTGAAATGACTGAACAACTGAACACTACAGAAAAACGTGCGGTCATCCTCCTGTCCGGCGGCCTGGACTCGGCGACTGTCGTGGCCATGGCTCGGGCTGAAGGCTATAGCTGCTACACCATGAGTTTCGATTACGGTCAGCGCCACCGGGCCGAGCTGGATGCTGCCGCGCGGATCGCGCGGGATCTGGGTGTCGTCGAGCACAAGGTGATTGGCCTGAATCTGAACGGCATTGGCGGCTCGGCCCTGACCGACAGCTCTATCGATGTGCCAGAGGCTCCAGGTGAAGGCATTCCGGTGACTTACGTGCCGGCGCGCAATACCGTGTTCCTCTCATTGGCGCTGGGCTGGGCAGAAGTGCTCGGTGCCCGGGACATCTTCATCGGCGTGAACGCGGTGGATTACTCCGGTTACCCGGACTGCCGTCCCGAGTTCGTCGAGGCTTTCGAACGCATGGCCAACCTGGCGACCAAGGCGGGGGTAGAGGGGCAGGGTTTCCGTATCCTGGCGCCGCTGCAAAACCTCAGCAAGGCCGAGATCGTCAAGGCGGGCGTGCGCCTGGGCGTCGACTATGGGCTGACGGTTTCCTGCTATCAGGCCGATGATAAAGGGCGTGCCTGCGGCAAATGCGATAGCTGCCGCCTGCGTGCAGAGGGCTTCTCGGCAGCCGGAATTAGCGACCCAACAGCCTATTTCTGATTTATTTCAGATTAGGTGTTGAATTATCCTTAGAAATCAGTATTATACGCACCACCACACAGCGGGTCGTTAGCTCAGTTGGTAGAGCAGTTGGCTTTTAACCAATTGGTCGTAGGTTCGAATCCCACACGACCCACCATTTTAGATGTAGATGTTTGAAAATCCGGAAGGCCCACGAAAGTGAGGATTTCCGGGTTTTTTTTTGCCCTGGATTTTAGCTCCACCCAATCCAGGTGCTTCACTGCGTTACGCAAGTCAGAATCAGCTTTTGCATCCACCGGATATTCTGTAGCCTTGCGCAGCTTCAACGCTGTCCGTGCCTGATGAATACTCACTCTCCCGGCGGTACCCTGAAGGGTCCGGAGCCGGGTGTATACTCGACTTTCGCGCGAAAGCGCTTGCAGGTCTTGCGAAACATGACGCAGATTTCCGAACGCCTTCTGGTTCAAGCCCACCTCGACGCCAAGCAGCCCAAGCCGCTGACCGCCGAGGAAGAGGCCTATTACCGTACCGCCATCGCCGCCGAGCTCAAGGCTCAGGACGCGGTGCTGGTTGCCCACTTCTATTGTGATCCGGTCATTCAGGCCCTGGCCGAAGAAACCGGTGGCTGTGTCTCCGACTCGCTGGAGATGGCCCGCTTCGGCAATGCTCACCCGGCCAAGACCGTGGTGGTCGCCGGTGTGAAATTCATGGGCGAGACCGCCAAAATCCTCAACCCTGAAAAACGTGTGCTAATGCCGACCCTGGAAGCGACCTGCTCGCTGGACCTGGGTTGCCCGGTGGACGAATTCTCGGCGTTCTGCGATCAGCATCCCGAGCGCACGGTGGTGGTGTATGCCAACACTTCTGCCGCGGTCAAGGCCCGCGCTGACTGGGTGGTGACTTCCAGCTGTGCGCTGGAGATCGTCGAAAGCCTGATGGATAACGGCGAAACGATCATTTGGGCGCCGGACAAGCATCTGGGCACTTATATCCAGCGTAAAACCGGTGCCGACATGTTGCTCTGGGACGGTGCCTGCATCGTCCATGAGGAGTTCAAGTCCAAGCAGCTCGAAGACATGAAGGCGCTGTATCCGGACGCGGCGATTCTGGTTCACCCCGAGTCGCCGACTGCGGTCATTGACCTGGCCGATGCGGTGGGTTCTACCAGCCAGCTGATCGCTGCTGCGCAAAGCTTGCCGAACAAGACGTTTATCGTGGCCACCGATCGCGGTATTTTCTACAAGATGCAGCAGCTGTGTCCGGACAAGGTCTTCATCGAGGCGCCAACCGCCGGTAACGGTGCGACGTGTCGTAGTTGCGCGCATTGCCCGTGGATGGCGATGAATACCCTGGAACGTACGCTGAAGAGCTTGCGAGAGGGTACCAATGAGATCTTCGTCGACCCGGCGTTGATTCCCCAGGCTATTCGTCCGCTCAAGCGCATGCTCGATTTTACTCAGGCGGCTCGCATGAAACTGGCGGGTAATGCCTGATCTGCGGGCAGGTTGCGCACCCAGGCGACCTGCCTCTCGCGCACCACGCCGCGCCAATGTGGGCGCGAGCTTGTTTGCGAAGGCGGCCTGGTAGCCGGCCTGGCTCTTGATGGTCGGTGTACATATCCGTTTCTGCGGTAACGGCCACTTAGGGTTTCGCCCTTACGGCGAGGCCCTTTTGGCAAACGCCCCAAAAGGACCCAAAAGGTCTCGCCCCGAGCGTTCGGCCCCTCGCCAAGGCTCGGCGTTCCCTCGCTCCGGTGTCCATCATGGGGCGCCGCAATGCGGCGGAGTCAGCTGCGCTGACGGCGCTACGCGCCACCCCCCTGATGAACACCTCCACTCGGCCTGCCGAAGGGGCGGGTAGATCAACAGCCAGATCAAAAGCCAAGCCAAGCCAAGCCGAGCTGCCCAGCTAAAGCGAACAAGCGAAGCAAAAATCGTCCGTGACAGTTCTTCAATGCCGCTGATAAGCGTTGCTCTCACAGGCTAGGACCCGGCCCCTTTCCCAGTAGAGCCGAGTGGAGGGGTCATCCAAGGGGATGGCGCGAAGCGCCCCTCGGCGCAGCCGAGTTCCGCCGCATTGCGGCGCCCCCTGGAGGGCGCCGGAGCGAGGGTATGCCGAGCCTAGGCGAGGGACCGGATGGAGGGGCAAGCGTTTTTTGGTTACTTTTTTTGGCGTTTGAAAAAAAGTGACACGCCGTAAGGGCGAAACCGCCAGCAGCCGTTACCGCAGCAACGGATATGTACTCCGACAAAGGAAGCCGCCGTTACCGCAGCCCCGGATATACCCCCAAAAATCCCGACCTGCGGCAACTCTTTGGCTATTTCGTCTTCTTCGGAATCCGCACCAGTTGGGTGTTTGAGTAGATGTCATGCCAGCTACGTTTCTGTTTGTCGAACAACGACCAGATGAATCCCAGGCCTGCACAAAGCAGTGAGGCGATGGCCACGACGAAGCGCAGCAGCGCCTGCCACAGGCTGATCGCCGTACCGTCGGGGTTCTGCACCCGGATGCACCAGACTTGCATGCCAAGGGTCTGGCCCGACCAGGTCCAGAACTTGGCGAAGAACCCGAATAGCACGAACAGCAGGACCGTTGAAAGCAGCGGATCACCGTCCAGTGCGCCGGTGTCGGTCAGAGCGCGCATTCTTTCTTCGCCGATAATCGCCATCTGCACCATCTTGTAGATACCCCCGGTGACGATCAGCAGTGCGGTGCACAGCAGGAAGTCGTAGAACATCGCTGCCAGGCGACGGCCCAGGCCGGCGGCGGGGAAGTCGCCCTGGGGGCTTAGCAGGTGTTTCGACATGATGGGACTCTCGGCAGAAAAGAAGCCATTTTACGGAATAACGCGCACAAAAAAGCCCCTGATGTCAGCATCAGGGGCTTTTTGTTGCAGCCAGGATCAGGCTTCTGCTTGTACTTCGTCAGCCTGCATGCCTTTTTGGCCTTGCACGGCAACGAAAGTCACCTTTTGGCCTTCTTTCAGGCTCTTGAAGCCGTTGCCCTGAATAGCGCGGAAATGGACGAACAGATCCGGACCGCTCTCTGGAGTGATAAAACCAAAACCTTTTTCGTCGTTAAACCACTTGACGGTACCGCTCTGACGTTGGGACATTGCTTATTTCCTTTGACACTAAAATTAATGACAGCCTCCTTCGTGTGAAAGAGTACTGGGGCTGGTTGCAGGAAAGTAAGAGACGTAGAACGGGTTGTAGCAAACTTATGGCTACTGCCCAGGTCACGGTTCCAAGCGACCCATGCAAACACAGTGAAGAAACTCTACGCCAACTAAGGGAGAAAAAACAAGCCCTTCGAAGCCCCGGTTTTGCTCAGTGCAGGGCTGTTTGTGATACGCGCCTGTCGGCTTATTCGACAGGGCGGTTCAATTGTTTTCGATCGTTATAAGCCAAGTTCATTATCGAAGCTTACAGTCAAGGCATGCACTGTTTCATGGCGGTTGCGTTACAGCGTAGTGCACTGTGCCGCAACCGCGTTACTTATAGAAACAGTCAATCAGCCGCGATAGTAGCGTTGCGCAACAAATGGCATTTTGCTTACGCTCATCGGCACCTTTTTCCCACGAACGATCGCCCATACGGGTGTGTCGAGTGCCATGTATTGGCTATCGAGGTAACCCATGGCTAACGGGCCGCCCAGGGTTGGCCCGAAGCCGCCACTGCAGACGGCGCCGATCACGGTGCCGTCTTCGTTGACGATTTCCGCGCCTTCACGCACCGGCGTGCGTTCCTGGGGCAGGAGGCCGACCCGTTTGCGGCTCACTCCGGCTTGTTGCTGAGCGAACACGGCTTCTGCACCCGGGAAACCCCCGGCACGTGGACCATCGGCACGGCGAGGCTTGGAGATGGCCCAAAGCAGGCCGGCCTCGATAGGGGTGGTCTCGGTGTTCATGTCATGCCCATAAAGGCACAAGCCGGCTTCCAGGCGCAGGGAGTCGCGTGCTCCCAGGCCGATCGCCGCCACCTCTGGTTCGGCCAGCAAGGCACGGGCCAGCGTTTCGGCGCTGGCGGCCGGTACGGAGATTTCGAAGCCGTCTTCACCGGTGTAGCCGGAACGGCTGACGTAGCAGTCCACACCCAGCAATTTCACGTTGGCGAACTGCATGAAGGTCATCTTTGTCACTTCAGGTGCCAGGCGCGCCAGTACCGTTACCGCTGCCGGGCCCTGCAGGGCGAGCAGGGCGCGTTCTTCGAACAGTGGCTGAATCTCGCACTGATCACCGATGTGCTTGCGCAGGTGCGCGAGGTCCTGATCCTTGCAGGCGGCGTTGACCACCAGGATCAGTTCGTCGTTACCGAGGTTGGCGACCATCAGGTCATCGAGAATGCCGCCGGTTTCGTTGGTGAACATCGCATAGCGCTGCATGCCCACTGGCAAGTCGATGATGTCTACCGGCACCAGAGTCTCCAGGGCCTTGGCGGCATTGGCGCCGGTCAGGCGGATCTGGCCCATGTGCGAGACATCGAACAACCCGGCCTGGTCACGGGTGTGCTGGTGTTCCTTCATCACGCCCAGTGGGTATTGCACCGGCATGTCGTAGCCGGCGAATGGCACCATGCGGGCGCCGAGTTCGATGTGCAGTGCGTGCAACGGGGTTTTCAACAGTTGTTCGGTGGACATATTCAGCTCCTGAAAAATGCACTGATGCAGCCAGTCTCGCATCAGCACTCAATAATGTTGACCGCCAAACCGCCACGGGCGGTTTCCTTGTATTTGCTTTTCATATCGGCGCCGGTCTGGCGCATGGTGCGGATGACCTTGTCGAGGGAGACGTAGTGTTGACCGTCGCCGCGCAGGGCCATGCGCACCGCATTGATGGCCTTCACCGAGCCCATGGCGTTGCGCTCGATGCACGGTACCTGGACCAGGCCGCCAATCGGATCGCAGGTCAGCCCGAGGTTGTGCTCCATGCCAATCTCGGCGGCGTTCTCGACCTGTTGCACGCTGCCGCCGAGCACTTCGCAGAGCGCTCCCGCGGCCATCGAGCAGGCGACGCCGACCTCGCCCTGACAGCCGACTTCAGCGCCGGAGATCGAGGCGTTTTCCTTGTACAGAATGCCGATCGCCGCCGCGGTGAGCAGAAAGCGCACCACGCCGTCTTCGCTGGCTCCCGGGATGAAGCGCATGTAGTAATGCAAGACTGCAGGAACAATCCCCGCCGCGCCGTTGGTCGGTGCAGTGACCACGCGCCCGCCGTTGGCGTTTTCTTCGTTGACTGCCAGGGCGTACAGGTTGACCCAGTCGAGCACCGAGAGTGGATCGCGCAGGGCGGCTTCGGGGTTCTTGCACAATTGTCGATGCAGTGCTGCCGCCCGCCGTTTGACCTTCAAACCACCGGGCAGAATCCCTTCGTTGCGGCAACCGGCGGCGACGCAGTCTTGCATCACTTGCCAGATTTTCAGCAGGCCGGCGCGGGTCTCGGCTTCCGGGCGCCAGGCACTCTCATTGGTCAGCATCACCTGGCTGATGGACAGGCCGTAGGTGGTGCAATGGCCGAGTAAGTCCTTGGCGCTCTTGAACGGGAAGGTCAGCGGTGTGGCGTCTTCGACGATGCGATCAGCACCCGCGGCATCTTCGTCGACAACGAAGCCGCCACCGACCGAATAGTACTCGCGGCTGCGCACCTGCAAACCGGCGGCATCGAAGGCACGAAAGATCATGCCATTGGGGTGATAGGCCAGCGGCTTGCGAATCATCGCCAGGTGGAGTTTTTCATTGAATTCGATGGAGTGTTCACCGAGCAGGTTCAGCCGTCCGCTGCCGCGGATTTCTTGCAGGCGGGCGGCGATGGTCTCGGTGTCGACGGTGTCCGGATGTTCACCTTCCAGCCCTAGCAGCACGGCCTTGTCGCTGCCGTGGCCCTTGCCGGTGGCGCCGAGTGAGCCGTACAGCTCGACTTTGACGCAGGTGGTTGCAGCCAGTAGCCCTTCACGGCGCAAGCCTTCGACGAAGCGCGCAGCGGCGCGCATCGGGCCGACGGTGTGGGAGCTGGAGGGGCCGATGCCAATCTTGAACAGGTCGAACACGCTCAGGGACATGTTGGGTTCTCCGGTTTCTTATTATGGTCGACTCAAACCCCGTAGGAGCTGCCGATAGGCTGCGATCTTTTTCTCGAGTTCACTTGAGTCTCAAGTGGAAGATCAAAAGATCGCAGCCTGCGGCAGCTCCTACACAGGGTTAAGCGTAGTTCTTACGCGTCCTGATAGCTTTCGATCGACGGGCAGGCGCAGATCAGGTTGCGATCGCCGAACACGTTGTCGACCCGGCCGACCGGTGGCCAGTACTTGCCTTCGATCAAGGAGGCTACTGGATACACGGCTTGCTCGCGGCTGTACGGATGAGTCCACTCGCCAACCATTTCCTTTGCTGTGTGCGGAGCGTTTTTCAGCGGGTTGTCCTCTTTGTCCAGGGCGCCGCTTTCCACTGCGCGGATTTCTTCGCGGATGCGGATCATCGCTTCACAGAAGCGGTCCAGTTCTTCCTTGGATTCGCTTTCGGTCGGCTCGATCATCAGCGTGCCGGCCACCGGGAAGGACATGGTCGGGGCGTGGAAACCGAAGTCGATCAGGCGCTTGGCCACGTCATCGACGCTGATGCCGCTGCTGTCCTTGAGCGGACGCAGATCGAGGATGCATTCGTGGGCCACCAGACCGTTGCTGCCGGTGTACAGCACTGGATAGTGCTCTTCGAGGCGACGGGAAATGTAGTTGGCATTGAGGATCGCCAGCTGCGATGCACGCTTGAGGCCCGCGCCACCCATCATCCGAATGTACATCCAGGTGATCGGCAGAATGCTCGCGCTGCCGAACGGTGCTGCGCAGACAGCGCCCTCCTTGCGTTCCATGGCGGCATGGCCCGGCAGGAATGGCGTCAGGTGCGATTTCACGCCTATCGGGCCGACGCCCGGGCCGCCACCGCCGTGAGGGATGCAGAAGGTCTTGTGCAGGTTCAGGTGAGACACGTCGCCGCCGAACTTGCCCGGCGCGCAAAGGCCGACCATGGCGTTCATGTTGGCGCCGTCGATGTACACCTGGCCGCCGTTGTCATGAATGATCCCGCAGATTTCACGGATGCCTTCTTCGAACACGCCGTGGGTCGACGGGTAGGTGATCATCAGCGCGGCGAGGTGTTCGCGGTGCTCGATGGCTTTGGCGCGCAGGTCTTCGATGTCGACGTTGCCGCGTGCGTCGCAAGCGGTGACCACCACGCGCATACCGGCCATGTTGGCAGTTGCCGGGTTGGTGCCGTGGGCCGAGGACGGGATCAGGCAGATATCGCGGCGGTCATCGCCACGGCTCTGGTGGTAAGCCCGGATCGCCAGCAGGCCGGCGTATTCGCCCTGGGAGCCGGCGTTCGGCTGCAGGGAGATCGCGTCGTAACCGGTCGCGGCGCAGAGCATCGCTTCCAGTTCGTCAGTCAGTTGCTGGTAGCCGGCGCTCTGCTCGGCCGGAGCGAACGGGTGCAGTGCGCCGAACTCGGCCCAGGTCACCGGGATCATTTCGCTGGCGGCGTTGAGTTTCATGGTGCACGAACCCAGTGGGATCATGGTGCGATCCAGTGCCAGGTCCTTGTCGGCCAGCTTGCGCAGGTAGCGCATCAGCTCGGTTTCCGAGTGATAACGGTTGAATACCGGGTGGCTGAGGATTGGCGATTGGCGAACCAGGGTCGCCGGGATGCGGCTCTCGACAGCAGCGGCCAGTGCTGCGAAGTCCGGCAGCGCTTTGCCGTCGGCCAGCACGCCCCACAGGGTTTCGATGTCGGCCTGGCTGGTGGTTTCGTCCAGGGACAAACCGAGACGCTCGCCATCGATCACACGCAGGTTGATGCGCTGGGCGCGGGCCTTGTCGTGCAGGGCGGCGGTCTGGCTGCCGGTGTTCAGGGTCAGGGTGTCGAAGAAGTGCTCTTGCTCAACCTTCAGACCCAGACCGCTCAAGCCTTTGGCGAGTATCGCGGTCAGGTGATGGATGCGATTGGCGATCTGCTTCAGGCCTTTAGGACCGTGGTAAACGGCGTACATGCTGGCGATGTTGGCCAGCAATACCTGGGCGGTGCAGATGTTGCTGGTGGCTTTCTCGCGGCGGATATGTTGTTCGCGGGTCTGCATGGCCAGACGCAATGCCGGCTGGCCATGACGGTCCACCGAGACGCCGACCAGACGGCCGGGCATGTCACGCTTGAACGCATCGCGGGTGGAGAAGTAGGCGGCGTGCGGACCACCGAAGCCCAGCGGCACGCCGAAGCGCTGGGCGCTGCCGATGGCCACGTCGGCGCCGAACTCGCCTGGCGGGGTCAGTACGGTCAGGGCCAGCAGGTCAGCGGCCACCGCGACCAGGGCGTTGACGGCATGGAAGCGGTCGGTCAGTTCGCGGTAGTCGAACAGGTCACCGTTGCTCGCCGGGTATTGCAGCAGGGCGCCGAAGAATGCGCTGACATCGGTCAGTTCGCGCTCGTCACCGACCACCACGTCGATGCCCAACGGCTCGGCACGGGTGCGCAGCACATCGAGGGTCTGCGGGTGACAGTGAACTGACGCGAAGAACGCGTGGCTGCCTTTGTTCTTGCTCAGGCGTTTGCAGAAGGTCATGGCTTCGGCGGCGGCGGTGGCTTCGTCGAGCAGCGAGGCGTTGGCGATCGGCAAGCCGCTGAGGTCGCTGATCAGCGTCTGGAAGTTCAGCAGCGCTTCGAGGCGACCCTGGGAAATCTCTGGCTGATACGGGGTGTAGGCGGTGTACCAGGCCGGGTTTTCCAGCAGGTTGCGCAGGATCGGCGATGGCGTGTGGCAGTTGTAGTAACCCTGGCCGATGTAGGTCTTGAACAGTTGATTCTTGGCGGCGATGGCTTTGATCGAGGCCAGGGCATCGGCTTCGCTCAGGCCATCGTCCATGCCGAGGACGCTGGTGCCTTTGATACTGTCCGGAATGACGCTGGCGCTCAGGGCTTCCAGGGAGTCGAAACCGAGGGTGGCGAGCATTGCTTGCTCATCACCCTGGCGCGGGCCGATGTGGCGTGCGATGAATTCGTTGGCGGTGCTCAGATTGATGGTGCTGGACATGACAGGTTCCTCAGGCTTCGGCGTTGGCTTTGATCAGGCGGTCGTAGGCGTCTTGATCGAGCAGTTGGCCGACAGCGCAGGCGTCTGCGGGGATGAAACGGAAGAACCAGCCTTCGCCCAAAGGATCTTCGTTGACCAGCTCAGGGCAGCTATCGAGCGCTGGATTGGTCTCGACCACTTCGCCGTCCAGGGGCATGTATACACCGCTGGCAGCTTTTACTGATTCAACGGTCGCGGCTTCGGCACCTTTGTCGTAGGTCTGCAGTTCCGGCAGTTGCACGAAAACCACGTCGCCCAGCGCATTCTGCGCGAAAGCCGTGATGCCTACGGTGACGCTGCCATCGGCTTCGGTGCGCAGCCATTCGTGATCTTCAGTAAAACGCAATTCGCTCATGGAAACTCCTAGGGGCCAGACTCGTCTGGTGGACGCGATTGAATGCTCGGGCAAAAGCCCTGCTTTATAGGTGGTTACTAAGCAATTTTGCGGCCAATGTTTTTTATTCGTTATAAATCAATAACTTATGTATTTTTCTGGGTTGATCTGATTTGATAGTTGTAGCGAAATCGCTACAGCTTGAGGCGAAGAAAAAAGCCTAAGAGGATCAAAGCCTTGCGTAGCGCTGGTTAACGAGGTGTGTAGCGATATCATTCCACTGTAGCGCTTTCAGTACAGATGGAGGTCGCTTTTAGAAACAGGTTCTTTGATTTTGAACTGAAAACCCAATCCGTAGGAGCTGCCGCAGGCTGCGATCTTGTCGCAGGCACCACAAATGCAAAGTCAAAAGATCGCAGCCTTCGGCAGCTCCTACAGGGGGTGAGCGTACGACGGGGGATTGCGATCTTGTCGCAGGCACCACAAATGCAAAGTCAAAAGATCGCAGCCTTCGGCAGCGCCTACAGGGGTGAGCGTACGATGGGGGATTGCGATCTTGTCGCAGGCACTGCAAATGCAAAGTCAAAAGATCGCAGCCTTCGGCAGCTCCTACAGTTGGATTGCATACATCCGTAACGTTGCAGGCGCGGGGTCAGGTTTTGCCCGGAATCCCGTACTTGCGCAATCGATGAGCGATGGCGGTGTGGGAGGTTTGTAGCCGGCTGGCCAGTTGTCGGGTCGAGGGGTAGTTGACGTAGAGTTTTTCCAGCAGGGTTTTTTCGAACGCTTCCACGGCCTGTTCCAGGCTGTCCACTTCGCTGTCGCTCTGACGCGCCACCGAGGTGCCGGCAATGTCGAGGTCGCCAATGTCCACCAGGCTGCTCTCGCAAATCGCCGCGGCGCGGAAGATCACGTTTTGCAACTGCCTTACATTGCCCGGCCAGCGGTTGCCCAGCAGCGCCGGATAGGTCCCCGGGGCCAGGCGACAGACCGGGCGCTGGATCTGTGCGCAGGCCTGCTGCATGAAGTAGCGCGCCAGCAGCAGGATGTCCTGGCCGCGTTCGCGCAACGGCGGGACTTCGACGTTGAGGACGTTCAAGCGGTAGAACAGGTCTTCGCGGAAGCTGCCTTCGCTGACCATTTTCTCCAGGTCACGGTGGGTCGCGCTGAGGATTCGTACATTGACCTTGACCTCGCGGTCTCCGCCCACGCGCCGGAAGCTGCCGTCGTTGAGAAAACGCAGGAGCTTGGCTTGCAGGTACGGCGACATCTCGCCGATTTCATCGAGGAATACCGTGCCCTGGTTGGCCAGTTCCATCAATCCCGGCTTGCCACCGCGCTGGGCGCCGGTGAAAGCGCCGGGGGCGTAGCCGAACAGTTCGCTTTCGGCCAGGTTTTCCGGCAGCGCGGCGCAGTTCAGTGCGAGGAACGGTGAGCTGTGGCGAGCACTGGCGGCGTGACAGGCACGGGCCACCAACTCCTTGCCGGTGCCGGTTTCACCCTGGATCAACAGCGGCGCGTCAAGAGTCGCCACCCGTTGTGCGCGAGCCTTGAGGGTGCGGATTGCCGGGGACTCGCCGAGCAGCGCATCGAAGCCTTCGGCGTGGTCGTGGTGCAACGCCGACAGGCGTTCACCAATGCGGTTGGGCTGGTACAGCGTCAGCAAGGCGCCGGCGTCGGTGATCGGCGTGGCATCGAGCAGCAGGGTCTGGCCGTTGACGGTGATCTCGCGCAATGGCAAGCGGAAACCGTGTTCGAGCAAGGTATCCAGCAACGCCGGATCGGCAAACAGTTCGGCGACGCTCTCGCCAGCCGGTTCTCGGCCGTACAAGGCTATCAGCGCCGGGTTGGCCAGCAGGACTTTACCGGCGCTGTCCAGGGCCAGCACCGGGTCGGTCATCGCCGCGAGCAATGCGTCGAGTTGCAGATGACGGCGCTGACCGGGAAGGATGTCGACCACCCTCACTGCCTGCACACCGTGCACACTGAACAGCGCATCGCGCAGTTCGTCCAGCACCTGCGGGCTCAAGGTCGGGGCGTCGATGTAGACGTTGGGCGGAACCATTTCCACCGCATCCAGATTGAGATTGCGCCCACCCAGCAGCGCCAGGACTTCCTGGGTAATGCCAACGCGGTCGATGAAACTGACGTGGATACGCATGGGGCGGTTTTTGATTCTGGAGTGCGGAGGGTGGCAAGTATGCCTTGGGGCGGGTCAATGGTGAAATCCTGCGCGGATTTCAGGGCAATGATGATCCCCTGTGGGAGCGAGCCTGCTCGCGATAGCGGCGTGCCAGTCGACACCCATGGTGAATGTCAGGTCGCTATCGCGAGCAGGCCTCGCTCCCACAGTGGTGAAATGGTGTTACTCCAGATGTTCAGGCTTCACCGGATCCCCGGATTTGACGTTCAGTTGCTTGCGCACGTCTTCGAACATCTCGTCGTAGTGCTTGTGTACCGAACCGATGCTGCTCAGCGCCCTGGGAATGCCGTACTTCTCTGCGATTTTCGTGACGTTGCTGGCGAAGTTGTAGGCCTGATCCTTGGGCAGGAAGAATGATTCTTTCAGATCCTTGCCCTGGATGCTGCCATGCATCGTGAACAGCATCCCTTTGCCCTCCTTGGGATCCTCGGTGACTTCATAGTCGATGCACACGTTGTAGCTGACATCGTCCTGGTTCAGTGCGTGGCGTTCCATGTGCAGATGACCGGGCTCGAACGTTGCCATTGGCGTCTCTCCTTCGAAGGCATTGGAGTAGGGCAGACCCTATATCTGCCCACGGAGTTTCTTTCTTATACGTAGGTTATGCCAGGTTTCGCCGTGCTGATGCGGGTGCCGGCCTTGCCCTGGACGATCGCTTCGATGTCGGAGAGTGAACCGATCACCGCGACTTTTCCAGTGTTGCGGGCGAACTCGCAAGCGGCCTGGACCTTCGGTCCCATGGAGCCGGCGGCGAAGCCCAGCCGTTCTAGCTCGTCCGGATGGGCCTGAACAATAGCCTTCTGGGTCGGTTGGCCCCAGTCGACGAACGCCGCCTTGACATCGGTGGCGATCACCAGCAAATCACTGTCCAGCTGTTCGGCCAGCAGCGCCGAGCAGAGGTCTTTGTCGATCACCGCTTCGATGCCCTGGAGTTTGCCGTTGGCCCCGTACATGGTCGGGATACCGCCACCGCCGGCGCAGATCACGATGCTGCCTTTTTCCAGCAGCCATTTGATCGGACGGATTTCGAAGATGCGTTTGGGTTTCGGGCTGGCCACCACGCGGCGGAACTTGTCGCCATCCGGGGCGATGCTCCAGCCTTTTTCGGCAGCAAGTTTTTCCGCTTCGGCCTTGGCGTAGACCGGGCCGATGGGTTTGCTCGGGTTCTGGAAGGCCGGATCGTTGGCATCGACTTCGACCTGGGTCAGCAGGGTGGCGAAGGGCACTTCGAAATCCAGCAGGTTGCCCAGTTCCTGTTCGATCATGTAGCCGATCATGCCTTCGGTTTCGGCGCCGAGGACATCCAGCGGGTAGGGCGTTACCGAGGTATAGGCGGCCGCCTGCAACGACAGCAGGCCGACCTGCGGGCCATTGCCGTGGGCGATGACCAGTTCGTTGCCGGGATGAATCCTGGCGATCTGTTCGGTAGCGGTGCGGATGTTGATGCGTTGATTGTCCGCGGTCATGGGTTCACCACGACGCAGGAGGGCGTTACCACCCAGAGCAACGACGATACGCATGATGCAGTCCTTCTAAACAGAGGAGTAGCGGGCGACTCGGTCTCCTGTGGGAGTGAGCTTGCTCCGGGCGGCGTTCCGACGATGCAGACACCTCGGCGTATCTGACAGACCGAGGCGATCCTATCGCGAGCAAGCTCGCTCCCACATGGACCGGGTTCCCACAGGGAGCCGAGTGAGCCTTTAGATATCCGCCAGCGCCGACACCAGGATCGCCTTGATCGTGTGCATGCGGTTTTCCGCCTGCTCGAAGGCGATGTTGGCCGGCGATTCGAACACCTCTTCGGTGACTTCAACACCGTTGGCCAGGTGCGGATAACGCGCGGCGATGTCCTTGCCAACCTTGGTTTCGCTGTTGTGGAAAGCCGGCAGGCAGTGCATGAATTTCACCCGCGGGTTACCCGAGGCCTTCATCATCTTGGCGTTGACCTGGTACGGCAGCAGTTGCTCGATCCGCTCGTCCCAGGCTTCCACCGGTTCACCCATGGACACCCAGATATCGGTGTGGATGAAGTCGACACCCTTGACCGCTGCCAGCGGGTCTTCGGTGATGGTGATGCGCGCGCCGCTTTCTTCGGCGAAGGCTTTGCACTGGGCGATGAAATCGGCATGGGGCCACAGGGCTTTGGGGGCGGCGATGCGCACGTCCATGCCCAGTTTGGCGCCGATCATCAGCAGCGAATTGCCCATGTTGTAGCGCGCGTCACCGAGATAAGCGTAGCTGATGTCATGCAGCGGCTTGTCGCTGTGTTCGCGCATGGTCAGGGTGTCGGCGATCATTTGCGTTGGGTGGAATTCAGCAGTCAGGCCGTTGAACACCGGCACGCCGGCGAACTTGGCCAGCTCCTCGACGATTTCCTGTTCGAAGCCACGGTACTCGATGGCATCGAACATCCGGCCCAGCACGCGGGCGGTGTCTTTCATGCTTTCCTTGTGACCGATTTGCGACGACACCGGGTCGATATAGGTGACGTGGGCGCCTTGGTCATGGGCCGCGACTTCGAAGGCGCAACGGGTGCGGGTCGAGGTTTTTTCGAAGATCAGCGCGATGTTTTTGCCTTTCAGGTGTGGACGTTCGGTGCCCGTGTACTTGGCGCGTTTGAGGTCCCGGGAAAGGTCCAGCAAATAGTTCAGCTCGCGAGTCGTGTGGTGCATCAAGCTCAGCAGGCTGCGGTTGCGCATGTTGAAAGCCATTTTGGATCTCCTTGGATGTCGGTCGTCCACTTGCCGAGGCCCTTCGTGGGGGCAGCGGCAAGCACGTTATTAATGGGTTAGTAGTCGATCGGGTCGCGGATGATCGGGCAGGTCATGCAATGGCCACCGCCACGGCCTCGGCCCAGTTCGCCAGCGCTGATGGTGATGACCTCGATACCGGCCTTGCGCAACAGGGTGTTGGTGTAGGTGTTGCGGTCGTAACCGATCACCACGCCGGGCTCCACGGCCACTACGTTGTTGCCGTCGTCCCACTGTTCGCGTTCGGCGGCGAAGCTGTTGCCGCCGGTTTCGACCACGCGCAGGGTTTTGAGATTGAGTGCTGCGGCTACGGTGTCGAGGAAGCTGGTGTCTTCGCGACGGATGTCGATGCCGCCCGGTCTGCTTTCGTCAGGACGCAGGGTGAAGGCCACAATCTGGTTCACCACTTCCGGGAAGATGGTCACCAGGTCGCGGTCGCAGAAGCTGAATACAGTGTCCAGGTGCATCGCCGCGCGGGACTTCGGCAGGCCGGCAACGATCACCCGCTCAACCGCTTTGTGCTTGAACAGATTCAGTGCCAGCTGGCCGATGGCCTGGCGCGAAGAGCGCTCGCCCATCCCGATCAACACGACGCCATTGCCGATCGGCATCACGTCGCCGCCTTCGAGGGTGGCGTTGCCGTGTTCCTGGTCCGGGTCGCCGTACCAGACCTGGAAGTCGGCGTTGGTAAACTCGGGGTGGAATTTATAGATGGCGCTGGCCAACAGGGTTTCCTGACGGCGGGCGGGCCAGTACATCGGGTTCAGCGTGACGCCACCGTAGATCCAGCAGGTGGTGTCGCGGGTGAACTGGGTGTTGGGCAGCGGTGGCAAGATGAAACTGGAGTGACCGAGAAACTCGCGGAACATCTGAATGGTCTTGCCGCCGAAGCTGTCCGGCAGGTCATCGGCGGACACGCCACCAATCAGGAACTCGGCGATCTTGCGCGGCTCCAGGCTGCGCAGCCAGGAACCGGTTTCGTTGATCAGGCCCAGACCAACCGAATTGGCGGTGATCTTGCGCTGCAGAATCCAGTCCAGGGCTTCGGGAATCGCAACGATGTCGGTCAGCAGGTTGTGCATTTCCAGCACATCGATGTTGCGTTCACGCATTTTGGTGACGAAGTCGAAGTGGTCGCGCTTGGCCTGGGCGACCCACAACACGTCATCGAACAGCAGTTCGTCGCAGTTGTTCGGGGTCAGCCGCTGGTGGGCCAGGCCGGGGGAGCAAACCATGACTTTGCGTAGTTTGCCGGCTTCGGAATGGACGCCGTACTTAACTTTTTCCTTGGTCATTACAGTGATCCTCCAGATAACAAAAAAAAGACAGGTGTTACAGGGTCAGGAAGCCGTCGTAGAGCCCATAGGCCGCCACCAGGGCGCCAATGACCACTGCGGCGAAAATCAGCTTCTCGACGTTGGTGAAAACCGGTTTGCCCAGTTCACGCTTGGCCTTGGCGAACAGGATCGCGCCAGGGGCGTAGAGCAGGGCGGACAGCAGCAGGTATTTGATCCCGCCGGCATACAGCAGCCAGACTGCGTAAATCACCGCAATGGCGCCGATAAACAGGTCTTTCTTGCGTTCGGCGAGGGCGTTTTCATAGCTTTCACCACGTACCGCCAACAGCAGGGCATAGGCCGCTGACCACAGGTAAGGCACCAGGATCATTGAGGTGGCGAGGTAGATCAGCGACAGGTAAGTACTGGCCGAGAAGAGCGTGATGATCAGGAAAATCTGGACCATGGCGTTGGTCAGCCACAGGGCGTTGACCGGTACGTGGTTGGCGTTTTCCTTGCGCAGGAATTCCGGCATGGTGTGGTCTTTGGCGGCGGCGAACATGATCTCGGCGCACAACAGCACCCACGACAGCAGCGCCCCGAGCAGCGAGATGATCAAGCCGACGCTGATCAATGCCGCACCCCAGGGGCCGACCACATGCTCGAGCACGGCGGCCATCGACGGGTTCTGCAACTTGGCCAGTTCCGGCTGGGTCATGATGCCCAGCGACAACACGTTCACCAGCACCAGGAACAGCAGCACGGTAATGAAGCCGATCACGGTCGCCTTGCCGACATCCGAACGCTTCTCGGCACGGGCCGAAAAAATGCTCGCGCCTTCGATGCCGATGAATACCCAGACGGTGACCAGCATCATGTTGCGCACCTGGTCCATCACGCTGCCCAGGTCGGGATTTTTCAGGCCCCAGATGTCGGCGGTGAAGATGTCCAGCTTGAACGCGAAGATTGCGATCAGCACAAACAACAGCAGCGGTACGACCTTGGCGACGGTAGTCACCAGGTTGATGAACGCCGCTTCCTTGATCCCGCGCAGCACCAGGAAATGCACGGCCCAGAGCAGTACCGATGCGCCGATCACCGCGGCCACGGTGTTGCCTTCGCCGAAGATCGGGAAGAAATAACCGAGGGTGCTGAACAGCAGCACGAAGTAGCCGACGTTACCGAGCCAGGCACTGATCCAGTAGCCCCAGGCCGACGAGAAGCCCATGTAGTCACCGAATCCGGCCTTGGCGTAGGCGTAGACACCACCGTCAAGATCAGGTTTGCGATTGGCCAGGGTCTGGAACACAAACGCCAGGGTCAACATGCCCACGGCAGTGATGGCCCAGCCAATCAGGACGGCACCCACATCGGCACTGGCCGCCATGTTTTGCGGCAGTGAAAAGATCCCGCCACCAATCATCGAACCGACTACTAGAGCGACTAATGCGCCCAGTCGTAGTTTTCCAGGTGATTCAGACATTGCATAACTCCAGTGCAGGAGAAGAGAGACAACAGGGTAAATCTACGTGCTATTCAAACAACTGACTTAGATCAGTGAATTAGCACATTCCATTATTAATGAAAGGCTTAGGAGTGTTTCAGGAAGATGACAAGGCCTTCCTGAAGAAGCCCTTTCCAGAGGGCTTGCTTAGGCTCGGCAGGAATGGATCCTATTCCTGTGAACATTGAAATTAGTCCGTTTTGGCCAATGTGCAAATTTTTGGCGGCGGATTTCAGTGAGCGATTGATTTATTAGGAGTCGCACACAAAACTGCAGTGCGAGGGGGCGCCACTCTATAGAATCACACGTTATAAAATGCCCGTGGATGTTGGCGTTATCTAATAAACGTTATTAACCTGTCGATAGGCAGTTGGGTGATCGTTTTCAAGTGTTGCTAATTAGAACGAACGTGAACGAAGAGGTAAGGATGTCCCAACAGACGCAAAAGCTTCGACTCAGCGCGTTGATCGCGCTGGTAGTGGGCTCGATGATCGGTGGCGGAATTTTTTCATTGCCGCAGAACATGGCCGCGCGGGCGGATGCCGGTGCGGTGCTGATTGGCTGGGCTATTACTGCAGTGGGGATGTTGACCCTGGCCTTCGTCTTCCAGACCCTGGCCAACCGCAAACCCGAACTGGATTCCGGGGTGTATGCCTACGCCAAGGCCGGGTTCGGCGACTACATGGGCTTCTCGTCGGCCTGGGGCTACTGGATCAGTGCCTGGCTCGGCAACGTCGGCTACTTCGTGCTGCTGTTCAGTACGCTGGGTTATTTTTTTCCGATTTTCGGCCAGGGCAATACGCCGATTGCCATCGGTTGCGCATCGGTGCTGCTCTGGGCCGTGCATTTCCTGGTGCTGCGCGGGATCAAGGAAGCGGCGTTCATCAATCAGTTGACCACTATCGCCAAGGTGGTGCCGCTGGTGATGTTTATCGTGATTGCCGGCGTGGCGTTCAAGGCTGACATTTTCACCCGGGATGTATGGGGAGAAAGCAACCCGAATTTCGGCAGCGTGATGGACCAGGTGCGCAACATGATGCTGGTCACGGTGTTTGTGTTCATCGGCATTGAAGGCGCCAGTGTCTACTCGGCAAGGGCCGAGAAACGTGCGGATGTCGGCCGGGCCACGGTCATTGGTTTTCTCGGGGTGCTGGCCTTGCTGGTGCTGGTCAATGTGTTGTCGCTGGGGATCATGAACCAGCCGGAACTGGCCAGCTTGCACAACCCGTCGCTGGCCGCCGTGCTGGAACATATCGTCGGCCCTTGGGGCGCAGTGTTGATCAGTATCGGCCTGGCGATTTCCTTGCTCGGTGCCTTGTTGTCCTGGGCGTTGCTGTGCGCCGAGATTCTGTTCGCCACGGCTCGGGACAAGACCATGCCGGCGTTCCTGAAAAAGGAAAACGCCAACCACGTGCCAGTAAACGCGTTGTGGCTGACCAACGGGATGATCCAGATTTTCCTGCTCATCACGCTGTTCTCTGCCGGCACTTACACCAGCCTGATCTACCTCGCTTCTTCGATGATCCTGGTGCCGTATCTGTGGTCCGCGGCCTATGCGGTGCTGTTGAGCGGACGCGGCGAGACTTACGAAGAAGCCACCGCTGAGCGGATGAAAGACCTGTTCATCGGCGCCATTGCCCTGTGTTATGCGATCTGGTTGTTGTATGCCGGCGGGGTGAAATACCTGTTGCTGTCGGCGCTGCTCTATGCACCCGGAGTGATTCTGTTCGCCAAGGCCAAACGTGAACAGGGTGAGCCATTGTTCACCCCTATCGAGAAAGGGATTTTTGTCTGTGTTATCGCCGGGGCATTGCTGGCGGCTTATGGGTTGTACAGCGGCGTGCTTTCGCTGTGATCGAGCGTGATCGTGGCGGTGCAGAAGAGGTGATGCTATTGCTGCCTTACCGGCCACCGTATGACTGGCCGGCGATGCTGGGGTTCTTGTCGGCGCGGGCGATTGTCGGGTTGGAAGCGGTGGCGGATGGCGTGTATTCACGCGGCTTCAGCCTCAAGGGGGCTCATGGCACGCTGAGTGTGCAGCCCGGGACGGGTGAATCGCTGGCGGTAACGGTGCGCTTTGCCGATCCGGCTTCAATAGCGCAGATCCTGCTGCGCTTGCAGCGAATGTTCGATCTGGCGGCGGATCCACACATTATCAATCGGCAACTGGCGCTGGACCCATTGATGGCCCGGTTGACGGCTACTCGCCCAGGCCTGCGGGTGCCCGGCACCTGGGATGGTTTCGAGCTGGCGACCCGTGCGGTGTTGGGGCAGCAGATCACAGTGGGCGCGGCCATAAGACTGGCGGGCAAGTTGGTTGCACAGTATGGCGAGCCGTTGCGTGCAGCGGATCCTCAACTGCCGGGATTGACCCATGTCTTTCCTGAAGCGGCGGTATTGGCCAAGGTTGATCTGGCCACGCTGGGCATGCCCAAAAGCCGTGGCAGGACGTTGTCCGGGGTTGCGCAAGCGCTGCTGGATGACCCCTTGTTGTTCGAGCCGAAAGCGAATCTGAATGAAGGCGTGACGCGGTTGCTGGAACTGCACGGCATTGGTGACTGGACGGCGCAGTACATTGCCATCCGCCAGATGCGTGAGGTGGATGCGTTTCCTTCAGGGGATGTGGGGTTGATCAATGCCCTGGCTGCACTGGAAGGCGGGCCGATCACTGCCCGCCAGTTGCTGCACAGAGCCGAAGCCTGGCGGCCTTGGCGGGCATATGCGGCGCAGCAGCTTTGGACGTCGTTGAATGGCTCCAGGATAGGTGCGGACCGTTGAGCCGTCTTCGCGGGCAAGCGCCAATGCCCGTCAGTCAAGAAAATTTGTGGCTTCGCACATTCTCCCGTAGCAGGGCAAGCCCGCTCACACAGGTTCTGTGAACGATCACACATGTATGTGCTGCCACCTACCTTGTGGGAGCGAGCTTGCTCGCGATAGCTATTTGCAACTCACCACCACTGCGCCCGATGCGAACCCAATTCTCCGGCTGGAATCGTCCATTGCAGTGGCGTGCCGGTGATTTTCAGTGGAACCTGCAAGCGATGGGCCGGCCCCCAGGATGTCTGCTCGACCAGCATGCCCTGATCCTCCGAATCTTCAGCCCGCAAAGGCTCCTGCACACCGGCCTGACCATGCTCGACCAACAGCTTCGCGGTCCGAGCCAACGACAGACGCGCCGAACTCCCATGGCCTTGGCTCAAGCGCTCCGTCAGCGCCCGAATCGCACTGGCGGCCATCAAGTAGCCGGTGCCATGGTCCAGGGCCTGGACCGGCAGTGGCGTGGGTGTGTCGGTTTTTTTCCAGTGCATGCCGGCATCGGCGATGCCGCTGCTCATCTGCACCAGGCTATCGAAGCCCCGGCGATTCTGCCACGGGCCGCTCCAGCCGTAGGCGTTGAGACAGACATCGATCAATCCCGGAGCGATGTTCTGTCGTTCATTCTGTCCGTAACCGAGACGCTCCAGCGCGTCGGCCCGATAGCCATGAAGCAGCATATCGGCGTCTTTAAGCAGTGCTTCAAACACGGCGCGATCAGCAGGGTCATGCAGGTTCAGCCGGGTGCAGCGTTTGCCCAACGTGACTTCGGGGATCACACCCGGCTCGCTCCAGTCTGGCGGATCGATGCGCAGCACTTCGGCGCCGAGCCCGGCGAGGAAGCGACTGGCAATCGGGCCGGCGAGCACTCGGGTCAAATCCAGTACCTTGATTCCAGCCAGCGGTTGCGCCACCGAGCCCTGCCATGGCTTCTTACTCTCGCTGGCGTTGGCGGCGAAATGCATCAGCGGTTCGGCGTTGACCGCCATCCCCTGGGGATGGGTTTGCCATTGTTCCCACGAACGCATTTCAGCCGCGCAACCGCCGGCGTCGATGATCGCCTGTTCCAGATCACTCTTGGCCCATTGCTCCACCTTGGTTGCCATCGCCCCGCGGTCGGCACACTGGCCGAGTACCGTTTCTGCAGCGGCGCGGTGATGAGGCGCGTTGGTGTGCAGGCGGATCCAGCCGTCTTTCGTCGCGTAGTCGCCGGCTACCGCATCCCACATCGGCGGCACGCTCCAGCCTTGGGGGCGGATCGAAGTGGCGAACCAGAGGGATGCCAGTCGCCGGTCGACTTCAAGGCTGGGCAAACGGCCGGTCTGCTGGTGCAAGAGCTCGCTGACGGCCTGGCCGGCGGCGGCGATGCTGGCGCTGGCCAGATCGGTGACGGCAAAGGCCGAGGGCAGGGCGCCGCTGGAGGTGAATTGAATCGGGGTGTGGGGCAAGCCGAGTGCGGCTTGAATGGACGTCAGAAAATCGGTCATCGAAGGCCCTCCGGGAGAGAGGGGATCATAGATCAAAACCGTGGGAGCGGGCTCCCACGGGTATCAATCCCCGCTGGGTCAAACCCGAAACTGATCCATTAATTTCATTTGTTGAGTCGCCAGGGCATTCAACTGGCTGCTGATCTGCGCTGATTCGGTGGCCTGTTCGGTCAGGGTTTCGGTCACGCTGCGGATCGCCGAGACGTTGCGGTTGACCTCTTCGGCCACGGCGCTTTGCTGCTCGGCGGCGCTGGCGATTTGCAGGTTCATGTCGCTGATCACCGTTACCGCATCGCTGATCTTGCCCAGCGCCTGCACCGCTTGCTGGATTTGCCCAGCGTTACTGTGAGCCTGGGTCTGGCTCGAATGCATGGTCGCGACCACGCCGCGGGTGCCGGTTTGAATACGTTCGATCACCAGGCGGATTTCTTCCACCGAGTCCTGGGTACGTTTGGCCAGGTTGCGCACTTCGTCGGCGACCACGGCGAAACCACGACCGCTTTCCCCGGCGCGCGCCGCTTCGATCGCCGCGTTGAGCGCCAGCAGGTTGGTTTGTTCGGCGATGCTGCGGATCACTTCCAGCACCGAGCCTATCTGCTCGCTGTTGACCGCCAGTGCTTCGACTTCCTTCACCGCTTTACTGACTTCCTCAGCCAGTAGATTGATGTCGCGAGTACTGCGCTCGATGATCGACATCCCGTCCCTGGCCGATTGATCGGCACCTTTGGCCGCGTTGGCGGCATTCGAGGCACTGTTGGCGACATCGTGGGCAGTGGCGCTCATTTCGTTGGAGGCGGTGGCGACCTGATCGATTTCGCGGAACTGCAGTTGCATGCCTTCGCTGGTCCGGCGAGCGATTTCCGAGGAGTGATCGGCGGTGCCGCGGGCTTCGGTGATGCTGTGCTTGATCTGCGTGATGGTCGGTTGCAGCTTGTCGAGGAAGCGGTTGAACCAGCTGACCAGTTCGCCCAGTTCATCCTTTTTGCTGTACTGCAGGCGTTGGGTCAGGTCGCCGTCGCCGCTGGCAATGGCCTTGAGCATTTGCGCGACGCTGTTGATCGGCCGGGTGACACCCGATGCGGTAAGCCAGATCAGCAGCAGGCCGAGCAGACCGGCACCGGTGGCCACCAACAGTGTATTGAACGTACCGCTGGCCTGCGCTTCGTCGAGCACGGCTTGCAGTTTTACCGAGTCGGCGAGCAACACCTGCTGTGGCAAATCGATCACGACGCCCCAGGCCCTGGAGTCGGGGATAGGGCTGACCGGATAGACGGCGCGGATCAAGTCGCTTTGCTTGAGGACTTTCGGCGTGTTGCCACTCAACAGTTGCAGGACGTCCTTGCCATCTGCGCCGAGGGCTTCGTCGATGCTTTTGCCGACCTTGCTGGCGTCAGTGCTGTAACCGGCGAGCACGCCGCTGCCGGAGACAATCAGCATGTGCCCGGCGCCGTCGAACAGCTCGCGCTGGGAATCGTTGGCGGCGGCTTGCAGCGAGTCGAGGGCGATATCCACGCCGACCACGCCGATGACCTTGCCATTGACCAACAAGGGCACGGAAATGGTGGTCATCAGCATTTCTTTGCCGCCGACAGTGTCGGCGTACGGATCCAGCAGGCAGGTGCGCTTGCTGTCCCGTGGGCAGGTGTACCAGCTGTTGTACGGGGTGCCGCTGAGGCTGAGGGTGGTTTTAGTCATGTCGTTTTCGACCATGATCGTGTTTATCCCGGTGCCCCCGGCGCGGCTCCAGTAACTGGCAAAACGCCCGACTTCGTTGGATACGCGGGCCGCATCGTTGGCGAATTCGCTGTCCTTGCCGTCGAGGCCGTTGGGTTCAAAGGCCAGCCAGATGCCTAGCACCTTGGTGTTGCGCTCGAAGGCGGTTTTCAGACTCTGGTTGAGTTCTTCGCGCAATGCCGAAGATTCCAGCGAACGCTTGCCGGCCATGATTCGCAGGTCGTTGATCTGGTCGGCGAGCGCGGTCACCACCAGCAGGCTTTCACCAAATGTCTTCTGCACCCGTACCGCTTGCTCGGCCGCTTTGGCCTGGAGCAGGTTTTCGACGCTGCCGGTGAGCATTTTGCTGCTGGAGGAACTGACGATTTGGTCGTTCTGATTGGCCTGGTAGATGTTCATACCGACGATCAGGCCGACCACGCCGAGCAGGCACAGACCGGACAGTAGTACGGTTTTCAGGCGGATGGAGAGAGAGTCGAGCATGGGGCGATCTCGCTAATGGACAAGGAATGAGCAATGAGTCGGATGACTCGAGTGGCCAAATCCATTTAGCGCCATCTCCGGTGCATCGGCTCGCAGGGTGCTGGTATGAGCGCCGGCCGACGAACGGCGGGCAGCCTGTCATAAATAATTGACAATAATCGAGAGGGAGATATCGCGTTTTTCTGTATTTTACGAGTTTTTGCTCTGCGCTGAGACTGGGTCAGGCTCTGGGGCGGGCGCTTTCGTGAAAGTGGGGTGTGCATTATTTTTAACGAGTTGGCAGCGATCAGCAGTGCGGACGCCTGGGAATCAGTGACGGTCAGTGATCGAAGGTCGCGGGGGCAGAGAAACTCGCTGAGCGAGGAAGACGTGGATGAAGCGCAATTGGCTCACAGTAGGACCTGATCCATTTTTCAGCGAGTGACAATGCTTATCATCTGCATAAATGGTCAAGTACTACTTCGTGAGAAAATTATTTACGGCTCATCAGATAAGCCTCGTAATCAGGAATCCGGTACGAGTGCGCCTGATCCATCAGCGGGCTGCTGAGCAGGTAATCGGCGCTGCATTCATTGCAGGCCACCGGGATGTTCCAGACCGCCGCGACCCGTAGTAATGCCTTGATGTCCGGGTCGTGGGGCTGTGGCTCGAAGGGGTCCCAGAAAAACACCAGCAGATCCACCCGCTGCTCGGCGATCCGCGCGCCGAGTTGCTGATCGCCGCCCAACGGGCCGCTGATCATGCTCTCGACGGGCAGCCCCAGACGTTTGCTCAGCAGCAGGCCGGTGGTGCCGGTGGCGACCAGTTCGTGCCGGGCGAGTTTGTCCTTTTGCCGCTCGGCCCAGTCGAGCAGGAACACCTTGCAGTGGTCGTGGGCGACCAGGGCGATGCGCTTGCGCGCCGTCATGGTTTTCTGGGTGAAGCTGATACCGATCATCGGTTGCTGTTCCACAGGGGTCCGCCTTATTCCGCGTTGCAGAGCGCCAGGCAATTGTCGAGCATGCGGTTGGAGAAGCCCCATTCGTTGTCGTACCAGGCCAGTACCTTGAGCAGCTTGCCGCTGGACTTGGTGTGGTTGGCATCGAAGATCGACGACAGCGGGTTATGGTTGAAGTCGCTGGAGACCAGCGGCAGGGTGTTGTAGCCGAGGATCTTCGAGTGCTGGCTGGCTTCCTTGAGCAGCGCATTGACCTCATCGGCGGTGGCTTCACGCTTGAGTTGCACGGTCAGGTCCACCAGCGACACGTTGATCACTGGTACGCGCACCGACATACCGGTCAGTTTGCCCGCCAGTTCCGGTAGCACCAGGCCCACCGCTTCGGCAGCGCCGGTCTTGCTCGGGATCATGTTCTGGGTGGCCGAACGCGCACGATACGGGTCGACATGATAGACGTCGGTCAGGTGCTGGTCGTTGGTGTAGGCGTGAATAGTGGTCATCAAGCCACTTTCGATGCCCAGTTCGCGGTGCAGCACCTGGGCGATGGGAGCCAGGCAGTTGGTGGTGCACGACGCGTTGGAGATGATCTGGTGCGACTGGCGCAGAATGTCGTGGTTGACCCCGTAAACCACGGTGGCGTCGGCGCCTTTGGCCGGTGCCGAGATAATCACTTTGCGAGCCCCGGCAGTAATATGCGCGGCGGCTTTGGCACGGTCGGTGAACAGGCCGGTGCATTCGAAGACGACGTCGATCTTCTCGGCAGCCCATGGCAGTTCGGCCGGGTTGCGGATGGCGCTGACGGCAATCCGGTCACCATTGACGGTCAGGCTTTCCTGATCGTGCTGCACATCGGCATCGAAGGTGCCGTGGACGGTGTCGTACTTGAGCAGGTGGGCATTCATCGCGCTGTCCCCCAGATCGTTGATGGCGACGATCTGCAGATCCTGGCGGTAACCTTGGGTATAGAGTGCTCGAAGGACATTACGGCCAATACGGCCAAAACCATTGATTGCGATTCTTAGAGTCATTTGAAAAGGCGCCTGTCGTCGTTTTGTTGTTGGAATAACAAGATTATTCGTAAAAAAATAGAAAACAAGCCTTTTTAGTGGCAATATTTTGTCTTATCTACAACGAGTGACCTGAATCAACTGGTCCGGATGATTGAAAACCACGTCTGCAATGCCAAGCGCAGACCCCTTCAGTCAGCATAGACAATCAGGTCGCCACATCCGTTAGCCTGGAGTTCTACACATGCATCCCCGCGTCCTTGAGGTCACCGAACGGCTTATTTCCCGCAGTCGCGCTACTCGTGAGGCTTATCTGGCCTTGATTCGCAGTGCCGCCAGCGATGGCCCGCAACGCGCCAGACTGCAATGTGCCAACTTCGCCCACGGCGTAGCCGCTTGTGGCACTGAAGACAAAAACAATCTGCGAATGATGAACGCCGCCAACGTGGCAATAGTTTCGTCATATAACGACATGCTCTCGGCGCATCAGCCGTACGAGCACTACCCGGAACAACTCAAACATGCACTGCGCGAGATCGGCTCGGTCGGTCAGTTCGCCGGGGGGGTGCCGGCCATGTGTGACGGCGTGACCCAGGGCGAGCCGGGCATGGAGCTGGGTATCGCCAGCCGCGAAGTAATCGCGATGTCGACCGCCGTGGCGCTGTCCCACAACATGTTCGACGCGGCGATAATGCTCGGTATCTGCGACAAGATCGTTCCCGGTCTGATGATGGGCGCATTGCGCTTCGGTCACCTGCCGACGATCTTTGTCCCCGGCGGGCCGATGGTCTCGGGGATTTCCAACAAGGAAAAAGCCGACGTCCGCCAGCGTTATGCCGAAGGCAAGGCGACCCGTGAGGAGTTGCTGGAAACGGAGATGAAGTCCTACCACAGCCCTGGCACCTGCACCTTCTACGGCACCGCCAACACCAATCAGTTGCTGATGGAAGTCATGGGCCTGCACCTGCCAGGCGCCTCTTTCGTCAATCCGAACACCCCATTGCGCGATGCCTTGACCCGCGAAGCCGCGCATCAGATCACCCGCCTGACCAAGCAAAGCGGCAGCTTCATGCCGTTGGGTGAAATCGTCGATGAGCGTTCGCTGGTCAACTCGATCGTTGCCCTGCACGCCACCGGCGGCTCGACCAACCACACCCTGCACATGCCGGCGATCGCCATGGCCGCGGGCATTCAACTGACCTGGCAGGACATGGCCGACCTCTCCGAAGTGGTGCCGACCCTGTCCCACGTCTACCCGAACGGCAAGGCCGACATCAACCACTTCCAGGCCGCGGGCGGTATGTCATTCCTGATTCGCGAACTGTTGGCTGCGGGACTGCTCCACGAAAACGTCAATACCGTGGCCGGTCACGGCCTGAGCCGCTACACCAAGGAACCGTTCCTCGATAACGGTGAACTGGTCTGGCGTGAAGGCCCGAGCGACAGCCTCGACGAAAATATCCTGCGTCCGGTGGCCCGGGCGTTCTCGCCGGAAGGCGGTCTGCGGGTAATGGAAGGCAACCTCGGACGTGGTGTGATGAAGGTCTCGGCGGTTGCGCCTGAGCATCAGATCGTCGAAGCGCCGGCGATGGTGTTCCAGGATCAGCAGGACCTGGCCGATGCCTTCAAGGCCGGTCTTCTGGAGAAGGACTTTGTCGCGGTGATGCGCTTCCAGGGGCCGCGTTCCAACGGCATGCCGGAACTGCACAAGATGACGCCGTTCCTCGGCGTGTTGCAGGACCGTGGTTTCAAGGTCGCGCTGGTCACCGACGGGCGCATGTCCGGCGCTTCCGGGAAAATCCCGGCAGCGATCCACGTCTGTCCCGAGGCCTTTGTCGGCGGCGCGCTGGCGCGGGTGCACGATGGCGATATCATCCGGGTCGATGGCGTCGAAGGCACCTTGCAGCTTATGGTCGACGCCGATGAATTCGCCGCGCGTGAACCGGCCAAGGGCTTGCTGGATAACGGCATTGGCTGCGGTCGGGAATTGTTCGGTTTCATGCGCATGGCCTTCAGCTCGGCAGAGCAGGGCGCCAGCGCCTTTACCTCTGCCCTGGAGACCCTTAAGTGAAATTAGCGCTGGTCGGTGACATTGGTGGAACCAATGCACGTTTTGCGTTGTGGAAAGACCAGCGACTGGAGTCGATCCAGGTGTTGGCGACAGCAGATTACGCCAACCCGGAAGCGGCCATTGGCGTCTATCTGAACGGACTGGGCCTGGCGCCCGGTTCGATCGGCGCGGTATGCCTGTCGGTGGCAGGTCCCGTGGGCGGTGATGAGTTTCGCTTTACCAACAATCACTGGCGGCTGAGTCGCAAAGCTTTCTGCCAGACCTTGCAGGTCGATCAGCTGTTGCTGGTCAACGATTTCTCGGCCATGGCCCTGGGCATGACCCGACTGCAGCCAGACGAATTCCGGGTGGTCTGCGAAGGGACTCCCGAGCCGTTACGCCCGGCGGTGGTGATGGGTCCCGGGACGGGTTTGGGTGTCGGCACTTTGCTGGATCTGGGCGCAGGTCGCTGGATGGCGCTACCGGGTGAAGGCGGACATGTCGACTTGCCATTGAGTAGTCTGCGGGAAACCCAGTTGTGGCAACACATCTTCAACGAGATTGGGCATGTCAGCGCGGAAACGGCGCTGAGCGGCAGTGGTTTGCCGCGGATCTATCGGGCGATTTGCGCGGTAGACGGGCATGAGCCGGTCCTCGATACGCCGCAAGAGATCACCGCTGCCGGACTGGCGGGTGACCCGATTGCCCTGGAAGTGCTGGAGCAGTTCTGCTGCTGGCTCGGCCGCGTCGCCGGCAACAATGTATTGACCAGCGGCGGGCGGGGCGGGGTGTATATCGTCGGTGGAGTGGTTCCGCGGTTTGCCGAGTTCTTCTTGACGAGCGGGTTTGCCCGCTGCTTCGCCGACAAGGGCTGCATGAGCGATTACTTCAAGGGCATTCCGGTGTGGTTGGTGACAGCGCCGTATTCCGGATTGACCGGCGCGGGTGTGGCGCTGGAGCAGGCAATTACCTAGCTGAAAATGATCACCTGTGGCGAGGGAGCTTGCTCCCGCTGGAGCGCGTAGCGGTCCCAAAACCTGCCACCGAGTTCTATCTGACAAACTCGGTTGCAGAATTTACGACTGCTTCGCAGCCGAGCGGGAGCAAGCTCCCTCGCCACAAAAGCCCATTCGCCGTACATTTGCGCTCAGGCATAATCCGTTTTCCCGGTTCCATCCATAACAACAAGGACGACCCCCGTGAGCTCAGTCAACAAGTCGATTTTGTTGGTCGATGACGATCAAGAGATACGCGAGTTGCTGGACACCTATCTCAGTCGCGCCGGTTTTCAGGTGCGGACCACGCCCGACGGTGCCGGGTTTCGCCAGGCCTTGAACGAGGCGCCGAGCGACCTGGTGATCCTCGATGTGATGCTGCCGGACGAAGACGGCTTCAGCCTGTGCCGATGGATTCGCCAGCACCCGCGTCAGTCCCAGGTACCGATCATCATGCTTACCGCCAGTTCCGACGAAGCCGATCGGGTCATCGGTCTGGAGTTGGGGGCCGACGACTACCTCGGCAAGCCCTTCAGCCCCCGTGAACTGCAGGCGCGAATCAAAGCGCTGCTGCGTCGAGCCCAGTTCGGCCAGGAGCGCTCCGGCGGCGAGGTGTTGTGCTTCGATGAGTGGCGCCTGGATATGGTCAGTCATCGGCTGTTTCATACCGACGGCGAAGAAGTGATTTTATCCGGCGCCGATTTCGCCTTGCTGAAACTGTTTCTCGATCACCCCCAGGAAATCCTCGACCGCGACACCATTGGTAACGCCACCCGGGGTCGCGATCTGATGCCTCTGGACCGGATCGTCGACATGGCGGTCAGCCGCCTGCGCCAGCGCTTGCGCGATACCGACAAACCACCACGCTTGATCCGCACGGTGCGTGGCAGCGGTTATCAATTGGCTGCCAATGTGGTTGCCAGTAATGGTCACTGAGTTCTTCAGCCGGATTGCCCGGCGCGTGCCGGTGCCGCGCTCGTTGCTTGGGCGGATGCTGCTGCTGACCTTGCTCGCGGTGCTGTTCGCACAGGCCTTGTCGAGTGTGATCTGGGTCTCGCAACTGCGCGCCACTCAGCTCGAAGGCCTGGTTACCAGTGCCCGCAGCCTGGCGCATTCGATGACCGCCAGCGTCAGTTATTTCCGCTCCTTGCCGGTGGCTTACCGGCCGTTGGTCCTCGACCAGTTGCGCAGCATGGGCGGGACGCGTTTCGTCGTGACCCTCAACGACAAGCCGCTGGGCATGGAGGTGCTGCCGCCGACGCCACGCAAGCAAGCGGTGCTCAAGGCAGTGGAGGAAGTGCTGCGCCAGTCCCTGGGCAATGATGCCGTTATTTCGGTGCAATTCGTCAGTGCCGATGACCTGCGAATTTTCAACGGGGGTTTGAAACTCGATGAGTTGCCGCGCTCCTGGGCCCATTACGCGTTGACCCTGGAACCGGTGAATCCGCCGGTGCTGGTGACGCAAATCCAGTTGGCCGCGGGCGAATGGCTGTACATCGCCTCACTGTTGCCCGAGCCCTACACCAGTCTCGAAGAACAAGGGCTGCCGTCGCAGCAAGTGTGGTTCATTGTGCTGACCAGCAGTTTTCTGCTGCTGTTCATCGGCCTGTTGGTGCACTGGCAGAGCCGGCCGCTCAAGCGCCTGGCGCGGGCTGCAAGGGATATGTCACTGGGCGCCGAGGTCGAACCGGTGGCGCAGGGCGGTGGCAGCGAAGTGGTCGAAGTCGGCCGCGCGTTCAATGCCATGCGCGAACGCATCAGCCGCTACCTGACCGAGCGCAGCCAGTTGTTCAGCGCCATTTCCCATGACTTGCGCACGCCGATCACCCGTCTGCGGCTGCGGGTCGAGCTGCTGGAAGATGAACAGTTGCAAGCCAAGTTCGGTCGCGACCTCGATGAGCTGGAGTTGTTGGTCAAGGGCGCGCTGCAATGCGTCAAGGACACTGATATTCACGAAAACATCGAGCCGGTGGACCTTAACCATGTGCTCGATTGCCTGGTCGAACCCTATCTGGCGCCCAACGGCAATGGCCGCGTGACTCAGCAGGGACGGGCGCTGGCCACCTATCCCGGCAAGCCGCTGGCGCTCAAGCGCTGCATCGGCAATCTGATCGACAACGCCCTGAAGTACGGGCAAAAGGCTCATCTGCACATCGACGACGATGACAGCGCGTTCATCCTGCATGTCGATGACGAAGGCCCCGGCGTCCCCGAGCAGCGTCTGGAACAGTGCTTTGAACCGCACTTTCGTCTGGCCGGTCAGCAGCAGGGTTATGGCCTGGGACTGGGCATCGCCCGCAACATCGCCCACAGCCATGGGGGTGAGGTGAGTTTGCAGAATCTGCGCGAAGGCGGGTTGCGGGTGACCTTGCATTTGCCGCGTTCGGTGGATTGATCTAGGGGTTCGCTAAAGCCACCGCGTCATCGTTCATCGCGAGCAAGCTCGCTCCCACATTGGATCTGTGCCGATCACGCCATTGTGGCCTGGCGCAGATTAACTGTGGGAGCGAGCTTGCTCGCGATAGCGGTGGAACATTCAACACAACTTATGAAGTCTGGCCTTATGTCACTGAACGGTGACATTTCCCCGGTCCTTCGTTACCTGCATCTTCACAGGCCTTGTTTAGACTCCAATCAGTCATAACAACAAAAAAGGCACTCCATGGACACCACTCCTGCAACGTTCAGCAGTTGGCTGAACGCACCTGCCCACCACGCCTGGCTCGCCGCCGAAGGCCAGCGCCTGCTGGAATTTGCCAAGGCCTCGAAGGTCGCCGAAGGCTTCGGCAATCTCGACTATCTGGGCTGCCTGCCAGTCAACGCCCAAGCCGAAACCATGAACACCGCGCGCATGACCCACAGCTTTGCCATGGCGCACATCCAGGGCATTCCCGGGTTTGCCGAGCTGGTGGACCATGGCATCGCGGCCCTGAACGGACCGCTGCGTGACACCGAACACGGCGGCTGGTATGCCGCGCCGTTCCACCGCGACGGCAACACGGACAAAGCCGCCTACCTGCATGCCTTTATTGCGCTGGCTGCCAGTTCTGCGAGGGTCGCCGGGCGCCCGGGTGCACAGGCCTTGCTGGCGGAGGCGATCAAGATGATCGACGAGCATTTCTGGAGCGAGGAGGAGGGCGCCATGGGCGAATCCTTCAATCGCGACTGGCGCTTGGAGGAGGCTTATCGCGGCGCCAACAGCAATATGCACGCAACCGAGGCCTTTCTGGCCCTGGCGGATGTCACTCAGGACAACCGCTGGCTGGACCGCGCCTTGCGCGTCGTCGAGCGAGTGATTCATACCCATGCCGCGGCCAACGAGTTTCTGGTCATTGAGCATTTCGATCGTCACTGGCAGCCGCTACGCGAATACAACCAGGACAATCCCGCCGACGGCTTTCGCCCCTACGGCACCACTCCCGGTCACGGTTTCGAATGGGCGCGACTGGTGCTGCACCTCGAAGCGGCGCGCAATGCGGCGGGGCTGGTGACTCCTGAGTGGTTGCTGGGCGATGCGCAAAAGTTGTTCGAGAATAACTGTCTGCATGGCTGGGAGGTCGATGGCGCACCGGGCATCGTCTACACCCTGGACTGGGACAATCACCCGGTGGTTCGCCAGCGCTTGCACTGGACCCATGCCGAAGCCAGCGCCGCCGCCAGCGCCTTGCTCAAGCGCACCGGGAAGCAGCGTTACGAAACCTGGTATCGGTGCTTCTGGGAGTTCAGCGAAAGCCGCTTGATCGACCGGGTCAACGGCAGCTGGCATCACGAACTGGACCCGCAGAACCGACCCAGTGCCGATATCTGGGCGGGCAAACCCGATCTCTATCACGCCTGGCAAGCCGTCCTGCTGCCCCGCTTGCCGCTGGCGCCGAGCATGGCGACGGCCTTGGCGCAGTTAGCCGCGAGCGCGGCTGTGTAACCATCTGGTGACATTTACGCATCCCTTCGTTACCTGCGAAGGCCAAGACCCTGGTTAAAATCCTATGCAGCGCAAGCACCAGACTTGCATGCATAACAACAAGAAAGGTACTTCAGATGAATGCGATCACTCGCCTCGCCACTGTCATTTCTCTCGCTTCGTTGTTTCCTCTCAGCGCCCTTGCTGCCGATGCCAAAGGCACGGTGGAAGTTGTGCACTGGTGGACCTCGGGTGGCGAAGCCAAAGCTGTCAAAGTCCTGGAAAATCTCGTTGAAAAAGACGGCTATGAATGGAAGGACAGTGCTGTCGCCGGGGGTGGCGGTGCCGCGGCCATGACCGTGCTGAAAACCCGCGCTGTCTCTGGCAACCCGCCTTCTGCCGCACAGATCAAAGGTCCGGACCTGCAAGAGTGGGGCGCACTGGGTCTGCTGACCAACCTCGATGAAGTCTCCAGCCAGAACAACTGGGACAAGCTGCTCTCCAAAACCGTTTCCGACACCATGAAATACGACGGACACTACGTCGCCGTGCCGGTGAACATCCACCGGGTCAACTGGCTGTGGATCAATCCGGAAGTCTTCAAGAAAGCCGGCATCGACAAAGCCCCGACCACCCTCGAAGAATTCTATGCCGCTGGCGACAAGCTCAGGGCCGCCGGTTTCATCCCGCTGGCCCATGGCGGTCAACCTTGGCAGGACAGCACGGTGTTCGAGGGCCTGGTGCTGAGCATCATGGGCGCCGATGGCTACAAGAAAGCCTTCATCGACCTCGACGAGAAAACCCTGAACAGCGAGAAAATGGTCGAAGTCTTTACCGCCCTGAAGAAACTTGGTGGCTACATGGACGAAAACCGCGCCGGGCGTGACTGGAATATCGCCGCTGCCGAAGTCATCAACGGCAAGGCCGGCATGCAGATCATGGGCGACTGGGCCAAGAGCGAATGGACCGCAGCCGACAAGGTCGCCGGCAAGGATTATCAATGCGTGCCGTTCCCCGGCACCCAAGGCAGCTACACCTACAACATCGACTCCCTGGCGATGTTCAAGCTGTCCGCGAAGAACAACACCCCGGGCAATATCGCCGCGCAAAACGATGTGGCCAAGATCGCTCTGGAGCCTGAATTCCAGTACGTGTTCAACCAGAACAAAGGTTCGATCCCGGTGCGCAATGACCTGGACATGAGCAAGTTCGACGCCTGTGGCCAGGCTTCGGCGAAGGACTTCGCCGAAGCGGACAAGAACGGCAAGCTGGAGCCGAGCATGGCCCACAACATGGCCACGAGCCTGGCAGTACAAGGCGCGATCTTCGATGTGGTGACCAACTTCATGAGCGACAAGAATGCCGACCCGGCCAAGGCCGGCAAGCAGATGTCCTCGGCGATCAAAGCCGCCCTGTAACACCGGCACCCGCCGCAGGCACGCCTGCGGCCAACCCCTCACCGTTGCCTGTACGGCATGAGCCCCGGCCCATGTTGCTGGAGGCGCTCGGTCTGGATTTCACTTCTTCAACAGGAGTTTTCCGATGAGCTCTGTGGCGGTATTTAGCAAAGCCTCACCGTTCGATGCGCTGCAGCGCTGGCTACCCAAGTTGGTGCTGGCGCCAAGCATGCTGATCGTGCTGGTCGGTTTCTACGGTTACATAATCTGGACGTTCATTCTGTCCTTCACCAACTCCAGCTTCATGCCGAGCTACAAGTGGGTCGGCCTGCAACAATACATTCGCTTGCTGGACAACGACCGCTGGTGGGTTGCGAGCAAAAACCTCGCGATCTTCGGTGGGATGTTCATCGGTATCAGCCTGGTGCTCGGGGTGTTTCTCGCGGTACTGCTGGACCAGCGAATTCGCAAGGAAGGCTTCATCCGCACCATCTACCTGTACCCGATGGCGCTGTCGATGATCGTCACCGGTACCGCCTGGAAGTGGCTGCTCAACCCGGGCCTGGGGCTGGACAAAATGATGCGCGACTGGGGCTGGGAAGGCTTTCGCCTGGACTGGCTGGTGGATCAGGACCGGGTCGTCTATTGCCTGGTGATCGCCGCGGTCTGGCAGGCCTCGGGTTTTGTCATGGCGATGTTCCTGGCCGGACTGCGCGGGGTCGATCAGTCGATCATTCGCGCCGCCCAGGTCGATGGTGCGAGCCTGCCGACCATCTATCTGCGCATCGTTCTGCCAAGCCTGCGTCCGGTGTTTTTCAGCGCCTTCATGATCCTCGCGCACATCGCGATCAAGAGTTTCGACCTGGTGGCGGCGATGACCGCTGGCGGTCCGGGTTACTCCTCTGATTTGCCGGCGATGTTCATGTATTCCTTCACCTTCAGCCGCGGCCAGATGGGCATCGGTTCAGCCAGTGCAATGATGATGCTCGGCGCGATCCTGGCGATTCTGGTGCCGTACCTGTACTCCGAATTGCGAGGTAAGCGCCATGAGTAATCAGCTTGGCAAACCGGCCCTGAGCCTGAGCCGCGTGGCCATTTACGCGACCTTGTTGCTGGCTGCCGCGGTGTACCTGATCCCGCTGGTGGTCATGCTGCTGACCAGCTTCAAGAGCCCCGAAGACATCCGCACCGGCAACCTCCTGAGCTGGCCGCAAGTGATCGACGGCATTGGCTGGATCAAGGCCTGGGACACGGTCGGCGGCTACTTCTGGAACTCGGTGAAAATCACCGTTCCGGCGGTGTTGATCTCGACCTTCATCGGCGCCATGAACGGCTACGTACTGTCGATGTGGCGCTTCCGTGGCTCGCAGTTGTTCTTCGGGCTGTTGCTGTTCGGCTGCTTTCTGCCGTTTCAGACCGTGCTGCTGCCGGCCTCGTTCACCGTCGGCAAGCTCGGTCTGGCGAACACCACTACGGGTCTGGTGCTGGTGCACGTGGTCTACGGCCTGGCGTTCACCACGCTGTTCTTCCGCAACTACTACGTGAGCATCCCTGATGCGCTGGTCAAGGCTGCACGGTTGGACGGCGCGGGGTTCTTCACCATCTTCGGGCGGATTCTGCTGCCGATGTCGGTGCCGATCATCATGGTCTGCCTGATCTGGCAGTTCACCCAGATCTGGAACGACTTTCTGTTCGGGGTGGTGTTCGCCAGCGGCGATGCGCAACCGATCACCGTGGCCCTGAACAACCTGGTCAACACCAGCACCGGGGCCAAGGAATACAACGTTGATATGGCAGCGGCGATGATCGCCGGGCTGCCGACACTGCTGGTCTACATATTCGCTGGCAAGTATTTCCTGCGCGGGCTGACGTCCGGCGCGGTCAAGGGGTAGAACATGGCAACTCTCGAATTACGCAACGTCAACAAAACCTACGGCAGCGGCTTGCCGGACACCCTGAAAAACATCGAACTGAAGATTGATGACGGTGAGTTCCTGATCCTCGTCGGCCCGTCCGGCTGCGGCAAGTCAACCTTGATGAACTGCATCGCCGGCCTTGAAAACATCAGCGGCGGCTCGATCCTGGTGGACGACTCCGACATCAGTGGCATGAGCCCCAAAGATCGCGACATCGCCATGGTCTTTCAGTCCTATGCGCTGTACCCGACCATGAGCGTGCGCGACAACATCGCCTTCGGTTTGAAGATCCGCAAAATGCCGGCGGCGGAGATCGAAGAAGAAGTCGCCCGGGTCGCCAAGTTGCTGCAAATCGAACACCTGCTCGGGCGCAAGCCTGGCCAACTCTCCGGTGGTCAGCAACAGCGCGTGGCCATGGGCCGTGCCCTGGCCCGGCGGCCGAAGATTTATCTGTTCGACGAACCGCTGTCCAACCTCGACGCCAAGCTGCGGGTCGAGATGCGCACCGAAATGAAACTGATGCACCAGCGCCTGAAAACCACCACGGTCTACGTTACCCACGACCAGATCGAAGCCATGACCCTGGGCGACAAGGTGGCGGTGATGAAGGATGGAATCATTCAGCAGTTCGGTACGCCGAAAGACATCTACAACAACCCGGCCAATCTGTTCGTGGCGAGCTTCATCGGTTCGCCGCCGATGAACTTCATCCCGTTGCGCTTGCAGCGCAAGGAAGGCCGCCTGCTGGCGTTGCTCGACAGCGGTCAGGCGCGCTGCGAGCTGCCGCTGGGCATGCAGGATGCCGGCCTTGAAGACCGCGAAGTGATCCTCGGCATGCGTCCGGAGCAGATCGTGCTGGCGCCGAGCGAGCCGAACGGTTTGCCGATCATTCGCGCCGAAGTCCAGGTCACCGAGCCGACCGGGCCGGACACCCTGGTGTTCGTCAACCTCAACCAAACCAAGGTCTGCTGCCGCCTGGCGCCGGACGTCGCGCCCGCTGTCGGCGAGACTCTGACCCTGCAATTCGATCCTTCCAAAGTGCTGCTGTTTGACGCCAAGACCGGAGAACGCCTGGGGGCTGCCGGTCAACCACACACCGAAGCCCGAGCTGCCAACGTCGCGCAATTCAAAGGCCGCTGAAGATCAAAAAAAGTGGGAGCGAGCTTGCTCGCGATAGCGGTCTGACATTCAACATAGATGTCGACTGATACACCGTCATCGCGAGCAAGCTCGCTCCCACAGGAGATATGCGGCGCCCGTCACAACCGATGTAAACCGCGTTAGATAAAAACAGCTAATAACAATAAAACGAGGATGTAGGGATGATGAAGAAGAACAACGCTCAGCTCTTCTGCCAGTTGTCAGCGATTGCGCTGATGAGTCTGGCTGGCAGCGTGCATGCTGCTGAAGCGTTCAGCTCCGAGTCGCAATGGATGACAGGTGACTGGGGGGGCGAGCGGACCAAGCTGATCGAAGCGGGCTACGACTTCACGCTGGAATACGTGGGCGAAGTCGGTTCGAACCTCAAGGGCGGTTACAACGACGACACCACTGCACGATACAGCGACCAGTTTGCCATTGGTGCGAAACTGGATCTGGAAAAAATCTTCGGCTGGAACGACGCCGAATTCAAACTGGCGATTACCGAGCGTAGCGGTCGCAACATTTCCAACGACCGTATCGGCGATCCGCGTGCAGGCACTCTCAGTTCCTCGCAGGAAGTCTGGGGTCGTGGGCAGACCTGGCGTCTGACTCAGTTGTGGGTCAAGCAGAAGTACTTCGACGGCAAACTCGACGTCAAGGCCGGCTATTTCGGTGAAGGCGAAGACTTCAACACCTTCCCGTGCGACTTCCAGAACCTGGCGTTCTGTGGCTCGCAAGTGGGTAACTGGGTCGGTGACATCTGGTACAACTGGCCCGTCAGCCAGGCGGCGATCCGTGTGAAGTACAACATCACGCCTGAGTTCTACGCGCAGATCGGTGCGTACAACCAGAACCCGTCGCAACTGGAAACCGGCAACGGCTTCAAACTCAGCGGCAGTGGTACCGCAGGCACCATCATTCCGGTCGAACTGGTCTGGTCACCTGACGTCAACAGCCTGCCAGGCGAGTACCGCGTCGGTTACTACAAAAGCACCGCCAAGGCCAATGATGTCTTGAAGGACTCCAATGGTCAGGACGCGGCAACGAGCGGCAATGCCTATCGCAGCCACAGCAGCAAGCACGGCTACTGGTTCGTGGCGCAGCAGCAACTCACCGACCACAACGGTGACAAGAGCCGCGGCCTGAACATTGCCGCCAACGCCACCTTCCACGACAAGGACACCAACCTCGTCGACAACTACCAGCAGCTGATGCTGGTCTACAAAGGGCCGTTCAACGCACGTCCGAAAGACGACATGGGCATCGGTATCGCGCGCATCCATGTCAACGACGATGTGCAGAAAAACACCAGGCTGATCAACGCCGTCAACGGTATCGACGACTACGACAACCCGATCTTCATGCCTGTCCGGGACACCGAGTACAACGCCGAGATCAACTACGGCTTCCACGTCACCAACTGGCTGACCGTGCGTCCGAACCTGCAATACATCAAACACCCGGGCGGTGTGGACCAAGTCGACGACGCGATCGTCGCCGGCCTGAAAATTCAGTCGGTGTTCTAACTCAGCTGCGATAAGCTCCCTCTTTACGTGCGCATTTTGCGGATGGCCCAGGCTGTCCGTTTTTTTTGGGGGAATTGCACACATCCTTGTGGTCTGGCGGGCTTTTTGTGGCGAGGGGGCTTGCCCCCGTTCGGCTGCGCAGCAGTCGTAAACCGGTACATTCTTTTTACCTGAAACACCGCGGTGATTGGTTTTTGGGCTGCTTCGCAGCCCAGCGGGGGCAAGCCCCCTCGCCACAAATGATCTCAACTGGTAGGGCAAATGATTTTCAGGACCGCAGCACATGCATGAGCACCCGCTACAACGCTTTTTCACCTCCCTGCGCGAGCGCCCGGTTTTTGCCTGGGAGCGTTATCAGGCGCGTGATGTGCTGGTGATCGATCACCCGCTGTGTCAGGCGGTGTTCAGCCGTCAGGGCGCGCAACTGTTGCACTTCCAGCCTCGGGGACAGAAACCCTGGCTTTGGTGTGCTGCGAAGTGGCCGCAGGTCGGGGCGATTCGTGGTGGCGTGCCGGTGTGCTGGCCCTGGTATGGCCGTCATCCCAGCGAAAATGCCTGGCCCTCCCATGGCTGGGCACGCTTGATCGACTGGAAGCTGCTCGACAGCAGCAGTGACGAAGACGGCGTGCACCTGCACTGGCAATTGCAGTTGTGCGACTGGCAAGTGGACCTGCACGCGCACCTGGGCGAAAGCCTCGACTTGCGCCTGAGCACCGAGCATCAGGACAGCCTGCCGTGCCAGTTGAGTCATGCGTTGCACGCTTATTGGCGTATTGGTGACGTTGCCGAGGTAGCGCTGTCTGGGCTCGATGGCGTGCAAGGTTATGACCAATTGAGCCGGCAGGCTTGCCAGCAACAGGGCGAGTTGCGGGTTGAGGGCGGCTGCCAGCGAGTGTTCCAGCATGAAGGCGAATTGCAGCTGATCGATCACGCCTGGCAGCGCGAGTTGTGCATCGATACCGGGGGCAGCGCCGACACCGTAGTCTGGCATCCCGGGCCACGGCCGTTGCTGGGGGTGAGCTGGAGCGAGGTCTGTGGATTCGTCTGCATCGAAGCGGCCCGAGGCGGGATCGACAGCCTCAGCCTGGCGCCGGGGGAGAGGGCGCATTTGAGTTTGCAGGCGCGGGTCGGGGTTTAGCTCAAGAGCGGTGGTGTTGCGGCTGGCCCCATCGCGAGCAAGCTCGCTCCCACATTAGTAGAGCTTCAGTGGACACAGCATTTGTGTTCAAAGCAGATCCACTGTGGGAGCGAGCCTGCTCGCGATGAGGCCATAACAGCCAATGAAGCTTTCGGCTTAACTAAACTCATCCCCAATCGGATACCGGCTGGCGTTGAGGCTTTCCTTGATCTTGCGCAGATGCGGCTGGAAGTCCACGCCACGGCGCAGGGTCATGCCGGTGGCGAGGACGTCGAGCACTGTGAGCTGGATGATCCGCGAGGTCATCGGCATATAGATGTCGGTGTCTTCCGGCAGCGGGATGTTCAGGCTCAGGGTACTGGCCTTGGCCAGGGGCGAGCCGGCGGCGGTCAGGCCGAGTACCGAAGCGCCGTTTTCCCGGGCGATTCGCGCCACTTCCACCAGTTCGCGGGTGCGGCCGGTGTAGGAAATGATCACGAACAGCTCGCCGGTATGCGCCACCGAGGCAATCATCCGCTGCATCAACACGTCGGCATGGGCGGTGACGGCCAGGTTGAAGCGGAAGAACTTGTGCTGCGCATCCAGGGCTACCGGGGCCGAAGCCCCGAGGCCGAAGAAGTGGATCTGCCGGGCCTGGATCAACAGGTCTACGGCGCGGCTGATCAGGTTCGGGTCCAGCGCCTGGCAGGCGCTGTCCAGGGACGCGATCGCGCTGCCGAAGATCTTCTGGGTATAGGCTTCAGGATTGTCGTCGGCCTCTACCGCACGGCTGACATACGCCGCGCCGCTGGCCAGGCTCTGGGCCAGCTGCAGCTTGAGTTCCGGGTAGCCGCTGACACCGAACGAGCGGCAGAAACGGTTGACCGTCGGTTCGCTGACCGAAGCGGCCTGGGCGAGGGCGGCGATACTCAAGCGGGTCGCCTGCTGCGGATTGAGCAGGATGACTTCGGCGACTTTACGTTCAGCCTTGTTCAATTCTTCGAGGCGTTTCTGGATCGTTTCCAGAAGATTTCGCACGCGGTCCATTCGGATTTCCTTGGTCGGCTATGCAAATTGGGCCTTTGATGCGGCCCTTGGCGGTGGCCTATCCTACTGATGGCCTCGACCTACCACCACTCGGAATCTATATTTTGAGTAAATGTTGTGGTTATTACTACATTTTCCCTTGAGTGATGCCTTAAAAAAAGGTATTTGTAGCTTAACTTGATAAAAGAACAAACATCATGCCTTCGATAACGGTTGAACCTTGCACCTTTGCCCTGTTCGGCGCCCTCGGCGATCTGGCGCTTCGCAAGTTGTTTCCTGCTTTGTATCAGCTCGATGGCGCTGGCCTGCTGCACGAGGACACGCGGATTATCGCGCTGGCCCGTGAGCCTGGCAGCGAGCAGCAGCATCTGGCCTTTATCGCGGCCGAACTGCGCCGTTATGTGGGCGCCAAGGAGTTCGACGAAGCCCTGGCCGAACGCTTCCTGGCGCGCCTGAGTTACTTGCATGTCGACTTCCTCAAGGCTGACGATTATGTCGCCCTGGCCGAGCAGGCCGGCACCGCGCAGCGGGTGATTGCCTACTTCGCCACGCCGGCGGCGGTCTACGGGGCAATCTGCGAGAACCTGTCGAAGGTCGGCCTGACTGAGAACACCCGCGTGGTGCTGGAAAAACCCATCGGCTCCGACCTCGAGTCGTCGCGCAAGGTCAATGACGCGGTGGCGCAGTTCTTCCCGGAAAACCGCACCTACCGGATCGACCACTACCTGGGCAAAGAGACGGTGCAGAACCTGATTGCCCTGCGTTTTGCCAACAGCCTGTTCGAAACCCAGTGGAACCAGAATTATATCTCCCACGTGGAAATCACCGTGGCCGAGAAGGTCGGTATCGAAGGCCGTTGGGGTTACTTCGACAAGGCTGGCCAACTGCGGGACATGATCCAGAATCACTTGCTGCAACTGCTCTGCCTGATCGCCATGGACCCGCCGGCCGACCTGTCCGCCGACAGCATCCGTGACGAAAAAGTAAAGGTGCTCAAGGCGCTGGCGCCGATCAGCCCGGAAGGCCTGACCACCCAAGTAGTGCGCGGCCAATACATCGCCGGCTACAGCGAAGGAAAATCGGTACCGGGTTATCTGGAGGAAGAGAACTCCAACACCCAGAGCGACACTGAAACCTTCGTCGCGCTGCGTGCCGACATTCGCAACTGGCGCTGGGCCGGGGTGCCGTTTTACCTGCGCACCGGCAAGCGCATGCCGCAGAAGCTGTCGCAGATCGTCATCCACTTCAAGGAACCGTCGCACTACATCTTCGCCCCTGAGCAGCGTCTGCAGATCAGCAACAAACTGATCATCCGCCTGCAACCGGACGAAGGTATTTCCCTGCGGGTGATGACCAAGGAACAAGGCCTGGACAAGGGCATGCAGCTGCGCAGCGGTCCGTTGCAGCTGAATTTTTCCGACACCTACCGCAGCGCACGGATTCCCGATGCCTACGAGCGGTTGTTGCTGGAAGTCATGCGTGGCAATCAGAACCTGTTTGTCCGTAAAGATGAAATCGAAGCCGCGTGGAAATGGTGTGACCAGTTGATCGCCGGGTGGAAGAAGTCCGGTGATGCGCCCAAGCCGTACGCGGCGGGGTCCTGGGGGCCGATGAGCTCGATTGCACTGATTACGCGAGATGGGAGGTCGTGGTATGGCGATATCTGAATTGAAACTGCCTCAGGGCGTCAGCGCCCATGAGTTCCACAGCCCGGTGCTGCTGGCCGAAGGCTTGGCACTGAAGGTGGCCAAGCAATTAAGCGACGCTATCAGCGAGCGCGGCACAGCAGTATTGGTGGTGTCTGGCGGGCGCAGCCCGGTGGCGTTTTTCCAGCACCTGGCCAAACAGACCCTGGATTGGTCGAATGTGCTGGTCAGCCTGGCTGACGAGCGCTGGGTCCCGGTGGAGCATCCCGACAGCAATGCCGGCCTGCTCAAGCGCTATCTGTTCCAGGGTCCGGCGGCCAAGGCGCGATTCCTCAGCCTTTACAGCGCCGCCGCCAATCTTGAACAAGCGGCCGAGCATGCCGATCGCCTGCTGGCTGAGTTGCCCTCGATCGACGCCCTGGTACTGGGCATGGGCGACGATGGGCATACCGCTTCGCTGTTCCCCAACAGTCCGAACCTGGAAGAAGCGCTCAAGCCCGATGGCTCGCGCCGCTGCTGGCCAATGCTGGCACCGACCGTGCCCCATCAGCGCCTGAGCATGAGCCAGGCGCTGCTGGCGTCGGCGAAGTTCAAGGTTCTATCGATTTCCGGTCAGTCGAAACTGATCACCCTGAGTGCCGCACTGGCCGGCGACGCTGTCGCCGAAATGCCGATTCGCGCGTTTTTGCAACCTACGTTAGAGATTTACTGGTGTCCATGAACCAAGGATCAGCCGCTATGAAAAACCCACTCCCGACCGTTTCCATGGCGGACAAAGTTGCCCTGATCGACAGCCTCTGCGTCAAGGCGCGGATTCTGCCGGTGATCACCATCGCCCGCGAACAAGACATTCTGCCGCTGGCCGATGCGTTGGCCGCCGGTGGTTTGACTGCCCTGGAAGTGACCCTGCGTTCGCAGTTCGGCCTGCAGGCGATTCGTGTGCTGCGTGAACAACGCCCGGAGCTGGTCACCGGTGCCGGCACTGTGCTTGATCGCAGGATGCTTGCCGCTGCTGAAGCGGCCGGATCGCAATTTATCGTCACCCCCGGCATTACCCGCGATTTGCTTGAAGCCAGCGTCGACAGCCCGATTCCACTATTGCCCGGGATCAGCAACGCTTCCGGGATCATGGAAGGCTACGCATTGGGGTATCGTCGTTTCAAGCTGTTCCCGGCGGAAGTCAGCGGCGGCGTCGCGGCGATCAAGGCCCTTGGCGGTCCTTTCGGCGAAGTGCGCTTCTGCCCGACTGGCGGCGTTACCCCGGCCAATATCAAAAGCTACATGGCGTTGAAGAACGTGATGTGCGTTGGCGGTAGCTGGATGCTGGATCCCGAGTGGATCAAAAACGGCGACTGGGCGCGAATCCAGGAATGTACCGCCGAGGCGTTGGCCCTGCTGGACTGATTGGTTTTACTTAAAATCGTGGTTGTTCTACGGCTTTACGGCGCACTTGGTCAGTGCGCCGTTTTTTTTGCCCGCTTTATGAGTTCTACCTTTTATGAAGAAATAAATGCAAACAAAATCCACTCATCTGTTGTTGCTCGGTTATCTATTCTGAGTAAGTAGCCTGTCTTGAGCAGGTATAACGGCAAATAATGAATGTGGAATTTTTCATGGAAGAACAATCAACATCTGGACTCGATCAAGAGTCTGTTTCGCGTACAAGGGCCAAAATGTGTGTGTTTTCGCCCGAACAAATCGCCGGTCCCTATTTTAGAAATGACAAACTTCAGCGATCGGATGTTACCGAGGGCGTCGCGGGTATCCCTTTGCAGCTGAATCTGCGTATCGTCAATTCGACAACTTGCCAGTCCGTCGAAGGAGTTCTGGTTGATATATGGCATTGTGACTCCAAAGGGCGTTACTCGGGATGGAGCGAGGTCGATCCGGACAAGGAGGCTCCATCCGGAGAGATTGGCTCTATACCGCGAACCGATGAAGACAGTTATCTGAGAGGCTGTGGCTTTACTGACAAAAATGGAAACCGCAGCTTCCGTACTATATTTCCAGGCTTTTACGCGGGTAGGGCAACCCATGTTCACGTCGCGGTGAGAAAACCTGGAGATAATGAAGATCGGCATGTTGCTTATGTCGGTCAGTTATATTTCCCCGAACTTATTTCATCTCGAGTCAATGAGACACACGCGTACGTTGGCCGAAAAATCGCTCGTTTAACCAACGCTCAAGACGAGATTTACAGCGAAATGCAGGGTCTCGGAACCCTGCTGGATGTCGGCTGGATTCACCGAGGGACCACAGAAGAACGTTTATTGGGCAGTGTCGTGATCGGTATTGATCCAGATGCTTTTTCTGAGTATATAAAGCCAGAAGACTTCGATAAAGACACTGTTTGATTCGGTGGTTAAAGTGCCGGAATTAACCGGCACTTCTCATTTGAAAAAACGGCTCCTCAGCTCATTCAACGCTTTACTCAACAACCGCATATCCGCTGCCGACGTGGTAAACCCCGGAGTAATCCGAATGCATGGGCCGCACGCCGAGCCGCTGCGCACCACGGTAAACAGGTTGTAGTCGTTGAGTAGCCGATCGACCATCGCCTGCTGATCGGCGTGCCGGGTGAAGCGCATTGAGGTGATGCCGCAATACAGTCGCGGGTCGTCCGGTGTCATCACTTCGATACCCGGCAACTTGCGAGCTTCATTCACCCACAGGTTGCGCAAATAATTCAGCCGCGCGCCTTTGGCGGCCGAACCACCCATGACCCGGTGTTCTTCAAACACCAGCGGTAAGGTCAGCAGCGCGGGAATGTTGGGCGTGCTGTGGGCCGTGCGCGAGCGAATGTCAGTGATCGGGAAATGGCTTTCTCCCATGTCCGGATCAATGTCGGCCAGACGCTGCGGGGCGATATAGAGAAACCCCAGGGTCAGCGGCGCGCCGATCCATTTCTGCAGATTGAAACCGGCAAAGGAAATACCCAGCTCATCGAGGTCGAACTCGATCTGGCCGAGGGCGTGGGCACCGTCGAGAATCACATCGACCCCATGTTCCCGTGCCGCCGCGGCAATGGCCTGGACTGGCATGACCAGCCCGGTGCGGTGGGTCACGTGGGTCAGCGCCATCAGCTTCAAGCGCGGGTAACGCATGAAAGCCTCGCGGTAGCTCGCCAGCAAGCCGTCGAAGCTGGCGGGGTGGCAATGTTCGATCTCGATCACTTCTACCCCGCGATGGCACGCCAGCCAGCGCATCGCGCCTTTGACCGTGCCGTACTCCAGGTCGCTGAGCAGCACTTGATCGCCCGGTTGCAGGCCGTTGTAGTTGCGGATCAGCGATTGCAGGGCATCCGAGGCGCAGCGGGTGAAGGCGACCGCATTGGGGACTACCCCCAGCAACTCGGCCAGCTGCTCGCGAATCTGCACACTTTCTATTTGATCGAATCGCTGGCGCACATGTACCGAGTTGCTGCGGTTGATGAAGGCGATATTGCGCTGGTATTCATCGACCACGGTGCGGCTCATGCGCCCGAAGTAACCATTTTCCAGGTTGATGGGGCCTGGCTCTACTTCGAACCGATCGGCGAACGTCTTCCAAAAAGCTTCATCGCGGGCGTGGTAGGTGTTCTCGGGCATGGTTGACTCGCTCAGTGACGCGGTTTGGGTTTGCCGTGCTTGGCGCGCAATGGGTCGAGCAGGTCGGACAAGCCGTTGTGATCGATTTCCTGCATCAAGGCCAACAATCCGCCCAATTCACCATGAGGGAAACCCTGGCGAGCGAACCAATTGAGGTATTGTCCAGGCAGATCGGCAATGATCCGGCCCTTGTATTTGCCAAAGGGCATTTCACGAGTGACCAACAGTTCAAGCTTTTCGGGATTCATGGCACAGCCGTCTTGATTCAACGTTCTGGAAAATACAGGCATTCTGCATGCAGGCCAAATGACAGATCATGCAAATAACGCGGATACAGATTTGCCTTTAAAAGTTAACTATTTGAAAAACGACAATAAATACTCCAATCCAAGGATGGCATGCGAGGTGCAACAGCTATTGCACCCTCTCAACCTGGAAGGAGTTGAAAAATGACTGACATGAATAAAGAAGCTATTTCGGTCCTGAACGATTTGATCGAGACCTGCAAAGACGGACAGGAAGGTTTCAAAACCTGTGCTGAAGACATCAAGCATCCTGAGCTTAAGGCAGTGTTCATCAAACGTTCGACCGATTGCGCCACCGCCGCTGCAGAACTGCAGACCGCCGTGCGGTCGATGGGCGGCGACCCGGAAATGTCTACCAGTGTGAGCGGTGATCTGCACCGTCGCTGGGTCGACCTCAAGTCGCTGGTCACCGGCAAGGACGAAGAGGCCGTGCTCAATGAAGCCGAACGTGGTGAAGACCACGCGTTGAAGGCTTATAAAAGCGCACTGGAAACCATCAACAAACATAACCTGGTGGGCATTCGTGACCTCGTGGAACGCCAATACCACGGTGTGCAACGCAACCACGACCAGGTAAAAGCCCTGCGCAATCAGGCACGTGCCCGTTCGTAAGCGCTTTTAGCCGAGCAAAAACGCCAGCCAGTCTGGCGTTTTTTTATGAATCGGATTTAGCGCTGGACTAACATTAGTTAGCTAGCTAATAATTGCACTCCTCCTATCCCCGCGCTTTATCCCGACTATCGTTACGTTGTCGTTTCAAGGGTTCCTTCCGTGCGTATGACCTTGCAGGCTTTGCTTGCACCCGACCTTCCCGCGCTGCAATTCGCGATCAAGACTGTGCTCGGTGCTGGCCTGGCGCTGTGGCTGGCATTGCGCTGGGGGCTGGAGCAACCGGCCTGGGCCTTGATGACAGCGATTATCGTCGCGCAGCCGCTGTCTGGCATGGTGGTACACAAGGGCTTGGCCCGGCTGGTGGGAACCCTGGTGGGAACCTTCATGTCAGTGGTGTTCATGGGTTTGTTTGCCCAGACTCCCTGGTTGTTTTTGCTGGCTCTGGCGTTGTGGCTGGGGCTGTGCACGGCCAGTTCGACCTTGCTGCGCAGCGCCTGGTCCTATTCTTTTGTGCTGGCCGGTTACACCGTGGCGATCATTGCCTTGCCGGCCCTGACCCATCCGCTGACAGTGTTCGATCAGGCCGTGGCGCGCTGCACGGAAATCAGCCTCGGGATCGTCTGTGCCACTGCCAGCAGCGCTTTGCTCTGGCCAATGCGAGTCGAACAGCAATTGGCCGACCAAGCGCGCACGGCATGGCAGAGTGGTTTGCAAGCCGCCCGTGCAACCCTGGCCGGGGATGCTCAGGCGCGTAAAGGATTGCTGGAAATTCTCGGGCGGATCGTCGCGGTGGATGCTCAGCGCGAGCATGCCTGGTTCGAGGGCGGTTTGGGTCGCCAGCGCGCGCGGGCCATCAGTGGCTTGAGTCAGAAGCTGTTGATGCTGTTGCGGATTGCCCGTTCGGCGCGCCGCCAGTGGCGGCAACTGGACGAGCTCGAAGCCGCGCAACTGGCGCCCTGGTTGAATGAGGTGCAGCAGGCGCTGGATGCCTCGGATACTTCGGCTTTGCAAGCCTTGCGCCCGCGGGTGCAGGACGCCGCCCATGACCCGCAGATCAGCCCGGCCCAAAGTTATTGCCTGGCGCGTCTGGCCTTGCTGCTGGATACCGCGTTGGGGGCGGGACTGGCGCTGCGTTCGGTGGAGGAGGGCAGCAAACCGAGCGAGCAACCCAACAGCCTGGCTCCCCATCGCGATCTCGCACTGGCGCTGGTGTTCGGTGCTCGCAGTGCCTTGGCTTTCTTGACCGTATCCTGTTTCTGGCTGGCGACCGCCTGGCCTGCGGCGTCGGGGGCGATGCTGTTGACCTGTGTGGTCTGCAGCCTGTTTGCCAGCCGCGAAAATGGCGCGCAGATCGGCATGAGTTTTTTGCGCGGGATCCTGCTGGCGATTCCCGTGGCGTTTGTCGTCGGAGAAATCCTGCTGCCGCAATGGAGCGGCTTTGCAATGCTTTGTATGGCCATGGGCGCGCCATTGTTCTTCGGCGCGCTGGGCATGGCCAAGCCGCAGATCGGCGCGACGGCCACCTCCTTTTGCCTGCATTTCGTGGTGCTGGTGTCGCCGTTGAATGCGATGAAATATGACGTCGCGACCTTCTTGAATAGTGCCCAGGCGATATTGCTCGGAGTCGGCGCAGCCGTGCTGGCTTTCCATCTGCTGATCCTGCGTGACCCGGCATGGCACGGTCGCCGTTTGCTTGCCGCGACCCTCGACGATCTGGTTCGGCTGACCCGACGTAACCTGCGCGGCGCCGAAAGCTGGTTTGGCGGGCGCATGGCCGATCGGCTGCTGCAACTGGCGCGGCATTATCCCGAACTGCCGCAGCGGGCCCGCAGCCACTGGGATGACGGTGTGCTCGGGTTGGACATCGGCGATGAGCTGCTGCATTTGCGCTTGAGCCTGGCTGTCGCGCAAGTGCCAGTCAGCAGGCAGCAGCGCACCTATCTTCAGCAGTTGGAACAGGTGTTGGAGCAAGGCCCTGCCGTCAGCCGCGCCGATGCTCTGGCGCAACCTGGCGCGGCATTGCTGGAAGCCCTGCAAGCCTTGCCGCCCAGCGATGCACTGAAACTGGCCGAAGGCGCGGTGCTGCAACTGCACAACAGTTGGCGCAGCTGGTGTCGCCAGCAGGAGGAAAACCATGGGGCTGCGTGAATGGTCGCTGGGCGGAATACTGCTCAGCCCGTTTCTGATTTATGTGGTGCTGGCCTTGCTGCTGACCGGGGCGTTGCGCATGTTGCTGCGCGTCACGCCATTGGGGCGCTGGATCTGGCACGAAGCACTGTTCGATTGTGCCTTGTACGTCTGTGTATTGACCCTGGTCACCGTCGTCCTCGGACCCTTATAAGGAGTTGCTCATGCGTACATCGGTACGTGTCGCTATTACCCTGTGCCTGGTGGCTGTGGCGCTGTTCGCCGGCTTTCATCTGTGGCAGTACTACATGCTCACGCCCTGGACCCGCGATGCGCGGATCCGTGCCGACGTCGTGATAGTCGCGCCGGACGTTTCCGGTTGGGTGCGCCAGCTCAAGGTCTACGATAACCAGCAGGTAAACGCTGGCGACTTGTTGTTGAGCATCGATCGCGACCGTTTCGAAGCCGCCCTGGAGAAAGCCCGGGCGGTGGTGCAGACCCGTCAACAGCAACTCAGTTTGCGCGAGCATGAAGCGAGTCGCCGCGCCAGTCTCGGACCGCAGGCAATCAGTGCCGAACTGCGCGAGAACGCCCAGATCAACGCCGGAATTGCCCGGGGAGAACTGCGTCAGGCACAGGCTGAAGCCAAGGTCGCCGAACTCAATCTGGCCCGCAGCGAGGTGCACGCCCCTCGCAGCGGGCACATCACCAACCTGCGGCTGGCTGAAGGCAACTATGTGAATGCCGGGCAGCCGGTGATGGCCTTGATCGATGATTCGACCTTCTACGTGCAAGCCTATTTTGAAGAGACAAAATTGCCGCGGATTCAAGTCGGTGACCCAGTCAAGGTCTGGTTGATGAGCGCCGGCGAAGCGCTGCAAGGGCATGTCGAAAGCGTCAGCCGCGGCATCACCGATCGCAACGCTACACCGGATGCGCAACTGCTGGCAGAGGTGGAACCGACCTTTAATTGGGTACGCCTGGCGCAGCGGATTCCCGTGCGGATCAAGTTCGACAAACTGCCTGAGGGGATCAACCTGAGTGCGGGGATGACTGCGAGTGTGCAGGTGCAGGAGCAGAAGTAGCCGACATCCCGGGAAAGATCGCAGCCTACGGCAGCTCCTACAGGTTTTGTGTCCACCTGCTATGCGCGGGTGCACTCGGTCGGCGTAGGAGCTGCCGCAGGCTGCGATCTTTTGCGGGCTTGCCCGCAGGTCTGAAGGACCTCAGCCGATGCTGATCGCCGGCAAGGTCGGCAACGTCACGGTCTGCTGCTTGCGCGGAGCCAGGATCTCGGCTTCGCCATCCACCACCAACTCATCACGCTGGTTGAACACCCGAGTGGCGATGCGTACGCGGAATTTCGGCAGCTTCTCGAGGATTTCCAGGCGTACGGTCAGGGTATCTCCGATTTTCACCGGCTTCTGGAAGCTCATTTGCTGACCAAGATAAATAGTGCCCGGCCCAGGCAATTCGCAGGCGACGGCCGCGCTGATCAGGGCGCCGCTGAACATGCCATGAGCGATGCGCTCCTTGAACATGGTCGCTGCGGCGAACTCGGCATCCAGGTGCACCGGGTTGTGGTCGCCGGACATCTCGGCGAACAACTGAATATCGCGCTCTTCGACGGTTTTGCTGTAGCTGGCGGTCTGGCCGACTTCGAGGGCTGCGTAAGGGGTGTTGGTAACCTGGGTCATCTGTCTCGAGTCCTGTGACGAATTAAATTAACGTGCTTCGATTTTTGAAAATTATTCGGTTTTGGCTGGCCGGCGAGTGTTCAGCGCCTGCGCCAGCCAGGCCAGTAAATCGGCGATCACTTCATCGCGATTGCTTTCATTGAACAGTTCATGCCGCGCTTGCGGGTAGATATTCAGTTGCAGGCACTGACTTCCGGCCGCGCGAAACGCGTCGGCCAGGTCCTTGAGACGTGTGCCATTGCTTACCGGATCACATTCGCCGCCCATCACCAACAGCGGCAGGCCCGGATCGATCTGAGCGAGATTGGACGCTTTGCTGATTTGCTGCAAGCCACCCAGCAGGTCGATCCATAGCTGGTTGGTGCAGCGGAAGCCGCAGAGCGGGTCTTTGGCGTACTTGTCGACTTCGTCGGGATCGCGACTGAGCCAGTCATAAGGTGTTCGATTGGGTTTGAAGGCTTTGTTGAACGATCCGAATGACAACCATTCGATCAGCGCACTGCGGCCGGTGCCACCCTGGCGCAAGCGTTCGAAACGGGCGATCAGGCGAGCTGCTCGGTAGAGCGCAATGGGCTGAAAGTTCGAGCCACTGAGAACCGCCCCGTGCAAGCTGGCACTGTGGTGCAGCAAGTAGGCCTGGGCGATGTAGCTGCCCATGCTGTGGCCGAGCATCACAATGGGTGTTCCAGGGTGTTGCTGGCCGATGTGTTGGTTGAGACAGGCCAGATCGCCGACCACTTTGCTCCAGCCATCCTTGTCCGCGTAATGCCCCAGCACACCCTGCTCGGCGGTTTTGCCGTGGCCGCGCAGGTCCGGGGCGTACACCCCATAGCCATTGGCGCAGAGCACTTGGGCCAGACGGGCATAACGGCCGCTGTGTTCGGCCATGCCGTGGGCCAGCAGGATCAGCGCTTTGGGTGGGCCCTCAGGCAACCACTGATTGACGAAAAGGCGGCTGCGGTCACTCGCGGTCAGCCAGAAAGTATCGTGGATCATGGCGATTCCTTTGCACGGGGTCGCTGCATTGTATAGCGCATCCTTTGCTTGCCGTCTGATCAGGCCACGCCACGGGAGGAAGATTCACACGATCTATGACGCTGGCCGGCATATTTGCCTGAATCGCCATAGCTGCTAACGTCCGAAGAGCCCCGCCTTTCAAAGTGACAGAGATGCGGCTTGGACACGCTCAGGTAAAGAGGAACAAAAACAATGCAACCTGATTTCTGGAATGACAAACGCCCGGCCGGCGTCCCCCTGGATATCGATCTGGGTGCCTACAAGTCGGTGATCGAGGTTTTCGAGCGTTCCTGCAAGAAATTCGCTGACCGCCCGGCGTTCAGCAACATGGGCGTGACCCTGACGTACGCTGAGCTGGAGCGCTACAGCGCGGCGTTCGCCGGCTACCTGCAAGCGCACACCGATCTGGTGGCTGGCGATCGTATCGCGGTGCAGATGCCCAATGTCCTGCATTACCCGATTGCCGTGTTCGGCGCCTTGCGCGCCGGGTTGATCGTGGTCAACACCAATCCGCTGTACACCCCGCGGGAGATGCGTCATCAGTTCAAGGATTCCGGTGCGCGGGCACTGGTTTACCTGAATATGTTCGGGCAGAAAGTCCAGGAAGTGCTGGCCGATACCGATATCCAGTACTTGATCGAAGCGAAGATGGGTGACCTGATGCCTGCCGCCAAGGGCTGGCTGGTCAACACCCTGGTCGACAAAGTGAAGAAGATGGTGCCGGCCTACAATTTGCCTCAGGCCATTTCCTTCAAGAGTGCACTGCGTCTGGGTCGGGGGCAGGGCATCAGGCCGCTGAAGGTCAGTCTCGACGATATCGCGGTGCTGCAATACACCGGCGGCACCACCGGCCTGGCCAAGGGCGCGATGCTGACCCATGGCAACCTGGTGGCGAACATGCAGCAAGCGCGGGCTTGCCTGTCCCAGCTAAGTGCCGATGGCCAGCCGCTGCTCAAGGAAGGCCGTGAGGTGATGATCGCGCCGCTGCCGCTGTACCACATCTATGCCTTCACCGCGAATTGCATGTGCATGATGGTCACCGGTAACCACAACGTGCTGATCACCAATCCGCGGGACATCGCCGGCTTTATCAAGGAGCTGAAAAACTGGCGCTTCTCGGCGTTGCTGGGGCTCAACACTCTGTTTGTCGCGCTGATGGATCACCCGGACTTCAAGACCCTGGACTTCTCCAGCCTGAAGCTCACCAACTCCGGCGGTACGGCGCTGGTCAAGGCCACTGCCGAGCGCTGGCTGGCCATGACCGGTTGCCGCATTACCGAAGGTTACGGGCTGACCGAAACTTCGCCGGTGGCCTGCACCAACCCTTATGGCGACAAATCGCGGCTGGGTACGGTTGGGCTGCCCGTTCCGGGGACGACCCTGAAGGTCATTGATGACGAGGGCGTCGAGCAGCCGATGGGTGAGCGCGGCGAGCTCTGCATCAAGGGTCCGCAGATCATGAAAGGCTATTGGCAACAAGCTGAAGCCACGGCGCAGGTCCTCGATGCCGAAGGCTGGTTCAAATCAGGCGACATCGCGGTGATCGATCCGGACGGCTTTGTGCGCATCGTCGATCGCAAGAAAGACATGATCATCGTTTCGGGTTTCAACGTGTACCCGAACGAAATCGAAGATGTGGTCATGGCTCACCCGAAAGTTGCCAACTGCGCAGTGATCGGTGTGCCGGACGATCGTTCGGGAGAGGCGGTGAAGTTGTTTGTGGTCGCGCGCGAGGCGGGCGTCAGCCTTGAAGAGCTGAAGGCTTACTGCAAGGAAAACTTTACCGGTTACAAAGTACCGAAACATATCGTGCTGCGTGATTCGCTGCCGATGACCCCGGTGGGCAAGATCCTGCGGCGGGAGTTGCGCGATATCGCCTGATCAGGTGTTGTTGAGATCGGATTTTCACGGCCGCTTTAAAAGATCGTCCGAACGCGGACGATCTTTTGCTTTTAAAACGCCCATTTTAGAGGCTTTAGAGGCTTTATAGAATTTTTACTCTAAAAATGACTACTTATATGTCTTGAGTCATTATTGTGACTGTATAGACCTTGTTTGGCTCTAGTCGACCCCTGGCAAAGCTGCTACTCTCGGCCCGCTTTGTGACTTCTCGGCTTGAATAAAAGCCAGATTCACCAATAAAACACACACCAATAATAATCGCATCAAATGCGGTGATGAACTCGCGTTGCTGAGGAGTGGGCTTCCATGAACGAAAACTTTTGGAAGGATAAATACCCGGCTGGAATTGCTGCTGATATCAATCCAGATGAGTATCCGAATATTCAGGCGGTGTTGAAGCAATCGTGCCAACGCTTTGCCAACAAACCGGCCTTTAGCAACCTCGGCAAGACGCTCACCTATGGTGAACTGTACGAACTCTCAGGCGCTTTTGCCGCTTATCTGCAACAGCATACCGACTTGCAACCCGGTGATCGAATCGCCGTGCAGTTGCCAAACCTGTTGCAATACCCGATCGCCGTGTTTGGTGCCATTCGCGCCGGTTTGATCGTGGTTAACACCAACCCGCTATACACCGCGCGGGAAATGGAACACCAATTCAACGACTCCGGCGCCAAGGCACTGGTGTGCCTGGCCAACATGGCGTATCTGGCGCAAACGGTGGTTCCCAAGACCTCGGTCAAGCATGTGATCGTTACCGAAGTGGGCGATTTGCTGCCGCCCCTCAAACGCCTGCTGGTCAATAGCGTCATCAAGTATGTGAAGAAGATGGTCCCGGCCTACCACTTGCCCAAGGCCATCAAGTTCAACGAGGTGTTGAGCAAAGGCCGTGGCCGTCCGGTCAAAGAAGCCAACCCTGCCAGCGGCGACGTCGCGGTGCTGCAATACACCGGTGGCACCACCGGCGTGGCCAAGGGCGCGATGCTCACCCACCGCAACCTGGTGGCGAACATGCTGCAATGCAAGGCGCTGATGGGCTCCAACCTCAATGAAGGCTGCGAGATCCTGATCACCCCATTGCCGCTGTACCACATCTATGCCTTCACCTTTCATTGCATGGCAATGATGCTGATCGGCAACCACAACATCCTGATCAGCAACCCGCGCGACCTGACAGCAATGGTCAAGGAACTGTCCAACTGGAAGTTCAGCGGCTTTGTCGGCTTGAATACGCTGTTTGTCGCGCTGTGCAACAACGAGGCATTCCGCAAGCTGGACTTCTCGGCGCTGAAAATCACCTTGTCTGGCGGCATGGCCTTGCAACTGGCCGCTGCCGAGCGCTGGAAAGCGGTCACCGGTTGCTCGATTTGCGAAGGTTACGGCATGACCGAAACCAGCCCGGTGGCCACGGTTAATCCGATCCAGAACATCCAGATCGGTACCATTGGTATTCCGGTGCCGTCGACCCTGTGCAAAGTCATAACCGATGATGGCGTCGAACTGGCGTTGGGCGAAGTGGGCGAGCTGTGTGTCAAGGGGCCGCAAGTCATGAAGGGCTACTGGCAGCGCCAGGACGCCACCGATGAAATCCTCGACAGCGAAGGCTGGTTGAAGACTGGCGATATCGCGATCATCCAGCCAGATGGCTACATGCGCATCGTCGATCGCAAGAAAGACATGATTCTGGTCTCCGGTTTCAACGTCTATCCGAACGAGATGGAAGACGTGCTGGCAACCCTGCCGGGCGTGTTGCAGTGCGCAGCGATTGGCGTGCCGGACCCGAAGTCGGGCGAAGCGATCAAGATTTTCATCGTCGCCAAGCCGGGCGTGACCTTGACCAAGGAGCAGGTGATGGAGCACATGCGCGCCAACGTCACCGGCTACAAAGTGCCGAGAGCCGTTGAATTCCGCGACGCGCTGCCGACCACCAACGTCGGCAAGATCCTGCGCCGTGAATTGCGCGATGAAGAGCTGAAGAAGCTTGTCGCGGTGAAGTAGTTCAGCTGCAAACATGAAGCCCGCCAAGTGCGGGCTTTTTGCTGTTTAGCGTTTGCCTTTTACGCAGCCTCTCTCATTGAATACGATCAGAGCGCTACGACCTTTCCTGGCGTCGTAGCGATAGCTCGTGGTCGCATTTCGAATGCTGATTTTGTCGGGCTTGCCCAGTGCGCTTTCGACGTCCTTCTGGCTCATGCCCGGGACGATTCGCTGATTGATGATCGCCTGGCGGCGCTCTTTGGCGATGAGCAGGTTTCCACAACCGTCATCGGATTGTCCGACGATGACCAGCGGTTCATTGGCAGATTTCGTACGGAATGTTTCCTGTGGGCGACTCTTCAGGGCAGTTGACTTGCTGCCGCCCGGTACCGGATTGCCTGCTTTTTGAATCAGCAAGGTCTCGTGCGACGCACACCCCAGGGTGGTGAAGGTGACGTGGCCGACGGCATTTTCACAGCGCTGCACATCCGTGGCGTTTGCTTGCAACACCAGCCAGGGCAGGGTGAAACACAAGAGCGAGGTCTTTTTCAATGACATGCGGCGTCCTCCATGACGGTCCCGAATAAGGGTAGACAGTACTTTTTACCTCTCCCTTGTGTTTTCTTTTCTGGATGAGTCGTCGCAGCTCTATAGATTCGGACAGCGCTCAGGTTTGCATCGCAAGCGCTTGTTCTTGCCAAGATTTTTTAACGTTAAAAGACCGCAAGCGGTGTATCATTGCGCCCGTCAGCCCCGCCGGGGCTTGTGGAATACCTCCATGGACTTACCCAGTAGTTACTCAGTACCTCGTTTTTACAATCATGAATTGACTGATTGATCTTCCGGCGTGCCCCGCTGCTGGGAGTGGAGTTCGCCTATGTCTGAAGTTGAAGTAAAGAAAACGCAAGAAAGCCTGCAAGACCGCCTCGCTCAAGTCGTCGAGCTGCTGCATCGCCAGCGAGTGGTCGAAGACCTGACTCATCGCCAGGAAGGTCATCATCAAGATCGGGTCGAGAACCTGGTCCACCGGCAAAACCTGGTCGAATTGCAGCGCAAGCTCGACGACCTGCACTCCGCCGACGTTGCCTACATCCTTGAAGCCTTGCCGCTCGAAGAGCGTCTGACGGTCTGGCAACTGGTCAAGGCCGAGCGCGACGGCGACATCCTCCTTGAAGTCTCCGACTCCGTTCGGGAAACGCTGATCGCCGATATGGAGGATCACGAGATCCTGGCGGCCGCCAAGGAAATGGATGCCGACGAACTCGCTGACCTGGCGTCCGAGCTGCCGCGAGACGTCGTCCACGAACTGATGGAAACCCTCGATAGTCAGCAGCGTGAGCGTGTGCGCTCGGCGTTGTCCTATGACGAGGATCAGGTCGGCGCATTGATGGACTTCGAGATGGTGACTATCCGTGAGGATGTCAGCCTTGAAGTGGTGTTGCGTTACCTGCGTCGACTAAAAGAGCTGCCGAGCCATACCGACAAACTGTTCGTGGTTGATTACGACGGCGTGCTCAAGGGCGTGCTGCCGATCAAACGCCTGCTGGTCAATGATCCGGACAAGCAAGTGTCGGAAGTGATGGCCAGCGATACGGTGAGCTTCCATCCGGACGAAGATGTATACGACGCCGCCCAGGCGTTCGAGCGTTATGACTTGATTTCGGCGCCAGTGGTCGACAAGAACGGCAAGCTGATCGGCCGTCTGACCATCGATGAAATGGTCGACCTGATTCGTGAAGAGAGTGAAAACGAAGTCCTCAACATGGCGGGTCTGCGTGAAGAGGAAGATATTTTTGCTTCAGTCTGGAAGTCCCTGCGCAACCGCTGGGCCTGGCTGGCGATCAACCTGATTACCGCCTTTGTTGCCTCCCGGGTGATCGGGCTGTTCGAAGGCTCCATCGAGAAACTGGTGGCCCTGGCCGCATTGATGCCGATTGTTGCCGGTATCGGTGGCAACTCGGGTAACCAGACGATCACCATGATCGTGCGCGCCATGGCGCTGGATCAGGTCAGCACCGGCAATACTTCGCGGCTGATGCGTAAAGAATTGGCGGTCGGCTTGATCAATGGCCTGGTCTGGGGCGGGGTGATCGGCGTGGTGGCTTATCTGCTCTACGGCAGCTGGTCGCTGGGTGTGGTAATGACCGCGGCGATGACCCTCAATCTGTTGCTGGCGGCACTGATGGGGGTCTTGATCCCCATGACCCTGGCGCGGGTAGGTCGCGATCCGGCAATGGGCGCGAGCGTGATGATCACCGCCGTGACCGACAGTGGCGGGTTCTTTATCTTTCTGGGGCTGGCAACGATTTTCCTGCTCTGAGTCCTCTTTGCGCAGCCTTGCCGGATGGCGGGCTGCGCGAATTTCCTGCTATCCACCTTCGATTAGTCTGTACTGATGTTCTCTGCAGTGGCTGGCCGCGTCGGATTTCAGGCAAAAAAAAGCCAGCGCGAGGCTGGCTGGGCTTGCAGGATGAATCAGGAGGCGTCAGTTGCCATCTCAGTGTCATGAGCGATCAGTGATACCAGTGCGTTTTGCTGACGGTGGGAAAGCTGGCGGAAACGTTGAAGCAGTTCACGTTCATGCAGTGACAGCTCAGGGCTGTCCAGGCGCATGCTCAACTCTTCGCCCAACGCGCCTTCTTGAATAAGACTTTGCTCCATGCGCGCGATGATTTCAGAGTTCATGCTGCGATGATGATTGCGAGCCACCTCGGCGATGCGTTCACGCATTCCATCGGGCAGACGCACGACGAACTTGTCAGCCGTACGGCTGGAATAAATTGCCTGTTTCAATGGGCGCATATATTTAACCGGTTAGTTCAGGGGAGCGGTTTTCGGAATTGGCCGCAAGATGTCTGTTAGGACAAGCTTTCCTGCCAAATGTTCAACCTGAATAGTTCAGAGGCCCGCATCATGCCTCCAAATGCCAGATCGTTGGCGTCAATTCTGTGACAAATATTGAGCTGGGTAAAGGCGTTATGCCAGCACCCAATATCAGAAATGCGAACTGGTTTGAAAAGCTGGCCCCATCCCGCATTTCTAACCGCTTCCTCTTGCTCGTCAGGAGACGTTTTAAGCCTCCGCGCGCACATTATGCGGATACGATCGTTTATCCTTCTTATATAGGATAGTGGCAAATGGCCGATTTACTAGGCAGTCAAGCGACAAGAAACGTCATCGAGATGCCGGGCAGGCTAATCTATCTGATGGGCCCGTCAGGAGCCGGCAAGGACAGCCTGATAGACGCATCCCGCGAGCCTTTGCGCAGGCTTGGCTGTGAGGTGGTGCGACGGGTGATCACCCGCTCGGCCGAGTCGATGGGGGAAGATGCCCTGGGGGTTTCTCAAGCGGAATTCGAGCGACTTTGCGAGCAAGGTGGTTTCGCCTTGCACTGGCACGCCAACGCTCTGGATTACGGAATACCGGTACAGATCAATCAATGGCTGGACAGCGGGCGCCATGTGTTGGTCAACGGCTCTCGAGAACATTTGCCCGAAGCGCGCAAGCGTTACCCGAGCTTGCTAGCTGTTTTGCTGACGGTGCAGAGCGAAGTCTTGCGCCAGCGCCTGACTCAGCGCGGGCGTGAAAGCACCGATGAGATCGAAGCGAGGCTACGGCGCAATGAACTGTTTCTCGCCAATGGATCTTCAGGTAACGCAACCGCAGTCCGGCGCCTGGATAATTCGGGCGAGTTGTCCGCCACCGTCGACCATTTCCTCGGGCTGCTGGAGCAGGAGGGGATCAACGTAAAACCGGATCGAACTTGATTCTGCGGCCGGCAATCAGCGCCAGAATGAAACAACCGGCAAAGACTCCGAAAGCAATCATCGGCAGAGAGCTGGCGTCTTTTCCGGTCAGGAATAGATTCAAAACAGCGCTGAGTAATGCCAGAATCAAAAATGCCGCGGCTGGTTTTGACATGCTCTGCTCCTGATGAGGTGATTCAAAATACCCAGCTTTGCGAAGGTTGACTGTTGCTTCGCTCGACCTGGATATCCCGCGCAATCCGGGTTGAATCAAGCGCGTGGTCGCTCACCACTGCCGGCGTTGGTGCTTGATGATGTGGGTAATGGGCGGTGGTTGATGCCAGCTGACCAGCACTGCCATCCGCTTGAAACTGAAAAACCACCACAACAGCCAATGCGAGTGCATTGAGGAGCAAGAGGGCGCTGTTCATAGCGATGTCTCCGTTGTTTCTTGTAACGGTAATCAAGCAGTGCTCATGCCAAAGCTTTAACGTCTATTAAATCCTTTAAAAACAGTGGCTTAGGTTGTTTTTCCAAAGAGTGTTCATTGCATTTTGCAATGATGGCTTTTTGGGATGATGCAATTTGCACGATCGCCGATGTCGGCAGTCCCACGCCAGCGTTGGCCTACACTTAAAAAGCCTAAGGACGACATGACAAAAGCAGCCTTGGCCGTTAACATGCTCGCCGTCCCTCGCGCCGCACGGTTCACTGCGGTCGCCATTTGTCTCAGTAGCTCAATTGGATAGAGCATCCCCCTCCTAAGGGGAAGGTTGGCAGTTCGAACCTGCCCTGGGACACCATATAAATAGCGCAGCTCGGGTTGTCTGCGTTACTAAGCTCGTTTCTGAAGGGGGCAATAAGGGGGCAAAATGCATTCCTTGGTGCTTGCCGGGCTGCCAGTCGGATGGCTGGCGTTTGATAGCTGGACTAGAGTCCAGTGTATTTCCCCTACAGATAGAATCACTGCCAGAGGTTTTTTATGCAGGCCAAGACATTGCGACTTGATGAGTTCCGCGAGAACCAGCGTCTTTCGTATGCTGAGGCTGCTACGCGTATTCACCAGGCAGCCCAAGCTGTATCCCAAGACAAAAGGTCAGCTAAAACCTTCCTCCAACGGATTGGTATAGTCGATCAAAAAGGCGAGCTCAACGAAGCCTATCGTTGATGTATCAGCTTCTTCCCTCGTTCGTCCTAGGATTTCATGGGTGTGACCGAGAGACAGGCGAGATGGTGCTTTCCGGCAACACTCAGCTGAATCCCAGCAAAAACTCATACGACTGGCTCGGCAAAGGCGTTTATTTCTGGGAGAACAATCCAGAGCGAGCGCTGAGCTACCGACGAAGTTTTCCATCGAAGAGAACGCGTCATGATCAGTGGCGTTCTTCAGTTGGCGGAGCGATCCATACGCTGTGTCATGACCCCTCGTGCGGAAATCGACCACATTGACTTGGCCGATTCTCCAGAAGAAATCCGCGCAATGCTGATGCATTCGTCGTACTCCAGGTTGCCGTTGATCCGGGAGGGGCGAATTGATGAGTCGTTAGGGTTCGTCCACAAGAAAGAGCTGTTGAAAGAACTGTTGGCAGGTAACCAACCAAATCTGGAATTCATGGCGCGCAAGGCAATCAACTTGCTGGATAACTTCACGATTCTCAACGCGCTGGAGCAGATGCGCAAAGAGTCAACTCATATCGCCTTTGTGGTAAATGAATTCGGCGACTTCACAGGTATTCTCACCATGACCGATATTCTCGAATCCATCGCGGGTGAGTTGCCCGATGCCAGCGAAGTCGAAGGCCCGAACATCGTCGCTGAGGATGGAGGGTTCGTTGTCAGTGGTGCGCTGAATCTCAGCCAGATACGTGAACGTATCGGCTTCCAGGCCAAAGCGACCGATGACTATCAGACTCTAGCGGGGCTGGTTATGAGCTTGCTGGATCGTCTGCCACTCATCGGAGACAAACTCAATTGGGAAGGATGGAACATGACGGTGGTGGAGGTTGAAGAGCGCCGGGTGACACGAGTGCTGTTGCGTAAGGAGTAAATTCATTAAAAAGAGGCCGCATTTGCAGCCTCGTTTGTTTCAGCCTTTGTTTTTAGCAAGGCCTCCTTGAGTTGGTCCAAGTCGGATCTTTGGGGTCCACCGCCGACTGGGCTTGATACAGCTGGCCCCTGACTGCTTCGATCTTTTGGGCCGACCCTGGGTGATCAGCTCATCACAACTTCGCCACGGCGTTTCAGGCGACGCCGTACGATAATGGCGACAACTAGCGCCAACAGTGTCGTCACACCGAAGAAAATTGTGTTGAACCACGGGAACGGCTGATCACGGCTGGTCGTTGCTTCAATGTGCGTAATGTTGGGGAAGACCGACAGGATCTGAATCCGCCAGCCGTAGTAGCGGATGAGCGCCAGCTGCTGAGCATCACGCGAATAGCCCTGGGCCTTCGCCTGCACATCGGCCGAGTCAAACTTGAAGTACCAAGGGAAGCTCCAGCCGGTATCTTCGTTGCGATAGACCACGACCTTCTTCGTGTCCGGATCCTCAGTATTGATAAAGTAGACATCCCGGGTTGGGCCGTCCGCGGGGTTCTCCGCATTGATGACTCCATCGTCGTCGACGCGCTTAACTTCGACGCCGGTGATCAGCACCACCTCGTGTTGAGGTAGCACGTAGTAAAGCCCTAGCGCGGAAGCACCGACCACAAGGAAGAGCGCACCCAGTACCAACCCCTTTAACCACTTCATGTACACACTCCGTTTGTAATTAGCGGAATTCTGCCCCAATTCTGCCGATCAAGGGCAGGTGTTTGGTTCTGACTGGGCTAGATATCTGGCCATAGACATCCGTTGAAACGATTTTCCCTCCGGCAGAGCCGGGAGCACTCAGATAACCCGACACGAATTGACCGAGTGTGGAGGCGGCATGTCGAACCTGGGGGAAATTGGTGGGTGTTGTTACGCAGTCTAGTGGCCTGCCGATTTGAGTTTGGACCGCGGAATTCAGTCTGCTTTATTCGTGTCAGGGCTACTAAGAGCAGACAATTGATACAAGGTTTTTCTGGCGGTGTTACCAAGGGGCAAACTGATATTATTGGCCAGAATAAATAGTCAAACGGACACCATGCACGGGGACGTGTCTGTTTTATCGGGTCATGAGCACCCCACACCACTTCACGAATCTGAGTTCGAGGAGGGTTTCGGACGATTCAGCTTCTAGCCGTTACGCCTATTCAACTGGGCCTCGCAGTTATCGTCACAAGCTGGCACCGGCGCCACGCATTGCCTTGAATTCACAGAACGGACCGTTTTCGTCCCTTCCTTCCATTGGAGGCCAGCTGCAGCGGATGTGCAAATTTTATAGGAGCTCCACATGATCTGGTTACTCGAAGGGCAATCCAGTCAACGCGACATCATCATTGGCGCACGCGAGGCGTTGCCAGCAGGTGTGAAGATTTTCGCATCCCACCGTCAAGATCGCCCTGAAATCACGGGACTTGCCGACGTCGGCCTCATGGAGCCGAAGGACAACCAGGAACGCATCGAGTGGGTGATTCAAACCGCTCAGGCGAACAACATCAAGGTAGTACTGGCCGGGCGCGAGGGCAGTGTCTTTGAACTTGCTCGGCCGCGGTTCGAAACAGCAGGCCTGGTCCTTGTTACCGGTGGACTATCGATTGAAACCTTCAACATGGTCGACGACAAGAGTCTGTTTACAGCTGAGGCAGAGCGAGCAGGCTTGGACTGTATACCTGCAATCACAGTGACTAGCGCGAAAGAACTGGCAAAGGCCTATGAAACCCTTTCGGCGCTGGGAGAGGTTTGCATCAAGCCTGCAGTTGGAATCTATGGCCAGGGATTCTGGCGGTTCAACGAAGGCGCAGATCCTTTCCGTTGCTTTGCCAACCCAGATGCGCGTGAAGTGAACTTCGAGACCTACCTGCAGGCTTACTGCGCGGGCGCCACCCGACCATCGATGCTAGTGATGCCATACATGGCCGGTAGCGAATGTTCGGTTGACATGGTTTGTGAGGCTGGTCGTCCGGTGGCCTTCGTCGGTCGGCGCAAAGAAGGCCTACATCAGACATTTGAGCGTGACGGCACAGCGGTGGAGCTGGCGCTCAAGGCCGCCCAGCACTTCAACTGTGACGGTATCGTCAACGTTCAGACGCGCGATGATGCTAACGGCAAGCCTCACCTTCTAGAAATCAATCCGCGCTACTCGGGCGGGATCGGTTACACCCGGGCTACAGGAACAAACCTGCCAGGTATCTTTGCCGCTCGCCGCCTAGGGTTGAAGGCGCCAGCTACCGTCTGGCGGCCGGATGTCCGCGTGAAGGCCATAACCGTTGCAATTCCAATATCCTCTTGATATTAAATCGATATCATGGATTTTCTACTGTGTAGCGCTGCTGCGTCTGTAGTGGTGAGCAGTCAAGGAGAGATCAGGGAATGATGGTGCTAGCGGCTGGCGCAAACACCGCAATATCGGGAACACGGAGTGAATGGACTCTGGAATGCGGCAACTTCTCGGCTTTCGGGGAGTACGCGGCGGTTGCCATATTGCCGGTAGATGAGAAACGCCGCCCGAAAGGCGATCCGGCTCTGTTCCAAACTTCACGCGAGTGGATGGAGTGGAGTGGTACTCAGGAAAAAATCGGCTGCACCCTGAACCTGTCAGAACTCCCGGATGGTAGTGATCGGGTGCTTTTGGTCGTCTACACCTTCTCCGCAGCCGGTCCGGTCAGTGAACTACGAACTCTGCGTTTGCAGGTGGATGGCCAAATCGAATACAGCCTTGACCTTCGCGACAACGGCGAGTCTGCGATCATCATCGGCGAGTACTACAGCCGCAATCAGCAATGGAAGTTCCGCGCTCTAGCTGAGGGCTCCGCTTTTGGTCTGGCTGCGCTTGGCCGGCGGATCGGGCTGAGCATTGATGATGCGCATCCCAAAGGTCACCCCAATTTCTCTGAATCTGGTCGGTCTGGTAGCGGTGCTACTGGTACCGGCTTCGCCGTTTCCCAGAATCACATCCTAACCTGCGCTCATGTGATCGAAGGCATGCAGGAGATTCACATCTCCTCTTTTGAGGGCCGGTATCGTGCCGAGCCTGTCGTTGTCGATCTGCGCAATGACATTGCGCTGCTCAGGGTGGAGGGATCTCCGGCACTTCGGGCGGTGGCATTTAGAGAAGGGTTCGGCTGTGACCTTGGCGAACCTGTTATTGCGTTGGGCTTCCCGCTCGCCGGCCTCGCTGGCGGTGGCGTCCACGTCACCCAGGGCGGTGTGTCTGCTTTATTTGGCCTGCACAACGATTCAAGCCTGCTGCAATTTACTGCCCCCATTCAACCTGGGTCGAGCGGTAGCCCGCTTTTTGATTCCTCGGGTGCCGTGGTCGGTGTGGTGACTTCAACTTGCCCAGACACTCAGAACATGAATTTCGCGGTTAAGGGTGCGCTTGTACTGTCCTTCCTTGATGCCTGCCGCGTAGAGGCAATCAAAACGCCTATCGGCCGGACCTTCACCACTGCTGAGCTGGCTCGTGAAGCCCAGCCTTCTCTGTGGCGTATTGAGGCCAGAAATCCGTAACCCCACTTTGACTTGAACCCACGGAAGAGGCGTCAGGTTATCGACCTCCCGCCAATCTAGGAATGTTGTTCATGGAACGTAACGCAGCTACACAAACGCTTAGCGCGCAACTGATGCGCGGGCGACTCGAGGTCAAAGTAGATGATTCTGTCATCGCTCCCGACTCACTGTTCGGATTTGCCGAGCGCCGTAACCCGAAGCGTGCATTTCTGTTCGTGTCCAAAGTGTTGGGGCGTCACATCCCTGTACGACCGTCCATGATGGACGCAAGCTTCGAAAGTCTGGCCGCGGAAATTCCTGCTGACTTGCCAGGCCCTGTCCTCGTGATTGGCATGGCCGAGACTGCAGTTGGCCTCGGTGCCGGTGTTCATCGCGCCTTCAGCGTCACCCGCCCTGATACGGTCTATATGGTCAGCACGCGCCACCCGACGGGTACCGAACTGTTCGCTCGCTTCGAAGAAGAGCACAGTCACGCCAGCGCGCACCTGATCCACCTGCCCGTAGATCCAGATGTTCGGGAAATGATGTTGAATGCCCGTTCGCTGGTGCTGGTCGACGACGAAGCATCCACCGGTAAGACTTTCATCAATCTACACCGCGCTCTGGTCGAGGCTGGGCTGACCAAGGTCGAGCGTGTCGTAACTTGCGTTCTGACGGATTGGTCCGGCGGCGCAGTCCGCAACACCATTGGCGCATCTGCACATCAGGTTTCCCTGTTGCAGGGCTCGTACCGCTTCATCGAAGACGCCGACGCCCCCTTACCGCAAATGCCGTCCGTAGGCACTATCGCCGCTGGTGAGTGGCGGCTGTCGCCACGCAACGATTGGGGCCGTCTGGGCGTCCGCAATGTGGAAGACACCTTGGCACCGGACCTGCAGGTCAAGCCCGGTGAACGAATCCTCGTGGTGGGCACCAGTGAGTTCGTATGGCGACCATTCCTCCTCGCGGAGCGTCTGGAACGTGCTGGCGCTGACGTGCATTTCAGCTCGACCAGTCGCTCACCCATCGCGCTTGGTCATGCCATCGAGCACGCATTGTCGTTTTCGGACAACTATGGTCTCGGCATCCCCAATTTCCTCTACAACGTTCGCCCCGGTCAGTTTGACCGCGTGCTGATCTGCTCCGAAACCCCAGCGCAAGCCGTCTCTGCGGAACTGGTTGCTGCCCTGAACGCGGAGGTAATTGTCGATGAGCAGTAATCGCCCCCTGGTGTTGATCGATCTTGATGACACGCTGTTTCAAACCGCTCGCAAGATGCCGGAAGGTGCGCCACGCCACCCAGCGACTATCGACGTGCATGGACAACCGAATGGCTACATGAGCACCGTTCAGAAGTCTTTTGCCGAATGGTTGCTGGCGACCGCCGATGTAGTGCCGGTCACCGCTCGCAGCGTCGAAGCCTACAGTCGGGTGAAACTGCCCTTTAGTCTTGGGGCCATATGCTCCCACGGCGGAGTGATTCTTGGCCCTGATGGAACGCTCGATCAGGACTGGCAAGAGCATATGCGCGTGATCCTCGACGGCTTCCAGAATCGCCTACCGGCCCTGAGCGAAGCAACGCTCGCAATCGGCAAGGAGCTTGGCATATCGCTACGCGGGTGGGTTGTCGAAGAGGAAGGTTTGCGCAACTACGTAGTGACCAAACACAACGAATCCAATGACGATGTACTGAATAAGGTTCTGGCTGAAGTCCAAGCCCGGGGCCTGTTGGATGGTATGCACATCCACGGCAACAGCAACAATCTGGCATTCCTGCCGGCTGGTTTGTCGAAGCGCGTGGCTGTTCAGGAATGGCTGCGCCGTGATCGGGAAGTCAATGGCGAACGTCCGGTGATGGGCTTTGGCGACAGCATTACCGACCTGGGCTTCATGGATGAGTGTCACATGTGGGCCACCCCGGCGCGTAGCCAACTGGCCAAACTAGTGGTGGGCGTGATCAATGGCTAATTTTATTTGCGACCTCAAAACCGTGGGAAGCGGTAGCTATGTACCTGAAGACGTTCACTTCCTGCTCCAGCCAGTGCAGATGGAAGTAACGGATGTCGAAGAGAAAGAGCGTCTGATTCAAACGAAGCAGAAGCACTACTCCGAGATGATCAGTCTGGAGAGCGCTCCGACTGCCGTTCACAAGGCGCTATACGAGCAGGCACTTGCGCAGAATGGCGCGCGTATGGCCACGGACGTTCAGTCCCTGGCTCTGGCGTTAAATGAAGCCTGCGCCGGCGGCTCCATCGTGCTGGTGTCCTTCGTCCGTGCAGGTCTCCCGCTTGGTGTACTGCTGCGCCGCTCGCTCATCGAAATGGGCCGAAACGCCTACCACTATGGAATCAGCATCGTCCGGGACCGCGGGATCGACACCGTTGCGCTGGAAGCGATCATCCAGGCACATGGTGCCGAGAACATCGTGTTTGTCGACGGCTGGACGGGTAAAGGTGCGATCTCTGGTGAGATCAAGCGAAGCCTAAACGGCGACTCGCGCTTCCCGACAGAGCCACGGTTAGTGGTGCTGGCCGACCCTTGCGGCCGAGCTTGGCTGTCGGCTTCGGCAGAGGACTGGGTAATTCCATCCGGCATTTTGGGTGCCACTGTTTCCGGCCTCGTATCGCGCTCTATCTGGCCTGCCGATGGCGGACTGCATGGTTGCGTGGTCTACGACCACCTGCATGAACACGATGTGACCCGTGATTTCATCGAGCAGATTGAGGCGAAGCGCCAAGCCTTGGGACAAGTAGCCCACGCGGCGCCGTGGACAGTCAGTCAAAGACTGGAACTCCAGGCAGCCGCCTCAGATGTGGTCGAGTCGTTGGCCATACGCTTTGACATCACGAATTTGAACCGGGTGAAACCGGGGATTGCCGAGGCAACCCGTGCCGTACTGCGCCGCGTACCTGACCAGGTCCTGGTCCGGGACCGCAGCGACAGTGACGTTCAGCTGCTGCTGCACCTCACTGAGGGGGCGGGCGTTACCGTGGAGGAGGTCGGTTCCGATCTGGGGCCTTACAGAGCGGTGACTATCATTCGGAGCTTGAGCTGATGAAGAGACGTTCTCCATACGCCCTTGGGGCCACGCTCTATATGCCGGCTACGCGAGTGGATCTGCTTGACGTCGTTTTTCGCATGAAGCTGCCAGAGCTTCGTTCGTTGGTGGTTTGCCTGGAAGACGCAGTGGCGGACATTGATGTCGACACTGCGCTGCGCAATCTGCATAACCTGCTGACGGCGATTAACCAACGTGGTGGCCGCCCGGCGGATGGTCCACTGTTGTTCGTCCGTCCCCGAGATTCGGAAATGGCGGCCGTATTGAATGAATGGCCGCTGATGCGGCATGTTGACGGGTTCGTCGTCCCAAAACTGACGCTTCGTAACTTGGTCGCATGGGAGCAGGCGGTAACCAACCCTGACTTGTTCCTCATGCCGACCCTGGAAACTCACGACGTATTCAATCCGGGTGCGATGGTCGAATTGGGCCAGGCGCTCAAGGCAAACCTGGACCAGCGAATCATTGCCCTGCGCATTGGCGGGAACGATTTGATGGGGTGCTTGGGCCTTCGGCGCAACCCGACCACGACGCTGTACCAGACCCCGATGAGCTTCGTCATACCGATGTTGGCCGGGATTATGGGCTCGCAGGGCTTCGCCCTGACCGCCCCTGTATTTGAGCAGCTCGCTACACCGGACTTGCTGAAAGAGGAGCTGGAGCTGGATATCGCCCATGGCCTTGTAGGCAAGACAGCGATTCATCCAAGCCAGATAAGCATCATCCAGGACACGCTGCGCGTTAGCCTCGAAGACCTGAACAGCGCGAAGTTGATCGTGAGTGACATTGCCCCGGCCGTGTTCAAACACAACGATGTGATGTGCGAGCCTGCGACCCATTACAGGTGGGCAGTCAAGATCCTCGAGCGTGCGCAGTGGCACGGCGTGAAGCAAGCAGAAGTTGGCAGCGGTGAGCCGCCGATTCGCCTGGCCGAGGCAGCTCGATGACACAGCAATTGCTCGAGGCCGATGTGCAAGGGAAGAAGGTGCTGTCGGTCTTTGACTTCGACGGCACCCTTACCCGGCATGACAGCTTCGTTCCATTCCTTAAGTTTGCTTTCGGAAAGCGGGAGTTCAGCCGACACATGCTGATGCTCGCGCTGCCTGGCATTCGTTTTCTCGCGCGGCGAATGACCCGCGATGAGCTGAAAGCACACTTGGTCAGTTCGTTTCTGACCGGCGTGTCGGCGGAATGGGTACAGCGGCAAGCCGAAACATTTTGCATGGTGTTTTGGACCCGGCTGATGCGCCCTTCGGGGTTATTATCGCTCGCCGCCGAGATTGAGGCCGGTGCAGTGGTAACTCTGTGCTCCGCTTCTCCCGCCTTGGTGCTTCAACCTTTCGCTGATCGCCTTGGCGTCAAGCTGATCGGCACGGAGCTTGAGGTTGTCGATGGTTTGCTGACCGGGCGCATCACGGGCAATAACTGCAGGTGCGAGAACAAGGTACTCAGGCTTGAGGCTGTCTATGGACCGCTGAGTCAATACCAGCTTAAAGCATGGGGTGACACCCGCGGCGATCACGAACTGCTGGACGCGGCACAAGAGGCACACTGGCGACATTTTCATCCTGCGTGGCGTCGTGGACGTCTGCGGGGAGCCAAAGTCGGGAATCAAGGTGTGAGCGATGTTGCGCTCAATAAAACAAGTACCGGTCAATCCTGATCACCACGCGAACACTGAAGATCAACAAGGAGCGTAACGATGGCACTTACCCTGAGCAAAAACCAATCCATCTCCCTGGAGAAAACTGCTGGCGGTGGACTGACCAGTATCAGCCTCGGCCTCGGTTGGGATCCTGTGAAAGCTGGCTTTCTCGGCAAGTTGATGGGGAACGGCGGCGAGATCGATCTTGACGCTTCTTGCATCCTCCTCGACAGCGACCTGAAATCAATTGATTTGGTCTGGTTCCGTCAACTCAAGTCCCAGGACGGTTCGATCAAGCACTCCGGCGACAACCGTACCGGTGACGGTGGTGGTGACGACGAAACCATTCACGTTGACCTGCAGCGCCTGCCTGCGGCCGTCAAGTATCTGGTGTTCACCGTAAACAGCTTCACCGGGCAGACTTTCGAGAAAGTTGAAAACGCTTACTGCCGTATCGTGAACGCCGGCAACAAGTCCGAGTTGGCGCGCTTCAACCTGTCGGAGCGTGGCGGTCACACCGGCATCGTCATGGCGAGCCTGGTACGCGAAAGTGGCGGTTGGGAGTTCAAGGCCATCGGCAAGGTTACCAATGGCCGCACTGCTGACGATCTGGTGAGTCTGGCTGTTCAGGCGGTGCGCTGATGGCGACTCTCGTACCTGGCGGTAATGCGCCGGTTGCCACCGGCCAGCTTCGCGTCGATATCAACTACTCTCCGATTCCCGGGGCCGAAATTGATGTCTCGGCCTTCATGCTGGGTGCTGCAGGCAAAGTCCGCGGCGACGGCGATATGTGTTTCTACGGCCAAACCAGTGTTCTGGGTAGTGCGGTGCAGATGACTGAGTCGTCTGCCGGTCGCGCAGTGTTCACCCTTGACCTGAGCCGTCTGGAGCCTGCTGTCGAGAAAGTGGCTTTGACTGCCACGATCTACGAGAACAAGGCCAGTTTCGACCGTGTCTCGCAGCTCTCGGTAGCGGTGACAGGCGGGATTGAAGCTCAGCTTCCCACAGGCGGCATGAAGGAAACTGCACTCATCCTCGGCGAGTTCTACCGCCGCCAGGGCGAGTGGAAGTTCCGTTGCGTGGCCCAAGGCTTCGCTGGCGGACTGGAACCCTTGGCCAAGCATTTTGGTGTTGAAGTCGCTGCCCCGGCACCTGCGCCTGCTCAAGCCGCTCCTCAGCCTGCACCGGCCCCGCCGGCTGCACCGAAGTCTTCGATCAGCCTGAGCAAGGTCACCCTCGACAAGACCCGCTCCTCGATCAGTCTCGAGAAAACTGCGGCTGGTTTCGGCGAGATCAAGGTGAACTTGAACTGGAACAAGGGCAACGGTGGCGGTTTCTTCAGCCGTAGCAAATCCATCGATCTCGACGTTGGCTGTCTCTTCGAACTTCAGGACGGTCACAAGGGCGTGGTTCAAGCCTTGGGCGAAGCATTCGGTAGCCTGACGCACGAGCCCTACATCCAACTGATGGGTGACGACCGGACCGGCTCTGTTGCGGGAGGGGAGTGGCTGCACATTAACGGGACGAAGTGGAGTGAAGTCCGCCGCATCTTGATCTACGCCTTCATCTACGAAGGGGCACCTAACTGGAAGGAGACCGATGGGGTTGTGACTATTTACATCCCTGGCCAACCAGACATTGAGGTACGCCTTAACGAGGAGGGTGGGCGCGACGGTATGTGTGCTATCGCCATGCTTGAAAATGTCAACGGCGCCGTCAAGGTCTCTCGGCGGGTGGACTTCCACCGAGGGCATTCCGCGGTGGACAAAGCCTACAGCTGGGGCATGAGCTGGAAATCCGGCTCGAAATAGACATCTCGGCGGGGTCCTCTGGCCCCGCCTTTTAAGGGGAACTCAAATGCTTGCATGGCTTAAAACGAACGCGGCGAAGGCTCGTGACACGCTGACCACTGAGGTCGCGAAATTCAAGAATCAAAAGTTCATGGATGCCACCACCGCTGGTTGCGCAATTGTCGCTGCGGCTGATGACGACATCTCGGCGGTTGAGAAGTCGAAGATGGTTGGATTTATCACCAACTCGCCTGAACTGAAAGTCTTCGACCTCAAAGACGTGATCAATTCCTTCAACGACCACTGCACGAAGTTCGAATTCGACCTACAGATTGGTCGGGCTGAGGCTCTGAAGGTTGTCGGCAAGCTCAAAGGCAACGATGGCGCTGCTCGCCTGTTGGTACGTGTCGTATGTTCTGTCGGCGCGTCGGATGGCAACTTCGACGACAAGGAAAAAGCGGCCTGCCGTTTGATCTGCCTTGAGCTGGGTCTCAACCCAGCTGATTTCGAACTCTAAGGAGCGGTACCGTGGAAGCTACTCAAATCGGATTCCCTCCGCTTACCATGGCGGTATTCGTCGGGATCGCGCTTGGCGCGCTTCTACTCGATATGGTTACTCACCGTGGCGACAAGCCAATTTCGCTGGCTAAAGCTTCGGTATGGTCGGTGTTCTGGATCGCCATCTCGCTGGCGTTTGCAGGCTTCCTGTACGTCCAACATGGTCCGGAAGTCGCCAGTCTTTTCGTAACCGGCTACGCCCTGGAGAAAGTCCTGAGCGTGGACAACCTGTTCGTATTCATGGCGATTTTCGCTTGGTTCAAAGTGCCGGATGGCCTGCGCCATCGGGTTCTGTACTGGGGCATCATCGGCGCTATCGTGTTCCGCGGTATTTTCGTTGCCATCGGCACCGGCCTCTTGGCCTTCGGACCCTGGGTCGAGATCGTATTTGCGGTGATCGTTGCGTGGACTGCAGTCATGATGTTGCGCGCCGGCGGCGATGACAAAGAGGAAGAAGACTATTCCAAGCACATGGCGTATCGCTTCGCGCAGAAGCTGTTCCCGGTATGGCCAAAGCTGTACGGCCATAACTTCTTCGTGACTCGCAAGGCCCTGCAGGTAGAGCTCAAGAAGCCAGAAAACCAAGGCATGACTCTGGCGGCAAAGGGCACAATCTTCGCTACCCCGCTATTCCTTTGCCTGGTGGTTGCTGAAGTTACTGATGTGCTGTTCGCATTTGACTCCGTTCCGGCGGTTATCGCGGTGAGCCGTGAGCCCCTGATTGTCTATTCGGCCATGCTGTTCGCCATTCTTGGCTTGCGGACCATGTACTTCGTCCTCGAAGCTCTGAAACGCTATCTGATCCACCTGGAGAAAGCGGTCGTCGCACTGCTGTTCTTCATCGCAGTCAAGCTCGGCTTGAATGCGACTGACCACATGTTCCACCATGGCTATAACATTGACGCGAACACCAGCTTGTTGATCGTTATGGTTGTCCTGGTAATCGGCGTCGTCGCGAGCTGGATTTTCCCTAAAAAAGAAGAAGCTCAACCTGAAAGCAACTGAGCAATAGCATCCACCACAAGGAGCTCTACCCATGGCACTGACACTTCAAAAAGGCGGCAACCTGTCTCTGACGAAAACCGATGCGAGCTTGAACAAGCTTCTGATCGGTCTGGGTTGGGATCCTCGCGCCACTGATGGCGTTGAGTTTGACCTGGACGCCAGCGCCTTCCTCCTGGGTGCAAACGGCAAGGTACGCAGTGAAGCTGACTTCGTCTTTTACAACCAGCTGAAGAGCACCGACGGCTCGGTTGAGCATGCCGGCGACAACCGTACCGGTGCTGGCGATGGCGACGATGAAGTGTTGAAGGTCGACTTGAGCCGCGTTCCGGCTGACGTAGACAAGATCGCATTCATCGTGACCATCCACGATGCAGAAGGTCGCAAGCAGAACTTCGGCCAAGTGGGCGGCTCGTTCATCCGCATCGCCAACGAAGTGACCGGCGCTGAAGTCGTTCGCTACGACCTGGCCGAAGATGCCTCGACCGAAACTGCGATGATCTTCGCAGAACTGTACCGCAACAACGGCGAGTGGAAATTTCGCGCCGTTGGCCAAGGCTTCGCTGGCGGCCTGAAGGCGCTTGCGAATTCGTTTGGCATGAATTTTTAATCTGTGCCGTTGGACAAGATTTCGCTAGCGGCCTAGAGTCGCTGGCGAGATCACCGGCATGAAAGCTTGATCGAACCCACGGAACAAGGAATCTGAAAATGGCTGTAAGTCTGTCTAAAGGCGGTAACGTCTCGCTGTCGAAAGAAGCCCCGGGCCTGACCGAAGTAACCGTTGGCCTTGGCTGGGACCCACGCGTTACTGATGGCTCCAAGTTCGACCTCGACGCTTCGATCTTCATCGTTGGCGAGAACGGTAAGGTTCTCGACGACAATAGCTTCATCTTCTACAACAACAAGAAGTCTGCCGACGGTTCGGTCGAGCACATGGGCGACAACCAATCGGGCGACGGCGAAGGCGACGATGAACAAGCCACTGTCAAGCTGAATGGCCTGGCTGCTGCAGTGAAGAAGCTCGTCTTTGCTGTGACCATCCACGACTCGGTAGAGCGTAAGCAGAGCTTCGGTCAGGTTTCCAACGCCTACATCCGCGTTGTAAACAAAGCTGACGGCAAAGAGCTGGCTCGCTATGACCTGAGCGAAGACTCCTCAACCGAGACCGCCATGATTTTCGGCGAGCTGTATCGCAGTGGTGAAGAGTTCAAGTTCAAGGCGATCGGCCAAGGTTTCGCCGGCGGCCTGAAGCCTCTAGCTGAATCCCACGGTGTGAGCATCGGCTAACCCGAAAGGGTTAATAAAGCCCCCGGAAACGGGGGCTTTTTCTTGTCCTGCAGAAATGCCAGAGCGCCGGCGATCTGTGGGCTAATCAAACCGCGTCACTCCATAACCGTCCGCCCAGCGCCCTCTCCTGACTGCTACCAAAACTAGCCAAGATAGTGTCCACCATTTTTGATCTGATCCCGAAAGCTGGACGATTTTCTATCCTGAACCGGCCGTCGCCCCAACTTCCCGTTGGACTTCAAACGCCAAGTCGTCGAGGCCACCTGCATATGGAAGTGACCAGCTATGGCGCGGTCACACCCACCAGCCCGGCCTTCTTCGAGCGTACCTGGGAGCCCGTCACCGGTCGCATCGGTTTGGTCTATGCTTTGACTCCAGCCGTCCACGTCTACGTGCAATACGGTACTGCGGCCGATCCACCGGCTGGCTCACTAGCCTCGGCGACCTTTTCCCAGGCGCAGAACGCCGACCTGACCACCGGCGAGCAGGTGGAGGTCGGCAGCAAGTTCGACTTCCTCGACGGTCGTAGCTCGGCAACGCTCGCCGTTTACCAGATCGTGCGCAAGGATTTCTCGGTCACCGACCCCAATAACATCAACAACACCATCCAGGCCGGCCAGCAGACCTCAAAAGGCATCGAACTGGCGGGCAATCTGCAAGTCACGCGCAAGCTGATGGCCGAAGGAAACTTCGCTTACGTCGATGCGCAGTACGACGACTTCAGCGAGAACGTCGGGGGCCAAGCCGTATCGTAGCGTCCATGAAGCCGCTCGTGGTGTGGCTCGGCGCATATCAGCGACGCCGGAGTACGTGTGCTCTCGCCACGAACGTAAGAAGGTCGAAATGCTGTTCGCTCGCCTCAAACGTATCTTTAAAATGGATCGCTTGCGGCTACGTGGTCTGAGTGGCGCGACCGATGAATTCACGCTGGCCACCCTCGGAAAACACTAAACTACGAAACGCCCGCTGAAAATCTTAGCCAATCTGTTGCATCGACCGGTTGAATCCACAACCCATTGTGTGTTTCCTCCCATGTTACGCGGAGCATCTGCTCCATACGTTGGCCGCCCAAGTAGATTAAGCCTTTGCAGATCGCCGTTTCCCGTAGAGGCAAGGTATCCAAATGACGTAAAAGCTCACCAAACTCTTCTGGAGTAAGGGATTCCGTCTGGCCACCGCAGGTATTGGCTAAGGTCGGAACCCTTGTGGCTGGATTTACACAAATATCAAAGATTTTCGAATTGCTGACATCGCGATCCAGAGAGAGGTGCGCCTTGCCCGCGTAGTTGAACGCTGCTTTTAGATAGCGGTGGACACTGGCAGCTGTTGATCGCATATCAGTGCTGGCCGCTTTCGCTTTTCCGATGCCACGACCTTTCGGTTTGCGGGCGAGCAGGGCGCTCATCACCAAATGAATGTCTTCGCCGGTGTTGGACTTTGCCGACCGAACCATCAGATCGGGGTGATGCTTGATCACATGCGTCTGAAAAAGACGCTCGACTTCTTCCGCTTTCACCTTCTTACGGGCGGTCAGATCTTCGGTATAAGCATTCAGGAGTTCTTCAAAGCTTCCTTGCTGCGTTGTAGCCTTTTCGGCGAGCGCTACCGCCTGCCGTTTTGTTTTTTCTTCTGCGGTTCGAGCAGCCAGGTAGGTCTTTACGTCTCCGTGCTCTGAGGCAATCAAGGCCATCTCTGCCGCTTTGTCGCGTATCTCGGACAGTATCAGTCCCGAGGCTCTGGCACTCAATCGATATTGGCCGAGAGAAATCATCGTGTCCTTTGCGTTGAGCCGGTAGCGGAAGTAGGCATTGATCGTGCCGTTCTGGCTACGTTTGAACAAAAGGCTGCCCCGGGACCGGCCAGGCAGACTTTCCGTTATCTTAGAAGCTGGCGGCATGCCCTTGAGCTTCTGATCGTTCACGCTCTTGTCGGCAGTATTCGTGGCCAATTCTAGTCCCCACTTTGGTCCCCACTTCTCATGATGCAGAGCGCTACAAGGAGAAATCTCAAGATACAAGCAGAATAGATAGGCCCTTGAAAAGCGGTACCTTGTGAGCGATTCGGAAGCGAGCAGAATCAAGCAGACTCACCAAAGCATATGCCTCCTAAGGGGAAGGTTGGCAGTTCGAACCTGCCCTGGGACACCATATTATTCAAGGCTTCCAGCGGTCTGGCTGGTTGTCGTTCCAAGTGGCTATTTTGGTGGCTACTTCGAAAAGCCCGCCTCCGTTTGATTCCTGCTATTCCCGACTGCCTGTCTTGCCTGTGCATGCGAGCCCTGCGCTCGCTTAAATGTGTGCGCCTTGGCTGAGTGTAGGGGGGAGGCGACCGGCTTTTCTGTTCTGTCACCGCCTTCAGCGTTTCGTACGATCCGAGTCTTGTTTGTGGCGCTCTGCCTGTCCAGCGTCGGCTTAGACGGATTCGAGCGTCTGTACTCAGCCAGTTCTCCCTGAAAGCTGTTACTCATCATTGAATGGGTCGAGTGTGAGAGGGGTGGCGATTGCTCGTATGACATTCGCCTTCTGCAGCCTCAGTGCTTTGGTTGCGGAGTTGGGAGTAAAGCTCATCTCGCTCGTTGCCTGGTGTGGTGCGGGCCTCGTCGCGCGCTTAATAAGGCAGGCAAAGCTACGAGAGGCTGTAGCAACCTGCATTCCTCTGGGTCAGGTGACGCCCGTCAGGCTTTTCCGAGTCGGCAGTGCTTCTGAAAAGCTGGCTTTGGTTCTCTTCTATATAGAGGCGCTGACTGCGCTTCTATATAGAGGGGGGGGCAAAACCCGGCGCTTTTCGGGCTTTTTCAGGCTTATCGATAGAAAGCCTCAATTAGGGCTTGACGGCAGATCCTGGAAGTCTATAATTCGCCCCACTTCCGGCGCAGTCGAAACGGAAAACTCCTTGGTAAACAAAGAGTTACGCGGTTTTCGACAGCGAGCTGCTTCAGTTCATCGAAGCCCAGAAGGAGTTGGTAAGGTCGGCGGGTTTGGCCCTATTGACGGTTCGATCCACTCGGTCGAAAGCGGTGTAAAACAGGTGTTGACAGCAGCGAGTAACGCTGTAGAATTCGCCTCCCGCTAACGAGTGATCGGAAGCGCCAAGTGGTTGAAGTTAAAAAGGAAACTTTGAAAACTTCTGAAAATAACCGCTTGACAGTAGCAGAGGAAAGCGTAGAATGCGCGCCTCGGTTGAGACGAAAGATCTTAACCAACCGCTCTTTAACAACTGAATCAAGCAATTCGTGTGGGTGCTTGTGGAGTCAGACTGATAGTCAACAAGATTATCAGCATCACAAGTTACTCCGCGAGAAATCAAAGATGTAACCAACGATTGCTGAGCCAAGTTTAGGGTTTCTTAAAAACCCAAAGATGTTTGAACTGAAGAGTTTGATCATGGCTCAGATTGAACGCTGGCGGCAGGCCTAACACATGCAAGTCGAGCGGCAGCACGGGTACTTGTACCTGGTGGCGAGCGGCGGACGGGTGAGTAATGCCTAGGAATCTGCCTGGTAGTGGGGGATAACGTTCGGAAACGGACGCTAATACCGCATACGTCCTACGGGAGAAAGCAGGGGACCTTCGGGCCTTGCGCTATCAGATGAGCCTAGGTCGGATTAGCTAGTTGGTGGGGTAATGGCTCACCAAGGCGACGATCCGTAACTGGTCTGAGAGGATGATCAGTCACACTGGAACTGAGACACGGTCCAGACTCCTACGGGAGGCAGCAGTGGGGAATATTGGACAATGGGCGAAAGCCTGATCCAGCCATGCCGCGTGTGTGAAGAAGGTCTTCGGATTGTAAAGCACTTTAAGTTGGGAGGAAGGGCATTTACCTAATACGT
>NZ_CABVHY010000020.1 GCF_902497875.1 Pseudomonas fluorescens
AAAAGATCGCAGCCTGCGGCAGCTCCTACAGGGCTTGTGTACGCAGAAGGTCTCGCTACTTTCTAAACCCTCGAAGCAAACACCGCCTGATGCTGACGGCACTGTTCGGCGCTGAGCATGAACACGCCATGGCCGCCGTGTTCGAAGTCGAGCCAGGCGAAGTCCACTTCCGGGTACAGCGCTTCGACGTGCACCTGGCTGTTGCCGACTTCGACGATCAGCAAACCTTTTTCGGTCAGGTGATCCGCCGCTTCGCTGAGCATGCGTCGCACCAGGTTCAAGCCGTCCTCACCGCAGGCCAGACCCAACTCGGGCTCATGCTGATACTCGTCCGGCATGTCGGCGAAATCTTCGGCATCGACGTACGGCGGATTGGAAACGATCAGGTCGAAACGCTGGCCCGGCAGACCATCGAAACCATCCCCCTGAACCGTATAGACCCGCTCGTCGACACCGTGACGTTCAATGTTCTGATTGGCGACTTCCAGCGCTTCGAACGACAGATCGGCCAGTACCACTTCGGCGTTCTGGAACTCATAAGCGCAGGCGATACCAATGCAGCCCGAACCGGTGCACAGGTCAAGAATGCGTGCCGGCTCGGCGTCCAACCAGGGCGCAAATCGTTTTTCGATCAGCTCGCCAATCGGTGAGCGCGGGATCAGCACTCGTTCGTCAACGATGAACGACATACCGCAGAACCACGCCTCACCCAACAAGTAAGCCGTAGGGATCCGCTCTTCGATACGACGCGTGATCAGGCGTTGCAGATTGACCAACTCGTCCTCTTCCAGGCGGCAGTCCAGATAACTGTCGGCAATTTCCCAAGGCAGGTGCAACGCGCCGAGCACCAATTGACGGGCTTCGTCCCAGGCATTGTCAGTCCCATGGCCGAAAAACAGATCCTCCCCATGAAAACGGCTGACGGCCCAACGGATGTGGTCGCGCAAGGTGCGCAGGCGGGAAGTGATCACGGGACAAACTCCTGAAAAAACGACTGACGATTCTAACAGCCAAAACGCCCCCCGACGACGCATGAAAAACACCAACTCACTGTAGGAACTATCCATTTTTCAAGCTTTTACTTGAACAGAACCACCCTCTTGACAAGGCTGTAGGCCAGCAACCACACAGCCTACGTTGGTAGCGATTCACAGAAGCGCTCAGCCAGAGGACAATGTCGCAAAAGCCCTACCCAAAGGAGCCCCAGAATGTCCGTTCCAAAGACGATGTTTCAACTCACCGGCCGTGGTTATGCACCGGCCAGTTTGAGCCATGCCAGCCTGGTCATCATTGATGCCCAGAAAGAGTATCTCAGTGGCCCATTGGCCCTGACCGGCATGGATGCTGCCGTCGAAAACATCAAGCAACTGGTCGCCGCGGCCCGCGCTGCCGGCCGGCCGATTGTGCATGTGCATCACCTCGGCACCGTGGGTGGAATGTTCGACCCGCAAGGCGCACGCGGTGAGTTCATCCCGGGCCTCGAGCCACAAGGTGACGAGACCATCGTCGGCAAGCTGCTGCCCAGTGCCTTCCATGGCACGGAGTTGGAAAAACGTCTGCAGGACCTCGGCTCGCTGGACTTGATCGTCTGCGGTTTCATGAGTCACTCCAGTGTCAGCACCACGGTACGCGCAGCCAAGAACCTGGGTTTTCGTTGCACCCTGGTGGAAGATGCGTGCGCGACCCGCGACCTGCCGTACAAAGGCGGTATCCTGAGCGCGGAACATGTGCAGCAAACCGAAATGGCGATCATGGCGGACAACTTCGCCACCCTCGCGATGACCAAAGACCTGATCTGACCGCCCCTCGATGAGCGGACCAACGCGCCGCTCATCTGCAAAGACCTCTCATTCTCTACAATTGTCTTAGCCTCAGGAACAACCCGGTCATCTCCCGGTCGAAGGGCCGATACCCATTGAGGAAGGTCGGAATGAAGATATCCGATGGTTTTGACGCTCGCCGCTTGCGCCCCAAGGGTCCGAGCAACTGGCGTTATCGCCTGGGCGCAGCCTTTTCGGCAGTACTGGCGACGTTTGGCGTGTTATTGGCAATGGCTGGTGCCGCCAGCCTGCTGGGTCGCCCGCCCGCGCTCGGCGAACTGAATGCCAGCCCGGCCGGTTCGGCGGTGATTCTGGTGATCGGCCTGTTGCTGCTGTACGTCGGTGTCTGGTTCTGGCGTCGCTGCCGTCGTCGTCGGCGCCTGTCCCATGGGCTGAACATTGCGCCGCACCTGATGAAAAAAAATGACTGAGTGTGGGCAGTAGCGTTTTGTAATGCCCGATCTGTCTCGACTTGGGTAAACTAGCCGCCCTTCGCGGAGGCTGACATGCAAGACGACGATTTTTCCCTGTTCAAAAGCGAGATCCGCGGCGTCAAGCCGATCAAACATGATCGCGCCGAGACGGGTAAACCCAGAGCCGACCGCGCGCAGATCGCTAAATTGCGCCAGGCGGCGACCGTGCGCACCGATGCGACCACTGTTGACGGCCTGTCGGATCAATTTGTCATCGATGTAGGTCCGGAAGACGAGTTGCTGTGGGCTCGTGACGGCGTTCAGGAAAGCCAGATGCGCAAGCTGAAGGTTGGCCAGATTCCTTTTGAAGGCAGCCTCGACCTGCACGGCATGAACGTGGAAAAAGCCCGCGAAACCCTCTGGGCGTTCCTCGCTGAAGCGACCAAATTCGAAATCCGCTGCGTGCGCGTCACCCATGGCAAGGCCGTGCGGCTGGACGGCAAGCGGCCAATGATCAAGAGCCACGTCAACACCTGGCTGCGCCAGCACCCACAGGTACTCGGCTTCACCTCGTGCCAGGCTAAACATGGCGGTGCCGGTGCGGTGTACGTGATGCTCAAACGCACCATGATGGAAGGTCGTGACGAGTAAAGCCGACTCACCCGACTTGCAGCGCCAAGTCCGTCTCCGTACCCTTGCCCTTTGCGTAAAATCCCACGGGTAGTGGTACAAAAAATCGGTACGGGCTTGCGACCTTCATTGGATGAATTTTTGGGGTGGTTGTATGGATATTGAAAAGCTCAAGCTATTGCTCAAACCTTGGCTCGCACCAGACACTTGGCATACAGGCCATCCAGTGGATGACCAGCGCTTTCACCGCGCCCTGAAATCAGCATTCGATGAATTGGGCGTACACATCAGCTCGGAAGATTTTCGACAAGCCATTGTGCTGGGCCTTAACGAGTATCGCTCGGGCGACGCAACGTCATTCGAAAGTGACGTCGAAGAGTTCGCGCAACGTGCCGAAGACATTGCCAGTTATCTGCTAGAACTGAAGCCAAGCTGATGAAAAATATTTACCTCCTGATCGAACATGGCCAGGACCAGGGCGAAGTTTACGTACTGGGCTGGTTTGACAATGAGAAGACCGCAAAAGAGATGGCTGAGGAAAAAGAGTGGGAGGCATACCGCGCAGTGCTAAAAAGCCCCCACCCATGGTCGAATCACCCACCACTTTCACCGGACCAGACAGAATATCGACGCTTCTGGGTTAAAGAGATTTCAAAGATCGAGCGTGCTCCTGCCACTCGATCCTTCGCCGTTCACTGATATAGGCAACTACCGGAAAGCTTACTCAGGGACAAGCCAGCGTCTGGCCAGCAACGCACGCTCATAGCCGATCCGCTGCCAGCGCTCAGCCGGCAGCGCCCTCCTACGGCGCGCTTTCAAGGCTGGCCGCCCAGAAGCGAAAAAATGTTTACTCCCAAGAAAAAATCTATAAACTTCGCGCCCAACACGCCGGTATAGCTCAGTTGGTAGAGCAACTGACTTGTAATCAGTAGGTCCCGGGTTCGACTCCTGGTGCCGGCACCATATAAACCAAAGGCTTGCAGCGATGCAGGCCTTTGTTTTTTCCGTGGCACTATAAATAGACGTAGATTGTTTTGTGCAACCCGTCTTATCCACAGGGCGGGGACCGTGCCACTTACCCGAAAGCCACCTCCCCGGCGTCCTGCCGACCGAACACATGTCCACGACTCCCGGCATCAAGATTCCGAAGGGCCCAGTGCTCGCCCCGGTATTCCTGCACGATCCGCAACAGCGACTCAGCTTCAATGCGCAGACGCTCCACCTCATATGCTTAGAGGACCAACTCTTGCCGCGAACTCTGGAGGCTGTTTGTCCAAGCCCACCCGACGGTCCCCCTGGCTGTGTTCAACAACAAAAACCAAAGAGCCCCGCACGATAGCGAGGCTCTGAAGATGATGCGGTGCTCTATGAAGCAGTGTTGGCTGCGCGATCTCGTCACAAGGCGGCTCAAGCAGCGAATATAAAAAGAACCTGGGCTCCTAGCACGGCTGCTGGGCGACACCTGCACTCAGGTCGCAACCCCCTAACGACTGGAGCGATCGCAGAGGGCAGCCCAAGCTCTAGAATGAAGAACTCTACTCAAAGAATAGTCGGTATTTGGCGTACAACTGGAAGGACAGCACCCGAACACTTACCCCGGGTAGTCGCTACTTGTTGGCTCTACCGCACCACCGACTTATCAGCGTCCAGGCATCCCCGAAGGCCACCCTGGCTTATGGTCAGTAACAAATCGCAGGCATAAAAAACCACACATAAAATATGGTTGCATGTACCACTAGATACACATGGAACTCGGTAAAGCCATCCAATTGAGCGAGCTTTCACAACTACTTGGGCTCAGGTCAATCAGAGCAAAAAAAAAAGCCCAACACAGGGTCGGGCCATCTGCGGTTTCTGAAACCAGCTCCCAAACGAGAGGGAATGGAGAGCTGATCAGAAACAGCAGAACCATAATGCCAAAGTGCCATCATCTACGCAACAGGAAGGTGACATTGGGCACGTTCACATCTCCCACCGTATCGCCCACCACTGAGAACCACCTTCTTAAAAACTGTCTAAAAGGCCACTTCCTGAGGTATCTTGCGCGCCTAATAGTCAAGCAGGGACCCGTTGTGAGAGTAAAACGTACGCTGGAAACCGATCGGTTTGAAGCCCAAAGCGATCCAGGAAAAATCTACACAATCATCGAAGAAACACAGCAGACCGGGCGCATCTCAAAAGGCATAACAGAGTGGGAAGATGGAGAAAAATCCTATCGCATCATGGATAACGGCTATGCCAATAGACTTAGCGAGACGACATTCCATAACTCCCGGACAGGCGAAACCTTAACTCGCACTTTGCGCGACTGAATCAAACCCTGGACGTGAAACCCTGAACTTGCAGGGTGCGCAGTCACAGGAAGTACGTGTCGCCTACGTGTGCAGGATCGTGACCGACGACAAGATCGAGGAACGAGAGGCTCGGCGAGTCATGCTGAGCAGGAGGGCACTGCACGCCTTGGATGAGGCCGAGGCGATCGCCACACTGCGCGCCTCGCAAAGCCGAAGACTGTACCGTCAGTCGGCCTACGTCTTCGCGCCGACCAAGAATTTCGAGTACATCCTGCAGGCCTGCGTTACCGATAAACACGTCCAGGCAGCACTGAGCGAATTGAAGGTCCGTGCCCGGCGGCCATACACCTGTCGGCACACCTACGCTACTATGTGCCTAATGGCAGGCATGAACCCTGGTTTCATTGCGAACCAGCTCAGCCATAGTGTCCAAATGCTATTGTCGACCTACACCCGATGGATCAATTCCAGCGAAGACTGGATCGAACTCGGGAAGCTCGAACAAAGCCTGAATGGTACAAAATTGGTACAGGCAGAAACCGTACCCCTCTAGAACCCATACGGAATAACGCTCTGTGACATTGGAACAGAATTACACCGCGATTCTCGGCCAGCTCGGCGAGGACATCTCCCGCGAAGGCCTGCTCGACACGCCAAAACGTGCCGCCAAAGCCATGCAGTACCTTTGCCGCGGTTATGACCAAACGCTCGAAGAAGTCACCAACGGTGCCTTGTTCAGCTCCGATAACAGCGAAATGGTGCTGGTCAAGGACATCGAGCTCTACTCGTTGTGTGAACATCACCTGCTGCCGTTCATCGGCAAGGCGCATGTCGCCTATATCCCTAACGGCAAGGTACTGGGCCTGTCGAAAGTCGCGCGGATCGTCGATATGTACGCCCGCCGCCTGCAGATCCAGGAAAACCTCAGCCGGCAGATCGCCGAGGCAGTCCAGGAAGTGACCGGCGCCCTGGGCGTTGCGGTGGTGATCGAAGCCAAACACATGTGCATGATGATGCGTGGTGTGGAGAAACAGAATTCGTCGATGATCACTTCGGTGATGCTTGGTGAGTTCCGCGAAAACGCGGCGACCCGCAGCGAGTTTCTCAGCCTGATCAAGTAACACCGTACCGAAGAAAACCGGCGTTTATCGCCGGTTTTTTTTCGTCCGGGAAAAATCAGGTAAGCTGCGCGCCCCTCTTCACCCTTCATGAGGCTTACACCGTGTTCGTCAAAGCGCTTCGAGTCGGCCTGGGCCAACTCATCATTTTCATCGACTTCATCACCCGCCCGCGCAAGCAGCAGCGCCCGGTCGCCGCTCAGACTCAGGTCGAACAGGCTGCCAAGGGCCTGACCCTCTATCAATTCCACGCCTGCCCGTTCTGCGTGAAAACCCGCCGCACCCTGCGCCGCTTGAATGTGCCAGTGGCCCTGCGCGATGCGAAAAACAACGAGCAGGATCGTCAGACCCTGCTGGAGCAAGGCGGCAAGATCAAAGTGCCGTGCCTGCGCATCGAAGAGAACGGCCAGACCACCTGGATGTATGAGTCCAAGGTGATCATTGAGTATCTGGATAAGCGGTTTGCCGCGGCCTGATAGGGTTGTGTTGTTCTTACAGGCCTGCTCGCGATAGGGCCAGCCACAGACAACAGAGATCTCAGACAAACATAAACCGGCCCATTGGCCGGTTTATTTGTTTTCAAGCCACCTTGGCAGCCTGCGCCTGCCGCACCACGCCAGGAATCCGCCCGTCCGTCCCCTATATATCCTTCCTTTCATCATTTTCGCACACAAAATCAAAAACATTATTTGCTTTTTTTGTATACAAAAGCATAATTCGTTTCGTGCGAGTTCCTGACCTTACGGTCAACAAAAGCCCGCAAGCCTTACATGCCTCAAAGAGCCGCTGCCACCCTCATGGGTCCGGTTCTGGAAAAAACAATAAAACTCTTGAGGAGTACTCGCTGTGGAAAGCCGCAAATCCGAAGCCCCTACGCTGGATCTCTCGCCGCCGTTGAACAACGGCTGGCTCGAACGCCTCTTCAAACTCAGTTTGCATGGCACCACGGTGAAGACCGAGCTGATTGCCGGTCTGACAACCTTCATTACCATGGCCTACATCATTTTCGTCAACCCGAACATCATGGCGGACGCCGGGATCGACCATGGCGCCGCCTTTGTCGCGACCTGTATCGCCGCGGCGCTCGGCTGCCTGCTGATGGGTCTGTACGCCAACTGGCCAGTCGGCCTGGCACCCGGCATGGGCTTGAACGCGTTCTTCACCTACACCGTAGTCGGCACCATGGGCTACAACTGGGAAACCGCCCTTGGTGCGGTGTTCATTTCCGGTGTGCTGTTCATGTTCCTGACTTTTTCACGGATTCGCGAGTGGCTGCTCAACAGCATTCCGGTGAGTTTGCGTTACGCCATGGGCGCGGGGGTCGGGTTGTTCCTCGGACTCATCGGCCTGAAAACCGCCGGGATCGTCGTCGACAGCCCGGCCACCCTGATCAAGCTCGGCTCCCTGCGCGAGCCTGGCCCGCTGCTCGCGGCCGTCTGCTTCCTGATGATTGCCGTGCTCAGCTATCACCGGGTGTTCGGTGCGATCCTGATCAGCATCATCGCCGTGACGTTGGCAGGCTGGGGTTTGGGTCTGGTGCACTACAACGGCCTTATGTCGGCACCACCAAGCCTGGCGCCGACCTGGATGACCATGGACGTCGCTGGCGTGTTCAACGTGAGCATGATCAGCGTGGTGCTGGCGTTTCTCTTTGTACACATGTTCGACACCGCCGGCACCCTGATGGGCGTCGCGCAACGGGCCGGTCTGGTAAACGCTGACGGCAAGATCGAAAACCTGTCCCGCGCACTGAAGGCCGACAGCGCTTCCAGCGTGTTCGGCGCCGTGGTCGGTGTCCCGCCGGTCACCAGCTACGTAGAAAGTGCGGCCGGTGTCGCCGCCGGTGGCCGAACCGGTCTGACGGCGGTAACTGTCGGCGTGCTGTTCATTGCCGCGATGTTTTTCGCGCCACTGGCGGGCATGATTCCCGCTTATGCAACGGCCGGCGCGCTGATCTATGTCGCGATGCTGATGATGGGCGGCATGAAGCACATTGAATGGGATGACGCCACTGACAGCATTCCGGCAATTGTGACCGCGATCATGATGCCGCTGACCTTCTCGGTCGCCGACGGGATCGCGCTGGGCTTTATCACCTACGTGGCACTGAAGGCCGGCACCGGCAAGCACAAGGAAATTTCCATCAGCCTGTGGGTGCTGTGCGCGATCTTTATCGCCAAGTTCGTTTTCTTGTAAGCGACACCGCTTCACCCAGCCTCACCCCGTCGGGTGGGGCTTTTGCACACATGGAGGAAAGAGATGAATCTAGAAACCTGGCTGCTGTTCAGCGGCGCGGCGCTGGTAGTGATCCTGATCCCGGGGCCACTGTCGTTGCTTATGATCAGCAACAGTCTGAATTACGGTTTGCGCCGTTCGTACCCGGCGTTTCTTGGCGGGGTGTTTGCCTCAATCTGCCTGCTCAGTGCTTCGGCGCTGGGGCTAGGTGCTTTGCTGCTGGCATCGGAACAGCTGTTCAGCGCCCTGAAAATCGTCGGTGCGCTGTACCTGTTCTACCTCGCCTGGCAGAGCTGGCTGCAATCGCGGCAACCGGCTCACACCACCGAAGTTCCGCAGGCTGCAGCGGTGCCGCGCTTTCGGGCACTGTTCGGGCGCGCCTTTGTGCTGGGTGCGAGCAACCCGAAGGACATTCTGTTTTTTGCGGCGTTTCTGCCGCAGTTTCTCAGCGCCGGGCAGCCGTTCTTGCCACAGCTGCTGATCATGATCGCCACCTGGACCGTGCTTGATCTGCTCTGCAAGCTGAGCTACGGCCTCGGCGCCCATGGTGCTGCGCAATACCTACGCAGCGGCAAGGGCCAGAGCTGGTTCAACCGGATCAGTGCCGGGTTGTTCAGTGGGGCGGGGGCGGCTTCTCTGCTGAGCCGCTGAAGTAAAGCAAGATCAAAAGATCGCAGCCTGCGGCAGCTCCTACAAGAGGTTGCGTACACCCGATCAATAGTGGGTGTGTGCGATCGGCGTAGGAGCTGACGCAGGCTGCGATCTTTTGATCTTTTCCACAGACGAAAAAAAGCCCGCAGTGTGAGCGGGCGAAAGACCAAAGAAGCTGTTGCGCAGATTCGTGGGAGAGTCCTAGCTTCCTCTGTAGGTCGAATAGCTGTAAGGCGAAATCAGCAGCGGCACGTGGTAGTGATCCTGCTCGGCCGAGATACCGAAGCGCAGCACCACCACATCAAGAAAGGCCGGCTCCGGCAGCTGTACGCCACGGGCGCGGTAGTAATCGCCGGCATTGAACTGCAGTTGATAGACCCCGGAACGGTAGTCGTCACCCTGCAGCAGCGGCGCATCGCAGCGGCCATCGCTGTTGGTCAGCGCGCTGGCGACCAGTTCCAGCTGTGTGCCCTCAACCCGGTACAACTCAACCTTGATCGAGCTGCCAGGGCAACCGTGTGCGGCATCCAAAACGTGTGTAGTCAAACGTCCCATTGATTCTGCGCGCCTGCCTGCGATCAAGCAGCCAGGCCTCGCGCCTCCCGGAGTCAGTTAAAAAGGAGACCGCACCGATTCGGAGCACGAAAAGGTCCGGCGAGCGACTAATTAAGACACTTTTCAAAAAAATTGTACACAATAAAAATCACATTTTTTCCTTCCGCCTTGCCGCCGCCAGATTGTCAGTGAATTTGCAGCCACGCCTTGATAACAGCCAGCCTTCTATCAATTCGCTGACCAATCAGGCAGGTTTCTTGCAATACCGGGTCAAGATGACAATTTGTGAAAATTGCGAAAATTCAGGCTTACAAAGTGATGATAAAGTTGTATACAATCAATCCATCGTTGTGACGCAAGCCTGTATCACCCTCTTCAGGCCATCACACACTCCTTGTCATGAACAAGACACCACGAACAAGAAGGAAGACTGCAGTGAGCGCTGACTACCCACGCGACCTGATCGGTTACGGCAGTAACCCTCCTCACCCACACTGGCCGGGCAATGCCCGCATCGCCCTGTCCTTCGTGCTCAATTACGAAGAAGGCGGCGAGCGCAACATTCTGCACGGCGACAAAGAGTCGGAAGCCTTCCTCTCGGAAATGGTCTCGGCGCAGCCGCTGCAGGGCGAACGCAACATGAGCATGGAATCGCTGTATGAGTATGGCAGCCGTGCCGGCGTGTGGCGGGTCCTCAAGCTGTTCAAGGAATTCGACATTCCGCTGACCATCTTCGCCGTGGCCATGGCCGCCCAGCGCCATCCGGACGTGATCCGCGCCATGGTCGAGGCCGGTCACGAGATCTGCAGCCACGGCTACCGCTGGATCGACTACCAATACATGGACGAGGCCGAGGAACGCGAGCACATGCTCGAAGCGATCCGCATCCTCACCGAAATCAGCGGCGAACGCCCGCTGGGCTGGTACACCGGTCGTACCGGGCCGAACACCCGGCGGCTGGTGATGGAGGAAGGTGGTTTCCTCTATGACTGCGACACCTATGACGACGACCTGCCCTACTGGGAACCGAACAACCCGACCGGCAAGCCGCACCTGGTGATTCCCTACACCCTGGACACCAACGACATGCGCTTCACCCAGGTCCAGGGTTTCAACACCGGTGACGATTTCTTCCAGTACCTCAAAGACGCGTTCGACGTGCTCTATGCCGAAGGTGCCGAAGCGCCAAAGATGCTTTCCATCGGCCTGCACTGCCGGTTGATCGGCCGTCCGGCGCGTCTGGGCGCCCTGAAACGCTTTATCGAATACGCTAAAAGCCACGAACAGGTCTGGTTCAGCCGTCGGGTCGACATCGCCCGCCACTGGCAGGAAAACCACCCGTACCAAGGGGCTGCGAAATGAGCCACTTCCAAACCTTGAAGCCATCGACCCTGAGCCGCGACGCCTTCGTCGAGGCCTTCGCCGATATCTACGAACATTCGCCATGGGTGGCCGAAAAGGCCTACGACCTGGGCCAGGACGCGTCGATCGACCAGATCGAAACCCTGCACCAGCGCATGAGCGACATCCTGCTCCGCGCCGATCACGCCAGCCAGCTGGCACTGATCAACGCTCACCCGGACCTGGCAGGCAAAGCTGCCGTCCAGGGCCAGCTTACCGCAGCCAGCACTCAAGAACAGTCTGGCGCGGGTATTCACCAATGCACGGCCGAAGAGTTTCAGCGCTTCACCGAGCTGAACGAGGCTTACAAAGCCAAGTTCGCGTTTCCCTTCATCATGGCGGTAAAAGGCAGCGACCGGCATCAGATCCTCGCAGCGTTCGAAACGCGCATCCACAACTCGGCAGACGCCGAATTCAAGTGCGCGCTGGCGCAGATTAATAAAATCGCGTTGTTCCGATTACTGACCCTATAGCGACCAGGCTCCGCGAAACCTCAAGAACGCTGAGGTTTACCCGGGCCTTGCAAGCATCCCAAGCCACTTTATTAAAGGCAGACAAGAAGAATGAAAGCTTACGCCGTACCTTTCGAGAAGTTCGTCAACCTGGCCGATGCCCGTCTGGGCACCAAGATCATTTCGGTGACCGATGACTGGTTCGCCGACGCCAATCGGCTGTTCCAGCCGACTCCGGCAGTGTGGAAGGAGGGCGTTTTCGATGACAACGGCAAGTGGATGGACGGCTGGGAGTCGCGCCGCAAGCGCTTCGAAGGTTACGACAGCGCGGTAATCCGCCTGGGCGTGCCGGGCTCGATCAAAGGCGTGGACATCGACACTTCATTCTTCACCGGCAACTTCCCGCCGTCTGCCTCGCTGGAAGCCTGCTTCCTGGCCTCGGGCGAGCCGGACGAAAACACCCAGTGGACTGAAGTGCTCTCGGCGGTCGAGCTGCAAGGCAACAGCCACCACTTCCACGAAATCAATAACGATCAGGCCTTCAGCCACCTGCGCTTCAACATCTACCCGGATGGCGGCGTGGCGCGTCTGCGCGTGTATGGCATTCCGTTCCGCGACTGGTCGGCGGTCGGCGACAACGAACAGGTGGATCTGGCAGCCGCGCTGAATGGCGGTCGCGCCCTGGCCTGCTCCGACGAACACTTCGGGCGCATGAGCAACATCCTCAACCCGGGCCGCGGCATCAACATGGGCGATGGCTGGGAAACTGCCCGTCGTCGTACACCTGGCAATGACTGGGTGATCGTTGCCCTGGGCCACCCGGGCGTGATCGAGAAAGTCATCGTCGACACCCTGCACTTCAAGGGCAACTACCCGGACACTTGCTCGATCCAGGGCGCGTTCGTCAAGGGCGGTACCGACAGCCAGATCGAAACCCAATCGCTGTTCTGGCGCGAATTGCTGCCGGCACAGAAGCTGGAAATGCACGCCGAACATAGCTTTGCCGAGCAGATCAAGGCGTTGGGCCCGATCACCCACATTCGTCTGAACGTATTCCCGGATGGTGGTGTGAGTCGCCTGCGGGTGTTGGGTAAGGTCGCTAAATAAGCGGTGAGGCCAATCGCGAGCAGGCTCGCTCCCACATTGGATTGTGGTGTACACAAAACCTGTGGGAGCGAGCCTGCTCGTGATGCGATAGAACTGACGACAACGAATTCGAGATAAGAAGACCAGCATGCGCACATTGACGATTGAACCGCTGAGCAAAGAAGCCTTCGCCCCTTTCGGTGACGTGATCGAAACCGATGGCAGCGATCACTTCATGATCAACAATGGTTCGACCATGCGCTTCCACAAACTGGCCACGGTGGAAACCGCCACGCCAGAGGACAACGCGATCATCAGCATTTTCCGCGCCGACGCGCAGGACATGCCACTGACCGTAAGCATGCTGGAGCGCCATCCGCTGGGCAGCCAGGCGTTCATACCGCTGCTCGGCAACCCCTTTCTGATCGTGGTCGCGCCACTTGGCGATGTACCTGTATCAGGTTTGGTCCGCGCCTTCGTCACCAACGGCAGGCAGGGCATTAATTACCATCGCGGCGTCTGGCATCACCCGGTGCTGACGATCGAAAAGCGGGATGACTTCCTGGTGGTTGATCGCAGTGGCACAGGCAATAACTGCGATGAGCATTTTTTCAAAGAGGATGAGCGGTTGATCCTTGCCCCCCACCAATAAGAGAAGGTCTGATCACTCGACTACAGAGTGACAGGCGAGAGGTAAAGACTGTGGAAGCACATCTGTTGGAATGGCTGAACCTGAGCATCCGCTGGGTTCATATGATCACTGGCGTCGCCTGGATCGGCGCTTCGTTCTACTTTGTCTGGCTGGAAAACAACCTCAACCGGGTGAACCCGAAAGACGGTCTGGCCGGCGACTTGTGGGCGATCCACGGTGGCGGTATCTACCACCTGGAAAAATACAAACTGGCCCCACCGACCATGCCGGACAACCTGCACTGGTTCAAATGGGAAGCCTACTTCACCTGGATGTCAGGCATCGCGCTGATGTGTGTGGTGTTCTACGCCAACCCGACGCTGTACCTGCTGGCCCCCGGAAGTAGCCTGAGCGGACCTGAAGGCGTGGCCCTGGGCATCGCTTCGTTATTCGCTGGCTGGTTCATCTACTCCTTCCTGTGTGACTCGGCCCTGGGCAAACGCCCTGCCCTGCTCGGCCTGATCCTGTTCGTGCTGATCATCGGCGCAGCCTATGGCTTCAGCAAAGTGTTCAGCGGTCGCGGTGCGTACCTGCACGTTGGCGCCATCATTGGCACCATCATGGTCGGTAACGTGTTCCGCATCATCATGCCGGCACAGCGCGCGCTGGTAGCGGCCATCGCCGAAAACCGCACGCCCGATCCGGCGCTGCCGGCCAAAGGTCTGTTGCGTTCACGGCACAACAACTACTTCACCTTGCCGGTGCTGTTCATCATGATCAGCAACCACTTCCCGAGCACCTACGGCAGCCAGTACAACTGGCTGATCCTGGCCGGGATCGCGGTATTGGCGGTGTTGGTGCGGCACTACTTCAACACCCGTCACAACAGCCATCAGTTCGCCTGGACCTTGCCGGTAGCGGCACTGGGCATGATCTGCCTGGCCTACGTGACCGGGCCGGCGCAGATGTCCAGCGCTCCTGAAGTAGCCAAGGCAGCGGCGAAGATCGAGTACCAGCCGATTCCGGCAACCGCGATCAGCGGGGCCAAGCCTGAAGCGGCTCCAGCGGCAGAACCTGCTGCTGCGCCAGCGCAAGCCGCTGCCGCCAAACCAGCCGGCCCGGACTTCGACAAGGTTCACAGCGTGATTCAGGAGCGCTGCGCAGTGTGCCACTCGGCCAAACCCACCAGCCCGCTGTTCAGCACGGCGCCGGGTGGCGTGATGTTCGATACCCCGCAACAGATCCAGCAACAGGCCGCGCGGATTCAAGCCCAGGCCGTCGCCACGCAGATCATGCCTCTGGGCAACATCACCCAGATGACCCAGCAGGAACGCGACCTGATCGGCGCCTGGATTGTTCAGGGAGCGCCGACTAACTAAGCAATATTGAAGCCCCTGCGGCTAGGGGGCTTCTGTGGCGAGGGGGCTTGCCCCCGTTGGGTCGCGCAGCGGCCCCAAAACCTGCAACCGCGTTACATCAGACAGATCGCGTTTGCTGGATTTGCGACTGCTGCGCAGTCGAACGGGGGCAAGCCCCCTCACCACAGAAAGCCCGCTCGCCTCAGCTTTGGTGCCTGGCCTGACAGATTCAAAAAAGCTGTTCACAAGCGCACAGCTGTTAAACCACAAGAATAAAAAGATCCGAGGTGTTGCATGTCCGAGCTATCCGCAGCGCGCATCCCCGACGCACCCGCCATTCAACGCTTGCCCCTCTTGCAACTGATCCTGGTCGGTCTGCAACACGTTCTGCTGATGTACGGCGGCGCCATCGCGGTGCCGCTGATCATCGGCCAGGCCGCGGGCCTGAGTCGTGAAGAAATTGCCTTTCTGATCAACGCCGACCTGCTGGTGGCCGGGATCGCCACCGTGGTGCAATCGCTGGGCATCGGTCCCATGGGCATTCGCATGCCGGTGATGATGGGCGCCAGTTTCGCCGCAGTCGGCAGCATGGTGGCCATGGCCGGCATGCCGGGCATCGGTATGCCCGGGATCTTCGGCGCGACCATCGCCGCCGGCTTTTTCGGGATGATCATCGCGCCATTCATGTCCCGGGTGGTGCGCTTCTTCCCGCCCCTGGTGACCGGCACTGTGATCACTTCGATCGGCTTGTCGCTGTTTCCCGTCGCAGTGAACTGGGCCGGCGGTGGCAATAGCGCCGCAGAGTTCGGCTCACCGATCTACCTGGCCATTGCCGCACTGGTACTGGCGACCATCCTGCTGGTTCATCGCTTCATGCGCGGTTTCTGGGTGAACATCTCGGTGCTGATCGGCATGGCCCTGGGCTACATCCTCTGCGGCCTCATTGGCATGGTCGACCTCAGCGGCATGGCGCAGGCGCCCTGGTTGCAGATCGTCACGCCGCTGCACTTCGGCATGCCGCAGTTCCACCTCGCACCGATTCTGTCGATGTGCCTGGTGGTGGTGATCATCTTCGTCGAGTCCACCGGGATGTTCCTGGCCCTGGGCAAGATCACCGGCCAGGAAGTCAGCCCGCGGATGTTGCGGCGCGGCTTGCTGTGCGACGCCGGCGCCTCGTTTTTTGCCGGGTTCTTCAACACCTTCACCCACTCCTCCTTTGCCCAGAACATTGGCCTGGTGCAGATGACCGGCGTGCGCTGCCGCTCGGTGACCATAGTCGCCGGCGGCTTGCTGATCGTGCTCAGCCTGCTGCCCAAAGCGGCCTTTCTGGTGGCCTCGATTCCCTCGGCAGTGCTCGGCGGTGCGGCGATTGCGATGTTTGGCATGGTCGCCGCCACCGGGATCAAGATTCTCCAGGAAGCCGACATCGCCGACCGTCGTAACCAGTTGCTGGTGGCGGTGAGCATCGGCATGGGCCTGATTCCGGTGGTTCGTCCGGAGTTCTTTGCCCACCTGCCACTGTGGATGAGTCCGATTACCCACAGCGGTATCGCCATGGCGACTCTCAGTGCCCTCTCGCTGAACCTGTTGTTCAACATCCTCGGAGGTGCCGAGCGGGCCGCCGACACTCTGCGACCCGCTCACCCGCACTGATCGACAGCGGGCGGCATTGGCCGCCCGCTTCCAACTGCCACCACACGCATGACAGGCAGACCCGGCTGCAAGCCCGGTCGCAGTCAGCGGCTGCCTGCGCCTCAACAATAAAAATAATCAGGGAGCTACACGATGAAATGCACCTACTCAAGTTTGTTCTTGAGCAGCGGGTTGCTGGCGGCCACTCAAGTCATGGCCGGCGACTTGCTGCTCTGGCAGACCAACAGCCTGAGCTATCTGTATGGCAAGAATTTCAAGATCAATCCGTCGATCCAGCAGACAGTGACCTTTGAGCACGCCGACCGATGGAAGTACGGCGACACCTTCCTGTTCATCGATAAGATTTTCTACAACGGTGACGAAGACCGCATCAAAGGCCCGCATGCCTTTTACGGCGAGTTCAGCCCGCGCTTCTCGTTCGGCAAGATCCTCGAGCGGAAAATCGCTTACGGCCCGATCAAGGACGTGCTGTTGGCGATGACCTATGAATACGGCGAAGGTGACAGCGAGGCCTACCTGATCGGCCCCGGTTTCGACCTCGCGGTGCCTGGCTTCAACTACTTCAACCTGAATTTCTACCGCCGTCAGACCGAAGGCCCGCGCCCCGGCGACGGCGTCTGGCAAATCACCCCGTCGTGGTCCTACAGCATTCCCCTCGGCCGCTCGAACCTGCTGATCGACGGCTATCTGGACTGGGTGGTGGACAACGACCAGAACTCGCGCGGCAACTACCACGCCAACCTGCACATCAACCCACAGATCAAATATGACTTGGGCAAAGCCCTGAACTGGCGCGAGAAGCAGGTCTACGTGGGCGCCGAATACAGCTACTGGAAGAACAAATACGGGATCCAGAGCAACTCGAACCTGGACACCCGTCAGAACACCGCCAGCCTGCTGCTCAAGGTGCATTTCTAAATGGCCCGCAAAGCTCCCTCAATGCTGCTGCAAGCGCTCTGTTACGGGGCACTTGAGCCCTGTCGCGGGAGCCAGTATTCTCCGCGGCCGCCCGAATCTGATCTAAAAAAAACTCCAGAATTAAAACCTGACCAGAAAGCCAACTTATCCCGGCACTGGTTAGGCCTCAGGGATCCCCGATCAACTCTCAATCGACTGCTTAGAGGCAGCCGAATGGGAGTTTTTTTGCTTTTTTTTGCCTTGGTCAAGCGCTTGCCAACAGCAAAAAAAATGACCGACCGGATGATTTTTACAGCAACGAAAAAAGGCGCCACACCAGAGCGCCGGTTCTAAAAAAACGTGGAACAACCTACTTTGGGAGCAACCGAATGAAACGTACGTGCACCAGCCTGATGCTTGCCGGATCCTTGTTGGCGGGGGGCCAGGCCATGGCCGGCGATCTGCTGTTCTGGCAGACCAATAGCCTGACCTACCTGTATGGCCAGAACTTCGAAGTCAATCCAGAGATTCAACAGACCGTGACCTTCGAACATGCCGATGCCTGGAAATACGGCGATAACTTCATGTTCATCGACAAGATTTTCTACAACGGCAAGAAGGACAGTTTCGCCGGCCCGAACACCTATTACGGCGAGCTGCAGCCACGCCTGTCATTCGGCAAAATCTTCGACCAGAAACTCGAGTTCGGCCCGATCAAGGACGTGCTGCTGGCCATGACTTACGAGTTCGGCGAAGGCGACACCGAGTCCTACCTGATCGGCCCGGGCTTCGACCTGGCAATCCCCGGTTTCGACTACTTCCAGTTGAACTTCTATAACCGCCACACCGAAGGTTCGCGCGCTGGCGACAACGTCTGGCAGATCACGCCGGCCTGGGCCTACACCATCCCTGTCGGCAAATCGGACATCCTCATCGATGGTTTCATCGACTGGGTGGTCGACAACGACCAGAACGATAAAGGCACCTACCACGCCAACCTGCACATCAACCCGCAGATCAAGTATGACCTGGGTAAAGCGTTCAACGTGGGTGAGAAGCAACTGTATGTCGGTATCGAATACGACTATTGGAAGAACAAGTACGGGATCAAGGATAGCCAGTTCTTCGACACCGATCAGAACACCGCCAGCTTGTTGGTGAAGTTGCATTTCTGATCAAACTTTTGCATCGTCTGTCAGAGCCTCATCGCGCCGCAGATCTCAAGACAAAGCAGTAAACACCGGCAACCCCAAAAACCGGCACAACTCTTCGCGCTTGGCCAAGGCATCGCTGCGGCCAAGCTCGATCAGTTCACTGCAATACCCCGATTCGAACAGCAAATAACTGAGGACGCCTGCGCCGCTGGTTTTGGTTGCGCCTGGACCGCGCAGGAACAGGCGCAAGGCGGCTGGTAGTTCATGGCGATGGCGCGCGGCGATTTCGTCGATTGGCTGGCTCGGGGCAATCACCAACACCTCCACCGGCGCTACGCCGAGACTGCGGATCGGGGTACCCACCGGCAGCAGATGGCTGAACTGATTCAGACGCTGCAACAACTCGATATCACTCTCCAGGCTGTCAATGAAGGTGCTGTTGAGCATGTGTCCGCCAATCTGCGCCAACGTTGGTTGTTGCCCCGTATAAGCACGCTGCAAGGGATTCTGCGGGTCGACCCCGCGCGGGTTGCCGCTGACCCCGACCACCAGCACCCGGCTCGCCCCCAGGTGCAGCGCCGGGCTGATGGGTGCCGACTGGCGCACTGCGCCGTCACCGAAATATTCCTGACCGAGTTTGACCGGAGCGAACAACAACGGGATGGCCGAACTGGCCAGCAAGTGTTCGACCGTCAGTTGAGTCGGCACGCCAATGCGCCGATGACGCAACCAGGCATCGATGGTGCCGCTGCTCTGATAGAAGGTCACTGCCTGGCCGGATTCATAGCCGAATGCCGTGACCGCCACCGCCTGCAATTGCTTTTGTCGGATGGCTTCTTCGATCCCGGACAAATGCAGCTGGTTGTTCAACAAACGCCGTAACGGCGAACTGTTGATCAGCGCTACTGGCACTGCAGCACCCAGCCCCAGCAGGCTGTGCCCGACAAACCGGGTGGCCTGGCCGATCACGCCTGGCCAATCGCTGCGCATCACCTGATGGCTGCGAAAATCCTGCCAGAACGTCGTCAACCGCTCGATTGCACCGCCGAAGTCCATTGCCCCGCTAGCCAGGCTGACCGCGTTGATCGCTCCGGCGGACGTGCCGACGATCACCGGAAACGGGTTCGGTGCCCCCGTCGGCAGCAACTCGGCAATCGCCGCCAACACCCCGACCTGATACGCCGCCCGAGCCCCGCCGCCGGAAAGAATCAAGCCTGTGACCGGTTCAGCTGGGCTCATCGCAACACTCCATGGCGCTTGGGGGCAATCAATCTGACGCTGCAGCGTCAGCCACGCGTCTCATACAACTTCGGCTCACCCGGCGGCCGGGTCTTGAAACGCCGGTGGGCCCAAAGATACTGCTCCGGACATTCGCGCAGCGTCGCTTCGACCCATTGATTGATCCGCAGGCAATCGGCTTCTTCGCTTTCCCCCGGGAACTGCGTCATGGGCGGGTGGATAACCAGGCGGTAGCCGCTGCCATCGGCCAGGCGTCGCTGGGTAAAGGGCACCACCAGGGCTTTACCCAATCGCGCGAATTTGCTGGTGGCGGTGACTGTCGCCGCCGGGATGCCGAACAAAGGCACGAACAGACTCTGCTTGCGGCCGTAGTCCTGGTCCGGCGCATACCAGATCGCCCGGCCGGCACGCAGCAGCTTGAGCATGCCACGCACGTCTTCGCGCTCTATGGCCAGGGACTCGGGGTTATGTCGCTCGCGGCCACGGCGCTGGATAAAGTCAAACAGCGGGTTCTTGTGCTCGCGGTACATGCCGTCGATGGTGTGCTGCTGACCGAGCAACGCCGCGCCGATTTCCAGGGTGGTGAAATGCACGGCCATCAGGATCACGCCCTTGCCCTCGCGCTGGGCCTGGGTCAGGTGCTCCAGCCCTTCGATGTGGGCCAGACGCGCCAGACGCGCCTTGGACCACCACCAACTCATGGCCATTTCGAAAAAGGCAATCCCGGTGGAGGCGAAGTTGTCCTTGAGCAGCCGTTTGCGCTCGGCAGCGGATTTTTCCGGGAAACACAGCTCCAGGTTGCGCCTGGCGATGCGCCGTCGGTCGCCGGCCGCGCGATACATCAGGGCGCCCAGTGCGCGGCCGATTTTCAGCAGCAGCGGATACGGTAACTGAACGATCAGCCATAGCAGGCCGAGGCCAAACCACAGCGGCCAGAAACGCGGATGTAAAAATGCAGCTCTAAAACGCGGGCGATCCATTACAGATTCCGGACAGACAACAAGGCCGCGCATTCTACATCGGTTCGACTCGGGTTGCGGCTCGCGGGCGTTCTCGTTATAAGTCTCGGCACTTTTAGTGACAAGCCGTTTAATGACGACCATGAGCCGAACCGAACCGCTAGACCAAGATCCTGTGTTCCAGTTGAAGGGCAGCATGCTCGCCATTACGGTGCTGGAACTGGCTCGCAACGACCTCGAAAGTCTCGACCGCCAGCTGGCCGCCAAGGTCGCCCAGGCGCCGAACTTCTTCAGCAACGCCCCGCTGGTGCTGGCCCTGGACAAACTTCCAGCCACCGAAGGCGCCGTCGACCTGCCCGCGCTGATGCGCATCTGTCGCCAGCATGGCCTGCGCACCCTGGCCATTCGCGCCAGCCGCATCGAAGACATTGCCGCTGCCATCGCCGTCGACCTCCCTGTGTTGCCGCCCTCCGGTGCGCGGGAGCGGCCGCTCGATTACGAAGGTGTCGCTACGAAAAAACCGGAAAAACCGCCGGAACCGACTATTAAACCAACAAAAATCATCACTTCGCCGGTGCGCGGCGGGCAACAGATCTATGCTCAGGGTGGCGATCTGGTTGTGGTGTCTTCGGTCAGCCCCGGCGCGGAACTTCTCGCCGATGGCAACATCCATGTATACGGTGCCATGCGCGGTCGTGCCCTGGCTGGCGTCAAGGGCGACATCCGGGCCAGAATTTTTTGTCAGCAGTTGAGTGCTGAACTGGTGTCGATTGCCGGCCAATACAAGGTTTCCGAAGACTTGCGCCGCGATCCACTGTGGGGATCGGGAGTTCAGGTCAGCCTGTCGGGCGATGTGTTGAACATCACTCGTCTTTAACGGATACTGCCGCATTTTCCAAGCATCTCTAAAACCTAGCGAAAATGGCTCAAACGAAGTAGGAAATCGCTGAAAAAGCAGGTTTTACCCAAGGTAAATCCGCTTCGAAGCGAATTTCAGCCAAGGCTGTTCGACCGCAGTGGTTTTCAAGAGATGTTTTTCAGGGGCTAAAAGTCCTTTTTCCTTAGGGGTGAAACACCTTGGCCAAGATTCTAGTGGTTACATCCGGCAAGGGTGGTGTGGGTAAGACCACCACCAGCGCCGCTATCGGTACAGGCCTCGCACTGCGCGGCCACAAAACGGTCATCGTCGACTTCGACGTCGGTTTGCGTAACCTCGACCTGATCATGGGCTGCGAACGCCGTGTGGTGTACGACTTCGTCAACGTGGTCAACGGCGAAGCGAACCTGCAGCAAGCCCTGATCAAAGACAAGCGCCTGGAAAACCTCTATGTGCTGGCCGCCAGTCAGACCCGCGATAAAGACGCGCTGACCCTGGAAGGCGTGGAAAAGGTGCTGATGGAGCTCAAGGATACCTTCGAATTCGTGGTCTGCGACTCCCCGGCGGGCATCGAGAAAGGCGCCCACCTGGCCATGTACTTTGCAGACGAAGCAATTATTGTGACCAACCCGGAAGTGTCCTCGGTACGTGACTCCGACCGCATGCTGGGCCTGCTGGCCAGCAAATCGCGTCGTGCTGAAAAAGGCGAAGAGCCGATCAAGGAACACTTGCTGCTCACCCGCTACAACCCGGAGCGGGTGACCAAGGGCGAAATGCTCGGCGTTGAAGACGTCAAAGATATTCTCGCGGTGGCCCTGCTGGGCGTCATCCCGGAATCCCAAGCGGTACTCAAGGCTTCGAACCAGGGCGTGCCTGTGATCCTCGACGACCAAAGCGACGCCGGCCAGGCGTACAGCGATGCTGTCGACCGTCTGTTGGGCAAAACCGTGGAGCATCGTTTCCTCGATGCACAGAAGAAAGGATTCTTCGAGCGCCTGTTTGGAGGCAAATAAACAATGAACATTTTTGACTTCTTTCGTGCCACTAAAAAGGTAAATACCGCGTCGGTCGCGAAAGAGCGTCTACAGATCATCGTGGCGCACGAACGCGGCCAACGCACCACCCCGGACTACCTGCCGGCCTTGCAAAAGGAACTGGTCGAGGTGATCCGCAAGTACGTCAATATCGGGTCCGATGACGTACATGTCGCACTGGAAAACCAGGGCAGCTGCTCGATTCTGGAACTCAATATCACCCTGCCTGATCGCTGATCGATCCGGCTGGAGCCACGGCGGCTCGGGCCCTTCCGCCTCTGTAGGAGCTGCCGTAGGCTGCGATCTTTTGATCTTCTGCTTGAGACTCAAGTGGAATCGAGAAAAAGATCGCAGCCTGCGGCAGCTCCTACGGGGAGCAGGGGTGTCCGAGCCGCCGTTGGCGTTTGTTACGAGGCTGTTTTAATGCCGCTGTCGAATATCCGCATCATCCATCAGGACGCCGCCGTTCTGGTGGTGGACAAGCCGACCCTGTTGCTTTCCGTGCCCGGTCGGGCCGAAGACAACAAGGACTGCCTGATCACCCGTCTGCAAGAAAATGGCTACCCTGAGGCGCGAATCGTCCATCGCCTGGACTGGGAAACCTCCGGCATCATCCTGCTGGCCCGTGATCCCGACACTCACCGTGAACTGTCGCGGCAGTTTCACGACCGCGAGACCGAAAAGGCCTACACCGCCCTCTGCTGGGGCCAACCGGAACTGGACAGCGGCAGTATCGACTTGCCGCTGCGCTACGACCCACCGACCAAACCGCGGCATGTGGTGGACCATGAGTTCGGCAAAAACGCCCTGACCTTCTGGCGAGTGCTGGAGCGCTGTGGCGACTGGTGCCGGGTTGAGCTGACACCGATCACCGGCCGTTCGCACCAGTTGCGCGTGCACATGCTCTCTATCGGCCACCCGCTGCTGGGTGACGGACTGTATGCCCATCCGCAGGCCCTGGCGGCCTGGCCACGGTTGTGTCTGCACGCGAGCATGCTCAGCTTCACTCACCCACAAACCGGTGAGCGCTTGCGCTTCGAGTGCCCGGCACCGTTCTAAGCCAATGTCGATGTCCCCCTGTAGGAGCTGCCGCAGGCTGCGATCTTTTTCTCGACTTCACTTGAGTCTCAAGCAGAAGATCAAAAGATCGCAGCCTTCGGCAGCTCCTACGAAGAGCCGTCCGGCACCCAACCTGCGACCAATACGGTAAACTCCCGCCATTGCTGTCTGGAGTTACTTATGCGCGAAGAGTTGAACCAAGGCCTGATCGACTTCCTCAAGGCCTCCCCTACCCCGTTTCATGCCACCGCCAGTCTGGTCCAGCGTCTGGAAGCGGCGGGTTATCAGCGCCTGGATGAGCGCGAACCCTGGTCCACCGAGGCTAACGGTCGCTACTACGTTACCCGCAACGACTCCTCCATCGTCGCCATCAAGCTCGGCCGCCACTCACCGCTGCACAGCGGTATCCGCCTGGTCGGCGCGCACACCGACAGTCCGTGCCTGCGGGTCAAGCCACAGCCCGAACTGCAACGCCAGGGTTTCTGGCAACTGGGCGTCGAAGTCTATGGCGGCGCCTTGCTTGCTCCCTGGTTTGACCGCGATCTGTCGCTGGCCGGGCGTGTGACCTTCCGCCGCGACGGCAAGGTCGAAAGCCAGTTGGTCGACTTCAAGCTGCCGATCGCGACCATTCCAAACCTGGCCATTCACCTCAATCGCGACGCGAACCTAGGCTGGCCAATCAACGCGCAAACCGAATTGCCGCCGATCCTCGCGCAGTTTGCCGGTGATGAGCGGGTGGACTTTCGCGCCGTATTGACCGACCAGCTTACTCGGGAACATGGCCTGAATGCCGACGTGGTGCTCGATTACGAGCTGAGCTTCTACGACACCCAAAGCGCGGCGATCATTGGCCTGCATGGCGATTTCATCGCCGGCGCACGGCTGGACAATCTGCTGTCCTGCTATGCAGGGTTGCAAGCCTTGCTCAACACCGAGACCGACGAAACCTGCGTGCTGGTCTGCAACGACCACGAAGAAGTCGGTTCCAGCTCCGCCTGCGGCGCCGATGGCCCGATGCTCGAACAAACCCTGCGCCGCCTGCTGCCAGAAGGTGACGAGTTCGTTCGGACCATTCAGAAATCACTGCTGGTCTCGGCCGACAACGCCCACGGCGTCCACCCCAATTACGCCGACAAACACGACGCCAACCACGGCCCGAAACTCAATGCCGGCCCGGTGATCAAGGTCAACAGTAACCAGCGCTACGCCACCAACAGCGAAACCGCCGGGTTCTTCCGCCATCTGTGCATGGCTGAAGAAGTGCCGGTGCAAAGCTTCGTGGTGCGCAGCGACATGGGCTGTGGTTCGACCATCGGCCCGATCACCGCCAGCCACCTCGGCGTGCGCACCGTGGACATCGGCTTGCCAACCTTCGCCATGCACTCGATCCGGGAGCTGTGCGGCAGCCATGACCTCGCGCATCTGGTGAAAGTGCTCAGCGCGTTCTACGCCAGTCGCGATTTGCCATAACCATCAAAACCCTTCGCGGGCAACCCTCTCCCATATTGCTGTACCCCTGTGGGAGCGGGCTTGCCCGCGACGACGGCCTGACTGGCAACGCGCTGCTTCACTTCTGATACACCTCAACCCCAATCGCGAAAAAGCAACCTAGACTCCTATCCATCTCTTTGGACAAGGTAGTCACCATGATTTCGATGTCTGCGTTCAACTCCATGCTCATTCCGATCCTGGCAGGCATGATCCTGTTGGCCATCGGGTACAACTTTCGCGATAAAAACCTCGGTATCTTCAGCATGTGGATCGGCATGCTGTTGATCCTCGCCACCGTGGTTTACAAAATCCTCGCCAAACTCGCCGAATAAATGCGTTCGCTGCGCTCGCATTGGTTTTAGCCGCCTCGTACACTCGGTCGATCCGTAAATCTTGAGGTTGACCGCCTAGTGTTCGCTCGTCTTATCGCCCTGCCCACATGCCTCTTGATCTGCCTGTTGATGCTGCTCCCCATGCCGGCGGCCCAGGCTGTCGGCCTGCCGGGCCTGCTCGGCGGCTCGGCGAAAACCCAACCGCAGGCCGAGGAGCCTCTGGGGCAATCGCTGGACGAAGTGATCAAGTCGCTGGAAAACGATCAGCAGCGGGCAAAACTACTGGCCGACCTGAAAAAGCTCCGCGACGCCACCAAGAAAGCCCAGCCAACCGCCGAACAAGGCGTACTCGGCTTGATCGGCGGCACCCTGGCCAGTCTCGAGAAACGGTTCTCCGGCATCGACAGTCCTCTCACCCAATGGTCGCAAGAGTTCGATCTGGCCGGGGAAGAGCTGATGGCGCTGATGTTGCCGGCCAGCGAATGGCTGCCGATCATTTTTGCTTTCGCCCTGGTTCTGATGCTTTGGAGCCTGCTGGCCGCGGCGCTGATCTGGCTCAGCCATCGGGTACGGACGCGTTTTGGTCTCCCCGAAGAACTACCGCAGCACCCCAAGGCCTGGGACATATTGCGTTTTGCCTTGCGCAAGCTCGGCCCATGGCTGATCGCGCTGGTGATTACCGTCTACATGAGCTACTCGCTGCCCTCGTCCCTGGGTAAAGACCTGGCGATGGTCTTGGCCTACGCGCTGGTGGTCGGCACCTGTTTCTCGGCGGTCTGTGTGGTAGCGTTTTCCGTACTCGACGGCCCGCACCGTCATCGCGCCTTGTACATCCTGCGGCATCAGGCCTTCCGCCCGCTGTGGCTGATCGGCAGCTTCGCTGCCTTCGGAGAGGCCTTGAGCGACCCGCGCCTGGTGACCAGCCTCGGTACACATCTGGCGCACACTGCCGCGACCACCGCCAATGTGCTGGCAGCGCTGTCCACCGGGATGTTCATCCTGCGCTTCCGGCGGCCGATCGCGCACCTGATCCGCAACCAGCCATTGTCACGGCGCCTGACCCGTCGCGCCCTGAGCGACACCATCGACATTCTCGGTACCTTCTGGTATCTGCCGGCGCTGGTGTTGGTGGCGATCTCGCTGTTTGCCACGTTCGTCTCGGCCGGCGATACCAGCACCGCATTGCGCCAGGCGCTGATCTGCACCGTGTTGCTGGTGTTGTGCATGGTGATCAACGGGCTGGTGCGCCGCCACGCACTCAAACCCCAGCGCGGGCTCAAACGCCACGCCCTGTATTCGGAGCGCCTGAAAAGCTTTTTCTATACCCTCGCGCACCTGCTGGTGTGGCTGGTGTTTATTGAACTCGGGCTGCGCGTCTGGGGCATGTCGCTGATCCGCTTTGCCGAAGGCGATGGCCACGAAATCAGCGTCAAACTGTTCAGCCTCGTCGGCACGCTGATCTTCGCCTGGCTGATCTGGATCCTCAGCGACACTGCCGTGCATCACGCCCTGACCCGCTCGCGCAAAGGCCTGGCCAATGCCCGCGCGCAAACCATGATGCCGCTGATCCGCAACGTGCTGTTCGTGGCGATTTTCATCATTGCGCTAATCGTCGCCCTGGCAAACATGGGCATGAACGTCACGCCACTGCTGGCCGGTGCCGGGGTAATCGGCCTGGCCATCGGCTTCGGTGCCCAGTCGCTGGTCGCCGACCTGATCACCGGACTGTTCATCATCATCGAAGACTCACTGGCCATCGACGACTACGTGGACGTCGGCGGGCACCTCGGCACCGTCGAAGGCCTGACCATCCGCACCGTGCGCCTGCGGGACATCGACGGAATCGTGCACACGATTCCCTTCAGCGAAATCAAAAGCATCAAGAACTACTCGCGGGAATTCGGCTACGCGATCTTCCGGGTAGCGGTCCCGTACAACATGGAAATTGATGACGCGATCAAACTGATTCGCGAGGTTGGGCAGAAAATGCGCACCGATCCGCTGCAGCGCCGTGATATCTGGTCGCCGCTGGAGATTCAGGGGGTGGAAAGTTTCGAGTCCGGCAGCGCGATTCTGCGTGCCAGGTTCAAGACTGCGCCGATCAAGCAATGGGAAGTTTCCCGGGCGTTCAACTTGTCGCTCAAGCGGCATCTGGATGAAGCAGGGCTGGATCTGGCGATGCCGCGGATGAGTGTGCAAGTGGTGACGGCAGGGGGTGGGACGCAGAAGGAATAGCACGATCGGGCGACAGCCTGGTCACAGGCACTGAAGCCTAAAAACAATAATCATGGAGAATCCCGATGCAGCTGACCCGCATTGCACAGACCTGCTTGATCACCCTGTTCGGCGCGCTGGCCGGTAACGTCAGCGCCGATACCCTGGAAACCGCCCGCACTCACATCGCCGAACAGGCCGAGGTCCTCAAACCCGAACTGCTGGAAACCCGCCGCGATATCCACGCCCATCCAGAACTGGGCAACACCGAAAAACGCACCTCGGAACTGGTAGCCAAACAGCTGCGAGCCATGGGCCTGGAGGTCAAGACCGGTGTCGCCCGCACCGGCGTGGTCGCGGTGCTCAAAGGCGCCCTGCCCGGCCCGACCGTGGCATTGCGCGCCGACATGGATGCGCTGCCGGTCAAGGAAGTCTCGGACCTGCCCTTCGCCTCGAAAGCCAAGGGCACCTACCTGGACAAAGAAGTCGACGTGATGCACGCCTGCGGCCACGATGCTCACACGGCGATCCTGCTCAGCGCGGCGAAAATTCTCACCGGCATGCGCGATAAATTGCCCGGCACCGTGGTGTTCTATTTCCAACCGGCAGAAGAAGGTCCAAGCGACTTCATCCCCGACGGTAAAAACACCTGGGGGGCGAAAATGATGATCCAGGAAGGCGTGATGAAATCACCGAAACCGGACGCAGTGTTCGGCCTGCACGTCTGGGCGGGCATCCCCGCCGGCCAGATCGCCTACCGCCCCGGCCCGACCCTGGCCAGCTCCGACGACCTGCGCATCAAAATCCTCGGCAAACAAACCCACGCGGGTCGGCCCTGGGACGGCATCGACCCGATCACCGTCGGCGCGCAAACCATTGTCGGCCTGCAAACCGTGGTCAGTCGCCGTACCGACATCTCGTCCTATCCGTCGGTGGTCAGCATCGGCACCATCAACGGCGGCACCCGCTACAACATCATCCCCGAGTCCCTGGACATGAGCGGCACCATCCGCTCCTACGACTACGGCATCCGCCAGAAACTGCATACCGACGTGCGCCAGACCGTGGAGAAAATCGCCGAAAGCGGCGGCGCGAAAGCCGAAGTGACGATCATCGAAAAATACGACCCGACCATCAACAACCCAGCGCTGACAGAAAAGATGCTACCGACATTGCGCTGGGCGACGAAGGATGACGTGGTGCAGGGACCGTTGGTGGGCGGGGCTGAGGACTTTTCGTTCTATGCGAAGGAAGCACCGGGGCTGTTCGTCTTCCTAGGCGTGACCCCAAGGGATCAGGACATGAGCAAGGCTGCGCCGAATCATAACCCTGGTTTCTTCGTCGACGAGTCCGCGCTGGTGGTCGGTGTACGAACCCTCGCATCGCTGGCCACCGATTACCTCTACAGCAGCGCCAAACCTTAAACCAAACCTTCTGGTGGCGAGGGAGCGTGGCCCTCGCTGCTACAGGACATCCACCCCGACATGAATCGCATCATGCCGCCAAAACTCCAGATCACAATCGATCAGCCTCCCATGCTGATCATAATTGACCCGAGCAATCCGCAGCCCCGGGCTGCCGACGGAAACCTTCAACGCCGCCGCCGCTTCCACCTGCAACGCCGTCGGGACGATTTCAAAACGTACCCGCCCGTAATGCAGGTCGTAATGCCGCGCATAGAGCTCAGTGATCGACTGGTTCATATCAAACTCGAGAATCTGCGGAAAGTACTGCGGATTGAGGTAGTGCTCGACATACAGCACCAGCCGCTCATCAATACGTCGCGCACGGCAGATCTGAATCACGCTGGATAATGCCGGTAACTGCAACCAGGCACAGACCGCCGCCGACGCCGGCTGCAAGCGCGCCGAAATCACTTCGGTGGACGGCACCCGGCCCTGGGCACTGACCATTGCGTGGAAGTGACTGCGCTGCATCAGGTTGTAGGCCAGCCGTGGTGGCGAGACAAACCAGCCGCGGCGTTCTTCACGATAAATCTGCCCTTGCGCTTCCAGCTGCAACAACGCCTCACGCACGGTGATGCGCGTCGTTCCGAACAACTCACTGAGCTTGCGTTCAGCCGGCAGTTTGCCACCGGGCGGTATCAGACCGTGTTCGATCTGTTCCAGTAAAACCTGCCCAATGGTTGTCACCGCTTTGGTTGCCTCGTCACGCATCAACGTTACCTATCTGGACTAGACCAGCACTGTTTCGGGGCAGAACCGCGCTGCAAATCGGCTCTTTCAACTCTGTGCAGCCTAGGCAATGCATGTGACTGCTGGATGACATAGCCGCCCAACGGTTGATCCAGACACCTGCAATTTAATAGCCAAGTCCTTTCATATCAGCCTTTTAGTCATGGTCTACGCTTATCTCGCAGTGGCCGTACAAGAGCTCGATAGGTACTGACTGGCAGGACAGCGACATCAAAATGTCATCCAGCCCGCCTAAATTGGCTCAGGTATTGCTGACCTAGACCAACCACCTCCAAGACTGTAGCTAAAACGCAGCGTTGAAAACGCCCAAAGGAGCTTCGGATGAAACAGCTTTTCCTGGCATCACTGTTAGGCTCGACCATTGCCATGTGCACCGCAGCCATGGCAGCTGATACCGATTTAAAAACCCTTGAGGCCGCTGCGAGAGCGGAGGGTGCGGTCAATAGCGTCGGCATGCCCGATGACTGGGCCAACTGGAGAGGCACTTGGGAAGATCTGGCGAAGATCTATGGCCTCAAGCACATCGACACCGACATGAGCTCGGCCCAGGAAATCGCCAAGTTCGCCGCGGAAAAAGACAATGCCAGCGCTGATATCGGCGATGTCGGTGCAGCGTTCGGTCCCATCTCGGTCAAACAGGGCGTGGTCCAACCCTACAAGCCAAGCACTTGGGATCAGGTCCCGGATTGGGCGAAAGACAAGGACGGTAACTGGGCCCTGGCCTACACCGGCACCATTGCGTTCATCATCAACAAAAAACTACTGCACGGCTCCGAAGCCCCGACCCGCTGGGCAGACCTGGAGAAAGGCAAATACAAGGTTTCCATTGGTGACGTGAGCACCGCCGCCCAAGCTGCCAACGGCGTGCTGGCAGCGGCCATCTCCAAGGGAGGTGATGAAAAGAATATTCAACCAGCCCTGTTGATGTTCGCCGAGATCGCCAAGCAAGGCCGTCTGTCCCTGGCCAACCCGACCATTGCCACCATGGAAAAGGGCGAAGTCGAAGTCGGTGTGGTCTGGGACTTCAACGGTCTGAGCTACCGCAACAAGATGGTTAATCCAGACGATTACATCGTGCTGATCCCGTCTGACGGCTCGGTGATTTCCGGTTACACCACCATCATCAACAAATACGCGAAACACCCGAATGCCGCCAAACTGGCTCGCGAGTACATCTTCAGCGATGCTGGCCAGACCAATCTGGCACGCGGCAATGCCCGGCCGATCCGTGCCGAACACCTGAAGCTGCCAGCTGACGTACAGGCGCAACTGCTGCCGAACGAGCAGTACAAAAAGGTCACGCCAATCAAGGACGCCGATGCCTGGGAAAAGACCTCCAAAGGCCTTCCTCAGAAGTGGCAGGAAGAAGTCATTATCAATATGCAGTAATGCTGCATCCGTAGGAGCTGCCGCAGGCTGCGATCTTTTGATCTTTCCCCGGGCTCACTTGAGTCCCAAGTCAAAGATCAAAAAAAATCAAAAGATCGCAGGCTTCGCCAGCTCCTACACCGACCGAGTACACAGGCAATACCTTGCTGAACGCCAATCCTGTAGGAGCTGCCGATAGGCTGCGATCTTTTTCTCAGGCTCACTTGAGTCTCAGGTCAAAGATCAAAAGATCAAAAGATCAAAAGATCGCAGCCTTCGGCAGCTCCTACGACGCGGAGTCCTCGTCTCTATGAAACACAACGTCATCCTTGTGGTGCTCGATGGTCTGAATTACGAGGTCGCCCGGCATGCCATGGGCCACCTGCAGGCCTACGCTGGCGCAGGTCGCGCGGCGCTCTACAAAATCGAGTGCGAGCTGCCGGCATTGTCCCGACCGCTTTACGAATGCATTTTGACTGGCGTTTCGCCGATCGACAGCGGCATCGTCCATAACAATGTTTCGCGCCTGTCCAACCAGCGCAGCGTGTTTCATTACGCCACCGATGCCGGACTCAGCACCGCTGCCGCGGCGTATCACTGGGTCAGCGAGTTGTATAACCGTTCGCCCTTCAACACGGCACGCGATCGCCATACCATCGCTGCGGATCTGCCGATCCAGCACGGACATTTCTATTGGAGCGATCACTACCCGGATTCACATCTGTTCGCCGATGCGGAGCACCTGCGGCTGCGGCACTTGCCGAATTTTCTTTTAGTCCACCCCATGAACATTGACGACGCCGGGCACAAGCACGGCCTCGATACCCCGCAATACCGCAACAGCGCACGCTCGGCCGACATCATCCTCGCCGACTACCTGCAAGGCTGGCTCGACGCTGGTTATCAGGTCCTGGTGACCGCTGACCACGGTATGAACAACGACCGCTCGCACAACGGCCTGCTCGCCGAAGAACGTGAAGTCCCTTTGTTTGTCCTCGGCGATGCCTTCAGCCTCAATCGCCACGCCGCGCCAAAACAGACCGAACTCTGCGGGACTATCTGCGAGTTACTGGGCGTCGCCCACGACAAATCCGTCTGCCGGGAGCTGCTGAAGTGAATTCGATCACTCGCGGCAAATGGCTGGCGGTGCTGTGCCTGGTGCCCTTTGCGCTGTTCTTTTTCGTGTTCCAGATCGCCCCGCTGGGCTGGGTGATGATCCACAGCGTGCAATCGGAAGAGTTCGGCTGGGGCCTGGCCAACTTCAGCAAGATTTTCAACTCGAAGTTCTATCTGCAGGCAATTCAATACAGCCTGGAGATCAGTTTCTGGTCCAGCATCTTCGGCATCATTATTGCTGTGCTCGGCAGCTACTCGCTGCGCCGGGTCGACTCGCGCCTGCGCAACTTCGTCAACGCCTTCGCTAATATGACCAGCAACTTTTCCGGCGTCCCCCTGGCCTTTGCCTTCATCATCCTGCTGGGCTTCAACGGCACCTTCACCATCATGCTCAAGCAGGCCGGAATCATTCAGGATTTCAACCTTTACTCCAAGACCGGGCTGATCATTCTCTACACCTATTTCCAGATCCCGCTGGGGGTGCTGCTGCTCTACCCGGCCTTCGACGCCCTGCGCGAAGACTGGCGTGAATCCGCCGCCCTGCTGGGGGCCAATGGCTGGCAGTACTGGCGGCACATCGGGCTGCCGGTGCTGACCCCGGCGCTGCTCGGGACCTTCGTGATTCTGCTGGCCAATGCCCTGGGCGCCTACGCCACGGTGTATGCGCTGACTACCGGCAATTTCAACGTGCTGACGATCCGGATCGCAGCAATGGTCTCCGGCGACATCTCCCTGGACCCTAATATGGCCAGTGCCCTGGCCGTGGTGCTGGTGGCGCTGATGACCCTGGTCACCATCGTGCATCAGTTGCTGCTGAAGAGGAGCTACCATGTCTCGCGCTGAAATCGACCCGTCTGTCCTCTATCACCGGATAGTGGCGTACCTGCTGTTTGCCATTCTCTTGCTGCCGCTGGCCGGAACGTTGATCTACTCGATTTCCAGCAGTTGGTCGGCGACCATTCTGCCCAGCGGCTTTACCCTCAAATGGTATATCCAGCTGTGGAGCGACCCGCGTTTTCTCGGGGCCTTCGGTCAGTCGTTGCTGGTCTGTGTCGGTGCGCTGGTGTTGTCGGTGGTGCTGATTCTGCCACTGCTGTTCGTGGTGCATTACCACTTCCCCCGGCTCGACGCGCTGATGAACATCCTGATCCTGTTGCCCTTCGCGGTACCGCCGGTGGTGTCTTCGGTGGGGCTGTTGCAGCTCTATGGTTCCGGGCCGTTCGCGATGGTCGGTACGCCGTGGATTCTGGTCGGTTGCTATTTCACCGTGGCACTGCCGTTCATGTACCGGGCAATCACCAACAACCTGCAGGCGATCAACCTGCGCGACCTGATGGACGCCGCCCAACTGCTCGGCGCCAGCACCTGGCAGGCGGCGTTCCTGGTGGTGCTGCCAAACCTGCGCAAGGGTCTGATGGTGGCGTTGCTGCTGTCCTTCTCGTTCCTCTTCGGTGAGTTTGTGTTCGCCAACATTCTGGTCGGCACCCGTTACGAAACCCTGCAGGTCTACCTGAACAATATGCGCAACAGCAGCGGTCACTTCACCAGTGCGGTGGTGATCTCCTACTTCTTCTTTGTGCTGGTGCTGACCTGGGTTGCCAATATCTTGAACAAGGACAAAAGCCAATGAGCTTCGTCAGCGTCCAACACCTGCAGAAAAATTACTCGGGTACCACGGTATTCAGCGACATCAACTGCGAAATCCATAAAGGTGAGTTCGTCACCCTGCTCGGCCCGTCCGGCTGCGGCAAGTCCACGCTGCTGCGCTGCATCGCCGGGCTGACCGCGGTGGACGGCGGCGAGATCCTCCTCGATGGCCACGATCTGGTTCCGCTGAGCCCGCAAAAACGCGGGATCGGCATGGTGTTCCAGAGTTATGCGCTGTTCCCCAACATGACCGTGGAGCAGAACGTCGCGTTTGGCCTGCGCATGCAAAAGGTCAAGGCCGATGACAGTCGCAAACGTGTGCTGGAGGTGCTGCAGCTGGTGGAGTTGACCGACTTTGCCGCGCGTTATCCGCATCAGCTGTCCGGTGGCCAAAGCCAGCGGGTGGCCCTGGCCCGCTCGCTCGTGACCCGGCCACGCCTGCTGCTGCTGGATGAGCCTTTGTCGGCGCTGGATGCGCGGATTCGCAAACACCTGCGCGAACAGATTCGGCAGATCCAGCGCGAACTGGGCTTGACCACCATCTTCGTCACCCACGATCAGGAAGAAGCCCTGACCATGTCTGACCGGATCTTCCTGATGAACCAGGGCAAGATCGTCCAGAGCGGTGACGCTGAAACCCTCTACACCGCGCCAGTAGACGTGTTCGCCGCGGGTTTTATCGGCAACTACAACCTGCTCGATGCCGACAGCGCCAGCAAACTGCTGCAACGGCCGATCACCGGGCGCATCGCCATTCGTCCGGAAGCCATTGAACTGAGCCTGAACGGTGAGCTCGATGCGCAGGTCCGCAGCCACAGCCTGCTGGGCAACGTGATTCGTTACCGCATCGAAGCGCGCGGCGTGGAACTGGTGGTCGATGTGCTGAACCGCTCAGCGGCGGATATGCATGCCGACGGTCAACGGCTGGCACTTTCCATCGATCCGACGGCCCTGTGTGAGGTAGCCTGATGCTTTTGATGCGCCTGATTATTTTGAAGAGAGAGTTGCACTGATGGCATTGGCAATTTTTGATCTGGATGAAACCCTGATCCATGGCGACTGCGCCACCTTGTGGAGCGAACAGATGGGCCGCCTCGGCTGGGTCGACGGCGAGTCCTTCATGCGGCGCAACAACGAGCTGATGGACGCCTACAGCCATGGCAAGCTGAACATGGAAGACTACATGGCCTTCAGCCTGGAACCGATAGCGGGGCGCACGCCGGAAGAGCTTGAGCACCTGGTGGCACCTTGGGTCGAGGACGTGATCGAGCCGATCATCTTCAGCGACGCCTGCAAAGCCATCGCCGCACACCGCAAGGCCGGCGACCGGATCCTGGTGATCTCGGCCTCGGGCACGCATCTGGTCAAACCCATCGCGGACCGCCTGGGCATCGACGAGATTCTGGCGATCGAGCTGGAAGTCACCCACGGCGTCTACAGCGGCAATACCCTTGGTACCCTGACCTATCGCGAAGGCAAGATCACCCGTCTGCTGGAGTGGCTGGATACCGAAGAGGAAAACCTCGAAGGCGCGAGTTTCTACTCGGACTCACGCAATGACTTGCCATTGCTGCTGAAAGTCGACTTCCCCCATGTGGTCAACCCGGATCCGGTGCTACTTGAACACGCCGAGAAAGCCGGGTGGCCGATACATTTGTGGAAATAGTCAAACCGCTAAAGATCGCATCCTTCGGCAGTTCCTACAGGCTACCCCCATTATTGCGGGTGTACCCTGACCTTGTAGGAGCTGCCGTAGGCTGCGATCTTTTCGAGGCTGACTCAATGCCTGCTTCTTACACAATACTCTCGTCAATCACCAACACCAGTTTGCCCGACACCTTGTTGGTCGCAAGCTCGGCAAACGCTTCGTCAGCCTCTTTGATCGGGAAGGTCCTGGCCAGTTGCGGGCTCAGGCGCCCTTCGGCAAACAGCGGCCAGACGTGCTGACTCAGGTCGCGGAACAGGTCGGCCTTGAATTGCTCATCCCGGCTGCGCAGGGTCGAACCCAGCAGTTGCACCCGCTTGGCCAGCACCTGAGCGAGGTCCACCTGCGCCTGGCGACCGCCCATCAGACCGATCAACACCCAGCGACCATCGCGCGCCAATAGCTTCAGGTTCAACTCGGCATAATTGGCCCCCACCGGATCGAGGATGACGTCGAACGGGCCTAGCTCATTCAAACTTTCCAGACCATCGGTACGGACCACGCCGCCCTGGGCGCCCAACGCCTCACAGTACGCCAGCCGATCCGCCGAGCCGACACTCACCCAGCATGGGTTGCCAAACGCCTTGCACAACTGAATAGCCGCCGAGCCGACACCGCTGGCGCCCGCGTGCAACAGCACTTTCTCACCGGGCTTGAGCGCCGCCAGCTGGAACAGGTTCAACCACGCGGTGCTGTAGACCTCGGGCAACGCCGCCGCTTCGGCCAGCGACAAACCCTCAGGCACCGGCAACACATGACGACCATCGACCACCACCTCTTCGGCCATGCCCCCGCCGGCGAGCAACGCGCAGACGCGATCACCCACTTGCCAGGACGACCCAGGCCCGACTTCGCTGATCACCCCGGAACATTCCAGCCCCAATGCCTGGCTGGCACCCGGTGGCGCGGGATAGAGCCCTGCTCGCTGTAACAGATCGGCGCGGTTCAAGCCCGCTGCCGCCACTCGAATGCGAACTTGCCCTACATCGCATGTAGGACTCGGTTCTTCAACCCATACCGCTTGACCTTCCACGCCTTGCAATGCTTTCACAGTGCCTCCATAGTGAGTCTGAACTGAGCCCGTTGCTGTAGCGTCGGGTTTTTTGCATTATGCGACCGGCCCCAATGGAACCGGCGACTTCAAAGACGGCCTAATATGCGTTATCAATTGCCCCCGCGTCGAATCAGCATGAAGCATTTGTTCCCCAGCACCGCCCTCGCTCTTTTCATTGGCCTCGGTCTATTACCGTTGTCGACCAATACGCTCGCAGCCAATAGCTGGGACAAGCTTCAGCCCGATCGTGACGAGGTGATTGCCAGCCTTAACGTCGTCGAGTTGCTCAAGCGCCACCATTACAGCAAGCCGCCTCTTGATGACGCGCGCTCGATGATTATCTATGACAGCTACCTGAAGCTGCTGGATCCGTCGCGCAGCTACTTTCTCGCCAGCGATATTGCAGAATTCGACAAATGGAAAAGCCAATTTGACGATCTCCTCAAAAGCGGCGACCTGAATCCCGGCTTCACCATCTACAAACGTTATCTGGACCGCGTCAAAGCGCGTCTTGACTTCGCCCTGGCTGAGCTGAACAAAGGCGTCGACAAACTCGACTTCACCGTCAAGGAGAACTTGCTGATCGATCGCAAGGATGCTCCATGGCTCAAGACCACCGCAGAACTGGACGACCTGTGGCGCAAACGCGTCAAGGACGAAGTACTGCGCATGAAGATTTCCGGCAAAGAGCCCAAGGCTATTCAAGAGCTGCTGACCAAGCGCTACAAGAATCAGCTGGCGCGCCTCGACCAGACCCGTGCCGAAGATATTTTCCAGGCTTACATCAACACCTTCGCCATGTCCTACGACCCGCACACCAACTATCTGTCACCCGATAACGCGGAGAACTTTGACATCAACATGAGCCTGTCGCTGGAAGGCATCGGCGCCGTGTTGCAAAGCGACAATGATCAGGTAAAAGTCGTGCGTCTGGTGCCGGCAGGTCCGGCGGACAAGACCAAACAGGTTGCACCGGCGGACAAGATCATCGGTGTCGCCCAGGGCGACAAGGAAATGGTCGATGTGGTCGGCTGGCGTCTGGACGAAGTGGTCAAACTGATCCGCGGACCAAAAGGTTCGGTGGTGCGTCTGGAAGTGATCCCGGCCAGCAATGCGCCGAATGACCAGACCAGCAAGGTCGTCGCCATCACTCGCGAAGCGGTGAAACTGGAAGAGCAGGCGGCGAAAAAGTCGGTGCTCAAGCTGAAACAGGACGGCAAGGACTACAAGCTCGGAATTATTGAAATTCCGGCCTTCTACCTTGACTTCAAAGCCTTCCGCGCCGGTGATCCGGATTACAAGAGCACCACCCGCGATGTGAAGAAGCTGCTGACCGAACTGCAAAAAGACAAAGTCGACGGCGTGGTCATCGACCTGCGCAACAACGGCGGCGGCTCTCTGCAGGAGGCCACCGAGCTGACCAGTCTGTTCATCGATAAAGGTCCGACCGTGCTGGTGCGTAATGCCGATGGCCGGGTCGATGTGCTGGAAGACGAAAACCCGGGTGCCTTCTATAAAGGTCCGATGGCCTTGCTGGTCAACCGCCTGTCGGCTTCGGCTTCGGAAATTTTTGCCGGCGCCATGCAGGACTACCACCGAGCGTTGATCGTCGGTGGCCAGACCTTCGGCAAAGGCACCGTGCAGACTATCCAGCCGCTGAATCACGGCGAGCTGAAACTGACGTTGGCCAAGTTCTACCGGGTTTCCGGGCAGAGCACCCAGCATCAGGGCGTACTGCCGGATATCGATTACCCATCGATCATCGACACCAAGGAAATCGGCGAGAGCGCCCTGCCCGAGGCCATGCCGTGGGACACCATCCGTCCTGCGATCAAGCCGGCTCTGGATCCGTTCAAACCGTACCTGTCGCAACTGCAATCCGAGCATGACGTACGCACGGCCAAAGACGCGGAGTTCGTGTTTATCCGCGACAAACTGGCCCTGGCCCAGAAGCTGATGACCGAAAAAACCGTCAGCCTCAACGAAGTCGAACGTCGGGCGCAGCACACCGATATCGAAGCCAAGCAGCTGGTGATGGAAAACATCCGCCGCAAGGCCAAAGGCGAGGAGCCGCTCAAAGAGCTGAAGAAAGAAGACGAAGACGCGATCGCGGCCGAGCCGGACAAGACCAAGCCGGAAGACGATGCCTACCTCAGCGAAACCGGGCGGATCCTGCTCGATTACCTGAAGCTCAACACCGCGGTAGCCAAGCACTGACGATAATGGCGGTTTAATATTAACGCTCCCCGGAGCGTCATCAAATAGTCATCATTCTGTCGTGAAATACAGGACTGGCAGACGCTGCTGATAAGTAGCGCGCTCCCAGTCCTTTTTTATCGACCGAGAATGCCATGACCACCACCGAACAGCTGAGTGCCTTGAGTTCAATCCTGGCTCAACGCGCGTTACACAGCCTGTTCCAGCCCATCATTTCACTCTCCCAAAGACGTATCCTCGGCTACGAAGCGCTCACTCGCGGGCCGTCCAACAGCCCATTGCACTCCCCCATTCCGCTGTTCGCCGTGGCCCGTCAGGCCGGCCGCCTCAGCGAGCTGGAAATGGCCTGCCGTCACAGCGCCTGCCAACGGTTCAACCAACAAAAACTGCCGGGCAAGTTGTTCCTCAACGTCTCCCCGGAATCCCTGCTCGAAGCGGCTCATCAGCCAGGCCGCACCCTGCAATTGCTGCAGAACTTCGGCATCGAGCCAAGCCAGGTGGTGATCGAACTCACCGAACAGACCCCTACCGACGACTTTCAACTGCTGCAAACTGCGCTGCATCATTACCGGGCCATGGGCTTTTCGATTGCCCTCGACGATCTCGGTGCCGGCTATTCCAGTTTGCGGCTGTGGTCAGAACTGCGCCCGGACTACGTAAAGATCGACCGGCACTTCATCGACGGCATCCACCAGGATGCCCTCAAGCGCGAGTTCGTCGGCTCGATCCTGCAAATCGCCAGAGCCTCGCGGGCACAGGTGATCGCCGAAGGCATCGAGCTGCCCGAGGAACTCGCGGTACTGACCGAAATGGGTGTCGACCTGGTCCAGGGTTACCGGCTTTGCCGCCCACAAGAACAGCCACCGCGCGACGCCCGGGACTTGATGCCCAAACACGACAGCAGCGCGGTATCGCTGAACGAGGACGGCAGCGACCTCAGTGCCCTGCTCAACGAACAACCGGCCGTGACCCGTGATACACCGACCGCGACCGTCCTCGAGGCGTTCCGGCGCCAGGCCAACCTTAACTCGCTGGCGGTGCTGGATGATCAGGGCCAGCCCTGCGGCATCGTCCACCGCCATTCGCTGTCAGACGTGCTGCTCAAGCCTTTCGCCACCGACCTGTACGCCCGCAAGCCCATCAGCCGCCTGATGAACGATGACTTCCTTGCGGTAGAGATCAGCCAGTCCCTGCAGCAGGTCAGCCGCCTGATCACCAGCCGCGCGCGGCAACGGATCGAAGAAGATTTCATCATCACCCTCAACGGTGGCTATTTGGGGCTGGGGCGAGTGATCGACGTGCTGAAGCTGATCACCGAGCTGAAGATCCAGCAAGCCCGCTACGCCAACCCCCTGACCCTGTTGCCGGGTAACGTGCCGATCCAGCAGTGCCTGACGCGACTGCTGCAACAGGCTCGCGAATCGGTGATTTGTTATGTCGACATCGACAGCTTCAAGCCCTTCAACGATATCTACGGCTACGGCCGTGGCGACGAAGTGCTGCTGTGTCTGGCACAGTGCCTGAATGATCGGGTCGACCCGAGCCGCGACTTCGTCGGGCATATCGGCGGCGATGATTTTCTGCTGGTGCTCGGGCCTGAAGACTGGCGCAAGCGATTGAACCAGCTACTGGATGACTTCCACAGCCAGTGCCGACGCTTCTATCGCAGCGAGCATCTGGAAGCCGGTTGCTTTATCGCCCCCAACCGCCAAGGCATTCGCCAGGAATTTGCGCTGCTGTCGCTGTCCATCGGCGTTGTGCATTTATATCCACAGGCCTGTGGACAACTCGACTCCAGCCAACTGGCGGAGCTGGCCTCGCAGGCCAAGCACCACGCCAAGAATGTGCCGGGATACAGCATTCATGTGATCGACAGTCGGGAGCATGGGTTGCCGGTGGCGTCTCTATTGTAGGAGCAGCCGGGCTGCTCCTACAGTTTCTCGGAACCACCGCTCGATTCCAGCTGCTGAAGCTTGATCTCGGCCAGCGGATGCCCGGCCTTCGCCGCGATCGTCCACCAACGAGCCGCCTCAGCCGCGTCAGGCGCCTTGCTCGGCGTTCCGGCGAGGCTGATTACGCCTACCTGATAGGCCGCCTTACCGTCCCCTGCCAGCGCCGCCAGGCGCAACAAGCGCACGCCTTCCTCGCGAGCGCCCAGGCCTTGGCCGCGGAACGTCAGGATATGCCCGTAGAAACTTTGCGCACCCACATCCCCGAGGTTCGCCATGCGCGAAAACTGACCTTCGAGCCATTGCCAGCCACGGGGCTGACGCACGAACCACGACCAGTGAAACAGCCTGCGCGCCAGCCAATAACTGGCTCGTGCTCTCAGTCGCCAGAGCATTCAGGCCTCCGCCGATTCGGGATATTCGTATTCGAATACCCGCACCACCTCGGACGCATGCCAGGAAGCGGCTGCAACGCCATCGGAAGGTCCGGAGAAACGCCCAAGACGCTCGACGCACTCGAAGAACCCGGTGCGCGGTAAACGGCTCGCGCCCTGACTGATCACCAGTGAACTGCGCAACGGCTGCTCAGCTCGGGCATCCAGCGCCGCCAGGTGCTCCAGGGCGGCAGTCAGGGTTTGCATGGCCGGGCTCGGTAGCTGTAAACGCTCAAGCAAAGCCCGGTAAGTCAATAAATGGCGTTGGCGACGGGCTTGATCGAGCTCACTCAGCAACCCGTCCCAGTGTTGTCGACTGATGCGTACGCTCACGACTCGTCCCTCCAACCCGGTACCGTCAACTCCCAGGCCAGGCTACGGCGTATCGCAGCGTCGGGTTGACGCTCACCGCTTTCGATCAAGGCCAGATAAGACGGACTGATTCCTACAGTACGGGCCAGCGCCTCGATGGCGATGCCCTTCCCTTCGCGCAAACTGCGTAATTGATCCAGACCAGGAAGAATCTGATCGGCTGCCGGCGCCTGACGAACTGTTGCTTCTCGCGGCGCTTGCCCGGTGACGCCTGCAGCCTTCAATAGAGCCTGATACTGAGCCCATGGCAGAACCGCATATTCGGGCTCGCCATCGCGTGCAATTATCTGAATATCCATTACTACCCCGTAGGACAACAACACTTAGCGAGTCGGCACTTTTCCTTAGGAGTGTAATCCTAACAGCCGGCAAGGTCGCGAGGGGGTATGAATATAGGGATGAGCCTGAATCGAATCAGGTTTTTTTCGGTCCTTGCAGCTGAAGTTGCTGCGGTGTGTCCGGTAATCGCTCGACCACCGCCAGCTTTTCCGGCACCTGCCGTACACGCCAGGCACGGAAAGCATTGAGTTCGTCATCCAGGACTTTCATCAGCCAGGCCAGCACGGCGATATCATCGAGCATGCCGAACATCGGTAAGAAATCCGGAATGGCGTCCAGCGGGCTGAGGAAATACATCAGACCCGCGACGACTGACAGCAGCGCCTTCGGGCTGATGGCCCGGTACTCGCCACGCCAATAGGCCAGACACAATGCCTGTAACAATCGCAGGTCATCTTTGAGTTTGCCCAGGCGGTTGCCTTGACTGGCGCCTTTGCTTGCCACCGCAAAGAGCAGGGTCGGCAAACGCCCTCGACTGAGCAGTCTTCCCGCCAAGGGCAGGAAACGTGCGAAATTCCAGGGTGTTTTCATCATCCCTCCCACTGAAATGTTATCCACACAAATTGTGGATAACCTTGTGAACAGAGCCGCTTTTAACGCCTGAAAGCCCCGATCCATAAGGGCTGAACTCAGATCGGGCGTTTTTTACTCACATAAAAAAACCCATTATTTCATTGACTTGGCGGTGCGACTGCGACTAGCACCGGCTATCTCAATGATATGACTGTTTGCGCAGGCCTGGGTTCGCTTTCTTTGCCCGGCTTCAATCATCAGATGCAACAACGCCCCGAATAGACGGGGCGTTGTTGTCGATCAGACGCGGATTACTTGGTTTCGTCTTCTTTGATTGCGTCTTGTTTTGCCGGATCCTTGATGGCCAGCAGTTCCAGGTCGAATACCAGCACCGAGTTGGCCGGGATTGCCGGGCTTGGGCTTTGCGCGCCGTAGGCCAGTTCGCTAGGAATGTACAGCTTGTAGGTCTCGCCAACGTGCATCAGTTGCAGGCCTTCGACCCAACCCGGGATCACACCGCTGACTGGCAAGTCGATCGGGCTGCCGCGTTCCACAGAACTGTCGAAAACAGTGCCATTGGTCAGCTTGCCGGTGTAGTGAACAGTCACTACGTCAGTCGGCTTCGGCTGAGCGCCATCGGCCTTCTTGACCACTTCGAATTGCAGGCCGGAAGCCGTGGTAGTGACACCGGCTTTCTTGGCGTTATCTTCGAGGAATTTCTTGCCGGCGGCCGCCGACTCTTCACTCATCTTGGCCATACGCTCTTCAGCACGCTTCTGCAGTGCAGCGAAGGCTTCGACCAGCTCGTCATCTTTGAGCTTCTGTTCTTTCTTGCCGACGGCATCTTCGATGCCCTGGGCTACCGCTTTGGAATCGAGATCATCCATGCCTTCCTGAGCAAGACTTTTGCCCATGTTCAGGCCGATGCCATAGGAAGCTTTTTGCGCCGGGGTTTTCAGCTCTACGCTGGTCTGCGAATCACAACCCGCTAGTACCAGGCCAACCAGGGCCACCGCCGCCGCCAACCGATGCTGTTTCATGCTATTTCCTTGTTCATGCGCCTAAAGGGCAATCGAGTGTAAAGTCGCGAGCTTATCAGGCGGCCACGACCAATGGCTACCGGCATGTGAGCCGGAAATTTCCGATAAGTTCACGTGTTTAAACGCATTTTGCCACATTCGCCAACTTTGACTGTCGGCCCGAACTCACAGCCGGACAGGCCGTTTCTCACCACATCTGGCGTAATGGCATTACGCCGCACTCCCCGAGCCAAGGCATAAGGGGCTATAAACCTGCAAGGATGTTCATCTTGCGCCTCATTTCCCGCGTGCTATTGCTGATCCTTGCCCTGCTCTGCCTCGGCCTGGCCATCGTGCTCCTGGCAGTAAAGAAGAGTTTCTGGATATTACCTGTACCGCCTGCCACATCGGCGAGCTGCGTTTTAATGGCCAGGCGGTGCGCATCGACGGAGGCTCGGCCCAGCATGTTCTGCCCTCCAGCGTGCCAACGCTGCGCGGTGGAAGTTTTGGCCCCAGGCCCTGGTGGCCAGCCTTGCCGCGACCTATTACAACCCATGGAAATTCAAGCGGTCAGCAATTACCGGCATGCCCGCAACACCGAGCAGTAAGCCAGAATCGAAATACGCGCCCCAAGCATTGCAGCGACCTCGTTCCCCTGAACACGGGGAACGAGGTCACCTGTCAAGGTACCGCTGCCGTTGTCACTTTAACGGTCGGAATGGACGCAACCGGATCAATCATCGTGTCATGCCCCCCCAACTTGCGGATCTGTCTGAGCTGTTGAATCCTGCTCAGGTTTTCCGTGGCTATGGCGTAATGGCCAGGCGATTGCTCGATCGCGCTGCGAAAGAACTGCTCGGCCACATCCAGTTTGCCCTCCAACAGGCATACGTAACCGACATCATTGCTGGCTTCGGCACGTTTCTCGATCTGCTCGAAGGCAGAGACGGCCTCCTCATACCGTTCCATGCGGGCCAGCAATAACCCATAGTTGCGCCAGAGTGGCTTGTAGGAGGCGTCGTAGTCCATGCCTCGCTGATACATGCGTTCGGCTTCAGGCCACTTTCCGGCCATGTAATAGGAATATCCCAGGCTGTTCTGCACCAGCGCGGAACGCGGCTCGATCAGCATGGCCAACTTATAATAGCTCTCGGCCTGCGAGAAGTCGTCGCGCAGATCCGCGAGCACCCCCAGCCCGTTGTAGACTTTTAGGGGCGAATGGCTGTCCACCTTGAGCCCGGCGACGCCCTGTGGAGTGTCGCCCTTGCCATTGCCGAGGCGTTTCTGGTCCACAGCGACCGCCTTGAGCAACAATTCCTGCGCACCCTCGTGATTGCGCCGGGCCAGGTTCAGCAAGCCCATCTCGGTCAAGGCTTCAATGTTGTTCGGTTCACTCGTCAGCACATCAGCGAAGGCCATCTCGGCAAGCTGGGTATTGCCCCTTTCGCGGTGGATGCGGCCCACCCAGACCAACGCTGAATAACGCTTGGGGTCCAGCTCAATGGCCCGCAGATACTGGAACAGGGCCTGATCCAGACTGCCTGCCTGGTAAGACATCGCGGCCATTTGCATGGCCTGATCGGAAGAAGTGGTCTGTTTTTGCACCTGATAGAGTACCGAATTGTCACCGGTGTAGATTGAGCGGCTCCCACTCGCCTGCTCCGGCCCCATGGTCTGACATCCTGTGAGCACGGCCATCATGGCCAACACTAAACTGTTCCTGTTCATGTCATAGCTTCCCGAAGACTTTAAACACCCCAATGACTGCAGGACCGATGGCGACCAGGAAGAAGCTCGGCCACAGGCAGAAGATTAGTGGGAATACCAGCTTGGTGCCGATTTTCGCCGCCTTTTCTTCTGCCAGCTGCGTACGCCGGTCGCGAAACTCTTCAGCGTAGATACGCAGCGTGGCGCCGACGCTGGTGCCGAAGCGAATACTCTGTGCCAGCAAGCTGACCAACCCGCGAATTTCCTCAAGGCCAGTGCGCTCGGCCAGGTGTTTGAGCGCTTCGGTACTGGGAATGCCTGCGCGAACTTCCGAATTGACCAGGGCCAACTCCAGAGCCAACTCGGGTTGGCTGACTGCCATCTCCTCGGCCACCCGCTCGATGGCCTGAGGCAAGGCCAGGCCCGATTCGACGCAGACCACCATCAGGTCCAGGGCATCCGGGAAGGCCACGAGCAGCCGGGTCATCCGCGCCTGCTTGCGCTTGTCGACATAAATGGCCGGCACCAGCCAACCCACAGCGAGTGCCGCAGCCGCCAAGCCGATACCCAGGTACAGAGACAACTCAGGGATAAGCGGCAACACCAGTAGCGTCAGGCCCAGCAGTATCAACGGTGACAGCAAGCGCACCGCCCAGTACATCTGCACCGCCGCGGGCGAGCGATACCCCGCATGCGTCAGCAGCGTTCGGACGGCCGAGGCCTGCCCCTGCTCACCGGAGGTAAAGCGTTGGCCTACCTGCTCCAGCATCAATTGCAGGTTACTGGGCATCCCCTGCCCGGGGTTCTGCGTGCCATGACCGCGTTTGATCAGCGCCAGACGGCGCTGCACCGGATCTTGTAACCCCAGCACCAGCAATGCCAGGGTAACCACAGCGAGCACCGCGCTAAGACCGATGGCGCCCACGAACAACAGGCGCGCCAAGTCTTCGTTGCCCACCGCACGATTGAGCAGACTCAGTAAATAGTCCATGACCCATACCCCCCTCTACGACTGCCGGCGTTCAAACCTGAATCCGGATGATTTTACGTATCCAGAAAATCCCGATCAGCATCGCAACAAAAGCCCCCATGACCAGCTTCTGACCCAAGGGCTCCTTGATGAGCAAGGGCAGATAGGTCGGACTCGAGACGACAATCGCCGCCGCCAATACAAAGGGCACGGACACCAGTACCCAGCCCGACATGCGTCCCTCGGCCGAGAGGGTCTTGACCTTGCGCTGAAAGCGGAAACGTCCACGAATCAGACTGCTCAGACGCTCCAGCACCTCGGTCAGGTTGCCACCGCTCTCGCGGTGGATCAGCACCGAGGTCACCAGCATCATCACGGTCATGCTCGGCATGCGTTCCAGCAGGCCGAGCATGGCCCGGCGCACATCATTGCCATAGTTAATATCCGCGAAGGTCAGGCCGAACTCCTCAGCCACCGGCCCCTGATGCTCCTCGGCCACCAGTTGCAGGGTTTCGTTGAACGGGTGCCCGGCCCGCAAGGCCCGGCACATCGCATCCAGGGCATCCGGCAGCCCCTCCTCGAACTTGGCGAAGCGCTTGCCGCGGTCGCGAGATATCTTCAGCACTGGCAGCCAGAACACTACCAGTGCCACCGGAACTGCGGCCCACCAGAGTTGCGTGAGTATCCACAGCACCACGCCTGCCGCCACCGCCAGGCTCAGCCCGAGCATAAGCACCCGATAGGCGCGGTAGTCATGCCCGGCTTGCTCGATCATCTGCGCCAGCGCCTCCATGGCCGGTAGCTGTTCCAGGCGGGCCTCCAGCGGTGACAGCCGGCGCAGGTATTTCTGCCGCAGCACCGTCTGCATGTTCGGTAGATTGCTGGCCCGCTCCAGCACCAGCAGGCGGCTGCGAATACGCTTGCGTACCTTGCCTGCCTCGCCGAACACCGGCACTACCAGCCCCTGACTGAGGAGGAAGATGGCGGTGAACACCATGCCGAGGAACGCCAGGATCAGTTCACTGGGGATCTGACTCATGACTGCGCCTCCATCCATTCCGGCCGGAACAAATTGAGCGGCAGTTCGATTCCGCGCTTGTTCAGAACATCGCGGAAGGCCGGCACCATACCGGTGGGACGGAACTCGCCCAGTACTTCACCCTTCTCACCCATGCCGCGGCGGACGAACGTGAAGATCTCGGTCATGGTGATGATTTCACCCTCCATACCATTGATCTCCTGCACACTGGTCAGCCGTCGCGTGCCATCCTCCTGACGTTCCAGCTGGATCACCACCCCGATGGCCGAAGCGATCTGCTGGCGCAGGGCCTTGATCGGAAAGGTCGCCCCGGTCATCGACACCATGTTCTCGATTCGCCCCAGCGCATCGCGCGCGGTATTGGCGTGGATAGTGGTCAACGAACCGTCGTGGCCAGTGTTCATCGCCGTCAGCATATCCAGGGCCTCGGCGCCGCGCACTTCACCGATCACGATGCGGTCCGGGCGCATCCGCAGGCTATTGCGCACCAGTTCGCGCTGGCTCACCTCGCCCCGGCCTTCGATGTTCGCCGGACGGGTTTCCAGGCGCACCACATGGGGTTGCTGCAGCTGCAATTCGGCCGAGTCTTCGATGGTGACGATCCGCTCGTTATGCGGGATAAAACTGGACAGCACATTGAGCATGGTGGTCTTGCCGCTGCCGGTACCGCCGGAGATCAGCACGTTCAGCCGCCCGCGGACGATCGCCTTGAGCACCAGGGCGATGGCCGGTGTCAGCGAGCCCATTTGCACCAGGCTATCGGTGTTGAGCAAATCCACCGCGAAGCGGCGGATCGACATGCTCGGCCCGTCGATGGCCAGGGGCGGGATGATGGCATTGACCCGCGAACCGTCCTTCAGCCGCGCGTCCACCAGCGGCGAGGATTCATCGATGCGTCGCCCCAGGCTGGAAACGATACGATCAATAATGTTCAGCAAATGCTGATCGTCACGAAAACGCACATCGGTTCTCTGCAGCTTGCCGAACCGCTCGACGTACACCGAGGCAAACCCGTTGACCAGAATGTCCGACACACTGTGGTCGGCCAGCAGCGGCTCCAGTGGCCCGAGGCCGAGCACTTCATCGGTGATCTGCTTGATGATCAGCTGGCGGCTGGTGGCACTCACCGGCGCCGAATGCTCGTCCAGCAAGCGCAGGCTGAGCTCACGGATCTGCCGCCCCGCCTCGGCCGGTTCCAGGGAATCGAGCAGCGACAGGTCCATGACCTTGAGCAGTTGCTGATAGATCTTCTCCCGCCACTCGATCTCCATCGGGTTGAGCCTGGTTCGGGTCTCGTAGACCAGGTCCGGCACGCTGGCTTCCCAGGCCATGGGGGCGTTGGCGCTGTCCTCGCCGTTGATCTGTGCTTGCTCCTGGTCTGCCGGAATATTCTTGCCGGACTGTTGACGCAGGCGATTGCGGAATTCGCTGAGCATGGCTTACCCCCCGAAGAGGCGGCTAAAGGTACGTTTCAGCAAACCCTGCTCGCTGGCCTCGATCCCGATCAGATCCTGACTCAGCTCGCGCAGGGCGAAGGTGACAGCGGCACGCGGCGCATGGAGCCCCAGTGGTACGCCGGTGTTCTGGCTTTCACTGACCACCGCATAGTCATTGGGTAGCTTTTGCAGATCCGTGCAGCGCAGTGCCTCGGCAATATCCTTGAGGCTGACCGGCGAGGCCTTGTTGTAACGGTTGACCACCACCTGCAGGCGATTACCCTGTAGCCCCAGGTCGTCACGCAGGATGCGCGTCAGACGGGTGCCGTCCTTCAAATGGCTGAGACTCTGCTGCACCACGATGTAGACCCGGTCGGCCTGCTCCAGGGTGACACCCGTGAGATGGTCGATCTGCCGCGGCAAATCCACCACCACCCAGTCATAGGTGCTGCGTGCCAGGCGCAACAGGGTTTCCAACTGTTCCAGGCGCACATCCTGTGCCAGGAACAACTCTGCCGCACGCCCACCGAGCACATGCAGGGTCGGACTGAAATGGCTGCAAAAGCCGCACAAGGCGACGCTGTCCAACTCCTCGGCCTGGCGCAGAACCTCCACATGGCAGTGCGCGGGCAGCACATCCAGGCAGTGGGCCACGCTGCCGAACTGCAGGTCCAGATCCAGCAACAGGGTTCTGCCGCCACGGACACTGAGCTGATGGGCCAGATTACAGGCGAGCATGGTGGCGCCCGAGCCACCCTTGGCGTTCATCACCGCAATCAGCTTGCCACCCGTCACCTGCCCCGCCTGAGCCTCCATCAGGATCCGGCCGAGTGCCATCTGCAGTTCCTCTGCCGCCACCGGCTCGGGCAGAAAATCCCGGGCTCCCGCCTGCATGGCCAGGCGCATGCCCTTGCGCTCATCCAGGGGGCCACACACCAGCAGGGGTGGGCGCTCCTGCGCCGGATGCTGCAACAACGCCGCCAGCTCTTCGCGCCACAAGTGGCTGACGCGCAGCAACAGCAAGTCAGGCATCTTTTCCAGCCCATACAATGGATCGGTATGGCCGTTGCTCACCAGGCGTGTGCTCACCTGCAAGTTTGGCAGGCCCTGACTCAATGCTTTCAGATGGTTCAAGGCCTCGGCATCGCGACTGCTGATCAACAGGTTCAAGCCCTGCTTATGGGTTGAGGCGACAATGGGTGCTTCTCTGGTGCTCAACATGGCGTAATCTCCGGTACTACTCCCGCTTCGGCGTGACGGCCGAGGCTTTCGCGGGGCAAGGTCGAACTGAACGCCGGCAGGGTGAACACCCCACCGAACCCCGGGATAAGCAGATTGAAATTGAAGTTGGCCACACTCAACCGGACATAACGGACGGCGCGAAACCCATTAGCCCCAACGGGATCATTAGGGCTGGCCACCACCGCACCGTTCTCGTCCAGATAAATCAGGCTCAAATCGGCCGTTTTCAGGTTATTGATCAGGCTGCTCGCACCACTTTCATCGGCTGCATTAAAGATTGCCCGCTGCAAAATGCGCGGTTCGCTGATGTCACACACCGCCGCGAGGCGAGCGCCACGGCGCACGGTTTCATTCAGTGCATTGACGGTGAAATACAGCCGACCCATTTCCAGCACACCGAACAGCAGAACGAAAAACAGCAGGCCGACGATGGCGAACTCCACCACATACACCCCACGCATACGCTTGATGTTCATCACAAGGCCCTCATCACGACTGTCGAGGTCAAGTCGATGCCGAGCGGCACGCTATTGCCATAGAACCCAGGTAACACGCTGCCAATCACCGGCCGGAAGGTGTAAGTGATGCTCACCTGTACATGGCCGGTACCGGTTATATCCGTGACCGAGACATCGCCGGTGGTCAACCCCGGTACCACTGACGAGGCACCGCTGACGGTGGCAGGCGTGCCATAGACGGCCAGGTTCCTGGTCCGGGATTGCAGATCGGAGCTCAGCTCGACCTTGCCAAGGGTAGCGTTCCATGCCTCGCCGGCGACGAAACGTCCGGCATCACGGCAGGCCTGCGTCAGGCTGTTGTACTGGAACAGCAGCCGGCCAAACTCGCCGAGCGCGAACAGCAGCAACAGCAACAGCGGCAGAGCAATGGCCAACTCCACCATCGCCAGGCCACGTTGGGTCTGCGGCGGCTTGAATCCACGACGTACCATGTGACCTCCTATGAGTCGGTGCTCGGTGTCCGGTTGTTATCGATGTAGGTTTTGTACAGCTGAATAATCTGCGGGCCTGTGTCATTCACAGGATTGGGGCCGGGCACGTTGTCGCCCTCGCACTCTTTGACGAACTGGCCGTAGATCTCCGACGCACCGCCCTTTTGAGTCATCGGCTGCAGCACGAAGAAGCAGCCGAAGCCGAGCACCGGTATCGAGGACGTCCCGCCGTCCGTGCCACTGCACTTACCGACCACGATCTTCAGCATGCGCCGTTCGAACGCACCATTGGCCTGGCAGCCGCTGCCGCCGGCGACACAGGCGGCAGAAGCCTGCACCCAGTCGTTGTAATCGAACAAGGCGCTGCTGGAGGTGGAGAGGTTGCCGTTCGTGGAGGTGACCGGCTGATTCTGATATTCGATCCGATTATTTTTGAATTCAAGCGGCTTCGGGTTGGAAGTGATCACCAGGTCCGGCGGATAGTCCGCGGCTTTGAGGTTGCCTGAATATTCGCCGAAGCGCGTATTCAGGCCCTGAACGGAAGGCCCCACGGTATTGCCCGGCTTGGTCTGGACAGTCGAGCCGATGTTGTTGCACTGATGGATCCCGCCAGCCAGCCCTTCTTTGACATCTTTGCCACCGGAACCAAAATCGAGCAGTTGGAAATTGCCAGGGCCAATCGAGTCATTATTTTTTGCCGCGGTTTTCAACAATTCCGGATCCCCGAAGTGATAACCCCAGATATTCCCGGTGCTCGGGCTGTACTGAGCGGGGTCGCCGCAGACCATCAGCGGTGCGACATCACAAGGGCTGGTTGGGCTGGGGCCGGCGGTGGCAATGGCTGCCACGGCTTTGGCCGGGGAGTCACCATTACCTACTGCTTGCAAAATCCCCCAGAAAAAACCGAACAGGGGATAGTTCGACACCGATACTCGTACATAACTCGCATCCGCCGGCCCCGGGAAGGAGAACGGCCCATAGACGCTGTTGGCCAGTTCCACCGTAGCGAAACCGGCGAGATTGTTGCCGATTGCGCTAGCCAGTTCTTTATTGCCTGTAGCGCTGGCGTTACGCATCAGGGTATCCCTCGCCGCATCCCGTGCCAGGCTGCCCGCGCCCGCCGCGCCGGACACCTTGCTCAGCGTTTTGGCGCCACTCAGGGCCGCCGCATCCACCGCATTTTGCAGACGGGTCTTGTTCACCAGCATATGGCTGCCGTCCAGCGCCAATGCCCCCATCAGTAAAATAGCCGCCAAGGCAATCACGACCAGCACTATCACCGCACCCCGCTGACGTTTCGGCAACGCGGTGAACGGCCGTTGGATACGGGGTTTCATCATCAAGCCCTCATTATTTACCGAAATTGATCTGAATCGGCTGGGCGACCTGGGCCGCATTACCGGTCTTGCCGTGGTAGCCGTCCATCACCTTCTCGCTCAAGAAGCCGTCGCTGCCAGTGAGCGACACTTGCGTACCCGGGTTGGCCGCCCGCTCCTTGTCGGCGATTTGCTGATAGTGGGTCTGGTAGACGCTGTAACCCAGCGGGCCGACCCGTCCTTCGTCATAAGTCATGCAGCCGGACAGCGGGGCTAGCAGCAGGCAAAGGGGTAATAGAGTTTTCATGGTCGTTGTCTCCGCTTAGTTGAGGTCATGGCCAAAACTGCCTTCGCTAACCCCGAGGCTGACGGGGACCCGACGACCTGGCTCACTGCCCTTGGTTTTGCCGAGCAGATAGAAGTCCAGATCGCTCGGTTCGACGAATTTCTCGGTGGGCAGGCGCACGTTACGGGCGTCCACCGGTTTGGCCAGGTGAGGCGTCACCAGGATCACCAGTTCGGTTTCACCATTGATGAACTGCTGGCTGCGGAACAGATTCCCCAGCACCGGGATATCACCCAGGCCCGGGAAACGGCTGACGAAATCACGGGTGTTTTCACTGATCAAACCAGCGATGGCAATAGTCTGGCCATTGCCCAGTTCAACAGTGGACTGGGCGCTACGCTTGGTCAGCGAGGGAATGACCTGGGTGACCCCATTTCCCAGAACGCTGTTCAGGCCGGTATCCAGCACCAGCGAGTTGACATTCGAGAGCTCACTCACCGAGACATTCAGGTTAAGGTTGATGCGCCCGGAATCGAGCACCACCGGCAGGAACTTCACCCCGACCCCGAACTCCTTGTACTCGATGGTGATGCCGTCATCCTCGGTAATCGGCACCGGGAACTCACCACCGGAAATGAATTCTGCCTGCTGCCCGCTAAGGGTGGTCAGGGTCGGCTCCGCCAACACCTTGGCCGAGCCATTATCCTTGGACGCCTCCAGCACCACGTTGAAGAGGAAGTCACTTGAAAGAAACTGGGCGAAGATGCCCTTGCCACCGCCGACCAGCGAGCCGGGTGGCAGAACCACGCCACCACCGGGGCTCAGGCCCAAGCCCTGGCCACCGTTGAAACCGCCGCCGGACCAGGGCGAGCCGAACCCCAGGGCGTTAAAGCGCACATCGAGAGTCTTGACCAGGCTGCGCTGCATCTCGGCCACCTTGACCTCCAGCATCACTTGCTGGCTGCCACCGATGCTCAGCAGGTTGATCACATCCAGCGTCTGGGTCGGCGCCGCCACCGCTGCCGCCCCTTCGCCTTGCACCACGCTCGAGGTTTGTGCGGTATAGGTCTTGGCCAGCTTTACCGCACTGTCCATGGCCGCTGCGCTGGAGACCTGGCCCCGCAGCACCAGAGCACCCTGGGCGCTGAACACCTCGATGTTCTCGTTGGGCAGCAATTGATGCAGCCGGCTCTTGAGGCCATCGATGTCATGCACCACTTCAAGATCCAGGGTCTCAATCAGACGGTTGCTACTATCCCACAGCAGCACATTGGTGCTGCCCAGAGAACGACCGAGCAGGTAGAGCTGAGTTGGGCTGGAGATAAGGATGTCGGCGATTTCCGGGTTGCCGACCGAGACTTTCTTCACCGGTGAGCGCGTACTGATCACCCGCGACTTATAGATCGGCACCTGGACGTTGCTGGCATTCGTCCCAGGCATGGACCTCACATCCGAAAACCGCTCGGCTGCCTGCGCCGCGGCCAGCAACAACAACGATGCGCCCAACGTGTACAGCGCGTATGCCCCAAGCCTCTGGAAGATAGCCATGTCGTACTCCTTTGATTGTTATGTCGCTTGCCTGCTAATCGTCTGTAGGGAGTTATTCGCCCGTCAGTACGATGCATCGTCCTGCCCCCAAACTCTGCGAAGCCCCGCAAGGCCGCGCGCAGCGCAATGCCGAAATTGCGCCGGATAACTTAAAACCGGGTGTTCACCACATCGATCTTGGTGCCGCGAATCAGGGTGACGCTGCTGTTGCCACCGCTACGACGTACCACCGGTTTGGCAACAGGTGGCGCAGCCTTGGCCAAAGCAACCGGCGCAACCGCCGCAACCGGCTCGGCGATCAGCGGTTTTTTCTGGTTATCCAGCGGATTTCGCAGGGCCAGTTGCAACTTCCCATCGGTCATTGCCTTGACCAGGGTTTCCGCCTGTTTCGGACTCATCTCCAGGGTCACCGCGCGCACAACCACTGGCTGGGTCTTGTCAGTGCTGGCAGTCTGGTCCACCGCCAGTACCCGCAAATCCTCGAGAATGGTTTTGGCCTCGGCATTACTGTTGTTGCCATTCGCCTGTTTGGTGGCCAGCACGTCGACCCGATTACCCGGTAACAGGAACCCCCCCACGCCGACCACATCGTCGACTCGCACCGATATGGCACGTTTGTTAGGCTCGATCAGCGAGGCCAGGGTGCTGCCACCGAGGTGCTCGGCCAGGCGCGCGCCGCGCAGGATGTCGCCCTGTAGCATGGAGAACGTGGCGATCTTGCCCACCACTTTATCGGTGGCATCGAAGGCATCCTCCGGCACCGTGCCCTTGGGCATGCGTACCAGCATGACTTGCTGGGCCTCGACCATCTGCCCGAAAGAAATCTCCACCGTGGCCACCACCACGTTCTGCAGGTTGTCCTCGGGGCTGGCATTGAGCCGTGCGCTCAACCAGTTGTTGGCCATGAATGCGGCGCCCAGGCCCAGGATCAGGGACAGGGCAATCAGGGTGAGCGTACGAGAACTCATGTCTGTATCTCCTTATCCAAGAAAGTCGAGCTGGACGAAGTAGTTGTGCCAGGCCCATTCCAGTTCCTGCGGCGACAGCGGCCCGGAGCCGCCCAGGTAACGCTGACGGTCGAGCGCCATGCTCAAGAGGTCGCGGGGATGGCAAGGAACCAGGGGCATGCTTTCTGGTTCGTACAACTCCTGCAGCACATGACGCAGCAGCAGCGGGTCATAGGGGATGCCCAGCCGCTCGCTTTCCTGGCGCCAGATGCGTTCGTATTCGTCGGGTTTGAGGTAGCCGAATTGCAGCTTGTAGCCAATTCGCCGCAGGAACGCTTCATCGGCCAGCTCCAACGGGTTGAGGTTGGTGGAGAACACCAGGATCAGGTCGAACGGCAGCTCGCAGTGCCGCCCACCGCCGAGGTTGAGGAAGTCGCGCTTCTCCTCCATCGGCACGATCCAGCGATTCAACAGCTCGGCCGGGGCCATGCGCTGACGGCCCAGATCGTCGATGATGAACAGGCCATTACTGGCCTTGAGTTGCAAGGGGGCCTGATACTGGCGGGTAGATGGGTCGTAACGAACGTCAAGCTGCTCCATGCTCAATTCACCGCCAGTGATGATGATCGGACGTCGGCAGCAGAGCAGTCGACGATCGATCCCTTCATTGAGCAGCAAACTATTGAGTTGTTCGTCAGCCTCCAGACGCTGGTGTATCTGGGGATCGAAGATCTCGATCACCGCGTCGTTGATCGCGATGGCATAGGGCACCCAGATCGCTTCGGCAAACAGCCGGATCAAGCGGCTGCTGATATAGGTCTTGCCGGTACCCGCCGGCCCGTAAATCATCACCGCGCGCCCGGAATTCATGGCCACGCCCAGTTGGTCGAGCATGTTTTCGGCGAGTACCACCGAGTCAAAGGCATCCTGCATATCACGCGCGTTGATGCGGCCATGGTGAATGGTTTGCGCCCTGAGCAGGGAGCGGTAGGCGCTCACCGGGAAGGGGGCTGCGCCGATATAGCCACTGCGCGACAGGGCATCCCGGGCGGCGCTGCGGCCGCGCTCCGTCAAGCCGTAGCGTAGCGTCTGGCCACCGACCTGGCCGAGAACCTCGACCCGGCCGTCCCTGCGCAGGAACGTCAGAACCTCTTCCAGTACCGCACCGGTCAGCGCCAGGCGCTCCACCAGTCGCGGCATATCCAGCACGCCAGCGTCGTGCAGATGCTTGCAGACCAGATCGCCGAGAAAATTGTCCGCCAGGCCGGTCTCAAGAACAGTGCGCGGCTGCGGAGCGAGTTGCTGCACCGCTTCCCGCTCGCTGGGGTAACCGTTGCTGTCGCTGAAGGCGTACATAATATTCTCCCGAACTACTGGTTGAAGGGCAGCCAGAAGACGCTGGTCAAAGTGCCGAGCAGGATCGCGACCGAATAGGGGAAAGGCTTGCCTGCCACTTCATCCTCCAGGGGCGCCAAATAGGCCCTTGCTCTCAACATCAGCCAGTAACGCCCTACCGTCCGTCGTATCTGGCCACGCACCAGCACAATCAAGAACCCGCACAGACCACCGGCCATCAGGCTGTAAAGCGCAGCCCAGAGTGCATCCTGCGGAGTGAGAAAAGCGCCGACCATGGCCATCAGCTTGACATCCCCGGCGGCCATCCCTCCCACGGCGTACATTGGCAGGAACAGACCGAAACCGATCAGCATCCCAAGCGTGCCATTGCCCAATCCGCTAAGGCCGGCTGCCTGCACCTGGCTGGTCAGCCCCAGCGCCAGCCCGAGCAGGACCATCAGGTTCGGGATACGGTGGCGGCGAAGATCGCTCGCCACCGCATAACCCAGCAGCCCTAGCAGCAAAACGGTGGTAAACATCTGCTCTAAGGACATCGCTGCTACCCCCCAGTGGAATGATCTAGCAAGCGGCGCCCGCAGCTGCTCCGACACCCACCGCTTTGTGCAAGCACTCGATTTTGGAATTAACGTTTGTTCCTAGTGTTACGAATGCGGCCACCGCAGCCACCGTAATCAACCCACCTGCCACCGCATACTCCACAATGGTCAGGCCATCTTCGTCTTTAACGAACTTCAGCATTGAAGTCTTGATCGATTGGATATTCATGTTGTCCGCCTCACTCGGTTTTTATAGTTGGTAGTGCAGTGGTGGCGCAGATCGTTCACCACCGCATACCTAGCAGCCCTAATAACAAAACAGTGGCGCTGTCTATTCCGTGAGCATCGCTGCATTCCTTATGAAACCTGCTAGCAAGCGGTGCCCTTAGCTGCTCCGACACCGACCGCTTTGTGCATGCACTCGATTTTGGAATTAACGTTTGTTCCTAATGTTATGAATGCAGCCACCGCAGCTACAGTAATTAACCCACCCGCCACCGCATACTCCACAATGGTCAGACCATCTTCGTCTTTGATGAACTTCAGCACCGAAGTCTTGATCGATTGGATATTCATGTTGTCCACCTCACTTGAGTGTTGTTCTTCAAGGGCGGCGCTGAATGCACTGCCTGGTTCAAACCTTAGTCAGGGGGCAACGGTAGGGTTAGGAGGTTTTTGCTTATCGCTAGGACTTTTTTGCTGTCATTGCCAGCACAACAAAAAACACTTAGGGCACCGCCTGAGTAACGGCAAGCGTAATCAAGGGAATAACTTACGAATGATTCTGCAACTGATTCGCAAGCGACGAGCGGTCGATCCGAGGCAGATCGAAAATAACTGTAAAGCCCCCGTAACATTGGCGCTCAACGATGCATAGAACCAAACAAACTAAAAAAATATTTTTATATATGAATTTGATCATTCAGATGATGGCAAAGTGACAATACTGGAAAACGAAGTAGAAAAAAAAATGAGGCACGGAACTCGAGGTATGAAAATGATGTCTGCCTCAGCCAGAAAACCATTTCTTTTATGGCTCGATCTCACTCGTGATCAATCGACCGAAGAACTGATCGCGCAATTTCGCTCAACCTGCGATTGCCGGCTGACCAAAGAATCCGCTTTGCTCAAGCAGGATTATGGCCAACAACAACCGGACATGATCTGCATACATTTTGATCGTCCCGACATGCAGGGCCTCAGTCTGTTGCTGGAGATCAAACGCACCCTGCCCTCGGTGCCTATCGCCATGTTCACCGTACAGCACTCCGAAGAGCTCGCCGTGTGGGCCATGCGTTCTCGTGTGTGGGAGTACATGGTGCTGCCCCTTTCAGGCACCGAGAAGAGCCGCTTTCTGCATGCCCTGGAGCAGCTCTGCGAGCTGCGCCGCAACTCTGGTTTCCACCCCAGGAAGCCGCACATCGAACACGGCCCTTCCCTGCCGGAGAGTATTCGGCTGACCGCGGAACACCAGAAGCACCAGGCACTCAATAAGGTGCTGCTGTACATCGACCAACATTTTCAGGAGAGCATCGACCAGAAGGAACTGGCGAAGCGCTGCGGCATGACAACATTCCGTTTCAGTCGCCTGTTCAAGGAAGTGAATGGTCTTGGGTATATGGACTACATCCTGAGCAAACGCATGGACTACGCCAGGGAGCTGCTCGACAACAGCCAGATGCCCATCACCAGCATCGGCTATGAGGTCGGTTTCAAGGACCCTTCCTACTTCGCCCGGGCCTTCAAGCAATTCGCCGGTTGCACGCCCAGCGAATACCGCCAGACGCGCCGTTGCGGGGCGTCTGTAACAGCAAAAGAAACCGTATTTGATGTGATACCGCCAGCGGTAATCGACAGCCTGCAACATTGCCTCGAAGCCTGACGCGCCGATCTGGAAACCTCAGGATGATCCTCGGACAAGAAGCCAAATTCCAGACAGCAAAAAGCCCGCACAAGGCGGGCTTTCTGTGGTGACCTGGCGTTCAGCGTTCCAGGTTACCGAATATGGCGCAGCGGACGGGACTCGAACCCGCGACCCCCGGCGTGACAGGCCGGTATTCTAACCGACTGAACTACCGCTGCGCGTAACACTTGAAGCGAATGGTGGGTGATGACGGGATCGAACCGCCGACCCTCTGCTTGTAAGGCAGATGCTCTCCCAGCTGAGCTAATCACCCTTCACTTTCGGTGTAGGCGCATTCTCTCACAAAAATTCATAACGTGCTGATTTAAATAAAAAAATATTCAAATCAGTTAGAACCTTGCAAAATCCGGACAGCAAAAAGCCCGCACTAGGCGGGCTTTCTGTGGTGACCTGGCGTTCAGCGTTCCAGGTTACCGAATATGGCGCAGCGGACGGGACTCGAACCCGCGACCCCCGGCGTGACAGGCCGGTATTCTAACCGACTGAACTACCGCTGCGCGTAACACTTGAAGCGAATGGTGGGTGATGACGGGATCGAACCGCCGACCCTCTGCTTGTAAGGCAGATGCTCTCCCAGCTGAGCTAATCACCCTTCACTCTCGGTGTGGCGCGCATTCTACGGAGCGCCCCGTACTCTGGCAAGCACTTTTTAAAATAATTTTTTCATGCCTTCCAAAGGCTTAGCTAAGGGTTGGCCTATTACGCTTCGAAGAGAATAATGCCCTCCTTTTGCATATAAGGAGAGATTCACCCCATGTGGTTCAAAAACCTGCTTATCTATCGCCTGACCCAAGATCTGCCTTTTGATGCTGAGGCGCTGGAAACTGCACTGGCCACCAAACAGGCGCGTCCATGTGCAAGCCAGGAGTTGACCACCTACGGTTTCGTCGCGCCGTTCGGCAAAGGCGAAGATGCGCCTCTGGTGCACGTCAGCCAGGATTTCCTGCTGATCGCCGCGCGCAAGGAAGAACGTATTCTGCCGGGCAGCGTCGTGCGTGATGCCCTGAAGGAAAAGGTCGAAGAGATCGAAGCCGAGCAAATGCGCAAGGTCTACAAGAAGGAGCGCGATCAGCTCAAGGATGAAATCATCCAGGCCTTCCTGCCCCGTGCCTTTATTCGTCGTTCGGCCACATTTGCTGCCATCGCGCCGAAACAGGGGCTGATCCTGGTCAACTCGGCCAGCCCAAAACGCGCCGAAGACCTGCTGTCGACCCTGCGTGAAGTGATTGGCTCGCTGCCGGTACGTCCGCTGACCGTGAAAATGGCACCGACCGCGACCATGACCGACTGGGTAAAAACCCAAAAGGCTGCCGACGGGTTTTTCGTCCTCGACGAATGCGAGCTGCGCGATACCCACGAAGACGGCGGCATCGTCCGTTGCAAGCGTCAGGACCTGACCAGCGACGAAATCCAGCTGCACCTGAGCACCGGCAAAGTGGTGACCCAGCTATCCCTGGCCTGGCAGGACAAACTGTCTTTCGTGCTCGACGACAAGATGGTGGTCAAACGCCTGAAGTTCGAAGACCTGCTGCAGGATCAGGCGGAACAGGACGGCGGCGACGATGCCCTCGGCCAGCAGGACGCCAGCTTCACCCTGATGATGCTGACCTTCGGCGAATTCCTCCCGATGCTGGTCGAAGCATTGGGCGGCGAAGAGACTCCGCAGGGGATCTGAATGCACTAATGTGCGTTCGTCGAATCGGCGGCGCCTATTGGCCCTGGGTGTGGTCGCGCACTTCGTGACCATACCGGGGGTGGCCTGGTTGCTCTGCCAGAGCGAAAAGCAGGACCGCGAACTGAGCGCTCGGCAAGCGGCAGACTGATCCGTAAAACTTGATCCCCAGGTTAATATTGGGCACTATCTTGCCCATCGCGAGGACGACCTCGCGGCTCAATCGAGTCATAAATCTGGGGACGACCCCGTCATTCGATGGAGGTCTTCCATGTCCTGGATCATTCTGTTTTTTGCCGGCCTGTTCGAAGTTGGCTGGGCCGTCGGCCTGAAATACACCGACGGGTTCAGCCGCCCTGTGCCCACTGCCCTGACCGTTGGCGCCATGGTGATCAGCCTTGGCTTGCTCGGCCTGGCCATGAAAGAGCTACCGCTGGGCACCGCTTATGCGATCTGGACCGGGGTCGGTGCGGTCGGCACGGTGATCGCCGGGATCATTCTGTTTGGTGAGTCGATGGCGCTGTTTCGGCTGGCCAGCGTGGCGTTGATCATTGCCGGGTTGGTTGGGCTCAAGGTTAGCGCTTAGGCCACTACCGCTATCGCGAGCACGCTCGCTCCCACATTGGATTGATCGTGTGCCTACTATTTGTGGCTCAACATAAATCTAATATGGGAGCGAGCTTGCTCCGGGCGGCGATCCGACGATGAGGCCCGCACAAGCACCGACTATCTAACTGCCCCCCGCAACTCCCCAACCAAAGCCTGCAACTTCGCAGGCTCCGCCACCTCGGTCGCCACCGCTGGCCCCGCCACCAGGGTTACTCGCGACCACAGCCGACGGAACAGCCCCTTGCCCGGATCGCGACTGAAGAAACTCCCCCACAGCCCCTGCAAGGCCAATGGAATCACCGGCACCGGTGTTTCTTCGAGAATCCGCGTCAACCCACCCTTGAACTCATTGAGCTCGCCATCGGCAGTCAACTTGCCTTCCGGAAAAATGCACACCAGTTCGCCGTCCTTCAGGTACTGGGCGATCCGCTTGAAGGCGCTTTCGTATATCTGGATATCCTCCTGGCGCCCGGCAATCGGGATAGTCCCGGCGGTGCGAAAGATGAAGTTCAGCACCGGCAGGTTGTAGATTTTGTAATACATCACAAAGCGAATCGGCCGACGTACCGCGCCGCCAATCAGCAAGGCGTCGACAAACGACACATGGTTGCACACCAGCAGCGCCGCGCCTTCGTCAGGGATCAGATCCAGGTTGCGATGCTCGACGCGGTACATGGAGTGGCTGAGCAGCCAGATCATGAAGCGCATGCTGAACTCGGGAACGATTTTGAAGATGTAGGCGTTCACCGCGATGTTCATCAGCGACACCGCGAGGAACAACTGCGGGATCGACAGCTCGGCCAGACTCAACAAAACAATCGAGACAATCGCCGAGATCACCATGAACAAGGCATTGAGGATGTTGTTTGCGGCGATGACCCGCGCCCGCTCATTTTCCGCGGTGCGCGACTGAATCAGCGCGTACAGCGGCACGATATAGAAACCACCGAAAATCCCCAGGCCCAGGATATCGATCAACACCCACCAGGCCGGGCCCGTGCTAAGCACCGCAATCCAGTCGTTGGCCTGGACGTTCTGTACGATACCGCCGGAGTGCCACCACAGCAGCAGGCCAAACACCGTCAGGCCGAACGAGCCGAACGGGACCAGGCCAATCTCCACTTTGCGCCCGGAGAGTTTTTCGCACAGCATCGAGCCGGTCGCGATGCCCACCGAGAACACCGTAAGAATCAGCGTCACCACGGTTTCATCGCCATACAGCCATTCTTTGGCGTAGGCCGGAATCTGCGTCAGATAAATCGCCCCGACAAACCAGAACCACGAGTTGCCGATAATCGAGCGGGACACTGCGGGTGTCTGCCCCAGGCCCAGGCGCAAGGTGGCCCAGGACTGGCTGAAAATGTTCCAGTTCAGGCGCATCTGCGGAGTAGCCGCTGCAGCCCGGGGTATGCCGAGACTGGCCAGATAACCGAGCACCGCAACTGCGACGATAGCGGTAGACACGATCGGCGCGTAATGACTGGAGGACATCATGATCCCGGCACCGATGGTCCCGGCCAGGATTGCCAGGAAGGTGCCCATTTCCACCAGACCGTTGCCACCCACCAGCTCCTCTTCGCGCAACGCCTGGGGCAGGATCGAGTACTTCACCGGGCCGAACAGCGCCGAGTGGGTCCCCATGGCGAACAGCGCCACCAGCATCAACCACAGGTGATCGAACATAAAGCCCACTGCACCGACCGCCATGATCGCGATTTCACCGAGCTTGATCAGGCGGATCAATCTGTCCTTGGCGAACTTCTCGCCAAATTGCCCGGCCAAAGCCGAGAACAGAAAGAACGGCAAGATGAACAGCAAGGCGCAGAGGTTGACCCAGATCGAGCGGTCCCCCTCGATCGTCAGCTTGTACAGAATGGCGAGGATCAGCGACTGCTTGAAGATATTGTCGTTGAATGCCCCAAGGGACTGGGTAACAAAAAACGGCAGAAAACGCCGTTTGCGAAGCAAAGTGAACTGCGAGGGGTGACTCATCTTCCATGTCCCTGAGTGGCTTGAATGCTGTTATTGGAATATCGATCTTCGATCCAGGCCACAACCTTAGCTAAACTTCGCCGTTATTTTGTTAATCCTGCAATACAAGGTGAAACAAACAGCTCCCCTCGATAGGCACCCTGCACGGTTCGTTTCGAGACAATCAGCCAGAGGAGCGCCAATGCCGCTACCAGAGCGCTGCCAAAAACACTGAAAAACGTCAGGTTCAGGGTGGTCGCCAGCTTCAGCGTGGACAATGAATAGACGCCCAGCGGGAAGGTAAAGCCCCACCAGCCAAGGTTGAGGGGAATCCCCTCACTCAGGTAACGCAGGGTTATCAGCAGCGCGCTCAGCAGCCACCAGAGCCCGAACCCCCACAGCGTGATCCCGGCCACCAAGCCGAGGCCTGCGGCTATTTCGCCGATGCCTGACAACCCGTTGGCGCCGAAGATTGCCGGCGCATCCGCGCCCAGCAGCAACATGCCCAGCGCTCCGGTGCCAATCGGCCCGAGGGCCAGCCAACTCGAGGCGGCCATGCTCTCGTGGGGCAGTTTATGCAAGGCCATGCGCAGCAATAAGATAGTCAGAATGCTGAAGGCCACCGGCAGCGAAAACGCCCATAGCACATAGCTGGTGACCAGCACCACCAACTGCCCATGGGCATCCGGCAGATGCGGGGCCAGCAAACCACCACTGGCCGCTGCGACTTCCGCGGCAACCACCGGCAGCAGCCAGACTGCCGTCATCTGGTCGATGCTGTGTTCCTGACGGGTGAACATCAGGTAGGGAATCAAAACCCCGCAAGCCAGCGACATGACTACATCCAGCCACCACAGCACCTCGGCCAGTTGCACCACGCCCTCCCCCCAACGTGGCACGCCGAACAGCAGAAAGCCGTTGATGATGGTCGCCAGGCCCATGGGGATGGTGCCGAAAAACATCGACACCGTGGAGTGCCCGAAAATTCGCCGCGCCTCGTCGAAGAACAACAGCCAACGGGCCGCATAAAGGCCGCAGAACAACACGAACAGCAGAATATTGAATAACCACAAACCCTCGGCAACCGCCCGCAGGCCGGGGCTTTCAACCGGCAACTGGGCCAGGGCCAACGCGAGCACACCGGTGCCCATGGTCGCGGCGAACCAGTTGGGGGTGAAATGACGGATCGCTTCGCGCGGGTGCTGCAAATGGCTCAATGGCCGCAAGCCGGATCTGACGCTGTTGGTGCATGTCATGCTGAACTCCTGTCCTCTGCGTGAGGTGGAATTCATGGTAGAAGCAAATCGAATATCTATATAACGGGTAATATCTCTAACCGTTATCTGTTTAACCGATATAGAACCTGGCGGCCTTACGGCCCATTCGTTACTTCACACAGGCCACTAAACACTGCCCTGCGATTCGACCACTAGAATCCGCGCCGGGCCCAACGGATGGGCGACATGCTCGGTGCCGACACTGGCATAAAAAATGTCGCCCACCTCGAGCAAGGCAACCTGCTCCACCCCGTCCTCGCGATAGTGCATCCGTACTTGCCCATCCAACACCACGAAGACTTCCTGGCCATCGTTGGTGTGCCATTGATAGGGTTGGTCGGTCCAGTGCAGCCGCGTAGTAATGCCGTTCATGTTGGCGATAGGCAGCGCTGCCCAGGCGTGGGTGCCGGTGAAGGATTTACTGCGAATGATCTTCATGGGGAGTCCTGTCCTTTACCTGGAGTCTGGAGCGCTTGAGACCAAGGCTCCAGTGCCCACAATGCCACAGCCTGCACACTTTCCCCCCGGCTCAATCGTTCATGGATTACCGGCAACCGCACACACCTTCGCCGGCCGCTGCAACATCAAGCCCAACAGCGCCCCGAGGGCCAGCAGGATCAACAGTGCGCCGTATCCATCCGTGGTCGCGATCAGGCCAAAGCTGCGCGTCAGGCTTCCCGCGAGCAACGACGGCAGGCAGAACGCCAGGTAACTGAGCACATAAAACGCCGACATCAACCCGGCGCGCTCATGAGGCAAGGCCAGCGGCACGACGCTGCGCAAGGCCCCCAGAAAACCTGCGCCGAAACCACTGCCGGCCACCAGCGTGGCCAAGAAAAACAGCGGCAGGCTGGCGCTGTGCACAGCACTCAGGATCAACGCAACACCAATGGCCAACAGGCTCGCCCCCAGGCGCAGCACTTTGTCGGCGGGGCGATTGCGCAAAGTGAAAATCGCCAGCGCCCCGCTCAGGGTCAACACCGCCACGAGCCCGCCACCGATCAGATTCGAGGTCGAACCGGTCGCAGCGCGGACCAGGGACGGCGCCAATGACAGGTAAAAACCGCCCATGGCCCAGACCGCGACATCCACCGGCAAGGACAGCCATAACGCCCGCCGTGCCTGGGCGGGCACATGCAGGGTTGGTCGCAGCGACGCCCAGGCACCCGGCTGCCGACTGACGCTTTCCGGCAGACGCCAGACATACAACGCCTGCAGCGCAAACAAGCCGAACAGCATCCAGTAGGCCAACTGCAAGGGTTGCGGCGCGTACTCCACCAACAGACTGGTACCCAGCGCGCCGCACGCCATGCCCAGCAACGGCGCCACGCTGTTGACCAGCGGCCCTTGCTGGCGATCGGTGTCGAGCAACGCGGCTCCCAGCACGCTGGTCGCCATGCCGGTGGCGAAGCCTTGCAGCACCCGCGCGGCAATCAGCCAGGCAACACTTTCGGCATTGATAAACAGCAACATTGCCAGCATATCCAGCAGCAGCGCGACGAAAATCACCGGTTTGCGTCCGAGGTAATCCGACAGCGAGCCGACTGTCAGCAAGGCTGCCAGCAGACTCAGGGCGTAGACCCCAAAAATCAGGGTCAGGGTCGCCGAAGAAAACTGCAGCGCCTCCTGATACAGGTGATACAAAGGCGTTGGCGCGCTTGAGGCGGCCAGAAAACCGAGCAGCGTAATTGCCAGGAACAGCAGGCTGGAACGATTGGCTACCGGCGTATCGGTGGAACTGGACATGGGCACGCTCCGCTAAAGCTAATTTATTGCTTTTGCGAAGTGTGCTACTGGCCCAGGCTTAAAGCAAATTCTTTGTGTTAAGGTTCGACCTATGGCGATTAAAGAAGGTTTACGCCCGGGTGGCCGCAGTGCCCGGGTGCAGGAATCGATTCATTCAGCGGTCCGCGAACTCCTCGAAGAGCAGGAGCGCTCGACTGTGACCGTGCCGCAAATAGCCGCTCGCGCGGGCGTCACGCCCTCGACCATCTACCGGCGCTGGGGCGATCTTTCGATGCTGCTCGCCGACGTCGCCCTGGCCCGCATGCGCCCCGACAGTGAACCGGCCAATACCGGCAGCCTGCACGGCGACCTGCGGGCCTGGGCGGAACAGTATCTGGACGAGATGAGCTCCGAACCGGGCCGCCATATGCTGCGCGACGTGCAATGCAGCGCCACGCCGGGTTATTGCGTGAGCATCATCAGCGGGCAATTGCAGATTATTCTCGAGCGTTACCGCGATAGCGCTGAAACGCTGCCCAGCGTCGACCGGCTGATCAATATGGTGGTAGCGCCAACGGTGTTCCGGATCCTGTTTTCGGCGGCGCCGCTGGAGGTGGAAGAGCTTCATCAGTTGATCGATATCGCGTTGCATCAGTAAGGCCCAATCGCGAGCAGGCTCGCTCCCACATGATCTGCGCCTGACGCCATTCCTGTAGGAGCGAGCTTGCTCGCGATGAGGCCGGTACAGGCGACGAGGATGCAATTGAAACTCCCCTGCGACACCCGGCCGCGCTGAGACCTTGGTCGACACTGACGAATCCCGGCCATCATGCGAGACTGTCTGACCGGGCTGAATTGCCCGGGCGTCTTTTGTCTGGAGTTTCCATGTCGCTGTCCAGCGGGCTGATCGCCGCCGTCGCCCTGGCCTATATGGCCATCCTGTTCGCCATCGCCTTCTACGGTGACCGTCGCAGCGCGCCGCTGCCACCGCGGATGCGTGCCTGGGTCTATAGCCTGTCGCTGGCCGTCTACTGCACCAGTTGGACCTTCTTCGGCGCGGTGGGCCAGGCGGCCGAACAACTCTGGTCGTTCCTGCCAATCTACCTGGGGCCGATTCTGTTGCTGGTGCTGGCGCCCTGGGTGCTGCAAAAGATGGTGATGATCAGCAAGCAGGAGAACATCACCTCCATCGCCGACTTCATCGCCGCCCGTTATGGCAAATCGCAGTCGCTGGCGGTAGTCGTCGCGTTGATCTGCCTGGTCGGGGTCCTGCCGTACATTGCCCTGCAACTCAAAGGCATCGTGCTGGGCGTGAACCTGTTGATCGGCGCCGGTCCCGACGCCATGGGCACCCGCGCCCAGGACACAGCGCTGATCGTTTCGCTGGTGCTGGCGCTGTTCACCATCGTGTTCGGTACCCGCAACCTCGACGCCACCGAACACCACCGCGGCATGGTGCTGGCAATCGCCTTCGAATCGCTGGTCAAGCTGTTCGCCTTTCTGGCGGTCGGCGCCTTTGTCACCTATGGCTTGTACGACGGCTTCGACGACCTGTTCGATCAGGCCATGCTCGCGCCGCGTCTGGAGCAGTACTGGAAAGAAACCATCAACTGGCCGTCCATGGTGGTGCAGACCGGCGTCGCGATGATGGCGATCATCTGCCTGCCACGGCAATTTCACGTCACAGTGGTGGAAAACATCGAGCCGCAGGACCTGCGCCTGGCCAAGTGGGTGTTCCCTGCCTACCTGGCGCTGGCCGCACTGTTTGTGGTGCCGATCGCCCTGGCCGGGCAGATGCTGCTGCCCAGTTCGGTGTTGCCCGACTCCTTCGTGATCAGCCTGCCGCTGGCCCAGTCCCATCCGGCGCTGGCGCTGCTGGCATTTATCGGCGGCGCATCGGCTGCCACCGGGATGGTGATTGTCGCCAGCGTGGCACTCTCGACCATGGTTTCCAACGACATGCTGCTGCCCTGGCTGCTGCGGCGCAAAAACGCCGAGCGCCCGTTCGAAGTATTCCGCTACTGGATGCTCTCGGTACGCCGGGTGAGCATCGTGGTGATCCTGTTGCTGGCCTACGTCAGCTATCGCTTGCTCGGCTCTACCGCGAGCCTCGCGACCATCGGCCAGATCGCCTTCGCCGCGGTCACCCAACTGGCGCCGGCAATGCTCGGCGCGCTGTATTGGAAACAGGCGAACCGCCGTGGGGTATTTGCCGGCCTGGCTACCGGGACCTTCCTCTGGTTCTACACCCTGGTCCTGCCGATTGCCGCCAACAGCCTCGGCTGGTCGCTGAGCAGTTTTCCCGGCCTGACCTGGCTGCATGGCAACCCGCTGAACCTGCCCATCACTCCGCTGACCCAGGGCGTGGTGCTGTCACTGGCGGGTAACTTCACGCTGTTCGCCTGGGTTTCGGTGCTGTCGCGTACCCGGGTCTCCGAGCACTGGCAGGCCGGACGGTTTATCGGTCAGGAAATCAGCGCGCGCCCCAGTTCGCGCTCGATGCTGGCGGTGCAGATCAACGACCTGCTCGCCCTGGCGGCGCGTTTTGTCGGTGAAGAACGGGCGCGCCAAAGCTTTATTCGCTTCGCCTATCGCCAGGGTAAAGGCTTCAATCCGAACCAGAATGCCGATGGCGAATGGATCGCCCACACCGAGCGCCTGCTGGCCGGTGTACTCGGAGCATCCTCGACCCGCGCGGTGGTGAAAGCCGCCATCGAAGGCCGGGAGATGCAGCTTGAGGACGTAGTACGGATCGCCGACGAAGCCTCGGAGGTGCTGCAGTTCAACCGTGCCCTGTTGCAAGGTGCGATCGAGAACATTACCCAGGGCATCAGCGTGGTCGACCAATCGCTCAAACTGGTGGCCTGGAACCGACGTTATCTGGAGCTGTTCAACTACCCGGACGGGCTGATCAGCGTTGGTCGACCGATTGCCGACATCATTCGCTACAACGCCGAGCGTGGCCTCTGCGGCCCCGGCGAAGCCGAGGTGCACGTGGCTCGGCGCCTGCATTGGATGCGCCAGGGCCGGGCGCATACTTCCGAACGATTGTTCCCCAACGGACGGGTGATCGAGCTGATCGGCAATCCGATGCCCGGCGGCGGTTTCGTCATGAGTTTTACCGACATTACCGCGTTCCGCGAAGCCGAAAAAGCGCTGACCGATGCCAACGAAGGGCTGGAACAACGGGTCACCGCGCGGACTCATGAATTGTCGCAACTGAATGTCGCCCTGACCGAGGCCAAGGGCACCGCAGAGCTGGCCAACCAGTCGAAAACCCGCTTCCTTGCCGCGGTCAGCCACGACTTGATGCAACCGTTGAATGCCGCCCGACTGTTCTCCGCCGCCCTTTCCCATCAAGAAGAGGGGCTTTGCGCCGAGGCGCAGCAGTTGGTGCATCACCTGGACAGTTCGCTGCGCTCGGCCGAAGACCTGATCAGCGATCTGCTGGACATGTCGCGCCTGGAAAACGGCATGATCAACCCGGATCCCAAGCCGTTTGTCCTCAACGAATTGTTCGATACCCTCGGTGCCGAGTTCAAGGCCCTGGCCCAGGAGCAAGGCACGAAATTTCGCCTGCGCGGCAGCCATTTGCGGGTCAACAGCGATATCAAGCTGCTGCGGCGGATTCTGCAGAACTTCCTGACCAACGCCTTTCGTTATGCCAAAGGCCCGGTGCTGCTGGGCGTGCGACGCCGCAACGGGCAACTCTGCCTGGAAGTCTGGGATCGCGGACCAGGCATTGCGGAAAACAAACGGCGGGTGATCTTTGAAGAGTTCAAACGCCTGGACAGCCACCAGACTCGCGCCGAGAAAGGCCTGGGCCTGGGTCTGGCCATTGCCGACGGGCTTTGCCGGGTGCTGGGGCATCAATTGCAGGTACGTTCATGGCCGGGTAAGGGCAGCGTGTTCAGCGTCAGTGTGCCGCTGGTTCACGCAAAATTCAGCGCCCCGGCCAAGGTCGCCGAGCACAACGGTCAACTGCTGAGTGGCGCGCACGTGCTGTGTATCGACAACGAGGACAGCATCCTGATCGGCATGAATAGCTTGCTGACGCGCTGGGGTTGCCAGGTCTGGACCGCACGCAATCGGGATGAATGCGCAACGCTGCTCGGTGAAGGCATTCGCCCGCAGCTGGCACTGGTGGACTACCACCTGGATGACGGTGAGACCGGGACCGAGTTGATGGCCTGGCTGCGCACCGAACTCGGCGAACCGGTGCCGGGGGTGGTGATCAGCGCCGATGGCCGACCGGAAATGGTCGCCGAGGTCCATGCGGCCGGCCTGGACTATTTGGCTAAACCAGTGAAACCGGCGGCGTTGAGGGCATTGTTGAATAGGCATTTGCCGTTGTAACGCGGCAGATTGGGAGTGGAACATTACACACCTGTGGCGAGGGGGCCTGCCCCCGTTCGGCTGCGAAGCAGTCGTAAAGTCGATGGATGCGGTGTGCCTGATACAACACATTTGTAAGTTTTAGGGCCGCTGCGCGCCCCAGCGGGGCGGTGCGGCGTTCCGACAAGCCCCCTCGCCTCAGATATCCACCCGGCTGAAGTATCGCGTTAACTGACTGGTGCCGCTCAAACCGGCATGCGCTCCCCTACTCCGGCAATTCCGCCATCCCGTCCACATCGGTCATCGCTCGCTCCAGCAGGTCCGCCGGCAGGCTTTTGCTGGCCCGAGCGCCGAGTAACTTGAGCTGCTCGCTGCGGCTGATCAGATTGCCGCGGCCTTCAGTCAGTTTGTTGCGTGCCGCACTGTAGGCTTTGTCCAGTTGCTGCAGGCGGTTGCCGACTTCGTCCAGGTCCTGGATGAACAGCACAAACTTGTCGTACAGCCAGCCAGCCCGCTCGGCGATTTCCCGGGCGTTCTGGCTCTGGCGTTCCTGTTTCCACAAGCTGTCGATGACCCGCAACGTTGCCAGCAAGGTGGTCGGGCTGACGATGACAATGTTGCGGTCGAAAGCTTCCTGAAACAGGTTCGGCTCCGCTTGCAATGCCGCCGAGAAAGCCGCTTCGATCGGCACGAAAAGCAGTACGAAATCCAGGCTGTGCAGGCCTTCCAGACGTTTGTAGTCCTTACCGGCCAGGCCTTTGACATGGTTGCGCAGAGACAACACGTGCTGCTTCAAAGCGACCTGGCCGATCACCTCGTCATCGGCAGCCACGTACTGCTGATAAGCGGTGAGGCTGACCTTGGAATCGACCACTACCTGCTTGTCGCCGGGCAGCATGATCAGCACGTCCGGCTGAAAACGCTCGCCATCCGGGCCCTTGAGGCTGACTTGGGTCTGGTATTCGCGGCCCTTTTCCAGGCCCGCATGTTCAAGCACTCGCTCGAGAATCAGCTCACCCCAGTTGCCTTGGGTTTTCTGGCCTTTGAGGGCCCGAGTCAGATTAGTCGCCTCGTCACTCAGACGCAGATTCAACTGCTGCAGACGCTCCAGCTCCTTGGCGAGGGAGAAGCGCTCGCGAGCTTCGGCCTGATAGCTTTCTTCAACGCGTTTTTCAAACGACTGGATGCGTTCTTTCAGCGGATCGAGCAACTGCCCCAGGCGCTGCTGACTGGTTTCGGCAAAGCGCTGCTCACGCTCATCGAAGATTTTTCCGGCCAGTTCCGCAAACTGTGCGCGCAGCTCATCCCGCGAGCCTTGCAGGTCACTCAGGCGTTGTTGATGGCTTTCCTGCTGTTCACGCAGCTCGGCGTTAAGCGACGCTGCCTGAGCGTCCAGGCGGCGTAACTCGGCCTCCTTGCTGCTGCGCTCCAGGTTCCAGGCGTGGGCTGCGTCGCGCGCGTTGTCACGCTCGATCTGCAACAGTTCGACCTCACGGCGAACCGCGGCCAGATCCGCTTGTTTAGTGGCATTGGCCTGGCTCAGGTCGCTGATTTCATCGCGGCTGGCATCGAGCTGGGCATTGAGTCCCTCTTGCGCCAGTTGGGCGGTGCTCAGACGTTCTTCGAGCAACGACAGCTCGGATTGTCGGGCACTCAGGCGTCGCTGAACGTGCCAAACCCATACTAATAGCGGCAGCGCAGCACCCGCCAGCCCCAGCAATACGCTGGTCAAGTCCATCGCCATAACCACTCCTGCCGTTAGGGTAAAGCCTGAAGGTTAAACAAGGCGTGGGGCCAGGAACAGCTCAGTCTTCGATCTGACCCAGTTCGCGCTGTGCACACCGATCACCTGCGCGGGCGGCCTGGCGCAGCAGATCATGACCGATCCGCCGATCCCGGGCACTGCCGCATTCGCGACACATCAATTGGCCCAGACGACTTTGCGCAACGACCACGCCGTCACGGGCCGGCTGCTTGAGCAAACGTCCGGCGAAGTGCTTGATATTCCGGTTGTCAGCCAGGCGCGGGCTGTCGAGCAGCCACATGGCGACACGCAACGACAGGCGTTGGGGTGGGCTGACACCTGGAGGTGTGGAGGCAGCAGAGGATGGTATTGAACGAAACTTCATAAAGCACTGTGGGGTAGATCGGAAGGCGCGCCACTCTACTCCTTTTTTCGTACGGGTAAAGCCGAAAAAAATCCTGCACGCCCGTGCTAGAGCAAGCGCTTGGGACAATCCACAGAAGCTGTGGATAACTCAGTGGACAACCGTCCCGCAACTCGCTCAAACCCCCATGGAACGGGGCCCGCAGTCAAACTGACGATTTTTTCACCAGTAAAAAAAAACGATGTTTTTCATTGACTTAAATTTTCACTGAAGGCAGAGACCTGCTGTAAGGCTGAAGTGACAGTGCTGTAACACGCCGCGCATCGATTGTGCACAAGTACCCAAGAAGCAGTTATATCAACCCACTTTTTTGGCACGTTCTGCAGGAGAAAACCGAAGGAGGAGCGTGACCGCCAGCACTTTCCAACTGCCACCCTTACAGACATTCGGGCCTTGCATCGGCCAGATTCTGTGCTATTTGATCTCCCTGCCGCGGGGCCTGATTCGGCGATGTTTTTTGCCGAACACGGTTTTTTTGCTTGGCACGCTTCCATTCTGAAACTCAATCCGTTACTATCCGCGGCGTTAGTACCAAGCTGAAAGTCAATTACGGTCGAACAAGTCCCCCGGTATACCTTCCCTAAAGAGAAGCTTCTACCGACAACACGGGATCGACCACCTCGATGGTTTCCAGGTATCACTTGCGACGACACTGCCTTTGATCGAAAGCAAAGGGTGTTGCGAAGTGCTCATACTCTGACCGAACCAACCTGCAGATTGATCAGGATCTTCACCCCGGGCCCAGAACCTTTGCCCTTGATGTGCTGCCTGCCCTCCTAAGTACCTACCTGCCAGCCCAAGCGCACATAAATCAAAGTGCTTCTAACTGGCTGCTTTGTTCCAGTCGGGTTCTTCGTTCGACCAACGGTGGTCGACGTTACTGGAACGTTTTAACGTTGCACGGTTCTTATCCGTGTCATTTGTAGGAACACCATAACCATGTCGACTCAAATTCACACTCAGGATGCCATTCGCACCCTCACCAATGCTTTTGCTCCAATGAACTGCCTGATCATGGCCGCTCGCAAAGGCTGCTTCAGCTTCACCCTGGTCAACGAACACGGCATCGCTCGTCACAGCGAACGCCTGTACCCCGATCAATACTCCAGCGCCGAGCCGCTGCAGGCCGTGATCGAGCGTACCCGTCAGGCACTGGTTGCCTGATACGCCAGAACGCTGAAAATTCAAAACCCTGCCTCAACCGCAGGGTTTTTTATTGCCTGAAGTTTCTGCTCCTACAGGAATGGCTTAAGCACCAACAGATATAACGGTTATAACTCGAAGCCGAAAATATTTTAAAAACAGTCCTTTACGGCACGAATATGACACTACACTTCAACTCAAGCGGCATGAACCGCTTACGGCGAGACTGAACTTCCCCACTGCTGCCAAGCCGCTCAGATCTCGCCACTCATTCACGCGTCTGGAGGGCTGTATGGGTATCGCCGCCAGCGAGCTGTGCCGTTATGTGATCCGCCCGACGCTGATTTACCTCGGGTGCCACAGCCCGACCGCCGAATCACTGCTACTGGGTATTGCCGCCAGCCAATCGGCGCTCGGCTCCGCCCTGCATGACCGCCGCGGACACGGCCTGTACCGGATTGCCGAACCTCGCCATCAGGCCCTCTGGGACCATTACCTGGCGCTGGATCCCGAACGCGCCAGCCTGGTTCGCGGCCTTGCCAGTCAACATGCCTTTCTCAAAGGACCGCACCTGGAGCTCACGGTCAACCTGCGTTACGCCACTGCCATCGCCTGGCTGCTGGTGGAGGAACAAAACACCCCCCTGCCCGAAGCGGATGATTTACTCGCAATGGCCAGAATCTGGCGACAGACATTTCACCCTCAAGGGCGCCTCAGGGACTTCACCTGCGCCTGGCAAACCTGCATATCCCTTCCCAATGAAATTGCCTGCTGACAGGCGATTTTGCAACATCGCGCAATAAACCGTAAACCTGGTCCGATTGTCCTACAAAACCGCTCTATCTCAAGCGATACAGCCTATAGCGCTGGAGCGAAAATGTTGGTAATTTTCGCCCCGGTGATCACCAAGAGTTCTAATAATGAAAAAAGTAATGCTCAAAACCACGCTTAGTCTTGCCGTTACGTTGGCATCCACCCAGATCTTCGCAAGTGGCTTTGCCGTCAACGAACAAAGCATCAGCGGGATGGGCACTGGATTCGCCGGACGTTCTTCTTCTGCCGATGATGCAAGCACAGTATTTGGCAACCCTGCCGGCATGTCGCGCCTCAAGCGTGAACAAGTCACCGGCGGTGCCGCCCTGATCGATGCCTATACCGACATCCACGACGCCAGTTCCAGCCCTAACAGCGGCAGCAACAAAGGCGACATGGTGCCGCTCATTGCCGTCCCCATGGGTTACTACGTCAAGCCAATCGATGAGCACTGGACTGTAGGTTTCGGCATGTACGCGCCGTTCGGCCTGGTAACCGACTACGAGAACAACTTTGCCGGTCGATATTTCGGCAGCAAAAGCGAAGTCACGGTCCTGACCCTGCAACCGACCATCAGCTATGCGTTCAACGACAAGGTGTCGATCGGTTTTGGTCCGACCATCAACCGTATTGACGGCGCCCTGGAATCCAATCTGTCGATTACCCAGGCCGCGCCGGATGGCAAGGTCAAGATCGAGGGTGACGACACCGCGCTGGGCTTCAACGCCGGCGTCCTGGTGCAAGCCACCGACAGCACCCGCGTCGGCCTGACCTATCACTCGAAAGTGAAGTACAAGCTCGAAGGCAACACCAAGGTGAACTATGGCGTGCTGGGCCTGATCGGCCAGAACAGCAGCCAGAAGTATGACGCCTCGCTGGATATCACCACCCCCGAGTCCGTGGATTTCTCGGTCACCCACGCGCTGAACGACCAGTGGACCCTCTACGCAGGCAGCACCTGGACCCGCTGGAGCCGCCTGAAAGAGATCACCGTCGAGAACGAGGGCGTGCCACCGATGCTGGCTGGACAATTCGGGACCATCACCGAAGAGCAGAACTGGCACAACACCTGGGCTCATGCCATTGGCGCGTCCTATCAGTTGAACAAGCAATGGGTACTGCGCGGTGGTGTGTCGGTTGACCAGGCGCCAACCAACAACGTCGATCGCTCTCCGCGCATCCCGACGGGTGACCGGAAGGCCTTCAGCCTCGGCGCCGGCTGGAGCCCGACTGAGGATCTGACCATTGACGTCGCCTATTCCTACCTCAAGGAAGACGATGCCAAGATCAACAACAGCAACAATCGTGGCCAGTCGTACAACGCCAAGTATGAAAACTCGGCAAACGGCTTCGGTGTAGGCGCAACCTACAGGTTCTGATTGCCTTTGATCCTGAACGGATCGCCAGTCGAACCCAAAAAAGCCTCGCACTCTGCTACAGAGGCGGGGCTTTTCAGTGGGCGTCGATCAGGGTTTTGAAGCCAGGGCCTTTTCCACCGCGGCGATAAATTCTGGATTATCGGGCTTGGTCAGGCTGGAAAAGTTGGCTATCACCTTGCCCCGGCGGTCGACCACGTATTTGTAGAAATTCCATTTCGGCGCGCTGCTCTGTTGCGCCAGGATCTTGAACAAATGAGTCGCATCCGGACCGCGGACTTTTTGCGGTTCGGTCATGGTGAAGGTCACGCCGTAGTTCACGTAACAGACCTTCGCCGTCTCGGCACCGTCCTTGGCTTCCTGCTTGAAGTCATTGGAGGGCACGCCGACCAATTCCAGGCCTTGCTCCTTGTAGTTTTGATACAGCGCCTCGAGCCCTTTGAACTGTGGGGCGAAGCCACAGAAGCTGGCGGTATTGACCACCACCAGCGGCTTGCCGGCAAAGCGCTCGCACAGATCAATGGACTCCTTGGCGTGCAACTTGGGCAATGAGCCTTGCAACAATGGCGGGCAATCGGCTGCCAGAGCCGAGCCACTGAATGCCACGAATAGAGCTGGAACCGCAAGCCAGCGCATCAGCATGTTCAATGTCCTTGAAAGGTCGTCAAACTGCGAAGTTACTCGCCAAGAGGCACGCCTAGCAAGCACCCATGCCCAGCTGCATCAGCGCCAGGCCGCCCTGCTGCCAGCCCCACCAGGCCAACGCCAGGAGCAAGGCCCCGAGCCCCAGGCCGACACACCAAGGCCAGATCCTGTTCATGCCGCACTGACCTGTGCTTGCAGACGCGCAACCGGACGTTCACGTACCGGCCAGTTCAACGCAGCCGCCAGCAGGCTCAAGAGAATCGCCGCCTGCCAGATCAGCTCATAGCTGCCGGTTCGATCATAGACAACCCCACCCAGCCAACCGCCGAGGAACGAACCCAGCTGATGGAAGAGGAACACGATGCCGCCGAGCATCGACAGGTTGCGCACGCCGAATAGCGTCGCCACCGTGCCGTTGGTCAAGGGCACGGTCGACAGCCACAAGAAGCCCATGGCCATACCAAACAGATAAGCGCTGACCTGGGTCACCGGTGCCCAGAGGAATAGCCCGATCACCACCGCGCGCAGCAGGTACAGACCGGTCAGCAGCCGTGGCTTGGACATCCGCCCACCGAGCCAGCCAGCGGTGTAGGTACCGAAGATATTGAACAGGCCGATCAATGCCAATACCGTGGTGCCGGTCGCTGCCGGTAGATGCTGGTCTACCAGGTACGCCGGCAAATGCACGCCGATAAACACCACCTGAAAGCCACAGACAAAAAAACCGAACGCCAGCAACCAGAAGCCGGAGTGCGAACAGGCCTCGCGCAAGGCTTCGGACAAGGTTTGCTCATGACCGGCCCGCGGCAGTGGATTGTCCTTGAGCATACTCACCAGCGGCACAATCAACGCCACCAGCAGACCCAGTACCAGCAGGGCTGCCGACCAGCCAAGCCAGCCGATTAATCCGAGGGTTCCCGGCAACATGGCGAACTGACCGAAAGAACCGGCGGCACTGGCGATACCCATGGCCATGCTGCGTTTCTCGGGAGCAACGGCACGCCCGACCACCCCCAGAATCACCGAGAACGAGGTACCCGACAGGCCGATACCGATCAGTAAGCCAGCGCTCAGCGATAACGACCAGGCCGAGTCAGACAGCCCCATGAAGACCAACCCGAGGGCGTACAACACCCCGCCGACCAACACCACTTTCGCCGCACCGAAACGGTCGGCCAGCGCACCGGTAAAGGGTTGTGCCAGGCCCCAAATCAGGTTCTGCAAGGCGATGGCGAACGCAAACACTTCCCGTCCCCAGCCGAAATCGGCACTCATCGGCGCCAGAAACAGCCCAAAGCCATGCCGCACCCCCAAGGACAATGCCAAGATCAGCGCACTCCCGAGTAGAACCCAACCGCTGGTACGCCACATCGATGTCATTATTGTTCTCCGATAGCGGGTATATACCCGCTTATGCTCGTACTAAATGCCTTCAGGACAGTTCGTCCAGCAAGGCCAGTAAGGTTTCGCGCTTCTCTGCACCCAATCGTTCGATTAAACGCTGTTGCGCCGCTTCCCATGCCGGCAACGCCGCCGCCAATCGCTCTTGCCCGGCCTCGGTAAGCAACACCACGCGATTACGATGATCTTCACCTTCGACCAGGGTCACCAGTCCTTCGCCTTCCAGCACCCGCAAGTTGCGGCCCAGAGTGCTGCGGTCCAGGCCCATGGCGTGCGCCAGGGTCGAAATACTTGGCTGATCCAGGCGTTGCAAATTGCACAGCAAAGAATACTGCGCAACGTTGATCCCGAAGCCGTCGAGAGCGCCGTCGTAGTGCCTGCTGACGCCTCGAGCGGCGCGACGCAGGTTGGTACACAAACATTGAGAGGGAAGCATGGTGCGTGTATATACCCGCGGTTGCCGGAAAGCAAGTTTCAATTGCTCGAGAGTAGCCCTCGCAACCGCCAACTCCCATGCTCAAGACGGGTTTCGGTTGATGACACGCTCTCTCCCAGCGCATGTCAAAACACCGCTCAGACAAACGGTCGGGCGTCGCCATTCGGGCCTTTCAAACCTTATTCGATCAGGTTCTGCGTAACCCTCCCACGGGCGAACGGCTCGCCAATCACGCCTCGTAACGACACAAACATTTTCATAAAATTGATTTATGAAATAAAACGTGTCATTTATAGCCCCGACAGATCACCAGAGCGATCCGGCGAGCCAGATTGCAGGCATACACCCTCGTCACCGTTGCTTTCCCCGAAATTCGCTTTTGCCGAGCCATTTCGGGTGTCGACCATCCAAACGCCCCAACACAGGAGTCAACAATATGAACAAGACAGAACTTCTAGGTGCTCTGGCACTTTGCGCCTTCAGCCTCCTCGCCCACGCCGACGAAGACAGCCTGCGGATCGGGATTGAGGCCGCTTACCCACCGTTCTCCTTCAAGACTCCGGAAGGCAATGTCAGCGGTTTCGACTACGACATCGGCAACGCCTTGTGCGAAGAGATGAAGGTCAAATGCCAATGGGTGATCCAGGAATTCGACGGCATGATCCCCTCGCTCAAAGTGCGCAAGATCGATGCGGTGCTGTCGTCGATGTCGATCACTGAGGATCGGCTGAAGTCCGTCGACTTCAGCAAAAAGTACTACCACACCCCGGGCAAGTTCGCGATGAAGGCCGGCAACGTGATCAACGACCCTTTGGTTGATCTCAAAGGCAAGAAAGTCGGAGTACAACGCTCCTCGACCTACGACCGTTTCGCCTCCGAGCAACTGGAGAAAGCCGGGGTCGAGGTGGTGCGCTACTCGGCTCAGAATGAAGCCTTCCTCGACCTGGTCTCGGGTCGCCTGGATGCCACCCTCGCCGACATCGTCAACACCGACGAAAGCTTTATCAAAACTCCGGCCGGCAAAGGGTTTGCGCTGGTAGGACCGGACATCAACGACCCGAAATACTTCGGTCGTGGCGCCGGGATCGCCGTGCGTAAAGGCGATAGCGTCAACGCTGCGCGCCTGAGCAGTGCGATTGACGCCATCCGCGCCAATGGCAAGTACCAGCAAGTGATGGCCAAGTACTTCGCCTTCGATATCTACGGCCAATAACCCTTCACCCGTAACCCCGGCGCCGGCCCGTGCAGGCGCCGTCTTTGGCTTGTCCCGCGCGCCTCCCGGCGCTGGTTTGAGGAACTTCATCATGCTTCACGGCTACGGATCGAGCATTCTCGATGGCGCCTGGCTGACTATAAACCTGGCCCTGACCTCCATGGCCATGGCCATTGCTTTAGGCCTGATCGGTGCTGCCTTTCGGCTATCGCCGCTCAAATGGCTGGCGATGTTGGGCGAAGGCTATACCACCCTTATTCGCGGCATCCCTGATCTGGTGTTGATCCTGCTGATCTTCTACGGCGGCCAGGACCTGGTGAACCGCATTGCCCTGGCGCTGGGTTACACCCGCTATATCGACATCAATCCGTTTATCGCCGGCGTCTGCACCATGGGCTTCATCTTCGGCGCTTATCTCTCGGAAACCTTTCGCGGCGCCTTTATGGCGATTCCCAAAGGCCAGGGCGAGGCTGGCGCCGCCTATGGCATGAGTAGCGCGCAGATGTTCTGGCGGATTCTGGTGCCACAGATGATTCGTTTCGCCATTCCCGGGTTCACCAACAACTGGTTGGTGCTGACCAAATCCACCGCGCTGATCTCGGTGATCGGCTTGCAGGACATGATGTTCAAGGCCAAGAACGCAGCGGACGCGACCCATGAGCCGTTTACCTTTTTCCTCGCGGTAGCGGCGCTTTATCTGATGCTCACCAGCCTGTCGTTGCTGGTGCTGCGTTACCTGGAAAAACACTACTCGGTCGGCATCAAAGCCGCCGAGCTGTGATTGGAGCGAACCGATGATTCTCGACTACAACGTGATTTGGGAAAATCTGCCGCTGTATTTCAACGGCGCCTTGCTGACCCTCAAGGTGCTGCTGATTTCCCTGGCCGTCGGCCTGGTGCTGGCCATTCCCTTGGCGCTGATGCGGGTCTCCCGCTCACCGCTGATCAACTTCCCCGCCTGGCTCTACACCTACGTGATTCGTGGCACGCCGATGCTGGTGCAGTTGTTCCTCATCTACTACGGCCTGGCGCAGTTCGAAGCGGTACGCCAGAGCGTGCTCTGGCCGTATCTGTCCAGCGCGACCTTTTGTGCCTGCCTGGCCTTCGCGATCAATACCAGCGCCTACAGCGCGGAACTGCTGGCCGGCAGCCTGAAGTCCACGGCCCACGGCGAGATCGAAGCCGCCAGGGCCATGGGCATGTCGCGCTTTACCCTGTATCGAAGGATTCTCCTGCCATCGGCCTTGCGCCGGGCGCTTCCGCAATACAGCAACGAAGTGTTGATGATGCTGCAAACCACCAGCCTGGCGTCCATCGTCACTCTGGTGGACATCACCGGCGCGGCACGCACAGTCAGCGCGCGGTTCTATCTGCCGTTCGAGGCATTCATTACTGCGGGTCTGATCTACCTGGTCCTGACCTTCATCCTGGTTCGTCTGTTCAAGCTGGCCGAACGCCGCTGGCTGGCGTACCTGGCACCCCGCAAGCACTAAGGAATTTTATGCAGCACATTCAATACCTGTTGCCGTGGAGCGCCTCGGGCACTGAGCGGCACCTATCGCTGTTTCGTTTTGGCAGCGGCCCGCGCAAGGCTTACATCCAGGCTACCTTGCATGCCGACGAGCTGCCGGGGATGCGCGTCGCCGTCGAACTCAAGCACCGCCTGCGCGAGCTGGAAGAGCAAGGCCGGTTGACCGGGGTGATCGAACTGGTGCCGCTGGCCAATCCGATCGGGATTGGGCAGATGTTCCAGGCCACCCATCAGGGTCGTTTCGAGTTCTCCAGCGGCAAGAACTTCAATCGTGAATTCCCGGAACTGGCTGACGCCGTGGCGCCGCTGTTGGAAGGCCGGCTGGGCGAGGATGCCGACGCCAACGTCGCACTCATCCGCCGCGCCATGGCCGAGGTCATCCGGGACCTGCCTGCGCCCACCTCGGAACTCGATGGCCTGCGTCGCCTGCTGTTGCAGCATGCCTGCGATGCCGACCTAGTGCTCGACCTGCACTGCGACTTTGAGTCGATCATGCTGCTCTACGCCATGCCGCAAAACTGGCCACGCCTGCGTTCATTGGCCGCGCGCCTGGAAGCGGGTGCCGCGCTGCTGGCCGAGGGCGCGGGTGGCAATGCCTTTGATGAAGCCTGCGCAATCCCTTGGCTGCAGCTGGCCGAGCGTTTTGCCCAGGCCAACATTCCGCTGGCATGCGTGGCCACCACCATTGAATTGCGCGGCATGGCTGACACCGAACGCGAGCAATGCATCGAGAGTGCGCAGGCCATTCTCGGCTATCTCGCCGAGCAGGGCCTGATCAGTGGCGACTGGCCGGCCGCTCCAGCGACCTGTTGTGAAGCGACGCCATTTGCCGGTGCGCAGTACGCCTATGCCCCGCATCCGGGCGTGGTGAGTTTTCTGCAACCGGTGGGTGCCAGGGTCAAGGTCGGCGATCCGCTGTTCGAAGTGCTCGACCCACTGACCGATCGTCACAGCGTGGTATGCGCCAGTACCGACGGCGTCCTGTATGCCCGCGAACGCCTGCGTTTTGCCCAGCCCGGCCTGTGGCTGGCCAAAGTGGCCGGCAGTACCCCTATTCGCCAGGGTCGCTTGCTCAGCGACTGATTCCAGAGAGTGCAAACCATGTACAAACTTGAAGTTCAGGATCTATACAAAAGCTACGGCACCCACGAAGTGCTAAAGGGTGTGTCCCTGGAGGCGAAAGCCGGTGACGTGATCAGCATCATCGGCTCCAGCGGCTCGGGCAAAAGCACGTTCCTGCGTTGCATCAACCTGCTGGAGCAACCCAACGCGGGCAACATTGTGCTCAATGGCGAACAACTCAAGCTGGTGAGCAACAAGCTCGGCGGGCTCAAGGCCGCCGAGCCCAAACAGTTGCAGCGCATGCGTTCGCGCCTGGCGATGGTGTTCCAGCACTTCAACCTCTGGTCCCACATGAGTGCCCTGGAAAACGTCATGGAGGCACCGGTGCATGTACTGGGTATGGGCAAGAAGGAAGCCAGGGAAAAGGCCGAGCACTACCTGAACAAGGTCGGCGTGGCACACCGCATGAACGCCTTCCCGGCGCACATGTCGGGCGGCGAGCAGCAGCGTGTGGCGATTGCCCGGGCGCTGGCCATGGAACCGGAAGTGATGCTGTTCGATGAGCCGACGTCGGCCCTCGACCCCGAGCTGGTCGGCGAAGTGCTCAAGGTTATGCAGGATCTCGCCCTGGAGGGCCGCACCATGGTGGTCGTGACCCATGAAATGGGCTTCGCCCGCGAGGTCTCGAATCAGCTGGTGTTCCTCCACAAGGGTCAGGTCGAAGAGCGCGGCAACCCACGCGAAGTGCTGGTAAAGCCTCAGTCCGAGCGTCTCCAGCAGTTCCTGGCGGGCAGCTTGAAGTAACCCGCCGGCCTTGGCCGTCCCTTGGTTCAGCGCTCTACACCAAGGGTCGGCTTCGGATACACTCCAGCCCTCCTTATGCCATCAGGAAATGTTGATCCGGATATGCCGAGCCCCTCGAAAAACACCACGGTCTATGCCGCGCCGGTGATGCGCAAACTGGCGGAAATCCTTGCCGATCTGCAGCCGTCGCTGCGCAAGGTAGCGGACTTCATCCTGCGTCATCCGCTGCGGGCGGCGACGCTGACCATCGAGGAGATGGCGCAGGAAACCAACACCTCGCCGGCGGCGGTCAATCGCTTGGCCAAGGCGCTGGACCTGGGGGGCTACACCGGCATGAAAGCCGAACTGGTGGCGACGTTGCAGCAGATGGTCTCGCCGGTCGACAAACTGCGCAACGAACTGGCGCACCGCCCCGGTGGTGCATTCGGCCTGCATGAGCAAATCCAGAGCGCCAGCAGCAACCTCGCCACCACCGACACCAACAACCATCCAGACACCTTTGAAGCCTTCGTCAGCAGCCTGATCCGGGCCCGCAAGATCTACATCCTGGGCTTTGGTAACAGCGTCTATCTTGCTGGCCTGGCGGCCTCGACCCTGATGCCCTTCTGTGCCGATGCCACGGCCATCAGCATGGAGGGCGGTAACGAAAACGCCGCCTACCGCCTGGCAGCGATCACTGACCAGGACGTATTGCTGGCGATCTCGCTGCCGCGTTACTCCCTCGACACCTTGCAGCTCGCACGTTTTGCCCATGAACGCGGCGCCTCGGTGCTGGCGATCACCGACTCACCCGCCTCGCCATTGACCCCGATTGCCCGGCACGTGTTATTTGCCCCGGCCGACCACCCGGTATTGACCAGCTCCAACATCGCCGTGCTCGCGTTGATCGAAGGGCTGGTGGCGGGAGTGATGGCGCGCAACAAAGAAGCCGTGAAGCTGGCGACCGAATTGACCGAAAGCGTGATGTCTTACCTGCATATGCCAGACAGCGGCAAATCCCCGAAAAAGCGCTAGGTGTACGCAATACCTGCACAACCGTGATGTTGCGCAGATACACCAATCCTGTAGGAGCTGCCGCAGGCTGCGATCTTTTGATCTTGATCTTCGACGGTCTTCAAAACCGCCAAAAGATCGCAGGCTGCGCCAGCTCCTACCTGAGAATCTTTCAGGCCAACGCCAACCCCACCAAAACTGCAACTTCCAACAATTCCAGCAGCGCTCCGGCGGTATCTCCCGTGGTCCCGCCCAGGCGCCTCAGCATCACTTGCCGCAACCAGAAGAACACCACTCCCGTCAGCACCACGGCAAACACACCGAGCCACCCGGCAATCAACACACAGACCAGCACACTCAGCAGCAACACCTGTTTCCCGGCCAGACGCGGCAGATGATCAGCCAGCGCCTGGCCCAGCCCACCAGCTCGCACGTAGGGCGTGGTCAGGAACAAGCCGAGCATTGCACTGCGGCCGAGCAATGGCGCCAGCAGCAAGGCAACGCTGTGCTGCTGCTCGATCAACGCCAGCAGCGCGCTGAATTTGAGCAACAGCACCAGCACCAGGGTGACCACGGCAATCGGTCCGCTGCGCGGGTCCTTCATGATGGTCAGGGTTCGTTCACGATCGCCAAAGCCACCGAGCCAGGCATCGGCACTGTCAGCCAGACCATCGAGATGCAACCCACCGCTGAGCAACACCCAGGCGGTCAGCAGCAATGCCGCGTGTAACAACAACGGGGTGCCCGCCAGCAGCCAATTCAGCGCCCACAACAGCGCGCCGAACAGCAATCCCACCAGCGGATAAAACAGCAATGAACGCCCCAGTTCCTGCGGCTGCGGCATCCCTGGCAGACGAATCGGCAAGCTGCTGAGAAATTGCAGGGCGATCCAGAAAGGCAACATGTTCAGGCGTCTTCCCTGAGCACGGCATTGGCCTCGACCCGCAGCGAGAACAGCGCGCCATGACCGACCTCGACGTTGAGCAATTGCTCGCGGGGCAAGCCCCGGGCCTGGGTCAGTAGCAGGCGCATCACCCCGCCATGACTGATCAACAACAGCCGTTCCCCGGCATAGCTGCGATGCAGTCGCTCGACCGCCGCCAGCACCCGCGCCGAAAACGCCGTCACCGGCTCGCCCTCAGGCGGGGTGAACCCGTAAGGGTCGGCCCAGAACAAACCCAAGGCGTGGGCATCGGTTTCCATCAGGGCCGCTGCGCTTTGCCCTTCCCAGGCGCCGAAGTGCAATTCCTGCAGGTCCTTGTCCAGCGTTACCGGCAGGCCGAGACGGATGCCCAGCTCATCGGCGAACCGCGCGCAACGTTGCAGCGGCGAACTGACCAATCGATCCCAGGGTCCCTTGGCCAGCACCGCGGCGCGCATCTGTTCCCAGCCCCTGGCCGTCAGCGCGTCATCCAGGCTGCCGCGCAAACCGCCACCGAGTTCGGTTTCGCCGTGGCGCAGCAGATCCAGATGCAAGGTCATGCCGGACGATCCGCCACGGCGGCTTCGGCAAACGTCGCCATCTGCCCGTGCAGCTCGCAGGCCAGGCGCAGCAAGGGCACGGCCAATGCGGCCCCGCTGCCCTCGCCCAGGCGTAGGCCCAGATCCAGCAGCGGCTCGGCCTTGAGTGTCTCAAGCACATGCCGATGACCCGGTTCGGCACCGCGATGACCGAACAGCAACCACTCGCGGCTCGGCGGATTCAAACGCACCGCGACCAACGCCGCGACGCTGCAGATAAACCCGTCCACCAGCACCGCCACGCCTTCCTGGGCGCAAGCCAGATAAGCGCCGACCAACGCCGCGATCTCGAAGCCACCGAGATTGAACAATGTCTGCAAGGCATCGCCGCGCTGGGCCCCATGCAATGTCAGAGCGCGCTCGATAACCTGGGCTTTATGGCTGACACCCGCGGCATCCAGACCGGTGCCTGGCCCGACCAGATGCGCTACCGGGCAATCGAGCAAGGCGCACGCCACGGCGCTGGCAGCGGTGGTATTGCCGATGCCCATCTCGCCACCAATAAACAGCTCGGCACCCGCCGCAAGGGCGCGGCGCACGCTGTCACGTCCAGCCTGCAGCGCGAGTTCGCCCTGGGCGTGAGTCATGGCCGGGGCGTTGACGAAGTTCTGCGTGCCCGCGCCAATGTTCAGGTGCCGCACGCCCGGCAGGTTCAGCGAAGGGTTGACGGTCCCCAGATCGACCACTTCCAGTTGCGCGCCCAGTTGCCGCGCCAACACGCTGATCGCCGCACCGCCGTTGACGAAGTTGTGCAGCATCTGCCCGGTGACTTCCTGGGGGAACGCCGAAACGCCCTCGGCGACCACGCCATGGTCGCCGGCGAAAATCGCAATCCACAGCTGATTCAGGCTCGGCTTGACCTGCCCTTGCAACCCGGCCAGCTGCACCGCGATCGACTCAAGCCGGCCCAGGGAACCGGCCGGCTTGGTCAGCTGCTGCTGACGGGCTGCGGCCTGTTCGTAAGCTTGCGCGTCGATCGCTTTGCACGGGTTCAGCCACCAGCAATTACTCATAACGCAGTTCCTTTCAAAGTCAGGGGCAGGCCGGCGACGGTCAATACAACACGCTGACAGCGCTCGGCGAGGGCTTGATGCAACCAACCGGCTTCATCGACATAGCGCCGAGTCAATTCGCCCAGTGGCACGACGCCCATACCGGTTTCGTTGCTGACAAAGATGATTTCGCCCGGCAATGACGCCAGGCACTCCAGCAGCGCCTCGCGCTCAGCCATCAGGCGTTCGGGGTTGTCCAGCATCAGCAGGTTGGTCAACCACAGGGTCAGGCAATCCACCAGCAAGCAGCCTTCGGCGCTCGCGGTTTCGCGCAGCACTCGGGCCAGTTCCAGCGGCTCTTCGATCAGCGCCCATTCGGCGGGACGACGGGCACGGTGATGGGCGACCCGCTCGCTCATTTCGCCGTCCAGCGGCTGGCTGGTGGCGATGTATGTCACCGTCAGGCCGCTATCGGACGCGAGTTTTTCAGCCAGGCGACTTTTGCCGGAGCGGGCGCCGCCGAGGATCAGTTGCAGCATCTTTGAAATCCCTTAGTTGGCGGTGAGGCTACTGCCCCCATCGCGAGCAAGCTCGCTCCCACACTGGACCGAGTTCAGGCATAAATTTTCTGTCCACCACCAATCAAATGTGGGAGCGCGCTTGCTCGCGATGAGGGCATAACATTCACCCTAAATCCCACAGAGCTCACGCAAAAGCCCGGTATCCAAATGTTTTTCCACCATGTCGGCCAAGCGCTCGATGTCACGCTCACGCAGACCGTGGTAATCCACCTCCTGCACGTCCTGCAATCCGGCCCAGCGCAACAGCGCGCTGCAGGCTGGCGGCGATTCGAACAGGCCATGCAGGTAGGTGCCGAAAATCTGCCCGTCAGCACTTTGCGCACCGTCGCAGCTACCGTCGTCCAGATGTACCGCGGGCCGTTCCAGCCCGGCGCCACGGGTGACTCCGGCATGAATTTCATAACCGCTGACGGGCGCGTCTTCCAGGGCCAGACTGCCCTGTACATTGCGCAGTTGTTTCTCTTCTTCAAGGACCGTGGCAAAGGCCAGCAGCCCCAGACCGACACTCGAACCCGGCGCGCCTTCGAGGCCCAGCGGGTCATGCAGCTGTTCGCCGAGCATTTGCAAACCACCGCAGATCCCCAACAACTTGCCGCCGTAACGCAGGTGCCGGGCAATGGCCGTATCCCAGCCATTGGCGCGCAAGAACGCAAGATCGCTGCGTACGCTTTTCGATCCGGGCAGAATGATCAGGTCAGCCGCTGGAATCGGTTGGCCGGGGCCGACGAATTGCAGATCGACTTGCGGGTGCAGGCGCAGTGGATCGAAATCGGTGTGGTTGCTGATGCGCGGCAAGACCGGCACCACCACCTTCAGCACCTGCTCGACCTTGTCGGTCTGACGCTGATCGATACCGTCTTCGGCTTCCAGGTGCAGGTCCATGACATAGGGCAACACGCCAATCACCGGTTTGCCGGTGCGCGCTTCGAGCCAGTCGAGGCCCGGCTGCAGCAAGGCGATGTCGCCACGGAAACGGTTGATGATAAAGCCTTTGACTCGCGCCTGTTCGCTGGCCGAGAGCAATTCCAGCGTCCCCACCAGATGGGCGAAGACCCCGCCGCGATTGATGTCGGCGATCAGCAGCACCGGGCAGTCCACGGCCTCGGCAAAGCCCATGTTGGCGATATCACCGGCACGCAGATTGATCTCGGCCGGCGAGCCGGCGCCTTCAACCATCACCACCGGATAAGCAGCACTCAACCGTTGGTGGGAGGCCAGCACCGCCTGCATGGCGATGGCCTTGTAGTCGTGATAGGCCACGGCGTTCATGCTGGTCACCGCGCGCCCATGAATGATCACCTGGGCACCGGTATCGCTGTTGGGTTTGAGCAACACCGGGTTCATGTCGGTGTGCGGCTGGAGATGGGCGGCCTGTGCCTGCACCGCCTGGGCACGGCCGATTTCACCGCCGTCGGCTGTCACTGCGCTGTTGAGCGCCATGTTCTGTGGCTTGAACGGTACGACGCTGACGCCCTGGCGAATCAGCCAGCGGCACAGCGCAGTGACCAGGGTACTTTTACCGGCATCCGAAGTGGTGCCTTGCACCATCAGCGTGGTCATGGCGCTTGTTCCTGGGTATAGGCCTGGAAGGCTTGCTCGAGGCGCAGCCAATCGGCTTCATCGGCCGGCAAGCCGAAACGCAGACTGCTGTTGTGAGTGAACAGGCGCAGCAGAATGCCGCGCCGGGCCATGAATTCATGTAACTGTTCGGCGTGCCCGGTGATCAACCATTGAAACAGCGCGCAGCCACCCTGTGGCTTGAAGCCATGGCGCTCAAGCACCTGTGCCAAACGCTGGCTGGCCTCTTCGCTGCGCAGGCGTTGGCGGACCTGGCCCAAGGTGTCGCGCAGGCATACCTGGCCCAACACTCGGGTCGGACCGCTGACCGCCCACGGCCCGAGTTGTTCGGCGAGCAACTTCAGCAGTTTGTGCTCAGCCAGCACGAACCCCAGGCGTACCCCCGCCAGGCCGAAAAACTTGCCGAACGAGCGCAAAACGATCAACCCAACCTGGTGGGCATGCGCGGCCAGACTCAGGTGCGGTGTGTTGTCCATGAATGCTTCATCGACCACCAGCCAGCCACCACGCTGCGCCAGCCGCGCATGCCAGTCCAGCAGGCGCGCCGGGGACAGGCTCAGGCCGGTCGGGTTATTCGGGTTGACCACCACCAGCACGTCGAGGGCGTCGATAAAGAGCTCGACTTCCTGTTCCAGTACTTCACGCACGACGTAGCCGCCGCGCCGCCAGGCCTCGGCATGCTCGGCGTAACAGGGCGAGAGCACACCGACCTTGCCGGTGCGACGCAATCGCGGCAGCAGCTGGATCGCCGCTTGCGAACCCGGCACCGGCAACACTTGAGTGGCGCCATAATAATCGCAGGCAGCTTGCTCGAGACCATCATCGGTTTCCGGCAAGCGCGCCCAGGCGCGCAGGGGAATTTCCGCTACCGGAAACGGCCAGGGCGCGAGGCCGCTGGACAGGTCCAGCCAATCGGCTTCGGCAATGCCGTATTGCAACGCCGCCTTACGCAACCGTCCACCGTGCTCAAGCATAGAACTCAGCTCCCACGCAGAGAATCAGCAGCCATAACCACACACCGCGCTGCACCAGTTGCCAGCCACGGTCGATGGAGTCGGCATCGGCCGGCCCCCCCTCGCCCAGTGGCGGACGCTGGTGCAGTTCACCGTGATAGATCGCCGCCCCGCCCAACTCGACGCCCAGGGCACCCGCCCCCGCCGCCATCACCGGGCCGGCGTTCGGGCTGTCCCAGGTAGGTCCCTGGGTTCGCCAGCATTTGAGTGCCAGGCGGGTCTTGCCCAGTAGCGCGTAGGTCAGGGCCACCAGACGCGCAGGAATATAGTTGAGCACATCGTCGATCTTCGCCGCCGCCCAGCCAAAACGTTCGAAACGTTCATTACGATAGCCCCACATCGCGTCCAGGGTATTGCTCAGGCGGTAGAGCACCACCCCCGGAGCGCCGGCGATGGCAAACCAGAACAAGGCGGCAAACACTGCGTCGCTGCCGTTCTCCAGCACCGATTCAGTGGCGGCGCGGGCGACTTCGGTCGAGTCCAGCTCACTGGTCTGGCGGCTGACCAGATAACCCACTCGCCGCCGCGCTTCGTCCAGGTCATCGCTGCGCAGGGCTTGTGCGACCGGTTCGACATGCTCACCAAGGCTGCGCAGGCCAAGGGCACAATACAACGCGAGGATTTCCACCAGCCAGCCGATATAGGGCAGCCAGGAAAAGGCGGTCACCAACAGCGTCAGCGGCAATACCGCCAGCACCCAGGCGGTGACCCCATGACTGCGCCAGCCACGTCCACCAGAGTTGAAACGTTGCTCGATGCGATCGGCAAACCGGCCGAACGCCACCAGCGGATGCCAGCGTTTGGGTTCGCCCAGCAGCGCATCCAGCGCAACCGCGGCGACACTCAACAACGCCACACTCATTGACTCACTCCCCAATAATTTTCATACAACAATTCACTCAGCGGACGCGGCTGCGCCCAGCCTTCGAGCACCAGCATCGGCGCCGGATAAAATTCCTTTACCGGCCCCAGGCACAACACCGCCAGCGGTTTGGCCCCGACCGGCAGACCCAGCAGATCGGCCAGTGCCTGGGGTTCGAACAACGATACCCAGCCCATGCCCAGGCCTTCGGCGCGAGATGCCAACCAGAGGTTTTGAATGGCGCAGGACAAGGACGCCATGTCCATTTCCGGCAACGTTCGGCGGCCGAAAATATGCCGCTCGCGATCATCCATCAGCGCGGCGACCAGCACTTCGGCGCAGTCGTTGATGCCTTCGACTTTCAATTTCATGAACTCGTCGGAACGTTCGCCCAGCGCCTCGGCGGTGCGCACCCGTTCTTCTTCCACCAGTTGCTGGATCTTGTCGCGCAACGGGCGATCGGAGATGCGGATAAACCGCCATGGCTGCATCAGGCCAACGCTGGGGGCTTGATGGGCGGCTTCGAGCAGGCGCCGGAGCAGTTCAGGCTCGACCGTGCCGCCGCTGAAGTGGCGCATGTCGCGGCGTTCGCCAATGACCCGATAAACCGCTTCACGTTCGGCCGGACTGAATGCGTTGTCGGTCATGGCCTCTTCGCGAGCAAGCTCGCTCCCACAGGGTTTAGGTGATCCATTGTGGGAGCGACGGTGCGGCGATCCGACTTGCTCGCGATAGCGGCCTCGGCATCCGGCGCAAAAAGCGCGGCCACAGCCGATGGATTGGAAGGAAAATAGAAGTGTACGTAAGAGGCGGTCATCCGCCCCTCGCGATACACCGCTTCCGCCCCCCGCCCACCGTTGGGGCTCAGGCCACGGGCAATCGGCTCAAGCGCCGTGCTGGTCAGCGAGTGGTGATAGGTGTGGCCGCGCAACGAACCTTCCGGCAGATCAACCACCTGCAAGGCCAGTGCCGCCAGACGCTTTTGCATCACCGCATCGCCCGCCAGCAATCCCGCCAGCTGGGCACGCTGGCCCTCGACATCAGTCAGCGAATCGAGCAGATACAACATGCCGCCACACTCGGCCAGCAGCGGCTTGCCGGCTACGTGGTGGGCGCGGATCGCGGCCAGCATGCTAGCGTTTTCGGCCAGCGCCAGATGATGCAGTTCCGGATAGCCGCCCGGCAGGTACACGCTGTCCGCCTCGGGCAGTTCACGGTCATGGATAGGCGAGAAGAACAGCAACTCGGCGCCCATCGCCCGCAACAGGTCGAGGCTCGCGCCATAGGTGAACGCAAACGCTTCATCGCGAGCCACGGCAATCCGCACACCCGCCAGCAACGGCTCGGCGACAACCACTTCAGGCGCGGCGAATTCGACCGCTGGCGGCAGCGCCACTTCGCAACTGCTGGCCAAGGCTTCGGCCGCCGCGTCGAGGCGCACGTCCAGGTCATTCAGTTCACTGGCCTGCACCAGCCCCAGGTGACGGCTCGGCAATTCGATCCCGGTTTCCCGGGACAACGCGCCATACCAGCGCAAACCTTCGGTCAGGCTGCCTTCAAGCAATTGCGCGTGGCGCAAGGTGCCGACCCGGTTGGCCAGCACGCCGGCAAACGGCAAGTCCGGCTGATAACGCGCCAGGCCCAGGGCCAGGGCACCGAACGTCTGGGCCATGGCCGTGCCGTCGATTACCGCCAGCACCGGCACACCGAAGTGCCGCGCCAGGTCGGCGCTCGACGGCGTGCCGTCGAACAGCCCCATGACACCTTCGATCAAGATCAGGTCTGCCTCGCCCGCCGCTTCCCACAGCAGTCGACGGCTTTCCTGTTCGCCGACCATCCACATGTCCAGTTGATACACCGGAGCACCGCTGGCGCGCTCGAGAATCATCGGGTCGAGAAAGTCCGGACCGCACTTGAACACCCGAACCTTGCGTCCCTGATTGCGATGCAAGCGGGCCAGCGCGGCGGTCACGGTGGTCTTGCCCTGACCGGAAGCCGGTGCGGCGATCAACACCGCAGGGCAATGACGTACATCTCTCATGCTTGAATGCTCACAGCTCAATGCCCTTTTGCGCTTTGATGCCAGCCTGGAACGCGTGTTTGAGCACGCCCATTTCGGTAACGGTGTCTGCCAGGTCAATCATCTCGGGCTTGGCGCCGCGACCGGTGACCAGCACATGCTGCATCGGCGGGCGAGCCTGCAAGTCGCTGAGCACCAGGTCCAGGTCCAGGTAACCGTGTTTAAGGGCAATGTTCAGCTCATCGAGCACCACCAGGCCAATGGCCGGGTCACGCAATAATTCACGAGAGACGGCCCAGGCCGCTTCGGCCGCCGCGATGTCACGCTGGCGGTCCTGGGTTTCCCAGGTGAAGCCTTCGCCCATGACGTGAAAACGTACCTGCTCGGGGAAACGTCGAAAGAACAGCTCCTCACCGGTGCTGTTGCGACCCTTGATGAACTGCACCACGCCGCATTGCATGCCGTGGCCCATGGCCCTGGCGAGCATGCCGAAGGCAGAGCTGCTCTTGCCTTTGCCGTTGCCGGTCAGGACCAGTAGCAACCCACACTCGTTCGGCGAATTGGCGATGCGTTCGTCGATTACCGCTTTTTTGCGCAGCATGCGCGCCAGATGGCGTTCGTCACGATCGGGGGAATCAGTCATGGGGCAGCTCTCCGTTGGGGCTGGATAACGGGGGGCAGGAATAGAAATAGGCGGCATTAAGCCTGGCATCGCCCACCGTGATGCCGTTGGATGGATCAGGCCGGTCTCCGGGCTCATGAGTGGGCGTATCCCCGACTGCACGCCTTCCCAGGTCGACTTGCGACACAGTGGCACCAAGCACAGTCTTGACTCATTTACCGTTGCGGGGGCAGCGCCGGGATCGTTGCCCGCTCTATAACAGAACGCGCACTCACCGGCTTCCCTGTTTCACTCTGTCGACCGGGGTCACAGAGCACCTGAAACAAGTCGCGAAGGTTAGAGGGTTGGGGGTGGAGCGTCAATTAAACCCGGGACACGAAACCACGATTAGCTGCCGCCGATCATTAAATTGACGCCAATCTTGTGCCACGCTGAAAGCAGTGATATCAAATAGCCACAAAACTAATATTACAAGAACAAGGGTAAGTCACATGCAAGGCATGATTATCAGCAATCCGAAGCTGGAATTTTTGCGGCCGATGCTTGAGCGCTGGCTTGACTGTATCGATCGCTACAATCAGGTGCAGGGCGATAACGATGCCCCTTACTGGTTCGACGAACGAGCCAATATTGGATTGCTCTCGGCGGCCGCCTGGATGGCGGAAATGGTCACACTGGAGCAAGCCGCAACCCGAAAACAGCAGGAAGACGGCGACCGCAACGGGCGCGCCGACCTCTACATCGCCAACAAGGACGAACGCGCCTATCTCCAGGCGAGTCAGCGTTGGCCACGGGTCAACAACCTCAATCTCACTCAAGCGCTGGCCGAGGTCGTGGGCGATGCGCGGAAAATCAGTTATGCCAGCGACCTGAAGCTCGGCTGCCTGTTCGTGGCGCCACAAAAGACCCAGCAGAGCGCGACCCCGGAAGAACTCCAGGACATGCTCGACGACCTGCAAAAACAACACACCTGCGCAGTAGCCTGGTACTTCCCCTACGCCTACCGCAAGTTGCGCAATGAAGCGGGCCACTATCATCCCGGCATCGCTGTGTTGTTCAAAGAAGCTCGTAGCTGACAGGTTGAACCAACCGGCAGCCAGGCGCCTCTATGAATACATAGTGCATTCATAGGGAAATCAGCATGCTCAAGCCTCAACTTGCCCTCGTCATGGTGCTCGCCGGAGGGCTTGCAGCCTGTAGTGAAACCGCTACCCTGCAGGTTTCCGATGGCACCGGGCCGTCGCCGAAGCTGCCCGAGCCGAACAAAACCCTGATTCCCACGGTAAACACTGCCCCGGCGATCGGCTGGCCTGAAGGTACCAGACCGACCGCCGCAGGTGGCACTCAGGTGGCGGCATTTGCCGAAGGGCTTGATCATCCGCGCTGGCTTTACGTACTGCCCAACGGTGACGTGCTGGTGGCCGAAACCAACTCGCCGCCCAAGCCCGACGATGGCAAAGGCATTTTTGGCTGGGTCATGGGCAAAGTCATGGGTCGCGCCGGAGCTGGCGTCCCGAGCCCCAATCGCATCACTCTGCTGCGGGACAAGGACCATGATGGCATCGCCGAAACCCGCACAGTGTTCCTTGAGAACCTCAACTCGCCGTTCGGCATGACCCTGGTGGGCAAAGATCTGTACGTGGCGGACACCGACCGCCTGGTGCGCTTCCCTTACCAAAGCGGGCAAACCTCGATCACTGCGCAGCCAACCAAGGTGGTCGACTTGCCCGGCGGCACTCTGAATCACCACTGGACCAAGAACGTGATTGCCAGCAAGGATGGCAGCAAGCTCTACGTCACTGTCGGCTCCAATAGCAACGTCGGCGAAAACGGGCTGGAGCAGGAAGAAGGTCGCGCAGCAATCTGGGAAGTCGACCGCGCCACCGGTCAGCATCGGATCTTCGCCTCAGGTCTGCGCAACCCCAACGGCATGGCCTGGGAGCCCCAGAGCGGGCAACTCTGGACGGCTGTTAATGAACGCGACGAAATCGGCAGCGATCTGGTGCCGGACTACATCACCTCAGTCAAGGACGGCGCCTTCTATGGCTGGCCTTACAGTTACTTCGGCCAGCATGTCGATGCTCGCGTCACTCCGCAAAACCCGGCATTGGTGGCCAAAGCCATCGCTCCGGACTACGCCGTCGGCCCGCACACCGCCTCGCTGGGCCTGACCTTCGCCGAAGGCAGCACGTTGCCAGCGCCGTTCACCCAAGGTGCATTCATCGGCCAGCACGGCTCCTGGAACCGCAAACCGCACAGCGGTTACAAAGTGATCTTCGTGCCCTTCAGTGCCGGCAAACCCAGCGGCCAACCGATTGACGTGCTGACCGGCTTCCTCACTGAAGACAAGAAAGCCATGGGCCGGCCGGTGGGCGTGGTGATTGATCAGCAGGGCCGCTTGCTGGTGGCGGATGATGTGGGGAACAAGGTTTGGCGGGTGTCGGCGGCCCCGTAGGAGCTGCCGAAGGCTGCGATCTTTATCGATCTCCTCTACGCCAAAGAAGCGTGGTGGTGCGATCCATGCCTACCGCTTGCGGCACAGCGTCAAACCATCGCCCAGCGGCAGCAAAGACAAATCTACCCGCGTGTCATCCTTCAAGGCGCGGTTCAGTGCCTGGATGGCGCGGGTGTCTTCGCTCTCGGGATTGACCTCAAGCACTCGCCCGCTCCACAGCGTGTTATCAAAAATCGCCAGCCCGCCGCTTCGCAGCAGTCGCAAGGCGCTTTCCAGATAGGCAGGATAGTTGGCCTTGTCAGCATCGATAAAGATCAGGTCGAAACTACCGCCCTGCCCTTGCTGCTCAATCTGCGCCAGGGTTTCCAGCGCCGGCGCCAGGCGCAAGTCAATCCGCGGTGCCAGGCCCGCCTCCTGCCAGTACCGGCGAGCGGTGGCGTTGTAATCGCCTGGGATATCGCAACAAATCAGTTGGCCGTCATCCGGTAAGGCGGCGGCCATGCACAAGGCGCTATAACCAGTGAAGGTACCGACTTCCAGCAAGCGTCTGGAGCCGGTCAATTTGACCAACAAAGCGAGGAACTGGCCCTGCTCGGGCGCGACCTGCCAGCGGGCCATGGGCAGCGCCTGGGTTTCCTCACGCAAACGGCGCAACAGCGGGGTTTCACGCAGAGAAACATCCAGCAGGTAGCTGTAGAGGGAATCGTCGAGATTGAGGGTGCGAGCGGTCATGACAACCTCTGCAAAGGTGCGACCTAAGGGTTACGTGCCAGACGCTCCGGCTGCAACACCCGCTTGGCGCTGAGATAGGCTTTCTGCCAATAGGCTTTGGACAGGGTATCGAGCTTCACCGTTCCGCCGGTGGCAGGCGCATGAACAAATCGGCCTTCGCCGACATAAATCCCGGCATGACTGACTTGCGAGCCGCCATTGGTGGCGAAAAATATCAGGTCACCCGTCTGCAGGGCGTTTTGGTCGACATCCTGCGCACGCATGCCGATCATTTCGCGAGTCGTACGCGGCAGAGAGATGCCTGCGGCATCACGATAAACGTAACCGATCAGGCCACTGCAATCGAAACCCGAATCCGGCGTATTTCCGCCCCAGCGATAAGGCGTACCGACCAGGCCTAACGCTTGGAACAGCACATCTTCAGCCACTGGCGAGAATGCTTGGGAGGGGGCAAAAACAGCTGACCGGACCACTGGCGCCGGTGGCGGAGTACGGCTGGCGCAAGCACTGAGCAGTGCTGCGAAAACGAGAAGCGCAAGGCGGGCCGACGTCGACATGTGCAGAACAATCCTGATCTGATGCGGCTTTCTCTGCCGTGAGGCTGAAAAGAAAACCGCCTACGCAGAACGTAGGCGGTTTGCCATCAACAATAGATCAGGATTCTAGCGGCTGCGGGGCAAACTTCAAGTAAGACTTTAAGTTCGCCTTACTAAAAGTACGCTTACTTGCGAGCAGTCATCACTGTCGGCGCCATGGCGAGGGCTCGCTTGGCTTCGATGAAGGTCTTGCTCCAGTAACTGTCGCCCAGTTTGTCGACTCGAACACCACCGCTACGGCGGCTGCTGGAGTGGATGAACTGATCATCACCCAGGTAGATCCCGGCGTGGCTGACGCGGCCACGGCCATTGGTGCTGAAGAACAGCAGATCACCGGGCTTGAGGTTATTGCGAGCGACCAGCGGAGCGTCCACGTTGATCATTTCGCGAGTAGAACGCGGCAAGTTCATGCCCGCCTCTTCACGAAACAGATACCCGATGAAGCCGCTGCAATCGAAGCCTGCTTCGGAGGTGCCGCCGAAACGGTAACGGGTACCGATCAGGGACATGCCACGCTCGAGAATGCTATCAGCCAGGACCGGCAGCTGATAAGGCTTGTTATCGGCGAACTCGGCCAGTTCGGCCAGTTCTTTTTCCGATGCAAGATCATCCAGGTAAACACTGGACGACTGGGCAGTAACAGCGTTTTTAACCTGTTGTTGTGGCGCTTGCTGGGACACTGGAGAGTGTGCAGCGCAACCAAACAACAGGGCGACGAGTGCGAGAGGCACGAGGGGTGCGAAGCGATTTAGCATGGGCACGACCGTGGCTGATAGTTTCAAAGAGCCGCGACTATGCCTTCTATCAACCTCATTTGCAAATTCAATCGAGCTGAATGTGACTTTTCGGTTTCTCGTTTACATCTAAGGCCTAAAGCCCCATATAGACGCTTGTGCACCCTGGACCCAACCTCGGAGCGGGTTTTCTGGCGCCTGAAAAGCGCCAAAAAATGCTGCAGAGCACGGTTTTTTTGCGGCCCATTTACCAGGCCATTTACCAACCGAGGGTTTCTTTCAGGAAGGGAATGGTCAGCTTGCGTTGCGCCTGCAACGAAGCTTGATCGAGACGCTCCAGCAGTTCGAACAATGCGCTCATGCTGCGGGTGCCGCGAGTCAGGATAAAGTGTCCGACCTCATCGGTCAGGTGCAAACCGCGACGTGAAGCACGCAGCTGCAGGGCACGCAGCTTGTCTTCGTCGGAAAGTGGACGCATCTGGAAAATCAGTGCCAGGGTCAGGCGTGATTTCAAGTCCGCCAGCTTCACCGGTAACTCTCGTGGCGAGGTCGAAGCGGCAATCAGCAATCGCCGACCGCTGTCGCGCAAACGGTTGAACAGATGGAACAGCGCCTCTTCCCAGTCCGCCCGCCCCGCTACCGCCTGCAGATCATCCAGACAAACCAGCTCGTATTGTTCAAGGTTGTCGAGGATTTCAATGCCGCGATCCAGCAGCTCCGCCAATGGCAGGTACACCGCCGGCTCGCCCATCTGCTCAAACCGCAAGCATGCGGCTTGCAGCAAGTGCGTACGTCCGACGCCATCCTTGCCCCAGAGGTAGATCAGGCTTTCGGTCCAGCCAGCGTCGGCTTCGCAAAGCCGCTCGACATAGCCGAGTGCAGCGGCATTGGCGCCTGGGTAGTAGTTGATAAAGGTGGCGTCATCACGCAGACGCACACCTAGGGGCAGCTGAATCGGTTTCATGCTGACTGAACAGTTCCAAAGGAACCGTTAGTGGCCTCTGTGTAAAGTTTGCAAAGTTTATACCCGTGACGCCGGACGCACAATGCAGCAGACCATAAGCAAAATCAAAGGTTTGCGTTATCTCGGAGGAATCGGCGGGGTTCGTTTGAAGTAGTTTGTGACAGTCCCGCCCCCCCAAAGGCCAACCCGCCATTGCGCCGGACAGCCTTTGGTGACAGGTCACAAGCCCCTACATTTCAGAATCTTCCACGCCGCTGTACATACCCGAATCCTTGTACAAATCGTGGACATGGCGCACCAGCACCATGATCACCGCAGCCACCGGCAAGGCCAGCAGGATCCCGGTAAAGCCAAACAGCTCACCCCCCGCCAGAATGGCGAAGATCACCGCCACCGGGTGCAAACCGATCCGGTCCCCCACCAGCAACGGGGTCAGGACCATGCCTTCCAGCGCCTGACCGACCATGAACACCGCGAGGATGCCGATCATGGGATACAGGTCGCCACCGAACTGGAACAAGCCAGCCACCAGAGCTGCGCCGATGCCGATGACGAAGCCCATGTACGGCACGATCGCCGCCAGACCGGCAATCATCCCGATCAACAGCCCCAGTTCCAGCCCGACCAGCATCAAGCCGGCCGCATAGATTACGCCCAGGGCGACCATCACCAACAACTGACCGCGGACAAAGGCCCCGAGCACCTCATGGCACTCGCCGGCCAACATCACCGCGCGCTCTTCACGATCACGAGGCAGCAGGCTGCGGATCTTCGCCATCATCAGGTCCCAGTCCCGCAGCAGGTAGAAACTGACCACCGGGATCAACACCAAGTTGGCCAGCAAAGCGATCAAGGCCAGACCGGAAGCGGTTGCCTGGCTCAGCACCACACCGACAATGTCGGTGGTCTGGCCCATATGCTCGCTGATCGCGGCCTTGATCTTGTCGAACTTCCAGAAGCCATCGACAAGCCCCAGCTTCGATTGCGCCCACGGCATGGCGGTGTGCTGCAGCCAGTCGAGCATTTGCGGTAGCAGTTCATACAAGCGCATCAACTGCTTGACCAGCATCGGCACCAGTACCAGCAACAGCGTCATGACGATCACGCTGAACAGCGCGAATACCGCCACCACGCCCCAGGTTCGCGAAAGACCGAGCGCCTCCAGGCGATCCACCAGCGGATCGAACAGATAGGCCAACAGTAGCGCCACCAGGAATGGTGTGAGGATCGGATGCAACAGGTACACAAAGGCGAACAGCAGTATCACCCCACCCAACCACACCCAACGACGCGTATCAGCCATGAACCACTCCAGCTTCTATATAAGGAAAGAACAACTTACCAACGGAATCGCAATTGCGCGGTCGGTGCCGGCGCAACAACCGGCACTGTGCCTTCTATCGCGGGTTGAGCAGGCACGGGTGGCGCCACCGGCCCGGCAGGAATCTCCTGCAGCTTCGCCAGCCCCAACTGTGCCCGCAATTGTTCGGTGCTGCCATTGACCAGATAAATAATCCGGTCGCCCTCGACGCGCAGCAGTTTCGCGCGAAACGGCTCAAGCAGTTGACCGAGTGCCGCGTAGCGCTCCAGGGTCATGCCCTGCACCTCCAGCAACTGCTCGGTGGAGGCTCCGGCTTTGGCCACGAAACGTGGCGCCAGTTTCTGACTGACAGCCAGCAAGACCGCATCGGCGAGAGCCGCGCTGTCGGCGCCCTGCGCAGTGCCCTGCTCGCGCTGATCACCCAGCCACAACCGCCATTTGGCCTGCCACTGCCCGCCCTCTTCCTCCTGGGCATGCACCGCCAGCAAGGCGTCTGCGGCGTAGCGTTGCGAAGCCGAACGCAGCGGGGCCGGGTCGGTTCCTTCAAGGTTCGGCGCAGTGGCGACAATCTGTTCATTGAGGTCAGCCAACGGCAAACGCAACGGCAAGCCGCGGTGCTGGGCGGCACGACGCAACGGCGCGGCGCTGGCCTGGCCATCGCCGACCAGGCTCGAGCCTTCAGCCGAATCATTGAGCCACCAACCAAGAATCGACGGGCGATTGCTGCCCCACAAGGCCAACCCTGCCTGACGCAAGGCGCGATCAGTGCTGACCGGATCGAAATCCACTTTCAGGCTTTCCGGTGGCCCGGCGTCATAGCCGTATCGGCTGATGATCTGCTGCGGATCCTTGCGAATAGCCGCCAGCCCCGGGTTTTGCGCAGCCTTGGCATCGCCAGTCAGGCGCAGCACCAAGGTGTCCAGCGCACGTTGAGTGGCTTGATCGCGCTCTTGCGGAGTCTGATTGCTGACCGGTTCGCGGACTTGATACAAACCATTGAGGGTTTCGGCATGACTTGCCAGGCTGAAAAAAGACAAACAGCCAACAACTAGAAATTTATACAGACGCATGGAGTATTCCCGACGGCAAAAGGCGGCTGGAACAGACCGCATGAACAGGATTGAGCAAGGCTGTGACCACAACGCCTGGCAAATCATTCACACGGCCCTGGTAAGTTTTCGAACAGTCTTAACCATAGCCGGTTAACGTCTATACCTTATACAGCCACGACGGAGGCGACCATCAACGCTAATATCGGTTTTTTTAACGCGATATGTCCCTGCCCGTCGGCCCGAGGATGGCCGCTGCCCCTCAAGCCTGATAAAATCGCGCGCCTTCGTAGACCGGCAATAGTCGGGCACCCGGAAATTCGCGTCGGCAATTGCCCTTCGCCTGTTTCAGTGGGTCCCACTGGACTCGGTCGTTACCCCTGAATCCCCCCTAAAGGCCTGGATCATGAGCAAGCAACCCTCCCTGAGCTACAAGGACGCCGGTGTAGACATCGACGCCGGTGAAGCATTGGTCGAACGCATCAAGAGCGTCGCCAAGCGCACTGCGCGCCCGGAAGTCATGGGCGGCCTGGGCGGTTTCGGCGCCCTCTGCGAAATCCCGGCCGGTTACAAGCAACCGGTTCTGGTCTCCGGCACCGACGGCGTCGGCACCAAGCTGCGTCTGGCACTGAACCTGAACAAACACGACAGCATCGGCATCGACCTGGTCGCCATGTGCGTCAACGATCTGGTGGTGTGCGGCGCAGAGCCGTTGTTCTTCCTCGACTACTACGCCACCGGCAAACTCAATGTCGAGACCGCGACCCAGGTAGTGACCGGTATCGGCGCTGGCTGTGAGCTGTCCGGTTGCTCGCTGGTTGGCGGCGAAACCGCTGAAATGCCGGGCATGTACGAAGGCGAAGACTACGACCTGGCCGGTTTCTGTGTCGGCGTCGTGGAAAAATCCGAAATCATCGACGGTTCGAAAGTCGCAGCTGGCGATGCCCTGCTCGCCCTGCCTTCTTCCGGTCCACACTCCAACGGTTACTCGCTGATCCGCAAAATCATCGAAGTGTCCGGTGCCGACATCGAAAACATCCAGCTCGACGGCAAGCCGCTGACCGACCTGTTGATGGCCCCGACCCGTATCTACGTGAAGCCACTGCTCAAGCTGATCAAAGACACCGGCGCGGTCAAGGCCATGGCCCACATCACCGGTGGCGGCCTGCTCGACAACATCCCGCGCGTTCTGCCAAAAGGCGCTCAGGCCGTGGTTGACGTGGCGAGCTGGACCCGCCCGGCCGTGTTCGACTGGCTGCAAGAAAAAGGCAACGTCGACGAAAACGAAATGCACCGCGTGCTGAACTGCGGCGTGGGCATGGTCATCTGCGTGGCTCAGGAGCACGTTGAAACCGCCCTGAAGGTTCTTCGTGAAGCCGGCGAGCAACCATGGGTCATCGGCCAGATCGAGACTGCCGCCGAAGGCGCAGCCCAGGTCGAGCTGAAAAACCTCAAGGCGCATTGATGCAAGAGCGGATGCAAGAGCCGATGCAAGAGCGGATGCCAGCAACCTGTGATGTAGTGGTGCTGCTGTCCGGCACCGGCAGCAACTTGCAGGCTCTGATCGACGACAGTCAGGCCGGGGACAACCCGGCCCGTATCCGCGCGGTGATCTCCAACCGCGCCGATGCCTATGGCCTGCAGCGCGCCAGTGATGCGGGTATTGAAACCCGCACGCTCGATCACAAGACTTTCGAAGGTCGCGAGGCCTTCGATGCCGCTTTGATCGAACTGATCGACGCCTTCGAACCCAAGCTGGTCGTCCTGGCCGGATTCATGCGCATTCTCAGCGCTGATTTCGTGCGTCACTATCAAGGTCGCCTGCTCAACATCCATCCCTCGCTGCTGCCCAAATACAAAGGGTTACACACTCATCAGCGTGCGCTGGAGGCCGCAGACACCGAGCACGGCTGCAGTGTGCACTTCGTGACCGAGGAACTCGATGGCGGACCACTGGTCGTACAGGCAGTGATCCCGGTAGAGTTAGGCGACTCGCCGCAAAGTCTGGCACAGCGAGTTCACGTCCAGGAGCACCGGATTTACCCAATGGCCGTGCGCTGGTTTGCCGAAGGCCGGTTAGCGCTTGGCGAACAGGGTGCAATACTGGATGGTGAGTTACTGGCGGCCAGCGGCCACTTGATTCGAAACTAGGAGATTTTATGCGTCGTGCCCTGCTCTTCGCTTGCGCTCTGTTTGCTCTGCCCGTTGTGCAGGCAGCAGACCTTCAACCTTTCTCCGCCAGCTATACCGCCGACTGGAAGCAACTTCCCATGAGCGGCACGGCTGAACGCAGCCTGAAAAAGAACGCCGATGGCTCATGGACCCTGAATTTCAAGGCTTCCATGATGATCGCCAGCCTGAACGAAGAAAGCACCCTGCGCCTCGACAAGGACACCCTGCTGCCGGAGTCTTACCACTTCGAACGCGGCGGTCTGGGCAAGGCGAAAAAAGCCGATCTGGATTTCGACTGGACGACCAAGATGGTCACCGGTACTGATCGCGGCGACCCCGTCAAATTGCCGCTGAATCGTGGCATGGTCGACAAATCTACCTATCAGCTGGCACTCCAGCATGACGTAGCGGCGGGCAAGAAGAGCATGAGCTACCAGGTGGTTGATGGCGGCGATGTCGACACCTACGACTTCCGCGTGCTGGGCTCGGAAAAAGTCGACACCAAGGCCGGCCAGATCGATGCGATCAAGGTCGAACGCGTACGCGACCCGACTCAAAGCAAACGCATCACCGTGATGTGGTTCGCCAAGGACTGGGATTACTTGCTGGTGCGCCTGCAACAGGTCGAGACGGACGGCAAGGAGTACAACATCATGCTCCTGAACGGCGACGTCAACGGCAAGACTGTCAAAGGCAGCTGATCCACCGACTCAAAAAAAGCCTCGCGATTGCGGGGCTTTTTTTCGTCTGCCGATTCTACACAGAACCCTGTGGAGTGGCGGTGCGGCGATCCGACTTGCCCGCGAAGAATTTAACACGGTGAATCTGTCAAAACGCGGTGCACTCTTCGCGGGCAAGCCAACCCTCTCACCAGCCCTCATCTCGTCATCACGCTCTCCTAATCTTCAATAATCTGAAACAAGACAATACCTTCAGAAAACGCAGCAATGTCCTACAGCCCAAGGGGCTCGACCAGAGCCAAAATCTTCTATGGGGTCGCAGGCGAACAAGGGGAAGTTCGGCGACGTCAATTGGCCGAGAGGTTAAAGATTGAAGGACTCAAGTAGAAATTGGCAGATCTCGGTCATTTTATGTACCGCTTGCGTCCTGACATTCCCCTTCAATGTGGCCGAACTCTATATCTATTTCAAATTCGGCGTCTTTGAGCCTTATACCTATATCATGGCTATCCCTTTCGGCGGCGCGTCTTTTTTGCTTGTCCAGACAGCCGTCGCCATTGCGCTATATCGCAGAGCGTGGATCAGGACCCATTCAATGTTTTTGTTCCTGTGGCTGATCAATATCAGCGTTTTCGGCGTGCTGATATGGAGCACAGCTCCTGAGCAGGCGCTGTAAGAAAAGTATTTGGACGCTGGTGGCACGCCTCCTGACAAGAACGCAATACGACAAATCCCGCCATTTGAGCGGGATTTTTCGTTTCTAACTCATCACCACATCAGATCATCGGGGATCTGATAGGCCGCGTACGGATCGTCCTCATCCGGCGCTTCGGTCACCACGTTGAGCTGCACGATGCGTTGCGGATCGCGCTCCTGGATCTTCAGCGCGGCCTCACGGGGGATCACTTCGTAACCGCCGCCATGATGAACGATCGCCAGCGACCCATTGCTGAGCTTGTTGCGCATCAGCGTATTCACCGACAGCCGCTTGACCTTTTTGTCGTCGACGAAGTTGTAGTAATCCTCGGTGGTCAGCTTCGGCAGGCGTGTCACTTCGATCAATTGCTTGATCTGCGCGGCACGGGCTTTGTGCTCGGCCTTTTCCTGTTGCTGACGATTGAGTTCCTGGTCGCGCTTGACCTTCTCGGCCAAGGCTTCCTGGGCCAGTCGCTGCTGGGTATCGTCCTGTTCAATCTGGCCTTTGTGGACCAGGCGCTGCTGTTTCTGTTTTTCTTTGCCGACCTGTTTGGCCTGCTTTTGGTTGACCAGCCCTGCTTTGAGCAACTGGTCGCGAAGGGAAAGGCTCATGTACTTACTCACTTAGGCAACGGCTCAGCCGCAGCTGGGCAAATTCTTTTCCTGACGTTTGGCTTCGCCCCACAAGGCGTCCAACTCTTCGAGGGTGCAATCTTCTATGGGACGGTGGGTATCGCGCAATGCCTGTTCGATAAATCGGAAGCGTCTTTCAAACTTACTGTTGGCGCCACGCAGTGCGGTTTCCGGATCAACCTTGAGATGACGCGCCAGATTGACCACGGAAAACAGCAGGTCGCCGACTTCATCGGCAATCGCTACCGAGTCGTTATCGGCCATGGCTTCGAGCACTTCATCGAGTTCTTCGCGAACCTTGTCCAGCACCGGCAAGGCGTCCGGCCAGTCGAATCCGACCTGCCCTGCGCGCTTCTGCAACTTCGCCGAACGGGACAGCGCCGGCAATGCCGCGGGTACATCGTCGAGCAAGGACAGCTGTTGCGGCGCCGCGGATTTCTCGGCCCGTTCTTCAGCCTTGATTTCCTCCCAGCGCCGTTTGACCTGTTCTTCATCCAGACGGGGGATATCCAGCGACGCATACAGATCGCCGGTCGGGAACACATGGGGATGACGCCGAATCAATTTACGGGTGATGCTATCGACCACGCCGTCGAATTCGAAGCGCCCTTCTTCCCGGGCCAGCTGGCTGTAATAAACCACCTGGAACAATAAATCGCCCAGTTCGCCCTGCAGGTGATCGAAGTCGCCGCGCTCGATGGCATCAGCGACCTCGTAGGCCTCTTCCAGGGTATGGGGCACGATGGTTTGATAAGTCTGCTTGAGATCCCACGGACAGCCGTACTGCGGATCCCGCAGACGGGCCATCAGGTGCAGCAAGTCTTCAAGGTTGTACATCAATCACTCTCGTTGGAACGCGCGCCCCCGTAGGAGCTGCCGTAGGCTGCGATCTTTTTTTCAGGAGCACCGCAGATCAAGATCAAAAGATCGCAGCCTGCGGCAGCTCCTACAGGGATCGCATTTCATGGCGTTCTATTGCGCCGTGTTTCATCGCACTTCAAGGCGTTCTGTTGCGCCGTGTTTCAATGATGTTCGGCAATTGGGAAATACGCCCCAACAACCGCCCCAACGCATCCAGCCCCGGAATCTCGATGGTCAACGACATCAACGCGGTATTGTCTTCCTTGTTCGAACGGGTGTTGACCGCCAGCACGTTGATTCGCTCGTTGAGCAGCACTTGCGAGACGTCGCGCAACAATCCGGAACGATCGTAGGCGCGGATGATGATGTCGACCGGATAGGTCAACACCGGCACCGGGCCCCAACTGACCTGGATGATTCGCTCCGGCTCTCGACTGCCCAATTGCAATACCGACGCACAGTCCTGACGGTGGATGCTGACGCCCCGGCCCTGAGTGATGTAGCCGACGATCGCATCCCCCGGCAACGGCTGGCAACAGCCGGCCATCTGAGTCATCAGGTTGCCGACGCCCTGGATCTGGATATCGCCGCGCTTGCCGGGTTTGTAACCGGTGGCCTTGCGCGGGATCAGTTCCAGCTGTTCGTTGCCACGTTCCGGCTCGACCAGTTGTTGGGCCAGATTGACCAGCTGCGCCAGGCGCAAATCGCCGGCACCCAGGGAGGCGTACATGTCCTCGGCGGTTTTCATGTTGGCCTTCTCGGCCAGCTTGTCGAAATCGACCTGCGGCAGGCCCAACCGACCCAATTCACGTTCGAGCAGGGTTTTACCGGCGGCGACGTTTTGATCACGCGCCTGTAGTTTGAACCAGTGGACGATCTTCGCCCGGGCCCGCGAGGTGGTGATGTAACCCAGGTTCGGGTTCAGCCAGTCGCGACTCGGCGTGCCGTGCTTGCTGGTGATGATCTCGACCTGTTCACCGGTTTGCAGGCTGTAGTTGAGCGGAACGATGCGCCCGTTGATCTTGGCGCCACGGCAGTTGTGACCGATTTCGGTGTGCACGCGGTAAGCGAAGTCCAGCGGAGTCGCGCCTTTTGGCAAGTCGATGGCATGCCCGTCCGGGGTGAAGATGTACACCCGATCCGGTTCGATATCGACCCGCAGCTGTTCGGCCAGACCACCGATGTCCCCCAGCTCCTCATGCCACTCGAGCACCTGGCGCAGCCAGGAGATTTTCTCTTCGTAGTGATTGGAGCCGGCCTTGACGTCGGTGCCCTTGTAACGCCAGTGGGCGCAAACACCCAGCTCGGCCTCTTCGTGCATCGCATGGGTGCGAATCTGTACTTCCAGCACCTTGCCTTCAGGACCGATGACCGCCGTATGCAACGAGCGGTAGCCGTTCTCTTTCGGGTTGGCGATGTAGTCGTCGAATTCTTTCGGGATGTGCCGCCACAAGGTATGGACGATACCCAGCGCGGTGTAGCAGTCGCGCATTTCCGGCACCAGCACCCGCACCGCGCGCACGTCGTAGATCTGGCTGAACTCCAGACCCTTGCGCTGCATTTTTCGCCAGATCGAATAGATGTGCTTGGCCCGGCCGCTGATGTCGGCATCGACGCCGGTGGCCTGCAACTCGCTCTGCAATTGGTTCATCACATCGCTGATGAACCGCTCGCGATCGAGGCGACGTTCGTGCAGCAACTTGGCAATCTGCTTGTACTGATCGGGCTCCAGGTAACGGAAGGACAAGTCCTCCAGTTCCCACTTGATATGCCCGATGCCGAGACGGTGAGCCAAGGGCGCGTAAATGTCGAAAACTTCCCGGGCGACCCGGTTGCGCTTTTCGTCATCGGCGGTTTTCACCGCACGAATCGCGCAGGTACGCTCGGCCAGTTTGATCAACGCGACACGCACGTCATCGACCATCGCCACCAACATCTTGCGCAGGTTTTCCACCTGGCCCTGGCTGCCCAGCACCAACGACTGGCGCGGGCTCAGACTGGCGCTGATCGCCGCCATGCGCAGCACGCCGTCGATCAGCTTGGCCACCACCGGGCCGAAACGCTGGCTGACCGTCGTTAGCTGGATCTGGCCTTCACGGACTCCGCGGTACAGCACCGCCGCCACCAGCGAATCCTGATCGAGCTTGAGGTCGGCGAGAATTTCCGCGATCTCAAGACCGGTACGAAAACTCGACATTCCCTCAGCCCAGAGGTTCTTTGCCGCATTATCTTGCTGCTCGGCCTCGCGAGCGAACTCGCAGGCTTCTTTCAAGGCTTCACGGTCCAGCGCCAGATCGACGCTGACCGCATGATCGAGCCATGCCTCGAGATTGATACTGCCGTCGGTGTTGATCGGCTGGTGTGCTCTCACCTGTACCATCTTGCTTACCTTCCCTACGACGCACATTCAATGCGTCAAAATCGCTGACCTTCGTTACCAATGTTCCCTCGCTGGGCTGGCGAGGGTCATGCATCAGCGGGCCAGTCGGACCAGAACCATCCTAGTTCGCTTCAAATAACGCCATGGCCTCGACATGTGCCGTTTGAGGAAACATATCGAGGATCCCGGCACGTTTTAACCGGTAGCCCTGCTTGATCAATTCAGCCGTGTCGCGGGCAAGAGTCGCCGGGTTGCACGACACATAAACCAACCGTTTGGCACCCAGGGTTGCGAGCTTGCGCACCACCTCGAAAGCACCGTCACGGGGTGGGTCCAAGAGTACCGCAGAAAAGCCCTCGCCGGCCCATTCGGCATCGGCTAAAGGCTGGGATAAATCGGCCTGAAAAAACTTCGCATTATGAAGATTATTGCTAGCCGCATTTTCGGTGGCACGCTCGACCATGGTCGCCACGCCTTCCACCGCCACCACGTCCTTGACCTGCCGAGCCAGCGGCAGCGCAAAGTTACCCAGCCCGCAGAACAAATCGAGAACCCGATCGTCAGGCTTCGGCGCCAACCACTCCAGCGCCTGGGCAACCATCGCCTCATTGACCCCGGCATTGACCTGGATGAAATCTCCCGGCCGATAGGCCAGATGCAAATCCCAGGTCTCCAGACGATAGCCCAGTTGCTGATCGGGCTCGACCGGTTGCGGCCCGCCTTCGCCATGCAGCCACAATTGGGCTTCATGGAAGGCGCAGAATTCCTTGAGGATGCTCAGATCAGCTTCAGACAGCGGCGCCATGTGCCGCAGTAAAAATGCGCTGGATGAGCCCCGAAACAATTCGACATGCCCCAAGGCCTGAGGTTTGCTCAAGCGCCGGAGCATTTCCGGCAAGCGCTTCATGATCGGTTGCAAGGGCTCAACCAGCACCAGGCAATCGTTGATGCCAACGATGTCCTGACTGCCTGCCGAACGAAAACCCACCTCGAGTTTTTTCGCCTTGGCATCCCAACGTACCGCCACCCGGGCGCGACGCCGGTAGCCGAACTCGGCCCCGCTCAAAGGCGCGGCCCACTCTTCGGGCTCGACCCCGGCAACCCGCGACAACTGCTCGGCGAGCATGCGCTGTTTCAGCGCAAGCTGTTCGGCATGGGGCAGATGCTGCACGCTGCAACCGCCGCAGCGTCCGGCATGGGCGCACGGTGCCGGACGACGCAGGTCACTGGCCAGTAATACTCGTTCAGTTCGTGCTTCGACGACTTTCCCGTGGGCACCCAGGACTCGCGCTTCGACCTCTTCACCGGCCAGGGCGCCGGCGACGAACCAGGTACGCCCTTCAAGGAAGGCGATGCCACGGCCGTCGTTGGCCAGTCGTTCGATGGTCAAGCGCTGTTTTTTGCCGGTGGGCACTCCCGGGGCCCGGCTGCCGCCAGTCGGTTGGAAGCGCAGGCCTCTCTCTTGCTTGGCCATCAGTTGGGCGCGTCGAAAATGCCGGTCGACAGGTAACGGTCGCCACGGTCACAGATGATCGCGACCATCACCGCGTTTTCGACTTCCCGGGACAGACGCAGCATCGCTGCCACCGCACCGCCCGAGGAGACCCCACAGAAAATACCCTCTTCGCGGGCCAGGCGACGGGTTACGTCCTCGGCTTCGCTTTGGGCCATGTCGACGATCCGATCGACCCGATCGGCCTGGTAGATCTTCGGCAGGTATTCTTGCGGCCAGCGGCGGATGCCGGGAATGGCCGAGCCCTCCATCGGTTGCAGGCCGACGATCTGCACCTGCGGGTTCTGCTCCTTCAGGTAGCGCGAAACACCCATGATGGTGCCGGTGGTGCCCATGGAGCTGATGAAATGGGTGATGCTGCCTTCGGTCTGGCGCCAGATTTCCGGGCCGGTGCCGGTGTAATGCGCCTCGGGGTTATCACCGTTGGCGAACTGGTCGAGCACCTTGCCGCGGCCTTCGGCCTGCATCCGCTCGGCCAGGTCACGAGCGCCTTCCATGCCCTCTTCCTGGGTGACCTGAATCAGCTCGGCGCCATAGGCGGTCATCGCCGCCTTGCGCTCGGCGCTGGAGTTGCCGGGCATGATCAGGATCATCTTGTAGCCCTTGATCGCCGCGGCCATCGCCAGGGCGATTCCGGTGTTACCCGAGGTCGCTTCGATCAGCGTATCGCCGGGATGGATCTGCCCGCGCAACTCGGCACGGGTGATCATCGACAGCGCCGGGCGGTCCTTGACCGAACCCGCCGGGTTATTACCCTCGAGTTTGAGCAGCAGAATGTTGCTGGTGTCGCCGGGCAGGCGCTGCAAACGGACCAGCGGAGTGTTGCCGACGCAATCGGCGATGGTTGGGTACTGCAAGGTCATGGCGTATTCGCAATCCAGACTGCGGGGGCGACTATCATACCGGCAAACGCCGGGAGTCCATATCACGCAAAGTGTGGTGCTTATGGCTTATAGATATAAGCAAGGGATAAGGTCGACTGCTCTGCCATCGCGAGCTTGCTCCGGGCGGCGTTCCGACGATAGCGGTCTGTCAGGCGACGAAACCAGTAGCTCCTGATCAAAGCGCCAACAACCGCATATTCAACCGCAACCCCTGCCCGGTATTTTCCGCCCACAAGCTACCGCCCTGACGCTGCACCGCATTGCGCGCGATGCTTAGGCCCAGACCAAACCCACCGTCGCCGGGACGCGAGCCATCGAGACGGGTGAACGGCGCGAAAATCCGCTCCAGCGCCTCCTCGGCCACGCCGCCACCCTGGTCTTCCAGCCACAGATGCCAATAAGCGCCTTGCCGGCGACCGTCGAGGCGCACGATGCCACCCGCCGGAGAATGACGGATGGCATTGCGCAGGATGTTTTCCAGAGCCTGGGCCAAGGTGTTCAGATTGCCGCGCACCCAACACGCGGCATCCACCGAGCATTGCAGTTGGTCGCTGGGCCAGGCGCTTTCATAGCAAGCATTTTCCGTGAGCATTTCCCACAGTGCCTGGATCTCAATCGCCTCATCCGGCAACGGCGCGCGTTCGGTATCAAGCCAGGCCAGTTGCAGGGTGTCTTCGACCAGGCGCTGCATACCATCGACTTCGCGGCCGATGCGTTCGCGCAGGCGCGGCAGATCCTGCTCGCTCTCACTGGCCACCCGCAGACGGCTCAAGGGGGTGCGCAACTCATGGGACAGGTCGCGCAGCAACTGTTGTTGCAACGCCACCGTACTTTGCAGGCGTTCGGACATGTGATCGAACGCACGGCCCAGCTCACCCAGTTCGTCCTTACGATTGGTGGTCTGGGTCGACAGGCGTGCGCCCAGTTGATCGGCGCGCCAGGCGTTGGCCTGTTCGCGCAAGTTATTCAAGGGCACGACCAGCAAGCGATACAAGCCGACGCACAGCAGCAGCGTGAACAACCCGGGAATCACCCCGTTGGTCACCACCCGCCAGAACACCCGGTAACGCCCGGGCAAGAAACGCTGCGGCAGTTCGATGACCAGGCTACCGACGGCGGGATCGTTGGGAAATGGAATTTTCAACCAGGGCAAACCACGGGTACGCCGGCTCACTGGCCAATCCAGGCCCCGCAGAAAGGTCAGCCGTTGGCTCTGCGCTTCATTGAGCGGGTAGCTGCTGAGTGACTGCAGATCGTGACCGATAACACCGACCCAGTTGCGTTCGCGCTCGCCCATTCCCTGCAACCAGGCATCGACACCGGCATCCTGGCCTTGAACCCAGGCCCGCTCGGCTTCGGCGGCGTAACCGCTGAGAGTGATCCGCGCTTCATCGGACAAGAACAGATTCTTCTTCTCCATGTACCGACCCCAGGACCAGCTCAGCCAGATCATCAGCAGACAGAACGCCACCAGCAACAAAGCCAGCTTCCAGAACAACGAGTGCCGGCCCGGCAGATCAGACCATCTCATCGATTGCACTCAGCACATAACCCTTGCCCCAGACCGTGCGCACTTCACGTTCGCTGTAGCCGATCGCCTTGAGCTTGCGACGGATCTGGCTGATATGCATATCCAGGCTGCGGTCATGGGGGGCGTAACCACGCTGCAGGACATGCTGATAAAGGAAGGCTTTGCTCAGCACTTCATCGTCATTGCGGTTCAGGGTCTCCAGCAACCGGTACTCGCTGCGGGTCAAACCGGCCCATTGCCCGGTGTAGTGGACATCGCACCCGTCATCGTCGAAGCGCAGGCTTTGGCTATTGTTGCCGAGCGGCGCCGGAGCCTGTCGACGATCCAGCGCTACCCGACGCAGGATGGCTTCGATGCGCACCCGCAACTCGGCCATGCTGAAGGGTTTGGGCAGGTAGTCGTCGGCCCCCAGCCGAAAGCCACTGATGCGGTCCCCCTCCGCGCCCAATGCCGACATCATGATCACCGGGATCGAATGACTTTCACGCAATCGGGTCAGCACCGCCAGGCCATCCATGCCCGGCAGGAGAATATCCATCAGCACCAGATCGAAGGACTGCTGCCGGGCTATCTCCAGCCCCTCCCTGCCGTTCTGGCACCAGGTCACCTGAAAACCACAGCGCCCCAGGTGCTCATGGACATAAGCACCCAACACGAGGTCGTCTTCAATCGCCAGAATACGGGGGCAGTCAACAGATACGGGAGTCATTAGCTTCTGCAAGTAATTCTCAATTGGCGATTATTCAAGATTGCTCCCCTTCGAGCAACCCGACCCTGTGGATTAAGGGCGCGGCACTTGCTGTAGCTCAGGGACAATGGCGTTAATCTACGAAGAATGCCTGTCGGCAAATGGCTACACTGCGCAGTGTGGTGCGTGTGCGTCAGTCATTTGTCTGTCGTTGAAAAAACAGCGTGGAAGCAGGAGAGTTGCGTGCTTGAGAAACTCGGAATAAAAGGCCGCGTGCTATTGCTGACCCTGCTGCCGACCAGCCTGATGGCCTTGGTGCTGGGTGGCTATTTCACCTGGATGCAGCTGTCCGACCTGCAAACCCAGCTCCTGCAACGTGGCGAAATGATCGCCGAACAACTGGCGCCGCTGGTGGCCCCCGCGATGGGCCGTGACGACACCGAGTTGCTGGAACGCATCGCGACCCAATCCCTGGAACAGACGGATGTTCGTGCCGTGTCTTTTCTCGCGCCCGACCGCTCGTTACTCGCACATGCCGGCCCGAGCATGCTCAATCAGCCGCCGATCGGTAACAACAGCCACATGCTGCAACGCAGTGGTAACGACGCAACGCGTTACCTGCTGCCGGTGTTCGGCCGGCACCGCAATCTGGCCGGCGACCTGATCCCTGATGAAACCAACCGACTGTTGGGCTGGGTCGAACTCGAGCTGTCCCACAGCGGTATGCTGCTGCGCGGCTATCGCAGCCTGTTTGCCAGCCTGCTATTGATTGCCGTGGGCCTGACCGGCACGGCGCTGCTGGCGCTACGTATCAGCCGGAGCATCAACAGACCGCTGAGCCGGATCAAACACGCCGTCGCGCAGCTCAAGGACGGCAACCTCGAAACCCGCCTGCCGGCACTCGGCAGCCAGGAGCTGGATGAGCTGGCGTCGGGGATCAACCGCATGGCCAGCACCCTGCAAAACGCCCAGGAAGAACTGCAGCACAGCATCGACCAGGCCACCGAGGACGTTCGGCAGAACCTGGAGACCATTGAAATCCAGAACATCGAGCTGGACCTGGCGCGCAAGGAAGCGCTGGAAGCGAGCCGGATCAAATCCGAGTTCCTGGCCAATATGAGCCATGAGATCCGTACACCACTCAACGGCATTCTCGGCTTCACCCATCTGTTGCAGAAAAGCGAATTGACGCCCCGTCAGCTGGATTACCTGGGCACCATCGAGAAATCCGCCGACAACCTGCTGGGGATCATCAACGAGATTCTCGACTTCTCGAAAATCGAGGCCGGCAAACTGGTGCTCGACAGCATCCCCTTCAACCTGCGTGACCTGCTGCAGGACACCCTGACCATCCTCGCCCCGGCCGCCCATGCCAAGCAGCTGGAACTGGTGAGCCTGGTCTATCGCGATACGCCGCTGTCGCTGATCGGCGACCCGCTGCGCCTCAAACAGATCCTCACTAACCTGGTGAGCAACGCGATCAAATTTACCCGCGAAGGCACCATCGTCGCCCGCGCCATGCTCGAAGAAGAGCATGAAGACAGCGTGCAACTGCGCATCAGCATTCAGGACACCGGCATCGGCTTGTCGAACCAGGATGTCCGCGCACTGTTTCAGGCCTTCAGCCAGGCCGACAATTCATTGTCTCGGCAACCCGGCGGCACCGGTCTGGGGCTGGTGATTTCCAAGCGGCTGATCGAACAGATGGGTGGCGAGATCGGTGTCGAGAGCACGCCCGGCGAAGGCTCGGAGTTCTGGATCAGCCTGAGCCTGCCCAAAGCCCGCGACGATGCTGAAGACCTGCCGTCAGCGCCGCTGCTCGGCCGGCGGGTGGCAGTGCTGGAAAACCATGAACTGGCCCGCCAGGCCTTGCAGCATCAGCTGGAAGACTGCGGCCTGGAAGTCACGCCGTTCAACACCCTGGAAGCCTTGACCAACGGCATCACCGGCGCTCACCAGACCGACCAGGCGATCGACCTGGCGGTGCTCGGTGTCACCACTCAGGACATGCCGCCCGAGCGCCTCAATCAGCACATCTGGGACCTTGAGCATTTGGGTTGCAAGGTGCTGGTGCTCTGCCCGACCACTGAGCAGACATTGTTTCATCTCTCGGTCCCCAACCCCCACAGTCAATTGCAGGCCAAACCGGCCTGCACCCGAAAACTGCGCCGGGCCCTGGCCGACCTGGTCAATCCCCGGCCGTTGCGCAACGAGCCCGGCGAGCCGCTCTCCAGCCGTGCGCCGCGAGTGCTCTGCGTCGATGACAACCCGGCCAACCTGTTACTGGTGCAAACCCTGCTTGAAGACATGGGGGCCAAGGTGCTTGCGGTCGAGAGCGGCTTTGCCGCGGTCAAGGCCGTACAAAAGGAAACCTTTGACATGGTGCTGATGGACGTGCAAATGCCTGGCATGGACGGACGCCAGAGCACCGAAATGATTCGTCAGTGGGAAAACGAGCGCCACGGCACTCCGCTGCCGATCGTGGCCCTGACCGCCCATGCCATGGCCAATGAAAAACGCGCCTTGCTGCAAAGCGGGATGGACGACTACCTGACCAAACCCATCAGTGAGCGCCAGTTGGCCCAGGTGGTGTTGAAATGGACCGGGCTTGCACTGCGCAATCAGGGACCGGAACGCGGCAGCGAGTCCTACCTCAATGGCGCCGAACTGCAGGTGCTCGATCATGAAGAAGGGCTGCGTCTGGCGGCGGGCAAAGCCGATCTGGCGGCCGACATGCTGGCCATGTTGCTCGCCTCGCTGGAGGCCGACCGTGAAGCCATTCGTATCGCCCGCGAAGCCAGTGACCAGAACGCGCTGATCGAGCGGGTCCATCGGCTGCACGGGGCCACCCGTTACTGCGGCGTACCGCAACTGCGTGCAGCCTGCCAGCGCAGCGAAACCCTGCTCAAGCAGGACGACCAAAAGGCCTGGGCTGCCCTCGATGAGCTGGACCGGGCCATCAACCGCCTGGCCAGCGAAGCCCGGATCAGTGCCTGACCCACAGCAATATTGACGATGCCGCCAAGGGTTAAGCTCAACGCACCCAGAACAAGGATGAAGCCATGCGCACGATTCTCTTCAGTAGCCAGACCTATGATCGCGACAGCTTCCTCGGCACCGAGCTGCCGGCCGCTATCGAATTGCAGTTTCAATCGGCGCGACTGAGCCTGGACACGGTGGCCCTGGCCGAGCACCACGAAGTGGTCTGTGCCTTCATCAATGACGACCTCGGCGCAGCGGTGCTCGAACAGTTGGCGGCCGGCGGCACCCGGCTGATCGCCTTGCGCTCGGCCGGCTACAACCATGTCGACCTGCCGGCAGCGAAACGCCTGGGGCTGAGCATCGTGCGGGTTCCGGCCTACTCGCCCCACGCGGTGGCCGAACATGCGGTGGCGTTGATTCTGGCGCTGAACCGACGCCTGCATCGGGCCTACAACCGTACCCGCGAAGGCGACTTCAGCCTGCACGGGCTGACCGGCTTCGATCTGGTGGGCAAAACCGTCGGCGTGGTCGGCACCGGGCAGATCGGCGCCACCTTTGCCAGGATCATGGCCGGGTTTGGCTGTCAGCTGCTGGCTTACGATCCGTATCCCAATCCGCAGGTGGAAGCGCTTGGCGCCCGCTACCTGAGTCTGCCCGACCTGCTGGCGCAAGCGCAGATCATCAGCCTGCATTGCCCGCTGACCAATGACAGCAAACACCTGATCAACCAACAGTCACTGGCCCATATGCAGCCGGGCGCGATGCTGATCAACACCGGCCGTGGCGGCCTGGTGGACACCCCGGCGCTGATCGACGCACTGAAGAACGGTCAATTGGGTTATCTGGGCCTGGATGTGTATGAGGAAGAAGCCCAGCTGTTCTTCGAGGACCGCTCCGACCTGCCGCTGCAGGACGACGTACTGGCGCGTCTGCTGACCTTCCCGAACGTTATCGTCACCGCCCACCAGGCGTTCCTGACCCGCGAGGCCCTGGCCGCGATTGCCGCGACAACGTTGCACAATATTGCCGCCTGGGCCGCCGGCACTCCGCAGAATCTGGTGGAAGGCTGAGTCATGGATCGCCTGCCAGATCGAAGGTCGCTCAGGCGGGTCATGCCGGGTTCGTCCGCGTGCTAGCATAGCGCCCATACTTGGAGGACCCATGGTCGAACACGATTTCCGCTACACCCTGATGAGCCCGCAACACACCCTGATCGAATGCCGCGCCCTGGTGCCGGGTCGTTATCAGGTCACCGGCAACGGTGGCTCGATACGCAACGACGACGTGCTGGTGGTCACCTTGAAAGGTAGCAAGGACTTGTCCATGCGCCTGACCGTGGAAAAAGTCCGTCACCTGATCAACCCGATTGGCCAATGGGTCGCCGTGGCCAGTGGCCCGGTGTTCGGTGAACTGGCCATTCATACTTGGAAGGTCAATTGCGACAGCTGTTCAGCTGAGCTGAGCTTCGAGTTCGCGGTTGACGCCAAACTCGGCACCAAGGCCCAAAAGCCTGCCGCCACGGCACGCATTGCCGAACTGGGCTGGGTAAGCAAAGACGAGAAGCACGTGTGCCGCAAATGCCAGGAGGCAAGCTGATGAAACGCCTTGCCCTCATGGGAATGGCCGGCGCCGGCCTGTTGGGCTGCGCCGCTGAACCGGTGAAGCTGCAGCAGGAACACAGCTACATTCTGGAGTGGATCGGCGAACGTCCGCTGATCGACAACAGTCACCTGACCATCACCCTGGGTGAAGATGGTCGGGCGTATGGCACTGGCGGTTGCAACCACTGGTTCGCGCCCTACACCCTGGAAGGTGACAAGCTCAGCTTCGGCAAGGTTGGCAGCACCCGAAAACTGTGCGCACCGGCGTTGATGGAGCAGGAAAAACGTTTCCTGCAATCGCTGGAAACCGTGCAGCGCTGGGACATTTCGCCGATCGAGCAGGTGCGTTTCTGGCCGGCCGAAGGCAAGCCGTTGCGCTGGTGGCGGGATGAGGGTTGATCGTACTTTAGATAGCCTTCACAGCTGAAACCGCCAAGATCGCAGCCTGCGGCAGCTCCTACAGGAGATTGGCGTTCACTCGGTAATTGCGGGTGTACGCGGTCGGTGTAGGAGCTGCCGAAGGCTGCGATCTTTTAGAGCACACCCGGTACATTTCGGCCCGACAATCGGCAAAAACACCCGGTCCTCAATTCTTCGCCTGCAGCGCTTCAAGCTTCGCTATCACACCCGCCGCCGTCTGCTCGCCCAACAGTTGCTCACGCACCTTGCCCTTGTCATCGATGATGTAGGTCACTGGCAACGCCTCGCTGCGCGGCAACTCGAAATAGTCGGCCGGATCCTGGGCCAGTACGGTGAACCTGATCCCCAGCGCGTCACTGGCTTTCTTCAGTTCCTCGCCTTGCACATTGTCGAAATTGACCCCGAACACCCCGATCGACTTGCCCTTCAACTGCTCGGACAATGCGTTGAGCTCGGGAATCTCGGTTCGGCACGGACCACACCATTCAGCCCAGTAATTGAGCACCAGCCATTGTTTATCCAGGCGCTCGGAGGCGATCTTCTGCCCCTGTTGATCAACGCCATAGTCATTGCCACAGCCTCCGAGCAGCACGGTCGTGATGATTGCCAATGTCGCAGCCAATCGCCTAGTCATGTCTTGGTCCTTGTTGAAAACCGCTTCTGAATCCACCTTGACTGCGCCCCGACGCCACTGAAGGTTCAGGACTGCTCGTCACACAGGTAGAATAGCTGCCACCTTACGCAAGATGCGACCCGCACATGACCGATCTGACGCTTTATCACAACCCGCGCTGCTCGAAATCCCGCGGTGCGCTGGAACTGCTGCAAGCCCGTGGCCTGACCCCAACCGTGGTGCGCTACCTGGAAACCCCGCTGGATGCCACGCAACTGCAAGGCCTGCTGGGCAAATTGGGCATCAGTGCCCGAGAACTGCTGCGCACCGGCGAAGACGAGTACAAGACCCTCAACCTGGCGGACAGCAGCCTGAGCGAGGCACAGCTGATCGCCGCCATGGCCGCGCATCCGAAACTCATCGAACGGCCAATCCTGCAAATCGGCGACAAAGCCGTGATCGGTCGTCCGCCGGAGAAAGTCCTGGAGCTCTTGCCGTGAGTGCGCCGTACATCCTGGTGCTGTATTACAGTCGCAATGGCTCGACCAACGAAATGGCCCGACAGATTGCCCGCGGAATCGAACAAGGCGGGCTTGAAGCACGCCTGCGGACGGTGCCGGCGATTTCCACCGAGTGTGAAGCGGTGGCACCGAGCATTCCGGAAGAAGGCGCGCTGTACGCCAGCCTCGACGACCTGAAAAATTGCTCTGGCCTGGCCCTCGGCAGCCCGACCCGCTTTGGCAACATGGCCGCGCCATTGAAGTACTTTCTCGATGGCACCAGCAACCTGTGGCTGACCGGAGCCCTGGTCGGCAAACCGGCCGGAGTCTTCACCTCCACCGCCAGCCTGCACGGTGGCCAGGAAGCCACCCTGCTGTCGATGATGTTGCCCTTGCTGCACCACGGCATGCTGATTACCGGTTTGCCCTATAGCGAATCGGCCTTGCTGGAAACCCGCGGTGGCGGCACCCCTTACGGCGCCAGCCACCACGCCGGCGCCGATGGCAAAAGCGGGCTGGACCAACATGAAATCGCGTTGTGCCGGGCATTGGGCCTGCGTCTGGCGAAAACCGCCCTGCAACTGGAGAGCAACCGTGGCTAAAAAGCCCAAGATCCTGCCGTCGATCGAGTGGCTGGAACCGCGCGTGCGGGTCGCCCGTGTCCTGAGCCTGATCTGCTTTCTCGGTCTGTTCGGTCTGTTGTGCTCCTACTACCTGGTCTTCGCCGACCTGCATGGCGCGCGACCGTGGGTGATCCTATTGATCGAGCTGGTGCCGCTTCTGCTGCTCGCACCAGGCATGCTCAGCGGTAGCGCTCGCGGGCATTCATGGATGTGCTTTGTGGTGAATCTGTACTTCATCAAGGGAGCACTGGCCGCCTACGACCCTAACCGACAGCTGTTCGGCCTGCTGGAAATGGCCGCCAGCCTGGCGGTGTTCTGCAGCGCCTTGCTGTACGTGCGCTGGCGCTTTCAGCTCAACCGCAAGTTGGCGGGGGAAGGCGAAGTACCAGCCTGAAAGGAATGTGTCGCCTGATATGAAGCCATCGCGAGCAGGCTCGCTCCCACAATGGATCTTCTGTGAACACACTACTTATGAACACCAGAGATCAAATGTGGGAGCGAGCCTGCTCGCGATGGGATCACCTCGGTCTCAATGATTCACTGTGTAAGCCAGCATCATCGAGATCTGGCACATCGGCCGGCCACTTTCGGCGTGCCATTGATTGAAGGCGTTCTGCACGATGGCCAGGTCCCGCAAGCTGGTCGGCACCTTGTCGACGATTTTTTGCGCATTCAGCGCGGCCACCACGTCGTAGCTCGGCACAAAGGTATCCTTGCCGACCATCCGCAGAAAGCGCGGCGCCGACAAACCACCTAATTGATGACCGTGCTTGGCCAGGTATTTCCACAGGCCGACAATATCGGTCACCGGCCACTCGGCGATCAGCGCACCAAAACTGCCCTTCTCTTGCGCCACATCCAGCACCAACTGCGCATTACGCGGCACGCTCTTGAGCTTGCCCAGATGACGAATGATCCGTGCATCCTGCATCAACCGCTCAAGGTGCTCGGCGCCCATCAGTACCACTTTCTCTGGATCGAAGCCGAAAAACACCTCTTCGAAAGCCGGCCATTTGGCGTCCACCAGGCTGTGCTTGAGACCCGCGCGGAACACCCTTAGCGCCAGAGTCGACAGGTAGCGGTCATCGCTGATCTTGCGCAATTGCGCCGGGGTCTTGGGGACAGGCAGATGGGCTTCCAGTTCGGCTGCCGAACCGAAACGGTTCAGACAGTATTCGTGCAGCCACTTGTAATCGCGCATGCCCTCTCCTAATGACAAAAAACACAAACGGCGCTCATGGGAGCGCCGTCAATCAGAATCACAGAACCGCAGTATGGATCAGAGGTTTACCACATCGACGAATCGCGAGGCGGCCGTTTCGTCGATCCGCAGGCTGGTGAAATCGAACAGGTTGCGGTCGGCCAATTGTGACGGAATGACGTTCTGCAAGCTGCGGAAGATGTTTTCGGTCCGGCCCGGGGTCTTGCGTTCCCACTCCTGAAGCATTTCCTTGACCACCTGACGCTGCAGGTTTTCCTGAGAACCACAGAGGTTGCACGGGATGATCGGGAATTGCTTGAAGTCGGAGTAGGCCTGGATGTCTTTCTCGTTGCAGTACGCCAGCGGCCGGATCACCACATTGCGTCCGTCATCGGCACGCAGCTTGGGCGGCATGGCCTTGAGTGAGCCGTTATAGAACATGTTGAGGAAAAAGGTTTCGACGATGTCATCACGGTGGTGACCGAGGGCCATTTTGGTCGCGCCGATCTCGTCGGCGAAGGTGTACAGCGTGCCACGGCGCAGGCGCGAGCACAGCGAGCAGGTGGTCTTGCCTTCGGGAATCAGCTCCTTGACCACCGAATAGGTGTCTTTTTCAACGATGTGGTACTTCACGCCCAGGCTCTTCAGGTAAGCCGGCAGTACATGCTCGGGAAAACCCGGCTGCTTCTGGTCCATGTTCACCGCGACGATGTCGAACCTGATCGGTGCCACCTTCTGAAAGTGCAGCAGCACGTCGAGCAGGGTGTAACTGTCCTTGCCACCGGACAGGCAGACCATGACCTTGTCGCCATCTTCGATCATTTTGAAATCGGCGACGGCCTCACCGGCCTGTCGGCGAAGGCGTTTCTGCAGCTTGTTCTGGTTGACCGTAAGAGTGCCCATGGCGCTGAAATCCGCGAAAGTGGGTGACGAAAAGCCGAGTATTTTACGCAAAAATCTTCTGACAGCGAAGAGCCCTCCCTGAGCATCCATACCCTGTGGCGAGGGGGCTTGTCGGAACGCCGCATCGCCCCGTTCGGCGGCGAAGCAGTCGTAAAACCTGCAAATGCGGTGTGTCAGGTAGAACCGGCTTTCAGGTTTTAGGGCCGCTCCGCGCCCCAGCGGGGGCAAGCCCCCTCGCCACATAAAGCGCCATCACCACAAGAAATGCATGTTTCCAGAAGATGCCGCGATTAGGCCACCCTTTTACAGCGCGATTTGCTCTAAAGGACCGCACCGTTGCGAGCAACTCCTTTCTATACTGCGACATAAGGTCGCACACATATAGACCTTTACTTATTCAGGCCGCTTGGCCCGTAGGCGCTCCGCTGGGGGGCGATGGCAATAACAATAGGAGTGACTGGCATGATCCATCACGTCGTGGGGCTCTTCACCCACCCTGATCAAGAATGGCGGGAAATCCGTGGCGACGCAGAGGAAAGCATCAGCCACATGTACCTCACCCACACACTGATTCTTGCAGCGATTCCAGCAGTTTCAGCCTTTATCGGTACCACCCAGGTCGGCTGGGTCATTGGCAGTCGCGCCCCGGTCATGCTCACTCAGGAAAGTGCGCTGTGGATGACGATCATGTCTTACCTGGCCATGCTCGGCGGCGTAGCCGTGATGGGGGCCTTCATTCACTGGATGGCCCGGACCTATGACGCGAGCCCGAGCCTGGCCCGCTGCGTCGCGTTTGCCACCTACACTGCCACGCCGCTATTCATCGGAGGCCTTGCGGCGCTGTATCCACACATGTGGCTGGGAATGATCGTCGGTACTGCCGCGATCTGCTACACGGTGTACCTGCTGTATGTCGGCTTGCCGACCTTCATGAACATTCCATCGGATGAGGGTTTTCTGTTTTCAAGCTCGGTGCTGGCCGTAGGGTTGGTCGTGCTGGTCGCGATCATGGCCTTTACCGTGATTGTCTGGGGCCTGGGCGTCGGCCCGGTCTATACCAACTGACTGGCCAATTAACCAGGGCAACTGATCCGGGCCACTGACGCTGTCTATAAAACAAATAGAAATCTGCCAACACAGGCCGCCGCAAGGCGGCCTTCTAATGTTGGATGACCATTGAGCGCCTGAACGATTCGGAATGCGCCGGGTTTGCGGCATACTCGGCATCTCTGGAGATCCGTACAGCATGCCCGAGCAACTCAATACCCGCGTCGAAGACTGTTACCAACTAGCCGAATCCTTTTTCAAACGACCCTTCAAACGACCGGTGGTCAGCCTCAAGCTGCGCGGTCAAAAAGCCGGCGTTGCGCATTTGCATGAAAACCTGCTGCGATTCAACCCGCAGTTGTACCGGGAAAACAGCGAAGACTTCCTCAAGCAAACCGTCGCCCATGAAGTCGCGCACCTGATCGCCCATCAACTGTTCGGCGAGGGTATCCAGCCCCATGGCGAAGAGTGGCAATTGATCATGCGCGGGGTCTACGAGCTGCCGCCCAATCGTTGCCACACCTATGCGATCAAGCGCCGCACCGCCACCCGCTACATCTACCGTTGCCCGTGTGCCGACAGCGATTTCCCGTTCTCGGCCCAGCGCCACAGCCTGGTGCGGCAGGGACGGCGGTATCTGTGCCGGCGCTGTCGCAATACATTGGTGTTCAGTGGGGAGATGCGGGTGGAGTGAAATGGTCGATTTCAGGTCGATATCTCTAGTGGCCCCACTGGACTCTAACCAATCACCTTGGCACTGCGCAGCTCTTCAATCCGCGGTTCGCTGTATCCCAACGCTCTCAACACCTCATCGGTATGCGCGCCCAGCGTCGCACCAATATGCCGAGGCTCTGGCAACCCGCCGGAAAATTTCAACGGACAGGCCATCTGCGGCTGTGTACTGCCGTCTCCCCGAGGCACCTGGCTGACCAGTTGCCGGGCTTTGAGCTGCGGGTGTTCAACGGCTTCGGCGAGACTGAGCACCGGTTCGACACAAGCATCGACGCTGGCGAACAACTCGCACAGCTGGCTAAAGTCATGCTTCTCGAACTCGATTTGCAATGCCAGTTTGAGCGCCTGTTGCTGCTCAGGCTTGGGCGACAAACCTTGTGCCGCCAATTCCGGACGCCCCAGCGCCGTGCAAAGTTGCAGCATGAACGCCGGTTCAAGACTGCCCACCGATAACCAACGGCCGTCGCGACTGCGATAGTAGTCGTAGAAGCTGCCTCCGTTGAGCATCTGATTCTCGCGCTCGGGCTCGACCCCACAGGCCAGGTATCCGGCACCGGCCATGGCGTTAAGGCTGAATACACAGTCGGTCATGCTCACGTCCAGATACTGACCCAGGCCGCTGTGCTGACGGGCAATTACCGCCGCCAGCAAACCGATCACGCCGTGCAGCGAGCCACCGGCAATGTCCGCCGCCTGAATCCCCAAGGGCAACGGGCCGCTGTCCCGGCGTCCGGTGTAGCTGGCCAGCCCGGCCAGGGCCAGGTAGTTGATGTCATGGCCGGCGCGATCCTGGTATGGGCCGGTCTGACCATAGCCGGTGATGGAGACATAAATCAGTTTCGGGTTGATTGCCTTCAAGGCTTCGTAACCCAACCCGAGGCGCTCCATCACCCCCGGGCGGAACTGCTCCAGAACGATGTCGTAGTCTTGCACCAGTTGCTTGACCACCTCCAGCGCCGCGGGTTGCTTCAAGTCCAGCGCCAGGCTGCGCTTGTTACGGTTGAGGTAGGCGTGGCTGGCGGATATCCCCTGATCATGGGGCGGCAATACCCGCAGCAAGTCCATGCGGGTCGGCGACTCTATGCGCAAGACCTCGGCGCCCATATCGGCCAGCAATAGCGAGGCGAACGGCCCCGGTAGCAAGGTGGAAAAATCCAGTACTTTGAGTGATGCCAGAGGACCTTGCATGAGCGCTCCACTATTCGATCGGTTGCTCCCAGAGTAGGCAGCCGGCAAGCCTGAGGCAATCACCACAAGCATCAGCCGGACTGACCGTTATGCTCAAACCCCGGGCATGAAAAAACCCGCCGAAGCGGGTTTTTCATTACAACACAGTGTTACTTGACGGACGCTGGGGTCGGACCTTCAGCTACGCCCAGATCATCTTCTTCACGGGTGTCGGAGATACCACGACCACCGGACGCCAGTTCGACCTGCAGCTTGTCTTCGTCCAGTTCCTTGACCCATTTGGCCACGACCAGGGTCGCCACCGCGTTACCCACCAGGTTGGTCAGGGCACGGGCTTCGGACATGAAACGGTCGATGCCAAGGATCAGCGCCAGGCCGGCCACCGGCAGGGTGCCAACCGCGGACAGGGTGGCGGCCAACACGATGAAGCCGCTACCGGTCACACCGGCGGCGCCTTTGGAGGACAACAGCAGCACCAGCAGCAAGGTGATCTGGTGAGTGATGTCCATGTGCGAGTCAGTCGCCTGAGCGATAAACACCGCGGCCATGGTCAGGTAGATCGAAGTACCGTCGAGGTTGAAGGAGTAACCGGTCGGGATCACCAGACCCACTACCGATTTCTGCGCACCCAGGCGTTCCATTTTGATCAGCATGCGCGGCAGTGCCGATTCCGACGAGGAAGTGCCCAGAACGATCAGCAACTCTTCACGGATGTAGCGGATCAGCTTGATGATGCTGAAGCCGTGAGCGCGAGCGATACCGCCCAGCACTAGCAGCACGAACAACAAACAGGTGATGTAGAAGCAGATCATCAACTGGCCGAGTTGCACCAGCGAACCGACACCGTAAGCGCCGATGGTGAAGGCCATGGCGCCGAAGGCACCAATTGGCGCGAGCTTCATGATCATGTTGATGATGTTGAACATCACGTGAGCGAAGCGATCGATGAAGTCCAGCACCGGCTTGCCATAGGCACCGAGGCGATGCAGGGCAAAACCGAAGATCACCGAGAACATCAGCACTTGCAGAATATCGCCATTGGCGAAGGCACCGACGATGGTGTTCGGGATCACGTTAAGGATGAAGCCAACAATGCTCTGGTCTTTACCGGCAGTGACATAGGCGGCGACTTTGGAGGCATCGAGGGTCGTTACGTCGATGTGCATGCCGGCACCCGGCTGAACGACGTTGACCACCACCAGACCGATCAGCAAGGCAATGGTGGAGACGATTTCGAAGTACAGCAGCGCGTAGCCACCGGTTTTACCCACCGATTTCATGTTCTGCATGCCAGCGATACCGCTGACGACCGTACAGAAGATGATCGGCGCAATAACCATTTTGATCAGTTTGATGAACCCGTCACCGAACGGCTTGAGCGCCACGCCCGTCTCAGGGTAGAAGTGGCCGAGCAGAATGCCGAATACGATGGCAACGATTACCTGGAAATACAGAGATTTGTACAGTGGCTGACGAGTCGTCATTGCAGAGTTCCTCAAGTGTGTCGCCCGGCAATCATCCGACTGACGCCCACGACACCTAAAGTGCGAACCCTCCTGCGTTGGAGGGATTTGTTTTTGGCGAGCTGCACGCTGGCAGACCTCTCACTCTTATCGCAAAGCGCGTGCCACCTGGCCAAAAACCCCCTGAAACCCTTCAGCCATCGGGGTCGCCAGTTGTTAAGCGGAAACATTCCTCGTACTCGAGGTGGCGGATATCCGCCCATCGACGAACCGTCGTCCTGGAATTTGGCGGATATCCGCCTTGTCCATCGACGCAGGCGTGGCTAACATCCGTCCCTCAATGGACGGATCTACCTTCATGCGCGAACGTACCATCGCCAGTCATTTTGCCCGCGCCGCCCTTGGTGGCGCGCGCAGGCGGGGCTATGACTATTCGGGCCTGCTGCAACAGCTGGGTATCCATGCCGAGTTGCTGGACGAGCCCAAGGCACGTATCGCCCCCGAACAATTCACCGCGCTGCTGCAATCGCTCTGGCAAGCGCTGGATGACGAGTACCTGGGTTTCGGCGACGGCCCGAGCAAACGCGGCACCTTCGCCATGATGTGCCACACCTTGATCCATTGCCGAACGCTGGACAAAGCACTCAGCCGCGGTTTGTTGTTTTATAGCCTGTTCCCCAATGCTCCCCGTTTGAGCCTGGTCCGCGAAGGTGAAATGGTCCGGCTGAGCCTGGAGGATTCGCAACTCTGGGACCCGGACCATTTCCTCAGCGAATGCTTGCTGGTGATCTGGCATCGACTCGGCAGTTGGCTGATCGGCCAGCGCATTCGCCTGGAGCAAGCCACATTCAGCTACCCCAAGCCCGACCACAGCGCCGAGTACGACCTGCTGTTTCCTTGTCCGCTGGAGTTCTCGACACAACACAGCAGCCTGCTGTTTCATAGTCGCTACCTGAGCATGCCGCTGCTGCAGGACGAACGTACACTCAAACACTTCCTGGAACGCTCGCCGGCCGATCTGCTGTCGCGGCCTGATGATGGCGACAGCTTGAGCAGCCAGCTACGCCGCTTGCTCAGCCGTGACAGCTCGCGCTGGCCGGATCTTGAATCGGTCGCTCAACACCTGCACATCAGCCCGCAAACCCTGCGCCGGCATTTGCGCGAAGAAGGTTCGAGCTTCCAGGAATTGAAGGACCAACTGCGCCGCGACATAGCGATTTATCACCTGCGACGCGACGATCTGTCGTTGCAACAGATTGCCGAACAGCTCGGTTTTTCCGAGCCCTCGGCCTTTCACCGGGCGTTCAAGAAATGGACCGGGCTGACGCCGGGGGCTTATCGGGCGCAGGAGATTTGAGGGCCTTCGGGTTCACCTCATTCGACGGGTGAAATGCATCAAACCACCAAAAAATGAATCCGGAACGCCGCCCCACCCAAGGGTGAATCGTCCAGCGTCAGCTGCGCGCCATAGCTTTCGATGATGTCCTTGACCACTGCCAGACCAATCCCCTGCCCCGGATGCTGGCGGTCCAGCCGCTCTCCTCGCTGAAGTATCCGCGCGCGCTGATCCGGCGGCACACCGGGGCCATCATCTTCCACGCATAACTCGGCACCACTCAAGGTTTCGCGCGTGCTGATGCGGATCTCGCTCAGGCACAGGCGGTAGGCGTTCTCCAGCAGGTTACCGAGCAACTCGAGCAAGGCGCCCTGCTCGATCGGCACGTAATAGTGCTCCGGCAAGTCGAACGTCACCCGCACCCGCTTGTCGCGATAGACCTTGTCCAGCGTGTCGCACAGGCTTTGCAGTACCGGCTGCAGCCGCACCTGATGGCGAACCAGGCCGCTTTTTCTCAGGCTGGCCCGCTGCAACTGGTAGCCGATCTGCTGGCTCATGCGCTCGATCTGGGTTTGCAGCACCCAGGCCTGGCCCCGATCCTGCGGACGCCGGGCCATGTCCTCACTGACGCCCTGCAAGACCGTCAACGGAGTTTTCAAACTATGGGCCAGATCATCCAGGGAGTCGCGATAACGACTGCGCTGCTCGCGCTCGCTGTGCAACAAGCGGTTGAGCGAACCGGTCAATCGCAGCAGCTCACGGGGGTGCTCTTCGCTGAGGCTTTCACGGGTGCCGCTCTCGATCTGATCCAGCTCCTGACTCAAGCGCCGCAAGGCCTGCAAGCCCCAGGTCAAACCAATCCAGAGCAGCGCCAGCAATACCAACAACGCGGCACCGAATCCCAGATAGAGATTTTCCCGCAGCCCTTTCAGGGTCAGTTGATACTCACGCACCGGTTGCAGGGCCACAATACTGAACGCCGCGCTTTTGCCACCGAGCAATTTGACCTCGACGTCATAGACGAAGAACTCCTGGCCGTTGGCCTCGCGAAACCGTGAGAACTCATTGCCACGTCCGTCATAACGCGGCAAGTAGTTGATATTGGCTTCCCGGGTCGCCTTCGAGCGCCAGACCAACCGCCCTTCGCGGTCATAGATGTAGCCGAGCAAACGGCTGTCGGTGAGGTTGAAGCGCTCATCCGGCAACAGCTCCGGCATCTGCAGCTGGTTGTTCTCGACCCGCGCGGCGGAAATCAGCGTAGTCACATCCGAAGCCAGGCGCTGCTCGATGGACTCCTGCAACGCCAGGCTGAACGCCCCCTGCATGGCCGGCAACAGCGCCAGCATGAACAGCACGGCCAAGGTGGTTGCCGCCAGCATCAAGCGCACGCGTAACGAACGAATCACCGGCAGCGCTCGTTGAACAGATAACCCAGGCCGCGCACGGTATCGATCGGCTTGAACCCAGAAGGCCCTTCCAATTTACGGCGCAGGCGCCCGACCAGCACCTCGATCACATTCGGATCACGCTCCTCATCGTCCGGGTACAGCTGCTCCATCAAGCGGTCCTTGGCCACCACTTGCTGGTGATGGCGCATCAGGTATTCGAGAATCCGGTATTCATAGGCGGTCAACCCCAGCGGTTGATCGTCGAGGGTCGCCTGCTTGCGATTCAGATCGAGCAGCAAGGGCCCAGCGATGATGGTCGACTGGGTAAATCCACTGGAGCGGCGCAACAAGGCATTCAATCGCGCATCCAGTTCTTCGAACTGAAACGGCTTGACCACATAGTCGTCGGCACCGGCGGCCAGGCCTTCGACCTTGTCCTGCCAGTTACCGCGGGCGGTGAGAATCAGAATCGGGAAGGTCTTGCCTCTGGAGCGCAACTGGCGAATCAGATCGAGGCCGCCCATGCCCGGCAGGCCGAGGTCGATCACTGCCAGGTCATGATTGAACTGCTCACCCTGGTACAACGCTTCCTCGGCATTGGCCACGGCCTCGACCACATGACCACTGTCCGTGAGTCGGGTTTGCAAATGATGGCGCAGCAGCGCCTCATCTTCGACGACCAGCAGTTTCATAACGCTCTCCCAGGCAAAATCCACCTCTCCAGGGGCGCGTCATCGCGCCCTGCTCGCTTATTAGGCAACGCCAGATCCTCTTCGGCCGATCCGGCGTCGATCCCGTCCGGACTTCAGAAAGCGTAGTTGGCGGACAGGTAGGTTTGTGCGCTGCTGGTCAGGCCCAGCGAACCCTGTTTGCTGCCACCACGCTCACTCATTTCAGTGCTGGCATTGCTGCGCAGATAACGGTAACCCAGTTCTACCGAGGTGTTCTGCGAAACTTGTTGCAGGACACCAGCCTGCACGCCCAGCGCATAACCGATGTTGCTGTCACGGCTGTAGCCCGGGGATTCCTGAGTCAGTTTGGTCAGGCCGGCCGAGCCACCACCAAACAGCTTGGTGCGGCTGGTCACCGGCAGGAACATATCGTAGCTGCCCAGGAGATTTTCCTGCCGCAGTTTCAAGCCATTGTGGGAGCCGGAAACATTGTCGTAGGTACCGTAGTAACGGCCCTGGTCATTCTGCTGGCCGAGGCGCAGGCCCCAGGTGGTGTCCTTGCCGATCACCCCGTCGGCATTGGGATGGTCCAGATTGCTGTTGAGCGGGCTGGATTTTTTCACCTTGTCGCTGGTCTGGCCCAGGGTCAGGCTGGCGAAGTTGCTGTCAGCGGCCTGGACCACGGCACTGGCGCCAAGAACAGCGATAGCCAGAATGAGTTTCTTGAAAGTTGTCATGGTTGATTTCCTTATGCGCTTTGCGCTGTTTGGGTACGAAGCCAGACTAACCAGCACCTCCTGAACTCCTGCTGAACACTCTCTGAACCTGAGCTGAACCAATCGACTAGGCTTTCTGTAGATCTTTTAAAGGAGGGCTGACCATGCGCGTGTTCCTGGCTTTGGTATTACTGGCACTGAGCGGACTGGGCCAGGCGGCGATCAAGACCCAGGAAATCCCCTACCAGAGTCCCGATGGCAGCAAGCTGATCGGTTACTACGCCTATGACGACAGCCTCAAGGGCCCGCGCCCCGGCATAGTCGTGGTCCATGAGTGGTGGGGCTTGAACGACTACATCAAACGCCGCACGCGTGACTTGGCTGCCCTGGGGTACAGCGCACTGGCCATTGATATGTACGGTGACGGCAAGAACACCGAACACCCGAAAGACGCCATGGCCTTTATGCAGGCGGCGACCAAAGACAGCGCAGCAGCCAGCGCCCGCTTCAAGGCAGGGCTTGAGCTACTGAAAAAACAACCACAGACCAACCCGAACAAACTCGCCGCCATCGGTTACTGCTTTGGTGGCAAAGTCGTCCTGGATGCCGCGCGTCAGGGTGTGCCGGTGGCCGGCGTGGTGAGTTTCCACGGCCCGCTGGCAACCACCACCCCGGCTACCCCAGGTAGTGTCAAGGCTAAAATACTGGTGGAACACGGCGCCCTGGACAGCCTGGTCACGGCGGATAGCGCCAGTGCCTTCAAGGCCGAAATGGACAAGGCGGGAGCCGACTATGAGTTCGTCAGCCTTGAGGGCGCCAAGCATGGCTTCAGCAACCCGGATGCCGATCGCCTGAGCCATGGCGAACATGGCGCGCCTGACATGGGCTACAACAAAGCGGCCGACGAGCGCTCATGGGCGGATATGCAGGCGTTTTTCAAGAAAATCTTTGGATGATCAGAAGGACCGCCTGACGGCCTTCGCGGGCAAGCCGGATCGCCGCACCGCCGCTCCCACAGGAGCCCTGTGGCGAGGGGGCTTGCCCCCATAGGCGCTAACCAAATCTCAAGAGATAGTAGAATCTGATTCACCAAGCAAAGTGAGCAGCAGGGAAAGCAAGCGTGACACAAAGACTGGATGAAGATTGGCCGAAGCTGTTGGCGCTATTGCCGCAGGGATGGGAAGCCAAGGCAAAAGAGCTGGGAGCGCTGAAGTTCGGTCGCCGCTTCAGCGGCCCGGAGAGTTTATTGCGCACGTTATTGATGTATCTGAGCGCTGATTGCTCGATGGTCGAAACGGTGGAACGCGCGCGCGCTGGGGACTGGGTGGAGCTATCGGACGTTGGCCTGCTCAAACGGATCAATAAATCGGGTGCATGGCTGGGCTGGATCACTGAACAGTTGATCCAGCAGGCACCGACCGTGGCGATGAAATGTCCGGCGCTGCAGGGGCGCAGATTGCTTGCCGCTGACGGCAGTGTCGTGGCAGAGCCGGGAGCGGCCACATCGACATGGCGACTGCATTACACGATGGACGTCAGAACGCTGCGTTGTTGCGAAGTGCAAGTGACGCCGTCCAAAACAGGCGAATCGCTGGCACAG
>NZ_CABVHY010000021.1 GCF_902497875.1 Pseudomonas fluorescens
CGGGCCGCTTCGATGGCGGCGTTGAGTGCCAGCAGGTTGGTCTGGTCGGCAATCGAGCGAATAACACTCAGCACGCTGACAATCGACAACACATCCTTTTGCAGGCTATCCAGGGACGTACCGCTGTTGCGGATGTCGCTGACCAATGCATGGATCTGCTTGATGCTGCCATCCACCACGCGCTTGGCAGCCTGGCCTTCTTCGTCGGTCTGCTGCGCAGCGACTGCGGCGCCCTGGGCGCTTCTCGCAACTTCCTGAGCCGCCGAGGACATCTCGTTGATCGCCGTCGCGACCTGATCGGTTTCATGGCGCTGACGCTCCATGGCATGCTCCGAACGATGAGCCTGATCGGTGACTTGAGTGACAAGCCCGGTCAATTGCGAGGTCATTTCGGTGATTTGCCGCACCAGGCCATGAATCTTGTCGACGAAGCGGTTGAACGAACCAGCCAGTTCACCCAGCTCATCCTGACTGGTAATTGCCAGACGCCGGGTCAGATCGCCCTCGCCGGCGGCGATATCGTCAAGGTTGGCTTTCATCAGATGCAGCGGACGCAGCATAGTGTTCGCCAGCAGCATGCCGACCGCGCCAATCACCAGCAGCACCACCACGGCGATGCCGACGATACTCAGCACCACCCCTTCCATGCGCTCATGAACCTTGGCTTCGACCAACGCGACCTGCGCTTCGATACCGTCGAGGTTGACCGCAGTGCCGATGACCATGTCCCACTTGGGCAGGTATTCGGAGTAGCCGAGTTTGGGCACCAGGACTTTGTTGTTACCCGGCAGCGACGAGCTGTATTGCAGATAGTGGGTACCGTCCTTGGCGACTTGCACCAACTCACGGTTGAAGTACACGCCATTCGGATCGCGTTTGTCGTTGAAGTTCTGACCCACACCTTCCGGGCTGTTGCCCTTGAACAGGCGCACGATTTGCGAGTCGTAACCGAAGAAGTAGCCATCCTTGCCGTAGCTGATGCTCGACAGCAGCTTGACCACCTGCGCCCGCGCCGCGTCATCACCCGGTGCCGCCGCGTCGTACAGCGGCTTGATCGCACTCATCGCCACCGCTACATAACTTTGCAGGGTCGCCTTGGCATCGCTCAGCAGACGCTGACGGGTTATTTCGACTTCGCTGCGGGCCTGATTCTGCAGAATGAACACCGTGGTCAGACTGATCACCAGCGCAAACAGTAAAACCGGGAGTACCGCGAGGGATAAAACTTTGGCCTTCAGGCTCAGGCGCATGGCGTTCACTCTTGATTGGCGTGGTTAAAGCTATAACGGCACGCCACCGCAAAACTGTAGGAGCGTCGACCGACTGCTCCTTGTAGGGAGAATTGCGGGCCCCACGATATTTCAGATGCCTGCGGTCGGCGAGCTGGCGAAGCCTGCGATCTTTGAGGCGGACAATACGTTGGCCGGACGGGCGCCAGGATCAAAAGATCGCAGCCTGCGGCAGCTCCTACAGGGATTCCGGGATGCAGGGTTATGGGATTACAAAATCATCGCCGCCACCCAGCCAAATGCCAGCAGCGGCAGGTTGTAGTGCAGGAAAGTAGGAACCACGGTGTCCCAGATATGGTGATGCTGGCCGTCGATATTCAGACCGGAGGTCGGTCCCAGGGTCGAGTCGGACGCTGGCGAACCAGCATCACCCAGGGCTCCGGCGGTGCCAACGATGCAGACGATCGCCAACGGACTGAAACCCAGCTGCACGCACAATGGCACGAAGATCGCCGCGAGAATCGGCACGGTGGAGAACGACGAGCCTATCCCCATGGTCACCAGCAAGCCGACCAGCAGCATCAGCAAAGCGCCGATGCCTTTGCTGTGACCGATCCAGGTTGCCGAGGCTTCGACCAGGGTGCGTACTTCACCGGTGGCTTTCATCACCTCGGCAAAGCCCGAAGCGGCAATCATGATGAAGCCGATCATGGCCATCATCTTCATGCCTTCGGTGAACAGTTCATCGGTCTCGCGCCAGCGCACCACACCCGACACTGAAAAGATCAGGAATCCAGCCAGCGCGCCGATGATCATCGAATCCAGCAGCAACTGAATGATGAACGCGGCGGCAATGGCCAGCCCGGCCACCAGCAGGGTCAGCGGGTTGTACTGCACCGCCACCTGCTCGACCTTCTCGATTTTCTCGAGGTCATACACGCGCTTCTTGCGATAGCTGACGAACGCCACCAGCAAACCGAAGACCATGCCCAACGCCGGAATACCCATCGCGTGGGTGACATTGACCTGGCTGACATCCACGCCACTGCTACGGACATTGGCCAGCAGAATTTCATTGAGGAAGATATTGCCGAAACCCACCGGCAAGAACATATAAGGCGTGATCAAACCAAAGGTTATAACGCAGGCAATCAGCCGACGGTCCAATTGCAACTTGGTCAACACATACAACAGGGGTGGGACCAGCAACGGAATGAAGGCGATATGAATCGGCAGGATGTTTTGCGAGGCAATAGCCACCACCCACAGCAAGCCAATCAGTATCCACTTCACCTGCCCGCCACCCGTGGCGTCCTGGCGGTCGACCAGCAGCAAGGCTTTATCCGCCAACGCATGGGCCAGTCCCGACTTGGCAATCGCCACCGCGAAAGCGCCCAGCAAGGCGTAGGACAAGGCCACGGTTGCGCCGCCACCAAGACCACTGTTGAAGGCTTTCAAGGTGGCTTCCATGCCCAGGCCACCGGTCAAGCCGCCCACCAGCGCACCCAGGATCAGCGCGATCACCACATGCACGCGGGACAGGCTGAGTACCAGCATGACGCCAACCGCGGCAATTACTGCATTAATCATCGTTACCTCAAAGCACTACCAAGGGGAAAAACCACCGCAAACGGCATGAGTCCGGCCAAAGAGCTGTGAATCACAGCTGCCGGATTGAGCTCAAAGGGGGGAGTTTTATTAGAGGGCGCGCACTGTGCAGCAGCAGGCTGCTCTTGTCAAAAGTGCCACCCCTCTAACAACTTGATATTTGATTGATATGGATCAAGAAACAAAAAGCGCGGCCGCTATAGAGCGAGGTCTCTCTCGTTTTATCCGCTCAAGGACATCTCCATGTCGCTCAGACAGCTTTCCATTCAATGGAAAATCACCCTTCTGGCCGGTCTCTGCCTGCTCGGCATTGTCACCTTGCTGGTGGGCCTTTCACTCTATCGCATGGAGCACAACGCCGAACTGGTCAAAATCTCGAGCATGGAGATGCTCAACGAAGCGGCCCAATCACGGATCGAGGCCCAGGGTGAAGTCCAGGCGCTGGAGATTCGCCGGCAATTCATGGACGCCTATCAATACGGTCACGGCTTCTCCCGCCAGGTGCTGTTCCTGCGTGAACAGGCCGAGAAACGTTTCCTCGATGCCTTCGACCTGCGCGAAGACCTGACCCGTCAGGTCAAATCGGCCCTGCAAGCCAACCCGGATCTGCTCGGCCTGTCGTTGGTGTTCGAAGCCAATGCGCTGGACAGCAAGGATGAGCTGTTTGTCGACCAGAAAGAAATCGGCAGCAACGACAAGGGCCGTTTTGCCCTGTACTGGTCGCAAACGGCGCCGGGCAAATTGACCTCGATGGCCCTGCCGGAAAGCGACATGGCCGATACCAGCACCGGCCCCAGCGGCGAACCGGCCAATGCCTGGTTCACCTGCCCGCGCGCCACGCTCAAACCTTGCGTGATCGAACCGTACTTCTATGTGATCGACGGCCAGAACGTGCTGATGACCAGCATCGTCTTCCCGCTGATGGTCGACGGCAAAATCATCGCTTCGCTATCGGTCGACATCAACCTCAACAGCCTGCAAACCGTCAGCCAACAAGCGAGCAAGAAGCTCTATGACGGCCAGACCAACGTCAGCATCATCAGCCCGGTCGGTCTGCTGGCTGGTTACAGCCCGGACGCCAGCAAACTGAGCCAGCGCCTGGACATGGTCGACAAGGCCAGCGGTACCGAACTGATCCGCATGTTGTCGGGCAACAGCCAGACCCAGAGCCTGCACAGTAATGAACAACTGAAAGTGCTCGCTCCCTTCATGCCAATCCCCGGCGGCAAGCCATGGGGGGTGTTGCTGGAGGTGCCAGAGAAGGTCCTGATCGGCCCGGCTGAGACCCTGAAGAAAGAACTCGACGAACGCACCACCACCGGCACCCTGATCGAGCTGAGTCTCGGCCTGTTGGCAGCGGTCATTGGCCTGTTGCTGGTCTGGCTGATGGCTCGCAGCGTGACCAGGCCGATCCTCGGTGTCGCGCACATGCTCGAGGACATCGCCAGCGGTGAAGGTGATCTGACCCGGCGCCTGGCTTACGACAAACAGGACGAACTCGGGCAACTGGCCGGCTGGTTCAACCGCTTCCTCGATAAGCTGCAACCGATCATCGCCGAGGTGAAACGCTCGGTGCAGGACGCCCGCAGCACCGCCGACCAATCGGCCGCCATCGCCACCCAGACCAGTGCCGGCATGGAACAGCAGTACCGCCAGGTTGATCAGGTGGCTACTGCTTCCCATGAAATGAGCGCCACCGCCCAGGACGTGGCCCGCAGCGCAGCACAAGCGGCGCAGGCTGCTCGCGACGCCGATCAGGCAACCCGTCAGGGCTTGACCGTGATCGACCGCACCACCACCAGCATCAACACTCTTGCGGCGGACATGAGCACGGCGATGACCCAAGTCGAAGGCCTGGCCGCCAACAGCGAGAAAATCGGTTCGGTGCTGGAAGTGATTCGCGCCATTGCCGAACAGACCAACCTGCTGGCCCTCAACGCGGCCATCGAGGCTGCTCGCGCTGGCGAAGCCGGACGTGGTTTCGCGGTGGTCGCCGATGAAGTGCGCAACCTGGCCCGACGCACCCAGGAGTCGGTGGAGGAAACCCGCCAGGTGATCGAACAGCTGCAAAGCGGTACTCAGGATGTTGTCGGTTCCATGAGCAACAGCCATCGCCAGGCCCAAGGCAGTGTCGAGCAAGTCAGCCAGGCCGTGATCGCCCTGCGCCAGATTGGCGATGCGGTGACCGTGATCACTGATATGAACCTGCAGATCGCCAGCGCCGCGGAAGAGCAAAGCGCCGTGGCCGAGGAGATCAACAACAACGTGGCGACCATTCGAGACGTGACTGAATCGCTGTCGGGGCAAGCCAACGAATCGGCGCGGGTCAGCCAGGCGCTGAACAGCCTGGCCAATCAGCAGCAGAGCTTGATGGATCAGTTCAGGGTTTGATCGGGTTTGGCGGTGTGCATGGCACACCGCCTTTGCGGGCAAGCCACGCTCCCACAAGGTGTGCGCAAACCTGTGGCGAGGGAGCTTGCTCCCGCCGGCCGGTCCGCGCTCGGGCGCAGCAGTCGTAAACCCGAGTGACGCGGTTTACCTGATGGACGGTGTCAGATGATTTTGGGGGCGCTACGCGCCCCAGCGGGAGCAAGCTCCCTCGCCACAGTGGTCTGCGGGCTCAGCTTCCGGGCAACTCAATCACCACCTTCAACCCGCCCAGTTCACTATTCTCCAGGCGCATTTCGCCGCCCCAGACCTCGACGATGTCGCGCACGATGCCCAGTCCCAGGCCATGGCCGTCGGTCTGTTCATCCAGCCGCGTACCGCGGCTGAACACTCGATCGCGATTCTCCTCGGGGATCCCCGGGCCGTCGTCTTCCACCATCAGACGAAACCCCTCATCCGTCTCGGTAATGCTCAGCTGCACCTCGGCATCCGCCCATTTGCAGGCGTTGTCCAGCAGGTTGCCGAGCAATTCGAGCAAGTCTTCCCGGTCCCATGGCAGCTGCAAGCCAGGGCGCACGGCGTGGCTGAGTTCAAGGTGTGCGCCGTGAATCATGTTCAGGGTGGAGAGCAAGCCGGGCAGTTCCAGGTCGCAATCGAACTGCGCGCCCGGCAAGGAATCGCCCGCCAGACGGGCTCGGTTCAGCTCACGATGGAGGCGTTGCTGCACGTGCTCGAGTTGTGTCTGCAGGACCTTGCGCAGCTCAGGATGCGCATCCAGCTTTTCGCTCGAGGCCAGGCTCAGCAGCACCGCCAGCGGGGTTTTCAGCGCATGTCCCAGATTGCCCAAAGCATTACGTGAACGCTTGAGACTGTCCTCGGTGTGCGCGAGCAAATGATTGATCTGCGCCACCAGCGGCTCCAGTTCGACCGGAACCTGGGCGTCCAGTTGTGAACGCTGGCCCTGCTGCAGCTGAGCAATTTGTTCTCGGGCCTTTTCCAGCGGCCGCAAAGCCCGGCGCACGGTGATTCGCTGCAATAGCAGAATCAGCAGCAAGCCCGCCAGGCCAAGGCCCAGGCCGATCTGCTGCATGCGCCGAAAGCTTTCCCGTACCGGGGTGTAGTCCTGCGCCACGCTGATGGAGATCGATTGCCCCAGCCGCCGATAGTCGGAACGCAGGATCAGCAACTGCTGCCCTTCCGGCCCCAGTTGCAAATTACTGTGCAGACCGGGGTGATCCAGCGTCGGCATTTCCTGGTCCCACAAGGACCGCGAGCGCCAATGCGCGTCGGCAAAGTCGATGCGAAAGTAATGCCCGGAAAAGGGCCGCTGATAGGCTGGCGACAAGCGTCGCTCATCCAGTTGCAAACCCTGGGGGCCACGTACCAGGGCCACCAGCAGATTCTCGCTGTCGTTGCGCAGCCCGTCTTCCAGATAACTTTGCAGGCCCCTTTCGAACAGCCAGAGGCTGGTCTGCGCCAACACCAGGCCGACGATGACCAGGACACTGATCAGACCCAGACTCAGTCGGCGCTGAATCGACCTCACTGCGCAGTCCCGCCGAACAGGTAACCCTGGCCGCGACGGGTTTCAATCACGCTGCGACCAAGCTTGCGCCGCAAATGGTTGACGTGGACTTCCAGGACATTCGAGTCGCGCTCGGTTTCACCGTCGTACAAGTGTTCAGCCAGGTGGCTTTTGGAAAGGATTTGCTCAGGGTGCAGCATGAAGTAGCGCAACAAGCGAAACTCGGCCGCTGTCAGCTGAATATCGGCGCCGTCGCGGGTCACGCACTGGCGCCCTTCATCAAGATGCAAGCCGGCGGCCTTGAGGGTCGGCTGATTGGCCAGGCCATGGGAACGCCGCAACAGCGCCTGAACCCGCAAGTGCAACTCCTCGGGATGGAACGGCTTGGTCAGGTAGTCATCGGCACCGGCTTTCAGGCCTTCGATCCGCTCGGCCCAGGAACCACGAGCGGTGAGAATCAACACCGGCGTGGCCAGACCGCCGGCGCGCCATTGGCTCAGCACCTCAAGCCCCGGCAACCCTGGCAGGCCAAGGTCGAGAATGATCAAGTCGTAGGGTTCGCTGCTGCCCTGATACACCGCATCGCGGCCGTCGGCCAGCCAATCGACGGCGTAACCCTGACGATTGAGCCCGGCCAGCAACTCGTCGGCCAGCGGGACGTGGTCTTCCACCAAAAGCAGGCGCATCAATCATCTTCCTTGTCTTTGAGGAGCTCACCGGTGTTGGCGTCGAGCTCGATTTCACGCACCACGCCGTCGGCGGTCAAGAGTTCTATTTCATAGATATAGCGCACCGACCGGTCCTTGTGCTCTTCGAGTTCGGCCTCCAGTAACTTGCCTCCGGGGTAGCGTTGCATGACCGCTCCCAGCAGTTGCTCGAGCGGCGCGATCATCCCTTGCTGACGCAGGTGCAGGGCTTCGTCCTGATCCAGGTCACGGGCCACCACTACCGAGCAAAACACCAGAAGCGCCAGCGCCGTTCGACTGCAGGTGCGCAGATTTACCTTCATTACGTATCCTGATGATCCTTGAGAACCTGCCCGCTGACAGCGTCCAATTCGATGTCCCACTCAACTCCCTGGGCATCGCGCAGTTCCACCTGGTAGATGTACTTGCCGTACTCTTCTTCCAGCTCGGTTTCGTGCACGATGCCGCCCGGGTGTTTGGCCAATGCTGTGGCATTGAGCTTCTCGAAAGATTGAATGGTACCAGCGTCGCGCAGTCTCAGGGCTTCGTCCGGCCCCAGGTCACGGGCGTGCGCCAGGCTGGCAGTCAGGCCGATAACGGTTGCGGTAAACAGGGCAGTCAAAGTTTTCATGATGAATCTCCGTTTTTTTGCCTATGTTGCCTACAGGACCCACGATACCTGCATCAACTTAACTGAAACTGAATTGCCACCATGGCAATCCTGAGATCTTCCACAATCCCCGCCCACGACTATTGAGGTCGGTATGACCGCTATCCACATCAAGTTCCCCGCCCTGACCCTCAAGGCCGGCCAACGTGCCTTCGCGCGGATCCGTGAAAATGGTCTGAGCGCGGCCGATGTCGGCACGCTTCCGGGCGCGGCTGGCGGGCCGAAGGCCCTGGGTATTCAGGGGCTGGATCTGGCGTTGTTTGGTGAGTGGCTGCCGGCGGCGCCGCGGGAGCGCTCGTTGATTGGTGCATCGGTCGGCTCCTGGCGTTTCGCCAGTGCCTGCCTGCCGGATGCCGCCGAAGCGATCAGGCGACTGGGCCAACTGTATAACGAGCAAAGCTTCGCCAAGGGAGTGAACATGGCGGATATCAGTCAAAGCTCGCAACGCATGCTCCACGACCTGCTCGAAGGCCGCGACGCGTTGATCCTCAACAATGCTAACTATCGACTGAACATCATGGTGGTAAAAAGCCACGGATTGTTGGCTGACGATCACCGTGGCCGGCTGGGGCTGGGGTTGTCCTCGGTCATCGCCGATAACTTGCGCGGGCGTTCACGGCTGTCCCGGCATTTCGAACGGGTGATCCTGCATGACCCGCGCCTGGCGCCGCCGCTCAATGCCCTCAACGACTTCCCCTCGCGTTTTGTGCCGCTGGACGCCGCCAACCTGCGCCAGGCCCTGCTCGCGTCCGGCTCGATTCCGATGATCATGCAAGGAGTGCGTGACTTGCCCGGCGCGGGCGTCGGCACCTATCGCGACGGCGGCTTGCTGGATTACCACCTCGACCTGCCTTACAGCGGCGAGGATATCGTGCTCTATCCGCACTTCACCGACCGGGTGATTCCCGGCTGGTTCGACAAAGGCCTGCCATGGCGGCGCGGCAATCCGCAACGGTTACAGGACGTCTTGCTGCTGGCACCCTCCAGGGATTACCTGGCCCGCCTGCCCTACGGCAAATTGCCGGATCGCAACGACTTCAAGCGCTTCATGGGCGATGACCAGAGCCGGCAAAAATACTGGCGCACGGCCATGGAGGAAAGTCGGCGCCTCGGTGACGAGTTCCTTGAGCTGGCAACGAACGGTCGGCTGGGGGAGCACCTGCTGACCCTTTAGTCAGGGATTTCCCGCATCGGCAAAGGCAAACTGTTAAACTCAACACCTGCCTTCATCGCCGCGGGCGATAGCCATCTGACAGAGCTCAAACCACTGTGGAAATTTTCAAAGAGTTTACCTTCGAGTCCGCCCACCGCCTGCCCTACGTTCCAGAAGGCCACAAGTGCGGACGCCTGCATGGCCACTCGTTCAAAGTGGCGATTCACCTGAGCGGTGACCTCGATCCGCGCACCGGCTGGATTCGCGACTTCTCGGAAATCAAGGCGATCTTCAAGCCGCTCTACGAACGTCTCGATCACAATTATTTGAACGACATCCCTGGCCTGGAAAATCCGACCAGCGAAGTCCTGGCCAAATGGATCTGGAGCGAGTTGAAGCCCCTGCTGCCAGAGCTCAGCGCAATCCGCATCCATGAAACCTGCACCAGCGGCTGCATCTATCACGGCGAATAAGCCGGCGATTAAAGAAAACCACCAGGCCCGGTGGTTTTTTTATGCCTGTCCCTTCGGCTTTCAGGTCGTTACAGTCGAGTCTCGTCCCTCGGACCAAAGGCTTTACCCATGCAGTCCATCATTCGCCCGGCCACCCTGGGAGATATCGCGCTGATCGAGGCTATCGTCGAGGCCGCCTACTCCCCGTACATCGAGCGCATCGGCCGCAAACCCGGCCCGATGCTCGATGACTACGCCAGCCAGGTGCTGGCCCGACGCGTTCATGTCATCGAGAGCGACGTGGGGATGGTCGGCCTGGTGGTGTTGATCAATACCGAGGAATACCTGCTACTGGACAACCTGGCCATCAGCCCCGAGGCGCAGGGCCAGGGTTATGGCCGGCAACTATTGGAATTTGCCGAGTTCCACGCGGTGGAAGCGGGCTATGCCTCGATCCACCTGTACACCCATGAAGCGATGAGCGAAAACATTGCGATGTATGCCCGCAGAGGTTTTTACGAAACCCATCGGGTTGAAGAGAATGGTTTGCGGCGGGTGTATATGAGCAAATCGTTGGAGTGACCCCTGATGCCAGATAACTAACATCAGTGTCCAGTCTGGCACGCAATTGTGGCGAGCCACGCTCCCACAGGTTCTGCATCTGATTCATATCTTTCTTATTTCCCACACCGGTGATTCATTTTGTATCACCGCCCCGCTTTCGTGCCTCTGACCTATATTGTGCTGACGGGCCTGCCTGGCACCCGCGAACCGATGGCGGCCGACGCCCAAACATAAGATTGAATAGAAGGATGGTCCCCATGCATATCATCAACGCCCGTCTGCGCAACCGTGAAGGTCTGCATGAGCTGCACCTGGAAAACGGCTTGATCGCCAACATTGCCCGGCAAACCGAAGCCCCGACCCTCGGTCCCGAGGACCTGGACGCCGGCGGCAATTTGGTGGTGCCACCCTTCGTCGAACCACACATCCACCTTGATGCCACCCTCACCGCCGGCGAGCCGCGCTGGAACATGAGCGGCACGCTATTTGAAGGTATCGAATGCTGGGGTGAACGCAAGGTGACTATTACGCAGGAAGACACCAAGACCCGCGCCAGGAAAACCATCCGCGCCCTCGCCGTCCATGGTATCCAGCATGTGCGCACCCATGTCGACGTCACCGACCCGAGCCTGACCGCGCTCAAGGCAATGCTCGAGGTGCGCGAGGAAAGCCGTCATCTGATCGACCTGCAGATCGTCGCATTTCCCCAGGAAGGCATCGAGTCCTACCGCAATGGCCGGGAGCTGATGGAGGAAGCGATTCTGCTGGGTGCCGATGTGATTGGCGGCATTCCGCATTTTGAATACACCCGCGATCAGGGCGTCAGCTCAGTCAAGTTCCTGATGGACCTGGCCGAACGCACCGGCTGCCTGGTGGATGTGCATTGCGACGAAACCGACGACCCGCACTCGCGTTTTCTCGAAGTGCTCGCCGAAGAAGCCCGCAGCCGCGACATGGGCGCCCGGGTCACGGCCAGCCACACCACCGCCATGGGCTCCTATGACAACGCCTACTGCGCCAAACTGTTCCGCCTGCTCGGGCACTCGGGGATCAGCTTCGTTTCCTGCCCGACCGAAAGCATTCACCTGCAGGGGCGCTTCGACAACTTCCCGAAACGCCGTGGCGTGACCCGGGTCAATGAGTTGCTCGAGGCCGGGATGAACGTTTGTTTCGGCCAGGACTCGATCGTCGACCCTTGGTATCCGCTGGGTAATGGCAACATTTTGCGGGTACTGGAAGCCGGGCTGCACATCTGCCACATGCTCGGTTATCGCAATTTGCAAAGCGCCCTCGACCTGGTCACCGACAACAGCGCCAAGGCCCTGGCTTTGGGTGAGCGTTACGGCCTGGAATCCGGTCGCCCGGCCAATCTGTTGATTCTGTCGGCCGACAGCGACTACGAAATGATCCGCAGCCAGGGATTGCCGCTGTATTCGATTCGTGGCGGGGAGGTGTTGATGAAACGACAGATGCCGCAGGTGGAGTTGATAGGGGATTCGGGTTTTAGCTGATTGGCTTTAGAGATTCGCTGGCCGGGCGGGCGCTTTCGCGAGCAAGCTCGCTCCTACACTTGATCAGCGTCGGGCCACAATTGTGAGACCAACACAGAACCAATGTGGGAGCGAGCCTGCTCCGGGCGGCGTTCCGACGATGGCAATCGGTCAGTCACCATAACTCTATGGCATCAGCCGAGCAGTCCCAAACAAGCTGACCCGCCGCAACTCGCCATCCTGTTCTTCCAGAAGCACTGGCGTCGTACCCCCCGGCATGCTCACCGCAACCTCCCCCGCCGCCACCCAGCCTACGCTCCAGGCGGCACAGGCCACCGCACTGGCGCTGGTGCCGGAGGACGCGGTCGGACCTTCGCCGCGTTCAAACACCCGGGCGACTATCCGCCCCTCGGACTCCAGCATCGCCCATTGCAGGTTGACCCCGGCTGGACAAGGCTGACCAGCGCCGGTCGGCATGGCGAAGGCGATGCGGGTCAGACCCGTGGACAACTCGAGCTCGCGCATCTGTTCATTGCTCGGCAACGACGCAATATCTGCCACCAGGGTTACGCAATGGGGATTGCCAATACGCACGAACTGGCTGTGATTCCAGGCCGGGTTGATACTGCAAAGCGCAGCCACCTGATTCAGGCGGTAGCCATTCAATTCGACTGCCTCTAGCCGCTGGGCACCCACGGCCGACGGACCGAACTCAGGTTTGCCCAGGTCCAGCCAGAATCCGCGAATGCCTTCCACCTCAGCCGGCTCTACCGAGGTTTCCACGGGCGACACGGCATCGCCCTTATCGTGATGCACCTTGAGCAGACAATGCCCGTGCGCAGGCATCAATCCTTGATCGGTCAACGCCTGAGCAAAGATCGTCAAACCGTTACCACTGCGCTCGGCCAGCGTACCGTCAGTGTTGACGATCAGCAGGTCATAGGGTGGCACGGACTGAAAGGGGCCAATGAGCAGACCATCCGAGCGATGGGCCTTGGCGCCTGCCGGTTGCGTCCCGGGCGCCCAACCGCAGAATGCCGTTATCGTTCGACAAGCCCAGCGTTCCCTCGTTTGCGCGGCCTCGGCAGCCGTCTGGGGCAACCGGATGCCCGACCTGCGCACGGCGTCGGGGGAAATCACTGCATAAATGTTGCCGCGCGCATCGTAGAACTGTGTCATAGCTCCCCTTTCTCTACAAAATAGCGCCCCGGTGTCACGCCAAACGAGCGGCGAAACATAGCAATAAAGGCGCTGACATTGTCATAACCCACGTCGAGCGCAATACCGGTCACGGGTTTCCCCGCTGCGAGCAATTCAAGCGCGCGCAATAACCGGGCGCGTTCGCGCCATTGGCTAAAAGTAAAACCGGTTTCGATAACAAAACGTCGCGCCAATGTGCGCGAGGACAACCCCGTCCATTGCGCCCATTGTTCCAGTCGGCGGTTATCGGCGGGGTCATCGACCAGTGCCTGGGCGACGCGACGAATACGCGTATCCCGGGGCAGTGGCAAACCGAAAGGCTCAATCGGTAGAGTCGCGATTTCATCGAGAATGACCTGGGCAACCCGCAATTGCAGCGTATCGAGCGGCCCCTCACCCCAGGTGGCGGCTCGCTGGACTGCTTCGCGCAATAGACCGGAGGTGCCAATGATGCAGGGCTGATCTGGCAAACCGGCACAGGCCTGCGGTTCGATATACAGACTCCAGCCGTTGAAGGGGCCGTGGGAGCGCACCCCGTGCAGGCACTGCGCGGGGATCCACACTGCATGAGTGGCAGGGACGACCCAATGGCTGTGAGCCACTTCAACCGACAGCAACCCACGCTGCGCGCCCAACAGCTGTCCGCGAGCATGACGGTGGGCAGCCGTCACGCGCTCGATGGCAGCGTTTTGCACGGCGACAAACAGCAGCGGACCACTGGGCGATTGCATGAGGGATGGGTTGACCAGAGGCTCAATCATTGGCTGATCTGCGGTATCCGATGACCTGAATAACGCAGTTTAGCCAATCCCGACGCACTAGACTGCACATTCAGCCCATTACAGGAACACACCATGCGCGCCGAAGACTTGCTTCCCGACGATCTGGACCTGGGTGATTTCAACGGCACCCAAGTGCGCAAGGGCACCGTCGGTGCCTTTCTGATCAACGCACGTTTGCTGACCGATCCGCGGACACCCCGGGAGCAACGCAATGTCGCCGAGCAGCATATCGTTGAAGCCCTGCCGGCCCTGCGCGCTCTGGGCCTGTTCGATATTTTCCGTTTGCGCGACGAAGGGTTGCGGGCCCTCTGTGAACTGCATTGCGTCGGCGGGAACCCCCTGGCCTCGCCCGACGCAGTCTGATGTGCAAGGATGTTGCGCTGCACATCGTTATAGACCGGATTGCCAAGGATTTTTCATGACCGCCATCAGTACCCCAGCGTCCGTAGTCCCCGGACGCCTGGAGCAAATGTCCACGCGCATCGCTTTCTTCATCGCCGGTTTCGGCATCGCCGCCTGGGCGCCACTGGTGCCTTACGCCAAGGCCCGGGCCGGGCTCGATGAGGGCACCCTTGGTTTATTGTTGCTGTGCCTGGGTGTCGGCTCGATCATTGCCATGCCGCTGGCCGGAGTCCTTGCCTCGCGCTTCGGTTGCCGTCGGGTGATGGCCGCCGGGACTCTTCTGATCTGCCTGGCGCTGCCGCTATTGGCGACGGTTTCTTCGATACCGCTGTTGATTGCCGCGCTGTTCATGTTCGGTGCCGGGCTCGGCTCGGTGGACTCGACTGTGAACCTGCAAGCGGTGATCGTCGAGCGAGCCAGCGGCAAGACCATGATGTCGGGCTTCCACGGGTTGTTCAGCCTCGGTGGGATCGTCGGTGCGGCCGGGGTCAGTGCCTTGCTCGGGTTGGGGATGTCACCGTTGGGCGCGATGCTGGTGGTGATGGTGTTACTACTGCTCGCTTTGCTCAAGGCCGCGCCGCATATGCTGCCCTATGGCAGCGAAAGCACGGGGCCGGCGTTCGCCGTGCCCCATGGCGTGGTGCTGTTTATCGGCATCCTGTGTTTTATCGTATTTCTCGCCGAGGGCGCTGTGCTCGATTGGAGCGCAGTGTTTCTGACCTCCGAGCGCAATCTCGACGCCGCCTACGCCGGCCTGGGTTATGCCGCATTCGCCCTGACCATGACCGCTGGCCGCCTGACTGGTGATGCCATCGTGCAGCGGCTCGGCGCCAAACGGGTGATCGTTATTGGCGGACTGACCGCCGCCGCAGGCCTGCTGCTCGCCACCCTGGCCCCGGCCTGGGAAGCGGCATTGGTAGGTTATGCATTGGTCGGTGCCGGCTGCTCGAACATTGTCCCGGTGCTGTACACCGCCGTCGGCAAACAGAAAGTCATGCCCGAAAACATCGCCGTGCCAGCCATTACCACCCTGGGCTACGCCGGCATCCTCGCCGGCCCGGCGGTGATCGGCTTTATCGCCCACGGCAGCAGCTTGAGCATTGCCTTTGGCTTGATTGCGCTGCTGTTGCTGGCCGTTGCGGCCAGTGGGAAAGTGTTGAAGGTTTGACAGCAAGTCCTCTGTAGGAGCGAGCTTGCTCGCGATGGACTCAAGGGCGGCGCGTTTATTCAGAAAACACGCGTTATCGTTAACGTCCATCGCGAGCAAGTCGGATCGCCGCACCGTCGCTCCTACAATTATCAGAACCCCACGCTGGCCTGCACAAAGAATGTCCGTGGCTGCCCGACGTAGATCCCCGAGTTGTTGTCGCTCGAGCGGGTGTAGTACTGGTGATCGAAGAGGTTTTTCACCCCGGCGCCGAGTTTCAGGTTCGACAACTGTGAGCCGAAGTCGTAACCGCCGCGAACGTTCCAGGTCACGTAACCCGGCATGTCACCGAACTGACCATCGGCGGTACCTTCGGTGATGTAGTTGCCACTGAAGCTGCCATCGGCGTTGATCCCGGTGCCCGGTGCATGCTGTTTGGACTGGGCGAACGCATCGAGGTTATAGGTCCAGCGATTGATGTCGTAACGCAGCCCCAGGGTAGCGACTTGCCGGGAATAGAACGGCAGATCACGGCCCTTGAAGCCGGGGATGTCACCTTCGTTGGTGGCGCGGGTGTAGGTGAACCCGGCGTTGGCGGTCAGGCCAGACAACCGTGGGTCGAGGGCGGCCAGGTCATAGCGCACCGATGCTTCCAGGCCCTGGTGCTTGGTGGCACCGAGGTTGGTCCAGCCGACATCGTTGCTGACGTATTGCAGCTCTTCGTCGAAGTCGATGTAGAACAGCGTGACCTCACCGCCCCACACCTCATCGTTGTAGCGGGTACCGATCTCGTAGGTCTTGGCTTTTTCCGGGTTCAGGCCGTTCGCGGTCTGGTCACCCACCCCGCCTTGACCGAGCTGGAAGTACTGCAGGCTACCGAACGAAGTCTCGTAGTTGGCGAAGAGTTTCCAGGCGTCGGACAGGTGATACATCACGCTCAGGGCCGGTAGCGGCTCGTTACTTTCGATGTCGCGACGTTTCTCCTGCACCGGCCGGCCATTGAGGCCCAGCACCGGTCGCTCGTGCCACTCGGTTTTAATGTTTTCGAAACGGATGCCCGGGGTAATGGTCCAGTTGCCGACATCGATCTTGTCGTCGATGTAAAACGCATTGGCTTCGGTGCCGCCGGTACGGTCCTGATAGACATGCCCGTCCGAGGTCGGGGTGACTACCGGCTCATTGTTCACCAGCGCCAGGCGGCTGGCCTCTTCGTGCATGCCTTCTTTCAAGTAGCGATAACCGACGCTGGCTTCCTGAGTGGTCGGCCCGACGTCGAACACATGGGACACCCGCGGCTCGATGCCGTAGGTGTAATAGGTGCGCGGATAGGAACTGAGGGTTTTCTGATCGCGGGCGGCGATGTTGCTGCCACGGAAGCTGTCGGAGTAATAAGTCAGCACTTCGAACTGGGTGCGGTCGTCGATTTGGCGCAGGTACTTGAAGGACACGTCCTTGCGCCGGCCGCTGAAGTTGTCCCAATCACGGTCGGACTGGAACGGATCAGCATCGAATTGCGCCTGGGTCAGGCCGCCGGGCATGTCGGCGCTGGCGTCGTAGTAATGGAAATTCAGCGAAAAATCGTCCTGATCGGTCGGTGCCCAGTGGGTCTTGAGGATCACGTCGTCGATGTCGTTGTCATTATTGCTTTTGCGGTAGCCGTCGCCATTCACACCCGAGTAGAGCAAGGCCACGCCCATGCCGTTATCCGCGGTGCCACCAAGGAACGCCGTGTCGATGTGCTTCCAGCCGCCGCGTTGCGAGGTTTCCAGGGTGCTGCCGACTTCACCGGAGAACTTCTCGGGGATTGCCCGGGTCACGAAGTTGATCACCCCGCCGACGTTCTGCGGTCCGTAACGCACGGAGCCGGCACCCCGGACCACGTCGATGCTGTCGAGGTTGCCGGAAGAAATCGGCGCCATGGACAACTGCGGTTGGCCGTAAGGAGCAAAGGCCGCCGGCACGCCGTCGATCAACACCGTGGAGCGCGGCGACAGGCGCGAAGTCAGCCCCCGCACGCCGACGTTCAGCGAAATGTCACTGCCGCCAGTGCCGTTGGCTTCTTGTACTTGCACGCCGGGAACCCGGCGCAGCACATCGCCGACGTTCATCGCGCCCTGCTCGACCATCGCTTCGCGGCGGATCACCGTCCGCGCGCCCGGGTGGTTTTGCACCACGGCGGCGTCGGCGTCGCCGAGCCAGTCACCGACCACCTTGATATCAGTCACGCCCAATTCCAGTGGGCCGGTTGGCGCAGCGGAAGCGGATGAGGGAGCCGGACTCAAGGTCACCGAGCCGGCATCGATCTGATAGTCCAGACCACTGCCTTCAAGCAATTGACGCAGCGCCTGTTCCGGCGACAGGTTGCCATCCACGGCCGGCGCCTGCTTGCCGGCCACCAATTCCGGGTTGAAGAATACTTGCAGCGACGTTTGCTGACCCAGTTGGCTCAGGGCTTCACCCAAGGGTTGAGCCTGGATGTGAATGTTGCCGGGCGCCTGCTCGGCATAAGCCAATGGCAGGCCTGCGCTGACCGCGAGGGCCAGCGCCAGTGGCAGCCAACGAAAAGAGCGCGTGGCGGTATTGTTGTTTTTAACGTCGAGGTTCTTCACGTCGAGCTTGTCCTGTTGATCACACATGTGTGCACCTGTTAATGCAAACCAGTTGCAGTTGGACAAGAAGACGAAGAACTCGAAAAAAACCTGAATCTATCGCGCAATTATTTCCTGACTGCCATCGTCAAGGGTTCGCACCGCCACCGGCAGAATGCTCGGCAAGGCCTTGAGCAGCGCATCGGTGTCGGCGGATTTGAACACGCTGGTCAGGCGCAGATTACCCACCGCAGGATTGGTTACACGCAGGGGTTTATCCCGATAACGCGATACTTCATGGGCCACTTCAGTCAGGCTGGCGTTGTTGAATACCAGCTTGCCGCTGCGCCAGGCCGTGAGTTCCTGAGGGTTGACGGCATAAGCCGCGGCCACCTGGCCCAGTGCATCGACTCGGGTGCCAAGGCCGGCGGTCAGGCTGACAAACTTGCCGTCGGCGGCCTCGCTGCCTTGCACCTTGACCGTCCCTGCTTCAACCACCACCCGGGTTTCGGCCTCATCGCGGCGCACGTCGAAGCGCGTCCCGGTCACTGTGACCTTGCCGGCCCCGGCGGCGACAATAAAGGGCCGACGACTGTCGTGCTCGACGCTGAACATCGCTTCGCCCTGGGTGAGTTCGATCCTGCGACGGTCCTGTTCATAGCGCACCTGAATTTGGCTGCGGCTGTTCAATTCGATCACCGAACCGTCCGGCAACGCCACCTGGCGACGCTCGCCGAGGGCCGTGGAGAATTCGGCGGTGTAGGCTGCCGGCTGGCTCAAACCGTTAAACAAGCCCAAGCCGAGGGACACTGCAAGCACACTGGCCGCCACCGCATAACGCATGATCGGGCGGCGTTTGGCTCGAGGTGGTGGGGTGTCACACAATGCCTGCAAACGCGCCCTGGGCAACAGGTCGGTAGCCGTCCAGAGTTTTTTCAGCAACAGGAATTCATCCCGATGCTGAGGATGCTCCTCCAGCCAGGCCCCGAAGCGCAGATGATCTTCGGCGCTCACCGGCTGATCCTGCAGGCGCACGAACCACTGCGCCGCTTCATCGCGAACCGTCATCGAACCGCACGCACAATCACCCGTCTCCATCATGGAATGTCCTGTTTGGCGGTGGGAGAAAAGTCACGGCAGATCATTGACTCAGTCCATCGAGACGGTCGCGCAGATGCCGCAGGGTGCGGATCATATACTTTTCCACCATGTTTTTAGACAGCCCCAGGCGTTCGGCGATCTCCGCCTGGGTCAGGCCTTCGATCTTCTGCCAGACAAACACCTTGCGGCAGTTGACGGGGAGCTCGGTGAGCGCCCGCTCGATGGAGTCAGCCAGCTGGATCGCGTGCATGAAATGCTCCGGATCGCCGCTGGGCGGCGAACTCTGATGAATCGCTTCCAGTTCCATGGCACCGCGGCGATCTTCACGCCGATAAGCATCCACCGCGATATTGCGCGCGGTTTGATGCAGGTATGCCCGTGGCTGCTCGACCGTCGCCGAATCGGACTCGAGCACCCGCACGAACGTGTCATGGGCCAGATCCTCGGCCTGCTGACGATTTCTCAGCCGACGCGTCCAGGTGCCGATCAACTCTTCGTAGTGCTCGAAAAAGCCTTGTCTGCGGGGCAGCTTGGGGGTCATTGCGGTGCGCTATGGAGGCGGGGCGCGAATAGTAATGCTTCCTATTAAGCCCGGCAATTCATTCAAGCCGCAAGTCGTTCCGCTCGTCGCGTTTTCTTCTTCCGCCCCTCGCTCTGGAATGATCCACACCTCAGGCGGGCCTATGCTTAATGAGTACCAAAGACGTTCACAGGCCAGTCCCGCCTGTGCCGGGAAGACCGCTGCAGAGCGTTGTCATCCCGGATTGTGCCCTCGAGGTGGACAGGCAACCCGGACATTTGCAATCCACCTCGAAGTGACCCAAGAGGAGAAAAAAATGTCCAACTCAGTGAAAAAAATGCCCATCAGCTCTGAAGAGAAAACCAGTCGGCAGCCGGGCACACTGGACCCAAGGCGAACCTTTGAGAAACTGCGGCAGCAAGTCGACCATCTGTTCGAAGATTTCGGTCGAGGCTCGGCGCTCTCTCCTTTCAGCCGCAGCGCTTTCGATCTCGAGCCGTTCTGGCGCAGGGAATTGATCGGTCACGGCATACCCGCGGTGGATATAGCCGAGAAAGAAAAAAGCTACGAAATCAGCGCCGAACTTCCCGGTCTGGATGAAAAAAACATCGAAATCAAGCTATCTGATAGCTCTTTGATTATCAGAGGCGAAAAGAAAGAAGACCGGGAAGAGAACCGCAAAGGCTATCACCTCTCCGAACGCCGTTATGGCTCATTCGAACGGGTCTTCAACTTGCCCAAGGGAGTCGATGCCGACAGGATCGAAGCGCATTTCAGCAAAGGCGTGCTGACGGTGTCGCTGCCGAAAAAACCCGAGGCCATGAAGGCGGAAAAAATCGTGCAGATCAAGGCCGACTGAAACCATGAGTGGCAGTGCCCCTTGTCGGGAGACCGGCAAGGGGCTTTTGCTTGACCGCAGCAACCTCCTCATTTCACCGCTGATCTACAGTGAATCTTGTAACCTTCTCTGGAGAAGACCCATGCGTGCCATGGTGTTACAAGCCCCTGGCGAGCCTCTGCAATTGCAGGATCGTCCGGTGCCGACCCCCGCCGCTCACCAACTGCTGATCAAGGTGCTTGCCTGTGGGGTCTGCCGTACCGATCTGCACCTGGTCGATGGCGAGCTGCCGCAAGCTATATTGCCGAGAGTTCCCGGCCATGAAATTGTCGGTCAGGTGATGGCCGTCGGCTCGCAGGTGGCGCCTTACTGGATCGGCAGGCGAGTCGGTGTTCCTTGGTTGGGCTGGGCCTGTGGGCACTGCGCTTTCTGCCTTGCAGGACGGGAGAACCTGTGTGATCAGGCACTATTCACCGGGTGCCAGCTTGATGGCGGTTATGCTGACTACACCTTGGCCGATGCACGTTTTTGCCTGTCAATTCCAGCCGCACTGGCGCCTGTCGAGGCTGCCCCGCTACTGTGTGCCGGGCTGATCGGTTATCGCGCCTTGCGGCTGGCGGGAGCGTCGCAACGACTGGGCCTCTATGGTTTTGGCGCCGCCGCTCATTTGCTCATACAACTCGCACTGGCGCGTGGTCAGCAGGTCTATGCCTTTACCCGCCCTGGCGATACTAAAGGCCAGGATTACGCAAAAAAACTCGGTGCAGCCTGGGCCGGCTCTTCAGAACAAATGCCACCGCAGCCGCTGGACGCCGCGCTGATCTTCGCCCCGGTCGGGGCCCTGATCCCACTGGCCCTGGCAGCCACGATCAAGGGCGGCTGTGTGATTTGCGCCGGTATCCATATGAGCGATATTCCGGCCTTCCCTTATCAGCTGTTGTGGGGCGAACGGATACTGCGTTCGGTGGCCAATCTGACCCGCGAGGACGGCAAGGCGTTCTTCGCCGAAATCAGTCATACCCCCGTTCGTTCCCAGGTCACTCGTTTTGCCCTGATCGACGCTAACTCCGCCCTGTCCTGCCTGCGACAAGGACAGGTCAAAGGCGCGATCGTGCTGACGCCATGAGCGCCAATGCCTGTTAACGCTGCTCTCCCCAATCCTGTACCTCCGGCAGACGGCTCGATAACGCGCGCCTGACAAGTGGCAGGAAAATCCACTTGCGACAAAATATTACAAACGTCATATTATACATGTAATATTTTCGTCCCACAGGTGCCCTGCCATGACCAGTTTCACTGCAGTTGAAGAACCCGGCGTCGCCGCCACACTGGCCCCACCGCGGCCGGCCTTGTTCAAACGTCTGCTGCTGATGCTGCTGGTGGCTGCTTCGCTGGTACTGATCGGGCTTTATGGTCTGCATTGGTGGACCAGCGGACGTTTTATCGAAGACACCGACGATGCCTATATTGGCGGCGATGTCACGGTGATCGGGCCAAAAGTACCCGGCTACATCGAGCAGGTGCTGGTGACCGACAATCAACCGGTGCATGCCGGTGACTTGCTGATTCGCCTCGACTCACGGGACTACCGCGCCAACCTGGCCAAGGCCGAGGGTGCAGTCGCCGCCGAAGAAGCCTTGCTGGCCAACCTGGATGCCACCGAACAACTGCAGCACGCGGTGATCGCTCAAGCCCGGGCCGGGATCGATGGGACCGCTGCGGAGATGTCCCGTGCGCGGGACGATAATGCGCGCTACAAGCGCCTGGTCGGCAGTTCCGCGGTGTCGGTGGAAAGCGCGCAGCGGGCCGACGCCACCTTCAAGACCGCGCAAGCCCTTGGTGCTCGGGCGCAGGCTGAACTGCTCGCCAGCCAGCGTCAGCTGATGGTCATCGCCACCCAGAAACAGCAGGCCAGAGCGGCCTTGATCCAGGCCCAGGCCGAGCGCGATATCGCTCGCTTGAACCTCGGCTACACCGAGTTGCGCGCGCCGATCGATGGGGTCATTGGTAACCGGCGCGCGCGGGTCGGTGCCTATGCTCAGGCCGGTTCGCAACTGCTCTCGGTGGTGCCGGCCAGCGGCCTGTGGGTCGATGCCAATTTCAAGGAAGATCAATTGGCGCACATGCTCCCGGGTCAGCGGGTCAGCATCCACGCCGATGTGCTGCCCGGGCGTGAATTCCATGGGCATCTGGACAGCCTGGCGCCAGCCACCGGCGCGCAGTTCAGCGTACTGCCGCCGGAAAACGCCACCGGCAACTTCACCAAAATTGTCCAACGGGTGCCGGTGCGCATTGCCCTCGACCCGGCCGATGCGGTGTTGGGGCAACTACGTCCGGGCCTCTCGGTGACGGCCTCGGTCGACACCAAAGCCGAGGATAAACAGTCCTCGCCTGCGCTGACCCAGGCCAGCGCACCATGAGTCGCGCCCTCATCGCCCCGGCCCAACCCTTCGATGCCGCTACCATGGCCACCGCGACCAAGGTGTTCGCCTTCGCCACCATGTGCATCGGCATGTTCATTGCGCTGCTGGATATCCAGATCGTCTCGGCCTCACTGCGGGACATCGGCGGCGGACTCTCGGCCGGCACCGACGAAACCGCCTGGGTGCAGACCAGCTATCTGATCGCCGAAATCATCGTCATCCCGCTCTCGGGCTGGCTGTCCCGGGTGTTTTCCACGCGCTGGCTGTTTTGCGCCTCGGCGGTCGGTTTCACCCTGGCCAGCCTGCTCTGCGGCGCGGCCTGGAACATCCAGAGCATGATCGCCTTCCGGGCGCTGCAAGGCTTTCTCGGCGGTTCGATGATTCCCCTGGTGTTCACCACTGCGTTCTTTTTCTTTGCCGGCAAGCAACGGGTGATCGCCGCCGCCACCATCGGCGCCGTCGCTTCGCTGGCACCGACCCTGGGCCCGGTGATCGGCGGCTGGATCACCGACATCTCGTCCTGGCACTGGCTGTTCTACATCAATCTGGTGCCGGGGATTTTCGTCGCGGTGGCGGTGCCGATGCTGGTGAAAATCGACCAGCCGGAACTGTCACTGCTCAAGGGCGCCGACTACTTGAGCATGCTGTTCATGGCGCTGTTTCTCGGCTGCCTGCAATACACCCTCGAAGAAGGCCCGCGCTGGAACTGGTTCAGCGACAGCACCATCCTCACCACCGCATGGATCTCCGGACTGGCCGGCCTGGCCTTTATCGGCCGCACGTTGCATGTGGCCAATCCGCTCGTCGATTTGCGCGCCTTGAAAGATCGCAACTTTGCCTTGGGCTGTTTTTTTTCCTTCATCACCGGCATCGGCCTGTTTGCGACCATTTACCTGACGCCGCTGTTTCTCGGACGGGTGCGCGGCTACAGCGCGCTGGACATCGGGCTGGCGGTGTTTTCTACCGGGGTGTTCCAGATCCTGGCGATTCCGCTCTATGCGTTTCTGGCCAATCGCATCGACCTGCGCTGGATCATGATGACCGGGCTTGGGTTATTCGCCCTGTCGATGTGGGATTTCAGCCCGATTACCCACGATTGGGGGGCCAGGGAGTTGATGCTGCCACAAGCCTTGCGCGGTATCGCCCAGCAATTGGCCGTACCGCCGGCCGTGACCCTGACCCTCGGTGGGCTGGCCCCCTCGCGGTTGAAACATGCTTCGGGGCTGTTCAATCTGATGCGCAACCTCGGTGGTGCGATCGGTATCGCCGCCTGCGCGACCATCCTCAATGACCGCACCAATCTGCATTTCACCCGGCTGGCGGAGCACCTCAATAGCAGTAACGAAGCCTTGAACCACTGGCTGACGCAGGTGGGCAGCAACTTTGCCACCCTTGGCCTGACCGGCGACCAAGGCGTCACCGCCAGCCTGCATCAGTTGTGGCTGCTGACCTTCCGCGAAGCCCAGACGCAAACCTATGGCGATGCATTTCTGATGATCATGGTCTGCTTCATCATCGCCACAGCGATGGTGCCCTTGATGCGTAAGGTGCAACCACCGGCCGCGCCGTCAGCAGACGCTCATTGATCGTGACTCAGGCCTGCGGCATTTTGCGAAAGCCCACCGCCAGGCGATTCCAGGCGTTGATGGTGGTGATCGCCACCGTCAGGTCGACCATTTCCTTGGCATCGAACTCGGCGCTCAACTGTGCGTAATCTTCATCCGGTGCGTGAGTTTCGCTGAGCAGCGTCAGGGATTCGGTCCAGGCCAGGGCCGCACGTTCACGTGGAGTGAAGAAGGGTGTTTCACGCCAGACCGACACCGCATACAGCCGGCGTTCGGTTTCACCGCCCTTGCGGGCGTCAGCGGTATGCATGTCGACGCAGAAGGCGCAGCCGTTGATTTGCGAAGCGCGCAACTTGACCAGTTCGATCAGCGTTTTTTCCAGCGGCAGTTTCGTCACCGCGGTTTCCAGCGCGATCATGGCTTTGAGGGCGTCCGGCGAGGCGGCGTAGAAATCGATACGAGGTTGCATGATGTGCTCCATAACAAGTGGGTGTGCAGCTACGGTAGCCCCGCCTGTGGTTGGCACAAATAGCCAATTATTGGGAAGTTGAGGATGCCAATCGGCGGTGAATACTCGCCGACTGCCACCAGAAAACACCACACACCCCCTAAGTCCTGCTGCGCAACCACTGCAAAAAGCCCTTCTTCTCCACCGCTTTCGGCACTTCCCGGGTCAAGGTTTGCGCGGTATGCAGACGGTAATCCAACAGGTTTTTCATCGCATCACCGATGTCGCGACGGGCATCCAGGCAGGGTGTGAGGTATTCCTTTTCGATGCGATACAAGGTGCAAAAGGTCTTGGCCGAGAAGTCCGCGGGCACCGCCCCGCCTTCGAGGATCCCGGCCTCGCCGATCACTTCTCCGGGGCCCATGCGCCCGGCCTCGAATTTACTGCCGCCGCGGCTGAGCGCCACCGATACCACTCCGGATTCGATAATGAACAGATGATCGCTGACTTCGCCGCTGGGCAGGATCATCTCGCCGGCGCGGAAGGTTTGCAGCTTCATGTTCTGGCTGAAGGTGTCTTTCTCCTCCTGGCGCAGGGTCGAGAAGATATTCGAGCTTTCCAGCAACGCCCGGGGCCGGGAAAAGTTGGCCGGCGCAGCGTTCTCTACCGTCGACAGCACGCTCACGCCCGAGGCCTTCAGGTGCCGGAAGGCCAGATCGAACAGCTGATTGCGCACTTCGCGCTTCTGGCCCATGGACGAGACAAATCCGCTGATTTCGTATTCCACCCCGCCACTGCCGAAGCTTTTCAGCGTCACATTCGGTGCGGGTTGGCCAAGCAGTTGCCGACAGCCCTGCATGGCCCGCTCCAGCGCTTCGATCACCGTTTGCGGGCGGGCATGAGGGCTGATCTGCAGGCTGACGGACAAGCCGTGCATGTCGCTGGGCCGGCTGAAGTTGATGATCTTGGCCTTGGCCGCCAGGGAATTGGGGATCACTGCCATGCTGCCTTGGGCGGTTTGCAGGCGAGTCGCCCGCCAGTCGATATCGGTCACCCGACCTTCGGTGCCGTCGATGGAGATCCAGTCATCCAGTTGATAAGGTTTGGTGGTATTCAGGACGATGCCGGAAAACACATCGCTGAGGGTACTTTGCAACGCCAGACCGACAATGATCGCCACGGCACCGGAAGTCGCCAGCACACCCTTGACCGGTAAATCCAGCACGTAGGCCAGTGCGGCGATGATCGCGATCAGGAAAATCACCGCGCCGAGCAAATCCTGCAACAGCCGCCCAGTGTGGCCGACCCGCTGCATCATCAAAACGCCGCTCAACACCGTCAGGGTCCGCGCGCAGAACAGCCACCAAGCGATCTGCAAGCCAGTGGCGGCCAGGTGCAAGGGCACATTCTCCGGCCAGGGCGGCGGTTGCATCGGGTTCATGCCTTCGTTGAACAGCAGCACGCTGAACAGCGAGAAAATCACCAGGCGCACCGCCAGTCTCCAGTTGCTGCCACTGGCCGAGATCAGCCGCCACAACAGCAGGTCGATAAGGATCAAGGCCAGAGCGCAAAGCAGCGGGTGATCAGTGAGAAGAGACGGCATCAAACAACTCCAGCGAAGGCCAATGGCGCGAAGATCGCACAAATTACCCATGTGGAGTTATAGCTTTAAAAAGCCAGACAGGGGCTTCTGAAGAAGCCCCTGTCTGTTGTTGAACCGCTCGGGTGTACACGCACCTGTAGGAGCTGCCGAAGGCTGCGATCTTTTGATCTTCCACCGATTCAGCTGATCGCGAAAAGATCGCAGATTACACCAGCGCCTACCCAAGGCAGGTTTATTTGCTGCTGCTGAGGGTGTTGTAACTGGTCATCAGGTTGCGGTAGTCGGGTATATGGTTGGAGAACAAAGTGCCCAGCCCTTCCACATCGTTGCGCCAGTCGCGGTGCAACTCGCAGGCCAGGCCGAACCAGGTCATCAGCTGTGCGCCAGATGCCGACATGCGGTCCCAGGCCGATTGGCGGGTGAGTTCGTTGAAGGTGCCAGACGCATCGGTCACCACGAACACTTCAAAGCCTTCCGCCAGTGCCGACAGCGCCGGGAATGCCACGCAGACCTCGGTCACCACGCCAGCGATGATCAGTTGCTTCTTGCCGGTGGCCTTGATTGCCTTGACGAAGTCTTCGTTGTCCCAGGCGTTGATCTGCCCCGGCCGGGCAATGTACGGCGCATCCGGGAACAGTGCCTTCAACTCCGGCACCAGCGGGCCGTTGGGGCCGGTCTCGAAACTGGTGGTGAGGATGGTTGGCAGCTTGAAGTACTTGGCCAGATCGGCCAGGGCCAGCACGTTGTTCTTGAACCGGTCCGGTTCGATGTCGCGCACCAGCGATAGCAGGCCTGCCTGATGATCGACCAGCAGCACCGCGGCGTTGTCTTTATCCAGACGTTTGTAAGAGGTAGCCATTGTAGTAGTCCTCGCTTCTTATCGATGCCGAGTGAAATTCGGCGTGGGGGTACTCGATTAGCGCTGGGAGTCCAGCACTTCGTGTTCGTTCGCCACTTGCTGAGCCTTGAGATAGCTCTCGATCAGCAATTGATAATGGGGCATGGCCTGGGCGTAAACAGCAGCCCACTGCTCGGCGTCAGGACGGTTCCACGACCCTTGCAGCTCAGATAGCGTAGCCATGATGTCGATCGGCACCACCCCGGCCTGGGCCAAACGGGCAATCGTCAGATCAGTGGCAAGTTTCGAATGGTTGCCGGAGGCGTCGACCACGGCAAAGACCTTGTAGCCTTCATGCACCGCGGCAATCGACGGAAAGGCCAGGCAGACACTGGTCAGGGTGCCGGCGATGACCAGGGTTTTCTTGCCGGTGGCTTTCACCGCGGCGTGAAACTCAGGGTTGTCCCAGGCGTTGATTTCACCTTTGCGGGCCACGTATTGCGCGTGCGGCGCCTCCTGATGAATTTCCGGAATCAACGGCCCGTTCGGTCCTTGTGGCACCGAGGCGGTGGTGATCACCGGCATCTTCAGCAAGGTCGCGGCTTTGGCCAGGGCAATGGCATTGGCGCGCAGTTGCGGCACGTCGATATCCTTGACGATCTGGAACAGCCCGCTCTGGTGGTCAATCAACAGCAGTGCGCTGTCGTTGGGGTCGATGATTGGTTTCAGGCCATTGAAGTTGGCCGCATTGGTAGTGCTCATGAGCGTTTCCTCTTTATGTTGGGCAACAGCCATCCCTGGCCTGTAACCGACCTACGCATCCTGGGTAGAACGGAGTGTTTTATCAGCCGCGCATCTGACCGAACTGGCCGGACTGGAAGTCGGCGAATGCCTGATGGATTTCCTGCTCGGTGTTCATTACGAACGGGCCATGGCCGACGATGGGCTCGTCGATCGGTTCGCCACTGAGCAGTAGCACCACTGCATCGTTATTAGCCTCCAGGCTGAGCTGATCGCCGTTGCGTTCGAACAAGGCCAGCTGTCCTTCGCGAACGCTTTCCAGGCCGTTGACCTGAACCGTGCCGCGCAGCACCACCAGCGCCGTGTTACGACCTTCGTGCAGGTCCAGGGTCAGCGCCTTGCCGGCGTTCAAGCGAATGTCCCAGACATCGATCGGGGTGAACGTGCGCGCCGGTCCGGTATGACCGTCGAATTCACCGGCGATCAGCCTCAGGCTGCCGGCCTGGTCCTTGAGCGGCAGGTTCGGGATATCGCCATCGAGGATGGTCTGGTAACCGGCATCGGCCATCTTGTCCCGGGCCGGCAGGTTGACCCACAGCTGGACCATTTCCAGGGTGCCACCGCTGCGGGCGAACGCTTCAGAATGGAACTCCTCATGCAGGATCCCGGAGGCAGCAGTCATCCACTGCACGTCGCCGGGGCCGATCTTGCCACCGCTGCCGGTGGAATCACGGTGTTCCAGTTCGCCTTTGTAAACGATAGTCACGGTTTCAAAACCACGGTGCGGATGCTGACCAACGCCACGTCGTTGCGTCGTTGGGGTGAACTCGGCAGGGCCGGCGTGATCGAGCAGCAGGAACGGGCTGATGTGTTTGCCCAGGCTGTCGTAGGAAAACAGCGTACGAACCGGGAAACCGTCGCCCACCCAATGGGCCTTTGGGCTGGTGTAGATACCGATGATGTTCTTCATGGTGGGCCTCCGAAAGTGGTTGAGTGAAACCATGGACACACCTTAAATCCGATACCTTTGATGCGGTAGACTGCAAAAATCACTCTTAGCGTTCTATTTGGAGAACGATAGTGGAAGACCTGAACACCCTCTACTACTTCACTCAAGTGGTGGAACACGGTGGTTTCGCCGCCGCCGGGCGTGCGCTGGACATGCCCAAGTCGAAACTCAGCCGGCGTATTTCGCAGCTCGAAGAGCGCCTCGGCGTGCGGCTGATTCATCGCACCAGCCGGCATTGTTCGCTGACCGAAATCGGTCAGGAGTACTACCAACGTTGCCTGGCCATGCGGGTCGAAGCCGAAAGCGCGGCGGAAGTCATCGAGCGCAACCGCTCCGAGCCTCAGGGGCTGGTGCGCATCAGTTGCCCGACGGCGCTGCTCAATTCCTGGGTCGGGCCGATGCTGACCCGCTACATGCTCAAGTACCCGCGGGTGGAGCTGTTTATCGAGAGTACCAACCGCCGGGTCGACCTGATTCACGAAGGCTTCGATATCGCCCTGCGCGTGCGTTTCCCACCACTGGAAAGCAGCGACCTGGTGATGAAAGTGCTGGGCAACAGCACCCAATGCCTGGTGGGTAGCCCGGACTTCCTGACGCGCCTGTCGTCACCCGCCTCTCCTGCCGACCTCAGCGGCCTGCCAAGCCTGCACTGGGGTGCGGCGCAACGCGAATACCACTGGGAACTGTTCGGCCCGGAGGGGGCCAGCGCGGTGATCCGCCATCACCCGCGGATGGTCACCGATGACCTGATCGCTCTGCGTCACGCGGTGCTGGCCGGTATCGGCATCGCCCACCTGCCCGGCGTGGTGGTGCGCGAGGACCTGGCCGCTGGCAGGCTGGTCCAGTTGGTACCGGGCTGGACGCCAAAATCCGGGATTATTCATGCGATCTTCCCCTCCCGACGTGGTTTGCTGCCTTCGGTGCGGACCTTGATCGACTTCCTGGGGGAGGAATTCAGCCAAAGCGACATTGCCTGAGTCGCTGGTGAAGCGGTCGAATTGTCCGATTTGTGGCGTATTTGTCACTGGCTCAGATTATATTTCAATCATAATATTCATCTCGTACTCTTCACTGAACCGCAGAGGAATTCCCCATGCAAAGCCCCTCCCGCGAAGCAACCCTGGCCCAGTGGATCGCTCAGGAACAGACCATGCGCGCCCGTCTGGCCGGGCCCGGCAGTCTGTCCATGGCCGAAGTCAGTGCGTTGTCGCCAACGGAGTTTTTCGAGGGGATCGGTAACGGCGAACTGCCCTCGCCGCCCATTGGCACGTTGCTGGACTTCATCCCTATCGAGTGGTCCGCCGGGCTGTTCATTTTTCAGGGTACGCCCGACTCACGGCACTACAACCCGCTGGGCAGCGTACATGGCGGCTATGCCGCGACCTTGCTGGATTCCTGCATGGGCTGCGCGATCCACACCCAACTGAAAAAGGGTCAGGGCTATACCACCCTGGACCTGCGCATCAGTTATGTCCGCGCCCTTACAGGCAGCAGCGGGCCGGTACGCGCCGAGGGCAAGATCGTCCATCTGGGGCGTTCGACGGCATTGGCCGAGGGGCGGATTTATGATGTGGATGGCCGGCTGTATGCGACCGGGTCGACGACTTGCATGATTCTTGAGGATCGGGGGTAAGGCGAGCAAGCTTGGTCTTGCGGGGACGCTCTTTGGGGCCGGATTCATGACTTGCGGTAAACATTGCTTTGTCGTTCCAGCGGTTTTTCTCATAGGCACGAATGGGGATACTCGTGGCCATCCCCACTGCAACCCCTGGAGTCATGCATGTCTATTCCCGCGTTCGGCCTTGGCACTTTTCGTCTGCAGGGCCAGGTGCTCATCGACTCGGTGAGCAACGGCCTTGAACTGGGCTATCGAGTGATCGACACCGCGCAGATCTACGAGAACGAAGCCGAGGTCGGCCAGGCCATCGCCAACAGTGGCATCCCTCGCGAAGAGCTATTCATCACCAGCAAGATTTGGGTCGCCAACTTCGCCAAAGACAAGCTGATCGATAGCCTCAAGCAAAGCCTGCAAAAACTCCAGACCGATTACCTGGACCTGACCCTGATTCACTGGCCATCACCGGAAGACCAGGTACCGGTTGCCGAATTCATGGGCGCGCTACTCGAAGCCAAACAACAAGGCCTGACGCGGCAGATCGGTATTTCCAACTTCACCGTCGACCTGATGAAGCAAGCCATCGCAGCCGTCGGTGCCGAGAACATCGCCACCCACCAGATCGAACTGCATCCCTACCTGCAAAACCGTACCGTTGTCGAGTTCGCGCAAAGCCAGGGCATCCACGTCACTTCGTACATGACCCTGGCCTATGGCGAAGTGTTGAAGGACCCGCTGATCCAGCAGATCGCCGATCGACTTCAGGCCACTGCGGCGCAAGTCACACTGGCCTGGGCCATGCAGTCGGGTTACGCGGTGATCCCCTCCTCCACCAAACGTGCCAACCTTGCGAGTAACCTCAAGGCCTGTGCCCTGACCTTGAGTGCCGCCGACATGGCGCTAATTACCACCCTTGAACGTGGCCAGCGTCTGACCAGCCCCAAAGGCATCGCGCCAATCTGGGATTGAACCACCCAGCCGTCGCGATCAGTGCTGGTGCAGAGCCTGGGCCAGGCGTTCCATAGCCTCTTGCAAGGCCGCGACCGCCTGGGTCAGTGACGCTTTATCACGCTCGCCAATGGCCGCTTCCAGACCTTCGCAACAAAGGATCAAGTGCTGCGCCTGGACGATTCGGGCACCGCCCTTGATCCGGTGCGCCAGATCCCTGAGACCTCGGTGGTCGCGGTTGGCGTAAAAATCCTGAAGCCGGATCAGGTCTTCTTTGTTGCTGGAAGCCAGGTCATCCAGCAGATTGTCGATCAGCGTCCGGTCCGCGCCGACCCATTGCTCCAGACCGCGCAGGTCAAATTCAGCGGATGTTGGTCCGATGCTCTTTTCAAGCGGTATCGAGGTCGTGCCTGGAGCCCTGGAGGCCAATCGGGCGTTCAGGTCGTGCAGGCTGATGGGTTTGAACAGGCAATCGTCCATCCCCGCGTCCATGCAGCGGATCTTTTCTTCGCGCTGGGCATTCGCGGTAAATCCAAGGATCAGGCAAGCCTCGAGGCCCAGGGTTTGTTCTTCATCGCGAATGGCGACGGCCAGTTCATAGCCGCTCCTGACCGGCATATTGCAGTCGGTGATGACCACGTCGAACTGATGATTTCGCCAGCATTCAAGTCCCTGCTCCCCATCCTCGGCCTCCAGTATGCGGTGACCCAGATAGCTCAGTTGCTGGGTCAACAACAGACGATTGGCCGGGTAATCATCCACCACCAGGATACTCAGCGGTTGAGTAGGCAGCAGATCTTCCGTGACCGGGACTGTCGGTTGAGCCAGCGCCTGCAGAACCGGCAGTTGCAGCCTGACCTCGATCTGCGTTCCCAGGCCCGGGACACTGTTCAGTCGCAAGGTACCGCCCATCATTTCACACAACGAACGGCTGATGACCAAGCCCAGACCCGACCCGTGACGCACCGACTGAGCTGGATTGCCGACCTGAGTGAACGGACTGAACAAGCGCTGCTGGTCATGGATGCTGATACCGATTCCCGTGTCCTCGACCCGCAGGCAAATGCCCAGATGTCCCGGCTGCGAGCCTGGCTCGACCTGCACCCTCAGACGCACTTCACCGGTGTCGGTGAACTTGATGGCATTGCTCAGCAGATTGGAAACGATCTGCTTGAAGCGCAGTGGGTCAATAAGCACTTCGCGGTCACTCTTGTCGTCCAGCTCCAGTACCAATCGCAGGTGCTTGTCCTGAGCCAACCCTTCGAAGACCCTCACTACAGACCCGACCAGTGCCCGAAAATCGGCCCGCTCCGGGGTCAGGGAAAGATGCCCCGATTCGATCCGCGCAATGTCCAGAATGTCGCCGATCAAGTCCAGCAACTCCCGCGCCGCGGCTGAAGCGACCCCTATCGAAAAGCGGTCCGTGATGCCCTGCGCCGCCCGTTTCGTGGCCAGTTCGAGCATGCCAATCAGCGCGTTCATCGGGGTACGGATTTCATGGCTCATCGTTGCCAGGAACCTGGTCTTGGCCCGATTGGCATCGTCCGCGGCATCCTTGGCTTCTTGCAGTTGTTGCAACAGCAACTGACGCGTGCGGATCAGTCGGCGCTGGTAGGCAATCCAGCTCAATGCCAGTAACAGCAACCCGGCAGCCAGGGCAAAGCCCTGGATGATCACCGTACGGTTGCGCAACCAATAGCTGTCCGCCACTACCACTTCATTGCGCCAACGATTGGCCAGCTCATCCATTTCTTCCGGCGGGATGCTTAACAAGGCCTTGTTCAGGATCGAATACAGTTCAAGGGCACCCCGATTGGTGGCAAAGGAAATACGCGCTGGCTCCGTGCCCACTGTGCTGGTTATGCGCAAGCGATCGCGGTAGCGGCGGGAAATCATGTAACGCGCGCTGATCAGCGAGTTCAGGGCCGCATCGGCCTTTCTATTGACTACCAGTTCCATCGCCTGGGCCTGGTTTTCCACTTCAATCAAACGAATGCCCGGAGCCGCGGCCAGAACAAATTCGCGCATTCCGTTGCCGCGAACAAGGGCCAGGCTCTTGCCTGCCATATCATCCAGTGTGTCGGGACTGCCGGCGCGGGTGTTGGTGACTAACACAAAAGGGTTGACCAGGTAGGGTCGAGTGAAACGCAACCCGGTCTCACGCTCAGCGCTATGGGTAATGACCGCCAGCAGATCGGCCTCACCGTCTTGCACTTTCTGGATTTGCCCGGTCAACGAACTGCCCCGCACCATATCGAACTTCAGTCCGGTGCGCAGGCTGATCTTGGCCAGGACCTGGGCACTGAGCCCAAGGAACTCGCCCTTTTCGTCGAAAAATGAAAGGGGCACAACGTCATTGATAACCGCGACTTTCAGCCGCGGATTTTTTTCCAGCCAGTGTTGCTCGCTGAGACTGAAGTTCAGCATCTGCTGGCCGGTGAAGCTGGTCCTGCCGGAGCTCCAGCGGCGCAGAATGGTCATCCGCTCACCGATTGGAATCACCGCCAGCGCTGCGTCGACAATTCGCCGCAGACGCTGGTTTCCACTGTCCATTGCAAAAGCGAAAGGGTTCATTTCCAGCCGGGAAAAGTCTGTCAGCTGGACATTGTTCAGGTAGTTATTGTTGATCAGATATTGGGCGCTGATCGAGTCGCCCAGGTACACATCTGCCTGACCAAAAGCCACCGCGCCGATGGCACTCAGGGGCGAAGGATAAAGTTGCAGGCTGGCATCCGGATAGAAATCGCGCACGGCCTGAGGCGGCAGGTAATGGTTGAGCATCGCCACGCGCTTGCCTGCCAGATCGGGTGGTAGCTCGCTGCTGTCGCCATTGCGAGTGACCAGTGTCGGCAAGTCTTCGGCGTACTCCTGAGACATGGCCAGTTGCGGGTCGGCGGCCTCGAAACCGTTGGCCGTGCCTAACAGATCCAGCTCCCCGCGTTTCAATGCATCGATGACCGCCTCGCGTGACTCATAGCGCAGCACGTCGATGCGGATGTGCAGCAACTGCGCGAGCAAGTCCGCATAGTCCGCGGTGATCCCTTCAAAATCATGGTTGTTAAGGGTCAGATCGAACGGCGCATAATCCGGTGCCGAGGCGCCCAGCCGTAAAACCCCCTTGGCCCTCAACCAGCGCCAATCCGCCTCATCGAGCTCGACCCGGTAATCCTGAACCTGCGAGCGGCCCAGCAGATGCAAAGCTTGCGTCTGGGCAACGGCGCCGGACGAAAACAACAGTTGGCCGAGCAGTATCCCGAAGGCCAGCCCCACGCGCAGGATGGTTTTCATTCAGATCAGATGATTACGTATCGCGTAATCGCGCAAGTGGACCAACGATTGGACCTTCAGCTTTTCGATCAATCGGGTTTTGTAGGTGCTGATGGTCTTGTGGCTCAAGAGCATCGACCTGGCAATGTCCTTGTTACTCAGACCTCGCGCAAGGCCCTGGAAAATCGTCAGCTCACGGTCGGACAATTTTTCGATCAACTGCATTTCCGAGTACTGCAGGTCGCCCAGATGCACCGAACTGCAAGGCAAACGAGGAAAGTAGGTATAACCCGACATCACCGCATTGAGCGCTTTACTCAACTCTTCCAGGTCGTTGGTTTTCGAAATGTAACCGAAGGCGCCGTTACGCATGCAGCGAGCGGAGTAGTGAGCCGCCTCGAGGGAGGTATACACCAGTATCGGGCCGAACGACTGCAAGTCCTTGAGCCGGCTCAAGACTTCCAACCCGTCCATATTGGGCATGCAGATATCCAGCACAATGAGATCGGGTTTATGTTCTCGGGCTATTTGCACCGCTTCCACGCCATTGCAGGCCTCCAGAATTATCTGGAATTTTTCCTTCAAAACCATTTTGACCGCAGCCCGAATGACCGGATGATCATCCACAACCAGAGCTTTTGTGTTTTTCGGATCTTTGCTCATTTGACTTCCTACATAAGCGCCGGTCTATGCCGGTGGCAAGAACGTCCTTGCGCCAAGAAGCTTCTACGTCTCAACCCGCGCGGCTGACTGACGGGACGGCGCGTCAGCACTACGCCTGCGCTGATTACTCTTACATGACGGGACTTGCTTCATCTACCTGTCAGAAATGACAGTTCAGACGAACGGTAACCTCAAAACTTGTGCGTACAGAGGTGAAATGGCGAGAGTTTGGGTGATCTACTGCTCAGATTGCGGGCTTCGATTTCCCGCTCGCTGATTCGGAACAAACGAGAACAGCAACCGGGTTGCACGGAACGAGAGACTTCTCTCTGAAGCCCAACGAGCCAGGGAGTGACGCAAAAAAACGCATCCGGAATAGATCTGGAACAGGGAAGCCTGTCCCTTAGCATGCGTAGCTATGACAGAAACCGCTCTGCCACGGTGTCCCGGATACTTCGGCATATCGAGTGTGCGGATCGATACTGTTCATCAACCGCCCGATCGACTCGAGATCCGGCGTGCGCGCCAGGCTTACCTCGACCTTCTGCCGGTGGCTGGCCTGGATCGGTGTCCGTTGCACACGCTGGTCATCATAGATAAACCCATGCCGAATCTGCTCGTTGTCGACACAGAACGCCAACAGATCCAGGTCGAAGCCGGTGGTCATTGACGCACTGATCATCACCAGATCGAACGGCTCGCAGCCGTATTCCACCAGGGATAAAAGCTCTTGAAGGGTATTTGCCGGAGCTATCCGGAAATAACCCAGCTGGTTCAACACCCTCTCGATTTTCATTCGATGAAAATGCTGATCATCGGCAATCAAGATGCGTAACGCTTTATTCGACATATTTGGCGACCATGGCAATGACATTTCGGCAGACCTGCGCCTGCCAACTTCCGATAGGAAACTAGGCTATGCGAGAGCCAGCGAATTTTATGTAGGACTTTTCTCAAAAAATCCGGACATTTCCTTACGCGTGGCGGTGTGCCTCGATACCTGCATTGCACCCGTGATCACTATTCAGTGGTACTCGGACTCCAGAACGCCTGCACCACCAGCGTCGAAGTGGAGATACGCGCCACCAGTCCATCCAGTTCGTCACCGTCAACCGAAGTCGTGGCCAGGGTTGCTTCGATTTCCACCTCGTCCGTGCCTAACGCGTGCACATCGACATCGCTCGCCGGATAGTTGCTGCGTTCCAGTTCGGCTTCGAGCAACGCCAGCACCGCCTTTTGCTGCGAGCGCCGGGCAATGACGTAGACGATATTGGTGACCTCGGCCGACACCACGTCCAGTGGCTGGCGATTGATGTTATTGACGATCGGGCGCAGCAAGGTGTTCGCCGCAAGGACGAACAAGGTGCCCAGCAACGCTTCCACAATCAGGTCGGCACCGGCACAGGCACCGACTGCCGCCGAAGCCCAGAGGGTTGCCGCAGTGTTCAGGCCACGGACGTTGCCCTCCTCGCGCATGATCACCCCGGCACCGAGAAAACCTATGCCCGAGACCACATACGCCACCACCCGCACCGCCCCTTCCGCACCGCTCAGGTGGTTGGCCATGTCGACGAAAATCGCCGCGCCCAGCGCCACCAGGACATTGGTCCGCAACCCGGCAGTGCGCTGGCGGTACTGGCGTTCGAAGCCGATCAGCCCGCCGAGAATAAAGGCCGCACTGAGGCTGACCAGGGTGTCGACCAGGGAGGTCGGATTGATAGTGTCGAGTGCTTGCATGGAAATATTTCTCCTTGATCGCCACGGTCCTTTGTGCCCCCATCGGCAACAAAAAGACAGGCGCGTCGACGGTGCTGCGATGACGGCGCAATGCCGTGTATCACACACTGTTCAGCGTCGATGAGAGAGACGTCGGGATGCCGGCCTGGACTGGCCGTGATCGGGAGGCCGCTGCTCGCGTTTCGGCGAGACAACGGCACAGGAGACTGTGCGTTATCTTGCCGAGAATGTGCCGGTTACTGATACCGGCCGACTACTGTCACTCGAACAAGTACCCATTATGGGGCTCCGAAATTGATGAAAACGCGCGAAGCTTATGCGTCGATTTTTAGAGAATAATCCAAATGAAAATCTGCGGGTGGTGAATTAGAGGATTCTTCAGGAAGGGTTCAGGTTTGTGGATTTGTATCGCTCTGGAGGCCTATGTGGCGAGGGGGGCTTGCCCCCGCTCGGCTGCGCAGCAGTCGCAAAACCTGAGAATGCCCCCCGCCACAAATGCCCGCCAGACCAAAGATTACGTTAACTGACTGGCATTGGGGCTTGCCCGCGAAGACGGCCCCACAGACACCGAAAATCTCAGCTGGCAGTCGCCAACAAAAAATCCCGTACCGAACGACTCTGCTCCCGGCTCTTGCAATGCTCGTACAGAGAGGTCGCAATCTCATCCGCGCGGATCGGCAACACCGACAGCAAGGTGTCGCTCAAACCATGGCTGGCCTGGCAGAAACCCTGCATATAAATACCAGCCTTGCAGCGCTCATCGGTGAGCAGTCGATAGTTGCGATCCACCTCGAAGTCGCCCAGCCAGGCTTCAAGCGGGGCAAGCAGTTTGCGGTGCATCTGCCGCTCATAACCGGTGGCGAGCACCACCGCGTCATAGTGGCGAACATTCAGCTCACCGGTGGCGTTGTTGCGCAGCGCCAGTTGCACTCCATGTTCGGTCGCCGTGGCTTTTTCCACGGTGGTCAGGGTACGGAAGGCATGGCGGGCGATTCCGGAAACTTTCTGCCGGTAAAAAATGCCGTAGATGCGTTCGATCAGGTCGATATCGACCACTGAATAGTTGGTGTTGTGGTACTCGTTGACCAATCGTTCGCGCTCGCTGCTGGCTTGCTGGAACACCAGATCAGTGAACTCCGGCGAGAACACCTCGTTGACGAACGGGCTGTCATCGGCCGGTTTCAATGCCGACCCACGCAGGATCATATCGACCTGTACCGAAGGGAAACTGTCGTTCAGGTCGATGAAGGCTTCTGCCGCACTCTGCCCACCGCCGATGATCGCGATGCTCATCGGTTGGCCGTTGACGCAGGGTTGTCGGGCCATGCGTTCGAGGTACTGCGAATGGTGGAATACCCGCCAGTCATCCTTGAGCGCCTTGAACGCTTCGGGAATCCGTGGCGTGCCACCGGCGCTGACCACCACCGCACGGCTGGTACGGACAGACTCCTGGCCCCGGGTATCCCGGGAAATTACCCGCAGCGCCTCGACTTGCTGGTTATGCAGGACCGGCTCGATGGCCAGCACCTCTTCACCGTAACGGCTCTGCTCGTGGAAGTGCCCGGCGACCCAGCGCAGGTAGTCGTTGAACTCCATGCGACACGGATAGAAGGTGCCCAGGTTGATGAAGTCCACCAGGCGGCCGTGGGTTTTCAGATAATTGACAAAGGAATAAGGGCTGGTGGGATTGCGCAGCGTCACCAGGTCCTTGAGGAAGGAAATCTGCAATTCGCTCTGGGTCACCAGGGTATTGCCGTGCCAGCGGTAGTCAGCCTGCTTGTCGAGGAACAGCACATCCAGCGCGCCTTGAGCCGGCCCGCGCTCTCGCAGTGCGATGGCCAGCGCCAGGTTCGAGGGGCCGAAACCGATGCCGATCAGGTCGTGAACGAGGGTCGATGCAATTGCCTGTGTCATTTCCAGTGTCCTCTGGATAAGCCCCCCTCAACGCGGGGAGAAAGCCGTAGTGACCTGACCGGCCTGTGACAGGACAGCAGATCGTCTGTTGAGAGGAACGAGGACGATGAAAAAAAATTTAGCTGCAGCGGCTCAGTGGGCATCCCACTGTTTTACGCGCACCCGGCAATGCTTCATGGCATTGACGATGTGCTTCTCCACCAGGCTGCGGGAGATACCCAGGCGTTCGGCGATTTGCGGATGGGACAGACCTTCGATCTTGCGCAGCAGGAAACTCTCACGGCACAGCGCTGGCAGCTCGGCCAGCGCCCGTTGCAGCATGTCCAGGCGTTGTCCGTGATCGAGGGAGGTCTGCGGTGAAGGCGTGAAGAACCGCTCCTCGGTGTCGAGCACTTCCAGTGGTTCGACCTGGCGCAAGGCATTACGCCGGTGGCCGTCGATCACCAGATTCAGTGCCGTGCGATAGAGGAACGCGCGCGGTTGCTCGATTGGCGTGGCGCTAGAGCGCTCCAGCACCCGGACATAAGCGTCATGCACCACATCTTCGGCCACCTGCAGGTTGCCCAGCCTGGCGTTGAGGTAACACACCAGCTCGCGATAGTAGTTTTCCAACATGACTCCCGGCCGCATTCAACGCGGCTGTTGTCCTTGAGCATGACCGACTGCCCAAAAGCTACGGTGCAAGATGATGGCAGTTTGAAGGCGCGTAATTTATAGTAATTCTCATGTAGATTTAAAGAGCTGGTTACAAATGCTTGCGAAAAACCCCGGATAAACCGCGTTAACCGCCTGTATAAACAGCTAAATTCCAACCCCCCGTCCTCGTCTACATGACAGCTCCCCGTGTCTGTCGGCCCACCGACAGCGTTCAACGCTGCCTGAAGCCTGAATGACGGGCCGACTTCCATTGGCCGGAACCCTGCATGAAACGTCCCCAAAAAACCCGACGCGCCCTGTTTGTAGCGCTCGGCCTGCTCCCCCTCATTGCCTTTGCCGCCTGGCAAGTCATCCCGCCGGGCCGCGACAAACTCGCCACCGTCCAGGTCAGCCGAGGCGACATCGAAAGCAGCGTTACCGCCCTTGGCACCTTGCAGCCGCGACGCTATGTCGACGTCGGCGCCCAGGCTTCCGGACAGATCCAGAAGATCCACGTCGAAGCCGGTGACCAGGTCAAGGAAGGCCAACTGCTGGTGGAAATCGATCCCTCCACGCAGAAGGCCAAGCTCGATGCCGCGCGCTTCTCCATCGAGAATCTCAAGGCCCAGCTGCAGGAACAGCGCGCGCAGCATGATCTGGCCCAGCAGAAATACCAGCGTCAGCAACGCCTCGCCGCGGGTGGCGCCACTCGCGAAGAAGACGTCCAGACCGCCCGGGCCGAAGTGCGCGCCACCCAGGCGCGGATCGACATGTTCCAGGCCCAGATCCGTCAGGCCCAGGCCAGCCTGCGCAGTGACGAAGCCGAACTCGGTTACACCCATATCTACGCGCCGATGTCCGGCACCGTGGTGGCGGTGGACGCCCGGGAAGGCCAGACCCTCAACGCGCAACAGCAGACTCCGCTGATCCTGCGTATCGCCAGGCTGTCACCGATGACCGTCTGGGCCGAGGTCTCCGAGGCCGATATCGGTCACGTAAAACCGGGGATGAACGCGTACTTCACCACCCTCAGCGGTGGCAGCCGACGCTGGACCAGCAGCGTGCGGCAGATCCTGCCGATCCCGCCCAAACCCCTGGAGCAAACCGGTCAGAGCAGTGGCAGTCCGACCAGCACCAGCAAAAGCGGCAGCGCTCGGGTGGTGCTGTACACCGTGCTGCTGGACGTCGACAACGCCGACCAGGCGTTGATGGCTGAGATGACCACCCAGGTGTTCTTCGTCGCCAATCGCGCGCAGAACGTCTTGACCGCGCCCATCGCGGCCTTGCAGGGCAGCTCGAAGGCGGACAGCCAGACCGCCCGGGTGGTCGCCAAAAACGGAGATATCCAGCGCCGCGAGGTGCGCACCGGGATCAGTGACCGGCTGCGGGTTCAGGTGCTTGAGGGGCTCGATGAGGGCGAGCACTTGCTGATCGGTCCTGCTGCCGGCAGTGGAGGCTGAATGCAAACGCCGCTGATCGACCTGCGCGACATCCGCAAATCCTATGGAGGCAATGACAGCCCGCTGGTCGAAGTGCTGCGCGGCATCGACCTGTCGATCCATGCCGGAGAGTTCGTGGCGATAGTCGGCGCTTCCGGGTCAGGCAAATCGACCCTGATGAACATCCTCGGTTGCCTCGACCGCCCGACCTCCGGCGAGTACCTGTTCGCCGGTGAAAACGTCGCGCAACTGGACAGCGACGAGCTGGCCTGGCTGCGGCGTGAAGCCTTCGGTTTCGTGTTCCAGGGTTACCATCTGATCCCTTCCGGCTCGGCCCAGGAAAACGTCGAGATGCCGGCGATCTATGCCGGCACCCCCGCCGCCCAGCGCCACGCCCGCGCCGCCGCCCTGCTGGATCGCCTGGGGCTGGCCGAACGCACCGGCAATCGCCCGCATCAACTGTCGGGCGGGCAACAGCAGCGAGTGTCGATTGCCCGCGCCTTGATGAACGGCGGCCATATCATCCTCGCCGACGAACCCACCGGCGCCCTGGACAGCCACAGCGGCGCCGAGGTCATGACCCTGCTCGACGAACTGGCGAGCCAGGGCCACGTGGTGATCCTGATCACCCACGACCGCGAAGTCGCCGCCCGCGCCAAGCGCATCATCGAAATCCGCGACGGGCTGATCATCAGCGACACCGCTCAGGTCGATGCCGGGGCGCAGGTCCCGGTCAACCCCGGAGCCCTGCAAGCCGTCGATCTGCGCAAGCGCCTGAGCGAGGGCAGTGAAGCCACCGGCGCCTGGAAGGGCGAACTGCTGGACGCGGTGCAAGCCGCCTGGCGAGTGATGTGGATCAACCGTTTCCGCACCGCATTGACCCTGCTCGGAATCATCATCGGCGTCGCTTCGGTGGTGGTCATGCTGGCCGTGGGCGAAGGCAGCAAGCGCCAGGTCATGGCACAGATGGGTGCCTTCGGCTCAAACATCCTGTACCTCAGCGGCTCATCACCCAATCCACGCACGCCGCTGGGCATCATCAGGCTTGACGAAGTCGCCGCCCTGGCCGCCCTGCCCCAGGTCAAGCGGATCATGCCGGTCATTGGCGCGGAAGCCGTGGTGCGCTTCGGCAACGTCGATCACACCGCCTATGTCGGCGGCAACGACACCAACTTCCCGGCGATCTTCAACTGGCCGGTGGTTGAAGGCAGCTATTTCACCCAGGCCGATGAAAACACCGCAGCCGCCGTGGCAGTGATCGGGAAAAAAGTCCGCGACAAGTTATTCAAGGATGTCATCGATCCGATCGGCCAATACATCCTGATCGAGAACGTACCGTTCCAGGTGGTCGGCGTGCTGGAAGAAAAAGGCACCAGCTCCGGCGAACAAGACAGCGACGACCGGATCGCCATCCCCTACTCGGCCGCCAGTATCCGGCTGTTCGGCACCCACGATCCGGAATACGTGGCCATCGCCGCAGCCGATGCGCACAACGTCAAGGAGACCGAATTGGCTATCGACCAGTTGCTGCTGCGCATGCACGACGGCAAGCGCGACTTTGAACTGACCAACAACGCCGCCATGATCCAGGCCGAAGCCCGCACCCAGAACACCCTGTCGTTGATGCTCGGCTCGATTGCCGCAATCTCGCTGCTGGTAGGCGGCATCGGGGTGATGAATATCATGCTGATGACCGTTCGCGAACGCACCCGCGAGATCGGTATCCGCATGGCCACCGGGGCCCGGCAACGGGACATCCTGCGCCAGTTCCTGACCGAGGCCGTGATGCTCTCGGTGGTCGGCGGGATCGCCGGGGTCGCCCTGGCGTTGATGGTCGGCGGTGTCCTGCTGCTTGGCAACGTCGCGGTGGCCTTCTCTCTGCCAGCCATTTTCGGCGCCTTCGGCTGCGCCCTGGTCACCGGGGTGGTTTTCGGTTTCATGCCTGCCCGCAAAGCTGCCCGGCTCGACCCGGTCACAGCCCTTACCAGTGAATGATCGCCCTATGAAACCCCCTCTGAGTCTCCTCGCCGCCTGCCTGCTGCTGAGCGCTTGCGGCACTCCTGCGCAGCGTCCGGACAGCGGCATTCAACCGCCCGCAGCCTGGCATTCGCCCGCTGCCGCAGCCGCCCGTCAAACCAGCGAACACTGGTGGACGCACTTCGGCAGTAGCGAGCTGGATCGGTTGATCGAACAGGCACGGCTGGGAAGTTTTGACCTGGCCGCGGCCATGGCCCGGGTACGTCAGGCACAGGCAAGCGCGGTGATCGCCGGCGGGCCACTGCTGCCGGAGATCAAGGGCGGATTTAACGCCAACCGGCAAAAACTGCTGCGTGGCAACGGCTACAGCCAGCTGGACGCCGACAGCAGTAATAAGGCGGTGGATTATTTCGATGCGAATCTGAGCGCCAGTTACGAGATCGACTTCTGGGGTGGTAAGCGCGCGGCCCATGACAGTGCCCTGCACGGCGTGCGCGCCAGCGAGTTCGACCAGGCCACCGTGGAGCTGACATTGCTCAGCAGCGTGGCCAACAGTTATGCCCAGGCCTTGTCGTTGCGTGAGCAAGGGCGGATTTCCGAGTTGAACCTGGCCAACGCGCAAAAGGTCCTGCAACTGGTGCAGACCCGTTACGACGCAGGCTCGGCGACCGCCCTCGAACTGGCTCAGCAAAAGAGTCTGGTCGCCGCCCAGCAACGGCAATTGCCAGCGGTTCAGCAGCAAGCCGAGGACGCCCTGATCACCCTGGCTGCCTTGCTCGGCCAATCGGTGCAAGCACTGTCACTCGGCGAGCAGCGCTTCGAGCAATTGAGCTGGCCGAGCATCGGCGCAGGCCTGCCCAGCGACCTGCTCAGTCGCCGTCCGGACATCGCTCGTGCCGAAGCCCAGTTGGCTGCCGCGCAGGCTGACGTCAGCGTCGCTCGCGCTGCCATGCTGCCCAGTGTCACCTTGAGCGCCAACATCGGCTCGGGCGCCAACAACGCCTCGGATATTTTAAGCAGCCCGTTCTACAACCTGACTGCCGGGCTGGTGGCGCCGATCTTCAACAACGGCCGCCTGGGTGCCGAACGCGACAAGGCCACGGCCCGCCAGCAAGAACTGCTGGAAACCTATCGCGGCTCGATCATCAACGGTTTTGCCGACGTCGAAAAAGCCCTCAACAGCATCGACGGCCTGGACCGGCAACGGCAGTGGCAAAGCGAAGAACTGAGCCAGGCGCAAACCGCCTTCCGGATCGCCGAAAGCCGCTACCAGGCCGGTGCCGAAGACCTGCTCACAGTGCTCGATACCCAGCGCACGCTGTATGCCGCGCAGGATCTGAATGTGCAGCTGCGACTGGCGCGGGTACAGGCCAGTGTGGCGCTGTATAAGGCATTGGGTGGGGGGTGGTCGGTGCTGTGATTCTTGGTTCAAGAGATGCAGTGATTGTCATATCCCAATCGCGAGCAAGCTCGCTCCCACATCTAGTTCTCTGTATGCCCACAATTTTGTGGGCGACATAAATCTAATGTGGGAGCGAGCTTGCTCGCGATGAACACGACGCGGTCTACCTGTCCTGACTAAAGTATTCGCCCTTTGACCTTCAGATTCCGCGCATACCAAGGCCTCTGCGGCACCTTGCGCAACAGGTCCGCGACTTTCTTTTCATCACCAAAGGTGATGCGCAACGCCAGCTTCATGGTCTCCGGATCCATCTCCACCGACTTGCCAGCCTGCAGCCCCGGGGTGGTGCTGCAACCATGGGTGGTCGGCCCCAGCCATGGGTCAGCGATTTCGACCCAGCGTCCCGGGGCGAACCAGGGCACGCCGTTGACTTGCAGCCGGCTGAGTTCACCGGGATGGAAGCGCTCGTGGGCCCGAAACCAGTCTTCCAGGCGGTCGTCGATCCAGCCGTGGAAATGCCAGAACACCGGGTTTACGTGAGAGGAAAACGGGTCGCCGAGAAAGTCGTTTTCCGCCGAGTACCAGCGCGCCGCGAAGTCCGAAGGGTCCCGGGCAAACGGCACCGGCACGCCATTCGACGGATCGCGCGGCACCGAGGCCCAGCGCATGTGCAGCCAGTCATGCAGACCCAGTTCGACCTCCGAGCCGAACTGGCCGAGGGTCAGCTTCGCCAGGTAACGCGGGTCACGGTACTGCGACTCCCATACCTGGAAATTGCTGTGGTAGGTCTCGGCCGCCTTGATATCGCTGACCCATTGGCTGTACTCGGTATCACCCTCGGCCAGCCAGGTCGGTGGCAAGGCGAACCCGTCGTGGTTGTCGAAATAGCGCGCGAAACCTTGCCGGTCGCGTTCAAGCTCCGGCTGCGGCACGGGAAAGTCCGGCCAGGAGGGCAAGTCCTGCATTGAGCGCGCGGTGCCGAGCATGTGCCGGTGCATGAAGAAGAAATCAATCCCCGAACCATTGCGGTCTTTGCGCGGGCCTCGGGCGTCACGCTCCAGATCCCGCGGACCCGGCTGCCAGCCAATGCCACGCAATGCGCCGCGCTGCGTTTCGGAAAGGCTGTGCCACTTGTCCCGCGAAGCATGCCAGAGCTGATGGAACAGCCGGTGCTCGAGGGAAATCAACCACGCCAGAAAGCCCGGGTTCAGGGCAATCCGCTCACGGGCTTCGGGGAACCGGCGCTTGCTGGCGACAAATCGATTGTCCAGCTCGGGCAGACCCAAGGGCCGATCCAGGCGCAGGATCCGCCCGCTGAGGGTGGCGCTGCCGGCATTGCCGAAATCGGCCCAGACTTCATCGAGGCTGAGGTTGAACTCGTACGCGGGTGCGCCACTGGCACTGTCGACGCTGACCAGTCGCCAATGCAACTCGGCGGGATTGGCCTGCAGCAAATCTCCGACGACTCGGAACCGCGGCTCGTCGGCCGCTCGCAAGCGCTCGGCGCTATCCAGATAACCGCGCAGCCCGCGACCACGATGGGCGATGTCCAGAAACAGCTCCAGACCGTTCAGCGGCAAGCCGTCCAGGCCGGCATCCCGACCCTCGAAACGAATCTCCCAGACGCCGCGCAGGCTGTCCGCCAGGTGCTGCCCGGCGGTGTCCGCGAGATCGACCGTGGCCTCACCCGCAGTGATCGTCTCATCCACCCGCGTCAACTCGCGATGCGCATAAAAAGCCGCAGGCACGGCGGCACCGGTCAGCGCCAAGCCCGCGATGAACCCTCGTCGAGAAATCGTCATTGCCCTACCTGTGTCAGCCATGAAGCTGGCTTTATCCAAGCTAGAACGTTTGTTGGGTGGGGAAATTTAAGCGCTGCGGGGGCGAAAAAAGATCGCAGCCTGCACCAGCTCCTACAGGAATTGCAGGTGTACGCGGTCGGCGTAGGAGCTGGCGAAGCCTGCGATCTTTCTGGGAACGACCTAAATTTCCCGGCCTTCTCCTCGTTCTTCCCAGATAGCAAAGGCCCCTGCGCCTGCACCTCGACGGCGAACCTGACTGAGATGGCAATGACAAAACCACGTTCGAAAAAGGCTCTTTACATCGGCCTGCCGCTAGCCCTGGCCGTCACCGCCGGCGCGGGTTTTCTGGCCTGGGATTACTGGTTCAAGGACAATCCCGGTTATCCGGTCAAGGTGATGAAGCAGGCCGATGAGCTGCATGAACGGATGATTTCCTTCGACAGCCACATCACCGTGCCACTGGATTTCGGTACCGCGGAAAACGAAGCTGACAAAGACGGTTCAGGGCAGTTCGATCTGCCCAAGGCCAACCGCGGACGCCTGTCCGGTGCGGCACTGACGATCTTCGGCTGGCCGGAAATGTGGAACGGCCCGAATGCCCCGCACAAACCTACCGCCGGTTTCGTCGAAGAGGCCCGCAACCAGCAGGAGGTTCGCTACAAGATCATCTCCGGCATCGTCCGCGATTTTCCCAACCAGGTCGGCATCGCCTACACCCCGGCAGATTTCCGACGCCTGCATGGCGAAGGCAAGTTCGCGATCTTTATCAGCATGCTCAACGCCTACCCGCTGGGTCACGACCTGAACCTGCTGGACAAGTGGGCTGCGCGCGGCATGCGGATGTTCGGCTTCAGCTATATCGGCAACAACGATTGGGCTGACTCCTCGCGCCCGCTGCCCTTTTTCAACGACTCGCCGGACGCCCTCGACGGCCTCTCGGACATCGGCAAACAGGCGGTGCAACGGCTCAACGATCTGGGGGTGATCATCGACGTGTCGCAAATGTCCACCCAGGCACTGAGCCAAGTCGCCCAGCTGAGTCGCACGCCGATGGTCGCTTCGCACTCGGCGCCCCGGGCCATGGTCGATATTCCGCGCAACCTCAGCGACAAGGAGCTGCAGCTAATCAAGAACAGCGGTGGCGTGGTGCAGATTGTCGGCTTCTCGGCCTACCTGCGGCCATTGAGCCAACCGACCCAGGACAAGCTCAACGCCCTGCGCGCGCGCTTTGACCTGCCACCGCTGCCGAATCTGGCCATGGCCCTGATGCCCGGCGACCCGATCATTGCCGCCTGGCCGGAACAGAAGTTCGGCCAGTACGCCGGCGAGCTCTACAGCATTCTCGAGGAGGAACCCAAGGCCACGCTAAAAGACCTCGGTGACGCCATCGATTACACGGTGAGAAAGATCGGTATCGATCACGTCGGCATTGCCTCGGACTTCAACGAGGGTGGCGGGGTCAAGGACTGGGAAAACGTCGGCCAGATTCGCAATGTCACCGCCGAACTGATCCAGCGCGGTTATGCCGAAGCGGATATCGCCAAACTTTGGGGTGGCAACTTCCTGCGGGTCTGGGACCAGGTGCAGAAAGCCGCCAAACCCGCCCTGACTTCTGCCAAGTGAACAACACCACCATGAATGATCGTCGAACCTTTCTCAAACAGGCCGGGATCCTGGCCGCCGCGCTGCCCCTCGGTGCCGGGCTCGACAGCCAGGCCATGGCCGACACCCTGCAAGCGCTGCCCAAGGACAAATGGGCGCAACTGCGTCAGCTGTTCCTGCTCGACCCCGACTACATCCACTTCTCGAACTTCCTGGTCACCTCCCACCCAAGACCGGTACGCGAGGCCATCGACCAGCACCGCGCTTGGCTCGACCGCAATCCGGGACTGGCAATGGACTGGGACCGCGAAGAAACCTGGAAGCACGAAGCCGAGGTCCGCAACCAGGCCGGCAAATACCTGCAGGCCAAACCCGGGCAAATCGCCCTGACCGGCAGCACCACCGAAGGCCTGGCGATGATTTATGGCGGAATTCATGTGCGCCCGGATCAAGAAATCCTCACCACCGAACACGAGCATTATTCGACCCACAGCATTCTCGAGTTCAGGGCCCAAAAGCAGCAAACCCGGGTGCGCAAGATCAGGCTGTTCAAGGACCCGCAACAGCTCTCGACCGACGAAGTGCTCGACTCGATTCGTCGCAATATCCGGCCCGAGACCCGGGTCCTGGGGATGACCTGGGTGCACTCGGGCAGCGGCGTGAAATTGCCGCTGGCAGAGATCGGCAAGCTGGTGGACGAACACAACAAGGATCGTGACGACCAGAACCGGCTGCTGTACGTCGTCGATGGCGTCCACGGCTTTGGCGTGGAAGACCTGAGCTTCTCGCAAATGAACTGCGACTTCTTTATCGCCGGCACCCACAAGTGGCTGTTTGGCCCGCGCGGTACCGGCATCGTTTGCTCGCGCTTCGAGGAGCTGAAATACCTCACACCCAGTGAGCCGACCTTCTCCGAAGACAACAACTTCGCCACCAGCATGTCCCCCGGCGGCTACCACGCCTTCGAACATCGCTGGGCCCTCAACGAAGCCTTCAAATTGCATTTGCAACTGGGCAAGGCCGAGGTTCAGGCACGCATTCATCAACTCAACAGCTACCTCAAGCAGCGTCTGCAGGAACACTCGCGGATCGAGCTGGTGACGCCCCTCAGTCCCGAGCTGTCGGCCGGTTTCACTTTCTTCCGGATCAAGGATCAGGACAGCGACCAGGTCGCAGCTTATCTGATGCAGAACCGGGTAGTCGTCGATGCCGTGGAGCGCGATGTCGGTCCGCTGATCCGGACCGCTCCGGGCCTGCTCAACAGCGAAGCGGAGGTCGATCGTTTCATGGCCTTGCTGAGCAACAGACGTTGACCCCTTGAAGCCTCCCAGGATGCCATTTCCCTTGATCGAGATGACTCATGACCAATGACCCGCTCACCGCCCAACCGCACGCCTATCCGTTGAAGACGCTGACCGCGTTGGCCTTCACCGCACTGCTCGGCGGCCTGCTGCCAAGTACCGCCCTGGCGGCCACGCCGCCACAACCGGGCAAGGTATTCAAGGACTGCAAGGACTGCCCGGAAATGGTCGTGCTGCCAGCTGGCACCTTCACCATGGGCACTCCGGACGGCGAAGCCGGCCGCGAACCCGACGAGGGTCCGATGCATGAAGTAACCTTCGCTAGACCTTTCGCCATGAGCCGCTTTCAGATCACCGCCGGTGAATGGGACCGCTACGTGCGGGAAACCGGGGTCAAGATCGCCAACGGTGATACCCGGCCCGGTCGCGAATGCGTGGCCAGCAAGCCCCGCTATGCACAGACCCCGCGCCAGCCAGCGGTGTGCATGGACTTCGCCGACGTGCAAGCCTATGTCGCCTGGCTGTCGAAAAAAACCGGGCAGAGCTATCGAATGGTCAGCGAGGCCCAACGCGAGTACGCCGCCCGTGCCGGCTCCAGCGGCCCCTTCCCGTTCCCCTTCGATGAAGGCAAGGCATACAGCATCGCCAAACATGCCAACACCTATGGCCCGGCTGATGGCTACAGTTTCAGCTCGCCGGTCGGCAGCTATCCGCCCAACGCATTCGGCATGTACGACATGCACGGCAATGTCTATGAGTGGATCGCCGACTGTGAACACACCAACTACCTCGGCGCGCCAACCGATGGCAGCGCGTGGGTCGAGCCTGGATGTGAAGCGCTGCAGATCCGCGGCAACGACTGGGGCGAAGCGCCGGTGTTTTCCCGCTCGGGCAACCGCAACAACATCTATCCGCAAACCCGCGGAGACTGGATCGGCTTTCGCGTTATACGTGAGCTCTAGACTATAATCCTGCCCGCCCCTGCATACAGGTCGCCGCCAGTCGGCGGCCTTCTAAATTAAGCGCCTGACCAGACGTTCTACTGGGTATCTGCCTCTACGACCCAAGGAACTGTCCCCTCATGACCCAGCCTGCGCGCGGTGCAATTCATGAATTGTTCACCCTCCTCAAACCCTTTCGGCTAGTCGTCGCGCTATCGATCCTCCTCGGCATGGTCGGCGGGTTGAGCGTCACGGTGTTGCTGGCAACCATCAACACTGCCCTGCACTCGGAAAGCGGCCTGACCCAAGGGGTGGTGGCCCTGTTTGCCGGCCTGTGCCTGCTGGCATTGTTCAGTTCGATCTGCTCGGACATCGGCACCAACTACGTCGGCCAGCACATCATCGCCAAGCTGCGCAAAGAACTGGGAGAAAAGGTCCTCTCGGCCCCCATCGAACAGATCGAGCGTTATCGCAGCCACCGGTTGATCCCGGTGCTGACCCATGACGTGGACACCATCAGCGATTTCGCCTTCGCCTTCGCTCCGCTGGCGATTTCCCTGACCGTGACGCTGGGTTGCATGGGTTACCTGGCCATGTTGTCGTGGCCGATGTTCCTGATGATGGTCGTGGCGATCATCATTGGCACGGGGATTCAGTACTTCGCCCAAAGCCGGGGTATCCAGGGCTTCATGGCCGCCCGGGACGCCGAGGACGAGTTGCAAAAGCACTACAACGCCATTGCCGAAGGCGCCAAGGAACTGCGTATCCACCGGCCACGTCGCCAGCGCATGTTCGTCTCCGGGATCAAGGCCACTGCCGACTTCATCTGCACTACGCAGATCCGTTCGATCAACACCTTCGTCATCGCCAAGACCTTCGGTTCGATGCTGTTCTTTGTCGTCATCGGCCTGGCCCTGGCCCTGCAATCCTTCTGGCCCAGCGCCGACAAGACGGTGATGAGCGGCTTCGTGCTGGTGTTGCTGTACATGAAAGGCCCGCTGGAACATCTGGTGGGCACCCTGCCGATTGTCAGCCGGGCACAGATCGCCTTTCGCCGGATCGCCGAACTCTCCGAGCAGTTCTCTTCCCCCGAGCCACACCTGCTGCTGGATGACCAGGGCAATAAGGCCAAGCCGGTGCACAGCCTCGAGCTGCGCAATGTCAGCTACGCGTTTCCCGCCGCACCGGGCAGCGAAGCGTTTCGCCTGGGGCCGGTGAACCTGAAGATCGAACACGGCGAAATAATCTTTATCGTCGGTGAAAACGGTTGCGGCAAGACCACCTTGATCAAATTGCTGCTGGGACTCTATCCGCCGCAGCAAGGAGAAATCCGTCTCAACGGGCAGAGCATCGACGCCGAACACCGCGACGATTACCGCCAATTGTTCACTACGATTTTCGCCGACTACTACCTGTTCGATGACGTCGTGCAAGGCGACCAGCACATCCCCGAAGACGCCAACCAGTACCTGCAACGCCTGGAGATCGCCCACAAGGTCAGCGTCGCGGACGGCGCCTTCACCACCACCGACCTCTCCACCGGCCAGCGCAAGCGCCTGGCCCTGGTCAACGCCTGGCTGGAACAACGCCCGGTATTGGTATTCGACGAATGGGCGGCCGACCAGGACCCGACCTTCCGGCGGATCTTCTACACCGAGCTGCTCCCGGATCTGAAACGCCTGGGCAAGACCATCATCGTCATCTCCCACGACGACCGCTACTTCGATGTCGCCGACCAGCTGGTGCGCATGGAGGCCGGTCAGGTGGTCACAGCGCTGAGCCCGGCCTGATCCGCTGAAAGCGCGGTCCGGCAGGGTGCCTGCGACCGCGCGGTAGCACCGATTCAACGTTTGGGGGATTTATTTTTTCCGGTTTCACCAACGTGCCGCGTCTAATAATAATTATCATTTACTAAAAACTGCACACTTCGCTTCAGGAGCATTTAGAGCAATGCAAAGCCCTACCCTGTCCCGCACACCTCTGGCAAAGGCGATCCACCGGCAAAAATCCCGCAGAGCAGTCCTGCCCGGCGCTCTGTTGACCCTACTGTTGCTCGGGGTCTCTGAAGTGCAGGCGGCACCGGTCGAGGTGGACATTCCCGCGCAGTCGCTGGCCAGCGCCCTGCAGCAACTGGGGCAACAAGCCAACCTGCAGATCCTCTACAGTCCGGACATGGTCAAGGGCATCAAGTCCACCGCGGTTGCCGGGAACCTTGAGCCCGAACAAGCGCTCGACAGACTGCTGCTGGGGAGCGGCATCACTTTTCAACTGACTGGCAACACAGTCTCGCTGATCCCGGTGGCGGGGGCCTCCAGCGCCGTGGAACTGGGCGCGGTGTCGATCTCCGGCAAGGCGCCGGGTTCGACCACCGAAGGCACCGGCCTGTACACCACTTACTCGTCCAGTAGCTCGACCCGGCTCAACCTGACGCAGAAAGAAACTCCGCAGTCGGTCACCGTGATGACCCGTCAGCGCCTGGATGACCAGCGGCTCACTAATCTGACCGATGTCCTCGAAGCCACCCCGGGTGTCACCGTTACTCGCCTGGGCCTGGGCACCGAGAACGACACCTATTGGTCCCGCGGTTTCCAGATCCAGAACTTCGAGATCGACGGCGTGCCTACCTCCACCCGCCTGGACAACTACACCCAAAGCTCGGCCATATACGACCGTATAGAAATCGTCCGCGGCGCCACCGGCCTGATCAGTGGCATGGGTAACCCATCGGCGACCATCAACCTGATCCGCAAGCGTCCTACCGCGCAAGCACAGGCGAGCATCACTGGCGAAGCCGGTAGCTGGGATCGCTACGGCAGCGGTTTCGATGTTTCCGGGCCACTGACCGAAAGCGGCAATGTGCGCGGCCGCCTGGTGGTCGACTACAAGAACCAGCAAGCCTGGGTCGATCGCTTCAAGCAGGACTCCCAACTGATCTACGGCATCACCGAATTCGACCTGAGCGAATCGACCATGCTGACCGCCGGCTTCAGCTATCAGAAGACCCAGGTCGATGCGCCGCTGCGCGGGGGTTACCAGACCAAATTCAGCAACGGCAACAAAACCCACATGCAGCGCTCGCTCAACCCCGCGCCGAACTGGGCATACAACGACCACGATCAGACCAACTACTTCACCTCCATCGAACATCAATTCGATAACGGCTGGAGCGGCAAGATCGAATACGGCCACACCGAAAACAAATTCGACGAGCTCTTTTCCTACACCATCGGCAGCCTCGACCAGGCCACCGGCTCCGGCGCCGTGCTGCTGCCCGTGCACTGGTCGGGCACACCCCGCCAGGACAACATCGACGCCTACCTGACCGGGCCGTTCTCGGCGTTCGGTCGCGAACATGAGCTGATCGTCGGTGTCACCGCCACCGACTATGAGGAGAACACCCCGAACTACAACGACTGGTTGCGGGACTATGGCTTCCAGGTTCCGGACTATAGAACCTGGAACGGCGATGCACCGAAACCCGCCACACCGGTCGTTGGCAAAGGCAGCATCAAAGAGAAGCAATACGCCGCCTACCTGACCTCGCGCCTGCACGTTACCGACGATCTGAGCGTGATTCTCGGTGGCCGTCTGACCGACTGGAAACGCGACACCGATACCCACCTTTACGGGCAAGGCACGACCACGGTCGAAGAGAAGGAAAGCGGCGTCTTCATTCCTTACACCGGTGTGGTCTACGACCTGGACGATAACTGGTCGCTGTATGCCAGTTACACCAAGATCTTCAACCCGCAGGCTTCCTACGTTCGCGACATCAACCGCAAAGCCCTCGAACCACTGGAAGGCACGGGTTACGAAGTCGGTATCAAGGGCAGCTTCTACGACGAAAAACTCAACGCCAGCCTGGCCCTGTTCAAGCTGGAGCAAGACAACCTCGCGGTATGGCAGTCGAACACCCAGGCCTACATCACCGAGGAAAGCACCAGCACCGAAGGTGTCGAGTTTGAAATGAACGGCGAGCTGGCTGAAGGCTGGCAGGCATCTGCCGGTTATGCCTACAGCGTCACCACCGACGCCGAAGACAAGCGCATCGTCACCAACCTGCCACGCCATATGCTGAAGACGTTCACTGCCTATCGCCTGCCCGGCATGCTGGACAAGCTTACTGTGGGTGGTGGTGTGAACTGGCAGAGCAAGACCGGCGAAAACCTGCACTACTACGAGCAGGGCAGCTATGCGATTACCAACCTCATGGCCCGCTACGACATCTCCAAAAACCTCAGCGCCTCGGTCAACCTGAACAACGTGTTCGACCGTGAGTACTACTCCTTCGTCTACTCCGAAGGTGTGTATGGCGCGCCGCGTAATATCATGACCGGCTTCAAGTACAACTTCTGAGGCTGAGTTCTGGCTGAACAAGCCATGTCGGAAAAAGCGCACCTGGTTTCAGGTTCGCTTTTTTTATGCCTGGGACATTGACTGAACGGCTAAAATGACAAAGCCCAGCGCCAAGGCCAGGCTTTCAATCTTCAAGCGCTTTCTGGTGGAACCGCAGATTGAGAGATGACGATTTTTTCGGAATCCTTCTTGAGGCTGGAGGGGGATAGCACCTCCCCGCAAACAAACAGCAAGCCAAGGAAACCGGCGACACTTAGCGACGCCTTTGATTCAACTGCGGCCTGCATGAAGTCATCAGAAAAACTGGCGCCCATCATGAGGCAGAAAGGGAACACCGATGCTCCATTGAGCAGCGACATCACCGTATCAGTTGTGGTGATTTGTTTTCTGCAGCGCCATTGCTGGGCAAAGCTGATAAGTACACAGATACCTGCAACTATCAGGGTAATTCCGTCGCTGCCAATCTCATGACCATGGACGGTAAACACCTAGGCGATCGCTAGCAGCTTCATTGTCACAAACGCACCGCCAGCGCCGAGAACACCCGCCATAAGTTCGCCAGAGGCTTCCACGCCGAAAAATGCGTTCGCCGCCGCAATCCCCAATAGTGCGCCAGACAGAACAAGCCGCAGAGTCTTGAGGTTGGATATTTTCATGAGTGACCCTTCCTGGGTGAATTGCTTGCCGGTTTTCGAGCATCACACGCGTTGCGATTTGCAGATGCTGAAGGTGGAGTAATTATCCACGCCAATTCTGTGTAATGGTTGAAATGCTCGTCAGTTAATTGTTTACCGGTATTACAGTCTCGCAAGCCTGATCTACGGGCCAAAACATACGCACCAGTTAATCCCTTACACGGTCCGTAGCAGCTGCCGAAGGCTGCGGATACAGCGCCCGCTGCAGTACTTCGGCCAGCTCCCGGTAAACCGCTTCAACCTCGGCAGTCACCATCGGCATACGCAGGAAGTCATGGACCAGCCCGCGATACTCACGGCACTCCACCACACTCCCCTGCGCCGCAAGTCGCTGCGCGTAGGCGCGCCCTTCATCGATCAACGGATCGAAGCCTGCCAGGGCAATGAAGGCTGGTGCCACGCCCTGCAGGTCGGGTGCGAGCAACGGCGAGAAACGCCAGTCATCGCGGTCTTCGGGCGTTCGCGCGTAGTGGTCGTAGAACCACTCCAGGGTCGCGCTTTCCAGTAGATAACCTTCACTCAGCAGCTCCATGGATTCGCTGCGCCGCGAGGCGTCGGTCACCGGGTAGCAAAGCAATTGCAGGCAGGGCTTGAGTCCCGAAGGATCGGCGGCGGCCTCGATGGCCAACACCGTGGCCAACGTTGCGCCGACACTGTCGCCGCCATAGGCTAGCCGATCGGTATCCAGAGCCAGTTCTTCGGCGTTTACGGCCAGCCAGTGCAGGGCATCGGCGGCGTCGTCCACGGCGGTCGGGAACTTGTACTCCGGCGCTCTCCGGTATTCCACTGCGAGCACCGCACAGGGGGTTCGCGCACAAAACTCGCGGCATACCCCATCGTGTGAGTCGAGGCTGCCGACCACAAAACCGCCGCCGTGCAGGAACACCAGCACTGGCAGGGTTTCCTGGCTTTCCCCCAAGGGTCGATAAAGCCGCATCGGCAATGAGCTGCCATCGCGGGTCGGATAATTCAGGTCGAGGCAATCGACCTCGGGCGCCTGCCAGCGCATCCGCGCCGAAGACTGCTCGAACGCCTGCCGTGCCTGCTCTGGCGTCTGCCGATGCAAGGCTATGGAGTCGCCTGTCTGATTCGCTTCGACAAGGTCGAGAAAGGCCGCGATTTCCGGATTCAATGACATCAAATGCATCCTGGGGCGGCCACGCTGGCCGCCCCTCAATCGAACGTTAAAAGAGAGTCAGGCGGTCTGGGCCAGGCAATGTTCGATCAGCGCTTGCAGTTCCGCCTGGTAATCGTCCATCAGCCTGTCGACGGTGCTGGTGCGATAGCGACGGGTGCTGTAGATGCAGCGGAACGACAGCCGACCGTTGAACACCTGCCCCACCAGCTCCAGCCAGTTGGCCATGCCGGCGTCGAGGCTGTAGCTGTCGCCGATGTTGTCATCGGCCGGCAGCAACAACGCCTGTTCATCGAAGCTCTGGTCGAACTGCCCGAGGTAGTTGAACGTCACCCGCGCCTGGGGCAATGCCCCCAGTCGCTGGCTCAGCTCGGGGCCGGCCATATAACGCAAGGCGCCGTAACCGACGCCCTTGTTCGGCAGGCTGCCCAGCTGATCGCGCACTGCTACGATCGAGCTGCCGATGTCAGCACTCAGCCGCGGAGCCAGGCGAATCGGGAACATGCTGGTGAACCAGCCCATGGTCCGACTCAGATCCAGCGCTTCGAACAGATCCTCGCGACCATGGCCTTCGAGCTGCACCAGTACCGATGACTCATCGCTCCAGCGGCACAGCACCCGGCCCAGCGCCGTCAGCAACAGGTCGTTGATCTGCGTCTGGTAGACCGCCGGCGCCTGCTTGAGCAACTGCGCCGTATAGGTTTCGTCCAGCTGCATGGTCGCTTCGGCCCGGTGGCGCAGCCGATTTTTCCCCCGCGGGTTGTCGCACGGCAGCTCCTTGCCTGGCTGATCGAGGGCCTCGAGCCAGAAGCCCAGTTCCTGGTCGATCAGGGTCCGGGTATGGCCGCTGAGATTTTCCGCCCAGTCGCGCAAGCTGCTGGTGCGCACTGGCAATTGCGGCTCGCGCCCCGCACAAAAGGCGTCGTAGGCCACTTGCAGATCCTGCAGCAGCACTCGCCACGACACCCCGTCGATCACCAGGTGATGGATCACCAGCAGCAGGCGTGCCTCGCCATCCGGCAAGGTCGCCAGCAGGCCACGCACCAGCGGCCCCTGTTCCAGGTCGAGGCTACGCTGGGCCTGGTTGGCCAGTACTTCGAGCTCGTCCTTGTCAGCCACCTGGCGCACCCAGAGCAATGGTGTCTCTTTTGCCTGGCGCAGGCACTCATCCAGCGCCTGATAGTGTTGCGACCATCCGCCTTGATCGCGGACGAAGCGCAGGCGCAGTGCATCGTGCTGCGCCAGCATGCACAACAGGGTCTGCTCCAGCGCCACCGCATCCAGCGACTGACGCGAGCGCAGGATCAATGCCTGGTTGAAATGCTGCGGCTGGTCCATCTGCTCGGCGAAGAACCATTCCTGGATCGGAATCAGCGGGAAACTGCCTTCACGGGCGACCTGGGTCTGGTCCTGGGCCTGACTGGAATGAGCCACCAACTGCTGGTCGAACAGATTGCCGATGGTCTGATAGCGCATCAGGTCGCGCAGCTTGATGTCCAGCTTGAGTAGCGGATGGTTGCGCGCCTTCGAGATGACTTGCAGGCTGAGAATCGAATCCCCGCCCAACTCGAAGAAGTTGTCGCTGATACCGACCTGCTCCACCTGCAACACCTCAGCCCAGATCTGCGCCAGCAAACGCTCCTCGGCAGTGCGCGGTGGCAGGTATTGCGCAGTCTGCAATTGCGGCTCCGGCAAGGCCTTGCGGTCAAGCTTGCCATTGGGCGAAATCGGCATACGCGCCAGGCAGATAATCTGCAGCGGCACCATGTAGTCCGGTAGCCGCGCCCGCAGCTCGGCCTTGAGTCGATCGCCCTGGTTGGCATCGCCGTCGCTGACCACATAGCCGATCAACTGCTTGCCGCCGAGGCCATCGCGGGCAATCACCACCGCATCGCTGACACCCTCCTGCAGACGCAGGCAGGCTTCGATCTCGCCGAGTTCGATACGAAAGCCGCGCACCTTGACCTGATGGTCGACGCGCCCGACATAGTCCAGCAGCCCTTCGGCGCGCAGCCGCACCAGATCGCCGCTGCGATACAGGCGGCTGCCCGGCGCGCCGAATGGATCCGGCACAAAACGCTCAGCAGTAATCGCCGGACGCCCGTGATAACCCCGGGCGACGCCATAACCGCCGATATGCAGTTGCCCCGCCAGCCCGGCCGGCAAGGGATTGAGGTCATCGTCCAGGACCCACAGCGAGCGCTGACCGACCACCCGCCCGATAGGCGCATAGGCGGCGCCGCATGGTTCCTCATTCGGCGCCTTCCACAGCATCGGCGTGACCACGGTTTCGGTCGGGCCGTAGCCATTGGTGATGTAGCGCGGGCGCAGGAGGGTCCTGACCTGTTCCAGAGTTTGCTCGGGCACGGCGTCGCCGCCCAGGCAGTAGATGCGCACCGCAGGCGCCGCTACGCCGCTGGCTTCGACATACTCGGCGACCTGCTTCAGATATGCCGGCGGGAAGCAGGCGATGTCGATGGCGCCGCGTTGCAAGGCCTGACAAGTTTGCTCGGGGGTCCAGAGCTCATTGTCGCGCAGCACCAGGGTGCCGCCGAACGCCAGAGTGGTCAGCCAGCGCTCGTGGGCACCGTCGAAGGCGAACGACATGAAGTGCAGCTCACGGGTGCTCTGGTCCATTTCATAAAGTTCAGCAATGGCCTGGCAATGCATGCTCAACGGCCCGTGGGTGACTGCCACACCCTTGGGTACACCGGTCGAACCGGAGGTGTAGATCAGATAGACCAGGCTGTCGTCAGATACTTGGACCCGCGGCGCGTCCTGTGGATAACTTACACCGTCGAAACCATCCAGATCGAGCAGCGGCAACCCGGGTGGCAGCGGCAGGCGCTGGCACAGCTGACCGCGACTGATCATCTGCGCCATGCCCGAATCCTCGATCATGAACGCCAGCCGCTCGGGCGGGTAATCGATATCCAGTGGCACATAGGCCGCACCGCTCTTGAGCACGGCCAGCAGCGCCACCAACAGGTCCAGCGAACGCTCCAGCGCGACCCCGATCAGCACCTCGGGACCGGCACCGCAAGCGATCAAGTGATGGGCCAGGCGATTGGCGCGGGTTTCCAGCTGTGCATAACTCAAGACCTGCCCGGCGCACTCCACCGCTGCAGCATGCGGGCGCTGTTCGGCATGCCGGGCGATCAGCGCCGGCAGCCATTGACGCGGATGCCCCTGGGCCGGTTCCGCTCCCCACTGCTGCAAGGCCTGCCATTGTTGCGGCGCCAGGCGCTGCAGATTGCCGAGGCGCTCGTGGGGCGCGTCGAGCATCGACTGCAGGGTGACTTCCATGGTCTGGCGAATCCGTTCCACCGCTTCGACGCTGAAGCAGTCGCGCAGGAACAGGTACTCGATGGACAGTTCCTCGTTCAGATGCACCGCCAGGTCCATCGGAAAGTTGGTCACGTCATGGTTGGCCGAGGCACCGAAGCACAAGCCGCCCTTGGCTTCCTCCAGGCGCCGATCAATCGGGTAGTTTTCAAACACGATGATGCTGTCGAACAAGGCCTGACCACCCTGGCCCGACCAGCGCTGGATATCGGCCAGCGGCGCATGGGCATGATCGCGCAGGTCGAGGTTGTAGGCTTGCAGCCCGGCCAGCCAGTCGCTCAGGCGCTGGGCCGGATCGAGGGTCTGGATTACCGGCAGGGTGTTGATGAACAGACCGAGCATGCTGTCGGCATTGGGCAGGCCTTCCGGACGTCCGGCAACCGTGGCGCCGAAGGCGACGCTGTGCTGGCCGGTGAAACGCTGCAGAACCAGCAGCCAGGCGCCCTGGATCAAGGTGTTGGCGGTGATGCCCTGGGCACGGCAATGCTGCTGCAGTGTGCTGGTCTGTTGCGTGTTCCAGCGAGTATAGAGCGCTTCATGCCCAGCCAATGTTGCGTCATGCCGCGGGTACATCGCCTGGCTCAATGCCGTCGGCTCGACCAAAGTCTGTAGATGACCTCTCCAGAACTGTTCCAGGCGGCTTTGGTCCTGGGCTTGCAGCCACTCGATGAAGTCGCGGTAACGCCCGCTTTCACCGCTGACCTGGCCGCTGGCGTAATGCTGCAGCACCTCACCGAACAGCTGCGAACTGCTCCAGCCGTCCATCAGGATATGGTGGCTGGTCCATATCAATTGGTGGCTGTCTTCAGCAGTACGAATCAGCACCAGACGCTGCAACGGCACCCGGCTCAACTCGAACCCGCGGGTGCGCTCCTCCCTGGCGCGCTCGGCAAGCTGCTCCAGATCGATCGGGCGATCACGCCAGTCGAGGACTCGCAGGTCGACCTCGGCCTGACGCTGAACCACCTGAATCGGCGAGGTCTGGCCACCCTGCCAATGAAACGAGGTGCGCAGGATGGCGTGGCGCCCGATCACATGCTGCCAGGCCCGGCGAAAACGCTCGACTTCGAGCCCCTCGACCGGCAGGTTGATCTGGTTGACGTAGAGGTCGTCGCCGTCGTCGGACAAGGTATGAAAGAGCATGCCCTGTTGCATCGGTGACAGCGGATAGATGTCCTCGATCTCGGCCACCGGCACCGGCAAGGCATCCAGTTGCGCCTGGCTCAACTGCGCCAAGGCAAAGTCCGAAGGCGTCACCCCGCTGTTGACCGGGTCACAGCAATGCTCGATCAAATTCGTCAGCTCTGCCGAGTAGTCGTCGGCCAGGCGCTGGATGGTTGCTTCGTCGAACATCTCGCGGCTGAAGGTCCAGCCAAGACTCAACTCGCCCGCATAAACCTGGCCATTGAGCTCCAGCCAGTTGCCCAGCGGCGCCAGCGGGCTCTGCTCGCGTCCGGCGCTTTCTGCGGCAGGGACCAACAGCGCCGAGGGGTCGAACTGACCGAGATAGTTGAAGGTGATGCGCGGGCTCGGCAACTCCCGCAGGGCCGCCTGGGTCGGTGCATCGCCCAGATAGCGCAAGGCGCCGAAGCCAATGCCCTTGTTCGGGATCGAGCGCAGCTGTTCCTTGACCTGCTTGATCGAGCTGGCAACTTGCGTCGTCGGCGTGAGTTTGACCGGGTACAGGCTGGTGAACCAGCCCACGGTGCGGCTCAGATCGATGCCCGCGAACAGCTCTTCACGGCCGTGGCCCTCTAGCTGAATCAGGGTCGAAGCCTGCCCGGTCCAGCGACAAATCACTCGCGCCAGGGCGGTCAGCAACAGATCGTTGACCTGAGTCCGGTAAGCCGCTGGCGCCTGCTGCAGCAACTGCCGGGTCAGTGCCGGGCTCAAGTGGCTGCGCACGCTCAGCGCCTGACTGTTGCACAGGCTGCCTTCGGGGTAGTCGCACGGCAAGTCCGTCGGGGTTGCGAGCAATTGCTCGCGCCACCAGGGCAATTCACCGGCGAGACTCGCCGTATGCCGTTGCAACTGCTCGGCCCAGGTTTTCAAGGCGCTGGTCTTGGCCGGCAGCTTCAGCGGCTGTCCGCTCTGCAATTGTTGATAAGTGCTCTGCAAATCTTCGAGCAGCACCCGCCACGACACCCCGTCCACCGCTAGGTGGTGGATTACCAGCAACAGGCGCTGACTGCCATCGGCCAGGCTCAGCAGCATGCCGCGCAGCAGCGGACCCTGGGCAAGATTCAGGCTGCGTTGGGCCTCTTCACAGGCCGCTTCGACTTCGCTGCCAGCGTCCAGCGCGGTCTGCCAGAGCAAGGGCTGCGCGGGGTCAAACGGACGGTAGTGGGCGCTCCAGCCATCGGCGCCCTGATTGAACGACAAACGCAGCGCATCATGTTGCTGTACCAGCACCTGCAAGGCCTGCTCCAGCAGTTCGCCGTGCAGCGGCCCGGATGGTTTGAGCAGCAGTGACTGGTTCCAGTGATGACGCTCGGGGATATCGGTGTCGAAGAACAGCTGCTGGAACGGCAGCAACGGCGTGCTGCCGCTGACCGGCCCCTGATCGATGTTCAGGACACCATCGTCGAGCTGGGCGACCGTCGCCAGCCCGCGCACCGTCTGGTGCTGGAACAAATCCTTGGGAGTGAAGCGCAGGCCCGCCTGGCGCGCCCGGCTGACCACCTGGATGGAGATGATCGAGTCTCCGCCCAAAGCAAAAAAGTTGTCGGTCACGCCGACTTGGGCCAAGCCCAGCACGGCCTGCCAGATCTCTACCAACTGCTGTTCGAGGGCATTGGCAGGCGCCTGATAATGCGGCTGCAGATCAGCCGTATCCGGCTTGGGCAAGGCCTTGCGATCGAGCTTGCCATTAGGGTTCAGCGGCATCTGCGGCAGTACCTGCCATTGCACCGGAACCATGTACTCGGGCAGGTGCTGTTGCAGATGAGCAGCCAAGGCATCGCGCCAGGCTTGTGGCTCATCGTTCAGCACCAGATAGGCGACAAGCTGTTTGCCGTCGACTACCAGCACCGCGGCTTCGCGCACATTTTCGTGCTCCAGCAGGCGCGCCTCGATTTCCCCCAGCTCGATGCGCAGGCCGCGAAGTTTGACCTGGTGGTCGATCCGCCCGGCGTACTCGATGACGCCATTGCTGCGATAACGCGCCAGATCACCGGTACGGTAGAAACGCTCGCCATGACCAAAGGGACTGACCACGAAGCGTTCCGCGGTCAACGCCGGACGTCGGTGGTAGCCTCGCGCCAGGCCCGCGCCCGCCAGGTAAAGCTCACCCAGCACTCCGACCGGCACCGGTTCGAGATTATCGTCAAGGATGTAGCACCCCAGGTTGGCGATCGGCTGGCCGATCGGCACGCTGTCGCGCCCCTCCTCCTCCACACAGGTCCAGTGAGTCACGTCGATGGCGGCTTCGGTCGGACCATAGAGATTGAACAGGCCCGCCGCCGGCAGCTTGGCGAATACCTGCTGCTGGGCGTCCACCGGCAGGGCTTCGCCGCTGCAAATGATCCGTTTGAGCCCGCTGCAACTGGCCACGTCGGCGTCCTGCAGGAAGGCCTGGAGCATCGACGGCACGAAGTGCAAGGTGCTGACCCGCTCGCGGTTGATCAGCTCGACCAGCCGCGCGGGGTCCCGGTGATCCCCCGGTGCAGCGACCACCAGCCGCGCGCCGGTCATCAATGGCCAGAAGAACTCCCAGACCGACACGTCGAAGCTGAACGGGGTTTTCTGCAGGACCACATCGCTGCTGTCCAGCCCATACGCCTGCTGCATCCAGCACAGCCGGTTGGTCAGCGCCGAGTGACGGTTGCCGGCGCCTTTGGGTTTGCCGGTGGAGCCGGAGGTGTAGATGACATAGGCCAGATTCTCGCCGGCCACTGCGACCTGTGGATTGCGCTCGCTATAGCCTTGCAGCCAATCGCCGGACTGATCCAGCACCAGGGTCTGCCCGCCGGAACACCGCGGCAGTTGCGCGAGCAAGTGCGACTGGCTCAGCAGCAACTCGACGCCACTGTCTTCGAGCATGTAGCGCAGGCGTTCCGGCGGATACTCCGGGTCCAACGGCACATAGGCGCCACCTGCCTTGAGGATCGCCAACAGGCCGACCACCATCTCGATCGAACGCTCGACGGCAATGCCGACCAGGGTGTCCGGGCCGACACCCTGCTCGATCAGTTTGTGGGCCAGGCGGTTGGCCCGGGTATTCAGTTGCGCGTAATTCAGCACCTCGTCGGCAAATACCAGCGCCGGTGCATCCGGGGTTTTCAGCACCTGGGCTTCGATCATCTGCTGGACGCTCAGCTCCAGCGGATAGTCGGTGCCAGTGTGATTCCAGTCCCCGAGAATCATTCGCCGTTCAGCGGCACTCAACATCGGCAGTTCGCCGACCGGCTGCTGCGGCTGCGCGGCGATGCCCTGCAGCAATGCCACCAGGTGCCGGCCCATGCGTTCGATGGTCATGGCATCGAACAGGTCGGTCGCGTAGATCAATGCCGCCGCCAGGCCGTCCGGCGATTCGTGGGTTTCCAGGGTCAGGTCCAGCTGTGCCAGGTTGGCGTCCCAGCTCAGGCTTTCGACGCGCAACTGCGGCAATTGCAGCGCCGGCCCGGCCTGACGGTTGGCCGTCTGATGGTTGAACATCACCTGGAACAACGGGCTGCGGCTCAGGCTGCGCTCCGGTGCCAGGGCCTCGACCAGTTGTTCGAACGGCAGGTCCTGATGAGCCTGGGCCCCCAGTGCGGATTCTTTGACCTGTTGCAACAACTGATTGAACGGCAGACGCCCATCCAGCTCGGCACGCAATACCTGAGTGTTGACGAAGTAGCCGATCAGTTGCTCGGTCTCGGTCCGGTTGCGGTTGGCATTCGGCACGCCGATGCGAATATCGCCCTGGCCGCTGTAGCGGTGCAACAAGGTCTGAAACGCCGCCAGCAGCAGCATGAACAGGGTCACGCCTTCGAGCCGGGCGACTTCTTGCAGCGCGTTATTCAAAGCCCCATCGAGAGCGATATCCAGTCGCGCCCCGCGATAACTTTGCAGCGCCGGACGCGGCCGATCCAGCGGCAACACCAGCTCCGGTTGCTCGCCCCCCAGGCGCTCGAGCCAATAGGCCAGCTGCCGTTCGCGCTCGCCGGCTTCCATCCAGCTGCGTTGCCACAGCGCATAGTCGGCATACTGGATCGGCAGCGGCGCAAGCTCGGTCGGCTGGCCACGGCTGTAACTGGCATAGAGCCGGATCAGCTCGTCGACCATCAGTTGCATCGACCAGCCATCGGAGACGATATGGTGCTGGATCAGGATCAGCACATGGTCATCGGCCGCCAGACTCAGCAGCTTGACCCGCAGCAACGGCCCCTGCTCCAGGTCGAACGGCTGCAGTATTTCACGCTCGACGCCGGCCTTGAGTTCGGCCTCGCTGGTATCGGCCGCCAGGGTCTGCCGGGCGATGGTCAGGGCGAACGCTGCCTGAATGATTTGCTGCGGTCGATGTTCGGTGTGGCTGAATGAAGTGCGCAGGGATTCGTGACGTTCGATCAGCGCATCGAAGCTGCGTTGCAACGCCTGGAAGTCCAGGGCGCCATGAAGTCGCAGGGCCATGGGGATGTGATAGACCGCGCTGCCCGGCTCCAGTTGCCAGAGAAACCATTGGCGTTCCTGAGCGTAGGAAAGCGCAATCTCCTCGAACGCCGACTGCACCTCGGGGATCGGCAGGTTGGCCGGAGATACGCCCTCGGCCAGCATCTTCAGCAGGTATTCCTTGCGCTTCTCCAGTGGCAGGGTGATGAAGCGTCGGGCAATTCGCGTCGCGACGTTAGTGTCCATTCACGCTTCCTCCATTTCGTCGAGCAGGTCTTCCAGGGCACTCAGTTTCGAGGCCGTGACCTGTTCGCCATGGTCTTGCAGTTGCGCCACCAGATCGCCGAGCACCGGGTACTGGAATATCGTTTGCGGGACCAGCTTCATTCCGAGCTCAAGTTGAATGCGCGACACAATGTTTATCACCAGCAGGGAGTGACCTCCCAATTCAAAGAAATTGTCGGTCAAGCCGACCCGTGCAAGCTTCAGCACATCCGCCCAGATCGCCGCCACCTGGCGCTCCAGCTCACTGCGCGGCGCCACATAGGCTTGCTGCACCAGGCTCGCATCGGGCTCGGGCAAGGCGTTGCGATCGAGTTTGCCGTTAGCGGTCAGCGGCAGGTTTTCCAGGAGCAACAGGTGCGCCGGCAGCATGTAGTCGGGTAGCTGTGCCTTGAGTTGCAGGCGGATCTGCTCGCGCCACGGGCCCTGGTCGGAGGGCTGCAGCGGCTGGGAGGCAACGAGGTAAGCAACCAGTTGCGGACCGTTCGCCCCGGGTCGATCCAGCACCACCGCCTGCCGAACCTCGGGCAACGCCAGCAAGCGCGCCTCGATCTCGCCCAGCTCAATGCGGAAACCGCGAATCTTCACCTGATGGTCGATGCGACCGATGTATTCGACTGCGCCATCGGCCCGATAGCGTGCCAGATCGCCACTGCGATACAGGCGCTCACCGCGAGTGCCGAATGGATCGGGGATGAAGCGCAAGGCGCTGAGCCCGGCACGCTTCAGATAGCCCCGCGCCAGACCGGCGCCGCCGATATAGAGTTCACCGATGCAGCCTCTGGCGAGCGGATTCAGATCGCCGTCGAGCACGTACCAGGACAGGTCCGCGATCGGCTCGCCGAGGGGGCTGCTGGAGTCGCCGTCGAGGTCAGCCAGGGTCAGCGCGCGATAGGTCACATGCACCGTGGTCTCGGTGATGCCGTACATATTGATCAGCTGCGGCGATCGATCACCGAAGCGCTCGAACCAGGGTCGCAGGCTGTTGACCTCCAGCGCCTCACCGCCGAACACCACGTAGCGCAACGACGGCTGCAGGCTTTGCCCGGGCTTGCAGGCAACCTGCAGCAACTGCTTGAACGCCGACGGGGTCTGGTTCAGCACCGTGATTTTCTCCCGGCACAACAGCCCATAAAAATCCTCGGGCGAGCGGCTGACTTCATGGGGCACGATCACCAGTCGGCCGCCGTACAACAGCGCGCCGAAAATTTCCCAGACCGAGAAGTCGAAACCATAGGAGTGGAACAGCGTCCAGCTGTCCTCGGCGCTGAAATCGAACCCGCCTTCGGTGGCCTGGAACAACCGCAGCACATTCTGGTGGGCGAGCAGCGTGCCCTTGGGTTTGCCGGTGGAACCGGAGGTGTAGATCACATACGCCAGATTGGCGACATCGACTTCGACCTGCGGATCCGCCTCACTGCTGCCTTGCAGCCAGTCGTCCTCCGCGTTCAGCAGCAGGGTCGACAGGCTTTCGTCGGTCGGCAGGCGCTCGAGCAGGCCGGGCTGGGTCAACAGCAGCTTGATCCCGCTGTCCTGGATCATGTAGCGCAAACGCTCATCAGGATATTGCGGGTCCAGCGGCACATAGGCGCCACCGGCCTTGAGAATCGCCAGCAGCCCCACCAGCATTTCGATCGAGCGCTCGGCGGCAAGGCCGACCAGCACATCGACGCCGACCCCCAGTTCGATCAGGCGGTGCGCCAGGCGGTTGGCCCGCTGGTTCAGCTCGGCGTAACTCAAATGGCGCTCGCCGAGCGTCAGCGCGATGGCCTGCGGTGTCTTGTGTGCCTGGGTTTCGATCACCCGATGCAGCGGCTGCCCCAAGGGCTGGCTGAGCGGCGGCTTGTTCCAGTGGGCCAGGGTCTGGTTACGTTCGGCCTCGCCGAGCATCGGCAACTTACCGATGCGCTGCTGTGGCTGCTGACTGATGCCCCGCAGCAAGGTGCGCCAATGCCCGGCCATGCGCTCGATGGTCGAAGCCTCGAACAGGTCACTGGCATAGACCAGGGACGCATGAATGCCATCCACCGATTCCTCGGTATTGAGGGTCAGGTCGAACTGCGCCATGAGGCTGTCCCAGTTGACCTCGGCAATGCTCAGGCCCGGCACTTGACGGACTTCTATGTTCCGCCGGGTAGCGGCCTGGTGATTGAACATCACCTGGAACAACGGACTGCGGCTCAGGCTGCGTTCCGGTTGCAGCGCTTCCACCAGCTGTTCGAACGGCAGGTCCTGATGGGCCTGGGCACCCAGGGCGGCCTGCTTGACCTGTTGCAGCAGTGCATTGAACGCCAGGCCGCCATCGAGCTCGGCGCGCATGACCTGAGTGTTGACGAAAAAGCCGATCAAGCCCTCGGTCTCGACCCGGGTGCGGTTGGCAATGGGCACGCCGACGCGGATATCGCTCTGGCCGCTGTAGCGGTGCAACAGGGTCTGGAGCGAAGCCAGCAGCAACATGAACAGGGTCACGCCTTCGCGGCGGGCAACGCCGTGCAGGGTTTCGCTCAAATCGCCATCGAGGGCAATGTCGAAACGCGCGCCGCGATAACTCGGGGTCGCCGGACGCGGGCGGTCCAGCGGCAACTCCAGCACCGGTTGTTCGCCTCCCAAGCGGTCGCGCCAATAGAGCAGTTGTCGATCGCGCTCACCCGCCTCCATCCACTGGCGCTGCCAGAGGGCATAGTCGGCGTACTGGATCGGCAACGGCGGCAAGTCTGGGGTTTCGCCGCCGCGGTATGCGGCATAAAGCCGGACCAGTTCCTCGACCATCAGTTGCATGGACCAACCATCGGAAACGATGTGGTGCTCGATCAGCACCAGCACATGATCGTCTTCCCTCAGGCGCAGCAATCTGGCGCGCAGCAACGGGCCTTGGCGCAAATCGAAGCTGCGGCCGATCTCGGCCTCGACCAGCAGCTTGAGCGCGGCATCGTCAGTGTCCGCGGCAATCTGCTGATGTTCGATCTGCAGCGCAAACGGTGCCTGGATGATCTGCCGGCTGCCCTGGACGGCGTCGTGCATGAAACAGGTGCGCAGGCTCTCATGGCGGGCGATCAGTGCATCAAAACTGCGGTGCAAAGCGGATAGGTCGAGGCTACCGCGCAGACGCAAGGCCGTCGGAATATGGTAAGCCGAACTGCTCGGGTCCATGTGCCAGAGGAACCATTGCCGTTCCTGGGCATAGGACAGCGCCAGCGGTTGACCGCGGGGCACCGGGGCAATGGCGGGCAACTGTTCTTGAAGACTGGCCCGGGCCAGGTAGTCGGTGAAATCCACCAGAGAGCTGTGCTCGAACAGCACCTTGAGCGGCACCTCCAGCTGCAGCGCCTGACGGACCCGGGACACCACCTGGGTCACCAGCAGCGAATGTCCGCCCAACTCGAAGAAGTTGTCGGTCAGGCCGACCCGTTCAAGTTTCAGCACCTCGGCCCAGACCAGAGCGACCTGCTGCTGCAATTCACTGATCGGTGCCACGTAGGCTTGTTGCAACAGGCTCGCGTCGGGTTTGGGCAGGCCTTTGCGGTCGAGCTTGCCATTGGGTGTCAGGGGGATCCGCTCAAGCACCAGCAGATAAGACGGAACCATGTAGTCGGGCAGGCTTTGCTTGAGGCAGCTGCGCAGTTGTTCACGCCATGGCCCGTGCCCGTCAGCGTCGATAGCCTGGGTGGGTACGACGTAGCCGACCAGCTGCGCGCCGTTCGGACCTTCCTGTGCCAGCACCACAGCCTCGCGTACCGAATCCTGAGCCATCAGCCGTGCTTCGACTTCTCCCAGTTCGATGCGAAAGCCACGAACCTTGACCTGATTGTCGACCCGCCCCTGGTAGTCGAACACCCCGTCCTCGCGCAGCCGCACCAGATCGCCACTGCGATACAGACGGGCGCCAGGCTCACCGAATGGGTCCGGGACAAAACGCTCGGCGGTCAGCCCCGGGCGATCGAGGTAACCTCGCGCCAGACCATAACCACCCAGGTACAACTCACCGATCACGCCCTGGGGCAGCACGTTGAGCTGCGCACTCAGGACCCAGGTACTGCGCTCGCCGACCCGCGTACCGATCGGCGCATAGGCCGCACCGCACGAGGTGTCGCGATCGGCCTTCCACAGTAATGGGGTAACCACCGTTTCGGTTGGGCCATAGCCATTGATGATGTGCTCCGGCGCCAGGGCGCGGCGGACTCGCTCGAAACTGTCGTTGGGCACCGCATCGCCACCGAAGCAGTAAATCCGCACGGGCGGTGGATTGCCCTGGACTTCGGCCTGTTCCGCCAGCTGTTGCAGATAGGCCGGCGGAAACGCCGCCACCGTGACGCCGTGGCGGTGCATCGCGAGCAAGGTTTGCTCCGGGCTCCACAGACTGTCGTCGCGCAGCAGCAGGCTCGATCCATGGGTCAACGGGGTGAGCCAGCGTTCATGGGCACCATCGAAGGCAAAGGACATGAAGTGCAATTCACAGTCGGACTCACTCATGGCATAGCGCTGACCGATAGCCTGGCAATGCATGGCCAGGGGACCGTGGGCGACACAGACCCCTTTGGGTTGGCCGGTAGAGCCCGAGGTGTAGATCACATAGGCCAGGCTCTCTGCCTGCAACGCGACTTGCGGTGCGCTGTCCGGCAGATGGCTGAGGTCGAGGCCATCGAGCGCCAGACAACGCAGGCCGCTGGTCAGCGGCAGCTGTTGGCGCAACCGCGAATCGCTGAGCAGCAAGGCGATTCCCGAATCCTCGATCAGGTAGGCCAGGCGCTCGCGCGGATAACTGGCATCCAGCGGCACATAGGCACCGCCAGCCTTGAGAACCGCCAACAACGCCACCAGCATCTCCGGACCGCGCGGCAGGGCTACGCCGACCCGCACCTCAGGCCCGACGCCCTCGGCAAGCAGATGCCGGGCCAGTCGGTTGGCCCGGGATTCCAGCTCGGCATAGCTGAGTTGCTGATCGCCACAGCACACCGCCAGATGTTCCGGCTGCTGCCGGGCCATCCGCGAAAAGCGCTGATGCACCGGCAGTAAATCCATGGCCGCCAGTGCGTTGCTCGCCTTGAGTTGCAGCAGTTCATCCGCACCGAGCATCGGCAGATCGCCGATGGGTTGTTGCGGCTGGGCGACCATGCCTTGCAGCAGGCGCTGCCAATGCCGGGCCATGCGCTCGATGGTCGAAGCCTCGAACAGGTCCGTCGCATACACCAGCGAGGCCGACAGTCCATCTTCCGATTCATGGGTATCGAGGGTCAGGTCGAACTGTGCGGTATGGCTATCCCAGCCCATGGCCTCAATGCTCAGCCCCGGCAACTGCGTGGCCCCACCGCTGGAGCGAGCGGAAGTCTGGTGGTTGAACATCACTTGGAACAACGCGCTGCGACTCAGGCTGCGTGCCGGCGCCAAGGCTTCGACCAGTTGTTCGAAAGGCAAGTCCTGATGGGCCTGGGCTTGCAGCGCCGTTTGCTTGACCTGCAGCAACAGCTCGCTGAACAGCATGCGTTCGTCGACCTCGGCCCGCAGCACCTGGGTGTTGACGAAGAAGCCGATCAGCCCTTCGGTCTCGCGGCGGTTACGGTTGGCGATGGGCACGCCGACACGGATATCGCCCTGGCCGCTGTAGCGGTGCAGCAGGGTCTGGAACGACGCCAGCAACAGCATGAACAGGGTCACCCCTTCACGCCGGGCGAGGTCCTTTAATCCTTTGCTCAAGATCGGTTCGAGGACGATCTCCAGGCCGGCTCCCCGATAGCTCTGGAGCGCCGGGCGCGAATGATCCAGCGGCAACTCCAGCACCGCTTGTTCGCCACCCAGGCGTTCGGTCCAGTAGGCCAGTTGCCGCTCACGCTCGCCGGCCTCCATCCAGTTGCGCTGCCAGAGGGCATAGTCGGCGTACTGGATCGACAGCGGCGCCAACTCCACCACTTCGTCCCGGCTGAGGCCGGCATACAGCTGGATCAATTCGCTGACCATCACCTGCATCGACCCGCCATCGGAGACGATATGGTGCTGGACCGCGACCAGCACATGCTCGTCATCGGCCAGGCGCAGCAAACACACGCGCAACAGCGGGTCGCATTGCAGATCGAACGGCCGGGCGATGTGCGCCTGGATGATCCCCTTGAGCTGCGCCTCATCGATCCCCGCAACGTCCTGCACCAGCCGTTCCAGGGCAAAGGGCGCCTTGATCCACTGCAAGACCTTGCCCTGCTCATCGGGGCTGAAGCCGGTGCGCAGACTTTCGTGGCGCTCGATCAGCGCATCGAAGCCGGCGTACAAGGCCTGCAGATCCAGCGCCCCGCGCAAACGCAGGACGGTCGGGATGTGATAGGCCGGGCTGTCCGGCTCCATTTGCCAGAGGAACCACTGCCGCTCCTGAGCATAGGAAAGCAACAGGGGCTCGCCGGCACTGCGCCGAAAAATCGGGGCAATGCCGTAGAGGTTGATGCCCTGTTTGCCCAGTAGAATCGCCAGCGCCTTGCGTTTCTCGGGAGAAAGCGCGCCCACCGATTCAATCAACTCCTGCATGCCGTGGTCCTCGTTAGGAAATCAGTTTTTCAAGTTCATCTGCTGATAAACGATTGAGGGCCTCCAAGGATTTAGCCAAAACATCGTGAACCGGTTGCAAATCAGGTTGCAGGGCTTGCACCGCCTGGCTGAAGCCGTGCAGATCGGCGCTGTTGAACAAGGTCTTGATCGGTATCTCCAAGCCCAGTTGCTCGCGCACGCGCAACGTCACCTGAGTCGCCAGCAAGGAGTGCCCGCCCAGTTCGAAGAAGTTGTCGCCAAGGCCGATCCGCGGAAGCGTGAGCACTTCGCCCCAGATCGCGGCGAGCTGTTGCTGCAAGGCCGTGACCGGCGCCACATAGGTGTGCTGCAGCAGGCTGGCATCGGGTTTGGGCAAGGCCTTGCGATCCAGCTTGCCGTTGGCGCTCAACGGCATCTGCGGCAACAGCAGCAGGTGGCTTGGCACCATGTAGTCCGGCAAGGACTGCCCGACATGCGCCTTGAGCTCGGCAACCAGCTGCTGGCTCTGGTACTCCAGCAAAGGCTCGTCGACCGGCACCACATAGGCCGCCAACAGCACGCCGTCCACGGCCACCACCACCGCTTCGCGAACCTGATCATGTTCCAGCAGGCGCGCTTCGATCTCGCCCAGTTCGATCCGCAGGCCGCGCAGCTTGACTTGATGGTCGATCCGCCCGGCGTACTCGATCACCCCGTTGGCGCGATAGCGCGCCAGATCTCCGGTGCGGTACAGCCGTTCACCGTCGCCCAACGGGCTGACCATGAAGCGCTCGGCGGTCAGTGCCGGGCGCCGGTGATAACCGCGCGCCAGGCCCTGGCCCCCGAGGTACAGCTCACCCAGCACACCGACCGGCAGCGGTTCGAGGTTGGCGTCGAGGATGTAGCAACTGAGGTTGGCAATCGGCTGGCCGATCGGCACGCTGTCCCGGCCTTCTTCGACACAGGTCCAGTGAGTGACGTCGATCGCGGCCTCGGTCGGGCCATAGAGGTTGTACAGGCCGGCATTCGGCAACTTGCCGAACACCTGCTGCTGGGCATCCGTCGGCAGGGCTTCGCCGCTGCAGACGATTCGCTTCAGGCTCAGGCAACTGGCGACCTCGGCATCCTGCAAGAACGCCTGCAGCATCGACGGCACGAAGTGCAAGGTGCTGACCTGCTCGCGCTTGATCAGCTCAACCAGCCGGGCCGGATCGCGATGATCACCCGGCGCGGCCAGCACCAGACGCGCACCGGTCATCAGTGGCCAGAAGAACTCCCAGACCGACACGTCGAAACTGAACGGGGTCTTTTGCAGCACCGTATCCTGCGCGTCGAGACCGTAGGCGTCCTGCATCCAGCACAGCCGGTTGGTCAGCGCCGAGTGGCGGTTGCCGGCGCCTTTGGGTTTGCCGGTGGAGCCCGAGGTGTAGATCACGTAGGCGAGGTTTTCCCCCTCGACCGCGATGTTCGGGTTGTCTGGCGAACAAGCGTCCAGCCAGTCGCCGGGCTGATCCAGCACCAGAGTCCGAACCCCGGGTGCCAGCGGCAGGCTGTCGACCAGTGACGCCTGGGTCAGCAGCCATTCGACGCCGCTGTCCTCGATCATGTAACGCAGACGATCCTGCGGGTAGTCCGGGTCCAGCGGCACATAAGCGCCACCGGCCTTGAGGATCGCCAGCAGCCCGACCACCATCTCGATCGAACGCTCCACGGCAATCCCCACCAGACTTTCCGGCCCCACGCCCAGTTCGATCAGCTTGTGCGCCAGGCGGTTGGCCCGGGCATTGAGCTGGGCGTAGTTCAGCCGGGTTCCAGCAAATGCCAGCGCCTCGGCATCGGGGGTTTTCAACACCTGAGCCTCGATCAACTGCTGGATGCTGCTGGCCAGTGGGTAAGGGGTAGCGGTGGCGTTCCAGTCGCGCACAATTAATTGTCGTTCGGTTTCACCCAACAGCTTGATCTCACCCAGCAACTGATCGGGGACGGACTCGGCTATCTGTTGCAGCAGCTGCTGCAGATGGGCTGCCAGCCGTTCGATCACCCGAGGGCTAAAATGCTCGCGGCCATAGGCAAATTGCAGTGACAGGGTTTCCCCCAGGTCCACCAGCACCGTCAACGGGAAGTTGGTCTGTTCCTGGCTCTTGACTTGACCGAAGCTCATCCCTGGCGGCGCACCTTTTTCCAGCGCCGCGGACACCGGGTAATTCTCGAACACCAGCAGGCTGTCGAACAGGCTTTCACCGCCCTGCCCGGCCCAGCGCTGGATATCGAACAAGGGCGTGTGCTCGAACTCGCGCAACCGCAGGTTCAGCGCCTGCAGATCCTGCAGCCAGGCGCCGAGCGGCTGCTCCGGGCGGAGACTGGCGATGACCGGCAAGGTGTTGATGAACAGCCCGACTTGCTGCTCGACGCCCGGCAGGTCGGTCGGACGCCCCGACACCGTCGCGCCGAACGACACGGTCTGCTGCCCGGTATAACGCTGCAGCAGCAACAGCCACGCGCCTTGCACCAAGGTGTTGAGCGTGATCTTCCGGGCGCGGGCGAAGGCTTCCAGACGGCGAGTCTGCTCGGCCTCAAGCAGTTGCACGTGGTGGTCATAGCCGCTGGTTTCCAGCGCCAGCGTGCCATCGTTGCAGCTGCGAGCCAACCGGGTCGGTTCGTCCAGTTGGGTCATCTGTGCTTTCCAGAAGGTTTCGCTGGCCTGCGCGTCCTGACGTTGCAGCCAGCCAATGTAGTCGCTGTAGCGCCCCGTCTGGCTCTGTGGGACTTGCCCGCTGTAGCGTTGCAGCACCTCGCCGAGCAACTGCGAATTGCTCCAGCCGTCCATCAGAATATGGTGACTGGTGTAGATCAATTCATGGCTGTCGTCGCCGATGCGCACCAGCACCAGGCGCAACAACGGCGCCGTGGCAAGGTCCAGGCCGGCCTGCAATTGCTCTTCGGCCAAGGCGTCCAGCACCTGCGGCAGAGCGACCTGGTCACGCCAGTCATGGACGATGAAAGGCAGCTCGGCACGCCGCTGGACGATCTGCAGCGGCTGCTCCTGCTGGCTCGGCCAGATGAAGCGGGTCCGTAGCACCTCGTGCGCCTGCACGGTGTCCTGCCAGGCGGCGCGGAAGTCCTCGACATCCAGACCTTGCACGGTGACGCGCATCTGGTTGATGTAATCGCCCCCGCCTTGCTCGTAGAGGCTATGAAACAGCATGCCTTGCTGCATCGGCGACAACGGGTAGATATCCTCGATGTCCCGGGCTGGCAACGGCAGGTCATCCAGTTGCTGTTGGTGCAGACGCGCCAGAGGGAAATCCGCAGGCGTTACTCCGCCATTGGCGGCCTCGCGGCAATGGGCGATCAGCGCCGCCAGTTCGCTGGCGTAGTCGTCGGCCAGATGCTGGATAGTCGCTTCATCGAACATCTGCCGGCTGAAGCTCCAGCCCAGGCTCAACTCGCCGCCATAGACCTGGCCATTGAGTGACAGCCAGTTGCTCAGTGGCGCCGCATCGCTCTGCTCGGCACCGGCCTGCTCGCTGGCTGGCACGAACAGCGAGTTTTCATCGAACTGCTGGTCAAACTGGCCCAGGTAATTGAAGGTAATCCGTGGCCTCGCCAGATTGCCCAGCGTCGCCTGGGTCGTGGCATCCCCAAGGTAACGCAAGGCACCGAAACCGAGACCTTTACCGGGTATCGCCCGCAGTTGTTCCTTGATCGCCTTGATCGAAGCATCCAGGGTCGCCTGGGGTGTCAAGCGCAGCGGGTACAGGCTGGTGAACCAACCGACCGTGCGAGTCAGGTCGAGATCGTCGAACAGCGCCTCGCGGCCATGGCCTTCCAGCTCAATCGAGGTCTCAACCTGCCCCGTCCAGCGACAGATCACTCGCGCCAGTGCGGTCAACAACAAGTCATTGACCTGGGTCCGGTAGGCGGCCGGGGCGTCTTGCAGCAACTGCCGGGTCAGGCCCTGGTCAAGGCGCGTCTGGACGATCGCCAGGTGGCGGTTTTCCAGGCTGCCCTGGGGGCGGTCGCAAGGCAGCTCGGCGGCAGCACCCTGGGTCTGCCAATAACCGAGTTCGCGTTGCAGTTCGACGCTTTGCCCGTAAACCTGCAGACGCTCGGCCCAAGCCTTGAACGCATTGCTCTTGAGCGGCAGCTTGACGGCCTGCCCGAGTACTCGCTGTGCATAAGCACTCTGCAAGTCTTCAAGCAAAATCCGCCAGGACACGCCGTCCACCACCAAGTGGTGAATCACCAACAACAAACGCTGGCTGCCATCGGCCATCTGCGCCAACAGGGCACGCAACAAGGGGCCTTGTTGCAGATCGAGCGAACGCTGGGCCTCGGCGCACGCGGCCTCAAGCTGATCGGCATCGGCCACTTCGGTTTGCCAGAGCAACTGCACGGTCGAATCAACCAACAGGTGAGTCGCCTGCCAGCCCGCTTGCGCCTGGCTGAAGCTCAGTCGCAGGGCATCGTGATGACTCAGCAGCGCCTGCAACGCTTGCTCAAGGGCCTCGGGCTGCAGCCTTTGCGCCGGTTTGAGCAACAACGACTGGTTCCAGTGATGACGCTCAGGGATGGCCTGGGCGAAAAACTCATGCTGGATCGGCAGCAGCGCAGTTGCCCCGGTGACCGGTCGCTGATCGACCAGCGTGCCGGCTTGGGAGACTTGAGCGACTCGCGCCAGCCCTTGCACGGTCTGGTGCTGAAACAGCTCCTTGGCGCTGAAGTGGATACCGACTGCGCGAGCGCGACTCACCACCTGGATCGAGACGATCGAGTCACCGCCCAGCTCGAAGAAGTTGTCAGTGATGCCGACCTGTTCGAGCTTCAGCACCTCCTGCCAGATGTCGATCAGACTTTGTTCCAGCGGATTGGCTGGCGCCTTGTAGCCGTGCTGCGCTGCCGCGACATTCGGCTCTGGCAGGGCCTTGCGGTCCAGCTTGCCATTCGGCGTCAGCGGTAACTGCTCGAGAAACACCAGGTGCGCGGGCAGCATGTAATCCGGCAAGGTTGCCTTGAGCCAGGCGCGCAGGCCTTCCTCAAGTTCCGCCTCTCCCTGGACGGGCACCACGTAAGCCACCAGCTGCGTTCCACTGCCCCCCTCCCGGGCAACCAACACGGCTTCATGGACCTGAGCATGCTCGAGCAGACGCTTTTCGATTTCCCCCAGCTCGATGCGGAAACCACGGACCTTGATCTGATGATCGACCCGTCCCAGGTACTCAATCTCGCCATTGGGCTGGTACCGCACCAGATCCCCGGTGCGATACATCCGGTCAGCGAGTTCGCTGAACGGGTTGGGCACGAAGCGTTCGGCGCTCAAGTCAGGCCGCAGCAGATAACCCCGGGCAATCCCCGCGCCCGCCAGATACAACTCGCCGACGACGCCCAGCGGTACTGGCTGCAGCCGCGCATCGAGCACGTAACTGCGGGTGCCGGCAATCGGTCGGCCGATGCTCGGCGGTCCACCAGCCACCCGCCGTACGTAAGTCGAGTAGGTGGTGTCTTCGGAAGGTCCGTAGAGATCGTAGACATGGGACAGCTGCCGATGACTGTAGAGCGCATCCACCAGCGGCTGCTTGAGCGGCTCGCCGGCCAGGTTGATGATCCGCACGCTCTCGGGAATTTGCCCGGACTGGTGCAAGGCGGCAATTGCCGAAGGCACGGTATTGATCAGGGTCACCCGATCGCGAGCCGGAAGCTCGGGCAGTTCCAGGGCATTTTGCGCAAGAACGAAGAAGCCACCGCCAGCGAGGGTGACGAACAGTTCCCAGACCGACAGATCGAAGCAGATCGAAGTGGAGGCCAGCACACCCTCCAAGTCATGTCGGGAATAGACCTGATGGGCCCAGTGAATCAGCGCTACCGCATTGCGATGGGTAATCGCCACGCCCTTGGGTTTGCCGGTGGAGCCCGAGGTGTAGATCACATAGGCAAGGTTGTCGGGACCGGCGCAAGGCGCGAGGTTCGGCGAGTCGAACCGCTGATCGTCGCTGTCCGGTTCGACCGCCAGGACCTCGAGGCCCTCGGCGGCCATCGTCGCCAACGGCCCATCGACACCCACCAACAGCAGCCGTGCCCGGCTGTCGTGCAGCATGTACGCCAGGCGCTCGGCCGGGTATTGCGGGTCCAGCGGGACATAGGTGCCACCCGCCTTCAACACCGCCAGCAACGCGACGATCATTTCCACCGAGCGCGGCAGGGCGATACCGACCCGTACTTCAGGACCGACCCCGCGCTCGCGAAGTCGAAGTGCCAGGCGGTTCGCTCGGGCGTTGAGCTGACCATAGCTGAGCTGCTGCTCACCAAAGACCATTGCCAGCTGGTCGGGGGTCGCCTGCACTTGGGCCTCGACCAACTCATGAATGCAGTGCTCGGTCGATTGCTCCAGCGCGTGACTGTTCCAGTCGTGCACGATCATCTGCTGCTCAGGCGTATCGAGCAGCGGCAACTCGGCAATGCACTGGGTCGGGTCGGCGACTATCGCCCGCAGCAGATTCAGCCAATGGCGCGCCAGCTGTTCAACGGTGCGGCGTTCGAACAGGTCGGTGGCGTAAGTCAGGGAGGCGCATAGCCCGTCTACTACTTCAGCGGTATCCAGCGTCAGGTCGAACTGGGCGGCGCCGCTATTCCAGGCGATGCCCTCGATGCGCAAGCCCGGAAGTTCGGTCGGTCGACGCTCGACGTTCTGATGATTGAACAGCACCTGGAACAGCGGGCTATGGCTCAGGCTGCGTTGCGGTTGCAGCGCGTCCACCAACTGTTCGAACGGCAAGTCCTGATGGGCCTGTGCCTCAAGCACCGTCTGGCGAACCTGTTGCAACACGTGCTTGAAGTCTTGCTGCCCATCGACCTCGGCACGCAATACCTGGGTGTTGACGAAGAAGCCGAGCAAGCCTTCGGTCTCGACCCGGTTGCGGTTGGCCACCGGCACGCCGACGCGGATATCGCTTTGCCCGCTGTAGCGGTGCAGCAAGGTCTGGAACGAAGCCAGCAACAGCATGAACAGCGTGGCGCCTTCACGCCGGGCCAACGCCTGCAAGGCCTCGGCCAGCGGGAGATCCAGCGCGAAATCCAGACGGGCGCCACGGAAACTCTGCTGCGCCGGGCGTGGGAAGTCGAACGGCAACTCCAGCACCGGCTGCTCGCCCGCCAGTTTTGCGCTCCAGTAGGCCAACTGGCGCTGACTCTCGCCATCGCTCATCCATTGGCGTTGCCACACGGCATAGTCGGCGTATTGCAGCGGCATCGGCGCCAGGGCAACGGCTCGTCCTTCGCTGTAGCCGGCATAGAGTCGCACCAGCTCATCGACCATCAGTTGCATCGACCAGCCGTCCGAGACAATGTGATGCTGGGTGATCACCAACACATGCTGCTCCGCTCCCAGCGTCAACAGCTTGACCCGCAATAGCGGCCCGGCGAACAGGTCGAAAGGACGACGGATCTCCTCCTCCACTCGCGCCTGGATCGCCTGCTTATCCGCCAGCAGCTCTCGTTCGATCTGCAACGTCAGTGTGGGCGCAATGACTTGCAAGGTGCGCTGCCCTTGCTCGACGAAGGTCGTGCGCAAGGATTCATGACGTTCCACCAAGGTCTGCAGACTGCGCTGCAGCGCATCGATATCCAAACGGCCGCGCAGCTGCAGTGCACTAGGCACATGGTAAGCCGCGCTCTGCGGGTCCAGCTGCCAGAGGAACCACTGCCGTTCCTGGGCAAAGGACAGCGCCATCGGCTGGCCGCGCTCCTGGGCGAGCATCGGCAATGTCAGCGTCTGCTGCTGGCGGGCGCATTCGGCGGCAAATGCCTTGAGGGTCGGCTGCTCGAACAGGGCCCGCAGTGGCACGTCCAGTTTCAACGCATTCCGGACCCGCGAAATCACCTGGGTCGCCGACAAGGAGTGGCCGCCACGTTCGAAGAAGTGATCCGCCAGACCGATCGGCTCGACCTGCAACACCGCTTCCCAGATGCTCGCCAGCTGCAGTTGCAGAGGGCTGCGCGGAGCCTCGTAAGCGTGTTGCGCGAGGCTGAAATCAGCGCTTGGCAGGGCCTTGCGGTCTAGCTTGCCGTTGTTGTTCAGCGGTAGGCCGGCCAGCAACAGCAGCTGCGCGGGCACCATGTACTCCGGCAGTGTCTGGCGCAGAGCCGCCTTCAGCTGATCAAGGTACCGCTGCCGATGCAGTTCATCGGCCTGCATCAGCGCCGGATCGCTGGCCACCACATAAGCCACCAGCTGTGCGCCGGTCGGGCTTTGCTGGGCGATGACCGCCGCCTCGCGCACCTGATCCAGAGCTTGCAGGCAGGCTTCGACTTCGCCCATTTCGATGCGCAAGCCGCGAATCTTCACTTGATGGTCGATACGCCCGACATACTCCAGGTCACCGGCCGGGTTGTAGCGCGCCAGGTCGCCGCTGCGATACAGACGTGCGCCCGGCTCACTGGCGAATGGATCGGGCAGGAAGCGCTCGGCGGTCAGCCCCGGTCGGTCGAAATAGCATTGCGCCAGGCTGGTGGCGGCGCCGATGCACAACTCGCCGACACCACCGGCAGGCAGCAGATTGCCCGCGCTATCGAGGACATACAGCGCCCGCCCGGCAATGGCCCGACCGATCGGAATGCCGAAGGTGTCACTGGCATCTTCCAGGCGACATTCATGAATGCTGGAAACCACCGTGGCCTCGGTCGGCCCATAGGTGTTAAGCAAACGCACATGGCCGAGCCCGGCGGCGTGCCACAAGCGCAAGCCTTCGACCGACATGGCTTCGCCACCGACATGCAGCTGGCGCAACTCGCCGAGACTACGGCCTGCTCCGCTCGCACACTCCTGGGCCAGCAGGTACCAATAGGCCGCTGGCAGGTCAGCCAGGGTCACTCGCTGGCGGACGATTTCATCGACCAGTTGCCCGGCATCCCACAGCTCATCGCCGCGCATGATCAACGCCGCGCCGACGCACAAGGACGGGAAGCACTGCTCGACAAATCCGTCGAAGCTGAAGGTGGCGAACTGCAGCACCCGGTCCCGGGCCGACAGCACGGAATAGTGCGCGGCGCTCTGGCAGAACTCGCGCAGGGCTGCGTGATCGATCGCCACGCCCTTGGGTTGGCCGGTAGAGCCGGAGGTGTAAATCACATAGGCCAGGTCGTTCGCCGTGGACTGGTTCTGCGGATCGCTGTCAGGGTAATCGGCCAGTTCCGCACCGGACTGACTGAGGCACAGCTCCGTCAGCTGCGGCGGCAACGTCAGCTCCTCGAGCAAACCGGATTCCCACAGCAGCACATCGAGTCGGCTGTCGCCAATCATGTAGGCCAGTCGCTCGGCCGGGTATTTCGGGTCCAGCGGCACATAGGCCGCACCCGTCTTGAGTACCGCCAACAGGCTGACGATCAGTTGCGGGCCACGGCGCAGCGCCAGCCCGACTCGCTGACCGGGGCCAACGCCGCATTCGAGCAGGCGGTGCGCCAGGCGGTTGGCCCGGGCATTCAACTGGCCATAGCTGAGGGTCTGATCCCCCGCTTGCAGCGCCAGCGCCTCGGGGGTCGCCGCGGCCTGTGCGACAATTCGCTGGTGCACCAGCGCCTGACTTTGCAGCTCCACTTCAACGCCCGTGTTGCGGCCGAGCACCGCTTGGCGGCCGGCCTCGTCGAGCAGTTCCAGGGCCCCCAACCGGGCCTCCGGCATCCGCACCAGTTGCTCCAGCAGATGACTGAGATTGGCCCCCAGCTCGACCACCTGAGCCGCGCTGAACCGCGCCCCGTCGTAACTGAACTCCAGGCTCAGGCTCGCGCCCAGTTCAATGCCCAGGGTCAATGGATAATGGGTGCGCTCATGGTTGTGCATCTCGCCGAACTGCAACCCGGCGGGAGCGCCTTGCTTCAAGGCCTCGGCCACCGGGAAGTTTTCGAACACCAGCAGGCTGTCGAACAGCGCGCCCTGCTGCCCGGCCCAGCCTTGAATGTCGTAGAGCGGCACATGCTCGTGCTCGCGCAAGCTCAGGTTCAACGCCTGCAATTCGCTCAACCACTGCGACACTGGCTGGTCCGCAGAGGCCGCACAGATAATCGGCAACGTGTTGATGAACAGACCCAGTTGCTGCTCGATTCCCGGCAATGGCGCCGAACGTCCAGCGACCGTGGCGCCGAAGGCGACGCAATCCTGGCCGGTGTAGCGCTGCAGCAACAGACCCCAGGCAGCTTGCAACAGGGTGTTGAGGGTGACCTTCTGCTGCCGGGCAAAATCGCCAAGACGCCGAGTCGCCGTGATATCCAGGGCCAGCCGATATTCGCCGTCGGCGCTGGCGCTGGCTGGTCGGCGTAGCGCTTGCGCCAACAATGTCGGAGTCTGCAGCGGCGCCAGCGCGGCTTTCCAGAATTGCTCGGCGTCCAGCGCCGATTGCTGCTGCAACCAGCCCAGGTAATCGCTGAATTGCCCCAAGGGCGCGCCCGGCGTTTGTCCGGCGTAATGCTGGATCACTTCGGCGAGCAACTGCGCGTTGCTCCAGCCGTCCATGAGGATGTGGTGGCTGGTGTAGATCAACTGCCAGGCATCGACGCCGGTGCGCACCAACAGCAGACGGAACAACGGCGCCGCGCTCAGCTCGAAACCCCGAATGCGTTCAACTTCGGCCAGGGCATCGAGGTCCGGATCAGCGGCCTCGACCACTTGCAACTGCACATCGAGTTGACGATGGATCACCTGATGGGCGACTTCGAGCCCCAGCCAGTGAAAACTGCTGCGCAGAATATCGTGGCGATCCAGCGCGGCCTGCCAGGCCCTGGTGAACTTCTCCAGGTCCAGCCCCTGTATATCCAGGCGCAGTTGGTTGATGTAGGCCCCCACTTCGGGTTCATACAAGGTGTGAAACAGCATGCCTTGCTGCATCGGCGATAGCGGGTAAATATTCTCGATAGCCGCAGCCGCGACCGGCAATGCATCCAGCTGCGCCTGGCTGATGCGTGCCAGCGGGAAGTCGGATGGCGTGGCTTGCCTGGCGGGAGTCAGGCAGCAATGTTCGATCAGCGCCTGGAGTTCCTCGACATAGGCATCGGCCAGTCGCTGAACGCTGGACTCGGCGAACATCTCCCGGCTGAATCCCCATTGCAGCGACAGCTCGCCGCCATATACCTGGCCTTCCAGCGTCAGCCAGTTGGCCAGCGGCGCCTCGGCATCCTGGGCCTGGCCACTACTTTCCGCCGCCGGTTGGAACAACGCCGACTCATCGAACTGGCGGTCGAACTGGCCCAGGTAGTTGAAGGTGATCCGGGGTGGCGTCAGGCTGGCGAGGGACTCGCGCACCGACGGCTCGCCCAGGTAACGCAACAGGCCATAACCGAGGCCTTTGCCGGGTACCGCACGCAGCTGCTCCTTCACCGCCTTGATCGAAGTCGGCAGCTCTTGGTCCGGCTGCAACCTGACCGGAAATAGGCTGGTGAACCAGCCCAGGGTCCGGGTCAGATCCAGCTCGTCGAACAGATCCTCGCGACCATGGCCTTCCAGCTGGATCAGCGTGGAGTCCTGCCCGCTCCAACGACAGATGACCCGTGCCAGGGCGGTCAGCAGCAAGTCGTTGACCTGGGTGCGATAGGCCGCCGGCGCGCTTTGCAGCAGTTGCCGGGTCAATTGCGCATTCAGTCGCGACTGGATTTTTTGCCCGTGACGATTCTGCAGGTCACCCCGGGGGTTATCACAGGGCAGTTCGACCACTCCCTGGTGCTGCGCCTGCCAGTAAGGCAGCTGTTCGACGAGCTGTGCCGCATGTTCTTGCAGGTGCCCGGCCCAGGCCTGATAGGCACTGGTCTTGGCCGGCAGGACCGAGGCGAGGCTGTAGGCCTGCTGCAAATCTTCCAGCAGGATCCGCCAGGACACGCCATCCACCACCAGGTGATGAATCACCAGCAGCAGGCGCTGGCCGCCCTCCTCCAGGTTGACCAGCATGGCGCGGATCAGCGGACCCTGCAGCAGATCTAGACTGCGCTGTACCTCGTCGCACAAGGCTGACAATGCCTCGACGGACGTAGCCCGACGCAGCCACAACCCGGACTCGCTGACCGGGGCCGCGTGCTCCTGGCGCCAGCCGGTCGGCTCCTCGGAGTAACGCAGGCGCAGGGCATCGTGGTGATTGATCAGCCGCGTCAGGGCCAGTTCCAGCCGCTCGGGGACCAGCGCTTCGCGCGGGGTCAACAGCAGCGACTGATTCCAGTGCCCACGCGCCGGAATCGTCTGGTCAAAGAACGCCTGCTGGACCGGGGTCAGGATCACCTCGCCGATGACCGGCCCCTGATCGATCAGGTTTAGGCTATCGAATCCCGCCACCCGCGCCAGACTGCGCACACTCTGGTACTGGAACAGATCCCGCGGGCTGATGCGGATCCCCGCCTGACGGGCGCGGCTGACCACTTGAATCGAGACGATCGAGTCGCCGCCCAATTCGAAAAAATTGTCATCGAGGCCGACTCGCTTGAGTCCCAGGACATCGCGCCAGATGGCGGCCAGGGCCTTTTCCATTTTACTGTCGGGTTCGACGAAGCCTTGTTGTGGCGCCGCTTCCGGCTGCGGCAAGGCCTTGCGATCGAGCTTGCCGTTGGCCGTGACCGGCAACTTCGGCAAGCTCATCAGGTAGCCTGGCACCATGTATTCCGGCAGGCTGTCGAGCAGCCAGGTCTTCAGATCCTGCTGCCATTGACCATCGACCTGCGGGCCCTCCAGCACCAGATAAGCCACCAGATGCCGGGCGTTTTGCACCAGTACCACGGCCTCGCGCACCAGCGAATGCTGCATCAGCCGGGTCTCGATCTCACCCAGTTCGATCCGCAGGCCGCGCAGTTTGACTTGATGATCGAGGCGCCCGAGGTACTCGATCACCCCGTCGAGACGCTGCCGCACCCGGTCGCCGGTGCGATACAGCCGCGCTCCGGCCTGGAACGGGCACGGCACGAAGCGCTCGGCACTCAGGCCCGGACGCCGATGATAGCTGCGCGCCAGACCGGCGCCGCCCAGGTACAACTCGCCTGCCACGCCGGCGGGTACCGGCAACAACTGCGCGTCGAGTACGTAGGTGTGCAAATTGGCGATGGGCCGACCGATCGGCACGCTGTCCGCGCCTTCATCGATGCAGGTCCAGTGAGTGACGTCGATGGCCGCCTCGGTCGGACCATAGAGGTTATACAACGCCGCGGCCGGCAACCTGGCGAAGACCTGCTGCTGCGCATCCAGCGGCAGTGCTTCGCCGCTGCAGACAATGCGTTTCAAGCTGACGCAAGCGGCGACGCCCGGCTCATGGATAAACGCCTGGAGCATAGAAGGCACGAAGTGCAAGGTGCTGATCCGCTGCTTGCCGATGGTCTCGATCAGCCGTGCCGGTTCGCGATGTTCGCCTGGCGCGGCCACTACCAGTCGGGCACCGCTCATCAGAGGCCAGAAGAACTCCCAGACCGACACGTCAAAACTGAATGGGGTTTTCTGCAAGACTGCATCGCTGGCATCCAGTCCATAGGCCTGCTGCATCCAGCACAGACGGTTGACCAGCGCCGCGTGGCTATTGCCGGCGCCCTTGGGTTTGCCGGTGGAGCCGGAGGTGTAAATCACATAAGCCAGGTTCAGGGCATTCATTGCAATCTGCGGACGGCTTTCGCTGTAGCGATCCAGCCAGTCATCATCCTGGTCCAGGGTGATCACCTTCACCCCCTCGCTCGGCAAGGTCTGCTGCAGCGAGCTTTGCGTCAGCAACAGGGTGATGCCGCTGTCTTCGATCATGTAGGCCAGGCGTTCCTGGGGATACTCCGGGTCCAGCGGCACATAGGCCCCGCCCGCTTTTAAAATCGCCAGCAGCCCGACGACCATTTCCAGCGAGCGCTCGACGGCGATCCCAACCAGCACATCCGGACCGACACCCTGTTCGCACAGCAGATGCGCCAGCTGGTTGGCCCGGGCATCCAGCTGCCCATAGCTCAACTCACGCTCGCCAAACACCAGGGCTGTGGCCTGCGGAGCGCGTTGCGCCTGGGCTTCGATCAACTCATGGATACAGCGTTCGACCGGATAGCTTTCTTCGGTGCGATTCCAGTCGTGGACCAGCGTCTGATATTCCCTCGCCTCGAGCATCGGCAGTTCGCCGATGCGCTGGGTCGAATCACCGACCAGCGCGTGCAACAGGTGGGTCCAGTGCCGGGCCATGCGCTCGATGGTGACGGCGTCGAACAGGTCGTTGGCGTAATTCAGGGCCGCCTGCAATTTGCCGGACTTTTCGTAGGTGTCGAGGGTCAGGTCGAACTGGGTGGTGCGGCTTTGCCATTCGATCAGGCCCAGCTCCAGGCCAGAGGCGGGGGTTACCGTGGAAATGTCCGCGACCAGCGGCTGATGGTTGTACATCACCTGGAACAGTGGTGTGTGGCTCAGGCTGCGCTCCAGCTTGAGCGCCTCCACCAGCCGCTCGAAGGGCAGGTCCTGATGGGCCTGGGCGCCGAGGGCGGTTTCCTTGATGTCCCGCAACAGGTCGGCGATCCGGGTCTGCCCGGTAAGTTGGGTGCGCAATACCTGTGTGTTGACGAAGAAGCCGATCAGGCCTTCGATTTCCACGCGGTTGCGGTTGGCGATCGGCACGCCGACCCGGATATCCTTCTGCCCGGTGTAACGGTGCAGCAGCACGTTGAACGCGCCGAGCAACAACATGAACAAGGTGATGTTGTGCTGCTGCGCGGTGGCCCGCAATTGCTCGGCCAACTGGCCGTCGATCGCGAATTCATAACGCGTGCCGCGATAGCTGGGCATCGCCGGACGCGGATGATCGGTCGGCAACTCCAGCACCGGATGCTCATCGCCCAGCTGCGTTTGCCAGTACGCCAATTGCCGCGCCTGCTCGCCGGCCTCCAGCCAGCGGCGTTGCCAGAGCGCGTAGTCGCTGTACTGGATCGGTAACGGCGCCAGTTGCGGTGGCTCGCCACGATCATGGGCGTCGTAGCAGCGGATGAACTCGTCGATCAGCACGTTCATCGACCAGCCATCAGAAACGATGTGGTGCAAGGTCAGCAACAGGACGTGTTCTTGCTCGTCGAGCTTGAGCAGCTTGACCCGCAGCAGCGGCCCGAACGCAAGATCGAAGGGCAACAGCGACTGCAGCCCGGCTTCAGCCACCACCGCCTGTTCGCGCTCGACGTCCGGCAAGGCACTGAGGTCGAGCTGCTCGATAGCCAATGAAGCCAGCGCCGGGACCTGTTGCAGGCTGTCGTCGGGCTGGCGCTGAAATACCGTGCGCAAGGTTTCATGCCGCGCCAGCAGACTGGCGAACGCCTGCTCCATGGCCGGCAGATTCAACTGTCCCTTCAGTCGCACCGCGCCTGGCAGGTTATAGGCACCACTCTGCGGATCCAGCTGCCAGAGAAACCACATGCGTTGCTGGGCATAAGACACTGCTTGACGATCCTGCGCCTCGACCCCCGCCGGAATCGGCAGCTGGGCGAAATCCACGCCCTCCTTCTGCAAGGCGGCCAGAAAAATCTGGCGCTTTTCCAGGGGCAACCCGATAAACCGGCGAGCGAGTTTCAAGGAGTCATCAGCATTCATTTCTTAGCATCCGGATCAATAGGCAGGAAGCACAAAGGCACGTCGTCCCTATAAAACGAATGCAGTCGGGAAAAATTAGCGAGTGAGAACAAGTAGCAGAAGGGAGGGTGTAGCGCGGAAACAGACCGGCAAAAACCGCAGCCACAGGGCATGTGGGCGGTCACATCCACCAGCTTTTTTATGGGCCAATCACATCAGCCAGGCTCGACACAGATCCACTGTGGGAGCGAGCCTGCTCGCGATGAACGAAAACGCGCTGCACCTGAAAGACCGCATCGCCTTCATCGCGAGCAAGCTCGCTCCCACAGGTATTGCGCCGGTCACAACAGTTGGGGTTGCCGCACCTTTAAACAGCCACCTGGAAATGGCGCCGGTGATGGATTTCCAGGTGACTCTTGATCATCAGCAGGACCTTGGCCTCATGCTCGTGGATGAAGAAGTGCCCACCGGCCAGCATGTCTACCGAAAAACTGCCCTGGGTTTCCTTGCGCCAGCCAATCAGTTGTTCGGTGCTGGCCCGGTCCGTGGTGCCGCCGAGCACGTGCACCGGGCATTTGAGCAGCGGTCGGGGTGCCGGATTGAAACTTGAACACAACAGAAAGTCGGCGCGCAGCACCGGCAAAGTCAGACTCATCAGTTCTTCATTGGCCAGTACTTCTTCGCTGGTGCCCTCAAGGGTGCGCAACTGCTCGATCAACTGTGCATCGGTTTTGCGCACCGACAGCTCTCGATCGTATTCCGCGCGCTGAGTCGGCGCCGCGGTACCCGACGCAAACAACGCCACCGGCTCCGGACACCCCAGCGCCCGCAGGGCATGGGCCATCTCACAGGCCAGCAAGGCACCCAGGCTGTGACCGAACAAGGCATACGGTGCCCTCAGCGTAGGCATGCATTCTTTGGCCAGTTGCAGCGCCAGGGTGCGCATGTCGGTCTGCAAGGTTTCGTCAAAACGTGCGCCGCGTCCCGGCAGCTCCACCGGTTGCAATTGCAGCCACTGCGGCAGCTTGCTCCGCCAGCGGCTGTAGACCATGGCGCTGGCCCCGGAATACGGCAGGCACAGCAGTGTCAGCTTGGTCACCGCGGTTACCTCATTAAGTTGTCTGTAAAAAGGGAACGGACGACAGGCCCGGCGAATTAGTCGCAAGACCATAAATTTCCCGACAGAGCGCTCGTTCCCTGTTCAGACCAAAACCAACAAGAGGCATCGTCGTGGACCTGCAGACCATCCTGTCAAAGCTGTTTGCCAATGCCGGCGCGGTTGGCATTGAAGGCGTCTTTCAGTTCGTGTTCGCGCCGCAACTGGCGTTCTGGTCCGAGGTCAAGGCACAAAGCCGCACTGAAGCCGGCCACCACGCCAATCCCGACGTCACCATCGAGGTAGCGGAAAAGGACTTTCTGGGAATCATGGGTGGGGTGGCCAATGTCGAGGAACTGTTCGCCAGCGGTCGGCTGAAGATCGGCGGCAACATGGGCCTGGCAACGATGCTGCCGCAGATCATCGACCACGCACGCCAGGGCGGTGGCAAGGCCGAGAAAGTCGACATGAACAAACGCTATCCGACCCCGCCGCGCTTCAGCGAAAAAATTTCCGCCAGCCTGCCGATCCAACACAGGGTGGAACGCCGGCCGCGCAGTGAAGTGACGGTCAGCGAGTTCCAACAGCGCTACCTGCCCTACGGTATCCCGCTGGTGATCAGCGATGCCTTGCAGGACTGGCCGCTGTTCAAACTGAGTCGCGAAGAGTCGCTGGTGCATTTCGCCGAGTTGCAAGGCATCACTCGCCATGGCGACTACGTGAAAAAAACCTTTTCCACCGAACGCGACTTTCGCTCGACCTCCATGGTCGACTTCATCGCCTCGCTGGAGACTCCGGCAGTTAAAGGCGCGAATGGCGAACCGCCGGCCTATATGGGCAACAACATCCTGCCAGCGCAACTGATGGAGCAGATCAACTACCCACCCTACTTCGAACAGGCGCTGTTCATTGCCCCGCGGATCTGGATCGGCCCGAAAGGCACCCTGACCCCGCTGCACCGCGATGACACCGACAATCTATTTGCCCAGGTCTGGGGCCAGAAAACCTTCACCCTCGCCGCCCCCCACCATCGCGAGGCACTCGGCACCTGGTCGACGTCCCCCGAGGGCGGGCTCGATGGCTGTGAGGTCAACCCGGATGCACCCGACTATCAGCGCTTCCCTGCTTCCCGCGAGGTGACCTTCCTGCGGGTGACCCTGCAGGCCGGCGATCTGCTGTTTCTGCCCGAGGGCTGGTTCCATCAGGTCGAATCGGTAACGACCTCCCTGTCGGTGAATTTCTGGGTGAATTCGGGACGTGGATGGTAAATGGGCATTCTTTCTCCAAATTTCGCCGGACGCGGACCCTGTGGGAGCGGGCTTGCCCGCGAAGAACGATAATGCGGTCCGCCTGACAGACCGAGGTGGCTTCTTCGCGGGCAAGCCCGCTCCCACAGGGTCATTCGGCATCAGGGCAAGCCCAATCCCACCGGGACAAGCGTCGACCGCTCAACCCAGGCGCCGAAAGCTCTGAATCGCCGCACCCAACACCACGACCCCCGCCGCCAGCGCCACCCAGAACCCGCTGCGGGCGCCGAAGGCATCCACCAGCCAGCCCGAGCTGGCCGCGCCGATCGCCACGCCGATGCTCAAGCCCGTGACCAGCCAGGTCAGGCCTTCAGTGAGCTTGGCCGGCGGCACCAGGTTTTCCACCAGGGCCATGGCCACGATCAAGGTCGGAGCAAAAAACAGTCCGGAGACGAACACCGCCATCGACAGGCCAAAGATATCGCTGGCCAACAGCAGCGGCAGCGTGGTCACCGCCGTAGCGACGCCCCCATACAGAAACAGCCGCGGCAACGGGATGTCCAGTTTCAACGCACCAAAGGCCAGCCCGGCCAGACACGAACCGATGGCGTACACCGACAGCACGATACTCGCGGCCGCCGGCTGGCCCTGCTGCTGGGCAAAAGCCACGCTGACCACATCAACCACACCGACGATAGTGCCCAGGGCCACCATCAACAGGCACAACAGACGAATCGCCCCCGAACGAATGATCGAACCACGGTCATGATCCTCATGCGGATGTACCGGCGGCTCGGTTCCACGTTGCAAGACGAACGCCGTCACGCCGACCGCCAGCATCAACAACGCCGCCAGCGGACCCGCCTCGGGAAACGCCACCACGCACAACCCCACCGACAACGGCGGGCCAACGATAAAACACACCTCGTCCAGCACCGACTCCAGCGCATAGGCCGTCTGCAACTGCGGCTGGCCGCGATACAACTCGGTCCAGCGGGCTCGGACCATCGCCGACATGCTCGGCATGCACCCGGCCAGCGCGGCAAAAACGAACAACGTCCAGTTCGGCGCCTGCAAGCGGGTGCAGAGCAACACCATCAACAACGCCCCACCACCGACCAGCGCCGACACCGGCAGCACCCGCCCCTGGCCGAATCGATCGACCATGCGCGACACCTGCGGCGCACACAGCGCCGTGGCCAGGGCAAAGGTGGCTGCCACCGCCCCCGCGAGCGCGTAACCACCCTGCAATTGCGCGAGCATGGTGATCAGCCCGATGCCGGTCATGGAGATCGGCATCCGCGCGATCATCCCCGCCAACACAAAGGCTCTGGCGCCGGGGGCGTTGAATAACTCGCGATAGGGGTTTGCCATCTGGTTCCAGCCTCATCAGGGGACTGCAACTTGCCACAAACCGCAATTGAGCAGAAGCAAAGATCAAAAGATCGTCCGAACGCGGCCCGAACCTGCGGCAGCTCCTACGGGATTAGGGTTTACCCTGAGCATGCGGGTGTACGCGGTCGGCGGAGCTGCCGCAGGCTGCGATCTTTTCGGCTTCACGCGACTTCAGGTCAAATCAACCACCGTCCCCTGAACTCTATCCCCACCCATCAGTCAGCTAATTAGGCCCTCTATCCGGAGTTCCATGGCAATGGCTGCCCCTCATTCAGAACGACAAAGCACCGAACGACAGAGTCTGATCGACGCCCACGGCATCATCGGCGACATGCGCAGCGCGGCGCTGGTGAACGACAAGGGCAGCATCGACTTCTTTTGCTGGCCGGAATTCGATAGCCCATCGATTTTCTGTTCCCTGCTCGACTCCCCGGCCGCCGGAATTTTCCAACTGGCGCCGGATCTACCCGATGCCCGACGTGAACAGATTTATCTGCCCGACACCAACGTGCTGCAAACCCGCTGGCTGAGTGAACGTGCCGTGGTCGAAGTCACCGATCTGCTGACCATTGGCGACAGTGAGGATGACTTGCCGTTGTTGATCCGCCGGGTGCGAGTGGTCAGCGGCACAGCCAGCATTCGTATGCATTGCGCGGTACGCCACGATTACGCCCGCACGCGTACCAAGGCGCGAATGGAAGGTCCGGATGTCTGCTTCGAGGCGCCCGCTCAACCCGGTTTACGTCTGGTTTCAAGCCACTCGCTGCAGATCGATGAGCACGCCGCCAACGCTGAATTCGTGCTCGAACTGGACCAGAGCGCCGAATTCATTCTCGGCGGGAGCGACGACCCGCGGGTACAAACGGGGTGCAGCGAGCTGTGCCTGGAGCGCACCCTGAAGTTCTGGCGCGACTGGATCGGCCGCTCCAGCTACCGCGGCCGCTGGCGAGAAATGGTCAACCGTTCGGCGCTGGCGCTGAAGCTGCTGACCTCGCGCAAACACGGGGCAATCCTCGCCGCCGCCACCTTCGGCCTGCCGGAAACCCCGGGTGGCGAACGCAACTGGGATTACCGCTACACCTGGATCCGCGACGCCTCGTTCACCGTCTACGCCTTCATGCGCCTGGGCTTCGTCGACGAGGCCAATGCCTATATGCGCTGGCTGCGCGGACGGGTCAGCGATTGCAGCGGCAAGTCGATGAAACTGAACATTCTGTACGCTATCGACGGGCGCCAGGAGTTGCCGGAAATCGAGTTGTCGCACCTGTCCGGCCACGGCAATGCAGCGCCGGTGCGCATCGGCAACCAGGCGTACGAGCAGATCCAGCTGGATATTTTCGGCGAGCTGATGGACGCCGTCTACCTGGTCAACAAGTACGGCGAAGCCATCTCCCATGAAGGCTGGCGGCACACTCGAGAGGTGGTCGATCAGGTGTGTGAAGCCTGGCAGCAGAAGGATGTTGGCATCTGGGAAATGCGCGGCGAACAGCATCACTTTCTGCATTCCCGGCTGATGTGCTGGGTCGCCGTCGACCGCGCCATCCGCCTGGCCTCCAAACGCTCCCTGCCCGCGCCATTCGCCCGCTGGGACCAGACCCGACAAGCGATCTACGAGGACATCTGGAGCAATTTCTGGAACGAGGAACGCGGGCATTTCGTCCAGCACATCGGCAGTACCAGCCTCGACGGCTCGATGCTGTTGATGCCTCTGGTGCGCTTCGTCGCCGCCACCGATCCACGCTGGTTATCGACCCTGCACGCCATCGAGAAAAGCCTGGTGCGCGCTGGCATGGTCTATCGCTACCACAATGACGACAGCCAGATCGACGGCTTGCCAGGCACCGAAGGCGCCTTCGCCGCCTGTTCCTTCTGGTACGTGGAATGCCTGGCCCGCGCCGGCCAGGTGGAAAAAGCCCACCTGGAATTCGAACAACTGCTGCGCTACGCCAACCCGCTCGGGCTCTACGCCGAAGAGTTCGACAGCCATGCCCGGCATCTGGGCAATACCCCGCAAGCGCTGACCCACCTGGCGCTGATCAGCGCGGCGAGTTTTCTCGATCGCAGGTTGAGTCGAGAGAAAACTCTTTGGCAGCCATAAGGGTCTGGACCAAAAACGAAAAGCCCGGCACTGGGCCGGGCTTCAAGGACATCAACTGATCAGGAATCAGTCGTGTTTGTGGTGCTTACGCTTGTGGCCGTGCTTGTGCTTTCGGCCGCTGGAATGACTGTCATTATCATTCGCCAGGTTGCTACCCACTGCACCACCCGCCGCGCCGCCGAGGCCGGCACCGATGGTGGAACCGGTGGAACCACCGAGTTTGTTACCGATTACCGAACCGCCCGCCGAGCCGATACCACCGCCAATCGCGGCTTCGGTCCGGCTGCCCTTGCGAGCGCCCACGGCACTCCCCGCTGCGCCGCCAACACCGGCGCCAATCGCTGCACCGGTGCTGCCACCGAGCTGCTGGCCCACCACGTTCCCTAACGCACCACCAAGACCGCCGCCAACCGCGGCTGTACCATCGCCTGCCGCCATTGCACCCTGAGCGACCAAAAGCCCAAGAACCATTGTGGGCAATGTTAAACGCATGATGAGAACCTCAAAAAATGCTGGATATTGTAGGTGGGAGAATGCTGGATGATAGCAAGTTACGCACCTGACCCTGCTAGATCCCTGTGAGATGCAGGGGATTGGACATCTTTTAAGGAAAGAGTTTTCACGCAGGCAAAAAAAAGCCCGCTGGGGAACGGGCTTAATGGATTTGCTTTTTAACGGATGGTTTAAGCCTACGCAGCCGCTTGTGAATAATTCGTGAAAGAAATGTCGCGCAGATGAGAAAACCGCAGGCACACAGAGGGTCGGAACACATCCGACCGCTACAGCGTTCTTTGGCCATTACCGATGCTTCTGGCAATGCCTATCGCCAAATCCATAGCGGCCTCCATGTCCAGATTGTGCAGCTCGGGTGCGTAGTCCTCGACGATGGCTTTTCCGTTCGGCGCGTGAACATTCACCAGCAGCAGCAGGGAACCATCCTTCAATATCTGCGCTTTCACTTCGATCCTGCAGCCATTGGAGAGCGTTTCCCGATGATCCACATGGCGTTCAGTCATCACCCGCATCCTTCTGAAGTTCAAGTCTCGTAGGTACACCCGGTCGCGTCACGCTACTTGGGTGCACGATCGTTAAAAGTCAGGTAAGTCCTTGATGGATCTACCCGAGCCACCATGCTCTTCAACTTCGACGGTCACGTGGCCATCCGGGAGCGCCTTGAGAACCAGCCGACCGCCATGGACCTGCTGGCCCTCGGCAATAAAGAGCGTATCGATGATGTCGCCGTCATCAATGGAAGCCACTACTACCGAAACTGGCACAACCTCTTCGCTGCCACTCTGGTGAGGTTCATCTCCGCTATAGGGAGCCCACTTGAGGTATTCGACAATCCCGGCCTCATTCCTGCGAACGCTGGTCACGACATAAAGAGACATGGGCCCACCTTGAAAGCTTGCGCTTTCATGTACTGATCAAGACTCCAACCTACCCCCATTACGCGCCACCAGCCATAGCGTAACGACGAGTTGCGCCAGCAGGTGTTCCTGCAAAATCCCGGTCACCTTGTCGGTCGGTCAGCCTGGCTTCTGAGCCTATTGGAACTGACTCCGTCCTGAAACAGAATTACAGCTGTTTCAGCCAAACGCCCTCAGCGTTTTCAAGCCTTGCGGGCATAGTTACTGGCGCCAAACCAGTCGACCACCACCACTGCTTCGTCACCAACCACCCAGGCATCGTGGCCTGCCGGCAGAGAGGTGATGTCTCCCGGCCCGGCGATGATCTCAGTGCCGTCATCCATAAGAATCGCCAGTTTGCCAGCGACGTGATACTGGAAGTGCGGCGCCTGACAAGTAGGTGTCTGGGCCAGCGGCTGGATGTCATTGGTCCAGCGCCACCCGGGTCTGAAGGTGAAACGCCCCACCTCTGAATGACCAATTCTGAGGATTTCAGCTTTCCCGTGAGAAAATTCGCGCGTTTCGTCGGGTTCCGAGAAGGACTTATGCTCGATCACTTGCTCGTAAGTAGACATGAAATAGCCCTCGAATGAGTGGCTGGAAAGTCTGTAGCAACGCAAATGGCATCAGGCTGCCAGCAGACCATCGGCATCGCACTTCATTGATGCATCCAGTAATTCTAGTCCTTTAATGGTGGAAACCCGAGGATTGGCAACTGACCGCTAAACGAGCGCGATCCCGGAAAAAAGCACCAATGGCGGCGTTGCATTTCATCGCCGCAATATTGACGTCCGCCCGCAGTGGGCGCGCAATGGTTGTTCACCGATTGCCACCAAGGGAAGATCCAAATGGCAGACATCACAGTCTTGGCGGGGGACTTTCTGCAGGGTGATGGAGATTATCAAAATGGTGTTTTCACCCTCAGGACCTCTCTCAATCGATGGCCCGGCATCACTCTCCCCCTGACAGCGTTTAAAACGCTGGAAGTTGCCAATGAGGAATCCATAAACAACGTCAAGGACGCCATAGGTTTCGGCATAGCCGGTGCCATGTTGCTCGGCCCCATAGGAGCCATCGCCGGGTTCATGCTGGCGGGCAAGGAAACCGAAGTGACATTTGTCGGGACACTCAAGGACGGCAGAAAGCTGCTGGCTGCCGTTGACAGCACGACCTATGAAGAAATTTCCCGGCGAGTCCACCATTAGTAACGCTCAAGTACGCCGCACCACCGCGGTGGTGCGGCGTACTTCAAACCTGAACACCTCTCAGAACCACCAGCGAAACAGATAGAACAACCTCATGTTCAACAACACGCGGGTCAACACGCCGCAGATACCTCTTCGGAATCTTGTCATACTCTCGTCACACCGGACTGGCACATTGAAGTCAGTCACAGGGATGTGACCACTCACTATCCGAAGCCCGCCATGTGCGGGCTTTTTGTTTTCGTTTTCCCTGCCTCTACCCGTTTGCAATCTGCCCGGTCAGCGACCTTTTGAGGTATCACCTCTGGTTCGTTGCAGAAATGTTTTACGCCTACTCTGGTGCATGACACAGCGCTCCAACCCGGTAGCGCCGAGAGGATGTAATGCCTATGACAAGCTCTACTGCGATCGCCTTGACCGGTTTTATCGGATGGACATTGGTTCTGCTGATTCTCATGGAACTGCTGCGCGGTCGACTCGTTGTCTTGAAGCGAATCCCCGCAAACGAGTTCAAGCCAGACAACTCCAATCTTTCACCCTTCATGCAACGCCTGGCGCGCACGCATGCCAATTGTGTCGAAGGCCTGCCCCTGTTCGGCGGTCTGCTGCTCTTGGCCCTTGCCATCGACCTGACTTCAATTACAGATCCACTGGCTTATGCCCTGCTGACTGCTCGCATTGCGCAGTCGATCCTGCACCTGGCCTCGCCCAGTGTTCTGGCAGTTAATGCGCGTTTCGGGTGCTTTGCCATTCAGCTGGCAATCGCCGTCTACTGGGTCATTCAGCTATGGAGAACAATGGTCGGCTGAGGCCGGCCAGATGATTTTCAGATTTATTTAACCTCTACATAGTAATCCGCTTTTTTCAACGTTCGACGGAAGCAAAAAAGGGTGTGATGTGCTTGATGTCATTGGGCGGCGTTTGGATGCACTGCCGTCTTGAAAGAACAATCGATTTACGGATCGCCTTTCTGACTGACAAACAAAAGGGGAAGATTTCAAGTCTTCCCCTTCTTGTGATTCCACGGCGTAACCTAAACGCAATTCTCCCTGCGCTCCTTGTGCTCGTACTCCCACCCCTTACACGCCAACCCCACATGCTTTGGGATTAATGCTGCTCCGCTGCTATAGGCGGTAATCGTTCGGCGAGTGAACCCTAGCTCAATAGCCGCTGCCGATAACGAGAGATTGTTACTCAGCATCCAGCGTTTGAAATCACGGGTCGGCATGACCTCTCCAGATTGCTCCAGGGCCATGCGATGCAGTGTCGTGGCGGAGAGCTCGATGTCATCACCCCACGTCACGTCGAATCCCCACTCGCCTACCGCGACCTGGCTGAACAACCTCAGGTCTTGCAACGGCTCGAGCACAGGAAACGTCTTGATGTGTTCGGTGACATCAACGGTATGCCGCTTGCCGTTGTTCCACTCGATGTTAAGGGCATGTTTGCCGGCAACTGGTTGCACAGCAGAAATGCGAAGCTTGCTGGTCATTAGTCAGTACCTCCGGTTTTGCTCATTCCATACACGCCAGAGATCGGCGGTATGAGCTCTTGCCCAAAGCAGGGCTGCTTTCAAGGCCTTGGTTTCAGCACCTTTGCCTAAAACCACGAGCCCTTCTATCTGAACCAACGATTCCCCATCTGGCGTTTGCACGTGAAAGTGCGGCGGCGCATGGTCGTCGGGGTAGATTTTTATTTTCCAGTTTCGTTCGCTATGAACGGTAGCCATAGCGGGATGCTAGAGAAATTTTTTCCCTAGCACAACTGACTTTTTAAAAACGCATAAACCACAAAACTCCTGATTTCTTTCGAAACCAGGGGTTTTGTGTAAATCGAATATGGCGGTGACGGAGGGATTCGCCCCCTTAAGGTTGGTCCCTTGCACCGCTGTAGACCACGTAAACTGAGGGGCGCGCTCTCGCTATCGTCCTGGAGCGGCCTGTAAAATCCTGCGAACGGTCCTGGCTTTAGCGCCAGCCAGTCCCTACTCCGAGGTCACTTTGACAGTACTGTCGCACTTCCTCTCTACGGTGCCCTGCCGACCGAACACGCTTCCCATAGCAGTAGTGAATCACCGACACATCACTGGTAATCTCGCAGCCATGCTCGCCCGACATTAAAGGATTGAGGCGAAAATAAAAGCCGCTGGAGGATGCGATTTTTGGGGACTTTGCTTTACTCCCGGCAATCACCATCTCCAACACCTCCATTCAAAGCCGGCCTGTGAGTCTTGGGTCAGGTGTACAGGGTATTGACTCTCAACACTTGGCTGTCTCCTGGGGCTTAACGGCCTGGCGTCTGCTCATCTGGCACGGCGGGGATCTTTAGCCTCTGGCTCGAGGATTGATAGGTATGGCGCACTCACTTCACTACCAGATAGCGGAATCCGTTCGTACCATTGAAATCGAGGTAGGGAAGCTGCTCGATTTGGCCGCAATGCTTAAAGACGCTGGGAATGATGGCTTGGCTGCGGAGGTCTCGTTCCAGGCGCAAAAGCTTCTTGAGGCTGCAGTAGCGCTAAGAATTGCAATGGCCGGCTAGCCCTTTCGAGGTTCCGATAAGCGCAAAGACTGGAAGGGGCGCGGTGTTCGCTTTGGGCGAGAATCACTGGATAGAAGTCAAAGCGGCTTAACGCATGAATTTCCGAAGCCCGGCCCAGCACCCGGCTTCATTCTGCCTCGTGAAGCCTTCACCCTGCTATCTTGCGGCCTGTATCAAAACCTTGGTCACAGGAACAACAACGAAATGGATTTCTGCAAAGTTGTCGCCCTCACACTTTTAAGCACGCTCATCCAACCTTCAGTGGCGGGAGAGATAAAAAACCCGTGGGATCGTGCGATGTTTTGGACCACGACAGGACCAACAGTCTTCACTTCTTTAGCTGCTGACTTTACGACAAACCCTGGTTCCTATTTCGCACCTGCCAAAGGTGACGCGCTCGCCTTCATTGGCTCAGGCGGCGAAATCCGGGGCGCTCAATTTGAGCAGGCGGTTCGTTTCTACCGCGCGACTTATAGCCCTCCCCACATGCCAGACGATCAACTGGCCGGGGCAATCGCTGCGTCCTTTTAACGCTTGGCGCTACCCAGCACCGCCCATGCACTCAGCCGTACTGGCAAGAGCAACGCCTGCCTGCTGGAAGAGCTTTCGCCATTCGTCACTGCTGATGAGGTCAGCGTGCCCCATGGCGTCAGCTGCCTTCAGTAATATGAAGGCCCCTATCCCTGCAGATGATGGGCTTTGGGCCTGATGACGGGCTTTCAATCGAATGAGCCACAGAACGGCTTAAAGTCCTGGAGCGGCATGGAAACCCTGTTTTGGCCCTGAAATGGTCCTGAAATGGTCCTGAAATGGTCCTGAAATGGTCCTAAACCTACTACCCTGAAACGCAAAACCCCCGACTTCCGCTAGGAAAATCAGGGGTTTGGCTTGTAGCAAATTTGGCGGTGAAGGAGAGATTCGAACTCTCGATACAATTTCTTGTATACACACTTTCCAGGCGTGCTCCTTAAGCCACTCGGACACTTCACCGTATCTCGTCAAACATGTTCTGTCTGTCGAGGCGCGCTAATGTAGTCGAAAGCTTTTCCAATGGCAAATATTTTTTTCAGAATTTTCATGCGCTTAGAGATTTATCTCGGTGGAAGCGATTGGCCGCGGTATCGGGCCATGGCAAACCGGCCAATCTCTGGCCTTGCCTGCGCTTCTATATAGAGGGCAACGCGGCGCCAGCATGGCCGGCTACGCCTGTCGGGCGGGTAAAGGCTGACTCGTCAGTCAGTCACGGCGCTTTACCTGGCTTGTCACGGTGGGTAACGTCTACCCCACTTTATTACAAGGAATAGCGTCATGAGTGAGTTGATTTCTTACCACCTCGAAGACGGTATCGCGACCCTGACCTTGAGCAATGGCAAGGTCAATGCCATTTCCCCGGACGTGATTGCTGCATTCAATACTGCGCTGGATCAGGCGGTGAAGGATCGCGCGGTGGTGATCATTACCGGTCAGCCGGGGATTCTGTCGGGCGGTTATGATTTGAAGGTGATGACCTCCGGGCCCAAGGAAGCGGTGAGCCTGGTGACGGCGGGATCGACTCTGGCCCGTCGCCTGTTGTCGCACCCGTTCCCGGTGATCGTTGCTTGCCCCGGGCATGCGGTGGCCAAAGGTGCATTCCTGCTGTTGTCGGTGGATTACCGGATTGGCGTCGAAGGCCCGTTCAGCATCGGCTTGAACGAAGTTCAGATCGGCATGACCATGCACCACGCTGGCATCGAGCTGGCCCGTGATCGTCTGCGCAAGTCGGCGTTCCATCGCTCGGTGATCAACGCCGAGATGTTTGACCCGCAAGGTGCGGTGGATGCCGGGTTCCTCGACAAGGTGGTTGCTCCCGAGGAGCTGCAAGGCGCCGCATTGGCTGCCGCGCATCAGTTGAAGAAGATCAACATGACCGCCCACAAGAACACCAAGCTGAAAGTGCGCAAGGCACTGCTGGAGACCCTGGACAACGCGATCATCCAGGACCAGGAGCATTTGGTTTAACCACCTGAAGCCACACCGAGAAAAGCCCGACCATCGAGTCGGGCTTTTTCTTGGGTGTTCTTTGAAAACCCTTACAGCCGCTCTAGATCGCACTGACACGACAAATTGGAAACATGCGCTCAAACATCGGCTATCTCCCGCTTCTATACAGGTAATTGCCGAAAACAGTGCACATCCGTACACTGCGCCACCTTTTGTCCCGGCGGGCTCGTAAATGCTTTATCTGTTTCGCATGTTGTTGATGGGCTTGCACTTTATGGCGGCGGGTATGCTCGGGGTAGCGCTCGGACTGTGCCGACCGTTCAATCCGGACAACAGCCGTTTATGCGCCCGCCTCTATGCCTGGCCGGCCATGTGTATCTTGCGCCTGCGGGTGAAAGCCGAGGTCGGGACATTGATGGACAAAGCTCCAGGTTGCGTGATCATTGCCAACCACCAGTCCAACTATGATTTGTTCGTGCTCGGCAATGTGGTGCCACGGCGCACGGTGTGCATCGGCAAGAAGAGCCTGAAATGGGTGCCGTTGTTCGGGCAGTTGTTCTGGCTCGCCGGCAACGTGTTGATTGACCGGGGCAATGCGCACAAGGCTCGCCAGGCGATGCTGACCACCACCCACACCTTGCGGCACAAGGACACCTCGATCTGGGTCTTCCCGGAAGGCACGCGCAACCTCGGCGAAGAGTTGTTGCCGTTCAAGAAAGGCGCATTCCAGATGGCGATTGCCGCGGGTGTGCCGATCGTTCCGGTGTGCGTCAGCAGCTATATCAAACATATGCGCCTGAACTGTTGGCGCAGTGGCAGGATCCTGATCCGCTCGCTGCCGGCGATTCCCACCGCAGGGTTGAGCCTGGACGATATGCCGATGCTGATCGCCCAGTGCCGCGAGCAAATGCGCGAGTGCATCGAATCAATGGATCGGCAGCTGCAACCGGCCTGAACCCCGCCCGCCTCGCGCGGGCTTTTTTTTGTCGGTGAACCGCGCCGATGTTGCTGACTCTGATCAGACAGAGCAGGCTAGGCATGCACCATGCCTGTCACTGCCATTGGCCACGAAGAAGCGAACAAGAATTATGGGTAGAGTCGTTGCTGCTGCGGTTTACAGCGCCGGTAAGAAAGTCACCAATATCACCCTCGATGAAGGCAGCGCCTGGGCGGCGAAACCCGGGCACTTCGTCTGGATTGGCCTGGAAGAACCAAATGCCCTGGAGCTGGCCAACCTGCAAAAGCAGTTCAACCTGCACGAACTGGCCATCGAAGACGCCCTGGAAAAACACAGCCGACCGAAACTGGAAACCTTCGGCGATGCGTTGTTTATCGTCACCTATTCGCCGGTGCGCACGGCGGGCAGGCTGGAGTTCATCGAAACCCATATCTTTGCCGGCAATGGCTACATCATCACTGCCCGCAACGGTCAATCAAAGTCTTACGCTCATGTCCGACAGCGTTGTGAGGCGCGACCGCTGTTGCTCGAGCACGGGGAAGATTTCGTACTCTATGCCCTGCTCGACTTCGTCATCGAAAACTACCAGCCGGTGGGCGAAGCGATTCATGCCGAGATCGATGAGCTGGAGAGCAACGTGATGTGTAGCTCACTGAATGAGCGCGACATCCAGAAACTCCACAGCCTGCGCCGCGATGTGCTGCGTTTGCGTCGGTATGCAGCGCCGATGGTGGAGATCGGTGAGGAATTGCAGAAGCTGAGCTTCCCGTTCATTGACAAGAACATGCGTCCATATTTCCGCGATGTGCAGATTCATGTCACTCGGCAGATGGAAGACCTGACGACCCTGGCGGACATTGCCAGCCAGACTATCGAGATCGGTGTGCTGCTGGAGGCTTCGCGGCAAAGTGTGGTGCAACGCAAGTTCGCGGCCTGGGCGGCGATTCTGGCGTTCCCGACGGCGGTGGCCGGGATCTATGGGATGAACTTTCAGAACATTCCCGAACTGGCTTGGCACTACGGATATTTCGGGGTGCTGGGGTTTATCACGGTGGGGTGTGTCGGGTTGTGGGCCAGCTTCAAGCGGTCGGGGTGGTTGTAGGTTGTGGATTGTGTGCTTTGCAGGTCAAGCCGGTTGAGCCCATCGTCGGAACGCCGCCCGGAGCAAGCTCGCTCCCACATGGGAATTGCGGACACCCACGATATTGCAGGTGCATGCGGTCGGCGTAGGAGCTGGCGAAGCCTGCGATCTTTTCGGCGGACACCACAATCGCCAAGATCAAAAGATCGCAGCCTGCGGCAGCTCCTACACGAGCGGCGTTCCGACGATGCTTTTAGCGGTTTAAACCGGCTCAGCGCCGGGCTTGTGCGCCACAAAGCGCATCATCCATTCCGCCACGGTGGCGCCGTGGTGTTCGCGGTCGAGGCTGGCCACGCCTTTCTGATAGATCTGCTCGCCAAGGGCCTGCTGACGAAGCTCCAGCAGCGCTCGCGAATAGTCGTGGATGAACTCCGGGTGGCCCTGGAAGCACAGCACCTGGTCGTTGATGTGGTACGCGGCGAACGGGCAGAAGTCGCTGGAAGCGATCACCGTGGCGTTTTCCGGCAAGGCGGTGACCTGGTCCTGGTGACTGATCAACAAGGTCAGTTCTTCGACCACAGGGCTCATCCACGGCGCTTTGGCGGCCGCGGCCATTGTGTAGTGATGGGTGCCGACACCCCAGCCCTGGGGTGCGCGCTCGCTCTTGCCGCCCAGCAGTAGAGCCAGCAGTTGATGGCCAAAGCAGATGCCCAGCAGTTTGTCGCCGCGCTCATAGCGCGCCAACAGGTAAATTTTGAGGGTTTCAATCCACGGATCGGTGCCGAAGGAATCGGCTTTGCTGCCGGTGACCAGATAGGCGTCGAAACTCAGCTCATCGCCGGGGTATTCGCCCTGCATCACGTTGTAGACGGTGAACTCGGCAGCGATCGGCTGCTGCGAGAACAGGCGCTGGAACATCTGCCCGTAACCCTGATATTGATCGACCAGTTCTGGACGCAGGATATCGGTTTCCAGAATGCAGATGCGTAACGACATAAAAAATACCTGACACAATTAAGGCGATAGTGCACACCTCAGAGCCTGCCTTGAAATACCGGTTCAAGGCAAGCTCCGAACGCGTCACTCACCCCTCAAAAACGTCAGAACAATTTATCCTGGGCAGCCTTCTCCAACAGCAGAGCCGGTGGCGCAAAACGTTCGCCATACTGCTCAGCCAGATACTGGGCGCGGGCAATGAAGTCCTTCAAGCCATACTGGTTGATGAACTGCAGCGCGCCGCCGGTCCAGGCCGCGAAGCCAATGCCGAAAATCGAGCCGATGTTGGCGTCGGCCGTCGATTGCAGCACGCCCTCCTCCACACAGCGCACGGTTTCGATGGCCTGAACGAACAGCAGGCGATCACGCACGTCTTGGGGCGAAATCTGCCCGTCGGCTTTTTCGAAATGCTTTTTCAACTCCGGCCACAGGTGCTTTTGCCCACTGGCCGGATAGTCGTAGAAACCGCCACCGGCAGCCTTGCCTGGGCGTTTGTACTCATTGAGCAGCAAATCGATCACCGCAAAAGCCGGATGCAGCGGCAGCGGCTTACCTTCGGCTTGCAGGTCCTTGGCGGTTTGCTGACGGATATGGCTCATCAGGCTCAGCGACACTTCGTCGGAAATCGCCAGCGGGCCAATCGGCATCCCGGCTTTGCGCGCTTCGGTCTCGATCATCGGTGCGCAGATGCCTTCGCCAAGCATGGCGATGCCTTCGTTGGTAAAGGTCCCGAACACCCGCGAGGTAAAGAAGCCCCGGCTGTCGTTGACCACAATCGGGGTTTTGCGGATTTGCAGGACGAAGTCGAATCCACGCGCCAGGGTTTCATCGCTGGTGCGCGCGCCCTTGATGATTTCCACCAGGGGCATTTTTTCCACTGGGCTGAAGAAGTGCAGCCCGATGAATTTTTCCGGCTGCGGCACCGCGGTGGCGAGACCGCTGATGGGCAAGGTCGAGGTGTTGGAAGCGATCACCGCCTCGCTGCCGACCACTTTTTGCGCAGCGCTGGTGACCCGGCCTTTGAGTTCACGATCCTCGAACACCGCTTCGATGATCAGGTCGCAACCGACCAGGTCGACATCCTGCTCGGTGGTGCTGATTCGTGCGAGGGTGGCGTCGCGCTGCTCGGCGGTCAGTTGCCCGCGAGCGACTTTCTTGTCGAGCAACGCCGCCGAATGCGCCTTGCCTTTTTCGGCGGCGACGAGGTTGATGTCCTTGAGCACCACCTCGATCCCGGCCACCGCACTGACATAGGCAATCCCGGCCCCCATCATGCCCGCACCGAGCACCCCGACCTTGCGTGTCACGTAGGGCGAAAACCCTTGCGGCCGTGAGCTGCCGGCATTAATTTCATTGAGCTGGAACCAGAAGGTGCCAATCATGTTCTTCGCCACCTGGCCGGTGGTCAGTTCCGTGAAATAGCGGGTTTCGATCAACTGTGCGGTAGCGAAATCGACTTGAGCGCCCTCCACCGCAGCGCAGAGGATTTTCTCCGGCGCCGGCATACAACCATAGGTTTTACTGCGCAGGATCGACGGTAAAATGGCCAGCGTCTGCGCCACCTTCGGCTGTGACGGGGCACCTCCGGGGATCTGATAGCCGCTCATGTCCCAGGGCTGTTTGATCGCCGGATTGGCGACGATCCACGCCCGAGCCTTGGCCAGCAGTTCATCAGTGTCAGCCGCCAGCTCATCGATCAAACCGGCTTGCAGCGCTTGCTGCGGGGTGACTTTCTTGCCTTCGAGCAGGTATGGCAAGGCTTTTTCCAACCCGAGCATGCGGACCATGCGCACCACCCCGCCGCCACCCGGCAGCAGGCCGAGGGTGACTTCCGGCAAGCCGATCTGCAGCGATTTTTTGTCCAGCGCGACCCGGTGATGACAGGCCAGGCAAATCTCCCAACCGCCGCCCAGCGCTGCACCGTTGATCGCGGCAACCACTGGCTTGCCCAGGGTCTCCAGCGTTCGCAGCTGGCCCTTGAGCGTCAGCACCCTGTCGTAAAACGCCTTGGCCTGGGCTTTGCCGACGCTGATCAGCTCATTGAGGTCGCCGCCGGCAAAGAAGGTTTTCTTCGCCGAGGTGATGATGACCCCGGCGATCGACGCTTGCTCGGCAACCAGCCGGGCAACGCTGGCCGCCATGGCATCGCGGTAGACCGCGTTCATGGTATTGGCGCTCTGGCCGGGCATGTCGATGGTCAGGACGACAATCTGGTCCTGACCTTTTTCGTAACGGATGGCATCAGTCATGAAAGTGTTTCCTTGTAGTCAGGGCTCAGAGACGTTCGATGATGGTGGCAATACCCATGCCGCCGCCGACACAGAGGGTCGCCAGGCCATAGCGCAGGCGTCGCACTTCCAGCTCATCGAGCAAGGTCCCGAGGATCGCGCAACCGGTAGCGCCCAGCGGGTGGCCCATGGCGATGGAGCCGCCGTTGACGTTGACCTTGCCCGGGTCGATAGCCATGTCCTTGATGAACTTCAGCACCACCGAAGCAAACGCCTCGTTAACCTCGAACAAATCGATGTCTTCAACCCGCAGCCCGGCCTTGGCCAGGGCTTTACGGGTGGCCGGGGCAGGACCGGTGAGCATGATGGTCGAATCAGTGCTGGTGACGGCCGTGGCGACTATCCGCGCCCGCGGCTGCAAACCCAGCGCCCGGCCCTTGGCCTCGGAACCGATGAGCATCAACGCGGCGCCGTCGACTATCCCCGAACTGTTGCCCGGGGTGTGCACGTGGTTGATGCGCTCAATGTGGCTGTAAACCCGCAACGCCGTGGCGTCGAAGCCCATTTGCCCGATCATTTCAAAGCTCGGCTTGAGATTACCCAGGCCTTCGAGGGTGGAACCCGCGCGAATGAATTCATCGTGATCGAGCAGGACGATACCGTTCTGGTCCAGCACCGGCACCAACGACTTGTTGAAAGAACCGTCCGCCCTCGCCCGTGCGGCCTTTTGCTGGGAGTGCAAGGCAAAACCATCGACCTCCTGGCGACTGAAGCCTTCCAGCGTGGCGATCAGGTCCGCGCCAATGCCCTGGGGCACGAAGTGGCTGTGCAGGTTGGTTTGCGGGTCGAGCGCCCACGGACCGCCGTCGCTGCCCATTGGCACCCGCGACATCGACTCGACGCCACCCACCACCACCAGGTCTTCGAACCCGGAGCGGACTTTCATGGCGCCGAGGTTGACCGCTTCCAGGCCCGACGCACAGAAGCGGTTGATTTGCACACCGGCCACGCTGACGTCCCAATCGGCAACCAGCGCGGCGGTCTTGGCGATATCGGCGCCCTGGTCGCCGATTGGGGTCACGCAACCGAGCACAATGTCATCGACCTGGCTGGTATCGAGCGCCGTACGCTGTTGCAGAGCGCTCAGCAGCCCGGCGAGCAGGTTGACCGGCTTGACGCTGTGCAAGGCGCCATCGGCCTTGCCTTTGCCCCGGGGAGTGCGTAACGCATCGAAAATCAAAGCTTCAGTCATGACGTCCTCGAACCATTGGGCAGGTGAGTAATACAGACCTCCCACCTTAGGCTCGGCTGTGTTGGATTCAATGACCGAAGCGCTCACTGACCTTGACGGTCACGCTCAGACGAACGGTAGCGAGCAATCGATCGCGCCGATGGAGCAACGGAACTGTCTAGCCAAGGGGCGGCCAAGAAGCTGGCAATAGGCCTCATACTTTTTTATACAGTTTTGTATCAGTGCTGATATGAAATGGATCTAAAGCAAGTGGGACGTGGCCCCTAAGGTAAACCTGTACGAGGTTGTCGTCGGGTTTTGCCGAGACCCTCGTCAGAAAGGAAGTACAGCGCCTTGCCATCATGGAGAAAATGTAGGCAAGCAATTTGACGCTCCACCAATAACAAAAAAGGCAGTCAGCCATGTTCAAACAATCGAAAGTACGTCAAGCCGGGCTCATTCTATTCGCCACTACGCTGCTCCTGATATTGCCGAACCTGACCAAAGTGATCGGCTAAAGGCGTGGCCGTTTCACAGCGCCGCACTCAATTTGTGCCCCGGTTCACTATCGGGGCCGGCGCTTGTGTGCCAATCTTCGAGCACGATCCGGGGGCTCGATGGCGCCCTGTCCGGCTACGTCCCGCCGTCCCGGGACGAATTTACTGACGACATTACGGCGACCCATTGAAACCTTTCATTTTGCTCGGGGCCTTGCTGCTCTGCACGCCCCTGTACGCCGCGCAACTGGTCCTGGACCTGGGCGCCGGCAGCCGAACCTGGCAGACCGAGGAATTGCTCAAGCACCCTCAAGCTCAGACGATCCGGATTACTGACGATGTGTCCTACAAGCGGGACATGAGTTATCGCGCCGTGCCGTTGGCAGCGTTGCTCACGGGCATTGCCGCCGATGACCATCTGCAAGCGGTGGCGCTCGACGGTTTTGCCGCCGAGCTGGCCGCTGGCCCGCTGCTGAATGTCAGCGGTGCCCAAGCCTGGCTGGCAGTGGAAGATCCGCAGCGTCCCTGGCCGCCACTGGCTGAAGGAAAACCCAGTGCCGGGCCGTTCTATCTGGTCTGGAGCGATCCCCAGGCCGGTCAGATCAGCCCTGAACAATGGCCGTTCCAGGTCGCCAGTATCAAACGCCTGGCGCCTGTCGCCGAGCGTTTCCCGGCCTTGCGCCCGGATTCGAAGCTGGCGCCGAATGATCCGGTGAACCAGGGCTTTGCGCTGTTCCAGAAGAACTGCCTGGCCTGCCATCGCTTAAATGGCGCGGGTGATGCGCAGATGGGTCCTGATCTGAATATCCCCTTCAGCCCTACCGAATACTTCGGTGCCGATTTCCTCAAGCGCTATATCCGCGACCCGCAAAGCCTGCGCCATTGGCCACAGGCGAAAATGCCCGGCTTCTCCACCAGCGTATTACCGGATGCGGAGCTGGAGTTGCTGGTGGGGTATTTGAAGCATATGGCGGGGCGTAAGCAGCAGCCTTGATGGTTTGAATCTTGTGGTGTCTGTTCTGGCCCCATCGCGAGCAGGCTCGCTCCCACAGTTGACTGAGTGATCCTGTGAGAGCGGGTTTGCCAATTCTGGCCCCATCGCGAGCAAGCTCGCACACATTAGATTTTCGATGTGTGCATTATCTGCAATTCACTGAAGATCGAGTGTGGGAGCGAGCCTGCTCGCGATGCGGTATCCCCGATTTTACTGCTGCTGCACCGAAAAAACCGGCGTCGGTGAAACGGAGACTTTGGCGTGCATTTGCTCGCAGCCACCGCCGCGGCGCATGCCGCGAACCGGGCAGGCGTCCAGATAGTCGAGGCCGACCGCCAGTTTCAGGTGACGCTCGGGCCGGGCCAGTTGATTGGTCACATCGAAGCTGTACCAGGCGTCGTCAAGCCAGGCTTCGGCCCAGGCATGACTGGCCAGATGTTCGCTGTTCTCGCTGAACAGATAACCCGAGACATAACGCGCCGGAATGCCCAGGCTGCGGGTGCAAGCCAGAAATGCATGGGTATGGTCCTGGCAAACCCCGGCCCGCCCGGCGAAGGCTTCGGCAGCGCTGGTATCGACTTCGGTGGAGCCTGGGGTGTAGGTCATGTGCTGGTTCAAACCGTGCATCAGATCGATCAACCCGGTGCGATCACGGCGCTTGAGGCATTGCCTGGCGGCAAAGGCACGCAAGGCCTCGTCTGCCTCGGTCAACCGGGTAAAACGCAGGAACGGCAGTGCCGACTGGCTTTCATGCTCGGCTTCGTGCTGTTCATCGATATCCACTTGCCCACGGGCACCAATGACTATGGCTGCATGGGGTTCGTCCATGGTCAGCACGTGCAGGATATTGCCGAACGGATCCAGCTGCGCGCGCACCGGCCGCGGCAGGTCGAGCTGCCAGCTGAGCACGTGCTGACGCTCGCTGTCGTGGGGCGTCAGACGCAAATACTGGATGCTCGCCCGCACCTGATCTTCGTAGTGATAGGTGGTCTCGTGGCTAATGGAAAGTCTCATGCAGCCTCCAGGTAGGAACGGTGAATGGCGTTGCCCAACTGGCGCACCAGCGGGATGAATTCGGTCAGCCAGGCGTGCAGGCCTTCCTCGAGGATTTCGTTGATTGCGGTGTAGCGCAGACGCGCGTCCATTTCGGCGGCCAGGCGTTGCGCTGGCCGGCCGTTGGCGCCCGGCAGGCTGGCGAGGATCTGGTCGATCTCTTCGGTGCATGCACGCAGGGAACGCGGGACGTCGGCGCGCAACAGCAACAGTTCGGCGACGTGTCGCGCTCCGGGGGCGTCGCGGTAGATCTCGGTGTAGGCCTCGAACGAGGACAAGGCGCGCAGCAAGGCACTCCACTGGTAGTAGGCGTGGGCGGTGCCGTCGCTGACCGCTTCGGCCTGGTCACCGGCCATTTCGTAGCGGGCATCGAGCAACCGCAGGGTGTTGTCGGCCCGTTCGATGAAGGTGCCGAGACGGATAAATCGAAACGCATCATTGCGCATGATGGTGCCGTAGGAAGCGCCACGAAACAGGTGGGAACGCTCCTTGATCCACTCGCAGAAACGGCTCATGCCATAACGGCTGAGACCTTGTTCGGCGATACCGCGAATCTCCAGCCAGGTGGCGTTGATGTTTTCCCACATGTCCGCGGTGATTCGCCCACGCACCGCATGGGCACTGGCCCGCGCGGCCCCGAGACAGCTGTAGATGCTCGCCGGGTTGGCCGCATCCAGGGCGAAAAAGTGCAGCAACCGTTCGGCATGCAATGCACCGTGGCGCTCCAGATAGTCGTCCAGGGTGCCGGTGATCAATAGCGGCATCGCCAATTCATGCAAACCGTCACCGCGGCCGTCCTGCGGCATCAATGACAGCGAATAACTGATGTCGAGCATCCGTGCGAGGTTTTCCGCCCGCTCCAGGTAACGCGACATCCAATACAAATCCGAGGCAGTTCTACTTAACATGGCAGGCTTCCTTCAATCCTCGACCACCCAGGTGTCCTTGGTTCCACCACCCTGGGACGAATTCACCACCAGGGATCCTTCTCGTAAAGCGACACGGGTCAGGCCGCCGGGCACGACTCGGGTTTCGCGACCAGACAGTACAAACGGGCGCAAGTCGATATGGCGCGGCGCGATGCCGTTTTCGACAAAGGTCGGGCACGTCGACAGGCACAAGGTTGGTTGGGCGATGTAAGCGTGAGGCTTGGCTTTGATCCGCGCCCGGAACGCTTCGATTTCCGCCGCCGTCGCCGCCGGCCCCACCAGCATTCCGTAACCACCGGAACCCTGGGTTTCCTTGACCACCAGATCCCCCAGGTTCGCCAGCACGTGGGACAGTTCCTCGGGCTTGCGGCATTGAAAGGTGGGCACGTTCTTGAGGATTGGCTCCTCGTCCAGATAGAAGCGGATCATGTCCGTGACGAACGGATAGACTGACTTGTCGTCCGCCACGCCGGTGCCGATGGCATTGGCCAGCACCACATTGCCCGAGCGATAGGCCGACAGCAGGCCCGGCACGCCGAGCATCGAGTCCGGATTGAATGCCAGCGGGTCGAGAAAGGCGTCGTCGAGGCGTCGATAGATCACATCGACTGCTTTCGGCCCGTCGGTGGTGCGCATGAATACCCGATCATCGCGGACAAACAGGTCAGCGCCCTCGACCAGTTCGACGCCCATTTCCCGAGCCAGGAACGCGTGTTCGAAGAACGCACTGTTGAAGCGCCCGGGCGTCAATACCACGACACTGGGGTTATCCAGCGGGCTGGAGCTTTTCAGGGTATCGAGCAACAGATTGGGGTAATGATCGATCGGCGCAATGCGCTGGGCAGCGAACAATTCGGGGAACAGCCGCATCATCATCTTGCGGTCTTCAAGCATATAGCTGACGCCGCTGGGGGTGCGCAGGTTGTCTTCGAGCACGTAATAGGTGCCATCGCCATCACGCACCAGATCGACGCCAGAGATGTGCGAGTAAATATCGCGATGCAGATCCAGCCCTTGCATGGCCAACTGGTATTGCTCGTTGGCCAGTACCTGCTCGGCCGGGATAATGCCGGCTTTGATGATGCGCTGCTCGTGGTAGAGGTCGGCGAGGAACATGTTCAACGCCTTGACCCGCTGGATGCAGCCACGTTCGACGATCCGCCATTCGCTGGCGGGGATACTGCGGGGAATGGTGTCGAAGGGAATCAGGCGTTCTGTCCCCTGCTCATCACCATAGAGTGTGAAAGTAATCCCGGCGCGATGAAATAGCAGATCGGCCTCGCGTCGCCGTTGTGCCAATAGCTCGTCAGGCGTTTCGGCCAGCCAACGGGCAAACTCCCGATAATGCGGGCGGACCTGGCCGCCGGCATCGTACATTTCATCAAAATAGGTGCGGATCATGCCGTACTCCTTGTCACCCGGACACCTAAGCTTCGCAAGCCCCGTGCCAGCGGCATAACCGCTTTAATATCAATCGGTTGGATAAGCGCCCAGGAAACACCGCACCATTGCTGTGCAGCAAACTCCCCCACTCGATCGCCCCCGCTTCATTGCGAAGCATAGCCAGCGTTGATTTCGTTACACGGCAAAAGATCTTTCTGTCAGCCACAAACGAAATCGGCCGACCCGAAGGTCAGCCGATGCTGAGTGTTGATGCTGTTCATAGGTGTTATGCGAGTAACCCTCGTACCTCCTGCTTCACGCCCCAACCTTCGATTATCCCGCCCAGAGGCTCGACCACCGCCTCGAAATCCTGCTCGAAGTCACCGATGCCGCCGTAGGTGGCGTACATCACCTTGCTCAGTTCCAGGTGCCAGGCGCCGTCATCACGCGCGCTGACTTGAGCATTGAGTGACTCACCGCGAAAATGCCCTGCCGCCCTGCGTGCCCGCTCCTCGTCCGGGAAAATGGCGTAGAACTCGATGGGATGGAATCGTGAAAAGTCGAAACCGCCTTCTTTCATGCGGCGCAGCACGCTGCTGCTGATGTCTTCTTGATAGGCTGTGCTCATGAAAACGTCCTCCTAAAACCCAATGGATAGACTTTCCGTACTCCCCCGCGCTCGCAACCGAATGGTGAAAGCGATACGGCACTATGACTGCCGCGGGGAAACAAGCATGTAGCTGACAAGACCAGACCTTAGCGATTCATTCGCTGATCTCGATTGCAGAGTAACGCGAAGCCAGTACCTGTACTAGAGGGGCTGGACAAGGATTTTGCGCGAGGCTCAGGGAGCCTGAGTGATGCTGAGGATTTGAATGCTGCATTGTTCCTTCAGGTTTTTCACCGTGGGGTCTTCGATACGGCCTTCCAGATCATTGAGATCCAGCGCGGCCGGGACAGGGAGAAGTTTTGCCCGAATCATTTGCGCAGCCTGCTCCATGCTGGGCTTTTGCTCGCATTCGAAATGCTCAACGGCTTGAACACCATGATCATCAACGAAGGTGACTTCCCACTTTTGCATCAGTGTCTCCTCGATAAATCCCGTTAATGGGCTTACAACATCTCGACCTTGAGCACCGGGCATCGTTCCACCCATGACGCCAGCGGACTTCGCATAAAAAAAGCCGTCCATAGACGACCTTTTTTCAAAGGGCAACTGGCTCGAGCCGTTACGGCTTTTCAGCCCTTGCTTTCAATGCTTTCAAGGTGTTGAACGGAGCATCGACCACAAACTTGTTGGCCAGCCACGACGGGACACTGCCGCCCGGATCGGTGTGAACCTGATAGGTCACTTCGACCTGATCCGCGCCTTTAGGGACGAGCTTCCAGAAGCCCTCGACCCGGGCCACCCGCACAAAACCCTTTTCTTCAGGAACATAAGTCGGCACGCCTTCCAGTTTGCGGGTGAGGCTGCCTTCGGCACCCTCGACGGTCGTAATGTGCAATACCGAGTCGCGGGCAGTCACCGGCCAGGGTGTATTGAACTGGGTGTAGGTCCAGCTTTGATTGCCTTCGTGCTTGAGCAGCTTCTGCGACTTGCACTCATGGATCCAGGCGCAGGCACCGACGACGTCTTCCTGCAAGCCGCGTAACTTGGCCATGGAGGTTTTCAAGAGCGTCACACCGCGGTAGGCCTTGTATTCGGAGCCGGCCACTTCACTCAAGGAGATGTTGATGCCATCCGCCTCCTTGGCGGTTTTCCATTCCTCGGCCCGGGCCGTTGCGGCCAGCAAAACAGTCAAGCCACAGAGCACAGCCATTCGATGCAGCGAACCCATTGTCTTTTTCCTTGTTGTTGAAGTTCCGTTCTTTGAACCCCCTTAAGCTGCCGTCATTTGCTCCCACCAGCCAATCAATTTGATGGCTTCTTCACGATTGCTGCCGCAGACCTCGATATCCGCGTGAAATGCCCCGCAGACCAGCGGTCGTTCAGGCATCCCGAAAATCGCGCACAGGTAATCGGCGGAAAGGTGCAGGCAACGTTCTCCCGCGACTTTGCCATTGGGCATGCCGGGAATCGGAGTACTGATGGAAGGGGCAATGCAGCAAGCGCCACAGCCTTCACGGCATTTCATGACGACAGAACTCCTGGCGACGGCAAAGGGTTAACGACGCGGGATAGAGTACCCGCTAAAACAGCTGTTTGAAATTGACCAGCGGGTGGTTTTCTCGATCAAACAGCCGTGACTGACCAGTCTCCGACAAAGCGTCAAGGTCGGGGCTCACAGTCGGTGTCTGGATTTACCGTTTGAACTCGAACTCAAGCGCCGCACCCTCGACATCCCGCCGCTCCTCATTACGCAGCTGCAACCCCATTTCATTGTTGATCAAGCGGCCATTCAGCTGGAACGGACCGCTTTCCCCGGGCTTATCGCCAAACAACTGCGGCAGCAAAGGCGCATGCTGGGTCTGTACAAGCGTACCTGGCGGCTGCAACTGGCTGACCATATCCGGCGGCAGGCTCAGGTCCACTCTGGCCGAGGGCAGTGGAGTCTTCACCAATTCTCTTGCAGACTTTGACTTGGACGCGATGGGCGCGCGCTTTTTAACAGGCTTCGGTTTTTTAGCTGTAACCGCCTTTTTTACGGGCGCGACTTTCTTCACTGCCGCAGGCTTCTGCGATTTGGTCGCGGGGGTAGACTCCGCAGGCTTATCCGGATTGGAAGCGGCCATCACTGCCCCGCTATTGAACGCGCTCAAAAGACAGATTAAAAACCAGCCAACAGCAAAAGTCGCTTTCATAGACACTACAGCCCTAACGGCAGGGGGCCGTATGCTCGCTTGTTGGACGGTTCATGACAAGCGCGCCGACCAGCCGATCATCCGATGGCATCTGCACCCCGCTCAAAAACCGCCCGCCGCCTCCTGACACAGTTGATTGGCGAGCATGCCCAGGGTCATCAACGTGCGCTCCGCTTCGCGATTCCAGGGGGTGCCGCAGTTCAATCGAATGCAGTGATTGAACTGCTCGGTATTACTGAAAATCAGCCCCGGCGCGATACTGATGCCCTGCTGCAAGGCACGCACGTGCAGCTCTTGGGTGTTGACTCGCCCGGGCAGACTGACCCAGAGGATGAAGCCGCCCGTGGGCCGGGTCATCTGCGTGCCTTCCGGGAAGTACTGCTGCACCGCCAGCTGAAAGGCGCTGAGGTTCTTGCGGTACTCCTGACGGATGTAGCGCAGATGGCGGTCATAACCGCCGTTCTCCAGATAAGCCGCGATGCCCATCTGCGTGACGCTGCACGCCGAATGGGTGCTGAAGGTCTGCAAGCGCTGGATTTCCTGCTGGTACTTGCCGGCAATCATCCAGCCGATCCGCACACCCGGCGACAGGGTCTTGGAAAAACTCGAACAGTAAATCACCCGATCCAGCCGATCATAGGCCTTGAGTGCCTTGGTACGGCCTTGTTCGAACATCAGTTCGCCATAAATATCGTCCTCGACGATCTGTATATCGAAATCCGAGGCCAGACGCAGCAACTGCTTTTGCCGCTCTTCAGGCATGGTGCCGCCCAACGGGTTGCTCAGGCGCGTGGTCAACACCAGCGCTTTGATCGACCACTGGTTCGCCGCCAGCTGCAGAGCTTCAAGGCTCATGCCGGTGGCCGGGTCGCTGGGGATCTCGATGACTTTCAGACCCAGCAGGTCGGCCAGCTGCAGCAAGCCGTAATAAGTCGGTGATTCCGCCGCGATCAGGTCGCCTGGGCGGGTCAGCACCCGCAACGACATCTGCAGCGCGTCGACACAACCATGGGTGATCACCACTTCGGATGGATCGACCACTACACCGGCATCGCGCATGCGGATCGCCACTTGACGGCGCAAGGGTTCAAAACCGGGGCTGAACATGTAACTGAAGGCCCGCGGGCTATGAAAGCGCGTGACCTTGGCCAATTGCTGGTGCAGCGCGCGCACCGGCAGATAGTCGACGCTCGGCACGGCAGCGCCCAGCGGAAACACCCCTTCGCGCCGCGACTCGACCAGTACTTGTTGAATAATACTGCTGCGAGTAACCAGACCGGGCCGCTCGACCCGGGCGATATCCGGGGTCGGCGCAGTCAGGGCCGGTGTCTGGTGCACGTAATAGCCGGACTGTGGCCGTGCACGAATCAGCCCCTGGTCCTCGAGATTGGCGTAAGCCTGGAGCACCGTCGCATGGCTGACGTTGAGCTGCGAGCTCATCTTGCGCACCGAAGGCACGCGCTCGCCCGGCTGGTACACGCCACGACGAATATCCTCGGCCAGCTGCTGAGCGATACGTTGATAGAGCAAAAGATTAGTCATGACGCAGCACTCGATTTCACGGGCATTTTATTTTTGTGTGGAACAATACCGGAACAGTTTAGAAGTGTACGGGGACAGTTGCCACAATAGTCGACTGTACAGTGCAGTGTCAGCAAAATCTGTACTGCTTTTATTGGCATCGCGAGGCAATTGGCAGGCATAAAAAAACCCGGCACCTCAAGGGGCCGGGTCGTGTAGGAGCTGTCGAGTGAAACGAGGCTGCGATCTTTCCAGATCCACTTGAGTCCCCAAGCGAAAGATCAAAAGATCGCAGGCTTCGCCAGCTCCTACAGGATTTCTAGCGTCAGCCGTTTTCGTAAACCTGCCTTGTCCAGTGTCGTAACCCTTAGCGGGCAGCGCCAAGCTGGCCTTTTTCGTCGGAGAACACAATTTCCACCCGGCGGTTCTGCGCCCGTCCGCGTTCGGACGCGTTGACTTCGACCGGATACTCATCGCCGTAGCCTTCGACCTGGATTCGTTTGTCCTCGACCCCCAGATCCATCAGCACGTTGGCCACCGCCTGAGCGCGATCGCGCGACAACTTGAGATTGTCCTGCTTGCCGCCGGTGCTGTCGGTGTAACCTTCGATCCGCACCACGCGCTTTGGATTGAGCTGGAGGAACTGGACGATTTTCAGCACGGTGCGGGTGGCCGAACTTTTCAAGTCCGCCTCACCGGTATCGAACAACACATCACCCAGGGTCATCACCAGGCCGCGATCGGTCTGGGTCGTCGCCAGGCTGATAATCTGCTCTTCCAGCCATTTGCCTTGCTGCTGCACGCTAAGCAACTTGGCTTCACGCAAGGCCAATTGCAGGCGCTGACGCTCCAGCTCGAGCTTCGCTGCGCGCTCCTCGTTGAGGATCTGTTCGCTGTGTTCGCGAGCGATTTCACTATAGCGCTGGCTCAGGTAGGCGTAATGCTTAACATCCGAGCCACTGCCCCAGTAACTGGTCAGACGATCGGCACGGGCCAGGGACTCACCGGCACGGATCACGTCCTTGGGCGCGATGCGCAGCACGTTGGAGTCTTCCTTGACCTTCTGGAAGTCGGCGCTGGCCTGCTGCACAGCGAGTTCGCTTTGCTGGCCGGCGCAACCGTACAGGCTCACGCAGCCGGCCACCAGCAATCCACCGAGTACTCGGGTCTTCAGGCTCATTGGGCATCCCCCAGTTGCTTGCGCAGGCGAGTGATGCGGGTATTGAGCACGTTCAGTTGCTCCTGGCTTTTCAGGGTCAGGACCCGTGCCTCGGCCAGACGGGCGTCCAGTTCGGCCTGCTCGGCCCGCATGCGTGCATGCTTGAACGACAGGTCGGCCATGTCGCCCTGAGCCCGGGCGTATTTGCCTTCCGCGAGCTTCAACTCCGGCACGTCTTCAGCCGTTGCACCCACGGCCCTGGCTTGTTCCAGGGCCTGTTCGGTCAAACGCATTTGTTCATTCGGCGCCGGATCGGCTGCACAACCCGCCAGAGCCAGAACGGCCAGGGCAGCGAAAAGAGGTCGAATAGTCACTAAGAATCCCTACTGTTTTTGGGTGCTGACGGGATTTTTCAACTGTGCTTTCCAACGCTCGAGATTGCGTTGCAGCACGGCTTCCGTCAGACCGGACGCGGGCAATTCTGTCATCTTTTTGGCCAACTGTCCGCGCAACCATGGGTCGTTGCAGGCGGAGTTATGGGAAACGGCGAGGAACAGCCCCGGTTTATCGATCGGTTGTGGGTGGGCCAGCAGGTCATTGGCCATGCCCAGGGTCTCGACCATGGTCATCCCCGCATAACGCCCCGCCAGTACATATTCCACTTCGCCCAAGAGCAATTTCTGAAAGGCCTGGGTCAAGTTGGGCATGGGCACCAGGCTCAACTGCTGCTCGGCGAAGGTTCTGAACGGCTGGGTCAAACGGGCTTTTTCCGACATCGCACCGGGATGACCGTGCAGGTCCTTCGCCTCGTTGTAGACCAGCTGCGAGTCCTTGCGGGTCCAGACCAGATAGTCGTTTTCCATCAGCGGTGGATGAATGTAATCCAGGGATTCCAGCTCACCCACCGTCAGGGAGGCATCGGCGAGCATGTCCATACGCCCGCTGCGCACTTCATCCAGAGCCTGGGAACGCTTGCCGGCATACAGCAGTTCGACCTTGAGCCCCAGCTCAGCGGCGATCTGTTGCAATCGATCGGCGCTGGCACCGATCAAGTGTTTCGGGTCTTGCGGGTCACGCCACAAGTAAGGCGGCGCATCCGGGCTACCCGTCACCACCAGGCGTTCGCACTTGCCCGCCGCCCCAGCCAGTGAAGGCAACATTGACAGCCCCAGCAGCCAACACAAGCCGTTCCAGCGACGCAGATCCATGGCGAAACTCTCCCGCTCAAATCAAAGACGAAAAAAAACCCGGCCAAAAGGCCGGGCTCTTTATAAGTCAAGCCGCTGGATTAGACCAGCTTCTCGAACTCGGGTATGGCTTCGAACAAGTCCGCTACCAGGCCGTAATCAGCCACCTGGAAGATTGGCGCTTCTTCGTCCTTGTTGATCGCGACGATCACCTTGGAGTCTTTCATGCCAGCCAGGTGTTGGATCGCGCCGGAGATACCGACGGCGATGTACAGCTGTGGCGCAACGATCTTGCCGGTCTGACCGACCTGCATATCGTTGGGTACGAAACCTGCGTCGACCGCGGCGCGGGAAGCGCCGACTGCCGCGCCCAGCTTATCGGCCAGGGCGTACAGGTGTTTGAAGTTGTCGCCGTTCTGCATGCCGCGACCGCCGGAAACGACGATCTTGGCAGCGGTCAGTTCCGGACGATCGGACTTGGCCAGTTCTTCGCCGACGAAGCTCGAGGTGCCAGCGTCATGGACGGCAGCAACGGCTTCAACAGCCGCCGAACCACCTTCAGCGGCAACCGGGTCGAAACCGGTGGCACGCACGGTGATCACTTTGATCGCAGCCGAAGATTGCACGGTAGCGATGGCGTTACCGGCATAGATCGGACGCTTGAACGTGTCAGCGCTTTCTACCGAGATGATCTCGGAGATCTGGTCAACGTCAAGCTGCGCGGCGACGCGCGGCAGGATGTTTTTGCCGTTGGAGGTGGCAGCAGCCAGGATGTGGCTGTAGCCAGCGCCCAGCTCGGCCACCAGTGGCGCAACGTTTTCCGGCAACTGGTGAGCGTAGGCAGCGTTGTCGGCTACCAGCACTTTGGCCACGCCAGCGATTTTCGCCGCGGATTCAGCCACGGCGCCAGCGCCCTGGCCTGCCACCAGCAGGTGAATGTCGCCACCGATTTTCACGGCCGCAGCAACGGTGTTCAGCGTGGCCGGAGCCAGCACTTTGTTGTCGTGTTCAGCAATAACCAAGATAGTCATTTAGATTACCTTCGCTTCGTTTTTCAGTTTCTCGACCAGTTCAGCCACCGACTTGACCTTGATACCCGCGCTGCGTGCAGCCGGCGCTTCGACTTTCAGGGTCTTGGTGGTGGAGGCGGTAGAAACGCCCAAAGCGTCCGGAGTCAGCACTTCGAGAGGCTTCTTCTTGGCTTTCATGATGTTTGGCAGGGACGCGTAGCGCGGCTCGTTCAAACGCAGGTCGGTGGTGACGATGGCTGGCAGTTTCAGGGAAACCGTCTGCCCGCCGCCGTCGACTTCGCGAGTCACGGCAACGCTGTCGCCGCTGACTTCGACTTTCGAGGCGAAGGTGCCCTGACCGTAGCCGGTCAGTGCAGCCAGCATCTGGCCGGTCTGGTTGTTGTCGCTGTCGATGGCCTGTTTGCCAAGGATAACCAGCTGTGGCTGTTCCTTGTCGACTACAGCCTTGAGCAGCTTGGCCACGGCCAAGGAGTTCAATTCATCAGCGGATTCGACGAGGATGGCACGATCGGCACCCAGCGCCAGGGCGGTACGCAGCTGCTCTTGGGCAGTAGACGGACCAATGGAGACGACGACGATTTCAGTCGCAACACCTTTCTCTTTCAGGCGTACGGCTTCTTCCACTGCGATTTCGCAGAACGGGTTCATCGACATCTTGACGTTAGCGAGGTCGACGCCGGAGTTGTCCGCTTTGACGCGAACCTTGACGTTATAGTCGACCACTCGTTTGACAGCTACAAGAACCTTCATGGATTCCTCGTTACTCTCCGGTGAAAAGAAAGTCGCCCGGGCGAACCTGGCGAATGATGCTCATCGGCGCAAGGGCACCTCTAAAAACGCTGGCAATTCAATAAAAATGACCCTGCTCACAAGCGAAATGACCGTTCGTCAGTGGTGACCGATGAGTCATTCCTTTTCATGCCGTGTAAACTGCGCGCCAAAGCTGCGCAATGCGTCACCTTGTACTGCTTTCGCCCTGTCTTTAGAGGTGCTCTTGAAACCAACAGTCAGCCTACGGCGAGCGCAAAACCGACCGTATCTTGACCGGAACGCCTATTCCGGTCAATACGGCAAAATGGTCAGTTATAAGCCGCGCTTCTTTGATTTATCTGGCCTACAGCAAATTCAAACAAACGTTTGTATTGGACGCTGAGAGTGGTGTAGATATAATGCGCCGCCTAGAGAGAAAGATGTCTCATCATTGATTCCCCCGCCTGACACAGTGCAGGAACAATAGATGAAGTGCCAAACCTCCAATTAGAAAAAAAACTGTGAGCCTTGAGTAGGAGATAGCCTGTGGAACGCGAATACATGGAATTCGACGTGGTCATCGTCGGTGCCGGCCCCGCTGGCCTGTCCGCCGCCTGCCGACTGAAGCAGAAGGCCGCCGAAGCCGGTAAGGAAATCAGCGTCTGCGTGGTCGAGAAAGGCTCTGAAGTCGGTGCTCACATTTTGTCCGGCGCGGTGTTCGAACCCCGCGCCCTGAACGAACTGTTCCCGGACTGGAAGGAACTCGGCGCGCCGCTGAACACGCCGGTCACCCGTGACGACATTTTCGTCCTCAAGAACGCTGACAGCGCGACCAAGATTCCCGACCTCTTTGTGCCCAAGACCATGCACAACGAAGGCAACTACATCATCTCCCTGGGCAATCTGTGTCGCTGGCTGGCCCAGCAGGCCGAGAACCTGGGCGTGGAAATCTACCCAGGCTTCGCTGCCCAGGAAGCGCTGATCGACGAGAACGGCGTGGTCCGCGGGATCCTCACCGGTGACCTGGGCGTCGACCGCGAAGGCAATCCCAAGGAAGGCCTGTACACCCCGGGCATGGAACTGCGCGGCAAGTACACGCTGTTCGCCGAAGGCTGCCGTGGCCATATCGGCAAGCAACTGATCAAACGCTTCAAGCTCGACACCGACGCCGATGCCCAGCATTACGGCATCGGCCTGAAAGAGATCTGGGACATCGACCCGGCCAAGCACCAACCAGGCCTGGTGGTCCACACCGCTGGCTGGCCGCTGGACATCATGGGCACCGAGAACACCGGCGGCTCGTTCCTGTATCACCTGGAAAACAACCAGGTGGTCGTCGGTCTGATCGTCGACCTGTCCTACAGCAACACCTACCTGTCGCCGTTCGACGAGTTCCAGCGCCTCAAGCATCACCCGGTGCTCAAGCAGTATCTGGAAGGCGGCAAGCGCGTCAGTTATGGCGCCCGCGCCATCAGCAAAGGCGGCCTGAACTCGTTGCCGAAAATGGTTTTCAAGGGCGGCGCGCTGATCGGTTGCGACCTCGGCACCCTGAACTTCGCCAAGATCAAGGGCAGCCACACCGCGATGAAGTCCGGCATGCTCGCCGCCGACTCTGTGGCGCAAGCGCTGTTTGCCGGTTCCGAAGGCGGCGATGAACTGAACACTTACGTTGATTCGTTCAAAGCCAGCTGGCTCTACGACGAACTGTTCGCCAGCCGTAACTTCGGCCCGGCGATCCACAAGTTCGGCGCTATCGTCGGCGGTGGTTTCAACTGGCTCGATCAGAATATCTTCGGCGGCAAACTGCCGTTCACCTTGCACGACACCAAGCCGGACTACGCGTGCCTGAAGCTGGCGGCCGACTGCAAGAAGATCGACTACCCGAAACCGGACGGCAAAATCAGCTTCGACAAACTCAGCTCGGTGTTCATCTCCGGTACCAACCATGAAGAAGAACAGCCCTGCCACCTGAAGCTGACCGATGCGAGCATCCCGATCGCCAAGAACCTGCCGCTGTACGACGAACCGGCGCAGCGCTACTGCCCGGCCGGCGTGTATGAAGTGATCACCAAGGAAGACGGCGAGAAGCGCTTCCAGATCAACGCCCAGAACTGTGTGCACTGCAAGACCTGTGACATCAAGGACCCTGCGCAGAACATCACCTGGGTGGCGCCGGAAGGCTCCGGCGGCCCGACTTACCCGAACATGTAAGTCGACTCGCTGAACATCGAGGCTCCCGAAATGGGGGCCTTTTTGTTGCCTGAGATTCATGAGCTAACAGCATTCCAATGTGGGAGCGAGCTTGCTCGCGAAAGCGATTTATCATCCAGACTTGATGGCGACTGACCCGCCGCAATCGCGAGCAAGCTCGCTCCCACAGGGGCGTTTCGGTGCATCAAGCAGCGCGCTCATCCCCCGGATTGCGCTCGAAGTAGCGTTTGTACTCACGACTGAATTGCGACGTGCTCTGATAACCCACCCGATGGGCGGCCTGGGCCACACCCAGCCCCTCCACCAACAGCAACTGCTGAGCCTTGAGCAAGCGCAATCGCTTCAGATACTGCACCGGTGACAGCAAGGTGCTGCGCTTGAAATGCTCATGGAAGGTCGAGGCACTCATGTTCGCGCAACTGGCCAGCGTCTCGACGTTCAGCGGCTCGGTGTAATGGGCATGCAAGTGGCTCAGGGAAACCGCGATGCGAGCGAACTGACCTTGCTGCTCCACCAGCGCTCGCAATACATCGGCCTGGGGCCCGCGTAATGCCACGAACAACAACTCACGCAAACGCGCCTGGCCCATGACCTGGCATTCCAGCGGATCGTGCAGGCAGCGCAACAGCCGTTCGACGCAACCGCGCATCCCGTCGTCGAGTACCGCCGAGGTCATGGACTCCGGTGTCTGCGCGGGGATGTCGCGTCCTGGCGCCAGCCCCATGGCCAACACCAACTCACCGAGCAGCACCCGATCAATGGCAATGGAAACACCCAGCAGCGGCGCATCCGGCAGGGCAAAGGTTTCACATTCGAAGGGCACCGGCAGCGCTTGAATCAAGTAATGCCCGGCACCGTATTCCAGGGTTCGGGGCCCGAGATACGCCAGTTTGCTGCCCTGGGCGATGATCATCAGGCTCGGCTCGTAAATCTGCGGGCCCCGGGCGACATCGCAACTGGCCCTGAGTACCTGGACACCCGGCAATGCGGTCGGGACAAATCCGTCGCGAATGGCCAGTGGCTGGATCAGCGAAACCAGCGTGGCATTGGCGTCGAGATGACGGGTCAACAACATGGGAGCTCTTCACAAAAAAAATCGCGAAAAATGGGATGAAAGCATCATCGCAGGTCTGAACGCCAATGCGACCCGTCAAACGCCGATGCCGGAGGATTAGGCATGACACGCGGAGGAATCGCCATGGCCGGTGACCGAAGCGGCGCCCACACTTCGCCACCTCACCTGTCACTGCTTTTGCGAGGTTCCTCATGTACACCGCCATCGGTTATGCCGCGCAGTCGGCCACCACTCCCCTCGCCCCCGTGAAATTCGAACGCCGCAGCCCTCGGGCCGACGACGTAGCGATCGAGATTCTTTACTGCGGCGTCTGCCATTCCGACATCCACCAGGCGCGCAACGAGTGGGGCATTGCTGTTTACCCGCTGATGCCCGGCCACGAGATTGTCGGCAAAGTTACCGCCATCGGTGCGAACGTCACCCAACATAAGGTGGGGGATCTGGTCGGCGTCGGTTGCATGGTCGACTCCTGCCGTCAGTGCGAAGCCTGCCACGCCGACCTCGAGCAATACTGCCTGGAAGGCCCGACCATGACGTACGCCACCCCGGACCGGGTCGATGGCAGCAACACCATGGGCGGTTACTCCGACAGCATCGTGGTCAGCGAGCATTTTGTCGTGCGCATCCCCGAGAAACTCGACCTGGCCAGCGCCGCGCCGATTCTTTGCGCGGGCATCACCACCTATTCGCCGCTCAAGCATTACGGGGTCAAGGCCGGTGACAAGGTCGGGATTCTCGGCATGGGCGGCCTCGGTCACATGGGCATCAAGTTCGCCAAGGCCATGGGCGCGGAGGTGACGCTGTTCACCCGTTCGGCCAGCAAGGCCGAGGAAGGTCGACGCCAGGGTGCGGACCACGTAATCGTGTCCACGGATGCGGCACAGATGGCCGCGGCGGCAGGACAATTCGATTTCCTGCTGGATACCATTCCGGTGCAGCACGACCTCAATCCCTACCTCGATACCCTGCGTTTCGACGGCGTGCACATACTGGTAGGGCTGATCGAACCCGTGAATCCACCGGTCCACGCCGGCAAGCTGGTGATGAGTCGCCGGGTACTGGCCGGCTCCCTGATCGGTGGCATCGCCGAAACCCAGGAAGTGCTGGATTTCTGCGCCGAGCACAACATCACCTGTGACATCGAAATGCTCGACATCCGCCAGATCAACGAGGCCTACAGCCGCATGATCGCCGGTGACGTGAAATACCGCTTCGTGATCGACATGGCGACCTTGAAGGTCTGACTCAGACCTTCGCGGCTTAAACCTTGGCCCCTAGCTCCGCCGAGAGCCGGGCGGCGGCCTGTTTGATCAACGGGATCAGTTCGAGCATTTTCTCCAGCGGCATGTACGGCACGGTACTGGCGATGCTGATCCCGGCGACGATTCGCCGGCTGGCATCGCGTACCGGCGCCGCTACACAGCGGATCGACGGTTCGTTGTCTTCCAGATCAAAGGCATAACCGCCGGCCACGTATTCCAGCATGCGTTCGCGGAACTGCTCCCAGGATTGCTCCGGGTGCTGCGGCCACAACAGATTCTTCCCGCCCACTGGCAAGCTGACGTCGTACAGACGTTGCCACTCTTGCTGGCTGTCGTCGAGCATCAACGCCTTGCCGATCCCGGTGCGAGCCAACGGCATGCGATGACCGACCCGCGAACGCATTTCCGGACCATTGCGTCCAGGATTCTTGTGCAGGTACAGCACGTCATCGTCTTCGCGAATCGCCAGGTGAATGGTGTCGCCGGTCAACGCCGACAGCTCATCCAGAAACGGCCCGGCCAGGGTCACCAACGGCAACTCTTCGCGGGCCTGGAAACCCAGTTCGATCAGCTTTGGCCCGAGCAGATAACCGATTTGCGGTACTACCCGCAAATAACGCTCGTCCACCAGACAACTGGCCAGCCTGTGAGTGGTGCTGCGGGTGGTACCGATCAGCCGGGCAATTTCCTTCAGATCGCGAGCGCCACTGGCCACGGCCTGAACCACACCCAGGCCACGCAGCAGCGTCTGGGTGCCGGTCGGCGCGATTTCCTTGGCGTTTTTTGCGGCGTCTTCCTGCATATCCGGCCTTCAACAATGAGCGAGAGAACGGGCGGCATTATGGTCGCCCGCACTAACGCTTACTAGAGTTTGATGCGCTCCACTTTGCCCACCAGCAGCACATAAGACAATGCACCGATCAGTGCCAGCACGGCGATGTAGGTGATCGCCGGGGCGAATGAGTTACCGCTGGCGAGAAAGCCGATGACGATCGGCGTGGTGATCGCCGACAGGTTGCCGATGAAGTTGAACACACCACCGGTCAGCCCCAACAAGCGTGCAGGCGCCAGGGTCGAGACCAGCGACCAGGTGATCGACGCCAGGCCGTTGCCGAAAAACGCCAGCGCCAGGAAGGCAATCACCAGCGGCGTCGATTCGACAAAGTTGGCGCCGATGATCGAGGTGGATATCAGCAGCCCGCCTATGATCGGCAGCTTGCGGGCAAAGCCGACGGTCGCGCCGCGGCGGATCAGCCAGTCGGAGAAGAACCCCGAGCAGAGCACCCCGACGAAAGCCGCGAGGAATGGCAGCGACGCCAGCAGCCCGGACTTGATGAAGTCCATGCCACGGTACTTCACCAGATAGGTCGGGAACCAGGTCAGGAAGAACCACAACGTCGAGTTAAGGCAGAACTGCCCCAGATAGATACCCCACAACTTGCGCTTGCTCAACACAATGCCGAGGTCGGTCCAGCTGAACGGAGCCTTGCGTTTGGCGGTCTCGGCCTGGATATCCACCAGCCCGCCGCCTTCGCTGATCAGGTCGATTTCGGCCTGGTTGGCGCCCTTGAAATCCCGTGGCTCGCGATACACCGCGTACCAGATCAGCGCCCAGATAATCCCCACCGCACCGGTGCTGACGAACACCATTTGCCAGCCATAATGATGTTGCAGCCAGGCCAGCACCAGGGTGAGGAACGCCAGCCCGACGAATTGCCCGGAGGTGTAGAAGCCGATGGCGGTTGCGCGTTCACGCTCGGGAAACCAGGTGGTCACCACACGGCTGTTGATCGGATAGGCCGGGGCCTCCAGCGCGCCCACGGCCATGCGCAGTACAAACAACGCGATGAAGCTCGCGGCGAAGCCAAGCATCACTGTGGCCACCGACCACAACAGCAAGGCCACGCTGTAGAGGATGCGTGGCGGCACCCGATCCACCAGCCAGCCACCGGGGATCTGCATCGCCGCGTAGGTCCAGCCGAACGCGGAGAAGATCAGCCCGACATGAATCGGATCGATACCCAAATCGCTGGTCAGTGCCGGGGCGGCAATCGACAGGTTGCTGCGGTCCAGATAGTTGATTACCACGGTGATGAACAACAGCAGCATGATGAAAAA
>NZ_CABVHY010000022.1 GCF_902497875.1 Pseudomonas fluorescens
GAACGTAATCGTCTGGATGTGTCCGACGACAGCGTCAAGATTTCGATCAAATCCGTAATCAGCCACATCGAGAAAGAGATTGCCGAAACCAAAAAGGCTCTCAAGAAACACATTGATGACGACCCGGACATGCGCCAAATGCGCGATTTGATGGTGACCATTGATGGCATTGCCGACAAATCGGCGCAAATGCTGTTTGCCGAGCTGGGCGACCTGCGAAAGTATTCGAATCCTCGACAAATGGTGGCGGCGGCGGGCTTAAATCCAAAGCTGGAAGAGTCTGGCCAGCTTAAGGGCCGCACCTTTATCTCGAAAATCGGATCAGCGCGACTCCGAACCGGGCTCTACATGCCAGGTCTGGTGGCGATGCAGCACAACGAAGCGATTATCGCGCTCAAAGAGCGATTGAAAGCCAACGGCAAGGCCCCCAAGCAGATCATCTGTGCAGCAATGCGCAAGCTGCTGCACATCATCTTTGGAGTGATCAAATCGGGCCAGCCCTTTGACCCGAAACTTGCGCTTGCCCGGTGAGAGTTAAGACGGTATCTACGGGTTTTGCGTACAACCGCAATTTAGTAGGTGTACCAGATCGGCGTAGGAGCTGCCGCAGGCTGCGATCTTTTTATGTGCAACACTGCCAATGTCCGTCCTTTGTCTGTGAAATAGTCGACCAAGCAGTTGCTTGGTTGACTACGCTTTCCAGCACACAGAACAAAAAGGGAGCGCATCGCATGTCTGCCGCTTTTCGTTTGCCGCTGGAAATGTTCTACGAGCGGGAAGCTCATCATCCCCTCCAACGTTTCCTGGTCCAGCCACAGGGAGGCGGGCAGGTCGAAACCCTCAGTTGGTCCGACGTCGGTCACCAGGCCCGCTGCGCTGCCCACTGGCTACGCGCGCGGGAGTTGCCGCAAGGCAGCCACATCGCGATCATCTCGAAAAACTGCGCGCACTGGATCATCGCTGATCTGGCGATCTGGATGGCCGGGCATGTGTCTGTCCCGCTGTATCCCAACCTGACGGCCGACTCGGTTGCGCAAGTGCTGGAGCATTCGCAGTCGGTGCTGGTATTTATCGGCAAACTCGATGACTGGCCGGGCATGGCCTCCGGGATCCGCGGCGAATTGCCGACCATCAGCCTGCCACTCTGTCCCGAAGGTTCGTTTGATTACAGTTGGGCCGACCTGCAACGCAGTTCACCGATCCAGGACGACCCGCTGCCCACTGCCACGCAACTGGCGACGATCATCTACACCTCGGGCACCACTGGCTTGCCAAAAGGGGTGATGCACAGTTTCGCCAATCTCGCTTTCGCCACTACCCAGGGCACGCAATTGTTCGGCCTGGGAGAGTCGGATCGGCTGCTGTCGTACCTGCCGCTGTGCCATGTGGCGGAACGGATGTTTGTCGAACTGGCGTCAATCTATACCGGGCAAACGGTGTTTTTCGCCGAGAGCCTGGACACCTTCCTCACCGATCTGAAGCGCGCCCGTCCGACCGCGCTGTTCGGTGTGCCGCGGATCTGGACCAAATTCCAGATGGGCGTGTACAGCAAGATGCCCGCCAAACGCCTGGATTTCCTGCTGGGCTTGCCGATCATTGGCCACCGGGTAGGGCACAAAGTCCTCGCCGGGTTGGGACTGGATGCCTTGCGCATCGCCTTGTCCGGCGCCGCGCCGGTGCCGCAGACCCTGCTCGATTGGTATCAGCGGCTCGGTCTGGATGTGCTGGAAGTCTATGGCATGACCGAGAATTGCGGTTATTCCCACGTTGGGCGTGCAGGGCAGCACACACCAGGCTGGATCGGCGCACCCTGCCCGGGAGTCGAAGTGCGGATCGACGAGACGGGTGAAGTGCAGGTGCGCAGCGCAGCGACCATGCTCGGCTACTACAAGGACCCGCAGAAAACCGCCGAAACCCTGACCGAAGACGGCTTTCTGCGCACCGGCGACAAGGGTGAGCAGGACGCCGAAGGCAATCTGCGCCTGACCGGGCGGCTCAAGGAAATCTTCAAGACCAGCAAGGGCAAATACGTCGCCCCGGCGCCGATTGAAAATCGCCTGGCGGTGCATTCGCGGATCGAGCAGGTGTGTGTGGTCGGGGATGGCTTGAGTGCGCCGCTGGGATTGTGCGTGCTGTCGGCGGTCGGGCATGAGGATGCCAGCGGCGCCGCCCGCAAGGGTTTGCTCTCCAGCCTGGAAACCTTGCTGATAGAGGTCAACGGCGCGCTCGACAAACACGAGCGCTTGCGTCGACTGGTGGTAGTGAAGGACAGTTGGGCCGTGGAAAACGGATTCCTGACCCCCACCTTGAAGATCAAACGCAATGTGATCGAGGCCACCTACGGCGCGCGCTTCCAGGAGTGGAGCGAGCGTGGCGAAGTGGTGCTGTGGCAGGATTGACGCGAATAAAACCAATTAAGGATGTAGCAATGAGTCTATGGCGTACCACTCCCAACATCGAGCAACTGAACACGATCCAGAAAAACACCATTGGCGAAGTGCTGGATATCCGCTTCGAGTCCTTTGACGAAGAGTCCCTGAGCGCAAGCATGGTGATCGACCATCGCACCCATCAGCCTTATGGTTTGCTGCATGGCGGCGCGTCGGTAGTGCTGGCCGAGTCCGTCGGCTCGATGGCCAGCTACCTGTGCATCGATGCCAGCAAGTTCTATTGCGTAGGGCTTGAGATCAACGCCAACCATCTACGCGGCTTGCGCAGCGGGCGGGTGACGGCAGTGGCGCGCGCGATCCACATCGGTCGCACCACCCACGTCTGGGACATCCGCCTGAGCAGCGACGAAGGCAAGGCCAGCTGTGTATCGCGGCTGACCATGGCGGTGGTGCCGCTGGGGCAGACACCGCCGGGGCAGTAAGGACCTCTTGCAACCGTGCCAGCATGACAGCTGCCAGGGGTGATATTGGCTAGAGCGAATAGCGCCGCTGGCCTTGGCGCGGTTCGTTGATACTGAACCCATGGATGACTTGGGGATCGCTTGGGCCCATTGTGTTTTCTGCGGCAGAGGTGGGTACGCCTGTGCCAGTGACCCCGGCGCCAGTGATATCAGCCATTTCAATGTCGTGAGAAAACTCTGCGGTGTTCTGCGAGGTGAATCCACTCAGGCCTGAATCCACCGCAGTCTTCACTGCCAGGCGGTTGCCACCGATTCCGCTGGTGATGCTTCGCGTGAGGGCGTTGCCCAATATGGGGTCTGAGGCGCTGATTACCTCTGCCAGGGGTATGCCGATCAGTTGGCCAAGCGTTGCGAACGTGCCACGGGTTGCAGTGCCGATCAGCAGTTTTGTTCCGTTGACCTTGGGCCCTCCGCCTCTGCCTTTCTTGAACGTCGATTTGGCACTCGTCCCTCGCACGACCGAGGATGCTGCCACCCCGCTGCCTGTAGCTACCCCGGCGACAACAATGCCTTCGATGGCGTGATTGACGCTGAAGTCATTGGCTGGCAGCAGAAGTCCCCCGGCAGCTCCCACCATACCCGCGGCGACCATAGCGGCGAAGGTACCCAGTACAAAGGTGCGTAGTTCGGGAAAGCGGTCCCAGGGGTTGGATGGGCCCAGGTGATTGAGGCTTTGGAAGGTCAGTTCCCGTGCAAAACTGCCAGGCAGGCTGGCGATCGTAGCTATGGCTGGACTGTTGATCCCCGGAGCGATGAAATGGCCAATAAGCGAAGGCGCGGTGCCAATCGATGCACCCAGAATGGCGCCAACGATTGTCCAGGCCCATTGCCGGGAGCTGCTGGATGAATGTCCCCCGGTGTTCGACTGCGCCCAATTGGCCACGCCTGCGCCGACCACTGCACCCATTGCCGCACCGATGAGCGCACCGATCAGGGTCAATGCCCAGTTCACCGGATTGAAAGAACTGAGTAATGCTGCCGCACCGTATCTGACTCCCGCGCCCACCGTCGCCGCAGTGGTTTCACGAAGCAGTGATGCTCCTCCTGCTTGCGCGGCTTCAGATAAGCTCAGACCTTGTATGTCGACATATCTCAATGGATTGCCATGCACCATGGCATACAGATTCAACCCATCGGCAGCCCCCGCTGGGTCCGGGTTGATCCAGCGCGGCCACCACGGTGCGTAATACCTGAACCCGTAGTAATACAGCCCCGTGGCATCGCGTTCCTTGCCTGAGTAGCGAAGGGTCTTGTAGCTGGCTTCGACCTTGTCGCGCCCGGCCCGGCAGGCTGTTCCACCGTAGGGATAGAACCATTCCTGGCTGATCAGGCCGGCATTTTCATCCAGCTCCAATGTGCTCGATCCCAGGTGATCGCTCAGGTTGTAACGCTGTTGATGGTCGGCAATACCCGGTGGCCGGCCTTTTTCCCAATGCAACACCTGCACCGTACTGCGCCCGGCCTGAACCGTGAGGACATACAGGGTCTCATCGGGCGAGGTGCGAATCTCCAGCCCCGGCAAATAACGCACTTCGTGGGTGCGAGTGAGCGTGCCGGTGTAGGCACTGCGGATCTTGCGTTGCCGTTGTCCGGAGCCGTCATAGAGGTAGATTTCGGCATCATGGGGACCCTCTTCACGAACCACCTGATCGACCCGACACAGCTGGTTGCGCACGTCCCACCCCAGCGGTTGGCCGGGTTGCAGCAGCTTCGGGTTGCCGTTGGCATCGAATCCGGCGGCGATCTCGGCTTCCGTCGGCAGTTCGCCATCCGCTTTCTCGGGCAGGCTGCGGTTGCTGAACGTCGAAGTGCCCATGCGCCGAGTCTGGTTCTGGCTGGCGGCGGTGTGCACCAGCACGTCCAGATTACCGCCGGGATCGTAGCGGAAGGTCTGGGTGTAGTTTTCCAGCTGGCTGGGGTCGGCAGGCGACTGGAATGCCGGCAACTGCGGGCCGATCAGGCCGTTAATCGCCTGACGACCGGTAGCTTTGGTCAGTTGATACAACGTGTCGTATTCGTAGGTGTTGAGCGCTTCGATCCGCTGGTTGCGAAAGTAACGGACCGGTTGGGCAGCGTCCCTGACCTTTAGAGGGTTGCCGACCGGATCGTAGTCATAGCGCAAATCCTGCAGCGCAGCTTGCCCGGGAACCTGGGCCTTGAGCTGTTGCAGTCGACCGTCCAGCGCTGAGTAAGTGGCACAGGAGACGACGTTATTACCGGCGGTTTGCCGTTCGATCTGGCCGAAGGCGTTGTACTGGATCGCGCTGACCAGGGTCAGGGCAGAGCCTTCGGCGAGTTTCAGATGAGTTTCGCGCAACTGCCCGGCGATGGTCTGGCTGAACGACTGGATGTTGCCTTGCGCATCGGTCTGACTGAAGAGCTCGCCCGCGGCGTCGTAGCTGAACCGGGTGGTGGCACCCGTGGTTTCCAGCAGCAGGTCGCGGTCGGCCACTGCTTCTGGCCAGTGCGCACAGGTTTCATAGTCTTCGAGAAAATAGCGGGTCTGTGCAAGTGACGCGCCTGCCAGGCTGAACTCGGGAAAATGTCGGGTGCCGGCCGTATCGTCATGGCGAATCAACTGGCCGCACTGGTTGCGGCTAGCAGACTCAGCCGTTGGTTCGGCATAGGTAAAACACGCACTGCGTCGCTCCGGCTCGTCGGCTGGCTGTTCATAACCCATCATGGGCCGCAGCAGGTGGTCATAGTCGATGCGACTGTGATTGAGTTTTTGGTCCCAGCTCTCCAACCATTGCCCGGCTTCTCCCGCCAGGCTCAGGCGCCAGCCGGCATCCACGCTGTCGCTCAGCAGGACGCTGCCCGACAGGCTGAACACCCTGGAAAGATTGGCCCGGGCCTGCGGTTCGCGCTCAAGAAGTTTGAACAGTCGCGGGTCGTGGCTATGGGTGGCTCGCCCGGCAGCATCGTAGGTCTGTCGGGAGATGCGGGCCTCAAGGGTCGAGCCACGGTGATAGGCCACAGCACGCACGGCGAGCCCGCGAGGATCGATCATCTTGAGTGTCGGGGTGTGCGCATGCAGCATGGCCAGCTCCGTGGCGGCGACTTCGGGGTTGATGAAAGTCGCGAGGTTCCTTTATTCGCTCGTGTCGATTTGCTGTCAACTGTCAGAACTAACAGGTATGCCGGCCGAAATAGCCGCGGCAGGACTGTCATCATTCCTGGCAGTTACGGTCATTGCTGTTCTTCACCGGCTTGCGGACAATCAAGGCTTGATTTCGCTTATGGATTAGCCGGTATGTCGCAGCAGATATTTTTCGCTCACGCCAATGGCTTCCCTTCGGCCACCTACGGCAAGTTGTTCGCCGCGCTGGCGCCGGAATATGAGGTTGCCTATCTGCAGCAACACGCCCACGATCCGCGTTTCCCGGTGGACGACAACTGGCTGAACCTGGTGGATGAACTGATTCATCACCTTGAGCAGCAACCTGAACCGGTATGGGGCGTGGGCCATTCCTTTGGCGGTGTTCTGCATTTGCACGCGGCATTGCGTTGCCCGCAACTCTACCGCGGGGTGGTGATGCTCGATTCGCCGGTGCTGACCCGCGCCGATCAGTGGGTGATCCACGCAGCCAAGCGCTTTGGTTTTATCGATCGACTGACCCCGGCCGGCCGCACGCTCGGGCGACGGGAAGAGTTCGCCGATCTGGAAACCGCGCGCAATTACTTCGCCGGGAAAACCCTGTTTCGCGGCTTCGACCCGGAATGCTTCGACGCTTACCTGCAACACGGCTTGCACAAGGTCGGCGATCGTCTGCGCTTGAGTTTTGACCCCGCGACGGAAATCAGCATCTACCGTGGCGTCCCGCATGTAAGCCCCGGTCGTGCACGGCAGTTGAAAGTGCCGCTGGCGGTGGTCCGTGGACGGCAGAGCCGGGTGGTGATGCGCCATCACGCCAGCTCGGTCGGGCGTCTACCCCACGGCGAATCGCTGACCATGCCCGGCGGGCATATGTTTCCCCTCGAACGTCCACAGGACACCGCCACGTTGCTGAAGAATCTGTTCAGTCGCTGGGAAAGCCGCCGCGAGCGAAATTGCGCATGAAAACCCCGGTTGAAGAAGTTCGCCTGAGCCTGCCGCATATCGAGTTGGCCGCGCACTTGTTTGGTCCCGAAGACGGCGTGCCGGTGATTGCCTTGCACGGCTGGCTGGACAACGCCAACAGCTTCGCGCGGCTGGCGCCCAAGCTCTCGGGGTTGCGCATCGTAGCGCTGGACATGGCCGGGCATGGTCATTCCGGGCATCGGCCACTTGGCGCCAGTTACGCGCTATGGGATTACGTCTACGACGTACTGCAAGTCGCCGAGCAACTGGGCTGGAAGCGCTTTGCCCTGCTCGGGCACTCGTTGGGGGCGATCGTATCGCTGGTGCTGGCCGGCGCGCTGCCGGAGCGCGTGAGCCACCTGGCGCTGATCGACGGAGTCATTCCTCCTACCGCCAAAAGCGACAATGCTGCCGAACGAATGGGCATGGCCCTGCAAGCGCAACTGGACCTGCAGGACAAGCGCAAACCGGTCTACAGCACCCTGGACCGCGCCATCGAAGCACGGATGAAAGGCTTGGTGGCGGTCAGTCGGGAAGCGGCGGAGTTGCTCGCTCAGCGCGGGCTGATGCCGGTACCGGGCGGCTATACCTGGCGCAGCGACAGTCGTCTGACCCTGGCTTCGCCGCTGCGCCTGACCGAAGAGCAGGCGATGACTTTCGTCCAGCGCATCAGTTGCCCGGCCCGGCTGGTGGTCGCCGCTGACGGCATGTTGGCGCAACATCCGGAATTACTGGAGCGTCTACCCTTTAGCCGTGAACAGCTGCCTGGCGGCCATCATTTGCACCTGAATGACGAGCCCGGGGCCGCCCTTGTTGCAGACTGTTTCAATCGGTTCTTCGCCGTTCCTTGACTTGCAGCGGGCAACTGTCGAGGCTGGGCGGGTTGAAATGGGAGACAACCATGATAGATCTCTACACCGCTGCGACCCCGAATGGCCACAAGGTCTCTATCGTGCTCGAGGAACTCGGCCTGCCTTACACAGTGCATGCCTTGAGTTTCGACAAAAAGGAACAGAAGGCTGCAGATTTTCTCAAGATCAATCCCAATGGCCGGATTCCGGCGATTGTCGATCGCGCCAATGGCGACTTCGCCGTGTTCGAATCCGGCGCCATCCTTATCTACCTGGCCGAGCTGACCGGGAAGCTGATGCCCAAGGACGCCAAGGGCCGCTCGCGGGTGATCCAGTGGTTGATGTTCCAGATGGGCGGCATCGGCCCGATGCAGGGCCAGGCCAATGTGTTTTTCCGCTATTTCCCGGAGCAGCTCCAGGGCGCCATCGACCGCTATCAACATGAAACCCGCCGCTTGTATGAAGTGCTGGATACTCGCCTGCAAGCGGCCGAGTTTCTGGCCGGCGACTACAGTATTGCCGACATCGCGACCTTTCCCTGGGTCCGTGGCCATGAGTGGTCCGGGGTCTCGGTAGATGGCTTGCCGGCCTTGCAGCGCTGGATGTCCACCCTGGAGGCCCGCCCGGCAGTGCAGCGCGGCTTGCTGGTACCGCCGCGCATCGACGATGCGAGTATCGTCAAAGGCGCCCAGGCCATGCTTATCCGATGAGAGTATCCATGCGTTTAATCAGTATGCTCGGGCTGGCCTGTTTCAGTCCGCTGTTGTTCGCTGCCGATGTTCCCGGCAGCCAGGATTTACCCATAGTGCCGCGGTTACCCGATGCGCAGATTGTCGACTACCGGCCAACCGCGGAGCTGGAGCGGATCTATCCTTTGGGGTCGATTCGAAAAATCAGTGGCCAGTTGCGTTTCGACGGTCAGGTCAGCGCCCGCGGGCAAGCCACTTCCGTGACCTACCAGTTACCGCCCGAGCATTCGTCCACCGAAGCGTTTACCGCCGCCCGTGAAGCCTTGCAGAAGCAGGGCGCGGAGCTGTTGTTCTGGTGCCAGGCCCGCAATTGCGGGGAAAGCAGCCTGTGGGCCAACGAGGTCTTCGGCAATGCCAAGCTCTATGGCTCCGACGAGCAGCAGGCTTACCTGCTGCTGCGTCTGGCGGCACCCCGGGACAATTCGCTGGTGGCCCTGTACAGCATCACTCGCGGCAATCGCCGGGCTTACTTGCATGTAGAGCAGTTTGACGCCAGCACAGCCCTTGGCGAGCTGATGCCGACTTCCGCGACTTTGTTGCGTCAACTCAAGGACACCGGCGAGCTGGACTTTCCGAAGCTCAACGGTGAACCGATACCGACCTGGTTGACCTTGTTGTCACGCGCCCTGAACCTCGATACCACGATGCGGGTCGGTGTCTCCGGCCCCCATGCCGAGACCTGGCGCCAAGCGCTGATCGGGCAGGGCGTGCTGGCGGCGCGGATGGAGACGGGGAGCGATAAAGCAACGGGTCTGCGTATCGAACTGCTGCGATAAATGTCCTCAAGGCGACCGAGCCTGGCCGTTCGCCTACTCTTTGTTGGTTGATATTTTCACGAGATTTTCCATGCCCAATAACGATCGCCTGTTGGTGCAGATCCTGCTTCTGGTGTTGTTCGGCGCCAGCTTCTGGGTCATGGCTCCGTTCTGGTCGGCACTGTTCTGGGGCGCGGTGCTGGCGTTTGCCAGTTGGCCGCTGATGCGGTTGCTGACTCGTTGGCTCAATGACCGCGAGTCCCTGGCCGCCGCGCTCCTGACCCTCTGCTGGATGTTGCTGGTGGCGGTTCCGCTGGTCTGGCTCGGCTTCAATCTGGCCGATCACGTGCGTGACGCCGTGGCGTTCATCAAGGACGTGCAGGTCGATGGCCTTCCCGAAGCCCCGACCTGGCTGGCGGGCATTCCTTTTGTCGGCGGGCGGCTGCTCGGGATCTGGAACAGCATCGACCAACAGGGCGCGGCGATGATGCTCGCGGTCAAACCCTATCTGGGGCAGGTCGGCAACTGGTTGCTGGCTCGCAGCGCACAGATCGGCGGGGGGATTCTCGAGCTGACCTTGAGCATCGTCTTTGTATTTTTCTTCTATCGCGACGGGCCGCGCCTGGCGATGTTCGTCCATCGTCTGCTGGAACGGTTGATCGGCGATCGCGCCGGTTATTACATCGAACTGGTGGCGGGCACGGTCCAGCGGGTGGTCAACGGCGTGATCGGCACGGCGGCCGCGCAAGCCGTCCTGGCGCTGATCGGCTTCCTGATCGCTGGTGTGCCGGGCGCGCTGGTGCTGGGGATCGTCACCTTTCTGCTCAGCCTGATTCCCATGGGCCCGCCGCTGGTGTGGATTCCCGCGACCGCCTGGCTGGCCTGGAAAGGCGAATACGGCATGGCAGTGTTCCTCGGGGCCTGGGGCATGTTCATCATCAGTGGCGTCGACAACGTGCTCAAACCCTACCTGATCAGCCGTGGCGGCAATCTGCCGCTGGTGATCGTCCTGCTCGGGGTGTTTGGCGGCTTGATCGCGTTTGGCTTTATCGGCCTGTTCATCGGACCGACCCTGCTGGCCGTGGCCTATAGCCTGTTGACCGACTGGAGCACCAGTCAGGTAAAGGTGGATGACAAGCGCTGATCCACACGTCAGTCTCGAGAATGAATTACCGATCATTGGGTCCCGCATTGATGCAGGTTCCGCTACAATGCGCGCCGATTTCGACTTGCCTGAGAGCCTACTCATGTCCGCCTGCCAGACTCCTATCATCGTCGCCCTGGATTTCCCCACCCGTGACGCCGCGCTGAAGCTGGCCGATCAGCTGGACCCGAAACTGTGCCGGGTCAAAGTCGGCAAGGAGCTGTTCACCAGCTGTGCCGCAGAGATCGTCGGGACCTTGCGTGACAAGGGTTTCGAAGTCTTCCTCGACTTGAAATTCCACGACATCCCGAACACCACGGCGATGGCCGTCAAGGCTGCTGCGGAAATGGGTGTGTGGATGGTCAACGTCCATTGCTCCGGCGGCTTGCGCATGATGGCCGCCTGCCGTGAAGTGCTCGACCAGCGTAGCGGTCCCAAGCCGCTGCTGATCGGCGTGACCGTGCTGACCAGCATGGAGCGCGAGGACCTGGCGGGAATCGGTCTGGACATCGAGCCTCAGGAGCAAGTGCTGCGTCTGGCGGCGTTGGCGGAAAAAGCCGGGATGGACGGTCTGGTCTGCTCGGCACTGGAAGCTCAGGCCTTGAAAGCCGCGCATCCGTCCCTGCAACTGGTGACGCCGGGGATTCGTCCGGCGGGCAGCGCCCAGGATGACCAGCGTCGCATCCTTACGCCACGTCAGGCGCTGGATGCCGGTTCCGACTACCTGGTGATCGGCCGTCCGATCAGCCAGGCCGCCGATCCGGCCAAGGCGCTGGCTGCGGTGGTGGCCGAACTGGCATAAAGATCAAAAGATCGCAGCCTGCGGCAGCTCCTACAGGGTGTACATCAATCCCGTAGGAACTGCCGATAGGCTGCGATCTTTTAGGGCCGCACAGCGATGTCCGACCTTAAGATACCTTCAACACCAACTTGCCAAAGTTCTCGCCGCTGAACAGTTTCATCAGGGTTTCCGGGAACGTCTCCAGTCCTTCGACGATATCTTCCTTGCTCTTGAGCTGACCCTTGGCCATCCAGCCGGCCATTTCCTGCCCCGCGGCGGCGAATTGAGCGGCATAGTCCATCACCACAAAGCCTTCCATGCGTGCACGATTGACCAGCAGCGACAGGTAGTTGGCCGGGCCTTTCACCGCCTCTTTGTTGTTGTACTGGCTGATGGCGCCGCAGATCACCACGCGGGCTTTCAGGTTCAGACGGCTGAGCACTGCGTCGAGAATATCGCCGCCGACGTTATCGAAATACACATCGACACCTTTCGGGCATTCGCGCTTGAGCCCGGCGACCACGTCTTCGCTTTTGTAATCGATGGCGCCATCGAAGCCCAGTTCGTCGATCAGGAATGTGCACTTGTCCTGGCCACCGGCGATGCCCACTACACGGCAACCCTTGATCTTGGCGATCTGCCCGGCAATGCTGCCCACTGCACCCGCCGCGCCCGAGATCACCACGGTTTCACCAGCCTTGGGAGCGCCGACGTCGAGCAGGGCGAAGTACGCGGTCATTCCGGTCATGCCCAACGCTGACAAATAGCGCGGCAGCGGTGCCAGTTTTGGATCGACTTTGTAGAAGCCGCGTGGCTCGCCGAGGAAATAATCCTGCACCCCGAGGGCACCGTTGACGTAGTCACCGACGGCAAAGCCCGGGTTATTCGAGGCCACGACCTGGCCAACGCCCAGCGCGCGCATCACTTCGCCAATGCCCACTGGCGGAATATAGGACTTGCCTTCGTTCATCCAGCCACGCATGGCCGGATCCAGCGACAGGTATTGGTTCTTGACCAGGATCTGACCCGCCGCCGGTTCGCCGACCGGTACTTGCTGATAAGTGAAGGTCTCGCGGGTCGCCGCGCCCACCGGGCGTTTGGCGAGGAGGAATTGGCGATTGGTCTGGGCAGTCATGAAAGGCACTCAATGATGAATGAAGTCTGATTGATAGACCCTGATGACCAATGTCGCAAGGTTTGCTGATGCAGCGAATAGGCGGTGATCGAATCGGGTGATAGTCACTAGCGTCTTTATCACTGCAACCCATAAGTGTTCAACCGGCCTTCTGATAGTGCTGCCGCGTCCCGGGTCGCTGTGACTAGACTGCGATCACCCGCATTTCATCGAGGACATAACAATGAGCATGACATTTTCCGGCCAGGTCGCATTGGTCACTGGCGCAGCGGCCGGTATTGGCCGCGCAACGGCCCAGGCGTTTGCCGCCGAAGGCTTGAAAGTGGTGGTCGCGGACCTGGATGTGGCGGGAGGCGAGGGCACCGTTGAGCTGATTCGCGCAGCCGGCGGCGACGCGGTTTTCGTGCGTTGCAACGTGACCCTGGAAACCGATGTGCAGCAGTTGATGGAGCAAGCGGTCAGCGCCTACGGCCGGGTCGATTACGCCTTCAACAATGCCGGGATCGAGATTGAAAAGGGCAAGCTGGCGGACGGCACCCTCGATGAGTTCGACGCGATCATGGGAGTCAACGTCAAGGGTGTCTGGCTGTGCATGAAATACCAACTGCCGCTGATGCTCGCCCAGGGTGGCGGCGCCATCGTCAACACCGCCTCGGTGGCTGGCCTGGGTGCGGCACCGAAGATGAGCATCTACGCGGCGTCGAAACACGCAGTGATCGGTCTGACCAAATCGGCGGCCATCGAGTATGCGAAAAAGAAAATCCGCGTCAATGCCGTTTGCCCCGCAGTGATCGACACCGACATGTTCCGTCGGGCCTATGAGGCTGATCCCAAGAAGGCCGAATTCGCCGCCGCCATGCACCCGGTCGGTCGCATCGGCACTGTCGAAGAGATTGCCAGCGCCGTGCTCTATCTGTGCAGCGATGGCGCCGCGTTCACCACCGGTCACGCCCTGGCGGTGGACGGCGGGGCGACGGCGATCTGATCGTCGTGTTCAGCAGGTATAAAAAAACCGGAATCCTTTAACAGATTCCGGTTTTTTTTTGATCAGAAAATTGTGCGTCGAACACTACACCTTGTGGCGAGGGAGCTTGTTGTGGCGAGGGGGTTTGCCCCCGTTCGGCTGCGAAGCAGTCGTAAATCAGTGACTGCGTTTTATCTGGAGAACCGCGCCGAATGGTTTTGGGACCGCTTCGCGCTCCAGCGGGGGCAAGCCCCCTCGCCACAACAAGCCCCTCACCACAGTTATCCGCGATCACGCTTCGGTAGCACATCCTTGAGCTTGGCATGCATGCTGCGTAAGGTTTTTTCGGTGGCGGCCCAGTCGATGCAGGCATCGGTAATGGAGACACCGTATTGCAGATCGGCCAGGTCCTTCGGAATTGCCTGGCAACCCCAGTTCAAATGGCTTTCGACCATCAAGCCGATGATCGACTGGTTGCCTTCGAGGATCTGGTTGGCGACGTTCTCCATCACCAGCGGTTGCAGTGCCGGGTCCTTGTTGGAGTTGGCGTGGCTGCAATCGACCATGATGTTCGGCTTGATCTTCGCCTTGTTCAGCGCTTGCTCGCAGAGCGCGACGCTGACTGAATCGTAGTTCGGCTTGCCATTGCCACCGCGCAGCACCACGTGACCGTAGGCGTTGCCCTTGGTGGTGACGATCGACACGCCACCTTCCTGGTTGATACCGAGGAAGCGGTGAGGGCTGGAAACCGACTGCAGGGCGTTGATCGCCACGGTCAGGCCACCGTCGGTGCCGTTCTTGAAGCCGACCGCCGAGGACAGGCCGGAAGCCATTTCGCGGTGAGTCTGGGATTCGGTGGTGCGTGCGCCGATGGCCGACCAACTGATCAGGTCCTGCAAGTACTGCGGCGAGATCGGATCGAGGGCTTCGGTGGCGGTCGGCAGGCCCATTTCAGCCAGGTCCAGCAGCAATTGACGACCGATGTGCAGACCGTCCTGAATCTTGAACGAGTCATCCAGGTACGGATCGTTGATCAAGCCTTTCCAGCCGACGGTGGTGCGCGGTTTCTCGAAATAAACCCGCATCACCAGATAAAGGGTGTCGGACACTTCCGCAGCGAGCGCCTTGAGGCGCTCGGCGTATTCGTGTGCGGCCTTGAGGTCGTGGATCGAGCAAGGCCCGATGACGACGAACAGGCGGTGGTCGGTGCCATCAAGAATGTTGCGAATGACTTCGCGGCCCTTGGTCACAGTGCGCAGGGCAGCGTCACTCAAGGGAATCTCACGCTTGAGCTGATCAGGAGTGATCAGGGTCTCGTTGGAGGCGACGTTTAGGTCGTTGATCGGTAAATCAGCCATCGTTTACTCGTCAGGTCACGGGTGCCGGCCGCCAGCGATCCCCGCGCGGCGGAGCACAGCAGATTTAAGCGCGTCGGGGAGCCGAACCTTAGCGCGTTACACTGTGGCTCGACAATGGGCAAGCGCGGGTTTAATCCAGCACTGGCTGCATAAAAGCCTGTCGGACGTTGTCATGGGAGAACTCATCGGCATGTTGCTGGACCCATTCCAGTGCCACGGCCTCGACGCCCTGTTGCTCGGTCTGCGGCTCGTGCAGGCGACAATAACGCGTCATCTGGCACACCTGTTCGCCCATGCGCGCGCAGAACAACGTCTGTTCGTCGACAAAAGCAATCCCGACCAAATACCCTCGCTTGCGTCGCAGACACCAGACCACATAGCCCAGGTAGCAGGCATTTTCGCCGAGAGTTGGCATGCGCACTTCCAGTGCGGTCCCGTAGCGCCAGGCTCGGTGATAATTGCAAGCCATGCCACCGAGGCTGATAGAGTGCAGCTGTTGGCGAGAAATACACTCTCGTCTACGTAAGGTCAACTCGACCGGAACATCATCAGGATGAGGTAGAAAACGTCTCATGAACGCGGACTCCGAGTCTCGGTTACTTGACATTGTTTCACCCAGTATAGTGGCCCAATCGCAGCTGACTGATTTCGACGCCGATCAACAGCTGTTGGCGATGAACGGCGTGTCGCTGGTGATCTTCACCAGTGTCGGTTGCGCCAGTTGCCGCTGGGCCCGCCAGCAGTTGCCCGGCCTGGATCTGGTGGTCGATCGGCTGTGCTGGATCGATGCGGGGCACAACGGTGGGGTGGTCGAGCGCTATCAGGTATTTCATTTGCCGGCGCTGTTCGTGGTGCGTGATGGCGAGTTTTACGGGGCCTTGCAGTCGCGGCTGACGCGCAATGAGCTCAATGAGGCCGTGGGTCATGCGCTGAGTCGAGTTCCAGAGGAGTTGCCATGAGGGGTGCAGTGCCGCGAATCGGCATTATCGGTACCGGAGCGATCGGCGGTTTTTACGGGGTGATGCTGGCGCGTGCCGGGTTTGATGTGCACTTTCTGTTGCGCAGTGAATTTGCCGCGGTTGCCGAACACGGCGTGCAACTCAACAGCGCCGTGCATGGCGAATTGACCTTGAATCCGGTCCAGGCCTATTCCTCGGCAGACGACATGCCGCCGTGTGACTGGTTGCTGGTGGGCGCGAAAACCACCAGCAACGCCGAGCTTGCACCGGCGATCATCAAGGCCGCTGCCGCAGGAGCCAAAGTGCTGCTGTTGCAGAACGGACTGGACGTCGAAGACAGTCTGCGCGAGCTGTTACCGGATTCGCTGCACCTGCTGGGTGGCCTGTGTTTTATCTGCGTGCATCGCGCAGCCCCGGGTGTGATCGAACATCAGGCGCTGGGTACGGTGAACGTCGGTTACCACAGCGGCCCGGCCCTGGCCGATGCGCCGGCACGCCAGACGATCGTCGAGCAAGGCGCCGGGCTGTTTCGCCAGGCCGGTATCGACTCTCAGGCCATGGCCAACCTGCAGCAGGCGCGCTGGCAAAAACTGGTCTGGAATGTACCGTACAACGGTCTTTCAGTACTGCTGGGCGCCAGTACCACGCCGTTGATGGCCGATGCCAGCAGTCGCGAGCTGATTCAGGCGCTGATGGCCGAAGTGGTGCAGGGCGCGCTTGCCTGCGGTCATACGATGCCGCCGGGTTATGCCGAACATCTGTTCAAGGTGACGGAAAAGATGCCGGACTATTGGCCGAGCATGTACCACGATTATCTGCATAAACGCCCGTTGGAATTGTTGGCGATCTACGCCAGGCCTCTGGCCGTTGCCAGGGCCGCAGGCTGCGAGCTGCCGAAAATCGAGGCGTTGTATCAGGCGTTGAGTTTTATCGATCGGCGTAATGGCTGAATCTGTCAGCCAGGGGGAGCGAAATGGCAAAGGGTTTGGGCGACAAGCTGGTAGTGGCGATTTCCTCACGGGCACTCTTCGATTTAACCGAGAGCCATAAGGTTTACCTGGCGCACGGAGTCGAAGCCTATCGCCAGTATCAGATCGAGCATGAGGACGAGTTCCTTGAGCCGGGCGATGCGTTACCCCTGGTCAAAAAACTGCTCAGTCTCAATGCCAGCCTCGGTCGCGCGCGAGTCGAGGTGGTGCTGGTTTCACGCAATAGCGCCGATACCGGTTTGCGCGTATTCAACTCGATCCAGCATTACGGCCTCGATATTTCCCGCGCCGCCTTTGTCGGTGGGCGCAGTCCCTATCCCTATCTGGCGGCCTTTGGCTGCGATCTGTTTCTGTCGACCCACGCCGAGGATGTACGCAGCGCACTGGACGCCGGTTTCGCCGCGGCGACCATTCTCTCCGGTGGTGCCCGGCGGGCGGCCAGTGGCGAATTACGTATCGCTTTCGATGGCGACGCGGTGTTGTTTTCCGATGAGTCCGAGCGCATCTATCAGTCGGGCGGGCTCGAAGCCTTCCAGGCCAGTGAGCGCGAGTCGGCTCGCGAGCCACTGCGCGGCGGGCCGTTCAAAGGCTTCCTGGCGGCGCTCTATCTGCTGCAGCGAGAGTTTCCCGACGACGCCTGTCCGATTCGCACGGCGCTGGTAACCGCACGTTCGGCGCCGGCCCACGAGCGGGTAATCCGGACCTTGCGCGAGTGGGACATTCGTCTGGACGAGTCCTTGTTTCTCGGCGGTCTGGCGAAGTCGGCGTTTCTTGAAGCCTTCGCCGCCGATGTGTTTTTCGACGATCAGGCCGGTCATTGCGAATTGGCCCGTGAGGTGGTCGCCACTGGTCACGTCCCTCACGGCATCAGTAATGAGCAGAAGGTTTAAGCCCGGCGTTCAAGGCTTTACGCAAAATGTCGTACTCGCCAAGGCACTGCTAAGCTGAATCAAATCTCCGCCATGTTTGGCATTCGAGGAGGTCATATGATTCATTCGATGCTGTATGCCACTGACCTCGGTGTATACGCCCCCTATGTGATGCAACATGCTCTGGCACTGGCTAGAACCTTCAATGCCGACCTGTATGTGGTTCACGCCGTTGAGCCCATGGGGCTATTTGCCGAATCGGTGCTACAGAGTTATCTCGATGAGCAGGCGTTGAACGAATGGCACAGTCAGGGCCTGTCCACGGTGATGGCCAATATCGAGCAGCGTGTGCTCGACAGCTTTCGCGAAGAGTTGGGGGAGGGCCAGCAGGACCTGGCACTGATCAAGTCGGTCAGGGTATTTCAGGGCGATCCGTCACAGGTCATTCTCGAACAGGCACAGAAACTCTCGGTGGATTTGTTGATCGTAGGTAGTCATAGCCATGGAGCCGGAGGGGACACGCCTTTGGGCCGGACCTCCGCCCGGGTTTTGCAGTTGGCTCAGGTGCCGGTGTATCTGGTGCCGTTGTTACAGCGTCGGCGACACGGGGACAGATGAGGCTGGAATCGTAGCCTTGATAAAAAAGTTCTAGATTTATTCTTTAAACCATTAATATAGTTATATACCGTCGCTGATGCCCGTGGCGTCTACCTTGCTTTGAGGGATACATATGAAGCTTCAACAACTGCGCTACATCTGGGAAGTGGCGCACCACGACCTCAACGTTTCGGCTACTGCCCAAAGCCTTTACACCTCGCAACCGGGTATCAGCAAACAGATCCGCCTGCTCGAGGACGAGCTGGGGGTCGAGGTTTTCGCTCGCAGTGGCAAGCACCTGACGCGAGTCACCCCGGCCGGTGAACGCATCATCACCACGGCTGGCGAGATCCTGCGCAAGGTCGAGAGCATCAAGCAGATCGCCCAGGAGTTCTCCAACGAGAAGAAAGGCACTCTGTCGATCGCCACCACCCACACCCAGGCACGTTATGCGTTGCCACCGGTCATCAGCAGCTTTATCAAGCAATACCCTGACGTCGCCTTGCACATGCATCAGGGCTCGCCGATGCAAATCGCCGAAATGGCCGCAGACGGTACCGTGGATTTCGCCATCGCTACCGAAGCGCTGGAGTTGTTCGGCGATCTGGTGATGATGCCTTGCTATCGCTGGAACCGCTGCGTGGTCGTGCCTCAGGGCCATCCGCTGACCAAGTTGCCAAAGCTGACCCTGGAAACCCTGGCTGAATACCCGATCGTCACCTATGTGTTCGGTTTCACCGGTCGATCGAAACTCGACGAAGCCTTCAGCCATCGCGGCCTGACGCCAAAAGTGGTGTTCACCGCTGCCGATGCCGACGTGATCAAGACTTACGTGCGCCTCGGGCTGGGCGTGGGCATCGTCGCGAAAATGGCGGTCGACACCAAGCTCGACAGCGACCTGGTGGTGCTCGATGCCAGTGAACTGTTCGAGTCCAGCGTGACCAAGATCGGTTTCCGCCGAGGCACTTTCCTGCGTGGTTTCATGTGCGACTTCATCGAGAAGTTTGCCCCGCACCTGACTCGCGAAATCATGGCCAAGGCCATTCAGTGCCACAACAAGCAGGAACTGGAAGAGCTGTTCGACGGCGTCGAACTGCCGGTTCACTAAGCGTCACTTCACCTCGGTGACAGCAAACTGTTGCCGGGTGCCCGCCACATTGATTTCGACCTCATCCCCTTCGAACTTGCCCAGCAGGCTTTTGCCCAGCGGCGAACGTGGGGTGATGACGGTAATCAGTTGCCCCACCAGATAGACCTTCAGCCCGGCCGCATCAGGCCCCAGAAACAGCCACTGCTGATTGCCGTTGTCGTCTGCAAGGCCGAGCAAGGTACCGACCTGGATGCCTTGCTGCTCATCATACGGACGCAGGATCAGGTTCTGGCAAAGCACCAATGCCTGCCTGATCTCTTCCACGCGCCTGGCCTGGCCTGTCGCCAGGTAGGAAGCCTCCAGGCCCAGGGTGTCGTACTTGTTCTCGGCTTTGTTTTCTTCGTGGGTCGCGGCTTCGTAGGCGGTTTGCGCGGCGCGTTGGACGATATCGAGATCGACCTTGAGCTTTTCGAGGATCAGGGCGTGAACGGCGTGTTTATTCATGGTCAATCGCAGAATTGCAGGACATTGGCCCGGCTCTTGTCGCTGGGGGCCGTCTGGTCTTGTTGCAGCCAGAACTGGCATTTTGGGTTGGACAGATTGCGCAGGTTGCTGCGGGCATTGTCCAGGGTTTGCTGTTGCTCGTTCTTGCGCAGGTTTTCCTGGTATTGCTCGAACATGCGGTTCGGTTGGGCAAGGGGCGGTTTCGTCAACTGCTGAACCGCCTCCGCCACCGGCGCCAGTTGCTGACCAAAGATAAATCGTGAAGCCAGCCAGCAGGTCAATGCGATTGCCATGAAGCCCAGCCACAGACCGAGGGCGATGCTACCGGTCAGCTGTAGCGGATTGAGGCTGACGGGCATTGAACGGCGGGGGTGTGGACGATAGGGCATGGCGGCCTCCTGGCAGGCAGTCTTTGATCAAACAGGGAGCAATTGTCGCAGATTAATCGACTTCGCCCCCTTCTGCGCGAGACCATTTATGCGGACAATCGGCGCCTTTGCCAAATGGAGCCCGGAATGAAAGCCACCTGGGATATTTTCTGCACGGTCGTCGATAACTACGGCGACATCGGCGTAACCTGGCGCCTGGCCCGGCAATTGGTCGCCGAGCATCCCTGCACGGTGCGGTTGTGGGTCGATGATCTGCGCGCTTTCGAACGCTTGTGTCCGTCCATCGAGGTCAATGCGGCCCGGCAGTGGCAGCAGGGGGTCGAAGTTTGCCACTGGTCCACCGAGTGGCAATCGACAGCCGCGGCAGACGTGGTGATTGCCGCCTTTGCTTGCCAATTGCCGACGGCGTACATGGAAGCAATGGCCACCCGGGAAAAAACGCCATTGTGGCTCAATCTCGATTACTTGAGTGCCGAGGACTGGACGGTGGGTTGCCATGGCTTGCCGTCAGTGAAACACCAGCATGTTCAGAAGTACTTCTTCTTTCCCGGATTCAAGGCCGGCACCGGCGGCTTGCTGCGTGAGGCCGGCTTGCTCGAGCAGCGTCGGCAGTTTCAGCAAAACCCCAAGGCCCGGCGAGTGTTTCTGCAGGGATTCGGCGTTGCTCCGGTCGCGGGAGCACGGCTGATCTCGTTGTTCGCCTATGAAAATGCCGGGCTGGCCAGTTGGCTCGATGTCATGGCCGCGGATTCGAAACCGACCCATTTGCTGGTGCCCGAAGGGCGGATTCTCGGGGATGTGCAGCGTTGGCTTGGGGTCGACGGTTTGTCGGTGGGCGCGGTACAGGTGCGTGATGCCCTGACCGTGCAGGTGTTGCCGTTCGTCCGACAGGACGACTACGACCGCCTGTTATGGTGCTGCGATTTCAATGCGGTGCGCGGCGAAGACTCTTTCGTGCGAGCGCAGTGGGCGGGGCGGCCACTGCTGTGGCATATCTATCAGCAGGAAGATGATGTCCACCTGGACAAGCTGGAGGCTTTCCTGACGCTATACACCGAGGGTTTGTCAGCGCCCGCCAAAACGGCGCTCAACGGCTTGTGGCGGGCCTGGAATGCCGGGCAGGATATGGCTGAACACTGGCTGGCGGTGCAGATTCACTGGCCTGAACTGACCGAACACGCCGAGGCGTGGTGTCTGGAACAAGCCTCGCGGGCGGATCTTGCTGCGACACTGGTACAGTTTTACCTAAATTGGATATGATACGCGGCCTAGATTTTTGTAAATCCCATCCAAATTCGGATATTCGTAATGAAAACTGGTAAAGAACTGAAACCCGGTACGGTGATCCGTCTCGAAAACGACCCTTGGCTGGTTCAGAAAGCTGAATTCACCAAGTCCGGTCGTAACAGCGCGATCATGAAAACCAAGCTGAAAAACCTGCTGACCGGTTACAAGACCGAGATCGTTTACAGCGCTGACGACAAACTGGACGACGTAATCCTCGACCGCAAAGAAGCGACCCTGTCCTTCATCAGCGGCGACACCTACACGTTCATGGACACCACTGACTACACCATGTACGAGCTGAACGCCGAAGACATCGAAGCTGTTCTGCCATTCGTCGAAGAAGGCATGACCGATGTTTGCGAAGCGATCTTCTTCGAAGAGCGTCTGGTTTCCGTTGAACTGCCGACCACTATCGTGCGTCAGGTCGACTACACCGAAGGTTCCGCTCGCGGCGACACTTCGGGCAAGGTGATGAAGCCTGCCAAACTGAAAAACGGTACCGAGCTGAGCGTTGCGGATTTCGTTGAAATCGGCGACTGGATCGAGATCGACACCCGTGACGGTGGCTCCTACAAGGGCCGCGCCAAGGTTTAAGCCAGACTTAAATCGCGAGTGTAAAAAAAGCCCGACCATTGAGTCGGGCTTTTTTCTGGGCGTCGTTTGCGCGTAGCGACTATGCGCGGCGTTCAGACGGTGACGTGCAAGCGCACATCGATGTTGCCGCGGGTGGCGTTGGAGTACGGGCAAACCTGATGCGCGGCATCGACCAGAGTCTGTGCATCAGCCTGTTCCAGGCCGGGCAGGTTGACGTGCAGGTCGATGTCCAGACCGAAACCGCCAGGAATCTGGCCAATGCCGACGTGAGCAGTGATCGAGGCGTCATCGGGGATTTTGCGTTTGCTCTGGCTGGCGACGAATTTCAATGCGCCGATAAAGCAGGCGGAGTAACCGGCAGCGAACAGCTGCTCAGGATTGGTTGCCTCACCACCGGCACCCCCGAGTTCTTTCGGGGTGGCGAGTTTCACGTCGAGAATATTGTCGCTGGAAACCGCGCGGCCATCACGGCCACCGGTAGCGGTTGCGACTGCGGTATAGAGAGTTTGCATGGCAGGAGCCTCTTATAGGTGGGATTTTATGCGCTAAATGTTTGCACGCTCAGTAAATGCGAAATAAATGTAGCTCGCAAATAGTTAGTGCGCAATATAAATTTCACAAGAAATTTTCAGAGAGCGAAAAGACCCCAAAAGATCGCAGCCTGCGGGCGGTGTACAACCAGGATTTCACGGGTGTATGCGGTCGGCGTAGGAGCTGCCGCAGGCTGCGATCTTTTGATCTTGCTTGTGGCGATTCCCGAAATCGTCAAAAGATCGCAGCCTGCGGCAGCTCCTACGGGGGAGGTGTAAATCAGGGATTTCACGGGGGACGCGGTCGGCGTAGGACCTGGCGAAGCCTGCGATCTTTTGCGGTTTGACTGGCTGTCTACAGGCTGTCTTGCAAATGACCACGCAATGCCAGCAAATCACCTTGCAACTTGCGTATCTGCTCCAGGGTCTGACCACTGGCGCCAAGGATGCATTGCGGAACATCCCGGGCCTTATCCCGCAAGGCGCGGCCTTGGGCGGTCAATTCAACAATCACTACACGCTCGTCTTCGCGGCTGCGGGTGCGGCTTAGCAAGCCTTCGGCTTCGAGGCGTTTGAGCAGCGGTGTCAATGAACCGGGGTCCGTCAGCAGGCGAGTGCTGATCTCGCCTACGGTTAATCCGTCGCGTTCCCACAACACCATCATCGCCAGATACTGCGGATAGGTCAGGCCCAGGGCCTGCAGCAGTGGTTTGTAGACCTTGGTCATCAACAACGAGGTGGAATGCAGGGCAAAACACAGCTGATTGTCGAGCAGCAGCTGGTCGCAGTTATCCGGGGTGGAGCTCACGCTTTTCATGTTGGGGCCTTGATCATTACTCATCCTGAATCTAGCGGGCTAATCTTTAATGCGCCAGATAATTTCGGTCTACTGCCAGCCAAGATCACTCTGCAGAGCCAGATCCCAGGGCGGGACCGGACTGAATCGGACCTTCAGATATTCCAATAATAATCGACTGCGGGAACTGGCCTGCTGTTCCAGGCGCAACGCATAGATTCCGGTGGTTTCCGGTTTGGGCAGTCCCTTCTCGCAAAACAGCGGCAGCAATTCGCCGCGCAGCAAATACTCGCTGATCAGCCAGGTCGGCAGATGAGCGATGCCCAACCCGGCCAGCGCGCCGCAGACCAGGGCTTCAGCATTGTTGGCGCTCATGCGTATGCGTTGCGGACGGTACGATTGCAACTGTCCGTCGAGCTCGAAGCGCCAGGCGAAAGGCGGCGCCAGCCCCTCCCAATCGAGGCCATCGTGCTCGCTCAGTTCCCTGGGATGGGTCGGCGCACCGCGACGTTTCAAATAGGCCGGGCTGGCGCAGGCAATCCTCACCATGCTCGCCAAAGGCGTGGCGACCAGTCGGGTATCGGCCATTTGCCCGGCTCGCAGCACCAGATCGACCTTGCCCAGGTTCGAACCCTGCATGTCGACAAAACTGTCGATCAGGTGCAGTTGAACATCCAGTCCCGGGTAGACCACCAGGAAGTCGGCAATCACCGGGGCCAGATGCCTGCGGCCGAAAGCGGCCGGTGCGTCCACCCGAATCAGACCCTCCGGGGCATCGCTCAGGGAGGCCGCTTCAGCCCGGGCCAGACGCAATTCGGCGACTACCCGTCGGGCTCGCTCGGCAAAGGCCAGGCCCGCCGGGGTCGCGCGCACTGCATGGGTGCTGCGAATGAACAACTGGCTGCCGAGGGCATTTTCCAGGCTGTCGATACGTCGGGCGACTGCCGATGGCGTCAGCGGATGGCGCCGCGAAGCGGCGGAGAAACTGCCGGTTTCCAGTACATCAAGCAACAAACCGAGCTGATCGGAGAGGAGTTTGGGGTTCATGCCTTGAGTTCACTTGTGCGGCTTTCGCATAGCCATTGTGCGTTGCTGTGCGTTTCCACGCCAGAGCAGACTGCGTAGCATGCATAGCCAGACGTGAGGGGATGGCTTTTGATCGAGTTAGTGATGTACTTGGCATTTGGTGCGGCCCTGGGGACCCTGGGCGGTTTGTTCGGTATCGGCGGCGGTCTGATCGCAATCCCGGTACTGGGGGTATTGTTCGGTCTGGACCAGCAGATTGCCCAAGGCACGGCCTTGGTCATGGTGGTGCCGAACGTGATGCTGGCGTTGTGGCGTTATCACCAGCGCAATCGGATTGAGCTGTGCCATGCCTTGCCCTTGGCCTTGATGGGCTTTTGCTTTGCCTGGCTGGGCTCGATCTGGGCGGTGGGGATCGATGCGCGGGTGATGCGTATCGGTTTCGTTGCGTTCCTGATCGCTTTGTCAGCCTACAACCTGGCGCGAATGTTTGTGGCCAACGCGCCGGTATCTGCGCAGATGCGATACCCGTGGCCCTGGTTGGGGGTGTTGGGCGCCGCGTCCGGGACCATGGGGGGATTGTTCGGTGTCGGTGGGGCGGTGGTCGCCACGCCGGTGCTGACCAGCGTGTTCGGCACCACTCAGGTGGTCGCTCAGGGTCTGTCCCTGGCCTTGGCCCTGCCGAGCACCGGCGTCACGCTGGCGACCTATGCGGTCCATCATCAGGTGGACTGGATGATCGGTTTGCCCCTCGCGGCCGGCGGGCTATTAAGCATCAGTTGGGGAGTGAAAATCGCCCATTCCATGCCGGAGCGCCTGCTGCGCGGGCTGTTCTGCGGTTTTCTGGTGCTGTGTGCGGTGATGCTCGCGATTAAAGTTTGAAGCCTTCGATGATGTGTTCGGCCAGGCATTCGGTAATCGGCGATGGCGTGTTCAGGTTACGCAGCAGCATGATGCTGGCCTCGGGTAACAATGGCAGGTCTTCGGCCTCGCCGAGAATACGCATGTCCGGGGTAATCAGGCTCTCCAGTTGCGCGGTGACGGCCAGGCCGGCGCTGACGATGGCCATGAGCGCCGACAGACTGGAGCTGTTGTAGGCGATGCGGTAGTCGCGCCCGGCAGCATCCAGGGCATTGCAAGCCCAGAGCCGGCAGAAACAATCGCTGTTGAACATCGCCAGGGGCAACGGCGTCTGCTCGTGGGCGCTGAAGCATTGTGCCTCGGCCCAGACGAACCGTTCCTTGCGCAGCAACTGGCCAATCTCGCTGCCAGGTTCGCGGGTGACGATGGACAAATCCAGGTCCTGGCGTAGCAGCAGTTGTTTGGAAGATTCGCAATGCACTTCAATCTGGATCAGCGGATAGGCTTTGGCGAAGCGCGACAGAATCCCCGGCAAGAAGCGCATCACATAGTCATCCGGCGTACCAATGCGCACGGTGCCGACCATGTGTGGTTCGCGCAGCGTATTGAACACTTCACTGTGCAGTTTCAGGATGCGCCGGGCATAGCCCAGCAGCACCTGGCCCTCGGCGGTCAATCGCACCTGGCGGCCCTCACGCTGAAACAGCTGGCGTTGCAACACGTCTTCTTCCAGCCGCTTCATCTGCATGCTCACCGCGGACTGGGTGCGATTGACCAGCTCGCCGGCGCGAGTAAAACCACCCTGATCGGCAATCGCGACGAAGGTACGCAGGACTTCGGTGTCGATGCTGGGGTAGGCCAATTGATCAATCTCCGAGATGTGTTGCATCAGAAACATTCGTTGGATTGATCTTAGCTCCAGCGCGAAACTCTAGCCATCCCCACTGGAGGGCAACACGATGAAAGGTCAAAAAGGTTATGTACTGGTAGACAAATTTTCATTCCATGGTTTCTCCCTGCACCATCTGATGGAGAAAATCGCCCGCTGGCATCAGCTTAATCAAGAGCGTGCGCTACTGGCCAGCCTGAGCGACGAGGCGCTGAAGGATATCGGGTTGAGTCGGGCGGATGTCGAGCAGGAAGCCGAACGGCACTTCTGGGAAGATCCCCTGGGTAAAGGCAAGTAAATCCAATGCTCTGTAGAAACGTTTGGTCACTACCCCATGGCTCCGGGTGAAAGCTCGAGCCATGGGGTTTGTGCCGATCCGGCAATAGACGGTCATAGACGTTCGCTAGGTCCACTCCCGCACGTGCACAAGACTGCGGCCTTCACTCTGAGGAATACCGTCATGGAACGACAGCAGCAGGCAATGAGTGCCGGGGTAGAAGCACTCCGATTGGCGCTTTGTACATCAAAGCAGCATTTATCCACCGTCCTGGCGAAGTTGAGTCGCTGGGGGCAGATGAGTAAGGATAGTGTCGAGCTGGCTCGAATGAGTGACAACAGGCTGCGTGATATTGGCCTGAGTCGAGCCGATGTAATGAAGGAAACTGTCTAGCCGTTCTGGCATGACCCATTGAGGCGTTAACCGGCGGGCATTGGCGTTTTGTGCGCCTGCCGCTAAGGTGGGGGGAGTCTTTATCAAGAGCCGTTGAATGCCTACTCCTCTTTGCTTTTCCTTGAAGCGGGCCCGGCGTCTGGCGCTGACCGCCCAAGGGTTCTCCGGGCGTCAGCCACCAGCGGCGGTCAAGTCGACCCAGCTCAACCGGTTGATTGAGCGTCTGGGCATCCTGCAGATCGATTCGGTCAACGCTCTGGTGCGCTCGCACTACCTTCCGCTGTTTTCTCGCCTGGGCAACTACTCAGCCGGTCTGCTGGATCAGGCGGCCTGGAGTCAGGGTCGGCGGCGGACGTTGTTCGAGTATTGGGGGCATGAGGCGTCCTTGCTGCCGTTATCGATGTATCCCTTGATGCGCTGGCGGATGCAGCGGGCGACTCAAGGGGAGGGCATTTATCAACAGATGGCTCGCTTTGGTCGGGAGCAGCAGGAGACGATTCGTCGAGTGCTGGCCCTGGTTGAGGAGCGCGGGGCGCTCGGCGCTGGCAGCTTGTCGACCCGTCAGGAGCGGGCAGGGCCCTGGTGGGACTGGAGTGCCGAGAAGCACGCGCTGGAGTGGTTGTTTGCCGCCGGAGAGGTAACGGTCTCGGGGCGTCGTGGTTTCGAGCGTCTTTATGATTTGCCGGAGCGGGTCATTCCCGCGGCGATTCTGCAGCAACCGCTACTCAGCGAGGCCGAGGCTCAGCGGGGGTTATTGATGCATGCGGCCAGTGCACTGGGCGTCGGTACGGACAAGGACTTGCGTGACTATTTCCGGCTATCGCCTGCCGACAGTCGCGCGCGCCTGGCCGAGTTGGTCGAGGAGGGCAGGTTGCTGCAGTGTGAAGTGCAGGATTGGCGGCAACCGGCCTATTGCCTGGCAGCACCGAAAGTCCCGCGCAAAGTGGAAGTCAGCGCCCTGCTTTCGCCGTTCGACTCGTTGATCTGGGAGCGCAGCCGGACCGAGCGATTGTTCGATTTCCGTTATCGGCTGGAGATCTACACGCCTCAAGCGAAGCGAGTCTATGGCTACTACGTGCTGCCGTTTTTGCACAATGAGCGAATTGCCGCCCGCGTCGATTTGCGCGCCGAACGGGCTCAGGGACGATTGGCGGTGCATGCCGTGCACGAGGAAGAACCGGGGCTGGATGAGCAGGGGATGCTGGCATTAGCCAGGAATCTGCGGCAGATGGCTGATTGGTTGGGGCTGGTGGAGATTCAGCTCAATTGCCCGAGGGCCAGTGCGGCACGGTTGCGGGTGGCGTTGGTTGAGTTTGGTGGCGGCTGACAAATCGAATCGCGAGCAAGCCCGCTCCCACATTTAATCTGCGTCTGCCTACGATGGTGTGATCAGCGCAGACCTAATGTGGGAGCGAGCCTGCTCGCGATGACGGCATATCAGACGACGAAAACCTGTTGATTCAACGCCGAACCTGCTTGAGTGTCTCGGCAATCAAAAACGCCAGCTCCAGCGACTGGTCGGCATTCATCCGCGGGTCGCAATGGGTGTGATAACGGTCCGACAAACCATCCTCGGTAATCGGACGTGCGCCGCCGATGCATTCGGTGACGTTCTGCCCGGTCATCTCGATATGGATGCCGCCGGCATAGCTGCCTTCTGCTTCATGCACCTGGAAGAACTGCTTCACTTCATTGAGGATCTGTTCGAAGTCGCGGGTCTTGTAGCCGCTGCTGGCTTTGATGGTGTTGCCGTGCATCGGGTCGGAGCTCCACAGCACTTTCTTGCCTTCGCTTTCCACCGCGCGGATCAGCTGCGGCAGATGGTCGCCAACCTTGTTCGCGCCCATGCGCGCGATCAGGTTGAGGCGGCCCGGATCGTTATCCGGGTTGAGGATGTCGATCAGGCGAATCAGCTCCTCGGTTTTCATGCTCGGACCGACCTTGACCCCGATCGGGTTGTTCACGCCACGCAGGAACTCGACATGGGCGCCGTCGAGTTGGCGTGTGCGGTCGCCGATCCAGAGCATGTGCGCCGAGCAATCGTAGTAGTCGTTAGTCAGGCTGTCACGACGCACGAAGGCTTCTTCGTAGTTCAGCAGCAGCGCTTCGTGAGCGGTGAAGAAGCTGGTTTCGCGCAGTTGCGGCGAGCTGTCCATGCCACAGGCGCGCATGAAAGCCAGGGTTTCATCGATGCGATCGGCCAGGTGGCTGTACTTTTCGGCCAGTGCGGAGTTGGCGATGAAGTCCAGGTTCCATTTGTGCACTTGATGCAGGTCGGCAAAACCGCCCTGGGCGAAGGCCCGCAGCAGGTTCAGAGTGGCGGTGGACTGATGGTAAGACTGCAATAGCCGATCCGGGTCCGGCACTCGGCTCTTTTCGTCGAAACCAATGCCGTTGACAATGTCGCCACGGTAGGCCGGCAGGGTCACGCCATTGATGGTTTCGTCGTTGGACGAGCGCGGCTTGGCGAATTGCCCGGCCATGCGGCCGACCTTGACCACTGGGCAGCCCGCGGCGAAAGTCATGACGATCGCCATCTGCAGCAGTACTTTGAAGGTATCGCGGATCTTTGCCGCGGAGAACTCGGCAAAGCTTTCGGCGCAATCGCCGCCTTGCAGCAGAAACGCCCGACCCTGAGTCACCTCGGCAAACTGACGGCGCAACTCCCGGGCCTCTCCGGCAAACACCAGCGGCGGATAACTGGCCAGGCTTTGCTCGACCTGCAGCAAATGCGCAGCGTCAGGGTAAACGGGTTGCTGCTGGATCGGCAGGGCGCGCCAGCTGTCAGGACTCCAGGGTTGGCTCATCACGGACTCTAGTGTTTTACGGTCGGATAGCCATGTTATCAGCAATTAGTGCGTGACCTGTTCCCGTCGCTTCGCGGACAATCGCGCCTTTCCCGCTCGGCAGCGAGCGGCTGGCTTTGTCCCGTTGCCGAGGTTGAACCCGGTGACGGTTAGGAGATGAGATGACTGAGGAGCGCGTCGAGCGCCTGCTCGCCGAGGTGCACGACGACTTCGGCATGATTCGGGTGCTGGAAGTGGCGGATTATCGCTTTCTCGAATTTGGCGATGCCATCGAGCAGAGCTGCGTGTTCACCGCCGACCCAAGCTGGCTGGAGTACGACTACACCCGGGCCATGCTGATCGGTGCGCTGTGCCACGACGCCCCGGAAAGCGCGCTGTTTCTCGGCCTTGGCGCCGGCACGCTGACCCAGGCTTGCCTTAAGTTCCTGCAGCTGGAGGATGTCGAAGCCATCGAGTTGCGCCCGGATGTACCCCGCCTGGCCATCGAATACCTGGGGCTGGATGACGATCCGCGGCTTTATATCCGAATCGGCGATGCCCTCGAGTTGCTCGAGACTGCCGAGTCGGCGGATCTGATCTTCGTCGACCTCTATACCGACGTCGGCCCCGGCGTCGGACATCTGGCCTGGGGTTTTCTGGAGAACTGCCAGAAACGCCTGAATCCGGGTGGCTGGCTGGTGATCAATCAATGGGCCACCGACGACGGCAAACCGTTGGGCGCGGCTTTGCTGCGTGGTCTTTATCACCGCCATTATTGGGAGCTGCCGGTGAAGGAGGGCAACGTGATCCTGTTCGTTCCCGCCGATATCGACCAAACCCTGGATATGGACGGCCTGACCGCCAGGGCCGAAGCACTGGCGCCGCGACTGGGTTACTCGTTGCAGTCGTTGATCAAAGTGATCCGCCCGGCGACCTGAAGGCTTGTGGGGAGCTAGTGTGGCGAGGGAGCTTGCTCCCGCTGGGGCGCGTAGCGGCCCTAAAACTGACAATCGCGGTTATTCTGGCTGAATGTATCCGCCGGTTTTAAGGCTGCTTCGCCCGAGCGCGGACCGGCCGGCGGGAGCAAGCCCCCTCGCCACAGGGGTTCCTGGTGCTTCTCAGCACCCCTTGAACACCCCTGGCCGCCGCTCCTGCATTGCCCGCAGACCTTCCTTGGCATCCTCGCTGTTCATCAGCTTCTTGACCAGCGGCGGCAATCCTTGAGCGGCGGCGGCTTCACCGTCAAGACGCGCCTGGCGCGCCGACATCAGGGTCGCCTGGACACCCAGTGGAGCTTGTCTGGCAATACGTTCTGCCAATTCAAGTGCGCGGGGCATCAGGTCTTCGCTGGCCATCACCTCCTGGACCAGGCCCAGGCGCAAGGCTTCATGGGCATCGAACTCATCGCCGGTCAGCAGCCAACGCATGGCATTGCCCCAGCCGGCAATCTGATGCAGGCGCAAGGTGGCACCACCGAACGGGAAGATTCCACGCTGGACTTCCAGTTGGGCGAAGCGCGTGTTGCTGGCGCACAGGTTGATATCGGCGGCCAGCATCAATTCGATGCCCAGGGTCAGACAGTAACCTTGCGCGGCGACAATCACCGGTTTACTGACCCTGGGCCCGGCGAAGACGCCCCAGGGGTCGCAACCTCCGGTCGGTGCCTGCCAGCCTTCGGCCAGGGCGCCCGCGACATTTGCCAGGTCGAGCCCGGCGGTGAAGTGTTCGCCGTGACCGAACACCACCGCCACCCGGGCCTCGGCGTTACGTTCGAACTCGCCGTAGGCCAGGCTGAGCTCATTGAGCAGATCAAGGTCGAAGGCATTGCGCTTGGCAACGCGATCGAGGCCGATCAACAGGACATGACCGCGCTGTTCACGGCTGACGCGACTTGGGCTGGGCTGATTCATGGGCATATCCTGGGGCGCAGAAAGGTATCTCGGACTGAAGCGCTAAGCCTGTAAAGATGAACCGTTTAAGCGTCCTGGCAAACAAGCTTGGACCTTTAAAAAATAGACCTTGGGAGGATTATCCGCAAAGCCCGTGACAGAGAGGTGTACAGGCGATTTTTCTGATAAATATTTCTCCCTTTTTTCAGTATTTCCGGTATAGTGCGCGCCGGCCTTTAACCGGGCCACGTTCAGGTATAGCAATTCCCCCGAAGCCAGCTTCGGCTGCTTGTCCGCTCTGCGGACGATCCTTGACGTTCCATTCATTCAAACGTTTTCGCAAATCCCCGCCGACAAAGCAGCCAGGGCGACTCTTGAGTCTTACACGGCATGCGCAGCTTTGGAGCATGGGTCTTTGCGGATGCACTTAGAGGCAGACCCATGACCCAGGAAACCGGCGGCTTCGCCGCTTTTGAACTTCATCCAAATATCCTTGCAGCCGTCATCGCGACTGGCTATGAAGAGCCTTCGGCTATTCAGCAGCAATCGATCCCGATCATCATGGCCGGTCACGACATGATTGGTCAGGCGCAAACCGGTACGGGTAAAACCGCTGCGTTCGCCCTGCCGATCCTGCATTGCATCGATCCTGCCAAGCGCGAGCCCCAGGCTCTGATCCTGGCTCCGACCCGTGAGCTGGCGCTGCAAGTTGCAACCGCTTTCGAAACCTATGCCAAGCAAATGCCTGGCGTAACTGTTGTGGCTGTCTACGGCGGCGCGCCGATGGGCCCACAACTGAAAGCTATCCGTAATGGCGCACAGATCGTTGTCGCCACTCCGGGTCGTCTGTGCGACCACCTGCGTCGCGACGAAAAAGTCCTGGCTACCGTGAACCATCTGGTTCTCGACGAAGCGGACGAAATGCTCAAACTGGGCTTCATGGACGACCTGGAAGTTATCTTCAAGGCCATGCCGGCAACCCGTCAGACCGTATTGTTCTCGGCCACTCTGCCGCAGTCGATCCGTGCCATCGCCGAACGCCATCTGCGCGATCCGAAGCACGTGAAGATCCAGACCAAGACTCAGACCGTTACCGCGATCGAACAGGCTCACCTGTTGGTTCACGCTGACCAGAAGACCTCGGCTGTATTGAGCCTGCTGGAAGTGGAAGACTTCGACGCGCTGATCATGTTCGTGCGTACCAAGCAAGCGACCCTGGACCTGGCCAGTGCCCTTGAAGCCAAAGGCTACAAAGCCGCTGCGCTGAACGGTGACATTGCTCAGAACCAGCGTGAGCGTGTGATCGAGTCCCTCAAGGATGGTCGTCTGGACATCGTTGTGGCCACCGACGTTGCTGCTCGTGGTCTGGACGTTCCGCGTATCACCCACGTATTCAACGTGGACATGCCGTACGACCCAGAGTCCTACGTTCACCGTATCGGCCGTACTGGCCGTGCCGGTCGCGAAGGTCGTGCATTGCTGCTGGTGACTCCGCGTGAGCGCCGCATGCTGCAAGTGATCGAGCGTGTAACCGGTCAGAAGGTTGCTGAAGTTCGCCTGCCGGACGCTCAAGCCGTTCTCGATGCGCGCATCAAGAAATTGACCAACAGCCTGTCGCCGCTGGTGGCTGACGCTGAATCGACCCACGGTGATCTGCTCGATCGCCTGACCGCCGATATCGGTTGCACCCCGCGTGCATTGGCCGCTGCTCTGCTGCGCAAGGCAACCAACGCGCAAGCGCTGACCCTGGCTGCAATCGAGAAAGAACGTCCACTGGTGCCGAACAACGCACCGCGTGGCGATCGTCCAGAGCGTACCGGTGATCGTCCGGACCGTGGTGATCGTGAGCGTCGTGCTCCGGTTCCACTGGCCGAAGGCCGTGCTCGTTGCCGTACCGCGCTGGGTGCGCGTGATGGCATCGCTGCCAAGAACCTGCTGGGCGCTATCCTCAACGAGGGTGGCCTGGCCCGTGAAGCTATCGGTCGCATCCAGGTGCGTGACAGCTTCAGCCTGGTCGAGTTGCCGGAAGATGGTCTGGAGCGTCTGCTGACCAAACTGAAGGACACTCGCGTTGCCGGTAAGCAGCTGAAACTGCGTCGCTATCGCGAAGATTGATCCGCTCTCGGGCTGATTGATCGAACATAAAAAATCCCCGACTGGTTCGGGGATTTTTTTTGTCTGTTTTTCGTAGCAGCTGCCGAAGGCTGCGTTCGAGCGCGCAGCGGTCGCAATCCAGCTTACGCGATCATTCTGGAAAACGAGGAGTATGATTTTACGACCGCTGCGCGGCCGAACGCAGCCTTCGGCAGCTGCTACGGATTGAGCGTTGCTGCTCAGCCGAAACGATAAATGTCCATCCCCAGCGCGCCCATGGTGAATCCCTGGTGGGCGATGCTGAAGTCCCCTCCGGCCCCTCGGGCAAAATACAGCGGCAGCAAATGCTCATCGCTGAGGTGGCTGCGCGCGGCATGGGGCGCTTGCTGGCGATAGTCATGCAAAGCGGCTTCGTCGTTGGCGGCGAGTTTGTCGATCGCCCAGTCGCGAAAGGCCTTGGCCCAAGGCTCGACGCTTTCCGGGCCGGCGTGCCAGTCCAGTTCGCGCAAGTTATGGGTGATGCTGCCGGAGCCGATCAGCAATACGCCTTGCTCACGCAAGCTGGCCAGGGCACGGCCGACGCGGGTTTGCAGGGCAGGGCCCTGGCGACTGGGCAGAGAAATTTGCACCACCGGAATATTGGCCTGGGGATACATCAGCGACAAAGGCACCCAGACCCCGTGATCGAACGGCTGCTTGGCGTCGATGCTCGCGACCAGCCCGGCGGTTTTCAGTAGTTCGACAACCTCTGCGGCCAGTTGTGGCTCACCGGGCGCGGGATATTGCACGGCAAACAGCGCTGCCGGGAAGCCGCCGAAGTCATGCCAGGTTTCAGGTTGGGGATTGCCGTTGACCAGCAGTTCGTTGCTTTCCCAGTGAGCGGAGACAATAACGATGGCCTTCGGTTTTGGCAGTTCGGCGGCCAGTCGGGCGAGGGCCGGGCCACTGGCGCCGGGTTCCAGGGCGAGCATCGGTGAACCATGGGAAATGAACAGACTGGGAAACATGAATGAGTTCCTGAGCGTTAAGATGAGACCATCTTCAGTCAGATCATTGATCTAAATCTAATATAAGTTTTAGGGCTTTTTGATCGAATTTTCGAGGTGATTTATGCAGCCAGAGTTTTGGAACAAACGTTGGGAGCGCAATCAGATCGGCTTTCATCTGTCGGAGGTCAATCCCTATCTGCTGCGGTTGTGGCCCAGGCTGGAGTTGGCACAAGGTTCGCGGGTGTTGGTGCCGTTGTGTGGAAAAAGCCTGGACCTTGTGTGGCTCGCCAGTTGTGGTCATCAGGTTCAGGGCATCGAGCTGTCGGAAAAGGCCGTGGCAGACTTTTTCAGCGATCAGCAGCTTGAGCCGCAGATCAGCCAGCGAGGCGCTTTCACGGTCTATCAGGTGGGCTTGATAGAGTTGTGGTGCGGGGATTTCTTTGCCTTGACTGCCGAGGATGTGGCCGAGTGCGCGGCGCTCTATGACCGCGCGGCGCTGATTGCCTTGCCGCCGCCGATGCGTGAGCAGTACGCCGCGCATCTGAACCGGATCCTGCCGTCGGGTTGTGAGGGTTTGCTGATTACTCTGGACTACGACCAGATGCAGATGGCCGGGCCGCCGTTTGCGGTGGTCGATGCTGAAGCCAGAAGCCTGCTTGGCGATCACTGGCAACTTCGGGTCGAGGAGGAACGGGATATCCTCGGCGAGAGCTGGAAGTTTCTCCAGGGTGGCGTTACCAGCCTGGATGAGCGGGTTTATCGCCTGGTAAAAAACTGACTGGGGTTGGGGCCAATGCAAAAGGGCGACTTGCGTCGCCCCTTTGGGTGGTTCAGTGACTGCTATCAGCCGCGACGGCGCAGGGCGTCGATGCGCTCTTCCAGCGGCGGATGGCTCATGAACATGCGAGCCAGGCCTTGCTTGATGCCGCCATTGATGCCGAAGGCAGTCAAGGTGTCTGGCATGTGTACCGGCAGGCCTTGCTCGGAACGCAGGCGTTGCAGGGCGCCGATCATGGCGCTGGTACCGGCCAGTTGAGCACCGGCTTCGTCTGCACGGAATTCGCGTTTGCGCGAGAACCACATGACGATCGAGCTGGCCAGGATGCCCAGTACCAGTTCGGCGAAGATGGTCGCCACGTAGTAGGCGATGCCCTGACCTTCTTCGTTCTTGAAAATCACCTTGTCGACGAAGTTGCCGATGATACGTGCGAAGAACATCACGAAGGTGTTCACCACGCCTTGTATCAGCGCCAGGGTCACCATGTCGCCATTGGCCACGTGGCCGATTTCGTGGGCCAGCACAGCTTTCACTTCATCCGGCGAAAAGCGTTCCAGCAGGCCCTGGCTGACAGCGACCAGCGCGTCGTTCTTGTTCCAGCCGGTGGCGAAGGCGTTGGCCTCATAGGCCGGGAAGATCCCGACTTCAGGCATCTTGATCCCGGCTTCGCGGGACAATTGCTCGACGGTCTGCAGCAGCCATTGTTCGTGGCGAGTGCGCGGCTGGGTGATGATTTGGGTGCTGGTGCTCATCTTCGCCATCCACTTGGAGATGAACAGCGAGAACAGCGAACCTGCGAAACCGAAGACCGCACAGAAAATCAGCAGCTGATTGAGGTTGAGATCAACCCCATTGGCCGCCATGAACCCGTTAAAGCCGAAAAGGCTCAGGGTGATGCTGGCAATCAGCACGACCGCCAGGTTAGTGGCCAAAAACAGCAAGATGCGCATCATGGTTGTAGAAATCTCCTCATGCTAAAGATGTAGCGTACTGCGGGGTATATAAGGTGCTGCACCAGGCTATTCAACCAAGTGACTATTTCAAACTGTGTCTTGCAGCTGAATTGTAGACGTTTGCAGGGATTTTCCGGCGTTGTTCCGGCAACCGCCTGAGCCCTTGTTGCAGCTGCGGGTCCCGTAGTCATTGGGTGTGGTGTCTGAACATGCAAACCACAAGACACGGGAAGGGGATTTTTAATGGAAGCAGAGATGTGTTGCTGGATTAATCACTGTGCGACTGGGTAAAAGCCGCACAGCCTGATGGCACTACTGCCGATAGGTCTTCAGGAAATTACCGATTCGGCCGATCGCCTGGTCCAGATCGTCCAGCCGTGGCAGGGTCACGACGCGGAAGTGGTCAGGCCACGGCCAGTTGAAGGCCGTGCCCTGGACCACCAACAGTTTTTCCGAAAGCAGCAGATCGAGCACGAATTTTTCATCGTTGTGGATCGGACAGATCTTCGGGTCGATCCGCGGGAAGGCGTACAGCGCACCCATCGGCTTGACGCAGCTGACACCCGGAATGTCGTTGAGCAGTTCCCAGGTGCGGTTGCGCTGTTCCAGCAGGCGACCCGCCGGCAACACCAGGTCGTTGATGCTCTGATAGCCGCCCAGGGCCGTCTGGATCGCGTGCTGGCTCGGCACGTTGGCACACAAGCGCATGTTGGCCAGCATGTCGATGCCCTCGATGTAGCTCAGGGCATTGTGCTTGGGACCGGAGATGGCCACCCAGCCAGAACGGAAGCCTGCCACCCGGTAGGACTTGGACAGGCCGTTGAAGGTCAGGCAGAGCAGGTCTGGAGCCAGCGAAGCGGTGCAAATGTGCACGGCGTCGTCATAGAGGATTTTGTCGTAGATTTCATCGGAGAACACCACCAGCTTGTGCTGGCGCGCCAGTTCCAGCATGCCCAGCAGCAGCTCGCGGGAGTACACCGCACCGGTCGGATTGTTCGGGTTGATGATCACCATGGCCTTGGTGTTGGGCGTGATCCTGGCCTTGATGTCGGCCAGATCGGGGAACCAGTCGGCCTGTTCGTCACACAGGTAATGCACCGGATTGCCACCGGCCAGACTGACCGCGGCGGTCCACAACGGGTAATCGGGCGCGGGGATCAGCACTTCGTCACCGTTGTTGAGCAGGGCCTGCATCGACATAACGATCAGCTCGGAAACACCGTTACCCAGGTAGATGTCTTCAATGCCGACGCCTTCCACCTGCTTTTGCTGGTAGTACTGCATGACAGCCTTGCGGGCGCTGAACAAGCCCTTGGAGTCGCTGTAGCCTTGCGCGGTCGGCAGGTTGCGGATGACGTCCTGAAGGATTTCGTCGGGTGCTTCGAAACCAAAGGGTGCCGGGTTGCCGATGTTCAGCTTGAGGATGCGATGACCTTCCTCTTCCAGGCGTTTGGCGTGCTTGAGCACCGGGCCGCGAATGTCATAACAGACGTTGGCGAGCTTGTTCGATTTGCTGACCTGCATGGCGATGTGTTCCTGAAAATGAACGATCCAGGCGGTGTATGAACTACCGTACTGGGAATCCTGCGTTTGCACACAGGCCTGTAACCGGCGTCGCAGCGTGAAAATCCGTTTGAATGCGCGTTACACGGCTGCCAGACTGGCGTTTAACGAGGCGCAATCATACGTGCCGCCTGATCCGTGGAAAAGATACAGATCAGGCTTTTTCAGTTGCCGAGGCAGGATCATGGAAAAATTAGAAAAAACCCTGGAAGAATGGCGATCGATGCTCGATCCGGAGCAGTACAACGTTTGTCGCCTCAAAGGCACTGAACGACCGTTCTCTGGCAAGTACAACGACACTAAAACCGACGGTGTCTATCACTGCATTTGCTGCAATGAACCGCTGTTCGACTCCAAAGCCAAGTTCGATTCGGGCTGCGGCTGGCCGAGTTTCTACGAACCGATCGGCAAAAGCGCCATGGTCGAGATTCGCGATGTGAGCCACGGCATGATTCGTACGGAAGTAGTCTGCGCCAAATGCGATGCGCATCTGGGCCATGTGTTCCCGGATGGTCCGGCACCGACCGGGTTGCGTTACTGCATTAACTCGGTGTGCCTGGATCTGGTGCCGCGGGGCTGATTAAGTCCGGTTCTGGATATGGTGTGACCGCCGAAAGGATCGCAGCCTGCGCCTTTGATCAGCGAATCGGAGAAGGCGAACCGTGGCGACGGAAAGGCTCGGGGCGTGAAGGCGGCCTGACAGCCGGCCAGGCTCTTGAGGGTCGGTGTACATATCCATTCCTGCGGTAACGGCCACTTATGGTTTCGCTTTTACAGCGAGTCCCTTTGGCAAACGCCGGAGTGCCGGCCCAGCCCAAAGGAACCAAAGGTCTCGCCCCGAGCGTACGGCACCTCGCTATGGCTCGGTGTTCCCTCGCTCCGGTGTCCATCAGGGGGCGCCGCAATGCGGCGGAGTCAGCTTCGCTGACGGCGCTACGCGCCACCCCCCCGATGAACACCTCCACTCGGCCTGCCGAAGGGGCGGGTAGATCAAGATCAAAAGCTAGGCGGCCTACCGGCCGGCCTGTTTATTGTGGGTACACGTTCCCCCTGTAGGAGCTGCCGCAGGCTGCGATCTTTTGATCTTGATCTTCGTCAGTCTTCAAATCGCCAAAAGGTCGCAGGCTTCGCCAGTTCCGCCAACCCTGTAAAAGCCGTAAATTGTCGGGTCAAGCCTTTCTGGAACTATCGTTCTAAAAATCGGGGAATTACATTGCGCGCAATTCAATTGCTCGCTATGTTTATCTACTATTTCCGTTTCAGGAACCTGCGCCATGACCGACAATCTGCTGGATATCCCTTGCACCACGATCAAGGGTGAGCAAAAGACCCTGGCCGATTACGCCGGCAAAGCCGTGCTGGTGGTCAATACGGCGAGCAAGTGTGGTTTCACGCCGCAATACAAAGGGCTGGAGGAGCTTTGGCAGAGTTACAAAGACCGCGGTCTGGTGGTACTGGGCTTCCCGTGCAACCAGTTCGGCAAACAGGAACCGGGAAATGAAGGGGCTATTTCCGAGTTCTGCGAGTTGAATTTTGGTGTCAGTTTCCCGCTGTTCAAGAAGATCGATGTCAATGGCAGCGAGGCTCATCCGCTGTTCGTGCAGTTGAAGAAACGTGCTCCAGGTGTGCTGGGCTCCCAAGGCATAAAATGGAACTTCACCAAGTTTCTGATCGGCAAGGACGGCAAGGTGGTCAAGCGTTTTGCTCCGGCGACCAAACCGCAGGACCTGACCCGCGAGATTGAAGCATTGCTGAAATGAATGAGCTGTCCGTCGATTCGCTCAAGCTTGATAGCCAACTCTGCTTCAAGCTGTACGCCGCTTCTCGGGCAGTCATTCGTGCCTACAAGCCGATGCTTGACCAGTTGGGACTGACCTATCCGCAATACCTGGCCATGCTGGTGTTGTGGGAATGGCAGGACTCACCGCCTGAGCAGCCGACGGTGAAAGCCCTGGGCGAACGTTTGATCCTTGACTCAGGGACGCTCACGCCGTTGCTCAAGCGTCTTGAGCAGATGACACTGGTGCAGCGTCAGCGCTCGGCTCGGGATGAGCGTGAAGTGCATTTGAGCCTGTCTGCGGTCGGGGTGGCCTTGCGCGAACGGGTCGCGCCGCTGAAGGCGCGACTGTTGTGCGACAGCGATATTGATCCGGTCCGTCTAAATGAACTGCGCAGGGGCCTGGACCAGCTACTGGTGCAGATCAAAGCGTTGCCGTAGCGGGTACCCAGCGCTCGAGCAGGCTTGCCAGTTCTTCTCGGCGGAACGGTTTGGCCAGATAGTCGCTCATCCCGGCCGCGCGGCAGCGTTCACGTTCTTCGGGCATGGCATTGGCGGTCAGCGCGACGATCGGTAAATCGGGCCAGCGCCCACTGCGGCGAATCTGCCGGCTGGCTTCATAGCCGTCCATGACCGGCATGTTGCAGTCCATCAGCACCAGGTCGAAGCTGTAGTATTCGAGCAGATCCAGGGCCTCCGCGCCTTGGGCTGCAACCGTGACTTCGCAGCCAAGTTTGCTGAGCATGCCTTTGGCCACCAGCTGATTGACCGGGTTGTCCTCGACCAACAGGATGCGCGCCCGCCGCTGCGGCGACAGGGCTTCAGGTTCCGGGTCGTAGAGGTTGCTGGTCTCGACCTGCAAGGTCCGCTGCAAAGTTTGATACAGCGCGTTACGTGCAAGGGGCCGAGCCTGTTGCTGCAGGGGCGCCAGAGCGGTGACTTGCTCGCTGGGCATGAAGCTGCCATAGGCGGTCACCAAAAGAACGGGCGCCTGGATGGCGGGACGTATCCCGAACAGGCATTCAGGACAGTCGGTGATCAGCAGGTCAGCGCTGAGACCGATCAGCGAATCGTCGATGCTGCGCCGTTGGTAGTCCAGCCCCCAGCCGGGCAGCAGGCTGTGCAACAGTTCGGCCAGGCCGCTATTGGCGGCAGTGATGGCAACGATGTGCCCTCGCAGTTGCGGCGCAGCGGCGACCGGAGTGTGGCAGGGCAATGGCAGGTCGGCGCAGAACTGGCTGCCCAATCCCGCCTCGGAACTGATGGTCAGCCGCCCCTGCATGGCTTCGCAAAGGTTGTAGGTCAGCGCCAGCCCCAGGCCGGTGCCGCCAAATTGCCGGGTAATGCCGGCACCTGCCTGGGTGAAGGGCTGGAAAATCTTCACCTGGGCGTCCTGAGCGATGCCGATGCCAGTATCGCAGATCTCGATTCTGACGCCCCCTTCATAGTGGCTCAGGCGTACATCGACGCGGCCGAAGCGGGTAAATTTCAGGGCGTTGGACAACAGATTGCTGACGATCTGGCGCACCCGTGTCGGATCACCCAACACCAATGCCGGAAACTGCGGGTCAATCAGGCAGGCCAGTTCGACACTCGGAGCGGCGTTCTGCGAGAGCAAATTGGCGGTGTCTTCGACCAGCACCCCGAGGTCGAAGGGGATACGTTCAAGCTCCAGTTGACCGGCGTCGAACTTCGACAGGTCGAGAATATCGTTAAGCAACTCCACCAATACCTTGCCCGAATCATGGGCAATCGACAGTTGCTGACGCTGTTCGGCGGTCAGCGAACTGTCCAGCGAAAGGGCGATCATCCCCAGCAGACCGTTGAGCGGGGTGCGGATTTCATGACTCATGTTGGCCAGGAATGCCGAGCGCGCCTCAGCCATGTCGAGGGCCGTGCTGCGAGCGCGTTCGAGCTCTTCGTTGGACAGGCTCAAGCGGGTGTTGATGGCTTTGAGTTCGGTGGTGCGCGCCGAGACGATGTTCTCCAGTTGCCCGAGGTAATCGGTCAAACGGTTCTCGGCGTTGCGCCGTTGCTGAATCTCGGTGGCCATGTTTTTGAATTGTTGGTTGGCGACTTTGACCAGTACGCCGATTTCATCGTTTTCGTGGTCATGGGGACAATCCAGTGGCGTCGGGTCGGCGCTTCGCGGGTCCCGGCTGCTGAGTTCGCGGATGACCCGAACCAGAGGTTTGGTCAGCATGACGTAGAACAGCGCCAATAGAATCCCGCTCAACAGCAGGCTGCGGGTAAATCCGTTGAGCAGTGTCACCTCGGCCCTGCTCAGAAAGCGGCTGCCGAATGCGTAGGTATCCACATCCAGATGCAGAGTGCCCAGCGATTCCTCAGGCATTTGATCGAGATAGAGCCGGTCTTCGAATCGTCGCTCGGCGCCGAACAGGAAGTCGCTGATCAGCCGGTAACTGCTTTGGTGGCCGGGGCGCTTTACGCTGGCAAGCACTGTATTGTTGTTATCGATCAGTCGCGCGCCGATGATCGCCGGGGAGCGCAACAGGCCCAGGGTCAGTTCCTGGGCGAGTTCGGAGTCGATGTTGTAGGCGATTCGCGAGGCCGGGTTATGGCTGATTTCCAGCAGAGAGAATATTTCTCGATTGATGGAGGCGTCTTCGCTGGCATAATCGATGCCTATCTGCAGCAGACTGAGCAGGGTTCCGAGAATGAAACCGACCAGCACGGTGAGCCTGGCCTGTTTGTAAGACAGGCGATTGGTGAACCTGATATCCATGGGTTGCTGAACCACTTCCGTATCCCTTCGCTGGACAAGCATAGCTGATCACTGTTGATAATCGGCAGGCTCCGGTGTCAGTCCTGCATCCTGCTCTGAATCGCTCAATGCCGATTGTGTATGGACAACATCATTACTGTGAACGTGTCTGAGGAGAAGTCGTGGATTCTCGATTAAATGCTTTTCTTGAACGCGCCGATGCGGTTCTGGCTCGCCTTGAGCCTTTGCTTCCCGCTCCGCGACAAACCATCGACTGGGCCGGGTGCCTGGCCGCCCGCTGGCAGCGTGAAGGACGCAGCGGCTACCTGTTGCCACTGGAGGTCAGCCTGGACACGCGCTTGTCCGATCTGATCGGGGTGGATAAGCAGTGCGAGCAGCTGGGTCGCAATACCCGGCAGTTCCTCGATGGCCTGCCGGCCAACCACGCGTTGCTCTGGGGTTCGCGTGGGACCGGAAAATCCTCGTTGGTCCGGGCGTTGCTGGCCGAGCACGCCGAGGCCGGTCTGCGGCTGATAGAGATCGAGCGCGATCATCTGGCGGATTTGCCGCGAGTGGTCGAGCAGTTGCAAAAGCTGCCACAGCGATTCGTGCTGTTTTGTGATGATTTGTCGTTCGAGGCGGGCGAAGGCGACTATCGAGTCCTCAAAAGCGTGCTCGACGGCTCGCTGGAACAGGCTCCGGACAACGTGTTGTTGTACGCGACCTCGAATCGCCGACACCTGGTTCCGGAGAACCAGAGCGACAACGAGAACTGGAAAAGGGTCGATGGCGAGCTGCACCCCAGTGAAGCGGTAGAAGACAAGATTGCCCTGTCGGACCGTTTTGGCCTGTGGTTGTCGTTCTATCCTTTCACCCAGGAACACTTTCTCAATGTGGTCGAGCACTGGATCGGCGAGCTGGCGCGCAAGGCCGACCTGCAATGGCAGCGCACTGAAGAGCTGGAGATCCTCGCGGTTCGCTGGGCGACCGGACGCGGCAATCGCAACGGGCGTTGCGCCTATCAATTCGCGCGGTATTGGGTGGGGCTGAAATTGCTGGAGCAAAAAACATGATCGATTTGCACAAAAGCGCTGAGGGCCTCGATGGCTATGCAATGTTGTGCGCCCAGCTTGAATCATTATTGGCCGATGAGCGTGACTTCATTGCCAACGCCGCGCAGTTCTCGGCCTTTTTGTTCAACCAGCTGGATGATCTGAACTGGGCCGGGTTCTACCTCAATCGCGATGAGCAATTGGTTCTTGGTCCGTTTCAGGGCCAGATCGCCTGCGTGCGAATCCCGTTCGGTCGCGGTGTATGCGGGGCTGCCGCCGCGACCTTGCAAACCCAACGGGTCGAGGATGTGCATGCGTTCGCCGGGCATATCGCCTGTGACAGTGCGTCGAACAGTGAACTGGTGGTGCCGCTGGTCAAAGACGGTCGATTGATTGGCGTACTGGATCTGGACAGCCCCAGGCTGGCGCGCTTTACCGAGCAGGACCAGGCCGGCATCGAGCAGTTGGCGGCGATTTTCCTGCGCTTGAGCGACTGCTGATCAGGCGCTCAGCCCGGCCATGCCGAGCAGGCTGTCAGGGTCTACCGCATCGATCTGCTGCGGCTGCAGGAATTTATGGGCGTATTGCAGATAGATTTCATCCTGAATGAACAGCCCGAACAACTCGGGATCGATATGGGCATCGCGGCACATGGTGGCCATGATGCCCAGTGCTTCACTCAAGGTCTTGGCTTTCTTGTACGGGCGGTCCGCCGCCGTCAAGGCCTCGAAGATATCGGCAATTGCCATCATCCGTGCCGCCAGGCTCATCTCCTCGCGTTTCAACTGTTTCGGATAACCGCTGCCATCCATCTTTTCGTGGTGACCGCCGGCGATTTCGGTGACGTTGCCAAGGTGGCCGGGAAAGGGCAGGTGGCTGAGCATCCTGATGGTCTGCACCATGTGGTGATTGATGATGTAACGTTCCTCGAAGGTCAATGTGCCTCGAGTAATGCTCAGGTTGTAGAGTTCGCCGCGGTTGTACTTGTACTTCGGCACATCGAGCTTGAACCCCCACGGGTTGTCGGACGGGATGAGCTCGGCTTCGGCACGCTCCAACAGATGCTCGGGCTTGTCGGCCAATAATGGTTCAGTGACCGGAAGGGTGGGGGCAGGCGTGCGTTCCTGGCGTTTGTGCTCTTCCCAGGAAACCCCCTGGCGATCATCAAGGGTACGGGTCCAGGTCCGTTGAGCGATCCTGCGTAGCCGTTGCAAGTCGGCCTCGGCCATGGTTTCGCTGCCGAGGTTGCTGCGGGCGATGAAGGCGAAGTCGTCGTCGAGATCGGCCAGGCAGGCGTTGCGCAGCTCGGCCATTTGCTGTTCGTCAGCGCCCAATGCACGGGCTTGCCAGTAGTTGATCCAGGCGTCGCGCTTGAGCACTTCGAAGCGGGTTCGAATTTCGTGAATGCGGTCGTAGAGTGTTTCCAGTTTGGTGGCTTTGTCGACCACGTATTCGGGCGTGGTGACTTTGCCGCAATCGTGCAACCAAGCGGCTATATGCAAGGTTTCCCACTCATCTTCGGTGGGTTGGTATGCGCTGAATGCCGGTTGCTGGCTGGCCGCTGCCGCTTGAGCGAGCATCAGGGTCAAGGCCGGTACCCGCTGGCAATGGCCCCCGGTGTATGGGCTCTTGGCATCGATCGCGCCGGCCAGTAGCTGGATGAATGAGTCGAGTAGCTGTTTTTGTCTGGCTTGCAGTCGTTGGCTTTCGATGCAGACCGCCGCTGCGCCGGAAACTGCCTGGATAAACGCAATCCGGTCGGGGCGCAGCTTTTCCAGGTCTGCTTGGTTGCCGCTATCGGCCACTAGCAGGGTGAGTATGCCGACCGTCTCGTTGTGGCGGTTGTGCAGGCGAATGCCGATCAGGTGAACGCTTGGGCATTCGAGAGCCAGCAGTACGCTCTGCAGGTCTGCTGCCTGCTCGAATCCAAGGGTGGTGACGACATTCGCGTTGCTGGTCAGATGCTGCAGCCAGTTGGGGCTTTGCGGGTCTTTTGGGTCATGCGCCCGGATAGCGAACGACTGCAGATCCTGCGCAGTGCCGTTGATGATCAGCCCATGGGGCTCAAGGCGAGTTCCGTCGCCTTCGCGCAGGTAGATCAAGCCGGCCTGGGCCTCCCCGATGTTCACGGTCTCGAACAGCACCCGCTGCAACAATGGCTCGAAGCGAGTTTCCGCAGAAAGGCTGGCGGTGATCTCGAAAAAGCTCGCCAGGGTGTCTTTCATGCGCGCCATCGAGATGCTCAGTTGGTCGACTTCCAGCACCGGTGAACGACGGGTGACCGGGTAATTGAAGTCGAAACTGCGGATCGCGTCGGCTTCCTGGACCAGTGCGCGCAGCGGCTTGACCAGGATTCGCGAGATCAGCCAACCCAGGGGCAGGCACAGCAACAAGGTGGTCAAGGTGATCAACGCGCCTTGCCAGCGCATTCGATAGGCATCGGCGAGCAGCTCCTCTTCAGGAACCAGCAGTGCCAGTTGCAAACCCCGCGGTCCACCTTCCTGCATGCTGCTGCGGGCAACGACCCATTGGCGGTTGCCCACCGTGAGGCGGTTGTTGCTGATATCGCTTTTGAGCAGTGCATCCAGAGCCGGGTTCAGATCATTGACCTTGATCAGGCGTGCGGTCTGGCTGTCGACCACCAGCTTGCTGCTATCGGGGTAGGCAATGGCATTGCCGTCGGCATCGAAGAGCGCGATCTGGGTGTCGGGGGTGACCACATGCTTGGCCAGCGTGGAAGACAGCTCGCTCAGTGTCAGGTCGGCCCCCATCACTGCGCTCTCGCCACTACGGCGGGCGAGGGTGGTCCCGACATTGCGGGTCGAGAAAAACAGATAGGGTTCTGTGGTGACTTGATCGGCATCTGCGCGCGCACTGGCAAACCAGGCGCGTGTGCGTGGATCGTAGGTTTCTTGTGGATAGTCGTAACCGCCAAGTGGGGCCAGTGACTGATCGAAAAACAACGATTGGGAGTGGACTTGCCCGGTATTGCCGTCGCGCTCGATGCTCCAGACTTGATAGGCCGCGTTCTGCGGAGCCTTGAAATGATCCTTCAGCGCTGTGTTGCGCAGTGGACGAACCATGAAGAAGTCGCCATCGGTGTAACCGAGGTAGAGCGATGCCAATTTCGGGTTGTCCTTGAGCGATTGGCTGAAGGGTTTGAGCAGCGCCAGTCGGTGCTCAAGGTCGGGCGCCCGGGTGTCCGGATAATCGGCCAACAGGCTGAGCAGATGGCGGATTGGCTCATAGGTGGCCTGCAGATCGAGTCGCACATCCTGTTCTATCCGGTCGAACAGTTTTTGACTGCTGGAAAGAATGATCTGCGTGGTTTGCCGGTAATTGAAGAGACCCAGGACGACCCCGGTAAACAACAGCAGAAGGGTGAACATCACACTGATATGGACATGCAGGGGAAAGCGACGTTTATCCGGGCGCAGTGGACTGGGCATTGCAGGGCTCTCCATGAAATCGTACTCACTGCTCAGCGTCCAGCATAGTTAAGGCTGGATCAGTCTGCATTGCAGAGTTGCAGTTGCGACCGGTGTGGAGCGCAAACAGCCTGGCCGGTGAGCGCAAGCTGTGAGGATTTGCATCAGGTACCCCGGTGAGGGCTGTTCAAGGTCTGTTGGTCGTACCGGGGGGCTTTTTCCACTTGCCCAGTGTGCCGCCGGATCTGTTGCTGCAGATCTCGCTCCAATTCAAGCATGGCCTGTTCAATGGCGTTGCGGCAGGCGTCGACTTGCTCGGTGCTGGCGCCTTCGGTGCAGGAACGCTCGAGGGCTTCGCAATGCTCGGTCAGGGTAAAGGCGCGGACCATTCGGGCGACCCCCTTGATCTTGTGCGCACTATCGATCAGGTCCTGGCGCTCACCCTCACGGGGTAGCCCGAGCAGTGCTTGCAGGTCCTGACGGGTGCTGCTCAGGAGTTCGCCGAGCAAGCGTAGAACCTGGCGCGGATCACCGCCGGTCAATAGCTGCAAGCCATCAAGATTGAAGGTGCTTTTGGCAGGAAACAACGGCTTTATCTCTGCCAGGCGTTGATTCAATGCGCTCAGGCTGATCGGTTTGAACAGGCAATCATCCATCCCGGCCTGCTTGCAACGGTGCCTTTCCTCTTGTTGGGCGTTGGCGGTGAATCCCAGAATGGTGCAGGGGGGTGACTGATGCTGTTGTTCACTCTGGCGGATGGCGCGGGTGAGTTCATAGCCATTCATGACCGGCATGTTGCAGTCCGCGATCACCAGGTCGAAATGTCCATCTTCCCAGATCTGCAAGCCCTCGGCGCCTTGGTGAGCCGCGGTAGGGTGATGCCCGAGGAATCCAAGTTGCTGGCACATGAGCAGGCGATTGGCCGGGTGGTCGTCGACTACCAGAACGTTCAATATCGCGCTTGTGTCGGGAAGCTCCGGCTTGGCCTCATCCATAGTCATTTCGGGAGGGAGGCTGGTCATCTGCAAGGAGACATGAACTTGAGTGCCGGCCCCGATCTGGCTGGTCAGGCTCAACAATCCTCCCATCATCTCGCACAGACTGCGGCTAATGACCAGGCCCAGACCTGCTCCAGTCCCGGCCAGATGGCCGGGACTCTCCGCCTGGGCAAAGGGTTCGAACAGTCGTTGCTGGTCTTCGTCACTGATACCTATTCCCGTGTCCTGAACCTGCAGTTGCATTTGAACCTGTTGCGGTTGTTCGCCGGGTGTCAGCTGGACCCTGACCCTGACATGGCCGTGTTCGGTGAATTTGATCGCGTTGCTGACCAGATTGGTCAGGATCTGTTTGAAGCGCAGAGGGTCGATCAATACATTGCTTTGCTGGTGCTTCGAATCGAACTCCAGCAGCAGGCTGAGGTTTTTTTGTCGCGCCAGCCCGTCGAACACGCGTATGACCGACTCGACGATCTCGTGCAGGTTGACTCGCTCGGGGGCAAGGCTCAGGCGGCCTGACTCGATGCGAGCGATATCGAGAATATCGCCGATCAGCTCCAGTAGATCCTTGGCCGAGTTGTACGCCACTTCAATGGCCGGACGATCAAGGTGACCCTGATCCGCGCGTTTCAAGGTCAATTCGAGCATGCCGATCACCGCATTCATCGGCGTACGAATCTCATGGCTCATGGTTGCCAGGAAGGTGCTTTTAGCGCGGTTCGCATCATCGGCCTGTTCCTTGGCCGATCGCAGCTCATCGAATAGCTGGCGGCGTTCGCTGATGTCGATCCAGCCACCAATGATGCCCCGGACCTCTCCCGTCGAATCGCGGTAGGGCAGAACCCAATGGTAGATCGTCAGCTTTCGCTCGCCGATATGCAGTGGGCGATCGACCAGCAATGGAATGCCTTCGGCTACCACGCGTTGATAATCGGCCTGGTACTGGCGGGCTTCAACCTCATTGCTCAACACTCCCTGCATGACGTTCTTGCCGATGACGTCTTCACGCCTGGCACCGAAGGCTTGCAGATAGCTGTCGTTGCAGCTCTGAAGACATCCATCCCGATCTCGAACGTAAATCGGGTGCGGCGTTCCGTTGACCAGCGCTCGCATGAACTCAAGCTGGTCATTGAGTGCCCGTTCGGCCATTTTCCGCTGGTTGATCTGCCTGCGCATATAAGCATTCCAGGCCAGGGAAATCAGCAATAGCAGACCGGCACCGATGACGATCTGGTAAATCAGCCGCTGATAATCGCGCCAGTAGCTGTCCGGTGCCGTGCTATAACCACGCCAGCGACTGTTGATGATGCCCAATTCGTCCGGCGCGATACTCAGCAGCGCCTTGTCGATGATCGAACTCAGTTCCGTTGCACTGCGCGCCGTGGCCAGTGAAAAAGCGGCTTGCTGGGTACCGATGGTGGCGCTGATCTGGAGTGTGTCCCGGAACAGCTGCGTGGAGATGAAATAGTTGGCGATCACCAGTGAATTCACGGCACCTTCGACCTGGCCTTGGGCGAGTAACTTTGCCGCGCTGAAGGTGTCGCTGGTTTCCACCAGACTGATGAGCGGGAATTCATCGCGCAGAAAATTCACTACCGGACTGCCTTGGGTGACCGCCAGACGTTTGCCTTGAAGTTGTTCAAGGCTGCCCGGCTGGGTCGCACCCTTTTGAGTCAGCAGCACATATGAATTCTGCAGGTAAGGGCGACTGAAGCTGAGTTTTCCCTCCCGCTCATTGCTGGGCAGGATGGCGGCAATGATGTCCGCCTGGTTTTCTTCGATCTGCTTGATCATTTCGTTGACGCCTCGGCTGCGTTGAACCACAAAACGCAAGCCGGTGCGAAGCCTGATCAGTTCAAGCAGATCCGCGGTGATGCCACGGAAGTTATTCTCGGCGTCAAAAAAAGTGAGGGGCGCGTAGGTCTCGTTCACTATCACCCGGACAGTCGGATGTTGCTTCAGCCAGCGCTCTTCGCGTGATGTCAGTTGCAACTTCTGATCAGTGAGAAGTATGTCGCTGCCGGCGCTCCAGCGTTTGGCGATACTCTCGCGTTCACCGGTTGGAACGGCCTTGAGTGTGCCGTTGATGATATCGAGCAGGACCTGATTGTCTTTGCGTACCGCAAAACTGAAACCTTGAGCCTCATGTTTACCAAAATTGGCCATCTGGATGTTTTTCAGATAACCCTTGTTGATCATGTAGTGAGTCGAGATGGTGTCGCCGAGAAAGACATCTGCCTGATCAAAGGCCACGGCGTTGATTGCGTTCTGGTACGAAGGGTAGGCGGTAATGATGGCCTTTGGGTAGAGCGCCTTGACCTCCTCTTGCGGCAGGTAGTGATACACCATGCTCAGGCGCATATCGGCGAGCCCATCGGTCAGCGAACGGCTTTCTCTTTCGCGAGTCACCAGCACCGGCTGGTCCACGGCATAGGGCGTTGAAAGCAACAGGTTCGGGTTACCCGCTTCAAAGCCGTTGGCGGTACCGAGCAGGTCTAACTCACCCCTGTCGAGCGCCTCAATGGCCGCCTCCCTTGAGGCGAAACGTAGCACCCTGACGGGCAGGGACAGGGTCTTGCCGAGGATGCCGGCGTAATCGGCGGTGAGGCCTTCATAGTCATGACCACTGATGGTCAAATCGAAGGGTGGGTAGTCCGCAGCGGAAGTGCCGAGGATCAATTCGCGCTTGTTGTGAACCCATTGCTGTTGTGTTTTGTCCAGTTGGACTTCCATGTGGCCAGTGCTTGATCGACTCAGCAGTGTGTAGTTTTCGGGTCCGGGTTGTACCGCGGACGCGGAGGTGCTCAGGCATAAACCTGCGCTCAATGTTATCAGACAGTCCTTTAAACCCCTGAGCATCCTGTTTCTCACACTAGCGCGTTACGTTTTGCCATCTCGATAAGTTCTACCAAGGATTTGGCTTTGAGTTTTTGCATAAGTCTTTTCTTGTAAGTGCTGACAGTCTTGTTGCTGAGAAACATGCCCTTGGCGATTTCCTTGTTGGTACGGCCTTGCGCAAACAGTTGCAGTACCATGAGTTCTCGATCATTGACGGACTTGAACAGGTCCAGTTCGAGAGAGGCAGGATCACAGCCGCGAACAGGATTCAATGCCTGACTCGGAAAGTAGTTGTAGCCGGATAGAACAGCCTTGATGGCACTCATCAGTTCGCTCAAGTCCTCTTGCTTGCAGACATAACCGGAGGCGCCCGATTGCATGGAACGAATCGCGAACAGCGTCGGCGACTGTGCCGTCAGTACCAGCGTCTTCGGGGGAGGGCTCATGGCATTGAAGCGAGACAGAACTTCCAGTCCATCAAGCTTGGGGATACTGATATCGAGAATGATCAGGTCCGGCATACATTCGCGGACCATTTGCATGGCATCAACCCCATTATCAGTTTCACCGACGACTTTATAATTTTCGTGCTCTAACAACATACGAACTGCCAGGCGGATAACGGGGTGGTCGTCGACAATAAAAACTGAGTTCATAATCACATCCCATACGAGCGCAAATAAAGCGGGCACCTTAGCTCAGATGGGGGCGCGCACGCATGAACTGACTGGCCCGTAGGTGCAATATAGGATAAGTCCTACATCAAAAAAGGCGAAGGATTACGAATGGACTAGGTTTAATAAGGTGTGTGGTAAGTTTGAAACCATATGTAAGTGTGGTTGATTTTGTTAGAGGTATTTTTCATTCGGTATTAGTAAATATTCCTACTCGCAATATGGGGTGTTTCTTGATTATTCGCTGGAAGACTTGTTTTCGATAATTATTGAGTGTTCTGTGGAATTGCTTGTTTCGGCTCAATAGATGATGAGAGGGGTTGGATCCACTATAAGTTTTTCATAGTTGCAGAAGTGTTTACCGTCACTGGTTTTCCGATCAGCCGCAGCGGGAGTTGCCGCGCGGCTGACCGAAAGTTTTTACTGCGGGCTGGAGCGTCCGGTCATCTCCCGTGCCATCTCGCTGGCGTAACTGTCGGTCATGCCTGCAATGAAGTCGATCATCCGCAGGAAGGACGTGTGCAGGGGCCAGCTTGGGTCAGGTGCATTGTTACCCAGCAGGTCAAGGATGCGCCGGTTCTTGAACGACGGGGTGCGCCCGCCGTGCTGTTCAAGGGCGGCACCGCAGAAAGCGTTCAGCAGGATCTCCAGCGTGGTGTAGGCGCCGATTTCATGCAAAGTCTTGCGCTTGTCCTGGAAGATTTTCTTGCGGGCCATGTCTTTGGCATTCAATACGCAACGCTTGGCCGGACCGTGCATATGCTCGACCAGGTCGCCAGGAAGGGTACCGGCCAACAGCGCATCCTGTTGCTCGACGAATGCCCGTGCGGCGGCGTTGGTCAGGTGCTCGATGGCTTTGCCGCGCAGGATCGCCAGCTTGCGCCGTCGCGAGTCCTGCGGGCCGAGCTGGCGATAGGTTTCCGGCAGGTCGTCACCCACCAGTCCCAGCAGCAGGGACTCGACTTCGGCGTATTCCAGCAGGTCCATCTCCAGACCGTCCTCAAGGTCGATCAGGGCGTAGCAGATGTCATCGGCAGCCTCCATCAGATAAACCAGTGGATGACGCGCCCAGCGTTGTTCCTCCAGTTGCGGCAGTCCGAGTTTAAGGGCGATCTGCTCCAGTAGCGGCAGTTCACTCTGATAGCAGCCGAACTTGTGTTTCTTGTAACCCAGCGAGTCGGCGTGGCGTGCGGTCCAGGGGTATTTCAGGTAGGTGCCGAGCGTCGCGTAAGTCAGCCGCGTACCGCCGTCGAACTGATGGTATTCGAGCTGGGTAAGCACCCGGAAACCTTGGGCGTTGCCTTCGAAATTGAGGAAATCATTGCGCTCGACGTCGCTCATGGCATCAAGCCAGCCGCGGCCTGCGGCTTGCTGGAACCAGTGGCGGATTGCGTCTTCGCCAGAATGCCCGAATGGGGGGTTGCCGATGTCGTGAGCCAGGCAGGCGGATTGCACCACCATGCCCAGGTCGCTGGGGTCGCACCAGTCGGGCAGGGCGCTGCGGATGGTTTCGCCGACGCGCATACCCAGCGAGCGGCCGACGCAGCTGACTTCCAGCGAGTGGGTCAGGCGTGTATGGATATGGTCATTGCTGGAAACCGGGTGCACCTGAGTCTTGCGCCCCAGACGGCGGAAGGCACCGGAGAAAATGATGCGGTCGTGGTCTTTATGGAAAGGGCTGCGACCGAGCTCTTCCGGGCTGTGCAGCGGCTTTCCGAGTCGTTCGCGGGTAAGCAGGGTTTGCCAATCCAAGGCTGGTACTCTCCGTCAAGTGACTGATGAGCTAGCTTCCCGGTTCGCGCGTCGCGCTGCAAGGGGAACCAGAGCCCCGCGGCGTCAAAATGGTCAGTTCTTGTTGAAAGGTCTGCTGCCGGATGGACAGGCAGGATCGAACCCCCTCGAAAAGGAGGTCCGACCCAGGGGTTTTGCAATGTAGCCGGATTCCGACAGGACTAGTCCTTGCGGGGAGAACCTTGCATCACCAGTTTGATCAGCGGCACCAGGCTGGCGCCGAGTCTCGCCAGACGGGATACGCTGCCGACGCCTCCGCTTCGGGCTCCCTTACCGCTCAAAAAACCCAGTAAGGTCACCGCGGCGACGCCCCAGAGCGGCGCGTGCTTGATACCGAAGCCCTCCTGCCAGCCTTGGGTCATGCCGCGTACGCGTTGCAACGGTTGCAGCAGGTTGCGCGACTCATGGCGGATTTCCTGGCGGTGCATTTCCATGCGCAACCGGATCAACACCTTGCGCATTTCGCGTCGGGAACTGTTGGGTGGTAGCTCAGGGTTCATGGCAGGAGACGCTCCCGGTCGTTGGCCAATTCTTCAAGGGTCGAATGGAACGGCGATGACTCGTCGAAGATCGCTGCTTTCAAGCGCATCGCGCAAAACAGCGCGGCGAGCGTATAGAAACCACACAGGCCAATGATCCCGGCCAGGCGATAGCTGTCCCAGACCAGAATCAGCACCAGTGCCGAGAGCCCGATCAGCAGCAGCAAGGCAAACACCAGGGCCAGGCCGGCGAACAACAACAGGCTCACTGTCCGGGCTTTTTGCTCTTGCAACTCGATGCCGAACAATTCGACATGACTGTGCAACAACCCCAAGAAAGCCGCACCCAGTCGCCGCGGTGAGGAGCTTGGGCCCGTCTCGGACGAGCCGGATTCACCGATAGCCATATTAGCGCCGCGTCGCCAGCAGGCCGATCAGAAAGCCTACGCCAGCAGCAATGCCTACCGATTGCCATGGATTGGCCTGGACATAGTCTTCAGTGGCGGTGACTGCCGCTTTGCCGCGCTCGCGCAGGGAGTCTTCGGTCAGTTGCAGGGTTTGGCGGGCACGCAGCAGGCTGTCGTGAATCTGCGAACGCAGTTCATCGGCTTGGTCGCCGGCCAATGTCGCGGTGTGTTCCAGCAACCTTTCCGTGTCATTGACCAGGGTTTGAAAATCCGCCATCAGTACTTCTTGAGCAGTCTTTGCTGTTTTGCTGGCCATGGTTATCTCCGTAGGTGGCTTCTGAGTATTTCGAGTATGAGGCTTGCTGGAAGGTTCAGTGCAATTGACTGGTACAGCTTTTGCTTTGTCGTGGTGCGCAGGGAAGCGATTTTGCGCCGCGGCTGGGCGTCAATGTGGCGCGAGCCCATGAAAACCATAACCTAAAAAACTAAAACCCGCGAAAAACCCCTAGCGGCGATTTGCCTGTTCGTGATTCCTGCGCCAAAGCGGTTCACCCATGCCACAGCCTAGACTGTGGTCGGTGCCAATTTGGTGCATAAAAGGAACCGCCGAACTGCTTTGGTGCTTTTTCCTGCATTCAGGTCTGCCAACTCCATGGAAAATCTGCAAAGCGCTGTGGACAGTCTGGTCCACAGCTCCAATACGCTGTTCATTCTGATGGGCGCGGTCATGGTGCTGGCCATGCACGCTGGTTTCGCCTTTCTTGAAGTGGGTACGGTCAGGCAAAAAAACCAGGTCAACGCGTTGTCGAAGATCCTCAGCGATTTCGCCATTTCGACCCTGGCCTATTTCTTTATAGGCTATTGGATTTCCTACGGCGTCAGCTTTATGCAACCCGCGGCGGTGATCAGCGCGGATCACGGCTATGGGCTGGTGAAGTTTTTCTTCTTGCTGACCTTCGCTGCAGCCATTCCGGCGATCATCTCTGGCGGTATCGCCGAGCGCGCCCGATTCGCCCCCCAACTCTGTGCAACGGCGCTGATCGTGGCCTTCATTTATCCGTTCTTCGAAGGCATGGTGTGGAACGGCAATTTCGGTCTGCAAGCCTGGTTGCTCGCACGCTTTGGCGCGACCTTTCACGATTTTGCAGGATCAGTGGTGGTGCATGCCATGGGTGGCTGGCTGGCGCTTGCCGCCGTATTGTTGCTCGGGCCACGGCAGGGCCGATACCGCGAGGGACGGTTGGTCGCCTTTGCGCCGTCGAGCATTCCGTTTCTGGCCTTGGGTTCGTGGATCCTGATTGTCGGCTGGTTCGGCTTTAACGTCATGAGCGCACAAGCCCTGCAAGGAGTCAGCGGGTTGGTGGCGATCAACTCATTGATGGCGATGGTCGGTGGCACCGTGGCGGCGTTGATCGTCGGGCGCAATGACCCCGGCTTCTTGCATAACGGGCCATTGGCCGGGTTGGTAGCGATTTGCGCGGGTTCCGACCTGATGCACCCGGTCGGGGCGCTGGTAACAGGCGTCATCGCCGGGGCATTGTTCGTCTGGTGCTTCACCGCGGCGCAAGGCAAGTGGAAGATCGATGATGTGCTGGGTGTCTGGCCATTGCATGGGCTTTGTGGCGTCTGGGGTGGAATTGCCTGCGGTATTTTCGGCCAGAGCGCGTTGGGTGGCCTGGGTGGGGTCAGTCTGATCAGCCAGTTGATCGGAACCGCATTGGGGGTGGTGATCGCCTTTACTGGTGGGCTGCTGGTTTATGGCGCCATCAAGTATTTCCATGGGCTGCGGTTGAGCCAGGAAGAGGAGTATTACGGCGCGGATCTATCAATACACAAGATCGGTTCGGTGAGCCAGGATTGAAGGTGTGTGCCCGTCGGTTCGCCGATCCCTCTGTAGGAGCTGCCGCAGGCTGCGATCTTTTGATCTTTGTGTCCGGCCGATCACCGTATGGTTTCGCCGAGAAGATCGTCCGAACGCAGGCCCGAACCTTCGCCAGCTCTACGCCCCGCCCAGCAGCCGCGCTTCGCAGGCCTCGATGGCGGATAGGGTTCCGGACATCAGCACCTTGTCACCGGCCTGTAAATGGGTGGTTCCCTCCACCGTCAGGTCGTTGCCATCGCGCTGCACGGCCTGAACGTCCACGCCCAGGGGCTCCAGGTCCAGTTCGCTCAATGACAGCCCACAGGCATGGGCATTGGCGCCGAGATTGACCGCATGCATCAGCACCTTCGGCTGGCCACGGTTGTCCAGCAGGTTGCTCTGCGCGCCATGATAAAAGCCATGTAGCAGTCGATAGCGGTTGTGCCGCACTTCATCGACCTTGGCCTGAACCTGTGTTTTGGGCAGGCCGAGCATGATCAGCGCATGGGAGGCAAGCATCAGGCTCGACTCGAGCAGTTCCGGGACTACTTCGCTGGCACCGGCGGCTTTCAATTCGGCCAGTTGGCTGTCATCGCGGGTCCGCACCAGAATCGGTACCTCGCTGTTGATGCGGCGTGCCTCCTTGAGCACGATCATCGCAATCTCGCTCTTGTCCACGGCAATCACCAGCAATCGGGCACGTCCAAGCCCTACAGCGGCGAGCAGCTCGCCCCGGCGTGAATCGCCATAGTGCACGCAGCTTTCGCCGGCCGCGGCTTCCTGAATCCGTACCGGGTCGTCATCGAGCGCGATGAAGTGCTGTTGTTCGCGGCGCAGGAAGCGCCCGATGGACTGGCCAACCCGACCGTAACCGCAAATCACCACATGCCCGTTCAGTTCGGCATTGAGCTCGCTGATCTGCTCCAGTTTCGTCTCTTCGTTGGGTTTGCGATGCACGCGCGCGGCAATCCGGGGGGCGGCGCGCAACAGCAGGGGCGTGAGCAGCATCGAACAGAACGTCGCCGCCAGCAGCAGGCCACTGATGTCGCCGGGCATCAGTTTGCTTTGTTGCATCTGCGCCATCAGCGCAAAGCAGAACTCGCCACCCTGAGCCAGCGCCAGGCCGCTGCGCCAGGCGGTTTCAGCGTCGTTGCCGCGCCACTTGACCAGCGCCGCCACTACCATGCCCTTGATCAGCAACAGCCCCAGGGTCAAACCGAGGATGAGTAGCGCATGGCTGACGAACAGCTGCAGGTCGATCAACATGCCGATACTGACGAAGAACAGCCCAAGCAAGATGTCGCGGAACGGCCGGATGTCGGCTTCGATCTGATGCCGGTAATGGCTTTCCCCCAGCAACATGCCGGCCAGAAAGGCACCGAGGGCGGGGGAGAGTCCCAGCAGGTGAGTCAGCCAGGCGGTCAGCAGGACAATGACCAGGGCCAGCAGCACGAACAATTCGGCGGAGTGGGAAGCGGCGACCTCATGGAACAAACGCGGCAGTAGCCAGCGGCTGGCCAACAGCAGGCCCGCAAACAGGATGACGGTCTTGCCCAGGGTGATCGGCAGTGCCCAGTACCAGGCCTGATCACTATTGCCGGCAAACACCGGGATCAGGGTCAGCAAGAGCACCGCGACCACATCCTGGAACAACAGCACGCCGATCGCGTTCTGACCGTGGCTGCTGAATATTTCACCGAGGCTGGTCAATTCTTTACTGACGATGGCTGTCGAGGACAGCGCCAGGCCGGCACCGAGCAATATGGCCGAGGTGATCGACACGCCACACAGCCATAACACTCCACCCAGCAATACCCCTGAAATCAGGACCTGCAGGCTGCCCAGGCCGAAAACCACGGAACGCAACGCGAGCATTTTCGACAGGGAGAACTCCAGTCCCAGGGAAAACAGCAGGAAAACCACGCCCAGTTCGGCCAGATCCGGCAGGTCTTCGCTGTCATTCACCCAGTCGAACGCTGTAGGCCCCACCAACAGGCCGACGCACAGATAGCCCAGCACCGGCGGTAGTTGCAGGCGCCGGAACAGCGCAATCACCACCAGTGATGAAGCGAGGATGATCAACAGATTCGCAAACACAGAAGTCTCCGGTCAGGGGTCATGCGTAACAGAGCGTAGAGGCAAAAAAAGCCGCGAGCATGGTGCAATTGACGTTGGGGGAGAATGATGTGCGTCATTCTTTTGTGACACTGTCTGACACTGTCTGACACTGCCTGGGTGGATCCATCCCTTGACTCGACGAGTTTTCCCGTCCGGCCTAGAATGAACGCCTATTCCTTGTCGGTCTGTTTGTCATGCCCCCTGAATGCCAGCTGTTCGGCACCCTTGGTTGCCATCTCTGTGAACTCGCCGAAGCTGAAGTGATGCCGTTGGTGGAGGGCGGTTTGCTGGTGGAACTGGTGGATATTGCCGAAAACGAAGCCTTCTTTGAACGCTACGAGTTGCGTATCCCGGTCCTGCGACGTGTTGATACCGGTGCCGAACTGGATTGGCCGTTCGATGCCGAGCAGGTGGTAGCATTTTTACGTTGAACCATAATCTGCATTAACGACGGCCACCTCCCACTTGTCGATCCTTCTGTAATCGCGTTGGCGAGAGATGTATTATTCGGTTACTGTATGCATGTACAGTAGTCGAAGTGTTCTGCCATGTCTCTCACCTGGCGAATCAAGAAAACAGAGGGATCTACCATGGTCAATGTCGAACAATTGAAGAGTAGCGTAAACCGGATGTCCGCTGAGGTCGTGCGCGAGGCGGTGCTTGAACTGCGCCTGGATGGTCTGGTCACTGAAGGCAAGACGCCTTTCAACAAGCTGCATTTCAATACCTGCTTCGCTGAAATCGAAGCCTTGTTCCAGCGTGCCGGATACCATAAGCAACTGGACGTCGTGGGTTACCAGGGCTTGTTGTATGCGCTTTATGATCCTGGTCGCTGGGAGGCGGTCGATGTGCTGCGCTGGCTCAAGGAGTTTACCGAAGCCGCAGCGCGACCTGAAATGATCCACGCCTGATACCGGTGATGGAATCTCTCCTAGGTTCGCTTGCGCCCATGCTGGATAATGCCGGCCTGCATTAATGGCCAGAGCCCTGTATGTCTACGTCATCTTTTAGCGCTGCACAGCATCAAGCCAGCACTTTGTACCTGCCTGCGGGCTCATGGCCGACGGTGCTCGATTGCCTGTGCGAACACTTCAGCGCCATCAGCCGCGAACAATGGCTGGACCGGATCGCTCGTGGGCGCGTGCTGGATGGCCAGGGTGTGGCGATCAACGTTGGCCTGCCATACAAGGAAGGCCTGCGGATTCATTATTTTCGTGAGGTACCTGACGAAAAGCCGATCCCGGTACTGGAGTCGATTCTCTATGCCGATGAACACCTGGTGGTGGCCGATAAACCGCATTTTCTCCCGGTCACTCCGGCGGGTGAGTACGTCGAACAGACCTTGTTGCGACGGCTGATCCGGCGCCTGGATAACCCGCATCTGGTGCCATTGCATCGCATCGACCGGCATACCGCGGGGCTGGTGTTGTTCTCGGCCAACCCCGAGAGCCGTTCGGCTTATCAGTCGTTATTCCCCACACGAAAAATCGAGAAGCGTTACGAAGCTATCGCCCGGGCTTTGCCTGAGTTGTCATTTCCGCTGATTCACAAAAGCCGACTGGTTGATGGCGAACCTTTCTTCCGCATGCAGGAGGGACCGGGGCCGAGCAACACCGAAACGGCGGTCGCAATCAGCGAGAAAAACGGCGAGCTCTGGCGCTACGCGTTGTCTCCCGTGACCGGCAAGAAGCACCAGTTGCGGGTGCATATGAGCGCGTTGGGGGCGGGTATTTGCAATGACCCGTTCTATCCCCGGGTCCTCAAGGATGCGGAGGATGACTATGCCAACCCGCTGAAGCTGCTGGCGCAAGGCTTGCGGTTTATCGACCCGCTGAGTGGGCTGGAGCGCCATTTCGAAAGCGAAATCACTTTGCAATGGTGATTCTGGCAATGGCCGTTGCCAGGCAATAAACGATAAAACCCGCACAAGGCAGGTTTTATCTGGCGCACGGTATAGCCGTCGGGCTTACAACTCCTTGACGGTACGAACCTGATCTTTATTGACGCGGGTCTGTTTGCCATCCAGCTGTTCGAATTCATAGAAGCCCGATTTTGAATCATATCGAGGGCTGTCGACAGCCTGGATTTCGCGACCGTCATTCAAGGTAATCACAGCCGGCGACGAGCAACCGGCGAGCGCCGCGAGGCCCAGTGCAAGCATAAGAGTGGAAAGGGTCCGTTGAGTCATGATGTGTCTCCTAAAATGATTATTTTTGATTAATGATCTTGAGACGTATACAGCGTGCGCAAGTTCCTTGGCTAGTGTCATTCTGATTCAGCATTGTACTGGCGCAAGAGTTCAGGGGTGTTCAGATTGGCCAGTCGCTGATCATTTTCGGGGCATTGCAAGGCCACGGCCCCCAGTCTGCGCATGAGTCTGCCGGGGCTGCGTTCACCTTCCTCCCAAGCACGTTCGAAATCACCCGCAAGCGCTGTCGGGATGATGCATAACAGCGGTTCCCAGTGCTCCCCGTGGCGCAGCATCAGCGGCTTTTCGGGATGTTGGCTGGCGGTTTCGCGCATGGCATCGAGCAGGTTGGCATCGATTTGCGGCACATCGCACGGCAGTACCAGCAGCCATTCATGGCGAGCTACCGCCAGACCGGCGCGAATGCCGGCCAGTGGGCCGGGGAAGTCGTCGATGTCGTCCTGGACCAGTTGGTCGGCAAAGGGTGCATATTTCTCCTGGTTGCGATTGCAGGAGATGATCAGATCGTCACTCAATTCACGGGTCTTGTGCTGCAGGTGAGCAATCAACGGCTGGCCTCGCCACTCCAGCAGCCCCTTGTCCTGGCCACCCATGCGTTGGCCGCGCCCTCCAGCCAGGAGCAGAATGGAGCAGGGTGGCAGGTGAGTGTTCGAGTTCATGGCGCGTCTCCACAGGGGCGGCGAAATGGGGCGCTGTGATATAACACCGGGCTGTTTCTCCTACAACTGGATCGAGCCTATGAAAGCCAAGGCTGATGTACCTTTTGCACCGTTGAATATCGCGGTGTTGACTGTCAGCGACACCCGTACCCTGGAAACCGATACCTCCGGACAGCTCTTCGTCGACCGACTGAGCGCTGCCGGGCATAACCTGGCGGCGCGGGTCCTGCTTAAAGATGATCTCTACAAAATCCGTGCGCAAGTCGCGACCTGGATTGCCGAAGACCAGGTGCAGGTGGTGCTGATCACCGGCGGTACCGGGTTCACCGGGCGCGATAGCACCCCGGAAGCCGTCAACTGCCTGCTCGATAAACAGGTCGATGGTTTCGGCGAGCTGTTCCGGCAGATTTCGGTCGCGGACATCGGCACTTCGACCGTGCAGTCCCGCGCCTTGGCCGGATTGGCCAATGGCACGCTGGTGTGCTGCCTGCCAGGTTCGACCAATGCGGTTCGCACCGGGTGGGACGGGATCCTCGCCGAGCAACTGGATTCGCGGCATCGGCCCTGCAACTTTGTCCCTCATCTGAAGCAGGCTGCAGCCTGTGAACCCCGTGGGTAAGCCGGGCAAGACCGGCGCCCTGATGCCAGTCGAAGTCGCGTTGGCCCGCTTGCTGGCGATGGCGCAAGCTTCGCCGATTCGCGAGTGCGAGCAACTGCCATTGGCAGCCCTGCAAGGCCGGGTTCTGGCTGACGATTTGATCTCGACCCTGGATCTTCCGCCCTGGCCTAACAGTGCTATGGACGGCTATGCCCTGCGGCTTGCCGATTACAGCGGTGAAGCGCTCACGGTCAGCCAACGAATATTTGCCGGCCAGGCCCCCGAGCCTTTGGCACCTGGCACCTGCGCGAGAATCTTCACCGGCGCTCCAGTGCCGGAGGGCGCCGACTGCGTCGAGATGCAGGAAAATGTCGAAGTGCTGGCCGATGGGCGGGTACGCTTGCGCGAGACGTTGCATGCGGGACAGAATATTCGCCCACAAGGCCAGGAAACCACCGTCGGTGAAGTGGTTTTGTCGGCGGGTACTCGTTTGGGGCCTATCGAGCAAGGTCTGGCCGCCTCCCTGGGCTGCGCGACACTGGCAGTGATCCGTCGGGTGCGGGTTGCGGTGCTGTCCACGGGCGACGAATTGATCGAGCCAGGACAACCGCTCGGGCCGGGGCAGATCTACAACAGTAATCGAGTGGTGCTGTGCAGCTGGTTACAGCGTCTGGGTTGTGAAGTGATCGATGCCGGGATCCTGCCCGATGATTTGCCGACTACCCGCAACCGACTCGCTGAGCTGGGGGACGTTGACCTGATCCTTTCCACTGGCGGGGTCTCGGTGGGAGACGCGGATTTTCTCGGCATCGCTTTGCGTGAAGACGGTGAACTGGCGCTGTGGAAACTCGCGATCAAGCCGGGCAAGCCGCTGACGTGTGGGCATTTTCGCGGAGTTCCGGTCATTGGCTTGCCGGGCAATCCTGCATCGAGCCTGGTGACCTTTGCCTTGCTGGCCCGGCCTTATCTGTTGCGCCGCCAGGGAGTGGAGAAGGTCGAGCCATTGCGCTTTCAAGTGCCGGCAGGGTTTGCCTGGCCCAAACCTGGTAGCCGTCGAGAGTACCTTCGAGGGCGGCTGGAGCAAGGTCGGGCAATCATCTATCGAAACCAGAGCTCCGGGGTACTGCGCAGCGCTGCCTGGGCCGAAGGGCTGGTCGAAGTGCTGGAGAATCGCACGCTGGTCGAGGGTGATTGGGTGAACTTCATTCCGTTGAGTGAAGTGCTGGGGTAAGCCGTCGGCATTGCGTCCGGTCTGAAGGACCGGGCGCAATGGCTCGCAATACCTTAATGGAGCAACACCTGCAGAAGCTGACCAAAGCGGCTGTTGGAAATCCAGGTCAGGAGAGCAATCAACACCAGTATCGCTGCTGCCGAGCAGACGAGCCTGGCCTTGATGGATCTGCCGTTAGCGGGTGTTTTATCGAGTTCCATACGGTGCTGTTCGACCTGGGTCAGTGGGAGATTTGCACGCAACTGATTCGAGCCCTTGAAGAACTTTTTATGGTTCATGTCAATTCACTTCCTTGTGTGAGGCGTCGCAGGCCTGTTGAACGCTACACCGGAACGTTCCAATATTTGCTCCTGTTGGTCAATTGGTCTGATTCCCAACCACTTGCAGGAAATTTCTCTATATAGCTTGCACGTTTACCTTGGCAACAGCGCTGAGTCGCCGGCCATTGCCTGCCGAGCGGGGTCGATGCAACGTGGCGGTTTCGAAATAAATCGATCTTTCCGGGCTTTTTTTCGATTGCCGCAGGTCAACATCCTGCAAGGCCCTTCCAATCAGTGGAGTGATGAAAGATGAGTGAGCGCAAGGCGCTATTGATTCTGCATGGCAAGCAAGCACTCAACGAACAGGTTCGCGAAGCCGTGGAAGCCAAGCGGGCGGAAGGCTGGCAACTGGCGGTGCGGCTGACGTGGGAGGCGGGCGATGCGCGGCGTCTGGTCGATGAGGCAGTCGCCGCGGGTTACACACAACTGATTGCCGGTGGCGGCGATGGCACCTTGCGCGATATTGCCGAGGCGATGACCTTGAACGCCGGCGATACCAGTCTGGTGTTGTTGCCCTTGGGCACGGCCAACGATTTTGCCCGCGCAGCCGGTGTTTCGCTGGACCCCCAGGAAGCATTGCGAATGCTCGATGTGCCAGCCCGGGCAATCGACCTGGGTGAGGTCGGAGGTCAGATATTTCTGAACATGGCGACAGGAGGCTTCGGCAGCCAGGTCACGGCCAACACTTCTGAAGACCTGAAGAAAATTCTCGGCGGGGCGGCCTATCTGTTCACCGGGCTAACGCGCTTCAGTGAATTGCATTCAGCCTACGGAGAGTTGCACGGACCGGATTTCCATTGGCAAGGTGATCTGCTGGCGCTGGGAATCGGCAATGGTCGGCAGGCCGGCGGCGGGCAACTGTTGTGTCCGCAGGCACTGGTCGATGACGGTTTGCTCGATATCAGTATTCTGCCAGCGCCGCAGGAGCTGGTTGGCACCTTGAGGGACCTGCTGTCCGGCGGCCTGGGTATCGACAACATGTTTGTCCGGGCGCGCTTGCCGTGGGTTGAAATCAAGGTCTCGGAAGGGCTGTACATCAACCTCGATGGCGAACCCATGGAGGGCGACAACCTGCGTTTTTCGGCGCGCCCGAGAGCATTGCGGGTCCATCTTGCGGCGGATTCGCCATTGCTTGGGGGGGAGGATTCATCGGCCCCTAGTCATCGAGGCTGATGATCTGTTCGCGCACGGCAAACAGCACCAGACCGGCAACGTCGTAGATCTGCAAGCGCTTCATGATCTGCGAACGATGGGTTTCGACCGTCTTGATGCTCAAACCCAGGCCGTTGGCGATTTCCCGGGTGGATTTCCCGCGGACGATCAGGCGCAGGATTTCCAGCTGGCGGGCCGTCAGATTGTGGGTTGGCGTCTGTGGCGGCGGGCTTTCCCGGGAGCGGACCAGGGCCTGATTGATCACCGTGTGAGCGATGGCCGGGCTCAGGTAGCGCTCGTTGCTGCGCAAGGCCTGCAGCGCATGTTCGAGCTCGGTGGCGGTGGTGTCCTTGAGCAGATAGCCGTGAGCACCTGACTCCAGCGCCTGCATGATCAACGCCGGGTCGGTGTGCATGGACAGAATCAGCACCTTGCTCTGCGGGCGTACGGCCTTGAGCCGTTGCAGAGCCTCCAGGCCACCGGTGTTTTTCATCGAGATATCCAGCAGGATAATATCCGGACGCAGTTTCTCGACCATCTCGAGTAACTGTGCGCCATCGCTGGCTTCACCGATTACCGCATAGCCCGGAATGTCCAGGACCAATGCACGCACACCGGCCCTGATCAGCGAGTGGTCATCCACCAGAAGTAAGTTACAGGTCAATGTAGAACCTTATGGGGGCTGGCCCGTTCGAGGGCGCGCGGGGCCCAGGGGAAGAGTGCTTCAATCCGAGTGCCCTTGCCGGGTTCGCTGGTGACAGTTAGCGTCCCACCGAGCTGAACACTCCTTTCCAGCATTCCGGCCATTCCGCATTGGCCTTCCTGCGCCGGATTGGCGGCAGGAGAGAAACCCAGGCCGTCGTCGCTGATGAACAGTGCCAGACCTTGGGGCAGCCGTTGCAGGCGTATCAGCAGATTCCTGGCCTGGGCATGGCGCAGCATGTTGGTGATGGCTTCCTGAGTAATCCTGAAGGCCGCCACAGCCATCTCTTCCGGGATACCGGTCAAGCGTTGCTGGCATTCGAGGCTCCAGTGCACCGGGGTATTTGCCAGGGTCTTGAGCAGATGCGCGCGCAAACTGGCCTCCAGCCCAAGACTGGCCAACTGTCTGGGATTGAGAATGGCCGATACATCGCGGACTTTTGTCAGGGTTTCTTCCAGGGTGTCGCAAAGCACCGAAAATTGACCGTTCAGATCTTCGGGCAAACGGCGTTTAAGCCATTCACTTTGCAGTTTTGCCGCGGTCAGCAGTTGACCAATGTCGTCATGCAGCTCTCGACTGAGTCGATGCCGTTCGTTTTCCTGTACTTGCAGCAGGCGGTCGGCCAGTTCCTGGGGCTGAAACTTGATCGATTTCAGCGAGTGACGATGTTGCACCCAGACACTGGTCAACGCCGCCAGGTTGAGCACCAATAAGCTCAAGGGCAGTGCGCTGGATTGAATGTAGATCAGCAGGCTGCCGAGGGCCGAGCAGAGACACAGCAACAGGCTGAGCTGGCGCGCGTTTTTTCGGGAGGGGGGCCAGGCGATAAAGGACTTGAGGCTAGCGTACATAGCGAATGGAGCCAATAAATGTTCGCTGCGGGTAGACCGGTCCTGGTGACTGACGGGCCTGTGTTTGAAAAGAGTGCTATGTGCAGTCCTGGTTTCAAATAAGCGCACTCGGTCGGAAGTCACTGTGCCGTAAAGTGAATCAACTAAGGCCCGGCATAATACCACCTAAGATACCGTTGGTCGCGTTCGGCATATAGGTCCGGATGGTCAGGAATTCCGCTGATTCGGACATTGGTTTTGCGGTTTTTCCACACTCATGGCTGTCTTTGCGCCAGTGACACCAGGCTGAACGGTTTCGGATGCAAGGGGACAGTGCATTGGCGTTGACCCATCTGGAAGGCCAGGGCGTTAATCAGCGTGAACTGCTCATTGTCATCAAGGCTGAGCTTGCCGGTCGTTGGATCGATGAGTTCGAGTTGCCAGGCCATCAAGCTAAAGCAGTCTTTCAACGCCCCCAGCGCCTGCTCGTGCCAATCCATGTGACTGTGCGCCTGACTCAGCAAAGCGTGAATTTGCCGAGAGAACTCGGAAACAGCCTGGATCGCCAGGGCATCGGCCTTATTGGCAAGCTTGAGCAAGGTGCTCAGCAGGCAGTCGATGGCATCCTGGTCATTGCTGATCAATAGCAGATGAGTCAGGCACTCCTCGGTCTTGGTCAATAGCGTCTCGGCTTCGAGAAGAAACTCGGGAAGTCGCTGATGCCATTCCTTTCCGTCGTTCAGCATGCTTTTCTCCACAACGTCATGTCAGGTGGGGGAATGTCGCGTGTGGCGAGCGGCGATAAGTTAATGCCGACTGTCGACGGGTGTATGTAGTCCGTTTCTGATTGTTGCTGGACCGGGAAAAACGTGCTGATTGCTCCTGGCTCATCACTCAGGCAGGAGGATGCGGGGCAGATAGCATGTGGCTGGACAGAGATTGCCAGCCGTGCGGCTTGAATGGCGCAGGCGACGAAAGAGCTCGAGAGGGCGCCAGGCCAGGATCCAGCGATTACAACCAAAAGCCTGACTCCATTCATGCAATGAGAAGGGGGTCACATTAATGGCTATTGGATATCGGGAATATCAGGTCGGGCCTGATTGTCGCTAGGGGATTCCCTTAGGCAAGGGAACCTTACACGCAAACCTGGGTCGCGCGCCGTGCAATGTATGGATGGGGCTGAGGCAATCAGTAAACCATGATGTTAATATGATATCAATTCTTTCAGTGGCCACTTGCAGCCGCGCACGCTACTGGGGTCAAGGTCGCGTGGTATCGGCCGATAACTCTCTTTAGTGAATTCATCAGAACAAGCCCAGGAGTCATAATGGCCGGCATTCTCGACACGGTAGACCAACGCACGCAGCTGGTGGGTGAGAATCGCCTGGAAATTCTCATGTTCCGTCTGGCCGGGCGCCAGCTTTTTGCGATCAACGTCTTCAAGGTGCAGGAAGTGTTGCAGTTGCCCAAGTTGACGCTGATGCCTCAGCGCCATCCGTTTGTCTGCGGAGTGGTCAATCTGCGTGGCCAGACGCTGCCGGTGATCGACCTGTCCCAGGCGATCGGCATGCGGCCATTGGTGCCAGGACCCAACAGCACGATCATCGTCACCGAGTACAACCGTTCGGTGCAGGCGTTCCTGGTGGGTGGTGTCGATCGCATCGTCAACATGAACTGGGAGGCGATCCTGCCACCGCCGACCAGCGCCGGTCGCCAGCACTACCTGACGGCCATCAGCAAGGTTGACGATCAACTGGTCGAGATCATCGACGTGGAAAAAGTCCTGGCCGAGATCGTCCCGTACAACGCCAAGGTATCCCGGGAAAAACTCGAAGACCCGCTGCTGGAACGTGCTCGCGGCCGTGAAGTGCTGCTGGTCGATGACTCCAACGTGGCCTTGTCGCAGTTGCGCGACACCCTGGGTCAGCTTGGGGTGAAGATGCACATTGCCAGAGATGGCTTGAAGGCACTGAATATGCTCAAGGCCTGGGCCGACACCGGCGTGGTCATGACCGACAAGCTGCTGATGGTCTTCACCGATGCGGAAATGCCAGAGATGGACGGCTACCGTCTGACCACCGAGATCCGCAACGATCCACGCCTGCGCGGTTTGTATGTGGTTCTGCACACCTCGTTGTCCGGCAGCTTCAACGATTCAATGGTGAAGAAGGTCGGTTGCGACAACTTTCTCTCCAAATTCCAGCCGGACAAACTGGTCGACGTGGTCCGTCAACGCTTGATGCTGGATGAAGTCACCGCCTGACGAGGCAGGGCATTGAGCACGCAGTCTGCCTTTGATTCGGCGATCAAGCTCGTATAGGGTGGCGTTTTTGGCCCAACAGGGAGCTGGCTCATGCTGCGTCTCAGCGCGCTTTATCGTTACCCACTCAAGTCCGGCAAGGGCGAACCCTTGCAACAGGTCCGCCTGGACAAGCTGGGGCTGGACGGGGATCGACGCTGGATGTTGGTGGATGAAGCCAGCGGGCGTTTCCTGACCCAGCGCGCGGTCCCGCAGATGAGTCAACTCTCGGCCTTGTGGAATGCAGCTGGCGGACTGTCACTCAGTGCCTGCGGCCTCTCACCCATCGAGGTCCCGTTGCCCACCGCAGACGCGCAACTGCGCGGCGTGACCATCTGGCGTGACACCCTGCGCGTTCCCGATGCTGGCGATGAGGCGGGCGCCTGGGTCAGCGAGTTCATCGGCAAATCCACGCGGCTGGTTCAGGTGCCGGTCGAACGCGCACGCACCACTCAGGCAGGCTACGGCAGAGACGATGATCAGGTCGCATTTGCCGATGGTTTTCCGTTGCTGCTGATCGGTCAGGGGTCGCTGGATGACTTGTCGGAACGCGTCGGCCGTGGGCTGGAGATGTTGCGGTTTCGGCCCAATCTGGTGATCGAAGGCAGCGAAGCCTATGCCGAGGATGGCTGGAAGCGCATCCGCATCGGCGATATCGAGTTCCGTGTGGTCAAGCCTTGCTCGCGCTGCATCCTCACCACCATCGATCCGCAGACCGGCGAACGCAACGCCGATCGCGAGCCCCTGGCCACGCTGCAGAAGTACCGCTCGCAAGAGGACGGGGCGATGTTCGGCCAGAATCTGGTCAACGACGGTAATGGTTGGCTTGAAGTCGGGATGCCGGTGACGATTCTCGAATGAATTGCCCTGAATAAAAAATGCCCGCATCGCGAGAGACGGGCATTTTTGTCTGTATCACAAAAACCTGTTTCAGGTTTTAGCCGCGGTATTCGCACAGATAAGCGGTGTCGACCGCAACCTTCAACTGGAACTTGCTGTTGGCCGGTACATTGAACTGGCTGCCGGCGGCGAAGGTTTCCCAGTCGCTGCTGTCTGGCAGTTTGACGGTCAGTGCGCCGGACACCACGTGCATGATTTCCCGCTGGCTGGTGCCGAATTCGTATTCGCCCGGGGCCATGACGCCGATGGTGGCCGGACCTTCGGTGGTTGCGAAGGCAATCGACTTGACGGTGCCGTCGAAGTACTCGTTGACTTTAAACATGGGCGATTCCTCGAAAAGGGCTAAAAAGGCTGGCCAGTATGCACAAGCCTAAATAGCCCGTCACCCTCTGTAGAGGCCTACGAAAGACTCAGCGGTAACAGGCGCGCGGTATTGCGTGCGTCCTCCAGGGCCCGGTGTTGTTGACCATTGAACTGCATCCCGGCCAGTTGCAGCGCACCATTGAGCCCCAGCGGTCGTTCCAGCCGACGGGCCTTGGCAAAGCGCTGCTTGAGGTTGATGTGGGGCACCTGACTCAGGGCACTGGTCAACTGCAGGCGCTGCCAATCCTGTTCCAGTTGCCGGCGATCGTACTCGCCCCAGCTGACCCAACCCACCAGCTGCGATTGATGCTGGCCAAGCCAGCGTTCGAACTGTGGCCAGACCTCGGTCAAGGTCTGCGCGGCGTCGATATTGGCTTGAGTGATGTGCGTCAGTTCACGACAGAATGGCGTCAGCTGCGGTCGACGCAACGGCCGCACGAACCGCTGAAAGCTGTCCAGCTCCCGGCCGTCGCGGGTCACCAGTGTGGCGCCGATTTCGGTGATTTCCATCTCGGTGATCGGCCAGCCGCCGTCGTCGGTTGTAGCTTCGAGATCAATTACCAGCCAGTGAGGCATTGCAGGCTTCCTGATATCCGCGTTCTGATGAACCTTGAGCGTAGCTAGATGCTTATTCGACCTCCAGTAAAATTTGTCGGTTTTGGACCTGATCGCCCCGGCTGACCCGGATACGCTTGATCACCCCGTCGATACCGGCTTTGAGCGGATGCTCCATTTTCATCGCTTCGAGCACCAGCAATAACTGGCCTTTGCTGACCTGGCTGCCTTCACTGACCAGCACGTCGACGATAGCGCCGGCCATCGGCGCTTTCAGGGTGCCGGAACTGACACTGACCTGGCTGCTGACCAGCGCCTGGGTCTGATCCCACAGCTGCAGGCTGCCGGGACGGGTGAACAGCCACAATTGCCCGGCGTCGAGCCGGTAGGCGTAGCGCCGCCGGATGCCATTGATCTCAAGGATGGCCCAGCGGCCGTCGACATCAAGCACCTTCAGTTCAAGCGTTTGCTCGGCGACCTGAATGTGCAACTGCCCGCCGGGTTGGACGTTCAGTTCCAGTAACCATTGCCCTCTCTCCAGACCGATCCGGTAGTGCAGCGGCACACTGGCGTTGTTACGCCAACCCGCCAGCTCGGCGCAATGGAGGCTGGCCGAACGCTGATAGAACAGCGCGGCGGCAATCGCCAGTGCTTCGGTGCTCGGTGTGTGTGGGTGCAGGCAGGATGCGTCGGTAAAATGCCGAGGGATGAACGCCGTGCTGAACTCACCGGCGATGAACTGTGGGTGTTCCAGCAACGTGGCCAGCAAGCGCTGATTACTCTGCAGGCCCAGCAAGACGCTGTCCTCCACCGCTCGCAGCAACTTGCGCCGCGCTGCTTCGCGGGTGGCGCCATGGGCGATGATTTTGCCCAGCAGCGGGTCGTAGAACGGGCTGACCGTCTGGCCCTCGAGCAGGCCGTGGTCGATGCGCACACCGTCTTGCAGTGCCGGTTCCCAGCGCCCCACCTGACCGGTCTGCGGCAGGAAATCCGCAGCCGGGTCCTCGGCGTACAAGCGCACTTCAATGGCATGGCCCTTGAGTTCGACCTGCTCCTGGCGCAAGGGCAACGGCAGTCCGGCGGCGACCTGCAGTTGCCAGGCCACCAGGTCGAGGCCGGTAATCAGTTCGGTCACTGGATGCTCGACCTGCAACCGAGTGTTCATTTCCAGAAAGTAAAACTGCCCGCGCTGATCCAGCAGAAACTCTACGGTGCCAGCACCGACGTAGTTCACCGCGCGACCGGCCTTGAGTGCCGCGTCCCCCATGGCCTGACGCAACTCGGCGGTCATCACCGGGCAGGGTGCTTCCTCGATGACTTTCTGATGGCGGCGCTGGATCGAGCAATCGCGCTCGCCGAGGTAGATCAGGTTGCCGTGCTGGTCGCCGAACAGCTGGATTTCCACGTGTCGCGGCTCGATCAGTGCCTGTTCCAGGATCAGTTCGTCGCTGCCAAACGCGTGCAGGGCTTCGGAGCGGGCGGTGCGGATTTGCTCCAGCAGGTCGCTGGTCTGCTGCACCAGGCGCATGCCGCGTCCGCCACCCCCGGCGCTGGCTTTGATCATCAACGGATAACCGACACGCTCGGCTTCGCGGCTCAGGGTGGCATCGTCCTGATCAACGCCTTGATAGCCGCCGATGCAGGGTACGCCAGCGGCGAGCATGGCGACTTTGGACAACCGTTTGCTGCCCATCAGCTCGATGGCCTCGGGGCTCGGACCGATAAAGACAATCCCGGCAGTCTTGCAGGCCGTGGCGAATGCCGCGTTTTCCGAAAGAAAACCATAACCGGGGTGGATTGCATCAGCGCCGCTGCGCTGTGCCGCGTCGATGATCGCGGCGATGTTCAGGTAGGACTGCTGCACGGGCGCCGGGCCGATGTTCACGGCTTCGTCGGCCAGCTGCACGTGGCGGGCATCGGCATCGGCATCGCTGAACACCGCGACCGTGCGGTAACCCAGGGCCTGAGCGGTGCGCTGGATGCGACAGGCGATTTCACCGCGGTTGGCGATCAGGATTTTGCTGAAGGCGGGCATGGGTTGATTCCCTTTGTTTTTTGCGGTGTCTGTGATGGCCCTATCGCGAGCAAGCTCGCTCCCACAGGGGTTCTTCGGGGTGAACAAAACTGGATGATCGCCTTGGATCTAATGTGGGAGCGAGCTTGCTCGCGATGCTCTTACGGCGCCCAACTTGGTGGTCTTTTTTGCGCGAAAGCGGTGGTCCCTTCGACACCTTCCGGCCCGGTCACCGCAGCGCTGAACCACTCGGCGGCCTGATCGAGCAATGCCCCTTGAGGCTGTTCGACACTGGCCAGCAACAGCGCTTTGGTCGCGGCATTGGCACCCGGGGCGCAGCACAGAACATGGGCGAGCACTTCATCAAGGCGTTCGGCCAGGGCTTGCGGATCCTGCTCGACAAAATGCACCAGCCCCAAACGCTCGGCTTCGTTGCCGTCGAACCGCGCCGCGGTCAGCGCCAGTCGGCGGGCCTGGGTCAGTCCGATGCGCTTGACCACGAACGGAGCAATCTGCGCCGGCAGCAAACCGAGGCTGGTTTCCGGCATGCCAAACTGCGCTTGATGATCGGCCAGCGCGATATCGCTGACGCAGGCCAAGCCAAAACCACCACCCAGGACCGCGCCTTGCAGCACGCAGATCACCACTTGCGGGGCTTGTTCGGTTTCTTCCAGCAGGGCGCCAAAAGCTCGGTTCAATTGGCGATACGCCTGCGGTCCCTGGGTTCGAGCATTGGCCATGTCTTTCAGATCGCCGCCGGCCGAGAAGTGCCCGCCGGCACCGCTGATGACCAAGGCGCGGATCTGTCGGTCGTCACGCACCGCGGCCAGCACCGCGCGCAACTCCGCGACCATCTGCAGACTCATGGCGTTGCGGCTTTCAGGTCGATTCAAGGTGATATGCAACACGCCGCTGTGGGGTTCCAGCAACAGCGTGTCGCAGGCGGGTAGCGGGCTCATGGTTTTTTCCCGGGCAGGATGCCCATCAGTTTGCAGATAATCCCCAGCATGATTTCGTCGGCACCGCCGCCAATCGAGACCAGTCGCACATCGCGATAGGCCCGGGCTACCGGGTTATCCCACATGAAGCCCATGCCGCCCCAGTATTGCAGGCAACTGTCGCTGACTTCGCGGCCCAGGCGCCCGGCCTTGAGCTTGGCCATGGAGGCGAGACGCGTGACATCCTGGCCCTTTATGTATTGCTCGGTGGCCTGATAGACCAGTGCACGCAGGCATTCGATTTCGGTTTGCAGTTCGGCCAGGCGGAAATGGATCACCTGGTTATCGATCAGCGCGCTGCCGAAGGTCTTGCGCTCCTTGCAGTACTCGATGGTGCTGTCGACGCAGTACTCCAGGCCTTTGATCATGTTCGCCGCGCCGAATAGCCGTTCTTCCTGGAACTGCAGCATCTGCATCATGAACCCGGCGCCTTCATGGCCAATACGATTGCGCTTCGGCACGCGCACGTTGTCGAAAAACACCTGGGCGGTTTCCGAACTGCGCATGCCGAGCTTGTCCAGGTGCGCGCTGAGACTGATGCCGGGGCTGTTCATCGGCACCATGATCAGCGATTTGTTGACGTGGGGTTTGTCGTCGGAGGTGTTGGCCAGCAGGCAGATGAAATCGGCGCTTGGCGAGTTGGTGATCCACATCTTGCTGCCGTTGATCACATAGTCGTCGCCGTCTTGGCGGGCAGTTGTTTTCAGCCCGGCGACGTCGGAACCGGCGCCGACTTCGGAGACCCCGATGCAGCCGACCTGTTCGCCGCTGATGGCCGGGCGCAGGAACTCTTCGCGCAACTCATCGGAGCCGAAGCGCGCCAGCGCCGGGGTGCACATGTCGGTCTGAACGCCGATGGACATCGGAATGCCGCCGCAATGAATGGTGCCGAATTCTTCGGCGGCGACTATCGAATAGCTGTAATCGAGGCCCATGCCGCCGAATTTCTCCGGCTTGGAAATCCCCAGCAGGCCGAGTTCGCCGGCCTTGCGAAAAATCTCATGGATCGGAAAGCGCCCGGCCTTTTCCCACTCCTCGACGTGAGGGTTGATCTCGCGATCGACAAAGTGACGCACCGTGCGACGCAGTTCTTCGTGTTCCTGGGTGAAGATCATTTTTATTGTTCTCCTTAGGCCGAGTGGTCAGAAACGGGCGATACCAAAGCTGTTGGGTTGTAGCTGACGAACTTCGGCCTCGTGGCAAATATCCAGCAGATAACCCAAGAGTATCCGCGTATCCCGTGGATCGATCAGGCCGTCGTCCCACAGATTGGCGCTGGCGTACAGCGCGGTGGACTGGCTGTCGAGCTTGTGCGCGGTGACCTGTTCGAGCATGTCGAGCATCTTCGGGTCGGGGATCAACCCGTCCTTGGTCTGCTTGGCTTCGGTGACGATGCGCAACACCTTGCCGGCCTGGGCGCCGCCCATTACTGCGGTGCGGCTGTTGGGCCAGGCGAAGATGAAGCGTGGGTCGAGACCGCGGCCGCACATGGCGTAATTGCCGGCGCCGTAGGAACCGCCGACGATCAGGGTCAGTTTCGGCACGCGGGCATTGGCCACCGCCTGGATCATCTTTGCGCCGTGCTTGATCACACCCTGCTGTTCCGACTCGGTACCGACCATGAACCCCGTGGTGTTGTGAAAGAACAGCAGCGGCGTCTGGCTCTGGTCGCAGAGCTGAATGAACTGCGCGGCTTTGCTCGCGCCCTTGGGGGTGATCGGACCGTTATTACCGAGAAAACCGCAGGCGCGGCCCTGAATCTGTAAATGGCCACAGACGGTCTGCTGATCGAACTCGCCCTTGAACTCGAGGAAGTTCGAACCATCGGCAATCCGGGCAATGATCTCGCGCACGTCATAGGGTTTTTTCGGGTCATCGGGAATCAGCCCGAGCAGCTCGTCGATGGGGTAGAGCGGTTCTTCCCAGTGTCGCGCAGGCGTTAAAGGTAACCGCGCATTCCACGGCAACAGGCTGACAATCTCGCGCACCTGCCGCACGCCATCGGCATCGTTCTCGGCCAGGTATTCGGCGGTGCCGGCAGTTTGCGCGTGCATCTGGGCGCCGCCCAGTTCTTCATCGGTGGCGACTTCGCCGGTGGCGGCTTTAAGCAGCGGCGGGCCGGCAAGAAACAGCTTGGCCTTGCCGCGCACCACCACCACGTAATCCGACAACCCCGGCTGATAAGCACCGCCAGCGGTTGCGGAACCGTGGACCACCGTGATCTGCGGTAAACCCATGGCCGACATCCGTGCCTGGTTGGCAAAGCTGCGAGCACCCTCGACGAAAATCTCCGCGGCGTAATTGAGGTTGGCGCCGCCGCTTTCGGCGAGGGTGATCACCGGCAGTTTGTTCTCCATGGCGATCTGTTGCAGGCGCAGGGATTTTTTCAGGCCACTGGGGGAAATGGTCCCGCCCTTGATCGCGCTGTTGTTGGCCACCACCAGCACCCGAATGCCGGATACGTAGCCGATTCCGGCGATCAAACCGCCACCGGCCGAGCTGCCGTCCTTGTCGTCGTGCAACTTGTAGCCGGCCAGGCTCGCCAGCTCGAGGAAGGGTGCGCCGGGGTCCAGCAGCAGATTGAGGCGTTCACGGGGCAGCAGTTGTTCGCGCTTGTCGAACCTGGGTTTGGCTTCGGCGGCCTTGTTCAACAGGTTTTGTTCGAGCTGGCGGACGTGCTCGATGCCCACCAGCATTGCCGCGCGGTTGTGAGCGAACTGTTCGCTGAACGGGTCTACTTGCGACTGAATGGCCGGCATCGCTTATTCCTTGTCTTTGAGCACATCGGGCCAGTAGGCCCGGTGAAAACCGTTGTACGATTCGCTGTTCTGCGCCTTGTGGATCGGCCAGGCGCGGCCTCCCAGGCTGGCGGCACCGTCGATGCGCAGGGTACTGCCGCTGATAAACGCCGCCGCCGGGCTGAGCAGGAACACAATCGCCGCGCTGACCTCCGACTCGGTGCCGATGCGCTTGAGCGGCACATGTTCGCGCAAGGTCGGAATCACTGCCTTGAACGCCCCTTCATAGGTGTCCATACCGCTGGAGGCGATCCAGCCGGGTGCCACGGCATTGACCCGGACCCCGGCGTGGCCCCATTCGAAGGCGGCGGTCTTGGTGAAGTTGTCCATGCCCGAACGCGCCGCGCCGGAATGGCCCATGCCGGGCATGCCGCCCCACATATCGGCGAGCATGTTGACGATCGCGCCGCCGTGTTTGCTCATGGATTGGTTGAAGACTTCCCGGGCCATCAGGAACCCGCCGACCAGGTTGGTTCGCAGCACAGTTTCAAAGCCCTTCTGGTTGATCGATGCCAAGGGGGCCGGGTATTGACCACCGGCATTGTTCACCAGACCGTGAATCGGTCCGTGTTTCTCAATGAGTTGGCTGATCAGCACGGTGACCGCGTCTTCGTCGCGGATATCGCAGGTCTGGTAACTGGCTTGACCGCCGTCTTCGAGAATTTCCGCGGTGACGGTTTTCAGCTTGTCGGCCTTGCGTCCGATCACTATGACATGGGCGCCGAGGGCCGCCAGTTCGTGGGCGGTGCACCGGCCGATGCCGCTGCCGCCGCCAGTGACAATGAGGGTCTGACCAGCGAACAGATCGGCTTTGAAGATGGAGTTATAGGCCACGACGACAGTCCTCTAGTTCACAAGGTCGGCGATGCTCTGGGGCACCGGAATCTGGATGTCCAGCAGTTGCTGGGCGAAGGCCTTGCCTTGCGGGTCGATCCGCAGGCTGGCGACACCGCCGCCGCCCAAGGCGTTTTCCAGGAGAAAATTCAGGCTGTGGGTGCCCGGCAGATACCAGCGCTCGACCCGCCCGTGGACCGGGTCGAGGACATGGCTCATCCAGTCGACGATCACGGCCGGGGTCAAGGCTTCGGCAATCCACGGCAGGAATTGCGGCTCGCGGGCCATAACCCCGATATTACTGTGATTGCCCTTGTCGCCAGAGCGTGCGACTGCCAGCTTGACCAGCGCCACACTGGCGTCGGCGCGGCCCTCGGCCCTGGGCGGCTCGAACGGGACGGGCAGGGCGGCGGGATCTAGCTGATCGAGTTCGGGCAGGGCGCAGACATGCCGTTGTCCGGCCAGATCGATGTCGAGTTGGCAGGCGGATTTTTCGATCAGGAACGAGAACAGCCGGATCAGCGGGTATACCGTCGGCCGGCCACCGACTATCCCGGTCAGCCCCGGCGCCATGCCGGTCGCGGCCTGGGCGATTTCCCGGGAGAACAGCACCAGCGCTTGTTTATCCGGATGGCGCACCGCCAGCTTGATCACCACTTCGCGGCTGTCCTGGCGTCGGCCATGGGGGCCGTAAGTGGCTTCGCTGCCGAGCAGTTCGATATTCACTTCGCTGTACGGTGCCCAACCGCGCAGGCTGAACATTTCCGCGGTCTTGGCGATGATCGCCTGGCTGACCCGCTGCGCCTTGGCGACGGCATCGATCCCGGCTATCAGACAACTGGCGGTGCAACGGAAACCATCCGGGTAGGTGGCGCTGACTTTGTAGTGGGCGGTGGGTGGAAGGCCTTTGGCACCGTGAACCCGGACCGCGTTCTTGCCTTGTTGCTGGAGCTTGACCTGGGTGAAATCGCAGACCACGTCGGGCAGCAGATAGGCTTGCGGGTCGCCGATTTCATAGAGCAATTGTTCGCCCACGGTCAGCGCCGTGATCAACCCGCCGGAGCCTTCGGGCTTGCTCAGGATGAATTGGCTGTCGGCGCTGACTTCGACAATCGGGAAGCCGATGTGCTCGTAGTCCGGCACCTCGCGCCAGTCAGTGAAGTTGCCGCCGGTACAGTGGGCGCCGCATTCGATGAGGTGTCCGGCCAGTGCGGCCTGGGCCAGTTTGTCGTAGTCATGCCAGGACCAGCCGAACTCATGCACCAGCGCGGCGCTGACCACCGCGCTGTCGACCACTCGCCCGGTGATGACGATATCCGCCCCAAGACGTAATGCCTCGACGATACCCGGAGCGCCAAGATAGGCATTGGTCGAGACGCACAACGCTGGCAGCGGCGCGCCGCTGAACATTTCATGAATGCCGCGGCCGCTCAATTGCGGGAACTGCGGTTGCAGGTCATCGCCGAGCAGCACGGCGATCTTCAGCGCCACCCCCGCTTGATCGCAGGCCGCCTGCAGCGCCGCGGCACAAGCCTTGGGATTGATCCCGCCGGCGTTGCTGACGACGCGGATGTTCTGTCGGGAAATTTCCGGGAGCAACGGGCTGAGGACTTCGACGAAATCAGTGGCGTAACCGGCCCGGGGATCTTTCATCCGCGCCCCGGCCAGCAGTGACATGGTGATTTCAGCCAGGTAGTCGAACACCAGATAATCCAGGCGGCCACCTTCCACCAATTGCCCCGCGGCGGTAGAAGTGTCGCCCCAGAACGCGCTGGCGCAACCGATACGCACGGTCCTGCTCATGACTGAGACCTTCTGCGATAGAATTGGCTTGAGATTACCAAGCAAGCGCTTGGTTTGTAAACGCTGAAAATATCTTCTATCCAAGCGCTTGCTTGGTGGTCCTCGCCAGCTAAAATGCCCGCGCAACCTCCCGGTTTACCGGGCGGCCGTACCCTTGATTGAAGCGCATACAGGAGAGAACGCTTGGACGAGCAAAAAGCCCTGCTGGTAATGCGCGACCTGGTCGACAAGGGGCAACTGACCGACCCCGAAAGTGCCCGTGGAAAATTGCTGCAAACGGCCGCTCACCTGTTTCGCAACAAAGGCTACGAACGCACCACGGTGCGTGACTTGGCCGGCGCCGTGGGTATCCAGTCCGGCAGCATCTTTCATCACTTCAAAAGCAAGGATGAAATCCTGCGCGCGGTGATGGAGGAAACCATCCTCTACAACACCGCGCTGATGCGTGCATCCCTGGCTGAAGCGAGCAGCGTGCGCGAACGGGTGCTGGCGTTGATCCGTTGCGAGCTGCAATCGATCATGGGCGGCAGCGGCGAAGCGATGGCGGTGCTGGTGTATGAGTGGCGCTCGTTGTCCGAAGAGGGTCAGGCCAGGGTGCTGGCGCTGCGCGATATCTACGAACAGATCTGGCTGCAGGTGTTGGGGGAGGCCAGGGACGCCGGCTATGTCCGAGGCGATGTGTTTATCACCCGGCGCTTTTTGACGGGTGCCTTGTCCTGGACCACCACCTGGTTTCGTGCGGAGGGCAGCATGAGTCTCGATCAACTGGCCGATGAAGCGCTGATCCTGGTACTGGCAGATCCTCAGCGAATGTAACGCAACTGACTAAATACTCGGTACCACGTTGTTTAAGTGGGTGAAAACGCCTAGCTTGTCTGGCTTGACGGTATTTCCTGGGGTGGGTCGCTTTGAGGTCTTTGCCAATGCGGACGGCTTCGCGGATGTTGTGGGTTGCGCTCGGTGCGCTATGGATTCTGCCCGCTTCGGCAGCGCAGCTGGTACGGGTCGGCGCAGCGCATTTCCCACCCTATACCGTGCGCCCGGAAACCGGTGCCGATACGGGGCTGCTGCCGCAGTTGGTCGAGGCCTTGAACCAGTTGCAAAGCGACTATCAGTTTGTGCTGGTGCCGACCTCGATTCCCCGGCGTTTCGGCGACTTCAAACAAGGCCGGATCGATATGGCGATCTTCGAGAACCCCGATTGGGGCTGGAAAGAAATTGCTCATTCGAGCGTCGACATGGGCCTGGAAGATGCCGAAATATTTGTCGCGCAACGCAAACCCGATCACCAGCAAAACTATTTCACCGACTTGAAAGGCAAGCGTCTGGCGTTGTTCAGCGGTTACCACTACGCCTTCGCCAACTTCAATGCCGACCCCAAATACCTCGCCGATAACTACAGCGCCACGCTGACCTATTCCCACGACAGTAATCTGCTCATGGTGCTGCGGGGCAGGGCAGACATTGCGCTGGTGACGCGTTCATATTTGAGCGACTACCTGCTGCGCAATCGCAAGGTGGCAGACCAACTGCTGGTCTCCGAGCGTATCGATCAGGTGTATCACCACTATGCACTGATACGCCCGACCGCACCGATCAGCGGTGAGGCGTTCGGCGAGCTGCTCAAGCGTCTGCGGGAAAACGGCGAAATGCTGAAGATTTTCGATCCGTACCAGATCGCCGTCATGCCAGTGGCGCAAAACTGAAATGACCCCAGCAAGCCGCTGATTGCATTGTCCCCCTAAATTTCCTGCTCCGGCTCACGTCACATCGTTGAACAGTCAACGCTTACCGTGAGCCCGACCCATGTCCAATCTGAATGACCTGACATCCCTGCTCCTGCCCCTGGGCCGCAGCCTCAGCGCCGATCAAAGCGAAAGCCGGCTGAGCCTGATGCTCGAAGGACAGCTGCTGATCCAACTGAGTCTGGAGCGTGATCCTGATCTGCATCTACGGGTCTGCGAACGCTACGGCCGTGCCCTCGGGCAGGCACTGTGGGCCGCGTGTTACTGGCTGTTTGCCCGTGACCCCGAATGTCGGCAGCTGACCTGGCACCTTGATGAGCGACCGGATGAGGCATTGCTCAGTGGTCTGCTGGTTACGACGCCAAATGCTGGCCAGTACCTGTGCGAGCGCGCCCTGTTCTGGCAACTGCCGCAACCCTGGTTGGGCGAGTCAGCGTCAGGCAGTTATCCGCAGCAGATGATGATCAGCGACGGCAAGCGTCATCCACGTCGCGCGCTGAAACCTCGCGGCGAAGTCTATCGACGTTTCGATGCGCGCCTCGGCGCGTGGGTCTCTCTGCGGACCGTGGAAATCGACAACGATCTGGCCCGCTTCAACCGCTGGCAGAACAGCCCGCGGGTGCTGAACTTCTGGCAGGAAGGCGGCAGCCTCGAGCAGCACCACGACTACCTGAGCAAGCTTGAGGCCGATCCGCACACCCTGACCCTGATTGGCTGTTTCGACGATCAGCCATTCGCCTACTTCGAAGCCTATTGGGCGAAGGAAGATCGCATCGCCCCGTTCTATGACGCCGGCGATTATGATCGGGGGATCCATATGCTGGTCGGAGAAGAAAACCATCGCGGCCCGCACAAGGTCGCGAGCTGGTTATCGGCGCTGGTGCATTACCTGTTTCTCGACGATCCGCGCACCCAACGGGTGGTGGCCGAGCCGCGTGCCGACAATGCACGGATGATCAGCCATATGCAGAATCAGTGTTTCCACTGCGAGAAAGAATTCGACTTCCCGCACAAGCGCGCGGCATTGATGATCCTGGGGCGAGAGCGTTTTTTTGATCGCTGTGCGTTGGCGTGAGGTAGGGGGCGCGACACCCATCTACTGTGGCGAGGGGGCTTGCCCCCGCTGGGTCGCCTAGCGGCCCTAAAACTGGCCAGCGCATTGTGTCAGGCACACCGCGTGCACCGATTTTACGACTGCTTCGCAGCCGAACGGGGGCAAGCCCCCTCGCCACAAAATGGATTACCAACCAAAGGTTTTCGAAGTTTCCCTGCCACCTATCTCAACGCCGGGCAAAGGTATCGCCACGATTGCCCGAGACCTTGCGGCAATGCACCAGGGCATCGCGAATCATGAAGTTCACCAGGGTCGGCGAGACGCCCAGTTCCTTGGCGATGTCTTTTTGCGGGACCCCGTGCAGGCGGTACATCTCAAAGGCGTAGCGGGTGCGGCCAGGGAGTTCGGTCAGGGCGTCGGCAATGTTTTCCAGGGTGGAAAAATTGATGTGCGAGGTTTCGGGTGACGCGCCATGAATGACCACATTCAAGCCTTCCTCTTCGGTACCCGAATACTTCTGCTCCAGCGCCTGCTTGCGATAGTGGTCGATCGCCAGGTTGCGCACGATCTGGAACAGATAGCTGAGCTGGGCCTTGAATGACGATGTGATCTGCGGTGCCGATTGCAGGCGGAAAAAAGCGTCCTGTACCACGTCTTCGGCGCGGGAGCGGCAGCCGGTTATGCGTGCCGCGATTTTCACCAGGATCAAGCGGTTATCGACGAATGCCTGGAGTATCGGTGAATCGCACCTGCTTGTGGACATTGGTTCCGTCATGGAAATCACCTTGCTGCGAAGTAGTTAGCGAGACGGCCATGGGGGCGAAGCCGTCCTACACATTGAGCCACAAATTAGGCTGAATGATAATGATTGTCAATTGAGAAAGAGAATTAATGCGGCCCGATTGAGCGGAGTGAGAACTGCTGCACGTTGCCGGGCTGCAGCCAGTAGCCCTGTCGAAGCTGCGGACTAATTATTCCTGGGTGCCATCCGTTCTCATTGGTGAATGGTTACCGGCAACTCGCCCGCTAACCCCGCTCTCCAGCGGCCTCGCGCGATCGATCGAGGCCCGCGGTCTTCACGCATTTTTGCGCGTGTGACCTTTGAAAACCCGATTCCAATGGCAAGCCGAATTCAGGCAGGAAACCTCATGATGGACGCGTTCGAACTCCCCAGCACTCTGGTCCAGGCCCTTCAACGTCGAGCGACCCTGACGCCGGATCGGCTGGCGTTGCGTTTTCTCGGTGAAACCCCGGAGCAGGCTGTGGTCCTCAGTTATCGCGACCTGGACCTTCGTGCGCGGACCATTGCCGCGGCCTTGCAGGCTCGCACCGAACCGGGGGATCGGGTGGTGCTGCTGTTCCCCAGTGGTCCGGATTACGTCGCGGCCTTTTTTGCTTGCCTGTATGCCGGGGTGATTGCGGTGCCGGCCTATCCGCCGGAGTCGACCCGTCGCCATCATCAGCAGCGGTTGATTTCGATCATCGCCGATGCCGAACCGTGTCTGTTGCTGACCAGCGGCGAGCAGCGCGATGCGTTGTTGCAGATGAGCGAGCTGCAGGCGCAAAACGCGCCGCCACTGCTGTGTGTCGAGGCCCTGGACATTGCCTTGGCTGAACGCTGGATCGAGCCGCAGTTACACGCGGACGACATCGCATTCCTGCAATACACCTCTGGCTCCACCGCGTTGCCCAAGGGCGTGCAAGTCAGCCACGGCAATCTGGTGGCGAACGAGTTGCTGATCCGCCACGGTTTCGGCATCGATCTCAACCCCGATGACGTGATTGTCAGCTGGCTGCCGCTCTACCACGATATGGGACTGATTGGCGGCTTGCTGCAGCCGATTTTCAGCGGCGTGCCCTGCGTGCTGATGTCGCCGGCGTACTTCCTCGCCCGGCCATTGCGCTGGCTCGAAGCGATCAGCGAATACGGCGGCACTATCAGTGGCGGGCCGGATTTCGCCTATCGCCTGTGCAGTGAGCGGGTCAGCGAATCGGCGCTGGAACGTCTGGACCTGAGCGGCTGGCGCGTGGCGTATTCCGGTTCAGAGCCGATTCGCCTGGACACCCTGGAGCGCTTCGCCGAGAAATTCGCGTCCTGTGGTTTCACCCCGAACAACTTCTTCGCTTCCTATGGTCTGGCCGAAGCGACCTTGTTCGTTGCCGGTGGCACTCGCGGCCACGGCATCCCGGCATTGCGCCTGGACGAACAGGCGTTGGCGCAACACCGCGCCGAGCCGGGCGAGGGCAGTCCGATCATGAGTTGCGGCAGCAGCCAGCCCGAGCACGCGGTGTTGATCGCTGACCCGCAAAGCCTTGCAGCGCTTGATGACAACCAGGTGGGTGAAGTCTGGGCAGCCGGTCCGAGCATCGCCCACGGCTACTGGCGCAACCCCAAGGCCACGGCCAAGACCTTCATCGAACGTGCCGGGCGCACCTGGCTGCGTACCGGTGACCTGGGCTTTATCCGCGACGGCGAACTGTTCATCACCGGACGCCTTAAAGACATGCTGATCGTCCGAGGGCACAACCTCTATCCGCAGGACATCGAGCAGACCATCGAGCGTGAAGTGGAGGTGGTGCGCAAGGGCCGGGTCGCGGCATTCGCGGTCAACAATCAAGGCCACGAGGGCATCGGCATCGCCGCGGAAATCAGCCGTAGCGTGCAGAAAATTCTCCCGCCCGTAGCGCTGATCAACGCCATTCGCCAAGCGGTGGCCGAGGCTTGCCAGGAAGCACCGAGCGTGGTGGTGCTGCTCAATCCCGGGGCGTTACCGAAGACTTCCAGCGGCAAGTTGCAACGCTCGGCCTGTCGCAGCCGTTTAGCCGATGGCAGCCTCGACAGTTATGCGCGGTTCCCTGATCCGCAGGCGGATGTCGACCCGATAAGCAACGAATCGACCTCCGGTCTGCAGAGCCAGATCGCACGGATCTGGTGCGAACACCTGCAGGTTGCACAGGTGGCCGCTGACGATCACTTCTTCCTTTTGGGCGGTAACTCGATCGTCGCCACGCAGGTCGTCGCGCGACTGCGAGAAGAGCTGGCCCTGGAGCTGAATCTGCGGCTGCTGTTCGAAGCGCCGACTCTCGGTGCCTTTGCCGCCCTGGTGGCGCAACAGCAACAGGACGGCGGCCTGGCCCAGGGTGCGATCAGCCGGTTGCCACGAACTGAAGCCTTACCGCAATCCCAGGCACAAAACCGTCTGTGGATCACCTGGCAACTGGACCCGCAGAGCAGCGCCTACACCATTCCCGGCGCCCTGCGCCTGCGTGGCGAGCTGGACGAAGACGCCTTGCGCGCCAGTTTCCAGCAGCTGGTCGAGCGTCACGAATCCCTGCGTACGCGCTTCTTCGAGCGCGACGGGGTGGCCTTGCAACGAGTCGATGCAGCAGGCGAGTTCAATCTGCAGCTGATCGACATCAGCGACTTGCCAGCCGCCGAGCGTGAAGCCCACGCCCGGCAGATCCGTGAGGACGAAGCCCGCACCCGGTTCGATCTGGAAAAAGGTCCACTGCTGTGGGTGACACTGGTACGCCTGGAGGACGAAGACCATCAACTGCTGGTGACGATGCACCACATCATCGCCGATGGTTGGTCGCTGAACGTGCTGATCGACGAGTTCTCGCGGCTGTATGCCGCTGCGTCCCAGGGCCACGCCGCCACGCTGGCGCCGTTGCCACTGCAGTACGCCGACTATGGCAGCTGGCAGCGCCAGTGGTTGGCGCAAGGGGAGGGCCAGCGTCAACTGGAATACTGGAAAGAACAACTGGGTGACGAGCATCCGCCCCTTAGTCTGGCCACCGATCACCCGCGTTCGGCACAACAGGTGCACAGTGCCGCGCGTCACAGCCTGCGTCTTGATGCGAGCTTGAGCGAAGCCATTCGCCAGACGGCCCATGCTCACCAAGCCACGGCGTTCATGCTGTTGCTCGCTGCCTTCCAGAGCCTGCTGCATCGCTACAGCGGCCAGCGGGATATTCGGGTCGGCGTGCCCAATGCCAACCGCCCACGCCTGGAAACCCAGGGGCTGATCGGCTTTTTCATCAACACCCAGGTGATGCGCGGTGAAGTGGATTCACGCTTGCCGTTCGTTGAGCTGCTGGCACGGACCCGTCAAGCGGCATTGGCCGCACAGGCCAATCAAGACCTGCCGTTCGAACAGCTGGTCGAGGCCTTCCCGCAGGCGCGGGAACAAGGCTTGTTCCAGGTCATGTTCAACCATCAACAGCGCGACCTCGGTGCCTTGCGCCGTCTGCCGGGACTGCTCGCCGAAGAGCTGCCGTGGCACAGTCGCGAGGCCAAGTTCGATCTGCAACTGCACAGCGAAGAAGATCGCAACGGTCGCCTGAGTCTGTCCTTCGACTACGCCGCCGAACTGTTCGAGGCGGCGACCATCGAGCGCCTGAGCGAGCACTTCGTCAGCCTGTTGCGCGAAGTCTGCGAGCGCCCTGAACGGGCCATCGGCGATTTGCAATTGCTCAGTCCCCTTGAGCAGACGCAGCAGCAACAGTGGGGCGCCGCACCTTGTGCGCAGGCAATGCAGTGGCTGCCTGAGCTGCTCAATGAACAGGCGCGGCAGACCCCGGAACGCACGGCGCTGGTCTGGGAAGGTGGCAGTCTTGATTTTGCCGAGCTGCACACCCAGGCCAACCGCCTGGCCCACTACCTGCGCGACAAAGGCGTCGGCCCCGACGTTTGCGTAGCAATCGCTGCTGAACGTTCGCCGCAACTGTTGATCGGTCTGCTGGCAATCATCAAGGCCGGCGGTGCCTACGTGCCGCTCGACCCGGACTACCCGGCCGAGCGTCTGGCCTACATGCTCAGCGACAGCGGCGTCGAACTGCTGCTGACCCAGAGCCACCTGCTGGACAGCCTGCCGGTTACCGACGGCGTCAGCGCCATCGCCATGGACAGCCTCAAGCTCGACAGTTGGCCAAGTCATGCGCCGGGTCTGCATCTGCACGGCGACAACCTGGCCTACGTGATCTACACCTCGGGTTCCACCGGCCAGCCCAAAGGCGTCGGCAATACCCACGCCGCATTGAGCGAACGTCTGGCATGGATGCAGGCTACCTATGGGCTGGACGCCAGTGACGTGCTGATGCAAAAGGCGCCGATCAGCTTCGATGTCTCGGTCTGGGAATGCTTCTGGCCACTGATCACCGGCTGCCGTTTGCTGATTGCCGCTCCCGGTGAACATCGCGATCCGCAGCGTATCGCCCAGCTGGTCCAGGAGTATGGCGTGACCACGCTGCACTTCGTGCCGCCACTGTTGCAACTGTTTATCGACGAGCCGCTGGTGAGCGAGTGCAGCAGCCTGCGCCGGGTGTTCTCGGGTGGCGAAGCCTTGCCGGCTGAACTGCGCAACCGCGTGCTGGAACAACTGCCGGCCGTTCAGTTACACAACCGCTATGGTCCGACCGAAACCGCGATTAATGTCACCCACTGGTACTGCACCACCACCGATGGCGAACGCTCGCCCATCGGCCGACCGCTGGGTAACGTGCTCTGTCGGGTGCTCGATGCTGAACTCAATCCACTGCCGGCCGGAGTACCGGGCGAGCTGTGCATTGGCGGCACCGGCCTGGCCCGGGGTTATCTCGGGCGTCCGGGATTGACCGCCGAGCGTTTTGTTGTCGATCCGCTGGGCGAGGCCGGCACGCGTTTGTATCGTACCGGAGACCGGGCGTGCTGGACTGCCGATGGCGTGCTCGAGTACCTCGGGCGCCTCGATCAGCAGGTCAAGCTGCGCGGCTTTCGCGTCGAGCCGCAAGAAATCGAAGCGCGTCTGCTGGCCCAGGGCGATGTGGCACAGGCCGTGGTGCTGGTGCGCGAGACGGCGGCCGGTGCGCAGCTGATCGGCTACTACACCGCGACGGATTTCACTGAAGATCAACAGGCGCAAAGCGCACGCCTGAAAACCGCGCTGGCCGCCGAGCTACCGGAGTATATGGTCCCGGCGCAGTTGATGCGGCTGGATGAAATGCCCCTGAGCCCAAGTGGCAAACTGGACCGCCGCGCCTTGCCGGAGCCGCAATGGCAAGTGCGCGAACACCTCGAACCGAACTCCGCGCTGGAGCAACAGCTCGCGGCGATCTGGCGTGAAGTGCTGGGTCAGGCGCGGATCGGTCTGCGCGACGACTTCTTCGCCCTCGGCGGCCACTCGTTGCTGGCCACCCAGATCATTTCCCGGACCCGTCAGGCCTGCGATGTCGAGCTGCCGTTGCGGGCGTTGTTCGAGGCCAGTGAGTTGGGCGATTTTGCCGAGCAAGTGCGTCTGGTTCAGGCGTGCGGCAAACGCAACAAGCAGCCACCGATCGACAAGGTCGACCGCAGCCAACCCGTGCCGTTGTCCTATTCCCAGCAGCGCATGTGGTTCCTCTGGCAAATGGAGCCGGACAGCCCGGCCTATAACGTCGGCGGTATGGCGCGTTTGCGCGGAGTGCTGGATGTCGGGCGTTTCGAGGCGGCGTTGCAAGCGCTGATCATGCGCCACGAAACCTTGCGCACGACTTTTCCGAGCGTCAACGGAGTGGCTCAACAGAGGGTTCATCCCGAAACCGGCATGCGCATGGCCTGGCAGGATTTCTCGGCGCTGGATGCCCAGACCCGCCAGCAACACTTGCAGCAATTGGCCGACAGCGAAGCCCACCGGCCCTTCGATCTGGAAACCGGCCCGCTGCTGCGCGCCTGTCTGGTCAAGGCCGGCGAGCATGAACACTACCTGGTGTTGACCCTGCATCACATCGTCACCGAAGGCTGGGCGATGGACATCTTCGCCCGCGAGTTGAGTGCGCTGTATGAAGCCTTTCTCGACGACCGCGAGTCGCCGCTCGAACCGCTGCCGGTGCAGTATCTGGATTACAGCGTCTGGCAGCGCCAATGGCTGGAGTCCGGTGAACGTCAGCGCCAGCTGGATTACTGGACCGCGCAACTGGGCAACGAACATCCGCTGCTGGAGCTGCCGGCTGATCGGCCACGGCCGCCAGTGCAAAGTCACCGGGGTGAGCTGTATCGCTTCGACCTGAGCGTTGAGCTTGCCGCACGGGTACGGGCGTTCAATGCGCAACATGGCCTGACCCTGTTCATGACCATGACCGCCACGCTGGCCGTGCTGCTGTACCGCTACAGCGGCCAGACCGACTTGCGCATCGGCGCGCCAGTGGCCAATCGGATTCGTCCGGAAAGCGAAGGCTTGATCGGCGCGTTCCTCAACACCCAGGTGCTGCGTTGCCAGCTCGACGGACAGATGTCGGTCGGCGAGTTGTTCGAGCAGGTTAGGCACACCGTGATCGAGGGCCAGTCCCATCAGGACCTGCCGTTCGATCATCTGGTCGAAGCCTTGCAGCCACCGCGCAGCACGGCCTACAACCCGTTGTTCCAGGTGATGTGCAATGTCCAGCGCTGGGAGTTCCAGCAGAGCCGTACGTTGGCGGGGATGACGGTCGAGTACCTGGCCAACGATGCCCGCGCAACCAAGTTCGACCTCAACCTGGAAGTCACCGACCTCGACCATCGCCTCGGCTGCTGCCTGACCTACAGCACCGACCTGTTCGACGAGCCGCGCATTGCCCGGATGGCGGGACACTGGCGCAATTTGCTGGAAGCCTTGCTCGCCGATCCGCGGCAGCGTCTCAGTGAACTGCCGTTGCTCGATGCTAACGAACAGCAGAACCTGTTGGACGGTCTCGGCATCGAGGCGGGTGACCATCGGCTCGACCAATGCATTCATCAGCTGTTCAGCTCGCAGGCCCTGGCCCGTCCCGACGCTCCGGCGCTGACCTTTGCCGGACAAACCCTGAGTTACGCCGAACTCGACAGTCGCGCCAATCGCCTGGCCTGGATGCTGCGTGAACGTGGAGTCGGCCCGCAAGTGCGAGTCGGCCTGGCCCTTGAGCGCTCGCTGGAGATGGTCATCGGCCTGCTGGCGATCCTCAAGGCCGGCGGCGCCTATGTGCCGCTGGACCCGGAATACCCGCTGGGGCGCTTGCACTACATGATCGAGGACAGTGGGATTGGCTTGCTGTTGAGCGATGCCGCAATGTTCGAGGCACTTGGTGCGTTACCCGCAACAGTCGCCCGCTGGTGCCTGGAAGAGGACGCCGCCGAACTGGCCAATTACCCGGCCAGCGAACTGCCGTTTATCAGCCTGCCACAGCATCAGGCCTACCTGATTTACACCTCGGGCTCCACCGGTCAGCCGAAAGGCGTGGTGGTCTGCCACGGCGAAATCGCCATGCATTGTCGCGCCGTGATCGAGCGTTTCGGCATGCGCCCGGACGACTGCGAGCTGCACTTCTATTCGATCAACTTCGACGCCGCCACCGAGCGCCTGTGGGTGCCGCTGTTGAGCGGCGCACAGGTGGTAGTGCGCGCCCAGGGTCAATGGGATGCGCAGGAAATCTGCCAACTGATTCGTCAGCATCGAATCAATATTCTCGGCTTCACCCCCAGCTACGGCAGCCAGTTGGCGCAATGGCTGGCAACCCAGGTCGAAACCCTGCCAGTGCGGATGTGCATCACCGGTGGCGAAGCCCTGACCGGCGAACACCTGCAACGAATTCGCGCGGCATTTACCCCGAGCCTGTTCTTCAACGCCTACGGTCCGACCGAAACCGTGGTCATGCCGCTGGCCAGTCTGGCGCCGGAGCAACTGGAAGAGGGCGCCGGCAGTGTGCCGATCGGCAGCGTGATCGGCGCGCGGCTGGCGTACATCCTCGACGCCGATCTGGCGCTGGTGCCGCAAGGTGCGAGCGGTGAACTCTATGTCGGTGGCGCCGGCCTGGCCCAGGGTTATCACCAGCGTCCGGGGATGACGGCCGAACGCTTCGTGGCGAATCCCTTCGTCTCCGGCGGTGGACGTCTGTACCGCACCGGCGACCTGGTGCGCCAGCGCGCCGATGGTCTGGTGGAGTACCTCGCACGTATTGACCACCAAGTGAAGATTCGCGGTTTCCGCATCGAGTTGGGCGAGATCGAAACCCGCCTGTTGGAACATGAATCGGTGCGCGAAGCCGTGGTGCTGGCGCTCGACGCACCGGGCGGCAAACAGTTGGTCGGTTATCTGGTCACGCAAGTAGCCGAGCAGGACGAAGCGCAACAAGCCGCACTGCGCGAATCCGTCAAGGCTCAGCTGAAATCCCGGCTGCCGGATTACATGGTGCCGACGCACCTGATCCTGCTGGCTCGCTGGCCGCTGACCGCCAACGGCAAACTCGACCGCCGCGCGTTGCCAGCGCCGGACCCTGAGTTGAATCGTCAGCAGTATGTGGCACCACGCAACGCGCTTGAACTGACGTTGACCGGGATCTGGTGCGAGGTGTTGAACCTCGGGCAAGTCGGTCTCAACGACAATTTTTTTGAACTGGGCGGTGATTCGATCCTGTCGATTCAGGTGGTCAGCAGGGCCCGGCAGGTGGGCATTCACTTCAGCCCGCGAGACCTGTTCCAGCATCAGACGGTGCAGACCCTCGCGACCGTCGCCACCCGCCAGGAGCAGGTCAGCGCCGAACAAGGCCTGCTCAGCGGCGGATCGGGCCTGACGCCGATTCAGCACTGGTTTTTCGACACCGATATTCCCCAGCGTCAGCACTGGAACCAGGCGTTGTTGCTGGAGCCGACCGTGGCCCTTGAGCCCCATCGGCTGGAGCAGGCGCTGCTCGCGGTGCTGGAGCAACACGACGCGCTGCGGTTGAGCTTCAGCCAGGTGGCCGGCCAATGGCGTGCCGAGCATCAACCGGTCTGCGAGGCTACTGTGCTCTGGCAAGTGCGGGTGCCGGCGCTGGATCAATGCTCGGTATTGTTTGCCGATGCCCAGCGCAGCCTCGATCTGCAGCAGGGGCCGTTGATGCGCGCCCTGCTGGTGGACGGGCCCGAGGGGCAGCAACGGCTGTTGATCGCGATACACCACCTGGTGGTCGACGGCGTGTCGTGGCGGGTGCTGCTGGAGGATCTGCAAACGGCTTACCGGCAGTTGGAAGCCCGGGAGGCCATTCGGTTACCGGCGAAAACCAGCGCCTTGCGCGATTGGGCGGCGCGTTTGCAGGCCTATGCCGGCAGCGAATCCTTGCGCGAAGAACTTGGCTGGTGGCAGTCGCAACGGGCCGGCGCAAACGGCGACCTGCCTTGCGAGCGTCCTCAAGGTGGTCAGCAAAACCGTCACGCCGAGACCGTCAGCGTACGCCTCGATGCCCAGCGCACCCGGCAACTCCTGCAACAGGCGCCAAGCGCTTATCGCACCCAGGTCAACGACCTGCTGCTGACTGCATTGGCGCGGGTGCTGTGCCGCTGGAGCGGCGCTGAATCAGCGTTGATTCAGCTGGAAGGCCATGGTCGCGAAACGCTGTTCGACGAGATCGACCTGACCCGCACCGTTGGTTGGTTCACCAGCGCCTACCCGCTGCGCCTGACCCCGGTGCAGATCGAAGATGCCGCGGGGCAGGGCGCTTCGATCAAGGCAATCAAGGAGCAACTGCGCGCGGTACCGCACAAAGGCCTGGGTTATGGCGTGCTGCGCTACCTGGCCGATGAACTGTGCCAGCAGCCCATGGCCGCCTTGCCGATGGCTCCCGTCACCTTCAACTACCTCGGGCAGTTCGATCAGAGCTTCGGCACCGATGCACTGTTGCGTCCACTGGACGAATCGGTCGGTCCCGCCCATGACCCGGAGGCGCCGCTGCCCAACGAGCTGAGCATCGACAGCCAGGTGTATGGCGGTGAGCTGGTAGTGCGCTGGACCTTCAGCCGCGAACGCCACGACCGGCAGACCATTGCCGAACTGGCGGATGCTTATTTGAACGAATTGCAGAGCCTGATCGAGCACTGCCTCGAGGACGATGCAGGCGGCCTGACACCCTCGGACTTCCCGCTGGCGCACCTGACTCAGTTGCAACTGGATTCGCTGCCGGTGCCGGCTGCCGTTATCGAAGATGTCTACCCGCTGACGCCGATGCAGGAAGGCATGTTGCTGCACACCCTGCTGGAGCCAGGCACCGGTCTCTACTGCATGCAGGACCGCTACCGGATCAACAGCGAGCTCGACCCACAGCGCTTCGCTCAGGCCTGGCAGGCGGTGATTGCCCGGCATGAAGCCTTGCGGGCCTCGTTCTGCTGGAACGTCGGCGAAGACATGCTGCAAATTATCCACAAGCCCGGCAGCACGCCGATCGAGTATCTGGACTGGAGTGCCGAGCCTGAAGCCGAGCAAGAGCCGCGTTTGCAGACGTTGCTCAAGCGCGAGCGTGAAAGCGGATTCGATCTGCTCAATCAGGCGCCGTTCCACCTGCGGCTGATCCGCGTTGGCGTGGGCCGTTACTGGTTCATGATGAGTAACCATCACATCCTCATCGATGCCTGGTGTCGCTCGTTGTTGATGAACGACTTCTTCGACATTTACACCACCCTTGGCGAAGGCCGTGAAGCGCAGCTGGCGCTGGCGCCGCGCTATCGCGACTACATCGGTTGGCTGCAACGTCAGAGCCTGGCCGAAGCACGCCAGTGGTGGCGACAGAACCTGCAAGGTTTCGAACGCACCACACCGATCCCGAGTGATCGACCGTTCCTGCGCGAACATGCCGGTGACAGTGGCGGCATGCTGGTCGGCGATTGTTACACCCGCCTCGATGCCCGCGACGGTGCGCAATTGCGTGAACTGGCGCAGCAGCATCAACTGACGGTCAACACCTTTGCCCAGGCGGCGTGGGCCTTGGTCCTGCGGCGCTTGAGCGGCGATCGTGACGTGCTGTTCGGCGTGACGGTGGCCGGGCGTCCGGTGGACATGCCGCACATGCAACGCACCGTCGGCCTGTTCATCAACAGCATCGCGCTGCGGGTGAAGATGCCTGAAGACACTCAGCGTTGCAGTGTTCGTCAGTGGCTCGGTGGCTTGCTGGAAAGCAACATGGAGCTGCGCGAGTACGACTACCTGCCGCTGGTGACCCTTCAGGAAAACAGCGAACTGCCCAAGGGCCAGCCGCTGTTCGACAGCCTGTTCGTGTTCGAAAACGCCCCGGTGGAAATCTCGGTGCTGGACCGCGCGCAAAGCCTCAAGGCGACTTCTGACTCGGGCCGGACTCATACCAACTTCCCGCTGACCGCAGTCTGCTACCCGGGCGACGACCTCGGCTTGCACCTGTCCTATGACCAGCGATACTTCGACGAAGCCACCGTCCAGCGCATGCTCGGTGAATTCAAGCGCCTGCTGCTGGCCCTGGTCGACGGCTTCCATGGCGATATGGCGGACCTGCCGTTGTTAAGTGCCGAGGAGCAGGATTTCCTGATCCAGGGTTGCAACCAGAGCGACCACGATTATCCACTGGAGCAGAGTTACCTCGAACTGTTCGAAGCCCGGGTCGCTCAGCATCCGCAGCGGGTCGCCGCCAGCTGCCTCGATCAGCACTACAGCTATGCCGAACTGAACCAGCGCAGCAACCGCCTCGGCCATGCCCTGGTCGCGGCCGGTGTCGGGCTGGATCAGCCGGTGGCGTTGCTGGCCGAACGCAATCTTGAACTGCTGGGCATGATCATCGGCAGCTTCAAGGCCGGTGCCGGATACCTGCCGCTAGACCCGGGACTGCCGAGTCAACGCCTGAGCCGGATCATCGAGCTGAGCCGCACGCCGGTGCTGGTGTGCAGCGAGGCTTGCCGCGAACAGGCACTGGCCTTGCTCGAGGAGTTCGCCTGTTCCAACCGACCACGGCTGTTGGTGTGGGAGGAGATTCAGCAGGGTATCTATTCACCGGGCAATCCAGGCATCTACAGCGGCCCGGACAACCTTGCCTATGTGATCTACACCTCGGGTTCCACCGGCCTGCCGAAGGGGGTGATGGTCGAGCAGCGCGGCATGCTCAATAACCAGTTGAGCAAAGTGCCGTATCTGCAACTGACCGAGGCGGATGTGATCGCCCAGACCGCTTCGCAGAGCTTCGACATCTCGGTCTGGCAATTCCTCGCTGCACCCTTGTTCGGTGCGCGGGTGGACATCGTGCCGAACAGCATCGCCCATGATCCGCAAGGCTTGCTCGGGCATGTTCAGGCACAGGGCATCACGGTGCTGGAGAGCGTACCGTCGCTGATTCAAGGCATGCTTGCCCAGGAGCGTATGAGCCTCGACGGTCTGCGCTGGATGCTGCCGACCGGTGAAGCGATGCCGCCGGAACTGGCGCACCAGTGGTTGCTGCGCTACCCGGACATCGGCCTGGTCAATGCCTACGGTCCGGCCGAGTGCTCGGACGACGTGGCGTTCTTCCGCGTCGATCTGGCTTCGACTCGCGGCAGTTACCTGCCGATCGGGACGCCGACCGACAACAACCGCTTGTACCTGCTCGACGGTGCCCTGGAACTGGTGCCGCAGGGCGCCGTGGGCGAGCTGTGCGTGGCCGGTACCGGGGTAGGGCGCGGCTATGTCAGCGACCCGTTGCGCACTGCTCAGGTGTTTGTACCCAACCCGTTTGGCGCGGCTGGCGAGCGGTTGTACCGCAGCGGTGATCTGGCACGACGTCGCAGTGACGGGGTGCTGGAATACGTCGGGCGTATCGACCATCAAGTGAAGATTCGCGGTTACCGCATCGAACTGGGGGAAATCGAAGCGCGTCTGCATGAGCAACCGGAAGTCCGCGAAGCGGCGGTCGGTGTGCAGGAGGGCGTCAACGGCAAACATCTGGTCGGTTATTTGGTGGCGGCTGAGTCGGTGCTGAATCCGAGCGAATGGCTGGAGCGAATCAAGCAGCGCCTGCGCGCCGAGCTGCCGGAATACATGGTGCCGCTGCATTGGCTGTGGCTGGAACGCATGCCGCTCAATGCCAACGGCAAACTCGATCGCAAGGCCCTGCCGGTGCTGGAGATCGGCCAGTTGCAGAGCCAGGACTACCAGGCACCGCGCAATGAACTGGAGCAGACCCTGGCCGACATCTGGGCCGAGGTGCTCAAGGTCGAACGCGTCGGCATCCACGACAACTTCTTCGAACTCGGCGGCCACTCGCTGCTCGCCACGCAAATCGCCTCGCGGGTGCAAAAAGCCCTGCAACGCAACGTACCGTTGCGAGCGATGTTCGAGTGCAGCACGGTGGAAGAACTGGCGGGCTACATCGACGGGCTTGCCGCGACCGACATGACCGAGGACAAGGTCGACCGGTTGAATGATCTGATGGCGGAGCTGGAGGGGTTGTAGTTCTCGGGCGTCTGTAAGGGCCTCATCGCGAGCAAGCTCGCTCCCACAATGGTCCTCGGTGAAATCACTTTTTTGTGATCCTCACTGAACCCTGTGGGAGCGAGCTTGCTCGCGATAGCGTCCGCTCAGGCGACGCAGATCTTCACTTCGGTCCGAGAATCTTCAACAGCTTGTCCGGCGACGGCGCCCCTTGCTGTTGTTGCAACTCGCCCTTGTCGTCCATATAGAAAATCGCCGGAGTGGCGGCCAGTTCCAGGTCTTCCATCAGCTGCATGTTGGCGGCGAGTTTGGCCTGGATGGCTTCGGGGATAGTCGTCAGCGGTTTCAGCGCGCCGCTTTGGCCGGATTTTTCGTGGTCGGCAAGGGCTTTCTGCGGGTCCTTGCTGGCCAGCAAGGCGGCGGATTTGCCCGGGCTATCCTCGCGGATGATGCCAACCATGATGTGCCGCAGCTGGACCTTACCGGCTTTCACCCACGGTCGGGCCTGTTGCCAGAACATGTTGCAGTACTGGCAGTTGGGGTCGCTGAACAGGTAGACGATGCGCGGTGCATCCTTGCTGCCGTCGGCGATCCAGTTGCTGGCGTCCATCTTGCCCCAGATTTCCTTGGCCATCGGTGCGTAGACCAGCTTTTGCAACGGCTCCTGGGTCAGGTCCTTGCCCTCGGCATCGTACAGATTGCCGAGCAGCACGTGCTTGCCGTCCGGGGTCAGGTACAACGCCATGCCGCGGTTCTGGTACTGCGCCGCATAGCCACGCAAGCCATCAGGTGCGTCAAAGCTGCCGACGATTTTGGCGCCCTTGGCTTCGATCTTCTTGATCGCTTCGGGCAATTCTTCAGCCTGTACCGACGGCAGGTGCAGCAGGGCGGCGCCCAGCGTCAGGGTCAGCAGGTGGCGGAGGCGGGGCATGGCGATTTCCTTGAAGGGGCGGTGTGCGTGGCCGAGGTCGGATTCGGGGTATCAAAGTTTTCCAGTGCGCGGGCCAGGCTGGCTTCCGACAGCTCTCCCAGATGGCTGCCCAGCAAGCGACCGTCGTTGCTATAGAACAGCGTAGTCGGCAACGCCATGGAACCGACGGCCTGACCCAATCGACCGCTGCCATCGAACAGCACGTTTGACAGGCTCAGGCCCTGGGTCTCGAGAAAGGTGCTGACGCTTTGCATGCTTTCGGCCTGGTTGACGAACAGGAAGGTCAGATCCGGGCGTTGCTGCTGGGCGTTCTCCAGTACAGGCATTTCCCGCCTGCAAGGCGGGCACCAGGTGGCCCAGAGGTTGATCACCAGTGGCCCGCCCTGATAGTCACTCAGTTGCACGGTTTCTCCGTTGGCATTGCGCAGTGCGATCTCGGGCAGACGAGTGCCTTGCTCGTAGATAGTCAGGGAAAAGCTCGCCAACAGCCAGAACAGCAGACCGCTGACTACACCCGCACCCAACGGGCGGCGAAGTGCTGGCCGGCGCCAGCACCAGAGCACTGCACCGAGCAGCAGGACGATGACGCCCGGCCAGGCCAGAAAACCACCGTCGCGCAGATCGATGATCTGCCACAGGTCATCGCGGTAGTGGGTCCAGTAAGCGAGGACGAACCCCACACGAGCGGCCAGCATCCCCAGCAGAAACAGGCTGAACAGGACCGATTCGGGGTTCTCGCCACCGCGCTTGGCCATCCTCCAGCCGACCAGCGTGGCCAGTATCAGGGCACTGATCAGCAACAGGTGGTTGAGCGCGATGGCAAAAGTGCCGATGGTAAAGGTCAACATCAACGGGCGTCCCGAGTGATAGTCCAGCGTTGCAGGAAGCCTGCGGCATCGACCTCGCCAGTGATGCGTTGGCTGCGGCGTTCTTCGCCATCCGGGCCGATCCACAGCAGGCTCGGTGGTCCGGGTACTTTATAGCGGCTGAGCAGTTCGCGGCTGGCGGCGTTGTCGGCGGTGACATCGAGGCGCACCAGGTGCACGTCTGTCAGGGCTTGCAGTACGTGAGCCTTGCCGAATACCTGTTTTTCCATGATTTTGCACGACACGCACCAGTCAGCGTAGTAGTCGAGCAGCACCCATTTTCCCTGGGCCCTGGCGCTGTCCAATTCGCGTTGCAATGCCGCAGGGTCTTTGACGCTGGTAAACGCATCGTGTGCCGTCGGCCCTGTGACGGCACCGGCACGCGTCGCGGTATAGACCTGCAACGGTTTCCACAGATCATCGCTACCGCCAGCGGCACCGATCAGCAACATACTGCCCCATAGCCCGAACAGCAGCGAACTGGCGCCAAACACATGGGTGGAGCGACTGAAACCGGCAGCTTGCTGCCAGCCGGCATAGGCCATGACCAGCAGCAACGCGCCCCACAAGCCAATCCACAGCGACTCATCGAGCACCGGGCGAAGCATCAGGATCGCGGTGCCGAGGAACAGGAAGCCGAAGATGCCCTTGAGCAGGTTCATCCAGCTGCCGGGTTTGGGCAGGAAGCGATTGCCGACCGTGACCAGCAGCAACAATGGCACGCCAATGCCGATACCCATGACGAACAGGATCAAGCCGCCATGCAAGGCATTTCCGCTCTGGGCGATGTACAGCAAGGCACCGGCCAGCGGCGCGGTCATGCACGGGCCCACCAGCAGACCGGACAAGGCCCCAAGCACGCCGGCGCCGATCAAGCTGCCACCGCGGCGGGTGCGCCCGACGCCTTCCAGGCGATCACGCAAGGCGACCGGCAATTGCAGCTCAAAAAAACCGAACATCGGTAATGACAGCAGCACGAACACCGCGGCGAAACTGCCCAGCAGCCAGGGTTGCTGCAACAGTGCCGGCAGGTTGGCCCCGAGCAGGGCGGCAAGCACGCCCATCGCGGCGTATACCAGCGCCATGCTCACCACATAACTGCCGGCCAGGAAAAAACCACGTCCTGGGCTGGCGCCACTGCCGACAACCAGCCCGGCCAGAATCGGCAACATCGGCAATGAGCAAGGGGTGAACGCCAGCAGCAGCCCCAGGCCGAAGAACACCAGCAGGCTCCAGCCCAGCGCCCGTTGTTGCAGGCCGCTGGCCAGTGCTTGATCCGGCGCTTGCGTTGCATTTGCCAGCGTCGTGCTGCCACCCAGATCGACCACCTCGGTTTGCGGCGGATAACACAAGCCGGCATCGGCGCAGCCCTGAAAACCGACCTTGATCTGGCCACTGGCTCCCGCCGGGATCCGCAACTCCAGGCCTTGGCGATAGACCTGTTGCTCGCCGAAGAACTCATCGCTGTGGGCTTCGCCCTCAGGCAACGACGGTTTGTCGGCATCGGCCAGACCATCGAATTTCATCCGTTGCTGGTACAGGTAATAGCCGTCGGCAATTTGCCAGAAAAGTTGGGTTTCACCCGACTCAAGTCGTTCGGAGGTGAACGAGAAGGCTTTGCCGACCGGGAGAAAATCGGCTTTGGTTTCGAACGGATTGTTGCCGGGCTGTGCCTGAGCAAGGCTGGCAAACAACCAGAACAGCAAAATAAAATAACTACGCATCGACAAAGCCTTAAAGAATTGCAATTGCCGAGCACGATGAAGGCTACGGATTAACCGGGTGTTAACGAGAAGGACGGATTCATTTCCAAGACTGATTCGCGCTGAAATTCAAGATTCGCAGCGCGAATCGTCCCCGTGGATTATCGAAGCTCGCTGTAGGTCAATCTGAATTCCGACATCGCGGGGTGAGTACGCTTCCACTCTTGGGCAAACGCTTTGCCGGCCTCTATCTGTGGGGTAGTCATTTCTGCCGCGATGATCGAAAGATTGTCTGAGGCGCTGCTGTATTGCGTAAATTCCCGAGTGGTGTCCAGTACCAGCCAAACGAGACCATAACCTTTGATCAGATCCTTCTCAAAGCCATATTCGTTATCGACGCCGTCGTCATCCTCATAGATACCACTAAGCCCATACCCGTAGTTGAGCACCCCATTGAGATCGTTCAACTGCGCTCTTTTTATAACCCATTCTCGCCTGGCAGGAAGGTTTTGGCTGATGGGTGGGCGATTGCTGTACCAGTGCATCGCTCGCGAAAATCCCGCCTCGGCAGCACGTTTCAACCAGTCATCGATAGTGGATCTGCGTTCACTATCATCCGCAATGAGGGTGTGGTCTTTGTCATACACCATTGCAAGAATGTATTGCCCTTCATGAAAGCCTGCTTCAGCAGATTTTTGCAGCCAGGCAATATCTTTGGTCATTTCATACAGCTGCAGCATGGCTTCGCCATCGCCGTTATCGGCACGTTCTTGCGCAAGCTCTTTAGCTTGCTGCAAGGACGCTTCATCAGCCAATCGCAGCAAGGCATAGACGTCGCCCTGAGCCGCTGCAAGTGCGTACCATTTTTTGGCGTCCGCCGTGACGCTGCCATTGCGTCGCTTGAGGACTTCACCTAAAGAGAACTGCGATTCACGATCTCCCGCGCTGGCAGCAATAATCAAATAGGCCTCCGAGTCCCGGTATTCCCCCAGGTGGTACAGTTCCAGCCCCCTTTTTCTGGCGGCTTTCTGCTGATCAGTCAATTGGGTAATCAGCGTGGTCAGTGTGTTGAGCAAATTGAACAGCGTCGTCAAAGCGTCTGAGTGCGTATACATAGTCAATGCCTGTGTTGATGGATAAGTTGGGTGGTACGCAACACAGGTTATTCACGCAGGAAGGAGGGGGGCGTTACATATATAGGGCACGCCGCCAGTCTTTGAGAAAAGACAGCAGTCGCTGGCCCAAGGCATAATCCCCGGTTAATCCGCAGCGTTCTTAATCAACGCTTTTCTACAGGTCTCACCATGCACGTACTCGTCTGTGAAGATGATGAGCTGATTGCCAGCGGCATCGTTGCCGGTCTCACCGCCCAGGGGCTGACGGTGGAGCACGTCGCCACGGCGGCGGCCGCGCGGGCGATGCTGCGTGTGGCCGAGTTCGACGTGATGGTGCTTGACCTCGGCCTGCCGGACGAAGACGGCCTGAAGCTATTGCAGCAGCTGCGTCATCAAGGGCTGGAGCTACCCGTGCTGATTCTCACCGCGCGCGACTCGGTAATGGATCGGGTCGACGGCTTGCAGGCCGGTGCCGACGATTACCTGCTCAAACCCTTTGACCTGCGCGAATTGGCCGCCCGTCTGCACACCCTGTTGCGCCGGGTCGCCGGACGCAGCGTCAATCTGATCGAGCACGGGCGCCTGACCTACAACCCCAGCAGTAGGGAAACCTTTTTGGCCGGTCAGCCGGTGGACCTGTCTCGGCGTGAGCAGTCGCTGTTGCAGGCGTTGCTGCACAACCGTGGCCGCGTGCTGTCCAGCGAGCAGTTGAAAGACAGCGTATACGGCTTCAACGATGAATTGGAAAGCAACGCCCTCAACGTGCATATCCACCACCTGCGGCGCAAACTCGGTAACGGTATCGTCGAAACCGTGCGCGGCCTGGGTTATCGCCTGGGACCGGCGGATGGTGGGAAGCAATAACCGTGATGAGTCTGCGTTTGCGTCTGAGCCTGACCCTGGGCGTGGCCTTTGCGCTGATCTGGGCATTGGCGGCCGCCTGGATGCTCAGTGACCTGCGCAATCAGATGATGTTTTCCCTCGACCAGCGGCTGGTGGCTTCGGCACGTATGGTCGCCGGCTTGCTGGAGCAACTGCCGGCCTTGCCGAGCAACGGCGATGGCACCCACCTGAGTGCCGAGCAGCTCAATATTCCTGGTGGCATGGCCTGTCAGGTCAGCTCCTTGCGCGGCGAAATTCTGGCCCGCAGCCACAGCACCCCGGAGCAGAAACTGGAAGCCGAGAAAATGGGCTTCCATGATCAGGAAATCGACGGTGCGCGCTGGCGCAGCTTTACCCTGGCTCGTGGCGATTTACGCATTACCACCGCGGACCGTCAGGTCGAGCGTGAGGCGCTGAACCTCTCGGTGCTGCTGGCGGCGTCGGTGCCAGTGGGGGTGGCCTTGCTGGGTTGCCTGTGCCTGCTCTGGCTGGGTATCGGCCAGGGCCTGGTGCCGCTCAATCGCATGCGCGATGCCTTGATGCGGCGTAGCGCCGATTCGCTTGAGCCCTTGCAGATCCAGCTGCCCAGCGAGTTGCAACCTCTGCTCGATACCCAGAATCAGTTGTTTCAGCGGATCGGCAAGGCCATCGAGCGTGAGCGCCGCCTGACCGGTGATGCCGCTCACGAACTGCGTAGTCCGCTAACGGCAATCAAGACTCACCTGCAAGTGGCGCGGATGACCGAGGGCGCGGCGCGGGATCAATCCCTGGCCCGGGCTGAAGAAGGCGCTGACCGTTTGCACCGAACCCTGGAGCAGCTCTTGCTGCTGGCCCGGGTCGAAGGCAGCCTGTCGTTCGAAGACGGCGTGCAATGCAACGCCGAGCAGGTGGCGCGGCTGGCCATCCAGGATGCGGCCAGCGGTGATCGTCAGCGGATCAAATTGCATGTGCCCGACGACGTCTCTTCAGCACCGGTTGAAATGCCCTCGGTACTGTCGATCGCCGCCTTGCGCAACCTGCTGGACAACGCCTTGCGCCACACTCCGGACGATGCGGCGGTCGAGCTGCGCCTGGAAACCTTCGGCAACCGGGTACGTTTCCAGGTTCGCGACCATGGCCCCGGCATTGCTCAGGACGACCTGCAGCACCTGACTCAACGCTTCTGGCGCAACGGCAAGAGCACCGGCTGTGGCCTGGGCCTGGCGATTGTTCAGGCGATTGTTCAGCGGTGTGGCTGTGCCCTGCATTTCGACAGCCGGCCCGATGGCCTGCGGGTCGAGCTGACCATGCCGTTGCAGGCAGTCAGCTAAGAAAGAGGCCGCCACAAACGCAAACCCTGTGGCGAGGGGGCTTGCCCCCGTTCGGCTGCGCAGCAGTCGTAAAACCTGTAAATGCGGTGTGCATGACGAAATGTGATTGCAGGTTTCAGGGCCGCTTCGCGCCCCAGCGGGAGCAAGCTCCCTCGCCACAGGTACAGTGCTCACACAAGAAATGTAACCTCAATCCATTCGCTATTGCGGCTCCGGTGACGGTAATGTCCACCGCGCCGAACCCAATGGATTGAGGTTATAGCGCCATGGATGCACCGATAGAAATCTGCAAGGCAGGGCCCGCCGACGCCGGAATTATCAGCCGGATACTTCAATGTTCGATCAAAGTCGGTTGTGCGATCGATCATCGCAATAACCCGCAAATTGTCGCTGCCTGGACCCGCAACAAGACCGTCGATCATGTGCAGCCCTGGCTGGCCGACCGGCGGCGATACCTGAATATCGCGCTGCTTCACGACAAACCGGTCGGGGTCGGCATGGCCGCGGACTCTGGCCGGATTACCTTCTGTTATGTTCAGCCCGAATGGTTCCGCCGGGGTGCCGGGTTGGCCCTGGTGGGCGATCTGGAAGCCTGGCTGGGCAGCCAGGGATGGACCCAGGCACTGCTCACCAGTACCCGCACCAGCCTGGATTTTTATACTCGGCTGGGGTATCGGCAATCGGCTGAAAGCTTCACGGTCGCCGGGCTCACGGCAACGCCGATGCACAAGCCATTGGCGCCCCCCCTCATAGAAAGCCGCCCGAAGGTGTAAATCCTCGCGGCGCTGGAGCGTTTCCAGAACAGGAAAACCTGCAAGCGCACCTGGATCGGGCACCCGTTTGACAGCTGTGCGCTTTGGGTCGCTATTACCAGCGTATTGAGGGTTGGAGAGATGTCAGTCGTTACCAGTCTTGTCGAAGATCAGCCGGTTCGGGTCAACCCTGTGCCGGGCGAGACGCTCTATCAGTTCAACGAGTCCCCGTTGCTGGCGCGCCAACGCCTGCAGGAATCGAACGCGCGCAGCTATCCGCGACGTATTCCTCTGGCGCTCAAGCGTGCTCGCGGGATTTATCTCGAAGATGTCGAAGGCCGCCGTTTCATCGATTGCCTGGCCGGTGCCGGGACCCTGGCGCTCGGGCACAATCACCCGGTGGTGATCGAGGCGATCCAGCAGGTACTGACCGACGAATTACCCCTGCACACCCTCGACCTGACCACGCCGGTAAAGGATCAGTTCGTGCAGGATTTGTTCGGTTTGTTGCCCCAGGCGTTGGCCCGCGAGGCGAAAATCCAGTTTTGCGGGCCCACCGGCACCGACGCGGTGGAAGCCGCGCTGAAACTGGTGCGCACCGCCACCGGACGCAGCACGGTGCTGTCGTTCCAGGGCGGTTATCACGGCATGAGCCAGGGTGCGTTGAGCCTGATGGGCAGCCTGGGGCCGAAAAAGCCCTTGGGCGCGCTGTTGAGCAACGGCGTGCAGTTCCTGCCATTCCCTTACGACTATCGCTGCCCGTTCGGTCTGGGGGGCGAGCAGGGTGTGAAGGTCAATCTGCATTACCTGGAAAACCTGCTGAACGACCCTGAAGCCGGTGTGCAATTGCCGGCGGCAGTCATCGTTGAAGCGGTGCAGGGCGAGGGCGGGGTGATTCCGGCCGATCTGGACTGGCTGCGCGGTTTGCGACGGATCACCGAGAAGGCTGGCGTGGCGTTGATCGTCGATGAGATCCAGAGCGGGTTTGCGCGCACCGGCAAAATGTTTGCCTTCGAACACGCGGGCATCATTCCGGACGTGGTGGTGCTCTCCAAGGCGATTGGCGGCAGCCTGCCGCTGGCGGTGGTCGTGTATCGCGACTGGCTCGACACCTGGTTGCCCGGAGCCCATGCCGGCACCTTCCGCGGCAATCAAATGGCCATGGCCGCAGGTTCGGCGGTGATGCGTTATCTCAAGGAACACGACGTCGCCGCGCATGCCAGCGCCATGGGTGAGCGTCTGAGTAAACACCTGCGGATTCTGCAGCGTGATTTCCCACAGCTGGGTGATATCCGCGGCCGCGGCTTGATGCTCGGTGTGGAGCTGGTCGATCCGGCAGGCGCACTGGATGCCCAAGGTCATCCACCCGCCTTTGCCCAACTGGCACCATTGCTGCAACGCGAATGCCTCAAGCGCGGATTGATCCTCGAACTGGGCGGGCGCCACGGCAGCGTGGTGCGCTTCCTGCCGCCACTGGTGATCACCGCCGGGGAAATCGACCAGGTCGCGGAGATTTTCGGCAGGGCGCTGCCCGCGGCGCTCGCCAGTCTCTAATTTTTCGCAGCCTTGATACGTTCTTCTACACAACGGCTGCGCATTAGTCGCCGCCAACCCCTACAGCGATGGAGAAAAGCAATGACTTCAGTATTTGACCGCGAGGACATCCTCTTTCAGGTAGTGGTCAACCACGAGGAGCAGTACTCGATCTGGCCGGACTACAAAGCCATCCCCCAAGGCTGGCGCACCGTCGGCAAGAGCGGCTTCAAAAAAGAATGCCTGGCCTACATCGAAGAGGTGTGGACCGACATGCGCCCCTTGAGCTTGCGCCAGAAGATGGAAGAACAGGCGGCAGTGGCTCACTGAAGATCGCCCCCGACAAAAAGCCCGCTGGACCTGAATGGTCAGCGGGCTTTTTTTGCGGCGTTTGAAGATCAAAAGATCGCAGCCTGCGGCAGCTTCTACAGGGGATTTGCGTACACCTGCCATATCGCGGCTGAACACGGTCGGCGTAGGAGCTGCCGCAGGCTGCGATCTTTTGGCGGCAAACCTGATCCAACTGACAAGCCGGGCCTTACAGCTTGACCGAATACTCTCGATCCAGCGCCTTGCCAACCAACATTAACCCCAACTCCATCAACTGCTGAACCGCCAGCGCCAGGTTACGGTGCTTGCCTTCCAGATCATCGGAAAGGTCGAGAGCCAAGGTGCTTGCCGAAGAGAAGGTTTCATAAGCATTGACCAACAGTGCCTGGGTGTTGATGTTCGGGGCGACGACGAAGATCTGCTGTGGAGGGTCGTCCGAGGCTGGCGGCCTCAGATAGTGATCGAGGGCACGTTGCGCGGCGTCGTGAAGCTTGCTGGAATCGAGGGGGTCGTAGGGAGAAACGCTGGGTATTTCAGGGGGGCTGGGGGTGACTTTGTGCATGAGTGAAGCTCCTAGAGTAGTGGAGCTGCCACGAATCGCTGCGAAACGAAGATAGGGTGGCAGCTGTACGCGGGTTCGCAGACCGGGACTCTAGGAACCCGGCAGACCCGAAGGTCTCCCACGCACAGCCGCCATAACACGAAATGACAGACATAAAAAAAGCGTCTGCTCTCGGACGGTGGACGCTGTGCGCCTAGAGTTGGTCAGGGCTGCGAAACCCGTTCGCTGAATGGGCAGCGACCCGCGAAGATTATCCGCGCACCGTGCCCAAAGCAACCCCGAAAACCTGTCAGAAAAGTCCTCGCCTATCAGACCGCAATCGTCGGAACGCCGCCCGGAGCAGGCTCGCGATGAACGATGGCACGGTGGATCTGCCTGCCTATGCCCCGGAGGACAACACCTTGATCACCTGATCGACATTGCCCTCAAGCTCAACCACCGGATCCGCCCCGTCGGTACTCAACACAACCAACTGACCACCAGCAGCGCTGATCGCCGCTTTGACCTCATCCGAAGGCTGGCGATGATGCAACACCATCGCCACATCATTGTCCTTGAGCATCTCACTCAATTGCTTGAGCGCCTCAGCCGTCCATTCGTTATCAGCCCGTGCATCGACCTTGATCAGCTCCAGATTCAGCCCGCTGACCAGATAGCCCAAATGATCGCTCAAACTCACCACGCTCAGATTGTCGGCACTCGCCAACCGCGCTTCGCTGTCGGCGCTGAGCTTGAGCAACCGCTGTTTGAGGGCGGCGAGGTTGGCGTCGATCCGTGGTTTGGCCTCGGGCGCCAGGCGCGCCAGGTCGGCGGCCATGACGTCGGCCATGCGGCCCATGTTGTTGCTGGCCATCCAGGGTTGGCTGTTCAGCCCGTCGACCTGGCCCGGTTGCACGGCGATACCTGGCAGGCCGCCGTCCACCGGGCGCGCCGCGTCGATTTCGACGATGCGGATGTTGCTGCGGCGGGCGACCGGGTAGAGCGGGTCGTCAGGCCATAGCGAGCGCAGGCCGATCACCGCGTCGGCTTCGACCGCCAGTTTGTGCAGAGCCGGTGCGCCGCGGCCGGTGAAGTAGGCGGTCTGCCGCGAGCCGGGCAGATTGGCCGGCGCTGCGCGTTCCAGGGTAATGCCCGTGCCTTCCAGCAGGATTTTCCCCAGTCCATAGGTGATCGGCAGCGCGGCCAGCACCCGTAGCTGAGGAGCCGAGGTGGCCGCAAACAGCGCGGTATTGCCCACGCCATTGTTGGCCAGCAGCCGCATCGGCTCGAAGGCGTCGGCGGCGGCATGGAGCGAGGTGTTGCCGAGGCCGCAAAGGGCCAGGGCCAACGTCAGTTGACGCAAGGGGCTGTGCATTTATCCGAGATTCCCTTTCAGAGCGGGGACTGTGCCGCGGGCGATGGCGGCCAGGGCGAAGGCGATACCGGCGACGAGGATGATCGCCGCGCCGGACGGGATCGGCAGGTCGAAGACGATCGGCGCGAGGATCCCGCACAGGGTGCTGACGGTTGCGATGAGCACCGAGCACCAGAAGAAGCCTTTCAACGATTGGCTCAACAGCCGAGCCGCTGCCGCTGGAATCACCAACAGCGCACCCACCAGAATCGCGCCGATGACTTTCACCGCGGCCACGGTGATCAGCGTCACCAGGATCACGAACAGGTAATCCAGGGTTTTCACCGCCACCCCACGCACTGCCGCCAATTGCGGGTTGAAGCTGGCGAGCATGATGCGGTTGTACAGCGGCAGGCTCAGGCCCATCACCAAGGTGCCGACGATGGCCAGTACCAGCAGGTCGTTGCCGTTGACGGTCAGCACCGAGCCAAACAGTACGTTCTCGAGAATATGCACGTTGATCTTGCCGGCCAGAATCAACAGCAGGCTCGCACCCAGGGCCAGGGACACCGAAAGGAATACGCCGATCAGCGTGTCCGGCGCCAGGCCGGTGCGGTTGCGCAGGTAGTTGAGCAGGATGCCGAACAGCAGGCAGTAGCCGAACAGGCTGCCGTAAGGGCCAGTGTAGGGTTCGCCGAGCAGGATGCCGATGGCCACGCCAGTCAGGGCTGCGTGACCCACCGCTTCGGAGAAAAACGCGAAGCGTTTGACCACCACCAGCGTGCCCAGACCGCCCAGCACCGGGCCGATCAACAGGCCGGCGAGCAGCGCGTTAACCACAAAACCATAGGCCAGTGCTTCAGGCAGATAACCGGAAGAGGCCCAGCCCTGGATCATCAAACGAAAGGCTTCGTAACTCATCAGGCGGCACTCCCGGTAGTCGCTTGTCCGGCACGCGGATGGGTAGAGAACAGGGTCAGCAGCCGCTCCGGCGTCAGTGCTTGCTTTGGCGCCGCGTCGAACAGCACACGGCGGTTGAGTCCGGTGACACGGTCGGCGAGACGGCCCACCGCTTCCAGGTCGTGTTCGATCCACAGCACGGTGATCCCGGCCTGGCGCCAGTCGCCGAGCAGGCGTTCGAATACCTGAATGCCGGCTTCATCGAGGGCCGACATCGGTTCATCGAGCACCAGCAACTGCGGCGCGGGGATCAGCCCCTGGGCCAGCAGCACCCGCTGGCGTTCGCCGCCGGACAGCGCGCCCATCCGTCGCTTGCGTTTGTCCTGCATGCCGACCCGCTCCAGTGCCTCGCCAATGGCCGCCGCGTAATGCCGGCTGATGCCAAGAAAGGCCGGGCGGCGCTGGCACATGGCAGCCATGAAATCGTCGACGGTCATTGGCAAGCCGCGATCGAACTCCAGCGCCTGCGGCACGTAACCGATAGTCCCGGGTTCGCTCGGCCAGTGCAGGCTCAGTTTGCCCTGGTGGGGCATCTGCCCGAGCAGAGTCTTGATCAGCGAACTCTTGCCACCACCATTGGGGCCGACCAGGGCGTGCACGCTGCCGGGCAGGACCTGGAAACTGACCTTGTCGAGAATCGTTGTGCGACCCAGGGTCAGGTCGACGTCGGCGAACTCGATGGTCGGGCCGACACTGTGCGCGGCCAGGGTTTCGACAACGGTCATGCGCCAGCCTCCTGGATTGCCCGAACCACGGTGTTGAGGTTGCCGGTCATTTCCTTTTCGTACTTCTCGGCGCTGTAGTCGCCGTAGGAAATGTGCGACAGCGGGTAGAGCTTCACCCCGGACTCACGCTGGATGGTGTCGACGTAGCTGGAGGGAAAGTCCATCTCGGAGAAGATCACCTTGACGTCCAGCTCACGCAGTTGGTCGATGGTTTTTTTCAACTGGCTCGGGCTCGGTTCGATGCCATGGGCCGGTTCGACCACGGCGGTCACTTCCAGGCCGAACTCGCGCAGCAGATAGTCGTAGGCGGCATGCACCGTGGCCACCCGCAGGTCGGCATTCGGTGCGCTGGTCAGCTTGGCCAGGGCGTCGGCGCGCATCTGCCGCAGGCGTTTGCCATAGGCACGGGCGTTTTGCGTGTAGGTCTTGGCATTGGCCGGATCGAGCTTGCCGAGTTCCCGGGCGATGTTATTGACCTGGGCAATGGAGGCGCTGATCGACAGGAAGGTGTGCGGATTAACCACCTTGCCGGCGCCGCGAGCGGCGGTCCCGGTGGCGGCCAGCAGCGGCACGTTGGCGTTGGCTTCGATCACCGGGATGTCCGGGCGCTCGCTGGCTTCGATCATGCGGTCGGCGAAGTCGTCATGGCCGACCCCGTTGAGCACGATCACATCCAGCGTGCCGATGCGCTTGATGTCCTCGGCGCGCGGCTCGTAGGCGTGCGGGTTGAAGCCGGCAGGAATCAGCGGCACCACCTCGGCCTTGTCGCCGACAATATTGCTCACGTAGCTGTAATAAGGGTGCAGGGTGATACCGATGCGCAGGCGCTTGGCCTGGTCGGCGCTGGCCAGACTGGCGAAAAAGCTGGCGAACAGGCCGACCAGCAGCAGCCGCAACAGCGGGCGGCGTTGAGATGAAATAGACATGGGGAGCGGTCTTCTCTCGGATCAATACGAAGGTTCAGTGCCGATGCTGACGAGTCACTCCAGCATCGAATTGCGCGACCACTTGCTGCCAACCGGCACTGATCAGTGCCTGATCGTCCAGCGGGTCAGGGGCGGTGAGCGCCGCGTCGCGGTTGAGCCAGATGTCGGCGCTGGCGCCTTCTGTGGTGCCGATGCGCATCAGGAACGAGCCGGCCACCGCTGGCGTCCGGCTGAGACCGAGGTAGGCCTGGGCCTCTAGCAAGTTCCAGGCATGGCCGCCACGGCTGATCGAACTGGCGTCCTGAGCGAAGGGCGCAAAACCTTCCTCGGCGAGTCGTTCAGGCGAGGGCAGGGCCTGTTGTTCCTGGCGCAGCAATTGAATCTCGTCGAGGGTCACTCGCAGGTCGGCGTAGATGCCTTGCTCGGCGGCGCTGAGGTCGCGCCGCGCATCGAGTTGATGGGTTGCGACGCTTTCGATGGTCTGGGTTTCGCCGCGCGAGGCGACCACCGAACCGGCCACCGCCAGAATCATCAGGCACAACAGCAGCACATAGAGGGTTTCATGGCCGGCACCGGCCGGGCGGACAACGTGTGTGGTCGGCGTGCTCATGGGGCCTCGATATCGGCTTGGTCGATCTCGACGACGTGGCCCGGGCCCGCATCGAACAGTACATAGAACTCTGCGCCAGGCTTTTTGAAGGTCAGCGTCGAGTCGGCACCGAGCTTGCCCGGCAGCAGGATGGTTTCGTCGTAGCCGATCACGTCCAGGGTTACCCCCGGTGCGCCGCTGCCATCGGAAAAACCACCGGTGCAGCGGATCTGTTCGCCGTCGATTTCCTTGCATTCGCACATCGGGTTGTGGGCCAGCGCAGTGCCGCTGAAACCGCCACCGAGCATCAACAATACGCTGATGCCTGCCAGGCGCAGGCGGGTAGTGCATGCAGCAACGATCATGGTTTGCCTCCTTGTTTGTTCAGCCAGGCGAGGGTGGCCGGGGATGCCTTGCCGAGCGGCACCGCCGCTTGATGCATGCTGCCGTCCCAGCCTTCCATGGTGATCCAGATCTCAGCGTCGGCCTTGGTCTTTTCCGGTATCGGCAGCTGTGCTCCCATGCGATAGGGCGTGCCAAAGAAAATCACCCCGGCGGCGCGCAGGCTGCGGGGTTTGCCAATGCGCAGGTAGGTGGCCTTGACCTGATTGATGCAGCTTTCGCACAGGGCGGCGTTAAAGCTCTTCATGTAACCCGCCGGGCCGGACAGTAGCGGTGCCTCGTTGCGTAACTCGGCAAGGCGCAGGCTCCAGGGCCCGACCTGGATTTCGCCGACTTCCCGTTCACCCAGGCCGTTGTCGCCGCGAAACAGAGCGGCATCGGCGAAGTACTTGGGCATGAAGCCCAGTGGAATCAGCAGCAGCAAGATACTCAGGTGGAAGCGCCATGTGTGCCAAAGCCGGTTCAGGCGCGATGGTTGCGGTGCGGTGGTTGCCTTGCTCACTGGTTGCCCTCCGGAGTCTGGGAATGCATGGCCGGTTGCACTTGGGCGACTGCGGCAGGTTGGGCTTTTTTAGTGCTGCGCTTGAAGGCGTTAGCCGTGGCCAGGGCGGTACGTTTGGTCCAGATCAGCAGCCCGCTGAGGACCATCATGCTGAGGACCAGACCGAAGAAGAACCAGATCAGTTTGATCCACAGCCCACCGAAATCACCGGTGTGCAGCGGGCGCATGGATTCGGTGACGAACTCCAGGCCGGTGCGGTCCGAGAGCAGCCGCGAGGCGGCGATTTCGCTGTTGTAGGGGTGGATCGAGGCGGTCTGGAACATCAGCGGATACCAGCCGCGCCCGCCAATGACCAGGTGACTGTAGGCATTGCTCGGCAAACTGACGAAACTGGCTTCCAGTCCGGGGATTTTCTGGGTGGCGATCTGGATCGCCTGGTCCAGACCGATCATCGGTGCTGGTCCGCCCGTGGCAGACATCGGCACGCTTTCCCGTGAGATCACCGGGACGATTGGTTCGCTGGAGATGGAAATCTGGTTGTCGAACAGGAACGCCTCAATCAGGAACCAGAGCCCGGTGATGGAAATCACCGCAATGAACCAGATCGACCAGATACCACTCAGGCGGTGGAAATCGCCCCAGAAGATCCGCGCGCCGTGACTGATCCGCAGGGTCGGCCGGAAGAAGCCTTTCCAGAAGCGTTTATAGACCACCAGCCCGGTCACCAGTGACGCCAGCAGCGGCAGGCTGAGGAACGACACCAGGTACCAGCCCCAGCTGAAGCCATTGGTGAACGGCACCAGCCACCAACCATGCAGCGCTCGGGTGAAGGCTTTGAAATTGAACTGCGGGCTGATGCCCTGAATGACTCCGGTGTAAGGGTTGACGTAGACAGTCACCGAACGGCCATCCGGATAGCTGACGTCCACGTCCAGGGCAAAATGCGACTCGTCGGGACGGCTGATGGACTCAACCAGGGTTTGCGGCTCGGCGCGCTTGATCGCCGCGACGACCTGGTCATAGCTGAGCAGTTCGGCGTCGTCCGAGGGTTTGCTGGCGCGGATGTCCGGGTTGGCCAGCCAGACAATCTCCTGGCTGACCACCGCCAGGGTGCCGGTGACACACACGATCAGCACGAAGAACCAGATGGGCAACGCCAGCCAGCTATGCACGAGGAACCAGAGTTTCGAGCGGGATTTCTTCGACATGAATAAGGGTCTTGATTCGATGAGTGGAGTGACGCAAGCCTGTCGCTTGCGCCGCTTTCCAGTAAAACCGACCGTGGCTGTTGCCTACGCGGTCTGATTGCATCTAATTAAGACGAATGAGAATCATAAAACCCGCAAGGCGATATGAAAGAAAATGTTTCAGAGGGCTGGGTGAATCGATTTTTCAGGGGGCGGGCATCCGGTCCCAGATCAAAATATCGCAGGCTACGTACACCCGCATTGCTGGAGGTGTACACAATCCCCCCGTAGGAGCTGCCACAGGCTGCGATCTTCCGATCTTGCCCTTTTACAACTCCAGCTGATCCGCCTTGATCCCGAATGCCAGGGCAATTTTCTCCCGGGTGGCCCGGCGTGGTTTGTTCACCGCTTCCTGTTGCGCAAAAGCCGGCTGTGAAATCCCCAGGCGATTTGCCACTTCCTCTTGAGTGAGGTTCAAGTATTCACGCCAGGCGCGGATCGGGGTGGCGCCATCGACGATGCGGCTGACCACTTCATGGGGGATCAACTCGTCTTGAACCTGAGCCTTGTATTGCGCATAGGGAATGACGACGAAGGCCGGTTTGCCATCCGGGCCATTGATGATTTGTACGTCAGTAGGTGCGTTCGTCACGTTTTTTAACCTCTTGGATGCTGACAACCTGGATCCCGCCGTCCCAGTCGAAAAGGACTCTGTAATTGCCGACACGCAGTCGGTAGCCGTAAGTGTGATGGGACAGTGCATTAACGTGAGTCACATCAGGCATGTGCTCGAGCCCTGTCACCGCATCGCGAATGTGAACCTGCTGCTGGGTGTGTAGCCTTAGCAGTTGCTTCACGGCTTTTCGGGTCCAGTAGATTTGATTCATAGGATATTAATAAGTCTTTTATAAGGTTTGCAAGGGTTTTTTATAAGTCAATGTGCCGAAAGCCCTTGGCTTTCGTTTTGCTCATGACAAACCCTAGGTCGCTTGCCGAGACTTGATCGGCCCAAACTGTTGCCTCATGTGGACGCTGCTGGTTATCCTGCTGAATCCTTTAATCGATCCTCACACTGGCCGTACCTGAGCCGCTCCCGGGATGTATTTTGTTAACGGATCAGATGCGATGAATGCACAGCTGGATGAGTTCGGCCCGATCAAGGCCGTGATTTTCGACATGGACGGGTTGTTGCTGGACACCGAGGGGATTTACACCGAGGTCACCCAGATCATTGCCGAGCGTTATGGCCGCACCTTTGACTGGAGCGTCAAGCAGAACATCATCGGCCTGGGGGCGGGGGATCTGGCGCGGTATATCGTCGAGGCGCTGGATTTGCCGATCACCGCCGAGGAGTTTCTGCGGGTGCGCGAGCCGTTGATGCGCGAGCGTTTTCCGAGTGCGTTGGCGATGCCGGGGGCGCAGCAGCTGGTGCGGCATCTGCAGGCCAATAACATCCCGATTGCGGTGGGCACCAGTTCCTCGAGCCAGTCTTTCGGGCAGAAAACCACGCTGCATGGCGACTGGTTCGCGCTGTTCGACACCATTGTCACGGCGGACGATCCCGAGGTGGGCGCTGCCAAGCCAGCGCCGGATATCTTCCTGACAGCGGCACGACGGTTAGGCGTGGCGCCGCAGGATTGCCTGGTATTCGAGGATTCGCCCTTTGGGGTCACGGCCGCCAAAGCTGCGGGGATGACCGCGATTGCCGTGCCTGATGCGGCGATGGCGGACGCCAGATACGCCCATGCAGACCGGATTATCCGTTCGCTGAAGGCGTTCCAGCCAGGTGCCTGCGGGTTGCCGGTGCTCGAATGGGCCTGATGGGCCCAACACCGATACAGCAAAACGCCGGGCAACCTGATCGAGGTTGCCCGGCGTTTTTTATGGCCCGTTAATCAGGCAGCAAAACCACCGTCGATGGTCAGGCTGGCACCGGTGATGTATCCGGCTTCCGGGCCGACCAGATAAGCGACGAAGCTGGCGATTTCTTCGACCTTGCCGTAACGACCTACCGCCATCAACGGGATCAGGCTGTCGGCGAAATCACCGTGGGCCGGGTTCATGTCGGTGTCGACCGGGCCGGGCTGCACGTTGTTGATGGTGATGCCCCGTGGGCCCAAGTCGCGGGCCAGACCTTTGGTCAGGCCGACCAGCGCGGCTTTGCTCATGGCGTACGGGCCGCCACCGGCGAAGGGCATGCGCTCGGCGTTGGTGCTGCCGATATTGATGATGCGACCGCCTTCGGTCATGTGTCGGGCGGCTTCCTGAGTCGCAATAAACACGCTGCGCACGTTGATGGCCAAGGTCTGGTCGAAGTCTTCCAGCTTGAAATCTTCCAGCGGTGCGACCGCCAGAACGCCGGCATTGTTGACCAGGATGTCCAGTCGGCCAAAGGTTTCCACAGTGCGGTTGACGGCGTTGCGGATGGCCGCGGCATCAGCGCTGTCAGCCTTGATCGCCAGGGCCTTGCCGCCGTTGGCAGTGATGCTGTTCTGCAGTTCTTCAGCCTTGGCCGTCGAGCTGACGTAGGTAAAGGCCACTGCGGCGCCTTGCTCGGCCAGGCGCTTGACGATGGCGGCACCGATGCCGCGGGAGCCGCCCTGAATCAGAGCTACTTTACCGCTGAGGTTTTGCGTGGTCATGTCGTTCTCCAAAAAATTCAAGGCGGACTGCCTTGTTGTTGGAGTCGAGTATCGACCTCGGATTACCAGCTGAGTAGAGGGTAATTGCTATAGTCTGTGTAAACTAAAAGTTTATAGTGGCGGTCATGGAAACCTTCAGCAGTATCGAATGCTTCGTCCGCAGCGCCGAGGTCGGCAGCTTTGCCGAAGCCGCGCGGCGCTTGAGTCTGACCCCGGCCGCGGTGGGCAAGAGTGTCGCCAAGCTCGAGGCGCGCCTGGGAGTGCGGCTGTTTCAGCGCAGCACTCGCAGTCTGACCCTGACCGAGGCCGGCCAGCTGTTTCTCGGTGAGGTCAGTGCCAGCCTGCATACCATTCAAAATGCCGTGGCCAACCTGGCCAGCGCCGAAGGGCGTCCGGCGGGGACCCTGAAAGTCAGCATGGGCACGGTGTTCGGGCGTTTGTATATCATGCCGCTGCTGGGGGAGTTCCTGCGGCGCTTTCCGGCGATCAATCCGGACTGGCATTTCGATAACCGCCAGGTCGATCTGATCGGTCAGGGTTTCGATGCGGCGATTGGCGGTGGCTTTGAACTGCCGCAAGGGGTGGTGGCGCGCAAGTTGACGCCAGCCCACCGGGTGTTGGTGGCTTCGACCGACTATCTGGCGCAGCGCGAAGCCATTGTCGAGCCGGATGACTTGCGCCATTGCGACGGGATTCTGATTCGCTCACCGCAAACCGGGCGGGTGCGCTCCTGGCAGCTGACCAGTCGCAGCCAGCAACACAGCCCATTGACCCTCCAGGCACGAATGACCATGAGCGATTCGGAGGCCGCCTGCGCCACTGCCGCCCAAGGCTTGGGCATCGCCTTGGTGAGCATGCCGTTCGCCGTGAGTTACCTGAACGCCGGGACTTTGCAGCGGGTGTTGCCGGACTGGTATGTCGACGATGGCAATATCTCGATCTACTACGCCGAGCATAAATTACTGCCGGGCAAGACCCGGGCGTTTGTCGACTTCATCATCGAGCAGTTTGCCGAGCAGGGGTTGGGGCAGAGGTTTAGTGCCATCTAGGTTCGGCTTTAGAGCGAGGTGGTCGAGCGCGACCCCGGTCCATCGCGAGCAAGCTCGCGATGAACGATGACTCGGTCTCAGGACTCAGCGCCGAAAATGTCCCGGCCAACCAATAATGGCCTTCGGCCGAGGCGTGGCATAGGTCCGCACCTTGGAGGTGGACAACCCCAGGCGCACCAGCGCCTCGGCAATGGTCACCGCCGCTGTCACTCCGTCCACCACCGGCACACCGGTACGCCGACGAATCTGTTCATCGAGCCCGGCCATCCCGCCGCAACCCAGGCAGATCACCTCAGCCTTGTCCTCGCTCACCGCCAGTTCGGCCTGACGAACGATGGCCTCGAGTGCACGCTCTGGATCTTCTTCCAGTTCCAGTACCGCCAGGCCACTGGCCCGCACCGAGGCGCAGCGGTCATAGAGACCGGACAGCTTGAGGCGGTCCTCGATCAGCGGCACCGTGCGGTCGAGCGTGGTGACCACCGAATAGGCGTGGCCGAGGAACATGGCCGTGCTCGCGCCCGCATCGGTGATATCGACTACCGGCACATTGAGCAGCTCCTGCAGACCTTCCCGGCCATGCTCACCGTAGCCGGCCTGGATCACTGCGTCGTAGGGTTGATCGTAGGAGAGCACGCGATCCATGACGGCGATCGCCGCCAGGTAGCTTTCGAAATTGCCTTCGATGGAGGCTGCGCCGAAGTGCGGCGTCAGGCCGACGATCTCGGTACCGGGCGAGGCCACGGCCTGGGCCTGCCTGGCGATGGCTTGGGTGATTGACTCGGTGGTGTTGACGTTGACCACAAGAATTCGCATGGGGATGTCCTTATGATGGGTTCGCCCGCTTCCACAGGGGGTCAGGCCTTGCTGATAATGTTCCCTGCATGCAGCCCGCATTCTTTCTGTGTGGCCTCTTCCCACCACCAGCGGCCTTCGCGCTCGTGCTGGTTGGGCAGGACAGGGCGGGTGCAGGGTTCGCAGCCGATGCTGATGAAGCCGCGTTCATGCAGGCTGTTGTACGGCAGCTCGAGCATGCGGATGTAACCCCAGATCTCTTCGCTGGTCATTTGTGCCAACGGGTTGAATTTGTAGAGGGTGCGTTCCGGGGTGGAGAAAGCGCTGTCGATTTCCATCACGGCGACCTGGCTGCGGGTGCCCGGGCTCTGGTCGCGGCGCTGGCCGGTGGCCCAAGCGCTGACAGTAGAGAGTTTGCGTCGCAGCGGTTCGATCTTGCGGATGCCGCAGCACTCGCCATGGCCGTCCTTGTAGAAGCTGAACAGACCCTTTTCTTTGACGAAGGGTTCGAGTTTGCTTTGATCTGGCGAGACCAGTTCGATCTGGATCTGGTAGTGCTCGCGGACTTGCTCGATGAACCGGTAGGTTTCCGGGTGCAGGCGGCCCGTGTCGAGGCTGAAGACCTTGACGTTTTTGTTCAGTTTCCAGGCCATGTCCACCAGCACCACGTCTTCGGCGCCGCTGAAGGAGACCCACAGGTCATCACCGAACTGGGCGAAGGCCAGTTTGAGAATGTCCTGGGCGGATTTGTTGGCATAGGTCGCGGCGAGTTCAGCGACGTCGAACGATTGACTCATCAGGGCGGTTTCCTACAGGTCGGTGGCGCTAAGCGCTCTAGATAGGCTCGATAGTAACAAAAACTGCCTGAAAACTGCTGCGCTCGACAATACTGCGTTGAAAACAGACTCGTAGTGCTCATTGACTAAAGTCAACTCCGCTTACTCGCCTGTTTTCGCCTTGTCTTGCCTTCGCTCGCTACGTTTTCAGCAGGTTTTAACGCGTTGCGCCGGCCAGAGCTTATCGCTAGAGTTCGGCTGTCCTTTTACCCGCTCAACTCAATAAACATTACAAATGGGAGTGTCCTGTGGAAATTGCCTGTCTCGACCTGGAAGGTGTGCTGGTCCCGGAAATCTGGATCGCCTTTGCCGAAAAAACCGGGATTGAATCCCTCAAGGCGACCACTCGGGATATTCCCGACTACGACGTGCTGATGAAGCAGCGCCTGCGGATTCTCGATGAGCACGGCTTGAAGCTGGCGGACATCCAGGAGGTGATCGCCACCCTCAAACCGCTGGACGGCGCGGTGGAGTTCGTCAACTGGCTGCGCGAGCGCTTTCAGGTGGTGATCCTTTCAGACACCTTCTATGAATTCTCCCAGCCGTTGATGCGCCAGCTGGGCTTCCCGACGCTGCTGTGCCATCGCTTGATCACCGATGAAAGTGGCCGGGTGAGCGGTTATCAACTGCGCCAGAAAGACCCCAAGCGTCAATCGGTGCTGGCGTTCAAGAGCCTGTACTACCGGGTGATCGCCGCCGGTGATTCCTACAACGACACCACCATGCTGGGTGAGGCCGATGCGGGGATTCTGTTCCATGCGCCGGAAAACGTGATCCGCGAATTCCCGCAATTTCCGGCGGTGCACAGCTTTGCCGAGCTCAAGCAGGAGTTTCTCAAGGCTTCGAATCGCGAACTCAGCCTGTGAATACCCTGTAGGAGCTGCCGCAGGCTGCGATCTTTTCCGTCAGACGACCTGATTCCAGAGGGACATCTGCAAAAGCAAGATCAAAAGATCGCAGCCTGCGGCAGCTCCTACAGGATCGCGTGTTCCTGCGATTTCACTGGTGTACCCGGTCGGCGTAGGAGCTGCCGCAGGCTGCGATCTTTTTCCATCAGGCGACCCGATTGCAGGAGCGTCCGCGAAGAGTGCGAAGCATCCATCAAAGGTTTTGCAAGGTTTCCAGCAACACCTTCACCTTGGTGATGGATTCCTGATACTCGGCCTGCCAGTCCGAGTCGGCGACGATTCCGCCACCGCCCCAGCAGCAGACCTGCCGATCCTTGACCAGCAAGCTGCGGATGGCGATGGAGCTGTCCATTTCCCCGCGGACATCCAGGTACAGCAATGAACCGCAATACAGCCCGCGGCGGGTCGATTCCAGCTCGTCGATGATCTGCATCGCCCGGATTTTCGGCGCGCCGGTGATCGACCCGCCGGGGAAGCTTCCCGCGATCAGGTCCAGCGCATCCTTGCCCTCGGCCAACTCGCCGGTGACGCTGCTGACCAGGTGATGCACGTTCGGGTAGCTTTCCAGGCTGAACAACTCCGGCACTCGCACCGAGCCAATTCGGCAAGTGCGGCCCAGATCATTGCGCAGCAGGTCGACGATCATCAGGTTTTCCGCGCGGTCCTTGGCGCTGGCCAGCAGTTCGGCGGCGTTGGCTGCGTCCTCGACGGCATTCTTGCCCCGTGGCCGGGTGCCTTTGATCGGCCGGGTTTCCACCTGGCCTTCGCTGACTTTGACAAAGCGCTCAGGAGACAGGCTCAGCACTGCATCGCCATCGGGCAGGCTCTGGAAACCGGAGAAGGGCGTCGGGCAAGCCGCTCGCAGCGCGCAATAGGCCGTCCACGGGTCGCCTTCGCAGGGGGCGCGAAAGCGTTGGGCAAAGTTGACCTGATAACAGTCACCCGCCTGAATGTACTGCTGAATGCGCAGGAACGCCTGCTGGTAGTCGCCGGCACTCAGGTCGGCGTTCATCGTAGCGGTCAACTTGAAGGCTTCGGTCGGCGCGGTCGCAGGCTGGTTGAACAGCTCGATCAGGCGTTGGCGTTCGCCGTCGGCCAGGCTTGGGTGAAACACCAGTTGGCTGGAGGCGAGTTGGTGGTCGCTGATCAACGCCCAGTTGTACAGGCCCAGGTGCGCATCAGGCAGTTGCAGATCATCGCGGGCTTGATGGGGCAGGGTTTCCAGACGGCGGCCGAAGTCGTAGCTGAGGTAGCCGATCAAACCGCCGGCGAATGGCAGTTGATAAGGTGGAGGCAGCACAGCATTGCCGAGCCGGTGCAGATTGTTTCGCAGCCGCTGCAGGAATTCGGTCCCGGGTTCGTCCGGTAATACCGTCAGTTGCTCCAGCGGCCAGGCGCTGAGCAGGTCATAGCGTCCGCGTTCGGCACTTGGCCGGCCGCTGTCGAGCAGCACGGCACCGGGGGCATGACGAATCGCCGCGAAATACTCGGCAGGGTTGGCGCGATAGGGGAGCGGGTGTACGGAGCAGGTCAACATGCGGGGCAGATCAGTCATCGGTGCGCGGCTGGCGATTGTAGTCCCCTGAGGGAATTGCTCCTAGAGGGGATGTCGGGAAGAGATACATGCAAGAGGGGCTGGCTCGAACTTTGTGGCGAGGGGGCTTGCCCCCGCTGGGCTGCGAAGCAGCCGCAAAACCAGCTACCCCATTGTGTCAGGTAAAACCCGCTTGCCCAGGATTTACGACGGCTTCGCCGCCGAACGGGGCGATGCGCCGTTCCGACAAGCCCCCTCGCCACAGGTCAGCCCTCTACGGCCGGAATATGCCCAAACAACTCTTGCGCAAACTTCACCCGATCCTCGGCAGTTTCCTTGATGCCTTTGGCCTTCAGCTCTTCAAGGCGGGCTTCCACCGCATGGGTGCGCAGGGTCAGGCCGCAATCGTTGGCGATCTGGATGTTCAGGCCGGGGCGGGCGTTGAGTTCAAGAATCAACGGGCCCTTTTCCTGATCCAGCACCATGTCGACACCGATGTAGCCGAGCCCGCAGAGCTCATAGCAACCGGCCGCCAACTTCATGAAACCGTCCCAGTAGGGCAGTTGCACGCCATCCACCGCGTTGGTGGTGTCGGGGTGTTTGGTGATGATGTTGTTCAACCAGGTCCCGCGCAGGGTCAGGCCGGTGGCCAGGTCGACGCCGACGCCAATGGCGCCCTGGTGCAGGTTGGCTTTGCCGCCGGACTGACGGGTCGGCAGACGCAGCATGGCCATCACCGGGTAGCCCATCAGCACGATGATGCGGATATCCGGCACGCCTTCATAGCTGATGCTCTTGAAGATCTGGTCCGGGGTCACGCGGTATTCGATCAACGCCCGGTCGCGGTGACCGCCCAGGGAGTACAGGCCGGTGAGGATGCTGGAAATCTGGTGTTCGATTTCCTCATGGCTGATGATCTTCCCGGAAACCGTGCGATAGCGACCTTCGAAGCGATCGGCGATCACCAGGATGCCGTCACCGCCGGCGCCCTGGGCCGGCTTGATGACGAAGTCATTGCGCCCGCCGATGATCTCGTCGAGCTTGTCGATTTCCTTCTCGGTGGAAATCACCCCGTACAACTCCGGCACGTGAATGCCGGCCTTGATCGCATGTTCCTTGGTGATGATCTTGTCATCGACAATCGGGTACAGGCTGCGCTTGTTGTACTTGAGCACATAGTCCGCGTTGCGCCGATTGATCCCCATGATGCCCCGGGCTTCCAGGGCCTTCCAGGTCTTCCAGAAACCGAACATTACGAATCAGCCTTGAGGAAGGCTTTGAAGCGCACCAGTTCGGTCAGGCGGTAGCCGCGATAGCGACCCATGGCCAGCATGAAACCGACCATGATCAACAGGATCGCCGGGAAGGTGAACACGAAGTAGATCAGCTCCGGCACGCTCATGATCAAGTGCGCCAGGGTGGCGGCGAACAGCGTGCCGATCGCGACTTTCATCGCATGGCCGCCACCGCGTTCTTCCCAGGTGATCGACAGGCGTTCGATGGTCATGGTCAGAATCACCATCGGGAACAGTGCGACCGACAGCCCGCGTTCCAGGCCGAGCTTGTGGCTGAACAGGCTGATGGCGGCGATCAGCACCACGACGAAGGTCAGTACCACCGACAACCTTGGCAGCATTTGCAGCTTCAGGTGTTCAAGGTATGAGCGCAGCGACAGGCCGAGCGCGGTAATGATGGTGAACAGGACGATGCCGAAGCCCAGTTGGGTTTCGCGAAAGGCCAGGGCGATCAGCACCGGGGTGAACGTGCCGAGGGTCTGCAGGCCGATCAGGTTGCGCAGGATCAGGATCACCAGCACGCCGATCGGAATCATCACCATGATCATGAAGGTCTGCTGGGTTTGCAGCGGCAGGCCGTAGAGCGAGTATTCGAGGAAGTTGGCGTCGGAGTTCTCGTCGGTCAGCTTGGCCAGGCGAATGGCGTTCATTTCGCTATTGTTCATGCTGAAGGTAACGGTGGCTTTCTTGCCGCCATCGACGGTGATCAGGTTGTCATCACCGGTCCACCACAGCAGACGGTCGGTAGGCAGGCCCTGTTCGCCGGTTTCCGGGTTGAAGTACAACCAGTCGGTGCCGTTGAAGCTGCGCAGCCAGAGTTCCGGGGTTTGTGGCTGGTCGGCCACCAGACGAATGGTATGTACCTTCTCCACCGGGACATGGCCGATGGACAGCAGCAGTTCGACGATTTTCGCCTTGTGCGCGGTCGACGGGTCGCCGCCCAGCAGCAGTTTGACGTTGTCATCGTTGAGGTTGTTGACCCGTTTGATGGCTTCGCCGATGAAGGTTTCGACGTCTGCCGAGTGCTGGCGAATCGGCGCGAGCAGGGCCTCGAGGGCAATTTTTTCCGGGCCTTCGACGGCGATGCTGTCGCGGAAGGTCGGGCCTTTGACCTTGAGTTTCTCACCGGTGTAACGCTTGGTCAGCACCAGGCGGTAATAGAGGGTCTGGTTGCCCTTGGCGCGTCGCGCGGACCAGGTGACCTTGCGATTACCGTCGACGCGATTGACGGCCACCCCGTAGTTATTGGAGATGAAACTCTCGTTCAGGCTGACGTAGTCGCGGCTCAGCGGTGGCACGAACATCTGGATCTTGATCGGATCCTTTCCGGCGGCGACGAACTCGACCTTGGCGTCGATGTTCCACAAGTCGTCGGTGGCGTCTTCGGTCACCGGAATGCCAAGCACGAGGATCTGATAGACCGTGATCGAAATACCCAGCGCCACCAGGACGGCGATCAGGATTTTCAGATGGAGGGTAATAGAGCGCATTAAAATTACTCTGCGGTAAGAGCGTCGGTGGCGCAGGCGGGTTTGCCGGCAGCGTATTTAAGACTGGGGTCGACCAGCGCATCAAAGCGTTTCAGCGCTTCGGAGCCGATCAGGAGCGGGTATTGGAATGCACTTCGGTCGGTCAAGTTCACTTCAATACTGCGTAAAGCGCCGCCCATGCAGATATCCAGGGCAATCACCGGGCGGGCGGTGTAGTTCTTGCCTTCATCGGGGTCGTAGTCGCCGGCGCGGCGCTTGATCTTGCTGACCCGGGCCAGCGGACGTTCGATCGGGTGCGAATGCGCAGCGTCGATCGCCAGGTAGAAACGCACCCAGGACTCGCCATTGCGTTTGAAACGCTTGATGTCGCGAGCGCTGAGGGAGGCAGTCTTGGCCCCGGTGTCGAGTTTGGCCGCGACTTCCAGGTTGATCCCGGACAGTGCCGCGTATTCATTCAAACCGTAGACGGTCTTCTCGGCGGCGGTGCTCACCCCGGACAGGCAGAGCAGGTAAAGCAATATAAGGAAGGGCTTGAGTCTCATAAATCCTGGCGCGTTGCAGTGCGATCTTCAGTTCAAGGCGACTGGCATTGCTGCGCAAGCTCCCTCGTGTGCCTGCCTTATTAAGGCGACAGGCAAATGCGGGCGGCATTCTAGCATGCTGGTTTTATGGCGCCACCGCCCGAGGGTGGCTATAAACAGAGCTATTGCGGCGTTATGGTGCCGTTGGTTATTAGACGATTGTCGACAATATCTAATTTTCCTTTGACTGAATCCGCATTATTCGCTAGTTTTTGTCGCATTGGCTTACAAGGTGTCGACAATATGCTGGATCAACTTGATCCCCCGCTGGTACAACAGGACGATTCGGAGACGCTCTCCGAGAACGTCTTCCGACGTATCCAGGCGGCCATCGTCAAGGGCGAGATCGCCCCAGGCAGCAAGATCTCCGAGCCGGAACTGGCGCGCACCTACGGCATCAGCCGCGGGCCGTTGCGCGAGGCGATCCACCGCCTGGAAGGGCAGCGGCTGCTGGTGCGCATCCCGCACGTCGGAGCGCGGGTGGTTTCCCTGAGCCATGCCGAGCTGGTCGAACTCTATGAAATTCGCGAATCCCTGGAAGGCATGGCCTGTCGTCTGGCCGCCGAGCGCATGACCCTCGAAGAAATCGACGAGCTGCGTCGGGTGCTCGAGACCCATGAGCGCGATGCGGCATTTCAGGCCGGTGTCGGTTACTACCAGCAGGAAGGCGATTTCGACTTTCACTACCGAATCATTCAGGGCGCCGGCAACCGCACCCTGACCCAGATGCTCTGCGGTGAGCTGTACCAGTTGGTGCGCATGTACCGCATCCAGTTTTCCGCCACGCCTAACCGCCCGCGTCAGGCGTTCGCAGAGCATCACCGGATTCTCGACGCGATCGCTGATCGCGACGGGGAACTGGCCGAGTTGTTGATGCGTCGTCACATCGGCGCTTCCAAACGCAATATCGCGCGTCACTACCAGGACAGCGCCAACCCGACAGCCACTCCACGAGGTGAGTCATGAGTTCCAACAAGAGCACTCCAGGCCAGCGTTTCCGCGATGCGGTCGCCAGTGAACAACCATTGCAAGTGGTCGGCGCGATCAACGCCAACCACGCCCTGCTGGCCAAGCGCGCCGGTTTCAAGGCGATTTACCTGTCGGGTGGCGGGGTGGCTGCCGGCTCCCTCGGCGTACCGGACCTGGGGATTACCGGTCTGGATGACGTGCTGACCGACGTACGGCGGATCACCGATGTCTGCGACCTGCCATTGTTGGTGGACGTGGACACCGGTTTCGGTTCTTCGGCGTTCAACGTGGCGCGTACCGTCAAGTCGATGATCAAGTTCGGCGCGGCGGCGATTCACATCGAAGACCAGGTCGGCGCCAAGCGCTGCGGTCACCGTCCGAACAAGGAAATCGTGTCCCTGCAGGAAATGGTCGACCGTATCAAGGCCGCCGTCGATGCCCGCACCGATGACAGTTTCGTGATCATGGCGCGCACCGACGCGCTGGCGGTGGAAGGTCTTGAGTCGGCGCTGGAGCGTGCTGCCGCCTGCGTCGAAGCCGGTGCCGACATGGTGTTCCCGGAAGCCATCACCGAGCTGGACATGTACAAGCTGTTCGCCAACCGCGTGAAAGCGCCGATCCTGGCCAACATCACCGAATTCGGCGCGACGCCGTTGTACACCACCGAGCAACTGAAGGCGGCCGACGTATCGCTGGTGCTGTACCCGCTGTCGGCGTTCCGCGCCATGAACAAGGCGGCGCAAAACGTCTACACGGCGATTCGCCGCGACGGCACGCAGCAGAACGTGATCGACACCATGCAAACCCGCATGGAGCTGTACGACGCCATCGATTACCACGTTTTCGAGCAGAAGCTCGATGCGTTGTTTGCCTCGAAGAAATAGATCAAAAGATCGCAGCCTCGTTTCACTCGGCAGCTCCTACAGGAATGTTGCCGGGCTCGGTCACCGAGTAGGAGCTGTCGAGCAACGCGAGGCTGCGATCTTTTCAGCATCACCAAAGAACCTGATGAAACACAGCTTGCCGATTCCCTAACAAATTCAAGATTGGAGAGAGCAATGGCCGAAGCAAAAGTATTGAGTGGCGCCGGGCTACGTGGCCAGGTTGCCGGGCAAACCGCACTGTCCACAGTCGGGCAATCGGGCGCCGGGCTGACCTATCGCGGCTATGACGTTCGCGAACTGGCTGCCGACGCGCGGTTTGAAGAAGTGGCTTACCTGCTGCTGTACGGCGATCTGCCGAACAAGGCGCAACTGGCTGCTTACATGAGCAAACTGAGCACGCTGCGCGACCTGCCGCAAGCCTTGAAGGAAGTGCTCGAACGCATTCCTGCCGACGCGCACCCGATGGACGTGATGCGCACGGGTGCTTCGTTCCTCGGCAATATCGAACCGGAGAAGGATTTCTCTGCGCAACATGACGTCACCGACCGGATGCTGGCCGCGTTCCCGGCGATCATGTGCTACTGGTATCGCTTCAGCCACGATGGCCTGCGGATCAACTGCGTCACTGATGAAGAATCCATCGGCGGGCATTTCCTGCACTTGCTGCATGACAAAAAACCGAGCGAGTTGCACCGCAAAGTCATGGACGTTTCGCTGATCCTCTACGCGGAACACGAGTTCAATGCCTCGACGTTCGCCGCACGGGTTTGCGCCTCGACCTTGTCAGACATGTTCTCCTGCGTAACGGCTGCTATCGGTACCCTGCGCGGCCCGCTGCACGGCGGCGCCAACGAAGCGGCGATGGAAATGATCCAGAAGTTCCAGTCCCCCGAAGAGGCCATCAAAGGCACCCTCGGCATGCTCGAGCGCAAGGACAAGATCATGGGCTTCGGTCACGCGATCTATAAAGACAACGATCCGCGTAACGAAGTGATCAAGGGCTGGTCGAAAAAACTCGCCGACGAAGTGGGCGACAAGGTGCTGTTCCCGGTTTCCGAAGCCATCGACAAGACCATGTGGGAGCAGAAGAAGCTGTTCCCCAACGCTGACTTCTACCATGCCTCGACGTACCACTTCATGGGGATCCCGACCAAGCTGTTCACGCCGATTTTCGTCTGCTCGCGCCTGACCGGCTGGGCCGCGCACGTGTTCGAACAGCGCGCCAACAACCGCATCATCCGCCCGAGCGCCGAGTACACCGGCGTCGAACAGCGCAAGTTCGTGCCAATCGAACAACGCTGACCGGTGGGTGCCGGCGCTGGCAGCTGAATGAAACCGAGAACCCTGTGGGAGC
>NZ_CABVHY010000023.1:0-71177 GCF_902497875.1 Pseudomonas fluorescens
GGTTGCAGGTGTTCGCCGCACTGGATAACCCAGCGCGCCAAGGTTTGTCGTGGAATATCGACGCCGTGGCGACCGAGTACTTTTTCGAAGCGATGCAGGGGCAGGCCGTCGACGTATTTGGTCGTCAGCAGCATCGCCAGGACACTTGGGCTAGCCATGCTTTTTTCAATCAGTTGAGCGGGCTTGTCCGCTGTAACTGGTGCGGTTTCGCAATCGCGGCAACCGTAGACCTTGCGCACATGTTTGATCACGCGGATTTGCATCGGCACGATTTCGAGCTGCTCGCTGATTTCCTCGCCAATGCTGTGTTTACGGCAACCGCAGGCGCAGGTCAGCTCGTGATCGGGCAGTTCATGGATGACTTCGATACGCGGAAGATCGGCGGGCAGAGGCTTGCGTTTGCCCCGTCGCTTGGTCGGAGCTACAACCTCTTCTTCAACCGTTTCGTCGACAGACTCGGCCACGCTTTCAGCTTCATTGAACAAGGCCATTTGCGGCGTCGCGGGATCGGCCGTCTGCTCTGACTTGCGCCCGAAAAGGCGCTGACGCAACAGTGCGTTTTCTTCTTCAAGATGAACGATCTTGCCCTTATCCGACTCGCGCTCACTCAGCATTTGCTCAAGCAGTTGCTTGAGCAAAACAGGGTCGTCAGGAAGGTCTTTGGGCATGGAAATCATGCCCTGGATTATACCGAATCAGGCGACGAATCGAGGCGTCAAAACTTGATGCGGACGGTTGCGCCACAAATCAAAACCGTCCAATAACCAGTTGAGTTCTTGAACCGTCAGCACAATGGCCTCATCCGAACAATCCGGCGATGTTTTGAAACGCTCGGACTCTAGGCGCTTTAGCCAAAGGCAGAAGCCATTGCGCTCCCAGTACAAAATCTTCACTCGGTTTCGAGGCTTGTTGAGGAACACGAAAAGCACCGGGTCAAACACCGCAACCTTGATGTCCAGTTCGACCAGAGCAGCGAGGCCATCAATGGATTTTCGGAAGTCGACGGGCTTGGGGTAGAGATAGACTTTTTCGACTTTTGCATCGGGACGCATCATGAGGTGCTGGCTCCGGAAAGGAATCGGGAGCACAGCATCGGGGATCAGGCGGTGACTTTGAATGTGGGGTTTATGGAGCGCTTACTCTCCTTTCGCGCGGGCACGGGGGGTATTCGCCCGACCCTGTGTAGGACAGTGCTTTTGCTGGTTCGTTAGGTGCCACACCGAAAAAAATGACCGCTAGTTATTGATCCGATGGGAGATTTCAGAACAATCGCAGCGTTGATCACGAAGTACATTCAGCTAAACCGCCCTCATGATCCTGCAATCTCCAGGGGGATCTCCAGGGTGAAAACAGCGCCCAGGCCTGGTCCATCGCTATGGACGCCGAGGTGCCCGTTCATTTCCACCGCGGCCAGGGCACAACTGTGCAGGCCAAAGCCATGACCTTCTTTGCGAGTGGTGAAGCCGTGGGTAAAGATGCGGGTCTTGTTCTCGGCGGCGATCCCTTCGCCCTGGTCTTTTACGCTGAAGCACAGCGTTGCGTTGTCGATGATCCTGACGCCCAGGGTCATCCTTCGCTGACGGTCGGAGACCTTGGACATTGCATATTTGGCATTGCTGATCAGGTTTATCAGGATCAACAGCAGTCGGTGCTTGTCGCCGATGATGGTCGGTGTGTCCTGGTATTCCTTGGTCACGGTGACATGGTGCCGACTCAGGGCTCCGGAATTCATGCGTAACGCATCTTCAAACAGGTCGACGACCTTTAACGGTTCGACCAGTCTGGCGACGCCAGCGTAGGCCTGTTGGGTGGAAACGATATCCTTGATGTGATCGACGCTTTTGCTCAGTTGCCCCAGTTCCTCGACGATACCCGATTGCTCGGTAGCGATGGCATCGACCAGTTGATTGAAGTAGAGGAGAAGCAGCTTGCCTTTTTCGTCGCGGGTCATGAATTCCCCCAGGTCTTTGGCATGCTCGTTCATCAGTTTTACCGCTTTACCAAGACCGAGGGTCTTGCTTGTAGACAGTCTGCGGGTTACCAGGTCGGCAGAGATATTAACGCTGTTCAGCACATTGCCAACGTTGTGCAGCACATTGGTGGCAATCTCCGCCATGCCGGCCATCCGCGCTGCATCCACCAGTTCACGCTCGGCTTCTATCAGTTCACGGGTGCGCTCCTCCACACGCTGTTCCAGCCGCTCATTCGCCGATTGCAAGTCATTGTTCATCTTGTTGATTAATGCATAACTTCGAATCAGTCGGCCGGCCAGATACAATAGCAGCAGAGCCATAATGCTGGCGCAGATGGCCAGGTAAATATGATATTGGCGATCTGCCGCAGCCGTTCGCCGTTGGGTTTCGTTCAATAATTCATTAATGCTATCCAACTGTTGCGCGACTGGAATGACATTGACGCGCTCCAGCAGATCATTGACGATGGGTTGTTCCCGGACTATTGAATTTATATGCTCGATGAATGTAGTGGATGCGGGGTGCTGGATAATCGGTAGTTGATTCATGTGTCCGATAAATTTCTTCAACTGACTTTCAATTTCTTCGGCTTTGTCATCGGATGCGGAGAGTGTATATTCGAGAGTCGTCAAGGTAAGATCGAAGACGTTTGCTGATGCGCTTGAAGCGTCTGGAAGCTGGTCGTTCCTGGCATTTTCCAGTAATGCCTGAACATCGTCTTCGGCTTCAGGCAGGGCATCCAAAGCAGTGCGTAATGCCTTGTTATGTTGTTGAAACTGCTCTACCAATTGAGTTTTGTTTTTCACGGCTTCCAGATAATCCTGTCGTCGATCTTGCCAAAGTAATGAAAGGGCTCCTGTATTATTGAGTGTCTCCAACTGCTCCCATCGACTGCTCGATTCGGCAGGAGCCCCCAGCAGCAGATTATTGTTCATGGCATTTTTTGCTCTCAGAATCTTGATATTCCAGTTTGCATCAAGCTGCTTGAGTTGCCGAACGAAGTCCCGCGATTCAAAGTGAGTCGACGTTTCATACGAGTATGACTTGATGAGCAAAAACACCAGGGTCGTGAAAAGAACAAGGGTTGTCGCGGCTAATGCAGACCATTTGTAAATGCTGGACGCTTTCATCTTGGTCATGCTCCCTGAGAGGTAACACCAGAAAAGGTATTTCCCGACGATATCGCAAACTAATCCCTGTACGAGTCTGAGATTAGCGTTCTTTTCAGGGGCAGTGGTGGGAGAATGGCGTCAATTATTTTTTTCCTCCTTCGGGATTTACGTAGGTGCAATACCATTGACTCAGATCAAATGGTTCGGATCGTAATCGTGGTAGGTCGTGCCGACCGTAGACGCGATTCACGGTTATACCGGATTGTTATTGTCAAGACTGACCTGCCGAAGGGGAAACACCTTCCTCTGCGCAAACCCATTGCAATACTTGGCTCTGGCGTCGACTATAGGTTTATCGGACGCGGCTCGACACTGACACTTTCGATACCTCTATAACTTTCAGTTAACTCAGATGATACCTTCACTCAATTCGATCATTTCCCGCCTGCATGTAAAGCAGCTTCGTCTGCTGATTGCCCTGGATGAGCACGGCTCATTGCTCGGCGCCGCCAAACAGGTCGCGCTGACTCAGCCTGGTGCCAGCAAGGCACTGCAAGAGATTGAAACAACATTCGGCAGCCAGTTATTCGTGCGCACCAACCGCGGGCTCGAGCCAAACGACGCCGGTCGCTCGGTGATTCGCTACGCACGGCTGATACAGACTGACCTGGCGCATCTGCGCGAGGAAATCATCGGAATCATGAGTGGGGAGGGTGGGCGTGTGTCGGTAGGCACCATCATGGGTGCCGTGCCCTTGCTGACAAGCGCGATCAGCAAGGTGATTGCCGATAACCCGAAGATGTCGGTCGAAATAGTCGAAGAAACCAGCGCCGCCCTGCTGACCCAACTGGATGCCGGCAGGCTCGACCTGGCGATCTGTCGCACAACGATCAGCAACACTCCTTATCTGTATGAGACTGCAGCGTTCGCCGAGGAAACCCTGGCGGTGATCGCCAGCACTCAACATCCTTTCGCCTTCGCCAGGTGCCTGACCCTGGAAGACCTGGTTGATTATCGCTGGGTCGTGTATCGCGCCAACATGCCCATGCGCCTGCTGCTGGAGCGGGAATTCCATGAAGCCGGGTTGCGATTCCCCGTGCACTTGCTGGAGACCACATCGGCCTTCGCGACCTTGTCGTTGCTGCAGAAAAATCCGACCTTCGTCGCACTGGTATCGACCGACGTAGCGGATTTTTGCTCCGGCCATGGTTTCACCGTCACCTTGCCACTGCTTATCACCTCTCGCAGCGAACCCTATGAACTCGTCTCACGCAAGGGCGCCCCCGACTCACCGGCCGCCAGGTTGTTGCGCGAGGCGCTACTGAACCCGGATTGTCCATGAACGGGACGCGCCGGGTGCCGCCAATCAACTGGCGAGCTACGCTAAGGTAAGCAAACCAAAATCAAAAGGGACCCTGCAGAGTAATGCCGGTCAGCTAACTCCTGAACCCCCTTGGAGAACTCTCTTATGTCTGAAAAGACGGCTTCCCCAGACTCTTCCGAACAACTGCAGATGGCGCTTTCGAAATGGGACACTGAGGGTGCAACACAAGCCCTGCAAACCTCGGGAGCCAGCGAAATTCCGGAATTGTCGAATGCCGAACTGGTCCATCTTCGGATCCGGGTGATTGCCCTGGAGAACCTGGTGATTGCGCTGCTCGCCCAAGGTTCGGATAAACAGCTGGCCGTCGCCCGCGAAATGGCCTCCTACATCACGCCGAGACCGGGTTTCACCCAGCACCCTCTGACGATTCATGCGGCTTCGCAGATGGTCGATAGCGTCGACCGTGCGGTGCGATTTCGCAAGCTGTCCGATTCATGAGGGTGCCAGCGACCCTTATGCCGCAAACCTCTCAGCCGACAGCTGGTGCCGGGTAGACAAGCGAATACCCCAAAGGGGTCGCGGCCGCAGTCAACGTTGCGGGTTCGGCTCTGGCCCGGCCCATCAGATGCACAACCCTCCTGCCGCGATGGAGAAGGTAGTCCGCGACGATTCTGCGATGGCATCGCCACCAGACGGCCTCCGAACACATGAGCGCGCATCGCTGGTCCTGACTGAGTGCTTGCAAGCGTAACAAGCCCTGTTCAAATTCTTCGGACAATGCATAGTCGGCATAGTTATGAAAGCTTTGGTTGATCCAGAATCCATTAATGCCTGGCGTCACTGTTGTTGATTTTTTTCGTAATCCGCCCAGCTCTGCTAGTTGTATGTAATCAATTTTTTGCGCAGCCAGTGCCTGCGGCAATGTATCTTGATTGAATTGAGGGTTAGTTCTCGATCGGGGCACGGTACGAATATCGACGATCCGCTCGATATGTCCGGCCTGGAGCAGTTCAATGAACTCCGCAAGGGTTCTGGTGGAATGTCCTATTGTATAAATGGCTGGGAGTTCGAGCATTAACCTGAGTCCGAAAGTATCAGTATGTCTAACTTACCACACCTAATGGGCGTCGTTTGCCGTCTCCTTGAACGCTAGAGCGACGGGGTCAAGCGCTTCACTTCGATTGATGGGCTTATGCCTGTAATTATATTCGCAAGGGGGTATCAATTCGAGAATTCCGGTTCAGGTCAAGAATAAAATTTATCCAGAGCCGTTTTTTAGACGAAAACGCTATGGGTATTAGACCTGAAAGCTCACCAAGGAGGGGCTCCGACTCATTTTTCCAACGGTATTTTGCTAGAGTTCGCCAAAAATATACTGATCCGTCTGGGGATGATTATTTGTGTTCAAGCTGCTGTATAGGCTCTATTAAATAAATATTGAACTATTGGAGAATGCCCGTGCTGAGATTATTTTGATCCGCAGATGGAATAAGTTTGCTATGTCCGTGAGTAAGGAGGAGTGTTGATCAAATAATTCTAAACAAGAGGCGTTGGAGCATTATCGTTACTCGGCGGGTCATTCAGCAGAGGTCGATAGCTCAGCGAACCCATGCGTGCTTCCAGACTCTCGCTGCCCTGTGTCCTGCGTCCATTTAACTATGGGCTGATCATTTTGTTGTGCCTGGTATTCGATGGGTTTTCTGGATTACAGGCGAAGGAATACGGAGAAATCGAGCAGCAGCGCATAGAAAAAATATTCCCTGGCAGCGCTAGCGTTTCCGAGCCGACGGGCGAGTTCAAGGTTCGCACCATCAGCACCGGAGAAAAGGTGCTCGGTTATGTGTTCCAGAGTCAGGACGTGGTCGATATTCCGGCCTATTCAGGCAAACCGATCAATATGCAGGTCATCCTCGATGCCGGCGGTGTGATCCAGGATGCCTACGTGCTGGAGCACCATGAGCCGATCCTGCTGATTGGTATTCCCGTGGAAAAACTCCACGCCTTCGATGCCAAATACAAGGGTATCAAGGCCGACCGGAGGGTGGTGGTCGGTCGTTCCAGTGATCCAGAGGCGGTGACAGTCGATGGGGTTGCCGGGGCCACGGTGACCGTCATGGTGGTCAATGAGGTCATCATGCGCGCTGCGCACAAGGTGGCTGTATCGCTCAAGCTGGTTGAGGACACGGGTGGCGTGACGCGCAGGCCGGCCACCGTTCGAGAAGACTTTTTCGAGCCCGCCACCTGGGAGCAACTGACCGGCAACGGTGCCATTCGCCGCTTGAACCTGACCCGTGGCCAGGTCGACGCAGCCTTCAAGGGTACCGAAGCCGAAGGCATCGACAACGCCAGTGCCGAGCAAGTCGATGAGACCTTTATCGAACTCTATGTCGCCGACCTGAATCCTCCGGCCATCGGCCGCAACCTGCTGGGCGACAATCAGTACCGTTTCCTCATGCAGGATCTCAAACCCGGCGAGCAGGCCATCGCCGTGCTGGGGCGCGGGCTGTTCTCCTACAAGGGTTCGGGTTATGTGCGCGGCGGGATCTTCGACCGGGTGCAGTTGCGCCAGTTCGGCAACATCATCAGCTTTCGCGACATGGACCATCAGCGGCTCTCCGACGTGTTTGCCAAGGACATGCCCGAGTTCAATGAAATGTCGATTTTCATTGTGCGCGAACCGGCCCAGTTCGATCCGGGATCACCCTGGTCCCTGGAGCTGCTGGTGCGGCGTCAGACCGGTGCGGTTGCTGGTATGTTCAGCAGCTTCGAACTGTCTTACCAACTGCCCGAGCAATACCTTCTGCGGCCACCGCCCACTGCCGAAGAACTGGCCGCCATCGAGGTCGCCAACCGGCCGACGTGGGTCAATATCTGGTACCAGAAAGCGTTTCAGATCGGGGTACTGGTCACGGCCCTTGTCGTGCTGATGGTGATTTTGTTCCTGCAGGACACCTTTACCAAATACCCGCGCTTCCTGCACTGGTTGCGTCGCGTCTATCTGGTCTTCACCGTGGTGTTCATCGGCTGGTATGCCCTGGGACAGATTTCGGTGGTCAACGTGCTGACGTTCGTCCATGCCTTGTTCGAGAACTTCCGCTGGGAACTGTTTCTCACCGACCCGATCATTTTCATCATCTGGACCTTCACCGCCGCGAGCATCCTGCTCTGGGGCCGCGGGGTGTTCTGCGGCTGGCTGTGCCCGTTCGGTGCCTTGCAGGAGTTGATCAACGAAGCCGCGCGCAAGCTGAAGATTCCGCAGTATGAGTTGCCGTTCGCGGTCCATGAGCGGCTGTGGGCGATCAAGTACATCATCCTGCTGCTGCTGTTCGGCATCTCCCTGGAGTCGATGACCACTGCCGAGCAATTTGCCGAGGTGGAACCGTTCAAGACCGCCATCACCCTCAAATTCGACCGCCAATGGTGGTTCGTGCTCTACGCCGTGGCGCTGCTGGTCATCAATATTTTCACCCGCAAGGTCTATTGCCGCTACGTCTGCCCATTGGGCGCGGCGCTGGCGATTCCGACCAAGCTGCGGCTGTTCGACTGGCTCAAACGGCGCAAGGAGTGCGGTACCCCCTGCCAGCTCTGCGCCAAGGAATGCGAGATCCAGGCCATCCACCCGGATGGGCATATCAACGCCAACGAGTGCCACTACTGCCTCGATTGCCAGATGACCTATCACAACGAAAACAAATGCCCGCCGCTGGTGATCAAAAACAAGCGCAAGACGCGGAGCAGGCCTGCGCCAGTGCTGGATCGCGCTGAGTTGATTCCGGTTGTGCAAGTGTTCGAGCCCTGAGCCCCCTTGCGGCAAACGAGGCATCAAGAATCGATTGACCGAGCTTTTTCATATCTGCCCCCGATGGAGCAAGACCCATGAGCGATAACAAGTCGAAAAACGATCATGAAGCCGTGAAAGCAATGCAGGAGCCGGAATCGACTGGCCTCAGCCGTCGCGGTTTTCTCGGCACCACTGCCGCGGCCAGCGTCGCGCTGGCCGGTGCCTCGGCCCTTGGCAGCGTGGTATTCACCCGTGAAACCTGGGCGGCAGCGGCCAAGGACGCGCAATCGAAGATCCACGTGGGGCCGGGCGATCTGGACCAGTACTACGGTTTCTGGAGTGGCGGCCACCAGGGCGAAGTGCGGATCATGGGTATTCCATCGATGCGCGAGCTGTTGCGCATTCCGGTGTTCAACGTCGATTCCGCCACCGGCTGGGGCCTGACCAACGAAAGCAAGCGGATCATGGGCGATAGCGCCAAATTCCTCAACGGCGACTGCCACCACCCGCACTTGTCCATGACCGACGGCAAGTACGATGGCAAGTACCTGTTCATCAACGACAAGGCCAACAGCCGCATCGCGCGTATCCGCCTGGATATCATGAAGTGCGACAAGATGCTCACGGTGCCAAACGTGCAAGCCATACACGGTCTGCGCCTGCAGAAAATGCCGCACACCAAGTACGTGTTCGCCAATGCCGAGTTCGTCATTCCGCACCCCAATGACGGCAGCAGCTTCGACCTGCTGGACAAGAACAGCTACACCATGTTCAACGTCATCGATGCCGAGAAAATGGAAGTAGCGTTCCAGGTCATGGTCGACGGCAACCTGGACAACACCGACGCCGACTACACCGGCAAGTATGCGGCTTCGACCTGCTACAACTCGGAGAAGGCCTACGACCTCGGCGGCATGATGCGCAACGAGCGCGACTGGGTGGTGGTGTTCAACATTCCACGCATCGAGGCCGCAATCAAGGCCGGCAAGTTCATCACCTTGGGCGACTCCAAGTCACCCGTGGTGGACGGTCGTAAAACCGAGGGCAAGGACAGCGAATTCACCCGTTATATCCCGGTGCCGAAGAACCCTCATGGGATCAATATGTCGCCCGACGGCAAGTACTTCATCGCCGCCGGCAAACTTTCGCCGACCTGCACCATCATTGCCACTGCCAAGCTCGACGATCTGTTCGACGACAAGCTCAAGGAGCCGCGCGACGCGGTGGTTGGCGAGCCGGAACTGGGTCTGGGTCCGCTGCACACCACCTTTGACGGTCGCGGCAACGCCTACACCACGCTGTTTATCGACAGCCAGGTGGTGAAATGGAACATGGACGAAGCCGTTCGCGCCTACACCGGTGAGAAGGTCAACTACATCAAGCAGAAACTCGATGTGCAGTACCAGCCGGGCCACAACCATGCCTCGCTAACCGAAACCAGCGAGGCCGACGGCCAATGGCTGGTGGTCCTCAGCAAGTTTTCCAAGGACCGCTTCCTGCCGACCGGCCCGCTGCACCCGGAAAACGATCAGTTGATCGATATCTCCGGCGACGAGATGAAACTGGTGCACGACGGCCCGGCCTTCGCCGAACCCCACGACTGCGTCATGGCCCGGCGCGACCAGATCAGGACCAAAAAAATCTGGGACCGCAACGATCCGTTTTTCGCCGAAACCGTGGCAATCGCCGTGAAGGACGGAGTCAAGCTGGAGACCGACAACAAGGTCATCCGCGACGGCAAGAAAGTCCGGGTCTACATGACCTCGATGGCCCCGGCCTACGGCATGCCCGAGTTCACCGTCAATCAGGGCGATGAGGTCACCGTGACCATCACCAACATCGACCAGATTGAAGACGTGAGCCACGGCTTTGTCATGACCAACCACGGGGTGAGCATGGAGATCAGCCCGCAGCAGACGTCCTCGATCACTTTCATCGCCGACCAGCCCGGCCTGCATTGGTACTACTGCAGCTGGTTCTGCCATGCGCTGCACATGGAAATGGTCGGGCGCATGAAGGTCGAACGGGTTAAAACGGCGTAGCGCCTCAGGGCCGCAAAAAAGGTAAACGCAGTGTTCAGAAACCTGACAACCGATCCACTGCACGGCACGGCACTTTTGCTGTTGGTATTTCTATCGGTTGTCGCCCAGGCCGCGCCACGGCCCATCACCGAGCTGCCCTTGCAAGCCGCTGGCGAAAACCACTGGAAGCTGCCTGCCGGAGAATACCAAGGGCAGTTCACAGTTGATCAGCCGATGCAGATCGATTGCGAGAAAGGTGCGGAGATCAACGCGCAAGGGCAGGGCAACGCACTGTTCATCAGCGCCCCTGACGTTCGAATCGAAGGCTGCACCTTGCTCGATTGGGGGCGTGACATGACGGCCATGAACTCGGCGATTTTCATCGGACCACAAGCCCGTGGCGCAGTGATACGCAATAACCGCATGAAAGGGCCAGGCTTTGGCATCTGGGTGGATAGAACCCACGATGCCAGCCTGATTGACAACGATATCGAAGGCGATCCAGGCATTCGTTCCCAGGATCGTGGCAACGGCATTCATCTGTTTGCCGTGCGGGGTGCGCGGGTGATCGGCAATCACGTCCGGCTGACCCGCGACGGGATCTATATCGATACCTCGAATGGCAACCTGCTGCAGGGCAATACCCTGGAGGATCTACGCTACGGCGTGCACTACATGTACGCCAACGACAACCAATTGCTCGGCAACACCACTCGCCGTACCCGCACAGGTTATGCCTTGATGCAAAGTCGCAAACTGACGGTGATCGGCAATCGTTCCGAGCATGACGAGGGCTATGGCATTTTGATGAATTACATCACCTATTCCGAGCTGCGCGATAACTTCGTCAGCGACGTGCGCAGCGGTTCCGCCGATGGCGGCATGGTCAGCGGTGGCGAGGGCAAGGCGCTGTTCATCTACAACTCGTTGTTCAATGTCATCGAACACAATCACTTCGAGCGCAGCGCCCTGGGCATTCATCTCACCGCCGGCTCCGAAGACAACCGCATCGCCGACAACGCCTTTGTCGACAATCAGCAGCAGGTCAAGTACGTCGCCACCCGCACTCAGGAGTGGTCGGTGGATGGCCGGGGCAATTACTGGAGTGACTATCTGGGTTGGGATCGCAATAACGACGCGGTGGGCGACGTGATCTACGAACCCAACGATAACGTTGACCGCCTGCTCTGGTTGTACCCACAGGTGCGGCTGTTGATGAATAGCCCGAGCATCCAGTTGCTGCGTTGGGTGCAGCACAGTTTCCCGGTGACCAAGTCGCCGGGGGTCAAGGACAGTTACCCGTTGATGAACTTGCCGACCAAGCCCCAAATACAGCAGCCTATCTTATGAACGCAGTCGAGATCGAAAGTGTCAGCCAGCGCTACGGCAGCATGACCGTATTGCACGACCTGACCCTGAGTCTGGGTGAAGGTGAGGTGCTGGGCTTGTTTGGCCACAATGGCGCGGGCAAGACCACGGTCATGAAATTGATCCTCGGTCTGCTCAAGGCCAGCGCCGGTCAGGTGCGCGTGCTCGGTTGCCGGCCGGCACAAACCGAGGTCCGTCGCCAGCTCGGCTATCTTCCGGAAAACGTCACCTTCTACCCACAACTCAGTGGCCGCGAAACCCTGCGCTATTTCGCCCGCCTCAAGGGGGCCGCGTTGTCGCAAGTGAGCGAGTTGCTGGAGCAGGTCGGCCTTGCCGATGCCGCGGACCGTAGGGTGAAAACCTACTCCAAGGGCATGCGTCAGCGTCTGGGCCTGGCTCAGGCGGTTCTCGGCGAGCCACGTTTGCTGCTGCTGGACGAACCTACGGTCGGCCTCGATCCCATCGCTACCCAGGAGCTTTACCTGTTGGTCGACCGCCTGCGCCAGCAGGGCACCAGCATCATTCTTTGTTCCCATGTGCTGGCGGGGGTCGAAGCGCATATCAACCGCGCGGCGATTTTGGCCAATGGCTGCTTGCGGGCGATTGGCAGTCTGGCCAGCCTGCGCGAAGAAGCCGACCTGCCGGCGCGTATCCGCGCCAGCGGTCTGTCCGGGCGCGAGCAGTGGTTGCAGCGCTGGAATGCCGCAGGTCATAGCGCCAAGGCCATGGGCGGCAGCGGGATCGAGGTGATGGCGGTCAACGGCCACAAAGTCGATCTGCTCAGCCAGTTGTTCCGCGAGGATCAACCGCAGGATATCGAAATACTGCAACCCTCCCTCGAGGACCTTTACGGCTACTACATGAGTCGTGCAACCGTCGACACAGAAGGCGCTCATCCATGAAGCAGATCTGGAGCATCGCGAGCAAGGAGTTCAGCGACGGGATGCGCAATCGCTGGCTGCTGGCGATCAGTCTATTGTTTGCCATTCTGGCGGTGGGTATCGCCTGGCTCGGTGCGGCCGCGTCCGGGCAAGTGGGCTTCACCTCGATTCCGGCAACCATCGCCAGTCTGGCCAGCCTGGCGACCTTCCTGATGCCGCTGATCGCGCTACTGTTGGCTTACGATGCGATCGTCGGTGAGGACGAGGGTGGCACGCTGATGCTGTTGCTGACCTATCCCTTGGGGCGCGGACAAATCCTGCTCGGCAAGTTTGTCGGTCACGGGCTGATCCTGGCCCTGGCCACGCTGATCGGTTTTGGCTGTGCCGCGCTGGCCATTGCCTTGCTGGTTGATGATGTCGAGCTGAGTCTGCTGCTGTGGGCGTTCGGTCGCTTCATGGTCTCTTCCACGCTGCTGGGCTGGGTGTTCCTGGCGCTGGCTTATGTGTTGAGCAGCAAGGCCAGCGAAAAATCCAGCGCAGCCGGGATGGCGCTGGGCGTGTGGTTCCTCTTCGTATTGGTGTTCGACCTGGCGCTGCTGGCGTTGCTGGTACTCAGCAAAGGCCGGTTCAACCCGGACCTGTTGCCCTGGTTGCTGCTGCTCAACCCGACTGACGTCTATCGCTTGATCAACCTCTCCGGTTTCGAGGGCAGCGGCAATGCCGTCGGCCTTATGGCGTTGAGCAGCGATCTGCCGGTGCCGGGCTCAATGTTGTGGGGCTGTCTGCTGCTGTGGGTCGCAGTTCTGCTGCTGTTGGCTTACTGGATGTTTCGCCGTCGGCTGACCTGATTTTCCACGCTCGGGAGATTCAAATGAACACTCTGTACCTGATCGGGGCGCGTGCCCTGATGGTCATCATCACCTGCCTGGGGTTGGCGGCCTGCAACGAGCCCGCGGATGTTAAGCAGGCGCTGGAGCCAGTGGCTTTTCATCCGGCCGACGAGTGCCATGTCTGCGGCATGGTCATCGCCGATTTTCCAGGCCCCAAAGGCCAGGTCGTGGAAAAAGGCGGGGTCAAGAAATTCTGCTCCACCGCAGAAATGCTCGGCTGGTGGCTGCAACCGGAGAACCATCTTTCCGAGGCGAAGTTGTATGTGCACGACATGGGTAAAAGCGCCTGGGAAAAACCCGACGACCATTATCTGATTGATGCAACCAAAGCCTGGTATGTGGCCGGAACGAAACTGAAAGGTTCGATGGGCGTCGTTCTTGCGTCATTTTCCGAGGAAGCGGCCGCAGGTAAACTGGCCGGCGAACAGGGCGGCAAAGTACTGCGCTTTGAGGAGATTGATCTGGCCCTGTTACAGCAAACGCCTGCGATGTAGCAGGCCAGCATTGCGGCTTGAAATTTCCCGCGCCGGGAAGGGGCAAGACACAATGCCCGCGGTGCGTAGCAGCTTCGCCAGCTGCTACGTGCGAGGTAATCTTATTTCAGCGTTAGAATCCAGTCGGCCAGAGTCTTGGCTTCTTCGTCGGTCACCTGGTTGGCGGGCATTGGTATCGCACCCCATTTGCCGGTACTGCCTTCTTTGATGCTCTTGACCAGGGTGGCGGAAGCGTCGGCCTGGCCGGCGTATTTCGCCGCTACTTCCTTGTACCCTGGACCGACCATTTTGGCGTCGATGGTATGGCAGGCAACGCAGGTTTTGCTCTTGAAGAGCGCCTCGCCATCAACGGCCAGAGCGGGTTGCAGGGTCAGCGCCGCAGCCAGGGTCAGCAGTGGAATAAAAATTCTTTTCATCAGTGTTTCCTCAGACGACGAAGCAGATTCGAAACGATCCGCTTCCGGTTTATCCAACAGGCATCGTGTTGGAATTTTATTAGGGTTGAATTTACCGATCAGGCAAACTCATTTGTACAGGTGCTGATTATGGTTGGTGAGCAATCAGTTTATGATAAAAACCGACTTTGCACCTTTATTAGATTTGCGATTTTCAGCAATCGTTCAATTTTAGCGGCCATGATTTGTTCGGCGCGAGGTTAATGCTCGATACGTGAGTTAATTGCTTTTTGCTGATTGGTTCGTATTCAGCAACTGTGGAGTTGAAGTGCTGATTATTTATCCGCTTGCCTGGCTGAGCTAATCGCTTATTTTAGTTTGTTGTAGGTCATAAGTTATTGAATCTATTTAATTTAAGTTGGAATGGTGAGAAGGGGTACTCGGCGATCCACTCTCCGGTAAGTTAGCTCAACCCAACATTCGACGGTCGTTTTTTTGACGTGTTTTTACAGTTTCCAGAATGTCTTCGGTCGTAAAACTGGAAAAGCGCTACTCGAAGAAAAGAAAACTTTCGCACAGTAAGGCGTTTCTGGAAAGTTTGTTGAAAGGGGTGCTTTTTGTTTGGGGGAAATCCAGAAAGTCAACGTGATTTTTTGAAAGCTGGTATTGGCCAAGCCGCAGTTGCTGGTCGAACTATACGCGCCCCCGACTCACCGACCGCCAGGTTGTTGCGCGAGGCGTTACTGAACCCGGATTGACCGTGAGCGGGGCGCGCCGGGTGCCGCCGATCAGCTGGCGAGCTACGCTGAGGTAAGCACACCAAAATTAAAAAGGGGCCATGCCGAGTGCGTCATGCGCACCCTGGATATTTTGGTGAGTGACGGGAGTCAGCGTGAACGAAGTTCAGCGCTTCAACATCAACTCAGCCGGCCGTGATTTCGCGGTAGGCGACATCCACGGCCACTTCACCAGGCTGCAGGAGGCGCTTGATACCGTCGACTTCAATCCGCTCGTCGATCGCTTGTTCAGTGTTGGCGATCTGGTTGATCGCGGCCCCGAGTCACTTGATGTCGATGCCTGGCTGCTACGTAAAACCTGGTTCCATGCGGTTCGCGGGAATCATGAACAGATGACGATCGACTCGTACCAGGCGGGACGGGTAAGCGATCAGTGTGCAATGCATTTCATCAATGGCGGCGCTTGGTTTTATGGGCTTTCGCGTGTCGAGCAGGCCTGTTACGCGAACCTTTTCGCGGAGCTGCCACTGGTGATCGAGGTGGAGACCGCGGGTGGTCCGGTAGGGATTGTTCACGCCGATGTTCCCCGCGGGAGCTGGAGCGATCTGATTGAGGCGCTTGCGGGTGACGACACCGAGGCCGAGCACGTGGCTGCCATGTGCCTGTGGTCGCGCAGACGCATCACCAATGAAGACCACGAGGGTGTCAGCGGCATCCGGGCAGTCATTGTAGGACATACAGTGGTGCCCCGGCCTGTCGTGCTGGGGAACGTCTACTACATCGATACCGGCGTTTGCATGGGCGGCCATTTCACGTTGCTGGAGCTGTCCACCCTTGAGTGCAACCCGTCGATCAAGCCGAAACGGCGGGGCAACGTATGAGGAGCAGACCGTTATTCAAAACATAGTCGGGTTCTTTGCAGCGCGCGTGCCGTAAGTCGAGCCCGGCACGGCCGCGCGGGCATAGCGGGGCGTGATATTCTGTACGTCAAGCGGGCCGGACCTGGGCGTTTCCAGCAGCCGGTCACCTACCAAAAAAGAATTCATGTCACTCAAGTAGCTGAAGCCAACAATGATAAGAAGTCAGCGCAGGAAGGACATAAAAGTGAGGTCGAGAGTGTCATGTCGGCCTTGTGTGCTCACCCTCCAGTCCTTATGAGTGCGGGAACCACGGCAGGCTGCCTGCGTGCCGTGAATCAGCTGGCCTCATGAATGAGGATGGGGGGGCGGATGGCGTTTTATCATAGGTGCTACAAATGTTTAGAAAAGTGAACACGGCCTTGCTAGGGCTGGCTTTGTCGATGGGGCTCACCAGCGCGTACGCAGCTGAAACAAAGAAGGTTGATGTGCTGCTCATTGGTGGCGGCATCATGAGTTCGACCCTGGGTGTCTGGCTCAATGAGCTGGAACCCGGTTGGTCGATGGAAATGGTCGAACGCCTCGATGGCGTCGCCCAGGAAAGCTCGAACGGCTGGAACAATGCCGGCACCGGGCACTCTGCATTGGCGGAGCTGAACTACACCCCGGAAGACAAGAACGGCAAGGTCGAGATCCCGAAAGCCATCGAGATCAACGAAGCCTTCCAGATCTCCCGTCAATTCTGGGCCTGGCAGGTTCAAAACGGTGTTCTGAAGAACCCGCGTTCGTTCATCAACTCCACACCGCACATGAGCTTTGTGTGGGGCGATGACAACATCAAGTTCCTGAAAAAGCGCTACGAAGCCCTGCAGGCGAGCCCGCTGTTCGCCGGCATGCAGTACTCGGAAGACCCGGTGCAGATCAAGAAATGGGTTCCGCTGATGATGGAAGGGCGTGACCCGGCTCAAAAAGTCGCGGCTACCTGGACTCCGCTCGGTACCGACGTGAACTTCGGCGAGATCACCCGCCAGTTCGTTGCGCATCTGCAAACCACGCCGAACTTCTCCCTGAAGCTGTCGAGCGAAGTGCAAGACATCACGCGCAATGACGATGGCTCGTGGCGCGTCACCTACAAGAACTTGAAAGATGGTACAGAAACCGAGACCGACGCCAAGTTCCTGTTCATCGGCGCAGGCGGCGGTGCACTGCATCTGCTGCAAAAATCGGGTATTCCTGAAGCCAGGGAATACGCCGGTTTCCCTGTCGGCGGCTCGTTCCTGGTGACCGAGAACCCGACGATCGCCGAGCAGCATCTGGCCAAGGCCTACGGCAAGGCGTCGGTTGGCGCACCGCCGATGTCGGTTCCGCACCTGGACACCCGTGTTTTGGATGGCAAACGTGTAATCCTGTTTGGCCCATTCGCGACCTTCTCCACCAAGTTCCTGAAAGAAGGCTCGTACTTCGATCTGCTGACCAGCACCACGCTGCACAATGCCTGGCCAATGACCAAAGTGGGCATCGAGCAGTACCCGCTGGTTGAATACCTGGCCGGCCAGCTGATGCTGTCGGACGAAGACCGCCTGAACGCTCTGAAAGAGTACTTCCCGAACGCCAAAGCTGAAGACTGGCGTCTGTGGCAAGCCGGCCAGCGCGTGCAGATCATCAAGCGCGACGAAGAGAAGGGCGGCGTCCTGAAACTGGGCACCGAAGTGGTCAGCTCCCAGGACGGCAGCATTGCTGGCCTGCTGGGTGCATCACCAGGCGCGTCGACCGCTGCGCCGATCATGCTGACCGTGCTTGAGAAGGTCTTCAAGGACAAGGTTGCAAGCCCTGCCTGGCAGGCGAAGCTGCACCAGATCGTGCCTAGCTACGGTACTCAGCTGAACGGCAGTCCTGAGCGTGTTGCTCAAGAGTGGGCGTATACCGCCAAGGTTCTGCAGCTGGATACACCGCCGGTGATTGGTCAGATGGTGGCTCCAGCTGCTCCTGCGACTGAGAAGCCCAAGGCGCAGAAAGAGAACGCTGCGAGTGATATAGCTCTGTAACTGGAAGCCCTGTCAGATTTTTGGTGGGGCGTGCGGGTATCTGATCCGCAGTAAAAAGCCCGCTGAACCGGTAACGGTCAGCGGGTTTTTTTGTGGGTGGGACTGCATATTTGCTGGCTATACAACTCTTCTGGCTGGCATGCCTTTGTGGTGAGGGAGCTTGCTCCCGTTGGGGGGCGAAGCAGCCCTGTCCGTAACGCTGATCCGTATTTTCCTTTGGAATCTGCGTCTGTAACGAAACCAGCCCTCGTCCCACAATGGCTTACCGGCCCGGCCGACCACGCGGCGCCTGAGGTGATCACATTTCGCAGCACCTGTTGCATCGCAAACTTAAAAGTCAGGAGGCCAAATGGCTAAGATGGCAATTTTCCTGGGTGGATTTCTGGTGTTAACCATCTTGATTGGTGCCCTTGCCACGATTTCTCCGGTGTAAGGAAAGTGCTGTAGGAGGCTGCGATCTTTTGATCCTGCCTTGGCGGCGCGCCCCGAAAAGATCGCAGCCTATCGGCAGCTCCTACGCCGACCGGGTACACCTGCAATGGGGTGGGTGCACACAAACCTCTGTAGGAGCTGCCGCAGGCTGCGATCTTTTGATCTTGCTTCGGGCACTCTCCAGAACCGCCAAAAAATCAGCGAGCCGGACAAAGCCAAACCGTATTGACGGAAAGGCTCAGGGCGCGAAGGGGGCCGCACAAACGCCAACTATTTCCGATCAGCCCTCGTCATACTCATCATGCAACGCACCGTGCAGCGGGCGCTCGACTCGCTGGCGGCAGCCGGCAAGGTGCAGGCGTATGGTCGTGGGCGAGCGCGTCGCTGGATGACCCCGCCGGTACCGGGATTCGCGACGGCTTTGTTACTCACGGTTCTACTACCGAGTGACTAGGATCACTCCACCACCCAGTGACGAGGACAAAAACATGAAGCAATCACCCGCTGCAATCATCCGCGAGTACGGACCTTTTCCGGGCGTCGACGCGGTGCATGGCGTCACCCATGACGGTCAACACGTCTGGTTTGCCTCCGGCGACAAACTGCACGCCCTCGATCCGGCGACCGGCAAGACGCTGCGCTCGATCGATGTCGCCGCCGATGCAGGAACGGTCTTCGACGGCCAGCACCTGTTCCAGATCGCCGAGGACCGCATCCAGAAAATCGATCCGCAGACCGGCCGTGTGCTCGCGACGATCCCCGCACCCGGCGGCGGCAATGACTCGGGGCTCACGTGGGCTGAAGGGACGCTCTGGGTGGGCCAGTACCGGGACCGGAAAATTCATCAGATCGATCCCCAGACCGGGGCGATTCTTCGCACCATCGAGTCCAACCGCTTCGTGACGGGCGTCACCTGGGTCGACGGAGAATTCTGGTACGGCACCAGGGAAGGCGACCAGAGTAATTTGCGGCGAGTCGACTCGCAAACGGGAGAGGTTCTGGAGAGCCTCGAGATGCCGCCTGGAGTGGGCGTATCAGGGCTCGAGTCCGATGGCGGCGATCAGTTCTTCTGCGGCGGCGGAAACAGCGGCAAGGTGAGGGCTGTTCGCCGACCTCGCTGAGGCTCCGCAGCCGTCAGAGGCTGGATTTGTATCGACTCCACGGGCAAGCAATCGACGTGGCCTGACATGGGTCGCATTTCAAAACGGCGGGGGCGACGAGAGCGATATAGGCTAGTAGCCTCCACCACCCATGCCGCCCATGCCGCCGCTGTTGCTGGATGGCTCCCTGGCTTTTTGCTGTGCCCGACTCCATTGCGCACAAGAAATAAAGCTCGTGTGGTCTACCTTGCCGAATCCATCGAAGCTGACATTAAAAGGCTGCTTATGGCCGTCTTGAGTAAACACATAGTCAAAGCAGGTGCCGGGCACCACCGTGCGGTCAGTTATGGACAAAGGCTTTCCGCCAATAGCCAGAACCTGATCCTTGCTCATGCCTGTCTCGACCTTGGCCACCAGCGGCTGGTCACGATAGACGTGTGAGTCAGTGGTGCAACCAGTCAATGCTGATAGCACGGCGACCAGCGCGAACAGAGACTTGTTCATGGCAGGGCTCCCGGTAGCGAGTGAGGTAAAGAGGCTCCTGGGTGCATCAATGAAATTAAAGTCGAGTTCTGCAGGGCGCGCCAAATATCCGCGGCCGAGGCTTGAGTGTTAGCGCGTTTGGGAATGGACCAGGCAACAAAAAGCCCGCGCGAGTCGGGCTGTCTGTCTGGGGCGCTGGTTCCTTCAGCTGGTGTGAGTGTGCTCCGCGGCTGGAGCAGAATCAAGGGCGACGGAACGCTTGAGAAGGGGTGAAAAAGGCATTGAAATATGGCGTAGGGCAGGGTCCGTAGCAGCTGCCGAGCCGAACGCAGCCTCGCAGGCTCGTCAGCTGCTACTTGGTTACTTGAGCCCAGAGCCAGAGATTTTGCAGTAAGTATCGATATCAGTTGTGGCAAGCAGGCAGCGGCCATCCTTGAATTTTGCGTAGAAAGTTATTTCCTTTTCCCTATCACATAACAACCAGCCCGCGACCAGTCCAATCGGCCCCAAAAGCAATGCGCCCGCCAGGCTCCATCGAATAACGCTGCCTTTCCTGGTGACGACTTCTTCGGTTGCTGTTTCCAGGGCTTGCACTTTTGAAAGGGGTATCGTTAATTCGCGAGAAGGAGTCAGTACGGTTTTTAGAGTGAACATTCCAGATTGAAATTCGGCATCACCTGCCAGAAAGTCACCGGATATCACCGTTATTCTCGACATGGTTTTTCTTCTTTTGATCTGCGTTAGCCGGCTGTTACTGGGCTCCGATGGCTGGCGTCAGTCAATCGGCTTGCGACAAAAGGTGAGGCCGATGGTCACCCGGGTTTCTTCGCCACCTGACACAGGGGATCCTCGTCGGTTGGCGGGATTCGTTGAAGTGAAGGGTTGAACTACGCTTAACGTTCCACAGAGAGGTATGCGTCATGAGCGAAGATCGAGTGGTTGCGCTTGAGATAGCGTTGAAAACGGTGATGGCTGTCGCCAGAAATCACGGGCTTGATGTTGATGAACTGTGCAGACAATCCATTGGCGCAATAATCGGTGATCCGGACATGAAGTGGGTGAAGGCGGACCATGCTCAGAACGCAATCGCCGAGATAGAAATGGCCGAGGCTGACATTGCGCGCCTGCCTCTGCCTTCAGCGTAACAGGTGAGTGGTGAGGTGACCGAACCGAAGAACGTGTTGATCCAGGCAGAACGATCAGCGACCTTTCTGGACAGTGACAGATATCCGTCTGCCGAGGTCTTTGGCGGCCGTTATTGATGTCTGTCGTTTTTAGCCGGATCAGCGTTGCGCCGATCTTCGCCGCAAGGGTTGCCGGTGTTTAGAAGCCTTCTCTCCGCCAAGACATTTTGAAGTGCCTGGCGGTCTGAAGGGTCTAGCTGATGCTCTCTCTCCTTGAGCTCAAGCAGGATTGGGCTGGACCAAGCGCGATAGGTTTGCTCAGCAACACGAATTGATGCCATCAAATCTCCCCCTTGATTAGGCGCCCGCCAACAAAGCAGGTGCAGTCCGATGCGGTAGAAATCCTAGTTGAGGAAATGGTTTGTCGCCAGCAACTGGCATTGCAAGGGTGCCCCACCTCAAGGAGGTCGCGGTGTCGTTCAAGTTGTAAATGCCGTGACCCTTTTTCTCTTCAGCACTTCTGGCTCAACGCCGCGAAGTGCCAGCCGGGTAATGGTTGTTGCCGCAATGTCCCGGGTCTGGGTGGCGTCGAAGCCTGTCGTTGCAAACTCCTCGCTGGCTGCCTGCAGGCGGGGCGGTACGCGCCTCGGTGGCGAAGGCCGAAGCACAATTGGCCGATGCCCAGTCCGACTACGACGTACCGCGTCAACAGTTGGCCGAGAATATCGAGACCGATTATCTGGGCGTCGCGGCCGGGTTCGCCAAGAGCAAGGCGATGCAGCGGGTGGTGGAGTCCAATCAGCGGGCGCTGACCTCGACGGAAAAAGGAGCTTGCTCCCGTCGGGCCGCGAAGCGGTCGCCAAACTTGTCAAATAGGCGGCATCAGGTAGACCGAGCCCACCGATTCACGACTGCTTCGCCCGAGCGCGGATCGGCCGGCGGGAGCAGGCTCGTTCCCACATTTGATCTGTGTCTGTCCTCGATTTTTTGGCGCTGCAAATCCCTTGTGAGAGCGAGCCTGCTCCGGGCGGCGTTCCGACGATAGCGGTGGGTCAGTCAGCATCCATGTTGAATGTGCCGCCACCTTCGCGGGCAAGCCCTCTCCCACAGGATGTGGGCTTAACTCAGCCTGTGAAATCACTGGTGTTCAGCTCCTGGACGCCCACCAGTTCGATTTCGAACTCGGGGGTGGCGCCGGCGTTGACACTGCCGTAGAGAATGCCATCGGCAAAGCGCAGTTGGCCGGTGGCGTTGGCAGGGTCGAAGGCGTTGCTGCCGATGAAGGTGAAGGCGTCGACAGCGACGGTCAGCGGGTTGGCGTCCAGGCCGGAGAAATCCAGATGATCGCCCTCGGTGCTCTTGAAACCGTTGATCACATCGCGCAAAGCCCCGACGCCCATGTCCGACAGAGCACCAAACGCGTAGGTATCCGCGCCAGTGCCACCGGTGAGGTTGTCGGTGCCTGCACCACCGATCAGCCGGTCATCGCCCGAACCGCCCACCAGCGTATCGTTGCCCGCACCACCGTTCAGAACGTTCGCGGCGCTGTTGCCCGACAGAGTGTCGACGTAGGCGCTTCCCGTCACGTTTTCGATAAATTTAAAGGTGTCGAGCCCGGAACCCAGGGTGTTTTGTTGCGCTGACGTCGAGAGGTTTACGGTAACGCCGGACAGGGCGCGTTCAAAAGACACCGTGTCATTGCCATCGCGCCCGTCCAGCACGTTGTTGCCGGCTCCGGCAAACAGCCTGTTGTCCAACGCGTTGCCCGTGCCATTGGCGGCGCCAGTGCTATCGATATACAGATGCTCGACGTTGTTGCCGAGGGTATAGGCCGCCAGGCTGCTGTGCACGCTGTCGATCCCTCCAGGCGCCGCATTGCTGTTGGTCTCGATCACGGTGTCGTCGGCGTTGTCGACATAGTAGGTGTCGTTGCCATCGCCGCCGCTCATGCTGTCGGCCCCTGCGGCACCATCGAGCACGTTGTCGGCGGCATTGCCGGTGATGAAGTTGCGCCGCTCATTGCCGGTGCCGTCGATGTCCGACACGCTGGTGAGCACCAGGTTCTCGAGATTGGCGCCCAGGGTCCAGCTGACCGAGGCCTGCACCGTATCGATCTGCGAGGTCGAGGTGTTGGTTTCCACCACGCTGTCGAACGCGTTATCGACCACATAGATGTCGTTGCCATCGCCACCGGTCATGGTGTCGGCGCCCAGGTCGCCATCCAGCGTGTCGTTGCCCGAGCTGCCTACCAGGGTATCCGCCTGGTCGGTACCGGAAATCATCCCGCCCTGGTTCTGGGCGTTGTCGAAAATGTCCTGCACGCTGTTGTTGTCGTTGGGGTTTCCCTGGAAGCCAAGGTCATCGGCAATGTAGTCGGCCAGGCGCTGGCCAACAATCTCCGCCGACTCCTCGTGCAGGTGCCAGACGTCATCGGGATACACCAGCGGATCGACTTCGTAGCGCAAGGGCAGGTCGGTGTAGTCCACCGCCAGCTTGACGTCGGCGCGCTCGGCGGCGATGGCTTCCTGGGTGGCGCGGACATAGCCAACCCCCTCGACGATGGAGGCAATCTTCTCTTCCGAGTAACCACGGGCACGCGCCGCGTCCTGCTCGTAGTGACCGGTTTCCATCATGTACACGCTGAAGTTGCCGAACTGGGCATGCAGGTAATCAAACACCTTCAGGGTCGCGGCCTTGTAGGCCGCTGCTGCCGCTGCTTTGTCCGTGGCGCGGGCGATCTCCTGGGCGGCTTCCTCGCCCTGGCCCCAGATGATGCCCATGGTGACGTTATCGATGGATTGCAGTTCGGTGAGCTGGTCGCGCAGCAGCGTCACGGCGCGCAACAGCGCAGGCCCGGGTTGGTTGGTGTCGGTCAGCCACCAGCACAACTTGAGTTCCTCGGCGCTGAGAGTCGACAGGCCGGTGACCGTGCTGCCGCCCACCGCGATGTCGATGCCGTTGTCATCGGCATCGGTGAACTGGCTGCGCACGTCATAGGGGGTGTAGCGGTCCAGGTCGTTGACCAGCATCGAGGTGCCGGACTGATCGTCGTCCTCCGTCATGCGCAGCAGGCGCGCATTGGATTGGCCGAGGGTGGGCAGGTAGAGGATGTCCTGCTGGGCGCGCTGGCCGAACACGAAGTCGCTGGCGGTCAGGGTGTTGAGGTAGTTGCCGTTGAGGGCGATTTCGAAGCGATTGCCATCGGCGTCGGCCTCGGCGGATTTGATGTAGGTCTTGTCGCCGGCCGCATTGAGGGTCATGTACAACGTGCCATTGCTGCCATCGCCGAAGCCGAGAAAGCCCAGGCCCGAAACATCGATCTTGTCGACGCCCACGGTGAAGTCATAAATCGTGTCGGTGGCCGTGACACCGCCGGTGTCGTAGTCGCGGTAGCTGTCGAGTAAGTGGGTGTAGCGGAAGGTGTCGGCACCGTCACCGCCGTACAGTGAATCGCGTCCGGCGCCGCCGTCGACGGTATCGGCGCCAGTGCCGGCCTTGATCGTGTCGTTGCCACCGAGGCCGAGGATCAGGTCTGCACCCGCCGTGCCGTTGAGGGTTTCGGCGTTGTTGGTGCCGGTGATGGTGTTGGCGGGCGCATCGGCCACTACCAGGGCGAAGCTATCGCTGACCGATGCACCGGCCGGGTCCGTGGCCTTGACCAGCACGTTGTAATTGCCGGACGCGGTGCTGGTCGGCGTGCCGGTGAAGGTCAGGTTGGTGACATTGAAACTCAGCCACGTGGGGAGGGCGCTGCCATCGGCCAGGGTCGCGGTGTAGGTCAATACATCCTGGTTGGCGTCGGTGAAGCTGTCATGGGTCACGGTGTAGCTGAACGGCTTGCTTTCGGTGGCGTTCTGGTCGAGGAGGGGGATGGCCACCACCGGCGCTACATTGCTGGGGGGGTTCTGGTCGGCGAAGACAAAATGACTGGCCGTCAGGCTGCTCACCAAATTGCCCGCCAGCGACACTTCGAAGCGGTTGCCATTGGCGTCGACGGTGAGGTCCTTGAGGTAGGTGCGGTTGCTCGAAGCGCTGTAGGTCACTTGCAGCGTGCCGTTCAGGCCGTTGCCCAGGCCGGTGTAACCGAGCGCGGAGACATCGATCTTGTCGGCGGCCACGTCGAAATCGAGGATCTGGTCACTGACGCTGGTGGAGCTGGTGCGGTAGCTGTCGAGCTTTGAGGTGTAGCGGAATACGTCGGCACCCGCGCCGCCGGTGAGTTTGTCCACGCCGGTGCCACCGACCAGGATGTCGTTGCCCGCGCCGCCATTAAGGGTGTCGTTACCGGCACCGCCGAACAGTTGTTCGTTGGCTACGGTGCCGGTCAGCGTGTCGTTGTTCGGCGTGCCATTGATCACAATGGGTGCGGCGGGTACGTCCTGCACGGCGAGGGTAAAGCTGTCGCTGACGGTGGCGTTGCTGCCGTCGGTCGCGGTGACCTGTATGGAGTAAGTGCCCGACGCGGTGTCGCTGGGTGTGCCGCTGAACGTACGAGTGGCTGCATCGAATGTCAGCCAGCTGGGCAGGGCGCTGCCATTGGCCAGTTTAGCGGTGTAGCTGAGGCTGTCATTATCCGGATCGGTGAAGCTGGTGGCCGGCACCACGTAGCTGAACGGGTTGTTTTCGGTCGCGCTCTGATCCAGCAGCGGCGTGGCCAGCACCGGCGCCTGGTTGGTCGGTGACGACGTGGCGAAGACGAAGTTGGCGCTGGTCAGCTTGTCGAGATAGTTGCCGTCCAGTGCCACTTCGAAACGGTTGCCATTGGTGTCCGCGGTCAGGGACTTGATGTAAGTCTTGGTGCCGGCACTGTTGAGCACCAGGTACAGGGTGTTGTTATTGCCATTCCCCAGGCCGGTGAAACCCATGGCCGAGAGGTCGATCTTGTCGGCGGTGATATCGAAATCGGTGATCAGGTCGCCAAGGTTGGCACCGCCGGTGTTGTAGTTGCGGTAACTGTCCAGGCGATTGGAGAACACAAAGGTGTCCGCACCAAAGCCACCGGTGAGGGTGTCCATACCGGCGCCGCCGTCGAGCTTGTCGTCGCCCGCACCGCCACTGAGGCTGTCGTTACCCGCCAGGCCGAGCAGGGTGTCGGCCGAATCGCTACCCAGCAGCGAGTCGCTGCCGCTGGTGCCGGTGACCACACGATTGAAGATGAAATTGCTGGCGGTCAGGGTGCTGGCGAGGTTGCCCGAGAGAATCAACTCGAAGCGATTGCCGCTGGCGTCGGCATCGTAGTCCTTGATGTAGGTGCGGTCGTTGCTGGCGCTGTAACTGACCTGCAGGGTGCCGCCACGGCCATTGCCCAGGCCGGTGAAACCGAGGCCGGCGAGGTCGATCTTGTCCTGGGTGACGTCGAAGTCGGTGATGGTGTCATCGAAGCTTGCGGTTGCGTTGCGGTAACTGTCGGACTGGGCGGCGAAACGGAACGTATCGGCGCCGGTACCGCCGGTGAGTTTGTCGATGCCTGCACCACCCACCAGAATGTCGCCACCGGCTCCGCCATTGATCGTGTCGTTGCCGGCTCCACCATAGAAAATCTCGCTGGCGGCGCTGCCCAGCAGCGTGTCGTTGCCAGCCGTGCCTTGCACGGTGGTCATCGGCACCGTGGCGCTGACATAGCTGCCGTCGCCATAGACCAGCGTGGCGCCCTTGCTGGTGTGGCTGATGGTGTTGCCGATGATGGCGTTGCGATCGGTGCCGTCTTCATTGCGCTCTGCAACACCGTAGGTCGACAGGTTGCTGCCGCTGATGATGTTGCCCTGGATCGTGTTGTCGCTGCCGTTGAAGTACTTGCCGGACACGCCCAGGGTGTCGTCGTAGGACTGGAGGATGATCTCCGGTACGGGGCTGCCCAGGGAATTATTGTTAAGCGTGTTGTCGATGATCTCGACGTGGTTGCTGCCGTAGATGCGGATCCCGGCGCTGGCGTTGTCGTGGATATCGACGCCGCTGACGGTCACCTCGCTGGACAGTTTGATCAGCACCCCTTCGGCACCGTTACCGTACACCTCGCCACCGGTGATGGTGATGTTGCTGGGGGAGGGGATGTTCTCGCTGCCGCGCTGCACCACGATGCCATTGCCGCCATTGTTGTAGGCAACGTTGTTGGTGAGGGTGAAGTCGTGGGTACTGGTGACGACGTTGAAACCGTGGCGGTCATTGTCGTAGGCGATGTTGTTTTCGAAGGTGCTGTCGCTGAGGAAGTCAGCAACGAAGCCGTCCAGGCCATTGCCGTGGGATACGCTGTTCTTGATGACCATGTTGACGGTCTGCTCATGGGGGTCGAAACCGTACCCGGAGCAATCCTTGATCTCGACGCTGTCGAGGGTGACGTTGGAGTCGTAGCCTTCTTCGCCGGGAATGTAGCCATTGAACCAACCGTCGATCTTGCCCGTGGTGTGGTCGCGGTTACCGTCGATGGTGAGGTTACTGACGCCGAAGTCGTGGGTTTCCTCGCCATAGGCGGAGCGGATGACCCCCGTGATCTTGGTGTCGGAGCCGTCAGCCACCTTGACGGTGGTTGCGCCCATGCCGTCGCCATACAGGTTGACGTTGCTTTTGAGCATCAGGCAGCCGTCGGAGGGTTCCTCGCCTCCCGAAACGATATAAGTTCCGGTCGGCATGTACACCTGCCCCCCGCCTGCGGCGGCCGCCGCATCAATTGCACTTTGTATCGCCAAAGTGTCGTCAGTGATGCCATCTCCTTTGGCGCCAAAATTCTGTACATTGAAAATCATAAACATATCTCCGTGGGCTAAAACCTCGGCAGATGCCAATATTCCATCGGCGGCCACCGTGTTATGACCCAGCGGAGCGCAAAAGTTGTGACCGCATATCGGGGAAGTGTCAAAAAACCGAACTAATTGATCGGCGGTTGTGAGGTGTTTCGAAAAAACAACGTTCTGTTGACGCTTGCTCGGGTAGCGAGCAAGCCCGCTCCCACAGGTTCCGCAGCGGACTGGCAGATGTGGTTTCCGACGACGGCAGCATCAACATCGAGATCATCGGCCACTACATGGGCAAGCCCTGGGAGCAGGTGCTCGGCGAGAACTACAGCGAGAACCTGCGGGCGGCCATCGACGCCTGCACTGCCGAGGCATAGGGCCTTCGCTAAACGTGACTGTCAGAGGTTCCCGCACCGCTTCAGGCCTTCGGCGTGAATATCCGCTTTCCGCTGTAGTCGTCGATAAACCAGATCTTGCCGCGCTGATCGACTTCCATGCTGGCGTAGCGGTTGCTGACCTGGCTGTAGAAGAACCGGCGGCCGGGGTCGGCGATGATCCGGATCGCCTGGTTGACGTGTTCGGCGCGCTGCTGCTTCAGGGTGAGTTTGTTTTCTGTGGGCATGGGGTGTCCTTTCCGGGTCATGCCCTGACTGTGGAGTGATGAAGCGGGATTAAGGTGCCGGTCAGCCCTTCACGCACACGACTTGGCGCAAGGTATGAACGATCTCAATCAGATCGGCTTGAGCGGCCATCACCGCGTCGATGTCCTTGTACGCGGCCGGAGTTTCGTCGATGACGTCCTTATCCTTGCGGCATTCGATGCCCTTGGTGGCTTTGATGTGGTCCTCAACCGTGAATCGGCGGACAGCATCGCCACGGCTCATGGCCCGGCCAGCACCGTGGGAACATGAGCAGAAAGAGTCCTTGTTGCCCTTGCCGCGCACGATGAACGATCGAGCGCCCATGCTGCCGGGGATGATGCCGAGGTCGCCTTCCCGCGCACGCACCGCACCTTTGCGGGTAACCATCACGTTCTCGCCGAAGTGGTTTTCACGGGCGACATAGTTGTGGTGGCAGTTCACCGCATGCTTGCCGATGGCGAACGGCTTCAAGTGCTCGCGCAGCACGCGCAGGACCGCCTCCATCATCTGGTTCCGGTTTTCGAGGGCATATTCCTGCGCCCAGTCCAACGCCTCGAAGTAGTCGTCGAAAAGCTCCGAGCCCTCAACCAGGTAGGCCAGGTCCTTGTCTGGCAGGTTGATGAAGTGGCGACGCATATCCTCTTTGGCTTTCTCGATGAAGTACCGGCCGATGATGTTGCCAGGCCCGCGACTCCCCGAGTGCAGCATTACCCAGACGGTGTCACGTTCGTCGAGGCAAACCTCGATAAAGTGGTTGCCCCCGCCCAGGGTGCCCATCTGGGAAATCGGGCTCTTGTGGTCGATCTTTGGGTGCTTGGCGACCATCTCTGCATGGCACTCGCCAAGGCCGCGGTAGCGGGTGATCGCCGAGTTTGGCGCGACGTGCCAGCCGCCCTTGATAGCCCGGCCCGGGGTGGTGACGAAACCGTGCGGGACTGCGCGCTCAATGCTGGTTCGGATCGCCAGCAGCGAGTCAGGCAGGTCTGATGCCGTCAAGGTGGTTTCAACCGCCATCATGCCGCAGCCAATGTCCACGCCCACGGCGGCCGGAATAATGGCCGCTTTGGTTGCGATGACGCTTCCGATGGTGGCGCCCATGCCCCAGTGAACATCCGGCATGACCGCGACGTGAGAGTGTATGAAGGGCAGGCCCGACAGGTTGCGCAGTTGCTGCTTCGCCGAGTCCTCGACTGGAACGCCGCGAGTCCAGGCCTTGATCGGCTTGCCATTGCTTTCGATGAGTTCAAAACTACGTGTGGTCACGGTAGATCCTTCGCGCACTGGCGACGCGCTCGATTGGGTGTGCTTGCAAGGCCCGGGCATGGCGGGCCTGCCATGAATATATTAACTCCTACAGAATTTCGCTCATCCGCTCATATCCAGCTTCAACCCAAGGCGCAGCCATCACTCCGGTGAGGTCACAGAGAAAAATGGCAATCTTGTTTGCGTGCATAAGGGATCCTCGCCGGCTGGCGTGATTCGTTGAAGTGGGCTATTGGTTGATGACCCGGCATGTCGCTGGATCAAGGAGGAAAAATGCTCAAGAAACCAAGCAACAAGTTGATTGCGGAAGTTTCAGGCTTGACTGAGGGTGAGGTGGGAACCTACCTCTGTCAGCTGGATCAGCAGTCGAACGGTGATTGGTTGGCTTACTTCGGAAATGAGATAGAAAAAGTTTCTGCGGCATGCCAAAAACTCAACAAGGCAAAGACGGTTACGATTCCCAAGGAGTTGGCCAACAATTGGTATGACCGAGGCAATGCCTAGCTTTCAGCGCGATAGGTGAGGGTGGGTCAGGCGGCCTGCTCGACCTTCGTTGGCTTCCAGTCGGCAAACCCAACCCTTGGCGCTTTCGTCTTCGGGTTGATGATCGGCTTACCCTGGGCGTCGTTCAGAACACTCTTCGATCTTCGCATGTCGCGACACTGAATCGTCTTGCGGGTCAGATCAATGAACTGCGCAGCGTACTGCGGCGCATCAAAGAGCGGCGAGAGTTGGCGAACCGTACCCCCCATTATTTGCTTGGTCTTCTTCTCGACCCGATCCAGCCATTCAGCGAGCGGGATCGGTTCGACACCGCCTGGCGCCTTAACATTCTTGCGGGTGCCTTTGGTGCGCTTCTTGGCTTCAGCCAAGGCGACAGCGCGGGTCATACCAAACACAGCGAATGTGCTCATGTGAATCTCCAGTCAGGCGGCATAATCATATTGACGTTACGGTTTTGCGCGTACTTTTCCCATGGTGCGCAATTCACGCAACACGCACACGAATACCTGAACCCGGCCACCGCGCCGGGTTTCTTGTTTCCGCCGTTCGTCCAAAGCTCGGCACTTGCAATGCTTTGCCATATCTCATGTACAAGCACGGACATCCCGCGCATTAGAACGGAGAGCCAGCATGGACATTGACGAGAATGCCCCTGGAAACAAATCTCAACAGGGCGTAACAGGTGGCACTGATAACGAAACAGGCCATGATCCTAAGAAGAATGAGCCTGAGGTTCCGCTGCCTGCGGACGACGAAGCGCCTGTCGATGAAGAAATGGCCGATGTGGATGCCACCAACTCGGTGTCGAGCGAACATCCAAAACCCTAATTGTTTCCCAGTTTATGAGCCCGGCCACTGTGCCGGGCTTTTTCGTTTTCGGCTCCACCACACCCATCGCTCTGAGCTGGGAGAGCTGCTGGAGCTGATTCAAATCAAGTCATGCCAACGGAGTCGAGCGCATGGAGTATTTGCAGCGCCTGCTCGACAAGATCGACAGGTTTGAATTGCTGATCGCAGGATTGGTCGGCGCCGTCGTTGTCAGTTATGGCCAGCTCGACTAGAAAAACATTATCACGACCGTTGTCGCAATCCAGATACTTGCTACGAATAGAATCGTGAGGAACAGCGGGTGCTTGATCATCTTGACCTACATTTCAGCGTTCTGGGATGGCAGTGTGGAAGACGTAGTATTGGGGGCGAAAATGAAGCGCGAGGCTGACCGGTTGCTGGCGCAAATCGGGCGGGCTAACACCATGATTGTCGCAGTGAAGGCTGGTGCGCGAGCCGAAGGGTTTGTGCTGGGTCTTGAGACGGCTGGCGCACTGAGGGCTGGCGACGCCGAGTCCCTCTATCTGGCGTTCGAGTCGGCGTTTGAGCAAAGACTGAAGATTCTGGCTTCCTGAGTGCCGGCAATCACTCCTGGCGCGGATCCACGCCGCGGAGCCTGGCCACTTGATCGCGCAACTCATCTATTTCCCGCACCTGGACATTGGACGCGCTCTTGAGGTCGCGCAGTTGCTCGCGCAATTCTGCAAGCGTCGCTGCTTTCTCTTTGAGGTATTCCCTGGCTTGGTCACGGTCTTTTGTGGTCTGTGCCTGCATCTCAACCAGCTTGAAGATGTTTTCCCGAGCCGCACGAAGCTGCTGGTTGAGATTGTCGATCTCGTTTTCGAGCAGGTGCGTGTGCTGGATGCAGGTTTCGAGTGGCGTGGGGATGCCAAGCCACTCGCAGGTGTCTTCATCGGGGTTCACGTGATGCTTTCCGAATACTGTTTTTATATACAGTAATCGAGGCGGGCCGATCAGGCGAGGGTGGAGCGACGAGCTGTAGAGTCGTGGGCTTGTGTTCGGTTGGCAGGACGCCGGGGAGGGAGAAAAGCGAAAAGTTTTGTAACGGTTACCAAATAGTTTTGTAACGATCCCAAAAAGCAGTGCCGAAACCCAAACCCCAGAAACGAAAAAGCCCTGAATAATCAGGGCTTTAACGTACAAATATGGCGGAGGCGATGGGATTCGAACTCATGGACCTGTTACAGTCGACGGTTTTCAAGACCGCTATTCAAAGCCGCTGAATTCGCGGCTTGCAGAGATTTTTCGTTCCATTACTTTGGTTTTACAGCACCCCTACAGACCGCATTCTACAAGGGCTCCGCTTTGAGTTATGGAACGCTTTTTCAGGTCATTTTGACGGCCTGGCAATGGCGCCAACGCGGCGATAAACTCGCTCGGTAATGTCGCCTTTCGTGTGCCCAAGAAGCAGACTCGCTTCGCCGACATCGGAGATTTCCGAAGCAGCCTTCGGCCTGATGTCCCGGAACTGAAATCCACCGATCTTCGCTGCCAGCAGTTCGTCGCCGATCTCGGTTGCGGCCAGCTTTGCTTTCTCGCGAGCAATGTCCCAACGCTTTCTCAGCATCGTCGCGGTCATCCGCTTGCCGTGACGACTGACGATCAAATAATTCGAAACATGCCGAGCGTTGCGCTCGGTTATTTCAGCAATCAGTCGCCCCAGGCTATTCGCCTCGCCGCCAGCGGTCATCTGGATACGCAGCTTCTTGTGCGTCTTGTTTTGTTGCACGCCCAAGTATCCCCCCTCTACATCATCCTTTCGCATCACCAGGACATCTGCCGGTCGTTGCCCGGTGAGGTAGGCGAGGTCCATCGCGTCTTTCAGCTCTTGAGCTGCCTTCTTGTAAACCGCATCCCAAACCACATCATTCGCGTAATAGTCCCTCGGTGTTTCCTTGTTTTTGCGCACGCCCTGGCAGGGGTTTTCTTTGGTCGTCAGTCCCCACTCCCGCGCCATATTGAAGACATGGGAGAGAGTGGCGATCTCGCGATTTGCCCGGACCTTCGCCGTTCGCGCATCCCGATACCCGGCGATTGTTGCCGGGGTAATCGAGTCAATCGGGGCGCTGTCCAACATCGGCCGCAGTTGCTTGATCTCCGACAGATTGTCCTTCTGTGTGCGCGGTGCTTTTTTGGGGACAATGTCGCGGATGTAGCGGTCAAAAATCCCCTTCATGGTGCGCAGGTCCAGGGGTTTTTCCTTGGCTTCGAGTTCGGCCCATTTGATTCTGGCCTTGTCCAAATCCTTGCCCAGCGGTATGTCCTTGCCCAACAGGTCGCGGTAGTAATAGGCGGTCCACATTTGGCCGTTTTTGCGTTTGCGGGACCGCTGATACATCCGCGGGGGAAGGTGGTGATATTCGGTCTTGCGGGGGCGCATATCAGTTCACTCGCGAGAAATCAGGCGTCCATGCCGACGCGGTAGGTGGTTTGTGATCAACGATGGTCGGGGTGAGCATGCCCAGCTTCATGCGGGCGTACATCCGGCCAACCAGTGGCCGCTTGCCACGGCTTTCGACGAACACCCACTGGCGATCTGTCAGCCAGCGCCGCTGGTAGGCTCGGGCCTTATAGCCAGTGAGATCCGCCAGTTCTTCGTCCGAGAGAATTTCAGTTTCCATAGATATGCTCCCTGCCGCGCGTGGCGGCAGAAGGTGGGGAGGGGGTTACGCGGTGGCTTTGTCCATGGCTGCGTCAGCGATCTTCATTGCGGCCTGAGCTTCGGTTACATAAGCCGGGTCGAATCCTCCGGCCAAATGGATCGTCCCTTGGCAGGCGCGCAGGTTTTCACGGGTGATTTTCAGTGCGGCGACGAGCTCTTCGCGTAAGGCCGCTTCTTCCCGTGCAATGTCCCAGAAGCGTTGCTGCCATTGGCCGGGTGGTGGAGGGTTTCGGTTTTGCGCGCCGAACACCATTGAGCCGACGATTGAGTCGCACAGATCGCGCTTGTAGACGTTGTCGCCGTCGATGCTCAGGCCCGCTCGGCGCAGGGTGTTCAACACTTCATTGAGCTCTATGCCTTGATCCTTGAGGACGATGTCGAGCCCTGGCTTTTCAGGCGTGTAAACCACCAGCGAAAGTTTGGCCCCCGGCCATAGTTGCTCACTGATGCGAACCAGCGAGTCATTCGCGACTTCGTGAAAGCGTGCTGTTGCGGACATAGAAATGCCTCACCCGCCGTTCAACGGCAGGCTGGTAGGTGGATAGGGGTTAGCGGCGCTCGAGGTCGGTGATGACTGCCTCGACCTTCACCGGACCGATGATCTTCACGCTCTCCAGCTGATCCTTAAACAGCCGATTGAGCCGACCAATTGCGCTCTCTCTCGCCTGGTCGTGGACCTGGCCGGTAGTGCAATCAGGCCCCCAGCTTCCCAAGTTCGAAAGCTCAAGAGTGATAGTCACCTTGGCGCCGGTGGTTGTTCTTACGCGTGGTTTCATCGCCAAGGCCCCGTGTAGATGTGCCATGCCATGAAGGCGAGGGCGATTACTGGCATGTGGCGGACCTCTCTGGGTTTCCGTACCGGTCGTACTCAGGCCGCTCCGGCGGGTATGCCTCGGCAGTGCAGGCCTGATCGATGGCCGCCCGCAGGTTCTCGTTGTAGTTTTCGCCGAGAACCCGCTCCCGTGGCTTGCCCATGTAATGACCGATAATCTCGATGTTGATACTGCCGTCATCACCGCCCGGGGTAGGGCAGTCGATGAACCGAACGTCCCAGCATCCAGACTCCAGGACATCAATGCGGACCTTGTCTTGGCGCAGCGCCTCAAGCTCTGCTTGGTCGACGAGGACGAAGTTTCTTTTCTTCATGGCGTCACCTCGCGCCGAGCCCACCAGCAGACCGGGCCATCGTCGGTGTCATGGATGGCCAGGCAGAACCAGCCTTCGCCATCTGGCCGGTCAGGCTCCCAGTAGCTGCAGTCAGGGTCGTGGGATTCGAAGTAGCGGTTGGCAATCGCTTCGTCTGCATATTCAAGGCTAACCATTGCCACGGCCAGGCCCTGTTCAGCGATCCAGGCCTTGCACTTGTCGCCATCACCCTCTTCGAAATCCGGCATGTCAGGATGCTGGAACATACCGTTTTCATCGCGCCTTACCGGCCAGTGACGAATCAGGCAAAGGCGGTCGACGCGCTCGATCTCGGCCAGCAACAGCGCAGCGGCCTTCACAAGATCGCGACGCCGGTCGGCGCCGGGCTTGAACGTGTGCCGACCCCATGGCCAAGCTGTACTCATGCTGCCCGGCTTACCGGCAAGGCTCGCATATGTGGCTGCCGCTTCGGCCATCTCGCCCTTCACATACAGATCATCCCGGTACAGCGAATAGCCTTCGACTGATACCTGGCGATGGCGCTCAGCGATAACGTCTCGCGCTGCACTGTTGAGTTGGACTGCATGTTCTTCAGGCATGACTGTTCCTTTGCCGCTATAGCGGCTGACTTTGAAGGGGTAAGTAAGGGGGCATTGCGCACCGGCGGTCGGGCTGGGTGAATCATCGAGCCTGGCCACACTCCACCGTTTGAGGAGCAGTTGCTTTTCAATGGCGGTGAGCACCGCTCAGGACAACAGCAATGATTTCCATTGACGATTTCAGGTTCAAATCGCATGAGCTTCTTTTAGAGTTGGACGCCGCTACCATGGGGATGATGACGCTCGTGTCATCTCGACGTGTTACCGGGCCTGACTGGGATGGCGCGACCAAAAGACATCACGACGCATATGAGAGCTGGAATGCCTTTCTGAATGAGCCCGCTGAACAACCGGCTCATTAAGTAAGCAGCGTCATTCCGTGGCAGATCAGCTGAAGACGGGGATTACATTTCATCTAGGTGCAGCAGCTGTGAGCGTCGCGAGTGAACTAAGTAAATGTCTAATCAATGAGCTTGAATCAACTGGCATATCGCGCAGATTGCATAGAAGATTAATTTCCTCTTCATGGCCGGCGTCCAAATAGATTGGTGCCCGAGTACCAGTCAAAACGAATACAACATCTATGCCTGCTCCTGACGCGAGCGACAGGTAAGTGGCTGTCGGCCGCCGCTTACCATTTTCGTAGTTGCCCTGAGCGTTTTCGGCGACATCACATAGATTGGCGAGTGCGTGCTGGGAGAACTCAAGCCTCTTTCGTTCCTCACGCAAGCGTTGCCCGATTATTTTCATCTAGAACCTTCTCTTGCTCTGTCTGGTCGGCCGAGCAGTTACTATCGAGATGTATTCTCGACGCATCCTCTTTTAATTCTAGTTGGTAGTGGAGGCTAGGGCGGAAAGTTTACGTAAGGTATCAGCTGATTTCTCGCAGCCCACCTGTGCGAGCTCTTGGTCTGTTTTCAATTCGTCGATGGCATTCTGTCGCCAGTTCGCGGCGTCGCGCAGGTAGTGCCCGAGCATCCAGTGGATCGTCACGGCCTGCTCGTCTTCTGCTTTTTTCGCGATCGTGTGGCCCATCTGGCGCAGTGCCTGGGCGTAGGTGATGCACTGAAAGCACATCATGCCCAAGATTTCGCGCAACTCGTTGGTCAGTTCCGGCACCACCGTCTGCCCACCCCTGAATCCGTCGGCCGCAGCGGTGGTCATGTCGATGGCGGTGTAGTGGGCGGGCCGCTCGGTGTAGACAGCAACCCACTTGAAGCGCTCGTCAGACTCATCGCCGCCAGTGTTGGAGATTATGACCTCCTGATCCCAGTCGATAATTCCATTCTTGTGTAGGACGTACGCTGACGGCTCGCTCTGGTGCTGGAGCGGTGCGGCTTTCTTCAGTGCGTTGAAGAACTTATGGGCACGCTGCGAATTGTAGAGGTCAGCAGATTTCTGCGCCTCATCCTCGGAGGAGTAGACGACATTCCCTGGGTGAACCTGAAAGAACCCTGCTTGCTCGCCAAACGTCGTTGGCCTGACGACGTAATAGGGCTTCTTCAGTTCGGGTAATACGGCCGCCTGCTGGGGCTGATGCTCGGCGGCTGGCGCGGCAGCAATCACCGCCTCCCAAATCTCGAAAGCACCACCACCGCACACCGCTGCCCTGGATCCGATGGCCTCGGCCATTTCATCGGTCAATTCGCGGGGTACGCTGACCATTTCGTTATTGTTCATCAGTCAGCATCCTTGTTCCGGTAGAACGATTCGCCGCGAGGATAGCCGCGAGATACATATTCCGGCTCGCCCTGGTGCTTGGCGGCTACCATTTCGTTGAGTGCACCAACATGGTTGGCGGCCTTGTCACCTTCATCAGTGAGGGAGAGATCGGCCGCGATCTTCATGAAGTCGCGCATCTCGTCCATGATCTGGTCGTTCTCCCGATCATTTGGCTCAATGTCTTCATGAAAGTCGATTTCCGCCTCGATGTTCTTGATGAGCCGGTCGATCAGGCTGGTTGCGGTGTCGAGCCGCTGGTCCGTATTGTTCAGGCGCAGTTGCAAGGCGGCTTCCCGTCGCTCTGCCGCGATGCAGCGCTCGGCAGCATCGAGAAAGAAGCGCGTCGCTTCGTCGAAGTCCCTTGCGTAGACGTACTCGCCTGCCGCCCCTTTGAATTGGTACCGCTTCACTCCGCTCATCCTGCAATCTCCATCACCAGATCTTGTGCGTTCACAACCTTCATCCCGAGGCGTTGCGCAATCGTCACTTCGAGGAAGGCTCCTTCGGAGTTGAGCCAGCCGAGGAGCATGGCCACCGTGTCGCAGTCCATCAGGGCAACGATGTCGCGGCGCATGCATTCGTCCCACGTTCCGCCGTCCGGGTTGATCTCGGCGGGGTTTACCACCTGGTGGCCAGCGGCGCGGAGGCGGGCGGTCATCGCGTGGAAGGCCGGGAAGTTCAGATCAGGGAGGTTGCTCATGGGGCCGCTGAGATAGAGGCGCTTCATGCCGCCACCTGCTCGGGCTGCCGGAAGACGGGAAGGGCGCCGGCGTGTTCTCGCACGGCCTGCATACCCTCGGCGTCGTAACCCCAGATGTTGCTGTCATCGAACCGTTCAGGCCCGAGATAGCCGCGGTGCAGAGGCTCCCCGGTGCAAATGTAATCGCGGAAGGCTTCGACCAGGCTGCGCAGCGTCCCGCCGTGGCTGAAGCCGCGCCACCGGCCACCCCACACCGTTTTATGGGTGAAGACACGCTTGCCGCTGTAGTCGTCGATGAGCCAGACCTTGCCACGGGCATCGACTTCCATGCTGGCGTATCGATTCACTGCCTGGCTGTAGAAGAACCGACGACCGTGGCCGGCGATGATCCGGATCGCCTGGTTAACCTCCTCGCACCGCCTGCGCTTCATCCACATGCTGTTTTCCGAATAGCGGGATCCGCGATACTCGGGCTTCGGCTCGTAACCGGTGGGGCGGATGACGCAGGCCAGTAGCTGGCTCCAGGTATCGGCGTTGTTCGGCAGGCAAACTCCAAATTCCTTGGTGTCGTACTCGACTTCACAGGAAAGCCGCTCCACCAGGTCAGCAGGGACCGCGATGTTTGAGCAGCCGCTGTTGTAGTAGCCCAGATGCTCCAGCACCCGGGCCTCTTCATAAACGCCGGCGCTGGAAAGCTTCCAGCAGTAGCCACTGTCGTCTGCTCGCCAGAGCGTGATTGCCTTATGGCGGCGGTGGGTGTGCTTCAGGCTCAGCACGATGAACGTGCTCGCCGATATGTTTTCTGTGGGCATGGGGCGTCCTATGCCGGGTCATGCCCGGGCTGTGGAGAGTGGCGAGGGATCAGCTACAGTTGAGCGACAAACAGATGGAGGTGGGATATGGAATGTTTTATCTGTTCAACCGAATCAAACGAGGTGCCATCGGCTGGCGACTACAAGCAACTCGCCTGTCCTGAGTGTGGTGAATACAGGCTCTCAGGGACGGCGATCGCGCTTTTCAAAGAGCACAACTGGAAATTCAATATTGAAGAGACGAGGCGCTGGCTTGCATCACAGCGAAGCGGCGGCACGATTCCATTAATCAGTTCGGAAAGGGCCGCAACTTTGATTTGATCTCAAGCCGCCTCAGCTTGGCGCTCAGCAACTCGCCATGGATCGTTGGCCCGTGCCAGTGCAGCCATCGGCGGAGGGCTGACGCTGTTCCCGCACATGTGGACCTGCTGAGTCTTTGTGAATGGCTTGCCGTCGGCGCCGTGGCTGATGATGTAGTCGGCCGGGAAGCCCTGGGCTTTGTACAGCTCGACCGGCTGCAGCATGCGCAGGCAGATATCGACGATCACATAGGGCGTGCCCTTGATCGTCACAGTTACCAGGGCCAATCGGTCCTTGGTGGTGATCGTTGGTGCGGGGTCGCCGGCGCTGCTCACGTTCTCGGTGCCGTAGTAGCTGATCAGGAATGCCGCCACTCGCAGCGCCCCGGCTTCAACTTCTGGCGAAAGGTGCAGTTCAACCAGCGAACTCTTTCCACCGCCCCCCGCCGTGATGGTTGGCGCTGGCTCATCAACTGCTTGGCCAACGCTGGCGCCGAACTGGCGTTCCATGAATGCGGTCACCAGGCCGTGATGTGTACCGCCCGCGCTGATGGTGTGCAGTGGGTCGGTGGCATCCCGCGCGTCACAGTTGCCGCGCAAATGCACCAGATTGGCGGTGACCAGCTGCTGCTGGCTGCCGGTGTTGGTCACTGTGGTCATGGGGTCGGCGACGCTTTTGTCGTCAGTGGCATTGAAGCCGCCGTTCATCTGGGCCATGAACACAGTGGAGATGCCCATGGCGTGGGCGGCCCCGGCAGGGCGCTGGTAGTTACCGCCGCTGGTGATGGTCGGCAGCGGTTCGTTCAGTGCTTTCCCTTCATCTGTAAACCGGAACTTCACCAGATGCGCTGCGGCGAGAGCGTGTTTCACTCCACCGGCAACCACTGTGCCCAACGGCTGATCCAGTCCAGGCACTCGCGGCTCTTGTCCCGTGCGTTCGCCATAACCGGTTTGAATAAGGGTCGGGCTGATTAGCGTCAGTTCGCCGCGGTTGGCGCAGGTCACTGTCGGCAGCGGGGCGTGTGGATCGTTCACCCGGTCGCTACCCTGGTGCGTGGCTGGCGCGATTATCGGGCTGGCCATGGCGAAAGAACCACCGCGCGGCCAGGAGGTAACGGTGCGCAGCGGCTCATGGGCAGACTGGACGCTTTCGCCCGACCAGTTCGCGATCGGAACAATGAAAGGGTCGGCGGCATCAATGACAAATTTTTTCATCCCCTTGGCAACGCGGCGCAAGGTGGCTGGAGCCAGGTCCTTCTTGCGGCCGAAGATGCTTTTGCTCGGAATGGTCCAATCAATGCACTCGGCGGCGGTGCGCCACTTCTTTTGACCCTTGACCGGGTGTTTGGCGTGGGTTGGCGTAGGCCAGACAATCGGCTGGTCGTCGCAGCGAGCGATCATGAACAGGCGCTCGCGGCTGGTGGGCGCGCCGAAGTCACAAGCCTTGATGACTCGCCACTCTACTGCGTAGCCCATGCCCTCAAGCAGCTCGACGAACCGCTTCCACGTCTGCCCGCGGCGCTTCTGGTTCGGTACCAGGAATTGCTGGTCGACCGGTACAACCTCGCCTGGTCCCGCAATCGCACCGCCGAGCTTCACCACGCGGCCGGTGGCCTTGTCGCGTTTGGCGATCAGCGGGCCCCACTGAAGTATTTGCTTCACGTTCTCCAAGCTGATGACCCTGGGCTTCTTCTTGCCGCCCCACTTCAGGCCGATCCACGACAGGTTCCGAATCTCGCGCTTGCGAGGCTGGCCGCCGGCAGCCTGGCTGTGATGCGTGCAATCCGGCGACATGTGGAACCAGCCAACGGCCTTGCCACCGCACTCCGTATCCGGATCACCGTCGAACACGTCGGTGGTGTAGTGCACGGCGCCCGGGTGATTGACGGTGTGCATGCTGATCGCATTGGCGCTGTGGTTCTTCGCGACATTCACCGCGCGGCCCAGGCCCATCTCCAGCCCGGTACCGGCGCCGCCGCCACCACAGAAGAAGTCGACAACGATTTCTTCGTCCTGAGTGTTGAAGCCAAGTCCGTATTGAGTTTTGAAATCGAAGGGGTGTTTCTTCTGGTGAGCGGACATAGAGGATCCTTGCCGGGTATATTCAGCGGATTAATTTCTGAGGGGTTCAAATGGATCAGGGACTGATTGACGACATCATCTCGACGTCCTTCGGGGGCGCGGCCGCCGGTTTGGCTCTTTACGGGATGCAGGTTCTTTTTACCTGGATAGGAGTCAAGCGAGATGCTCGCCGGGTGCACGCTTGGATGACGAAGGAGAGAGTGGCTGGTGGTGATAAATACCGATCAACTAGAGCGATCGCCAGTCACAACAACTTGACCGAGGATCGAGCGCGTTTCGTTTGCAGCCGCGATGAGCGAATCAAGCTATCGGTTGGCGACGATCCTGATAAATGGAGCCTTGAGGGCCGAGGCCGGAAAAGCGGTTTTTGATTCCTTCCGCCGTCGCTCAGCGCAATAGGTGAGGGCGGGTCAGGCCAGTTCGCCGAGATCCAGCCCGATCTGACTGACCCTCTTGATGCAAGCCGGGTTTAGCCAGATACATTCGGTTCGGTTTGCGGTGCCTCGCCCGGCGGATATTCGCGCCGAGGTGCTGTAGCTGGTCCAACCCGGGAGCAGCTCGGCGTAAAGGTCGCTCGGGTATCCCGACAGCACGACCATTCCTTCTAGCTCGAGCAAAGCGCTGAGCAATTCTCGGTGCGCAGCATCGTCCATTTCGTGCCGGTAATAGCGGCCGCTGGATGCACCTTTGTACCTGGTGTCGTGCACGTAGGGCGGGTCAACGTAGTGCAAGGTTTGCGGTCCGTCGTGGGCTTTGATTACCTCGATCGCCGGTCTGTTCTCAATCAGCACGCCGCTCAGGCGCTGGCCAACTTCGGCGAGTTGTTCTGGGTAAGTTGCCCACAGCGACTGGGCTGTGCCGTACTGCCGCTTCGTGTCGATGCGGAAACCCGTGACACCCTTTGTCGCCCCTGCGGATCCGAAACCCATCTGTGCACGGATGATGGTCCGGCGGGCTCGCTCAATCGGGTCGGTGCTCGGCTCCCAGGATAGTTCGAATTCCTCCCGGGAGTAGGGCGTGAACACCAGGCGCTCGGTAAGTCCCGATCGCGTAACCGGATCCTGAAAAACTCGGAACAGGTTCACGATGTCGCCGTCCAGGTCGTTGTACACCTCGGCATACGATCGAGGCTTTTGCATCAGCACACCTGCCGCACCGCCGAATGATTCGACGTAGCAGGTGTGCGGCGGGAAGTGCTGCAGCACCCAGGGTGCAAGCCTGAACTTGGCTCCGTGGTAGCGGATGACCGGTGCGGTGATGGTCATAAGTGATTTCCAGTCAGGCGCCGGCCTCGCCGGCTGGCGTGATTCGTTGAAGTGGGGTATCAAAGGTGCGTTCGCATTCCGTCCTTGGAGGCTGAGATGGACTTCGATTTCTACCCGTGTGGTGTCGATGAAAAGAAACCGTTGCTATACCTCTGGCAGATTGAAGACGCGCAGGGTGGCGTGCTTTATCGCTACGTCGGCAAAGCGAATGGAGGCTCGAAACGCCCGCTAACTCAATATCTGCGCAATGTGCGTAATTTGCAGGCAGGTAAGCCTTATCGGAAGGGAAAGCCGGACGCATTCCGTGAGGTACATAGGAAGCTCGCGGATGCCGCCGTGAGGGGGTATCGGCTGTCTCTTCATCTGCTGGAAAACGTAGCCCAGATCGAATCGATCTACGACGTAGAGAGTTCTGCTCAGCGCCAGTACTGCACTCCTCCTTATTGCGATCTGCCAGCGAATCGTTCAGCGAAATAGGTGAGAGTGGGTTAGGCCGGTCGCCCGGCCTGTGACGCTTACTTCGGATCGAAAGCGCCGAGAGACAGCGCGGCGGCATCACCGATTTTCTCCTGAAGTACCGACTTGAATTCCTGCGCGATCTCTTCGCGCTGAACCTCTTCACCAACCCAGCGCAGTTTCAGTGCCGGTTGGGCGCCGCTGGTGATGACCGAGATGCGCAGGATGATTTCACGCAGCTGCAGGCCTTCGAACGGCACCACCGAGAAGATCAGCGACGTAGGGAGGACTTCTTTGCTGGTCGCCTCGATGGCGTCCATAGCGCTGCGGCTGGCGCGGGTCTCGCTGACGGTGTGATCGCTTTCGGAAGACGCCTTCACCGTGATGGTGCGCACCGCTGCGATGGCTTTCACCAGACTGATGTTCTGGTTGTCTTCGCCGACGGCCGACAACGTGCTGTGCCAGTCCTCGATCCAGTCGCTCATGTCTTTCTGGGACATCGCGCGCCCACTGATTGCCTGCACCGCCTGGTAACCGGCCGTTGCCTTCAGCTTGAGCACGGCCCGATCATCGGCATGGCCAGGCGCCGCTTCGGTGCCGAGGTTAAACAGTACCGAGCAGGTCATCTCGTCTTGGTTGATAAAGCCCTGTGCATTTACGACCGCTCGGTCGGTGACGTACTTGCCGAAGTCCACCAGGGAGTTGGTGGAGAAGGTGCCACGGAAGCGGCTGCGGAATGCGCCGAAGGCTTCCAGACTGATTACCTTGGCGCCTTCAGGCAGCACAGCGGTTGGCATGTCAGTGTCAAGTGCTTTGGCCGCGGCAATCAGCGCAGTGTCGGTGATCAGTTGAATTGCTTCTTTCGTCAGGGACATATTTCAGGTCTCGTTTAGGAAGGGCGTGAAGCGGAAGCGATCAGGTGCGGCGCGGGATTGGCGCCTCGTCCCGGGTGAATATTTGGTCGTGCTTCTCGGCGAACAGCGAGATCTTGCCGCCGGACCCGACGTGCATCGGAGTGTCCAAACTGGTGTTCTCGCTGCGGGTACCGCGCTTGGTCGGCACCTTGTAGTCGAGCTTGTGCTTGATCTTTACCTGGCTCGACTCGCCGATCTGGCTGAAGTCCAGGGTGATCACCAGCTTGCCGACCTTGCCGTGGTCAACCACCCCGGCGGCGACCTCGGAAAGGGCGTGGCCGATCTGGCTGGCGAACGCGCCGCCATTCAGCTCTTCAAGGAACTCGGCGGTATCTGTTGCAATTGGCATGGCGGTTTCTCCGGGATGGCTTTAAGCCCGCTTGGTGGAAGATGGAACTGCGATTGTCGAAGACGCTGGCGCACCTGGTGGTTTATTCGTCTCATGCTGCTTTCTGCTGACTCCAGACACCCACAGCGTCGAACACCCAGGCGGCCTGTTCTTCCGTCAGCGAGATCTCGGCGGGAATGGCGATCCAGCCCGAGGCGACCCGATGATTTGGATTGCACTCTGCGACCAAGCCTTTGTAGGTTTCCTCGATCACGTCGTCGAGGTGCGTGGCCAGATAGTTGCCTTGTGGCGCAACCTCTACCGACTTGGTGTAGCGGTGCCCGCGCTGATCGCGACATTGGACGCTGACGTAGATCGTCCACCGGTGGGCGAAGTCGCAGACGGCGTCGGCGATGCGCTGGCCGGTCGGGATGTTCCTGCAGTTCTTCCAGTTGATCATCCCTTGGATGCCGCTAGGGTCGATCTGCACCACTGCGACGTGGTTGGTACTGAGCAACGCCCGGCACGATCGCTCTATCCGGGCACGCATGTTGTTGGGCTTGCGCTTCTTCATAGCGCCTCCGTGGTTCGCCGTAGCGCGATGCGTTCGGCATGGGACGGGGAAGGGCGGCGGCGTTTCAGGATGGTGTCGGGGTCGATTTTGTCCGAGCGAGGTGGGCGCTGCTCAGGCTTGAAGGCGTCTGCCGGTTCAGCTTTGCCGCCGGAGCCGAAGAACTGATCCATCTGACGGTTCAGCTTGGCGCTGATCAGATCCCGCGGGTTGGGCATTGGTACGCCGATCATTGCTGAGCGCCGTAATAAGCGAACACGATCAGTACCAGGGAGGCGCCAATGGTCCAGCGCACTAGAGTTCGCCCGAAGCTGCGGGTGGAGACTCGAACTGAATCGAAGAAGTCGGCGTTTTGCTCAAGCTGCTTTGCGTATTGGCAGGCGCTGTCGTGGCCTGCACGGGCGCCGCGGGAGAGGCCGGTGGAACGATCGACCACATCAAAGGTGTTCTTGCCCAGTGGCACGACGTTGAAACGTGGCGCACGCACTGGCTCTTCGCGACCAATCATCTGGTACATCTCCGAGGTAGACAGAGAGAGGCGATCCCGCAACACCTGCAGGACCGCTTGTTTTTGGCGAATGGTCTGGTTCATGACGATTCCTTTTGGTGGGTTGCGGTTATTCGTCAGCACTCGGACCGCCTGCTGGTTGCCGTTGGGCGCAGGAGTGAGTGCTGACGAATAAAGGCAGGCGTAAAAAAGCCCGATCGGAACCGGGCTTTTGTTGTGCGTCACACAGTCACCCTACGTGACCGCTGGTGCCTTCATTGGAAGGGCTTTGTCTGGATTATTTCATTGCCAATCCTCCATGCTGGGGTGAGCTGAAAATGCAGGTGGCCGGCGCTGGGCCGGGTGTTCGTCCGCATCCCGCTGCCCACTCAGTGAATGGGCAGAAGTGATGACTACGGTTTATCTTTCGCCTTGCCGACCATCAGCACCATCAAGAGCAGCGCGACCAGTACCAGGTCGCCGACCATTGAAAGGATGCGACTGGCCGAGTCCACGAAGACAACCCCGCCAGCGAGTCCGTAGGCTGCCAGCGAGCGCGCTTTGTTGCTGACCCTGCCGAACACGACTACAGGTAGTCTTTGAGGTTGAGGTTCATGATCTTGGCGGCCTTTTCCAGCACTGCCATTTCAGCCGGTTCGATCTCACCATCAGCTTCAGCAACGGTGAGCATGAAGTTCAGGACGGTCTTGGCATCATCAACACTGTGGGCCAGGTCCGTAAGTTCCTTTTCGGCGTTCTGGCGGATGATGCGAGGGCCGCCGTCGTTGAAGTCGGCTTTAGCCCGGTCGATCGTGTTGCTGAGCTCGGCGCCGAAGCCCTTCAAGGCCGCAGAGTTGTTGATCAGCTTTTCGATCTTCTCCAGCTCTTCCTTTTCGATATCGCCGTCAGCGGAAGCGACGTAGAACACGCCGTACACTGACGCTTGCATCAGGTCGCGGTTGGTCATCACAGCCAGGGCCTGACGGGCTTCGCCGGATTTCTTGCCAAACAGTTTGCCGAACATGGTTATTCCTCTGGGGTGGGTTGCATCCCGATGCACCCTGTCGCCAAGGTGCAGCAGCGATGCTTTCCTGATCAGGCCACCGCTTCAGCCTGAATACGCTGATAGATCTCTTCGCGATGCACGGTTACCTCTTTCGGGGCCTCAATCCCCAGTCGCACTTGCTGCCCGCTAACGCCCAGCACCGTGATGCTGATGTCGTCATTGATGCGGATGGTTTCGCCTGGCTTGCGGGTGAGTATCAACATGGTCCTGCTCCTTGGTTGTCATCCCAAGCAGCCCTCGCGAGAAGGCTGCTCAGCGATGCTGTCCGTCTTGCTGGCCGGTGTTACTCGCCACCTCCGGCTGGGCGATGATTTCTTTCCATACGTTACGGTTTGGGCTGCCAGGGCTACTCAGATACGGCGCACTTAGGTGGGATTCGCCCACACCGGGTGCGTCAGTCTTTTCGCTGGCTGGCAGCTTTTAATCGATCAGGTTGTTAAAGAGCGGTTGGAGCGTGCTGCGTTGCTGTCTCGGCTTCCGGCACCTAATTGGGTTCCGGTTGCGATGGGTGAACAATAAGCCAATGCCTAATATATTGTAAATAGGTAATGCCTAATTATTTTCAAATGTCTTTCTCGGCTCACCGTCTCGGACTGAGGGGTTACATTTCCGAGCGGCTGAGATAAGCTTTGCTAAGCCTGTATGGATATACAGCATTAGGAGGCGGGAATGGCAAAGGCGAAGAAGCAGGCAAAACCAGTAGAGCGGCGGGAGATATGCGGGATGGAGAGGCTTGGGCTGCGGGTCTCTGGGATGATCAACCATCCCATTGCGCAGGGTCAGCGTTGGGTGAGGATCCACCGCCTTGATACGGATGGTGACCGAGAGTGGGATGAGGTGATGGGCTTGCTGTCCGAGACGGACGGCATCGATTTGACATTCAACGACGACGAAACGGTGACGCTGCAGTGGGAGGCGTCAGACGAGAATGATCCAGCCGTACAGGAGCATGACGAGCTGACGGTTATCGATGAGGAGCTAGCGCCTTTCTGACAGAAACAAAAAAGCCCGCACGCAGCGGGCTTAATTGATTCGCGGCGGTCAATCTTCGCTGGGCACGGCCCAGTAAATGAACACGCTGCCGTCCGCCTGGCGCTCCACGGTGACGTTCTCGTTCTCGCCAATGTCCTGCATCAATTGATTCCAGTCGTCCTCAGGCTCATCCGGGGAGCGGTATAGCGTCGCCTCTTTGGCCTTCTGCGCAGCCGGGGAACTGATGATCTTCTGACGCGCATGCCCATCAGCTCGAACGAAGTCGGCGGGGTAGGGGCTGCTGGTGCTTTCTTTCCCTTTGCCATGATTTTTCTCTGATTTACTGTATTAATAAACAGTATTTTATCCGTCGGTAGAAGGCAAAGCGGGGAGAGTACTTTTGTACTCTGTGATATCAAAAGGCCATACAGGTGATAAGCTCTGATAGTGACTTCCAAGATCACTCGATGGACTGCACGCCATAAGCAATCAATACAGAGATCGTATGAAGGATGAATTAAGGAAGCAGGCGCTGACCAACTGGCGAAAGCTGTTCTCTATGGCTGCAAACCTCATAAGCGACGAGGCTCGTTACGACAAGTTGCTGCGGGCGGCGGATCACATGGAGCGCTCCGGGCTCATCAGTAGCGACGAGTGGCGAAAACTGGCCCAGCAAGCGGGGACATTGCTTGCCAGCACCGCAGAGTGCATGGGTGGTGCTGACCAGACACAAAAAAGCCCGCACGGGACGGGCTCTCTGTAGACGGGGTCAAATCCCTTTGGCTGACCGCATTGTGCTTTGTAGGTATGACGGGAGCATGACAGGGTGGATACGAAAAGCCTGCAAGTTACCGCAGGTCAAGCCTACCCACCTTCCAAAATTCTCTCTAATCCGAGATCGATCTTGGTCAAGTAATCCGTTAGAATGCATCCTTGATAGGGGATTTGACCACAATGATTGATGCTGTTGACTTGTTTTGCGGCGCAGGGGGATTGACGGCCGGCTTACGTATGGCAGGCATCAATGTCAGGGCGGGTTACGACATTGACCGAAACTGTGAGTATGCATATCGGGAAAATAATCAAGCTGAATTTGTTGCCAAAAGCGTGTCTGACGTTACTGCCGACGAAATATGCTCGTGGTATCAATCAGGCCGAATCAAGCTTCTTGCCGGCTGCGCGCCGTGTCAGCCATTCTCATCCTATAGTTTGGGGCGCGATACTCGCACAGATAGGAAGTGGCCCCTGCTTTATGAGTTTAAAAGACTGATTGAGGCAGCCAACCCAGACATTGTCACCATGGAAAATGTTCCGGACGTGACCAAGCATCAAGTCTATCAAGATTTCGTAGATGGGCTTCAGGCTGAATATCACGTGTGGGCTGGAACAATCCGATGCGTTGATTATGGCTTGCCTCAACATCGACGCCGCCATGTGCTCATTGCCTCCAGGCTCGGCGCCATATCTATGATTCCGCCTACGCATATTGGTAAGCCTGTAACGGTTGCTCAGGCTATCGGCCATCTACCTAAAATTGCTGCAGGAGCATGCGACCCTTCAGACGAGTTGCATAGGGCCGCTACGCTTACTCCTATAAACTTGCAGCGCATCATGCAATCAACTCCAGGCGGAACATGGAAATCTTGGCCGGAAGAGTTGCGCGCTGATTGCCACCGCAAAGCAAGCGGGAAAACCTTCCCTAGTGTTTACGGTAGAATGCGGCCTGATGAGCCGGGCCCGACAATGACTACGCTATGCTATGGTTTTGGCAATGGTCGCTTTGGTCATCCCCAGCAAGATCGTGCAATCTCACTGCGAGAGGCGGCCATCCTACAGTCCTTCCCGGATGAATATAAGTTTATGCCTTCGGATAAAATAACATTTAAAGGTGTGGGAAGAATGATTGGTAATGCTGTACCGGTCAGGCTGGGGGAGGTAATTGGATTAAGTATTCAAGAGCATCTAAAATCTCACGCTGTGCTCCTCGCCCTTAATAGCCGTAACTAAAGAGGCCCCTCGTAACGAAGGGCCTAATAACGAACAATATTTTTCAGCCCGGAAGGGCCGCCGCATATGTGCGCTGCCTTAGATAATATGACACGGACCATAGCACAGATCGCAAATAAACGGCCGTCTCATATGATACTTTTGCTAGGTACTCTGGAGATACATCATGACCGCACTGCTCGAATGACAATCGACCATGCGCCAAGGCGTTGCGCTTATCTTTGACATCTTTTATTTGCCGCAGTATGTTACGCCCTTTTAAATTAGGATCTGGACTTTTAAAGCCATACTTCACGGCGGTGAGCCTAATTTCCCTGCAGTCGACGTTTCCGGAAAATATTTGGTTTTTATTATAGCCGAGCTTGGTTATTGCGATTTCTATCGGATGCACTCTGTCGTCGAGCGCCTGAGCATTGTTATCCCTTAATGCTCGCTTGAAGTGATTTAGTGCGATGTTCTGCAAGTCTCTACTGAGTCCGTCGAATCCCAAATTGTCACTATCCACAGTCTTGTGAATAGTGTCGATAGCGTTTGTCATCGTCGCTTCGACAAAATTGTATAGTAGTAAATATGCATTCGCTCTTAGCGTTTTTGTTAGCTCTCGAGAGAGTGGAAAGTCTTCCGCTGGGTGCGCGGGACCTCCCTCTGCGCGGGTTAGCGCGGTAATCCTGTTGCTGGAGATAAATTCTGTGAGGGCGATATAGCGCCTGACTTCTGCATGGCGCTGTCGAAATAGATCGTACAACTCAAAAATTAGGACCTCGCTATTGGTCATATTCAATCGCTCTACCCAAAAGGCTGTCTCGAACAAAGTGAATTCTATTGATGACCTTTGGTCTTGAGTTGCTTGAGTCGGATCGCGTGAGTGTCTTAAATTCTTCACTAGCGAGCCAGTCCATAGGTGCGGAGGTTAGGTTGCTTTTTTCTATCTGCGCTAGAGCTACTCCAACGGCAATGGACTCAAATCTAATTCGGGGAACAGAGAGATTATTTTTATCTTTTTTGAATCCGTTGGAAAAATTAGTCTCCACGAATTCGAGCATTTGTTCAAAACGCGATTCTAGTGATTTAGGGTCAAAGGTACTGCTATTCATGCTTTCGAGATAGTCATCTAGAAATAAATCGACTCTCTTGTTAAACGTTTTATATCTGTCGAGATAAGCAAAGAATCGAAGCGTCATTTCCTCGTAGTCTCGATGGTTTATCCTGACATCGCTTATAGGGCAAAGGGTTCTAAATTTTAAATTTGCAGCTATTTCTTTAACGAAGTCAGTAAAAGCTCCATCTTTCGAACCAAAACGTTGTTCCATGTCCTTGAGTTTCGTACCACCTGTATTTAGTCGGTCGAATAATTGGCGACGGGCCTCCTCATCGACTTCCATCAGTTCAATCATTCTCATCGTTTTGCGCTTAAATCTGAGCTGTCTTGGTATTGTGAAATCTTTGAAGCGAAATCCATTCAGTAGCGGCAGCATCTTAAGGTCGGCAAGAACAAGATCTCCATGAAGGAAGCGTGTCAAAGTTCTTATGCGTTGCGATCCGTCAACTATCTCTAAGCGACCCTCGTTTTCCCCGTTGTTTACGTCGGCAACATATAGATACGGTATGGGAAGATTTAAAAAAATGGATTCAATAAACCTTGCTTGCTGATTATCAGACCATACCAGCTCACGCTGATAGTCCGGAATGAAAAGCTCAGCCTTATCGCTCTCTTCCAGCTTCTCTGTGTATTTTGAAACTATTACCTCAATTGGATATTCTCTTATGTCAAAATCGGTTTCTTTTTGTTTTTCTACAATTTGCTTCTCTGCCACTTCCTGTTGCGCTTCTGTAATGGATGGGAATAAATCGCTCTGTCTAGCCATATTTCCTCCTTAATTATCAGCTCCGCAAGGAGCTCCTTAGAACGCTCGCTCTACAAATCCCACCACCAGATTGGCTCCAAACCCTCACCACCGTTTAGTCAGCCTTCCCCCGCACAATCCTCCCAGCCCCGATCTCCACTGCATAAGCATTCAACCGATCGTCATCTGCCTGGAAGATCTTGCACATCCTCAGCACGGCCTGGGAGTCTGCCTCATTCCCGGCCAGTCTCAGCCGCTCGGCGACCCGCAGTAGCTCCACTGCCGACCACTTGAGGTCAGAGGCGACGCCCTGGAGATCGCGCTTTAGGTCTTGATTTGGCTTGGTCAGTGTCATCTATGCCTCATGCATATTCTGGCCGCTTTAGGCCTTTTAATGAGTCCATGTCGGTGTTCAATGAAGGGTCGTAACCCTGCGACTTTCGCCAATCCTGATCCGGTCCAGCGCCCGGTTTAGAGAATCCAAGGCATCAAGGAGGGCTTTCGCCTCGGTCTCTCGACCATCTCCCCAAAGGCGCTCAGCCATTTTGTTCAAGGCTTGGATAGAATGCTCAATTTCAGCAGCAGTCGCTGCTGCTTTACTGTCCGCCTGTTTCTTCTTCATTGAGTAACCCGTTTGCAGGGCATTGCTTGTCCTTCAGTAACTAGCGCAAATACATAGCTCGCCAGAACGCATGCTACTCAGCCTTCCCCCGCACAATCCTTCCCGCCTTCACCTCATCCGCATACGACCTCAGCCGATCAGCCTGCTCATGCAGTTTTACGATCGTCGCCATTGCCTCCAGAAGCTCCGTATTCCCGCGCTGCCTTTCCATCCTGAACATTTCCAGGGCGGCTTCTTCTAGGGCGAACGCGGCGGCTTTCAGGTCGCGGCGCAGCTGCTGGTTGGGCTTGGTGAGTGACATGGGGCTCTCCCATTGGGTCGTCTTGCGGCGGATGACCGCTAAACCTTCCTGGCATTCCACACCATCAGGACCTTTGCCCTGATGGTTACGTCGTCGATTCGCGCTGCCAGCTTTTCATAATGCTTGTTGTCAGAGATGAGCCACAGATGGTCCTCGTCCTTTCGCTGAAGTCGCTTTATGAAAAGCTCGTCATGCCAATTAAGGAGGTAGACACCTTCGCCGGCGTATTCGGTGATTCCGCGATCCACGATCACGGGATCTTTGTCCTCGATGGTGCCTTCCATGCTCTGGCCCCATCCTGTAACCATGGCCAGGGCGGAGTTTGAGGTGTAGGAGACGCCTTTCTCGCGCAGCAACTCTTCCCTGACGACCAGGTTTCGAATCGCCTCATTGTAATCAGGCGGCACCTGTCCGTTACCCATGGCGCCGCGCACGTCGTATTGAGGTATCAGGATCTCGTCTTTCTTAGGGCGCAGGCCTTCCATGTTGGCCGGCAAATAGCTTGCCGGCTCTTTCTCTGGCTCTTCTGCTGCTGCCACGATCCGATCGCGGGCCTCATTTGAAAGCCCTTTTACCTTGCTGAGCATTTGCCGAACCAAGTCTGACGTAGACCGGGAGGGCGTGTTCGGCTCCAAAGCGTCAGCCGTTTCGCTGCTAAGAGGATCCTCTGGAAGGTTTTCGAAGGAGAATCCGGGGCGCAACCCCCAATGCTCTGGGCCTACTACATCCCCAAAATAATTGATCACATCCATCAGCTTCGACTTGTCGATACGGCCAGTTTTCACCCAGCCCTGTATCGACGGAGGCTTCACGAAGAAGTCGTCTGCGATTTTCTTTTTCGATACGCCCTTGGCGATCCGCGCTGCCTCGATGGCTGCGCCTAATTCTGGTCCGGTAAGCATTGCCTAATTAGGCCTATTCTGAAGTTGGTTAGGCAATGGCTTGTCTGAGATAAGGTAATGCCTTATATTCACGATCAATCTCCAGGAGATAAATCATGAAATCAGCAGAAGCAGCCAAAGAAGCATCCCGTTTGCTGGGCAGCCAAGCGGAAATGGCTCGCCGCCTGTGTGTTACCGCCCCGACCGTGAATCAGTGGTGCTCGGGTGAGCGTGCAGTGCCTGTCAGGCGCGCCTTGCAAATTGAAGCGCTGACCGAGGGGGCGGTTAATCGCGCCGATCTTTGCCCTACGTTCCCGTGGGGTCAGATCGCCCCAACCTCCAATCAAGCACTTTCTGCCGCCTAACCCAGTCCCGTCACCCCCGAATGCGGAAGTGAACCAATGGCCTACGACAACAAGACGCATCGCAACACTCACCAGCTGAAGTCGCGCCTGAATGACGATGCCTACGCCGCTATCAAGGTGGAAGCGGAGGCGCGCGAGATTCAGCCGGGCGCCTTGGTTCGCGACCTCACTTTGGCGGCTTTGCGGTTCAAAGAGGATTACGGCTACTTCCCTTTGATCGACGACAACGAGCTGGACGGCTTTCCGGCGCTGGGCGAGCTGGCTCGCGAGCTAAAAATTCAGCCTGACGCACTAGTTCGCGACCTCATTCGGGCGGCCCTGAAAGCCAAGCGAGAGCAGGACGCTATTCCCCAGGTCAACGACAAGAAACGCAGCGCCTGAACAGGCCATGGAGGAGGCACTAATGCCTGCATTAACGGAAGTAGGGCAGTACACGCAGGACGAGAAAGACGAGCTTGAGCGGTGGGCTGACGAGGTCGGTATCGGCATGGATCAGCTGGCCGATCGAATCTTGCAAATAACAGAGCGTGCGGTTGAGCGGCGAAGTGCCGCTCGCCTCGCAGCAGATAAAGCAGCCTTGCGAAGCCGCCCCCAGGCAGAAAACGTGGTTTCGATTTTCCCTGTGAGGTGAAGGTCCGGCCCCTTATTAGGGGCCATTGCAGCAGGGATCGGACCAGGCGGGGCTGGCACCTAATAAGGGGCCAAGAAGAAAAGAAGGTCATGGGTTCATCCCTGATCAATTTCGGTGATGGCATTTTGGCTGCATTAGCACAAAGGAAAAACTAGGACATGAAAACGCTCGTACTAGAGACCCGCCGCCAAGTTATGGCTGCCGTGTCCAGCGCCTTCCCTGGCGGCATGGACTGCGCCGCGGCTCGTCTCGGGATCAAGGACAAGCGCCTGGAAAACCAGATCTACGAGACAGCAGGGTGCAAGCCTCTGAGTGACGCCGAGATCTTCGTGCTGGAAAGCGAAACCAAGACTGAGCATCTGCCCGACTACATCTGCGCCATGTACGGCGGCGTGTTCGTGAAAATTCCTGAGGCTGGCCAGCTGGATAACGTCGACCTCTATCAGCGCTCGCTTCATGAGTCGGTTATGCGCGGCGAGATGGACCGCTTTGTCGAAATGGCCCTGGCTGACGGGGAGATGGATGAGTCGGAAGCCAAGCGCTATCGGTCCATGCACGCCAAGTACATCGCCGCCAGCCTCGAAAAGGTTGGGGCAGTGATCGAGCTGCACAAGGCGCGCGGCTAAATCGCAGGCACAAAAAAGCCAGGTTCGTGGCCTGGCTTCTTCAACAACTTGTAAAACAATGCGGGGCCATTATGAACACGATCGTCGCTCCAAGCAACACGGTCACCATGTCGAGCCGGGAAATCGCCGAGCTCACCGGCAAGCAGCACAAGGACGTGATCCGTGATGTTCGCGCCATGCGGAAAGCGCTGGAGTCTGATGGCGCAGATCTGCGCCATCTCCATGAGATCAAGGATGGCCGGGATTACACCGCCGAGTTTCGCCTTGATCGCCTACTGACCGAAACACTCCTGACCGGCTACAGCATCCCGCTTCGTTACCGGGTCGTGACACGTTTGAGCGAACTTGAAAACGTGTCACGACAGGTTGTCACGGTCCCGCAAACTCTTCCTGAAGCACTCAGGCTCGCAGCCGACCAGGCCGAGCACAACCTTCAGCTTCAGGCCGTCATCCAGAAGCAGACACCGAAGGTCGAGGCATTGAATCGCCTCGCCAATACCCATGGCTCCGTCTGCATCACCAATGCCGCCAAACAGCTTGGGGTGGCACCTCTGCGGCTATTCAAGTGGTTGAGCGACAACCGCTGGATCTATCGCCGGACCAGTCACTCCAGCTGGTCTGCATTCCAGCCTCGGCTATCCAGCGGCCTGCTTGAGCACAAGCTGGTGAAGGTCGGCGCCGAACTGGAAGAGCTCAAAGTCGTCGAGCAAGTCATGGTCACTCGCCGCGGCATCACCACCCTGGCCGAACAAATCCAAGGAACACCCCTGTGAGCACCATCATCATGAGCGCCTGCTGGCCGCTCCAGGGCATGAGCCCTGCTCAAAAGTCCGTGCTGATCTCCCTGTCTGACAATGCCAACGATGAGGGTGTGTGCTGGCCATCAGTTGCGAAGATCGGTCAACGGACCTGTCTTGCTGAGAGAACAGTGCAAAGCGCGATCAAGTGGTTGATCTCTGCAAAGGTCGTGTCTGTTCGTGAACGCATGGGCCGTTCGACCATGTACACCATAACCCCAGCAGCATTTGCACCCCCGCAGGATATGCGCCCCGCAGATGCTGCGGGTACTCCTCCGCAGCAGCCGCACCCCGCCCCCGCAGATGCTGCACCACCCCCCCGCAGTGGTTGCACCCAGAACCGTAATAGAACCGCAATTGATCCGTCAGTAGAACCGCAATCTTCTTTCCCGGCCCTGGTCGGGCAGGGCGCGGTCGTCGTTTCGGATCCTGAGCAAGAGACTCGGTCGAAAGCAAAAATTGAAGCTGACCGCCAAGAAGCCTGCCGGGGGATCTGGATCAGCTACGCAGCGGCTTACTTCGATCGCTACCACACAGAGCCTGTTCGTAACGCGACGGTGAATACCCAAATCAACAACCTGCTGAAACGCCTTGGTGCTGATGAAGCCCGCTTTGTCGCGGCTTACTACGTCTCGATCCAAGACGCCTACCTGATTCGCTCCTGCCACGACATCGGCTCGCTGCTGGCCAAGGCCGAGGCCTACCGCACTCAGTGGGCAACGAACACACAGGTCAACAGCACTACCGCGAAACAGATGGAAAACACCCAGGCGAACATGTCGACGGCCGAACAAGCCAAGGCAATGTTGCGCAAGCGTGGTGCCGGCAATGCTTAACCAGAACGAGCTGGACCTGGCGATCGACCTTCTGTGTGGGACCGCCGAAGCGATGGGTGTGACCCTGAGCCCAAACGCTGCCGCCATCATGGCGGTCGATTTGAGCGAGCACCCTTTGGGCTTGATCGAAAAGGCATTGAAGGCTTGTCGGAAAGAGGTCCGCGGGAAGTTGACGATGTCGGACATCTTGTCGCGCATCGAGGCAGCCGACGGCCGTCCGGACAAGGACGAGGCTTGGGCCATTGCGCTGGCCTCCAACGATGAATTCGACACGGTGGTGATGACTGACGAGATCCAGATTGCGCTCGGCGCAGCCCGCCCGGTTCTGAATCTTGGCGACAAGGTCGGCGCCCGCATGGCCTTCATCAACGCTTACGAGAGGCTCGTGACCCAGGCTCGGACCGAGACAAAGTCAGTCAATTGGCATGTCTCCATCGGTTTCGATGCCAACCGCCGGGTCGAAGCGGTCACCGCCGCCGTGCAGATGCAACGCATTCCGCAAGAACGCGGCCGCCTCTACCTGGCTGACCTGAGTCATGAGCCGATCACTGAGGACGGTAGGGCTCTCGCGGGGTTGATAACCGGGACAGTCGTAAAGCCAACCCCGGCGATCAGGGAAAAGCTGAAAGGCATCAAGGCCAGCATGCTGGAAATGCGCACCGCCAGCGATGAACGGAAGAAGGAAGCCCGCGAAAAAGCCGAACGAGAGTTCGCCGCCCGCCGGGCCTTTTTGTCTCAACAGGCGATCGCCGCCCTTGCAAAGGAAAACGCTCATGTCTGAACAGCGCCTCGCCAATACCAATCCTGTTGATTACCGCTTCGCAGTGCATTGCTGCGGCTACAAGTTGGATCTCACCGACAAGCCGGACCGCGCCGTTGGCCTGTTCGAACACCGCGCGGTTGCCCAGCAGTTCGGTCGTTTGATGTGGCCAAGCACCTTCGAAGTAATCGATATCGTCACTGGGGAGAAGGTATGAAAGGCCGTTCCGTTACTGCCCAGCAGAAGCGCTGGCACGACATGCTTGTCCGGGGCATTGGTTGTGTTGCGTGCCGGGTAGGCCAGGACATTCACAATGACCAGTGCAGCATCCATCACGTTGATGGCCGGACGAAGCCGCATGCGCATTGGTACGTGCTGCCGCTGTGCGCTGGTCACCACCAGCACGGGTACGGTGCCGAGGGCTTCCCTGGTTACGCAGTGCACGGCCAAAAGGTGCAGTTCGAAGAGGCATACGGCAAGCAGTCCGAGCTGCTGAGCTTCTGCGCTCAGTTCCTGGCCGAGTCAGGGCAGGACGTGCCGGCTGGTTTCCTCGCCTGGCTGGATGGCTCGGAGGTGGAAGCGTGAAGCCATTGGGCGATGGAAAAATGCCACCACCCCCGATTGACGCATGGGGCGCTTTCTTCGAGTACTTCGATGGCGAGATTGCAGCGGGGCGCGAGACGCAAGAGTCGGTGCGCTTGATTCATGAGCGTGCGCACGATCTGGATTGGGATGCGCAAATGCGCAAATACCAAAGCATGCCGCATCGATTCAGTACTGCGCGCGATGTATTTCAAGAGATCGCGGACCGTATCTGTGCAGAGATTGTTCTAGAACTGCAGGTTTCCATGCAGAAGAACAAAACGCCGTTCTGGGCGAAGAAGTGGAGGGGGCAGCGATGAGCGATCAAACTTTGACACTGCCATGGCCGCCCAAGGTGCTCAGCCCGAATGCGCGAGTGCATTGGGCGACCAAGAGCAAGGCGGCGAAGGCCTACCGTAACGCCTGCTTCCTGCTGTGCCGCCAGGCTGCATTGGCGGTGCCTGCTGGCCGCGTGCTGCTTTCGCTCGAATTCATCCCGCCAGATCGCCGCCGGCGGGACGATGACAACTGCATCGCAGCTTTCAAGTCCGGCCGTGATGGTGTGGCTGAAGCCCTGGGCATCGATGACAGCCGGTTCGTCACCCCGCTGCAGATCAGTGCCGAGACCATCAAGGGCGGAGCTGTCCGCGTTCGCATAACCGATTACGTTGAGGTAGCCGCATGACCTTGGCAGTTGCGTTTTCTGATGCGGAGCTGCGGCGACGGGCAGATGATCCTTCAGCGGTGCTGATGCGTGACCCGCGATACCCCGGCCTGTACTTCCGCTTCACCGAGGCTCGCCCGCGCGGCACCTGGTCGCTGGTGGTCCGCAAGAAGTGGAATAAGATCGGCGCATACCCCGATCTTTCTGCCAAGGCCGTGCTGGCGGCTTTGCCTGATCTGCGGATGCGCCTCGGCACTGATCCAGAATCGGGCGCCACCGTCTCACCCTGGGCAACCTTGGGTGAATTGCTGCAGTGGTACACCGACAGGATGAGCCGTGATCGGCACCTGTCGGCCAAACGTAAGGGCACTGCCAAGTCTGCCATCGCTTGCCACCTGATCCCGCGTATTGGCGGCCTTGGCTTCGCGGATGTGAACCGAAGCACTCTCGACACCAAGCTGATGTGGCCCTTGCAGGAGACGCTGTCGCTTGAGTTCGTTCGCCTGATATTCGCGCTGCTGGTGCTCGCGTTTCGCCAGGCGCACACCCTCGGCATGATCCCCGCCAATCCAATGGCCGGCATCAAGTTCAGCGACTTCTCCAAGACCAAGATCAAGGCCAAGGCCGCCCGGCTGCGCGGAGTGCAGGTTGAAGGTTTGCTCGAGCAACTGGCTGAAGCGTTCGAGCGGCGCCCGGCTCACGGCATGCTGGCCCTGATGATGCTCTGCCATGGCACACGCGTCGGCGAAACCCGAATGGCGCAGTGGTCGCATATCAGTCTTGCCGATCGGGCCTGGCATCTTCCGGCCGCGCACACCAAGACGCGGGTCGAGCACACCCTGCCGCTGACTGATCAGGTATGCGCGCTGCTGGCTCGCTACCGCGACCGCCAAGCCACCGGTGGGTACGCCGGGCAATACCTATTCCCGGCACGCAACAGTAAGGGCATGACCGAGGGCCAGGCGAGCGGGATATTCAAGGAGCTGGGGCAGGGCGAGTGGACCAGTCACGACCTGCGCAAACTCGCCCGTACTGGCTGGGCTGATCTGGGAATCGACTTCCTGATTGGCGAGATGCTGATCAACCACGCCATGGGCCATAACGTGCAGGCCTACATCCACACCACAGTGGAAGAGCGTAAGCGTTCAGCCTTGGAGCTATGGCACGCCCATTTAGACGCCAAAGGTTTTGCCGTCATTCACGGGTTGGAGGGCGTCGAAAACAAAGAATCCAGCATTTGCCTACAGCCCACGGCTGACGTGGCTTTGAGTGCTACTCCCAACACAACCATAGGCGAGGTTTAAAAACGATGAAAAAGAGCCATGGCCCCGCCTTCAAGAAGGAAGTGATCCCGCTCAAGCAGTGCCCGGCCTGCCGTGGTCGGGCAGTGATCAGCGGCGTCTTCCACCAGATCGATTGCCACCAGTGCAACGCCTCGGGCTGGGTTGCCGAGTCAACTGGTGAGGCGCTGCCGGTGTCGGACCTGGTCACCCAGCTGAGCCTGATGCTTCAGCAGTCGGCCCGGGAGACCCAAGAGCTTCGCCGCTCCATACCGTCAGGTGGGCCGCAAGCCCAATACGAACAGAACAACCGCCGCGGCGCCGGCGGCACCAACTACACCGGGGATTAAGGGGAAACCATGGGCATCTATAAAGACGTGATGGGCACACTGGTCCGGGTACTGGCCGCCGACAACATCGACAACAGCACCAAACAGAGCTGGCAGAAGCTGATTGATGCTGACCTGCGCCAGGGTGGCACGGGCAGTTCCATCTCGGTCCGCGACAAGTTCGACTATGACTGCTGCCTTCATGCGCTGCTGCACCGAGACCTGGCCCCGGCTCAATGGGATGTGCTGGTAGCGAAGTTCTCGACCCACAAGGCCAATAAGGTGGGTGCAATCGGCCGCCTGATCAGCCGCATCAGTTCGCCAGCGCCGCAACTGTTCATCTATAAGGCGGTCACGGCATGGGCAATCCCAAAGCTGAAGGGCTTACAGGTCAGCCCGCGCGGCGGTCGCGAGGTTGCAAGCCGCGGCTTACGAAATAAGCTCGAGTTCGCGGCTGTCGGCAAGATGATCACTTCAGGTTGGACTGTCGAGGTGAAGGTCGATCGCGATCAATACGTGAAACGCTCCACCGATATGATCGTGCTTCCAGCGGAATTCTACGACATGAACACTTGGGATCTTGAGGGCAAACCAGAGTCGACACGGCGCCGCTGGAAGACTGGAATTGCACGGTGCCTTGAGCGCCTCGAGGAGCAAGCGGTGGTGCATGCGACCGAGATATTCGATCGGGAAGAAATCTTCATAGAAGCCGCTTGACCGTAGTGGCGCTTTGATCGTAAATTAACCCCATCATGTCGATCTTGCGCGTTATGAGAGACGACACAAAAAAGCCCAGCCGCCGAGCTGGGCTTTTTGCTTTCTGCGATTTGATATTGATCACAGCCAGAGTGGCCCTTCGGGGGATGTCTGGACACCGATTCGCCGGTCAGTGCGGTGGTGCGATAAACACCGGCAGTCAGCGTGCTCCTGCTCCATCACCCTGGAGTAGCGCTGACGGGCAGCGTGGGAAGACACGCACGTTATGCAGATGACACGCGCAGGCAGCTGCGCTAAGTCGGTAGTGGCGTCGATCAAAGCCGTGCGCTCCCTGATCGTCTACGCGATGAGAGGCTGGGGTATGTGACCCAACGAGCCAGCCCGTAAAGCCGGAGATCAGCCCCGGACATCTGCACCTATTTCAAAGGCTCGCCATATCGGCGGGCCTTTTTTCGTTTTCGGCCCTACCACACCCGTCGCTCTAAGCCGGGAGTGCTGTTGGGGCCGAACCTATTACGCTCCCCGCAAGGGAGGACAGCGGATGAAACTCATGCCGGAAAAAGACCCGTCGTTCTGGGTGTTGGTGCTGACCGCCCTGAGAGAGAACGGCTTAGCTATGGGGCTGACCTTCGCCCTGACATGGCTCCGCATTCAGTACGACGGCAAAGAAACCAAACCATGGCGCCAGCTGATTGAAGCGTTGCTTGGATCGCTGATCGTGATGGTGGTTGGTCTGACGGTTAAGGAGTTCGGGTTCAGCATTGCCTGGTCATTCGCCACCGCCGGCTTCCTTGGCATCCTCGGTGTCGAGTACGCACGTCAGCTGGCCAAGCGCTGGGCCGAACGCAAGGCGGACGAGATCTAGGTCGCGACACGTTTCGCGAATCATCAAATTGTGTCGCGGACTGCGGCTTGAACTTTCACTCAGATATCGGGCAGTTACTCCAACCGACCGAAGTTAGTAGTTGCACCGCGTTACGCCTTTCGCACTCTGCCTGCGCTTCTGCCTTGGTGGGGTAAGTAGGCTGCAAGCGCTGCTTATCTCGATTGTCGTAGATACTGAAGCTGACCGCAGCCGTCCAAGAACTGCGCTTTCCGCAGCGAACTGATCCGGTCCCGGTGGGGATCGCAGGCACAACCACGTATCTCGGGAGCATCTGCGCCTCTCTGAGCAAAGTTGAGCGAAGTTCTATTTAGTTGTACGCACTTGAGCTAATTAATAGTAGCAACGAATGCCAAGCCTGCTGATCCATTTAGCAGAGGTGAGGCATGACCAAAAAGAACTGGTCAGTCTCAACCCCCCCGGCTACCCACCATTCCCAATGAACATGCCGGAAGACCACGACCACGCTGGAGCCCTGGCATTCGTCCAGGCCATCTGGCCTAACGCAACCGTCGAGTAGCCCGATGAATGACCATCGCCCACCCTTTCGCAGTCCATCAGCCAGTCCGGAGAGCGCAATGAGCCAACCCGATAACGAGCATGTCGTTCGACGCAATAGCGCCGCCCAGGCTGTGGAGTTCAGTGTTGAGGTCCGGCAGGCCATGATCCTGCTTGAAGGCTTGATCAACGCCGGTGATCTCGTGCTTGTACCCGATCAGTACATTGGCAACCGGCTAATGTTTCGTCCTGCCTGCCGCGCACCTGCAGTTGAGACTGTCACTGCCACTCTGGGCGAAGTCGTCGGCTTCAGTCTCGATCCGCTGGAGCAGGCCATTGAATCAACGGTGCGGATGCTGCGTGACGAACACCAGCAGATGTCAGAGGCGGGTGCTCAACGGGATACGGCGCTGTGTGACCGTCTTGCCTCGCACCTCGGCGCACTGTTGGCCGAGCAGCTCAAGCGGGGGAGTGCTGATGAATAGCGCCAAGACAGAGACCGACTACTTCAACCAGGAGCATGTCCATACCGTCGATGATGGCCGAGGCGCGCGTGAGGTGTATCTCGATGGAGTCAAGGTGAACCACGTCACCTTCGCTGATACCCAGCTTGGGCTGATCATTGCCCACTACAACCCGCTTGAGATCATCCCTGGAACTGAATACCTCGACGGCTACCACGCCTGGGGTGATGTTCGGGTTGAGTCCAAGGAGCTTAGTGATGAGTGACAAGGCCGAGCACTACCAGCTCAAGGGCATGATCAGCGATATGCCAGCGGACCAGCAGGCAGAGATCAAGCAGGCCGAGCAAGAAGTGATCGACATTGCCACGCGATCCGAAGCGTCGATGCTCGGCGCAACGATGGCGATGATCCTGCTTTCGCTGGAGGCGCATTAGCCATGGGCAGACTGACCGCTCTCAAGCCCCGCATGCAGGAAGCCGAGGGCCGCAAATTCGCTGCCCCGCTGACTGATGATAAACAGAGTGGCTGGGGCTCTGGCCGAGGTGGCCGCCCGTGGCGCCGCAAGCGCGAGATGATTCTGATCCGCGACAAGTACACCTGCCAGGCCTGCGGCGTTGTCACGCTAGACCTTGAAGTCGACCATGTCGTCAATATCGCCCAAGGCGGCAGCGACGACGACGCCAACCTGCAGTCGCTTTGCGTCCCCTGCCATCAACTCAAGACGGCGACCGAGGCTGCCCGGGGCAGCGGCTATTGACTAGCACGTAAATGGCGTGCCAGAACATCGAGAAACGCACCATTTTGGTGTGGCGCGTCACTAACCCCACGGGGCGGGTCAAGACCGTGGAACCTTTTGTGCCGGACACCGCCCCCGACCGCACGTAGAGATTTTTTCCCCTCATAGGATTTTGTTAAAGATGGCACTCACCTCCAAAAAGCGCGCTTTCATCGTCGCTGTGAGGGAAGGTGCGTCCAACAAAGATGCAGCGATTGCTGCGGGATGTTCCGAGAAGACCGCTTCTGCAGCGGGCTCCAGGCTAGCCAAGGATCCCGACGTGATCCGCGAACTGCATAAACTCAACGCGCTTTTCCCTGTTAATGCGGATGTTAAAGCTGATGTTAAAACCAGTGTTAAAGCCAGCAAGTCTGAACGCCCTGTACGTGCCCCGGCCGTGGCGGTTCCACGCACTGAGCGCACAGTTCAGCCATCCATAAATGGGGATGAAGACCCTCTGTCTTTTTTCAAGTCGATGATGGCTGACGAAGATATGGATCCGAAACTTCGATTGGATGCAGCGAAAGCGCTGGCAAGTTTCACGGTCAGCAAGCCAGGCGAGAAGGGGAAGAAAGAGCAGGTTCAGGAAGCCGCCGAGCAGGTGGCGTCCGGCAGGTTCGGTTTACGCAAGCCGGGTCAGCTTAGGGCGGTGAAATGATGGAATGGACCACGGCTTGTCCTGACTGGAAGTCGCGCATCGTTGATCGTAAATCGATCATGCCTCTGACGCCGATATTTCAAGACCAGGCGGATGATGCACTTGATGTCTTCTGTAATCTCCGGATGGTTGACGCGACTGACAGCCCCCTAATGGGGGATACATGCCAGCCATGGGTGCTTGATCTAGTTGCGGTGCTATTCGGCTCCTATGACCAAGAAGCCAGGCGCCGTTTAATCACCAACTACTTTTTGATGGTCAGCAAGAAAAACGGGAAAAGCACCATTGCCGCCGGCATCATGTTGACCGCGCTCATTCTAAATGCTCGGGCTTCTGGCGAATTCATCATTCTCGCCCCTACAAAAGAGGCGGCGGATAACGCTTATAAGCCGATCCGCGACATGATCAAGGCAGATGCGGAACTGGAGGCCAGATTCCACGAGCAAGAGCACATCCGCACTATTACCGACCGGCTTAACCACGCAACGTTGAAGGTGGTGGCGGCGGACAGCGCGACGGTCACGGGTAAAAAGGCGATAGGCGTCTTCATCGATGAATTGCACGAGTTCGGGAAACAGGCCAAGTCTGCAAACATGCTCACAGAGGCAACGGGCGGCCTCGCATCACGGCCAGAAGGATTCGTGTTCTATTGCACCACCCAGTCGGCGTCGCCTCCGGCAGGCGTCTTCAAAGCCAAGCTGGACTATGCCCGCGGCGTCCGCGATGGAAGGATTGTAGATAAGCGTTTCTTGCCGATCATCTACGAGTTTCCAGCATGGATGATTGAAAAAGACCTTCACAAAAATCTGTCGAATGCCTACGTAACGAATCCTAACTGGGGCATTTCGGTAGATCAGCAGGTAATCGAGCAGAAGTACCAAGAGGCTCAGGAGACCGGCGAAGAGGCCATCCGGGATTTTCTCGCTAAGCACATGAACGTCGAGATTGGGCTTGCGCTGATGTCCAGTCGGTGGGCGGGCGCGGACTTCTGGGAGGCAGCTGCCGTACCCGTACTTACCCTGGACATGCTTATCGCGATGTCTGAGGTGATCGCAGTTGGCATTGACGGCGGCGGGCTCGACGATTTACTCGGTTTTGCGGCAGTTGGCCGGGATAAAAGAACCAGAGATTGGCTCATCTGGACGCACGCCTGGGCTCATCCCTCAGTCCTCGAGCGTCGAAAGGCCGAGGCGCCACGATTTCATGATTTCGAGAAGCAAGGGAACCTGACCCTGTCTGTTCGCATCGGCGATGACGTAAATGACGTGGCCGACCTGGTCGAGCAGATCGAGGCGTCTGGGTTGCTGGACAAGGTCGGTGTCGACCCCGTTGGCATCGGGGCGATTTACGACGCAATGATCGAACGTGAGATTCCCCCGGAGAAAATTGTCGCCATCAGCCAAGGCTGGAAGTTGGGCGGCGCTATTAAGACGGCCGAACGCAAGCTAGCTGAAGGCGGTATGAAGCATGGCGGCCAGCCAATGATGGCCTGGTGTGTCGGCAACGCCAAAGTCGAGCCTCGGGCCAACTCGATACTGATCACCAAGCAAGCCAGCGGGTCGGCCAAGATCGACCCATTGATGGCTCTGTTCAACGCAGTGACCTTGATTTCCTTGAACCCCGAAGGACGGGGGAATGACGACTTCATGGCCGCCATTCGGAATCCGATCATCGTATGAATCCATTGCACGTATACATTTTTACCGCCTTGGCTGGGTTCTCCGTCGGTGTCGCCGGTGTTTACGTCCTGTTCGGCTTGGGCTGGTCGCTGCTGGCTGGCGGCGCCTCTTTACTTCTCATCGCTGGTTTTGTGCGCAAGGGGCTGACAGGTGACTAAATCCTTATCGGCCGTGATTGGTCGAGCAGCCAGCAAGCCCAAAGCGTCACTGGGCGAATGGTTCGGAAAGTCCATCAAGTTGAGCGATGGCGGTTTCTGGGGGCAGTTTCTCGGTGGACAGTCCAGCTCTGGCAAGACTGTAACCGTCGACAACGCCATGCAGCTTTCCGCAGTCTGGTCCTGCGTGCGAATTATCTCGACATCGGTTGCGGGGCTTCCGCTCGGAGTTTACCGCCGCGAGGTCGACGGCGGCAGGAAGGATGCGCGCGACTTCGGCTTGTACGACGTTATTCATAACAGCCCTAACGAGGACATGACCGCGTTTCAGTTCTGGCAGGCAATGGTCGCTGCCATGCTGCTTCGAGGGAACGCTTTTGCCGAGATCCTGCGCATTGGCTCTCGTATTGTTGCGCTGGACTTCCTTCTGCCATCGCGAGTCGATCTTGACCTCGATGATGACGGGCGCATCACCTACTGGTACAGGCCAAGGAAGGGTGCTCGGCGACAGATTGAGCGCCAAAACATGCTTCACATTCCGGCGTTCAGCCTTGATGGTCGGGTGGGCCTTTCGGCGATCCGCTACGGCGCTGATGTTTTCGGCGCAGCAATGTCGGCTGACGATGCTGCGAACGGCACCTTCAAGAACGGGTTGTTGCCGGCGGTGGCCTTCAAGGTTGACCGGATACTGAAGCCTGAGCAGCGTGATGAGTTTCGCGACTATGTGAAGCAGATATCAGGCGCGCTGAATGCTGGTCGCTCTCCAGTACTTGAGCAGGGGATCACACCAGAGTCCATCGGGATTGACCCGGTCGACGCCCAGCTTCTGGAGTCCAGGTCGTACAGCATTGAAGAGGTCTGCCGCTGGTTTGGCGTTCCACCCTGGATGGTTGGCAAGACGGATTCCGGTAGCAACTGGGGCACAGGTCTTGAACAGCAGATGATTGCCTTTCTGACGTTCAGCATCAGTTCGATCACCAATCAGATTCAGCAGTGCGTAAACAAGCGGCTGCTGACTCCGGTCGAGCGGCAGTCCCACTATGCAGAGTTCTCGCTGGAGGCTTTTCTCAAGGCAGACAGCGCAGGGCGCTCGGAGTGGTACAGCAAAATGACCCAGAACGGGATCATGACCCGCGACGAGTGCCGCGTTAAAGAAAACCTGCCTCGCCATGGTGGAAACGCTGCGGTGCTCACTGTGCAGACCAACCTGGCTCCCATCGACCAGTTGGGCAAGTCAACCGATAGCCAGGCCGCACAGGCCGCCCTTAAAAACTGGCTCGGCCAGAATCAGGAGTAACCATGCAGCTGAACATCAAGGCCGGCAGCTTTCGCTGTGAGCTGAGCCCTCGTGCGCTCGATATGTGGAACCCGGACCTTCGCGCTGCACTGGAGGCCGGAACCGACACCATCACCATGTACGGCATCATCGGAGAAGACTGGTACGGTGAGGGCGTGACACTCAAACGTGTCGACGCTGCCCTGCGTGCCATCGGCGACAAGCCTGTCACGGTCTATATCAACTCCCCGGGTGGCGACATGTTCGAGGGGATCGCGATCTATAACCGCCTGCTCGAACATTCGCAGGAGATCACCGTCAAGGTGCTCGGGTTGGCCGCTTCTGCCGCGTCCGTGATCGCAATGGCGGGCGCCAAGCGGGAAGTGGCCAAGACGGCCTTCCTGATGATCCATAACTGCTGGACGTACTTCGCCGGAAACCGGCATGCGATCCGCGAACTGGCCGACACCATGGAGGAGTTTGATCGGGCGATGATCAGCCTGTATGCCGACACCAGCGGCCAGGACGAAAAGGCCGTAGAGAAGATGCTCGACGCCGAAACCTACATGAACGGTGCGAACGCCGTGGAGAAGGGTTTTGCAACAGGGCTTATCTCTGCCGCCGAAGTGACGGAGGTGCCTGACGAAGAGCAGGCTCAGGCACATTCAGCTCGCAAGCTGGACGCCGCCCTGGCCAAGTCCGGCATGACGCGCAGCGAGCGTCGAAAACTAATTTCAGAAATCAAGACCGGCACGCCCAGCGCTGTCGGCGGCGACAAGCCTCGCGCTGTCGTGCCGGGTACGCCTAGCGCTGCCCTTGATCTATCCGCGTTTGAAGAAACCGCAAACCAGGCGTCGGCACTTCGGAGTCTTATCCCTAGCTGCTAAGCGACTGAAGCCGCAACCGACTATTAACCGCCCGAGAGGCGGTTTTTTCATTTATGAAAGGAAAAAATCATGCCCGTAGATCTCTCCCAAATCGAAGCTTCCCAGAAGCAAACCCAGGCCGACCTGAAAGCCGTTGGCGATCAGATCAAGACCTATGCCGAACGCACCGAGAAGGAAATCAAAGCCTCCGGTGAAATGCAGGCTGAAACCCGTGGCAAGGTGGATGAGCTGCTGATGAAGCAGGGCGAGCTGCAAGCTCGCATGCAGGAAGCGGAGCAGAAGCTGGTCAATGCTGGCAAGCAGCATGAGGCGGGTGTTCAGCAATCTGCTGGTGACATGGTTGCGGCCAAGATGGCGGAAGAGGGCGTGACTAGCTCCTTCCGTGGTTCGCGCCGTGTTGAAGTACCTCGCGCTGCCATCACCTCCGCACCAACCTCTGGCGGCGCGCTGGTCCAGACCGAGCGTGTCGGCGTGGTTCTGGCACCGCAGCGCCGCTTGACTATTCGTGACCTGGTCGCACCGGGTACCACAGGCAGCAGCTCGGTCGAGTACGTTCGCGAAACCGGCTTCACCAATAACGCCGCCATCGTTGGTGAGGGCCTGGCCAAGCCGTACAGTGAACTCACCTTCGCGCTGGAAAATGCGAACGTGCGCACCATCGCTCACTTGTTCAAAGGTAGCCGCCAGATCCTCGATGACGCCTCTGCACTGCAAAGCTACATCGATGCTCGGGCGCGTTACGGTTTGCTGATGGCTGAAGAGGCGCAGCTGCTCTACGGCAACGGTACCGGCAACAACCTCAAGGGCATCATCCCGCAGGCCCAGGCCTACGCTGCCCCCGGTGGCATCGTTGTCGAAGCTGAGCAGCGCATCGACCGCATTCGCCTGGCGCTACTGCAAGCCATGCTGGCGGAATTTCCGTCCACCGGTATCGTGCTCAACCCGATTGACTGGGCTGCGATTGAGCTGCTTAAGGATGGCGACGGCCGTTACATCATTGGCAAACCTCAGGACGGCACCACGCCACGCTTGTGGAACCTGCCGGTGGTGGAAACTCAGGCCATCGTACAAGACCAGTTCCTAGTGGGCGCATTTAGCCTGGCCGCGCAGATCTATGACCGCATGGGCATTGAGGTTCTGATCTCGACCGAAAACGCCGATGATTTCGAGAAGAACATGGTGTCCATCCGTGCTGAAGAGCGCTTGGCCTTCGCCGTGTATCGCCCCGAAGCATTCGTAACCGGCGAGTTGACCGCTGTCTGATTCTTCACCACAGAGCGCCGCCTCCGGGCGGCCTCGCTTGTTCAGGAGATGTGCAAATGGCACGCAGAGACTCGAGTGCGACCGGGGAGATTGCCCCGCCGGATAGCCCAGAGGTGATCGTGAAATCAAAGCCTGTGGTGAGCCAAGAGTCCGAGGTGCAATCGGACGAGAAGGGCGAAATTACCGTCTACCCGCTGCGCAGCTACCTCGACGGTAACGAAGTCCGACGCGCTGGCGGCAAAGGGTATACCTCGCCAAAGCATGACGCGGTATCACTTATCGCAGCTGGCCTCGCCACTGACAAAAATCCGAAGGCCTGATATGAATGCGATCAATACGGATGAGGCGATGCAGCAAGTGCGCGCCGAAGACGACGATCGGGCTCATGTTGAGTTGCTGCTTGCGGCGGCCGAAGACAGCGCCTCGCAATTTATGAATCGGCGCTTCTTTGCAGATGAAACAGCTCTTGCTGCTGCGATTTTGGACGGTTCGGCAGGGCTTGACCCGATCCTCATAAACCCCTCTGTTCGAGCGGCTTGCCTGCTTATTCTCGGCAGCTTGTATGCCAACCGGGAAGATGTTGTGGTCGGGGTCGCCTCAAGCGAGTTACCTATGGGCTCGCGCTCACTTCTGACGCCTTATCGTGTCGGCTGGGGGATTTAATGAGAGCCGGCCCGCTACGTCATCGCTGCTCTGTGCAGCAGCAAACGCGCATTTCAGACGGAATGGGTGGCTACAAGGAAGGCTGGGCGGAACTGCGCAAGATCTGGGCAGAAATCACCATGCCTACAGGTCGAACCTCAGTCGTTGCGCAGCAAATCACCGCGCTGGTGACCGCTGAGATCCGGGTGCGGCCTGCTGCGGATCTGGTTGCTGGGGTCCGCATTGTCCACGGGGAGGATCGCTATCTGGTCGAAGCCGCGCTACTCGACAACGAGCACTCCATGCTCCGGTTGCTGTGTTCTCTCGTAAAAGCCCAGGAGGCGTAGCGATGTCCAGACGATCGAGCGTACAAGGGGATTTCAAGTTGCGCGGTTTGCTGCGGCGGATCGGCAATCAGATCGAAAGCGACCTGCGGCCCGCAATGGTTCAGGCCGCCAACCTGGTGCTTGAGACCCAAACTTACTTAATCCCTCGCGACACAGGTGACTCGGCGGAAGCCCTGACGGCTTTTGTATCGAAGAGCGGTCTTGATGCAGAGATCGGGATCAGAGGGAAAAAGGACAACCGCCGCTACTTCTACGCCAGGTTCAGCGAATACGGGACGAAGGGTTACACCATGGGCGATACAGCCATACCGGCCCGCCCGGCACATCCGTGGCTTCGTCCGTCGTACGACATGAACCGCGACCAGATCGTCGACCTGATCACCAAGGCGATCGCTTCAACATTGAGCAAGGCTGCGGAGGCCAAATGAGTGACCCAGGCTTGGCGCTGCAAAAGGCGCTGTTCGACAAGTTGTCAGCGAGCCTGACGGTCCCGGTGTTCGATGCGGTGCCCGCAGGCACCATGTATCCGTACGTCACGCTGGATTATGAAGCGGTTGATAACACCACTCCGGTGTCCGGCAAGAAGCGCGAAAACCGCCTGTTCTATCTGAGCGTCTGGTCCAGTTACAAAGGCCAGGCCGAAGTGAAGCGCATCAACGGCGAGATCGCTGCCGCCCTGGACGAGGTTCCGCTCCCACTGAGCACTGGCACGGCTGTATCGGTTCGCGTCCTGCGCGCCGGCACCCACCGCGAGCCGGACGGTGTCACCTACATGGGCAGCGTCACGCTTCGAATCATCACCCAACACTGATTCCGCCGCGCACCACCAGCACCCGCCATTGAGCGGGTTTTTTATTGCTTGAAAACCACCCGCGCCCTGGAGGGCAACCATGACTATCAAAACATCCGCCGGCGTCACGCTTCTGATCGGCCCGGCACATAACGTCAGTTATGGCGAGGATGCGGCTGGTATTGCCGCTGCCATCCTGGCCTTGAAGGCGCTCACCTACATCGAGGTCGGCGAAGTTGAAGACGCTGGCGAGATTGGCGACGAGGCGAGCACTGCCGATTTCACCGCGCTGGCCAACCGCCGCAAGCGCAAAGTCAAAGGCACCTTCGATGCGGGCAGCCAGAGCGTCACCCTGGGTGAAGACCCGAGCGATGCGGGCCAGGCGGCCGTGAAAGCGGCGGTGCGTAGCGACTCGAACTTCGCCGTCCAGATGGATTACGGCGACGGCTCGTCGGACTTCTACCTGGTCCAGGTGTTGAGCTTCCGCAAGCAGATCGGCACCGCTGAATCGATCCGCAAGGCGTCGGTCAATCTG
>NZ_CABVHY010000023.1:71197-125366 GCF_902497875.1 Pseudomonas fluorescens
GCAAAGCCCCGGTCCGCAATGAACACATCGCCCTGTTGCACCGAAAACTGTGCCAGCGATTCGCCTGTTTTGGACGGCGTCACTTGCACTTCGCAACAACGCAGCGTTCTGACGTCCATCGTGTAATGCAGTCGCCATGTCGATGTGGCCGCTCCCGGCTCTGCCACGACACTGCCGTCAGCGGCAAGCAATCTGCGCCCCTGCAGCGCCGGACATTTCATCGCCACGGTCGGTGCCTGCTGGATCAACTGTTCAGTGATCCAGCCCAGCCATGCACCCGATTTATTGATCCGTTTGAGCAGGCCAACGTCCGATAGCTCCACCCAGTCCCCAGCGCGCGCGCGTTCCACCGTTTCGACCATCGAGCAATCAGCGCTCAGATACATCAATAACGTGCGCAATAAACTCTCCGGGCCGCTGAAGCGGCGACCGAACTTCAGCGCTCCCAGCTCTTTTGCCTTGGCTTCCCATCCCTGCGGCAATAGCGCCAACAGCTTCGGCCAATCTTCATCCAGTCTTTGTGTCACGCTTGCTTTCCCTGCTGCTCACTTTGCTTGGTGAATCAGATTCTACTATCTCTTGAGATTTGGTTAGCGCCTATGGGGCTTGCCCCCGCCGGCCGGTCCGCGCTCGGGCGCAGCAGTCGTAAAACCTGAGAATGCGGTGTGTCTGACACAACGGGATTGCAGATTTTAGGGCCGCTTCGCGACCCAACGGGAGCAAGCTCCCTCGCCACAAGTGTTCGCCTCAGGTCTTCTCCGGCAATCTTTCCCAATACCTGTACAACGGTTCCGCCAGAAACAACACAAACAGCAATCGCATCACCTGCATCGCCGTTACCAGCGGCACCGACAGTTGCAGGGTTTCGGCGGTCAGGCTCATTTCAGCAATGCCGCCGGGCATCATGCCCAGGGTCAGCGAGCGTAGATCCAGCTGAGTCAGGGCACTCAGACCGAACGCCGCCAGGGCCGCGATCAGCATGGTCAATGCCGTGCCGATCAAGGTCCGACCCATGAACGATGGCGCGCGACGGAAAAACTGCCGATTGAAGTGACAGCCCAGGCCACTGCCGATCAGCCACTGGCCGATCTGGCTGCCACCATTGGGCAAGCCGATATGCAGGTCCCAACCAATGCTCACCGCCGCACTCACCAGCAGCGGTCCGAACAGCCAGGGGTTGGGTTGCCGAAGACGCTGCCAGAGCCAGGCGGCCAGGGCACCCGCGGGGAACAGGGTGGCCAGCCATAACCAGTCGACGGTTGCCGGATGCAAAACCGGCGCACCGTCGCCAAGGAAATACTTGAACGCTGCCGGCACGCACAGCACCACCACCAGCACCCGCAGGCTCTGCCCCGCCGCAACACGGCTGAGCACCGCGCCATTGCGTGCGCCGAGATTGACCATTTCCCCGGAACCGCCGGGCATGCTGGAAAAAAAAGCGGTCGCGCGGTCCTCCCCGCTACGCCGCATCAACCAGACCCCGACCACCGCGGACAGGCTGGTGACCAGTGCACCGAAGAAGATCAGACCGAAGTGGCGCATGACCTGCTCGATCACCACCGGGGTGAAGTGCAGGCCGATGCCGATGCCGACGATCCACTGGCCGCATTTGCGCCCGCCAGGGATTTCCGCCAGTTGCCAGGGTGTCAGGCAGCGCACCAGGATGATCGCCAGCAACGAGCCGACCATCCATGGCAGCGGCCAGCCGATCTCGCTGGCGAGGTAACCGCCCAGCAGACCGACCAGCGGGGTTCCCCACCAGGCTTTGAAGGGTGTTCGATCAGACATCGGCGATAGCGCGCCGGGCGACCGAGCGTTTGCGCCAGATCCGCAGGAGTGGCATCAACAGCATGATCGCCGTCAGCACCCAGACGCCGAAGGTGATTGGACTCGACCAGAGGATCTCCAGCGCACCATTGGAAATCGACAGCGCCCGACGCAGGTTCTGCTCCATCAGGCCTCCGAGGATGAAGCCCAGCAAGACCGGCGACAATGGGAAGTCCAGCTTGCGCAAGATGTAACCGAAGATGCCGATACCGATCATCAGGAACAGGTCGAACGTGGTGGCATGGACCGCGTAGACGCCGATGCCGGTAATGATTGCGATCACTGGCACCAGTGCCCAGTTCGGCACGGCGAGGATGCGAGTGAAGATACGGATCATCGGAATATTGAGGATCACCAGCATGACGTTGGCGACGAACAACGAAGCGATCAGACCCCAGACAATGTCCGGTTGCTGTTGGAACAGCAGCGGGCCCGGGGTGATGTTGTACAGCGACAGCGCGCCGATCATCACCGCAGTGGTGCCGGAGCCTGGAACGCCGAGGGTCAGCATGGGCACCAATGCGCCGCAGGCAGCACCGCCGATGGCGGTTTCAGGTGCCGCGAGGCCACGCTTGTCGCCCTGGCCGAACGTGCCGCTGGCGCCGGCGATACGTTTTTCGGTCATGTAGGCCACGGCACTGGCCAGGGTCGCGCCGGCACCCGGCAACACCCCCATGATGAAGCCCAGAACGCCGCAACGGATGTTCACCGTAAACACCGACGCCGCTTCCTTGAAGTTGAACATCATCCGGCCGGTGGCTTTCACCGCTTCCTGGCCGCGATGGGTTTTTTCCAGCAACAGCAGGATTTCGCTGATGGAGAACAAGCCCAGTACCAGCACCACGAACTGAATGCCGTCGGTGAGGTGGATGTTATCTCCGGTGAAACGGTAGACGCCGCTGTTGGCATCGATTCCGACACTGGACAGAAACAAGCCGATCAGCGCGGCGATGAAGGTCTTCAGCGGACGGTCACCGGCCATGCCGCCGAGGCAGACAATGGCGAAGACCATCAGCACGAAGTATTCCGCCGGGCCGAAGGCAATCGCCCATTTCGCCAGTAGCGGCGCGAACAGCACCATGCCGCAGGTGGCGATAAAGGCGCCGATGAACGAACTCCAGGCCGACAACGACAGTGCAACGCCGGCAAGCCCCTGGCGAGCCATCGGGTAACCGTCCAGGGTGGTCATCACGGTGGAGGCTTCGCCTGGAATGTTCAGCAGGATCGAGCTGATCCGGCCACCGTATTCGCAACCCAGGTACACCGCCGCCAGGAGGATCAGAGCTGACTCCGGTGGCAGGCCAAGGGCGAAGGCGATCGGGATCAATAATGCCACGCCGTTGATCGGGCCCAGGCCCGGCAGCAGGCCGACCACGGTGCCGATCAGGGTGCCGCACAGCGCGGTCACAAGGTTGTACGGTGTCAGTGCAACGCCGAAGCCCTGGCCGAGATAATTCAGGGTATCCATATCAATTCTCCAGAACGTCGAGCAGGCCCAAAGGCAGTGGCACGTCCATCACGCGGTCGAACAGCAGGTACAAACCGATACTCATCAGGCTGATGATCACCACGCTGGGCAACCAGCGACCGCCGTACAGACGCGCCATCGGAATGCCGATCAGGATGCTGGAAATGATGAACCCGAGGGGTTCGAAAGTCCCGGCGAACACCAGCAACAGCACCACACAGATACCGATCTTGGTCAGGGTTTCACGGTCCAGTTGCGGATCGTCTTCACTGTGCACAATGGGGGCCGGGCGAAAGATCATGTACAGCAGGCCCGACCCCATCAGGCCGAGCATCAGCAGGGGAAAGGCCCGAGGGCCGACCGGTTCGTAGGAAAATGCCGCCTGATACGGCCACGCCATCAGCGCCAGGCCAATGCAGGCCAGTAGCAGCACCGAAGCGAAAATGCGTTGTAAGAGCATGGGGAACTCCTGGGCCGCGCCCCTGATGAGGGGCGCAACCGCTAGACAGTGGCGATCACTGGATCAGGCCGAACTCTTTGGCCAGCACTTTGTAGTCGGCGACCTGTTTCTTGACGTAGGTGTCCAGTTCCGGGCCGGTCATGGCGAACGGGAACAGTTCACGCTGATCGCGCAGCTTGGCGAAGTCTTCCGAGGCCAGCAGTTTGTCGAAGGCGTCTTTCCACCAGGCGTAGTCTTCGTCGCTGACCTTTGGCCCCAGGTAGAAACCACGCACCACCGGCCAGACGATGTCGTAGCCCTGTTCCCTGGCGGTCGGGATGTCTTTCATTTCCGGCTCGTCCAGACGCTTGTCGGAGAACACTGCGAGCAGGCGCATGTCACCGCTCTGGATGTGCGGCATGGAGTCGGAGATGTCGGTACTGCCGACCTGGATGTGGCCGCCAAGCAGGGCGGTGGCGATTTCACCGCCGCCTTCGAGGGCGACATAGCGCAGGTCGCGCGGGTTGATCCCGGCGGCCTTGGCGATCAGCGCGGTCTGCATCCAGTCCTGGCTGCCGACGGTGCCGCCGGAGCCGATCACCACTTTGCTCGGATCTTTCTTCAACGCCTGGACCAGATCGTCGAGGTTTTTGTAGGGCGAGTCGCTTTTCACGGCGATGGCGCCATAGCTGGTGCCGACTGCTGCCAGCCAGCGCACGGCGCTCTCATCGAAGCGGCCGAACTTGCCTTGGGCCAGGTTCAGCAGCGAACCGCTGGACCAGGCCACCAGGGTGCCGGCATCGGCCGGACGCTGAGCGACCACCGCGTTGTAAGCCACCGCACCGACTCCGCCGGGCATGTAGGTCACGCGCATCGGTTTGCTCAGCAGTTTTTCGTTGACCAGCGCGCTTTGCACCAGTTTGCAGGTCAGGTCGAAACCGCCGCCCGGCGAGGCCGGGGCGATGCATTCCGGGCGCTTTGGCTCGGCAAGTAATTGGCCGGCAAACAGTAGGCAGCTGGCGGCTAGAGCAACTTTACGCAGTGATAAATTCATTGTGGTCTCCAGAGAAATTTTTGTTTTGGTTGGAGCTGCCGCAGGCTGCGATCTTCTGCCCTTGGCGATCGAATCAATTACCAAAGGGCAACGCTATAGCTGACCAGCAAACGCACTTCATCCGCGTCGCGGGCCGAGTAGTTGGAGCGGTAGGTGGCATTGCGCAGGCGCACCGCAACGTCCTTGAGGGTGCCGCTTTGCACGACATATTTGATCTCGCTGTTACGCTCCCACTCTTTGCCCGAGTCACCGTTTTTCAGCTTGATGTTGTCACCGCTGATGTAACGGCTCATGAAACTCAGACCGGGAATGCCGAGCTTGACGAAGTCATAATCGTAACGGGCTTGCCAGGAGCGTTCTTCGGCTTCGGCGAAGTCGTTGATCTGCACGAAGTTGACCAGGTACGGATCGCTGCCATCGACATAGGGGAAGGCGCTGTCGCCGGACATGTGCTGATAACCGGCGCTGAGTTTATGCCCGTTCAAGGCATAACTGACCAGGCCGTTAAGGGATTTGTTGTCGATGTTGCCGCCACGGGCCGCGCCCTGGTCGTCACTGATGGCCAGGCGCAGGTCGGTGGCGAACGTACCGGGACCGAAGGGTTGCGAGGCGACGACGCCAAGGAAATGCTGGTTATAGACGTCATCGAGTTGGGCATAGTGGTAGCTGCCGGTGATCTTGTCGGTGAACGTGTAATCCAGGCCGCCGAAATCGAAATGCTCGCCGGTCGCACCGGATACGAAGCGGCCGTTCTTGTTGTTGAGGGCGATCTCCTCGTAATTGCTGTCATCGCGATCCTTGGCCTTGTTCAGACGCCCGCCGGTAAAGGTCAGGTTCTTGAATTCTTTGGAGGTCAGCAGACCGCCCTCGAAGGTCTGCGGCAGGATGCGCCCATCGTTGGCCTTGAGGATCGGCAACTCCGGGATCAGGCTGCCGATCTTCAGCTCGGTGGCGGAGATCTTCACCTTGCCGGTCAGGCCGAGCTTGGAGTACTCGTCGGCGGCACGCCCGTCATCGTGGGTCGGCAACAGGCCGGTGCCGGTGCGGTCGGGGCTGGAGTCGAGCTTGACGCCGAGCATGCCCAGCGCGTCGACGCCGAAGCCTACAGCCCCCTCGGTGTAACCCGATTGCAGGTTGAGCATGAAGCCCTGGGCCCATTCGTCACGTTTGGATTGCTGGGCGCTGGTGCCATCGCGAAAATCGCGGTTGAAATACATGTTGCGGGTTTCCAGCGTGGCGCTACTGTCTTCGAAGAAGGCGGCGTGGCTGAGCGGCGAAAAGCTCGCGAGGGCGGTGGCGCTGGCAAGGGCGGTCTGGCTGAGGCGGGATAAGCGGGCAGGCGGGCGAGCCTGTGGCTGCATGGACAGCATGGTGAAATACTCCGTTATTGTTCTTATTGGCGAAAACGCTTCGAGGCGTTTTTCGGTCACTACCCTTCAAATGGTCACGGCAGTCGAAACTGTCCGTAGCTGGACTCTAACGGGCCAACCTTTCGCTAACCTTTCAACAGACTTTGAATATTTCCAGGCTTCACAGCGACGGATGCGGCTGTAAACTCCGCGCCAAAGAGTGGCGTCGTCCATCCCTGAACGAGGTACAAATCCATGCGTGTTCTTCTCGTCGAAGACCATCTGCAGCTGGCCGAAAGTGTCGCCCAGGCGCTGAAAAGCACCGGCCTGACCGTCGATGTGCTGCACGATGGGGTGGCCGCCGACCTGGCCCTGAGCAGCGAGGAATACGCGGTGGTTATCCTCGACGTCGGCTTGCCGCGCATGGATGGTTTCGAGGTGCTGGCGCGATTGCGCGGGCGCGGGAAAAACCTGCCGGTGCTGATGTTGACTGCCCGCAGCGACGTCAAGGATCGGGTCCATGGGCTCAACCTCGGTGCCGACGATTACCTGGCCAAACCCTTCGAACTCACTGAGCTGGAAGCGCGGGTCAAGGCACTGCTGCGTCGCAGTGTGCTCGGCGGCGAGCGGCAGCAGCGTTGCGGGGGCCTGGTGTATGACCTGGACACCCGACGCTTCACCCTGGGTGATGACTTGCTCACGCTGACCTCCCGTGAGCAGGCGGTGCTTGAAGCCTTGATCGCCAGGCCCGGTCGGGTGATGAGCAAAGAGCAACTGGCCTCCCAGGTGTTTGGCCTCGACGAAGAGGCCAGCCCCGATGCGATCGAAATCTACGTCCACCGCCTGCGCAAGAAACTCGATGGTCAGTCGGTGGCAATCGTCACCTTCAGAGGGCTTGGCTACTTGCTGGAAACCCGCGATGCATAAGCCCAGCAGTCTGCGTTGGCGATTGCTGTGGAACCTCGCGCTGCTGCTGGTGGTATTGATGCTGGCCAGTGGTTTGAGCGCTTACTGGAATGGTCGGGAAGCCGCCGACACCGCCTATGACCGAACCTTGCTGGCCTCGGCGCGAACCATTGCCGCCGGCCTGTCCCAGCGCGACGGCAGCCTCAGCGCCGATGTGCCCTATGTCGCGCTCGACACCTTTGCCTACGACAGCGCCGGGCGGATTTATTACCAGGTCAACGACATTCACCAGAAGCTGATTTCCGGCTACGAAAACCTGCCCGGGCCGCCGCCCGGTACGCCGCGCACTGATGATTATCCGGCGCTGGCGCGTTTTTATAACGCCAAATACCAAGGGCAGAACGTGCGGGTGGTGAGCCTGCTCAAGGCTGTCAGCGAGCCGAATATGAACGGCATGGCGGAAATTCGTGTGGCGGAGACGGACGAGGCACGGGTCAGTATGGCCCGCAGTCTGGCGGCCGATACCTTACTGCGCCTGGGCATGCTGGCGATCGGCGCCCTGATGCTGGTGTGGTTTGCGGTCAGCGCGGCGTTGCGGCCGCTGGAGCGCTTGCGCACGGCGGTGGAAGAGCGCCAGCCGGATGATTTACGGCCTCTGCCGCTGGTGGAGGTGCAACACGAGCTGTGGCCGCTGGTGCGTGCGCTGAACCATTTTACCGAGCGCTTGCGCGGGCAGTTCGAGCGTCAGGCGCAGTTCATTGCCGATGCTGCCCATGAGCTGCGCACGCCATTGGCGGCGCTCAAGGCGCGGCTGGAGTTGGGTCTGCGCGCGACGGAACCCGGGACCTGGCGCAGCACACTGGAAAGCGCCGCCCAGGGCACCGACCGGCTGACTAATCTGGCCAACCAATTACTCTCGCTGGCCCGAATCGAAAACGGTGCCCGGGCGATTGCCGAAGGCGGCGCGCAATTGCTCGACCTCAGCCAATTGGCCCGTGAATTGGGGATGGCGATGGCGCCGCTGGCTCACGCCCGTGGCGTTGCCTTGGCGCTCGAGGCGGATGAACCGGTGTGGTTGCGGGGCGAGCCGACCTTGCTCAATGAGCTCTTGAGCAACCTGGTGGATAACGCCTTGGCCCATACCCCGCCGGGCGGCAATGTGATCCTGCGGGTGACAGCCCCGGCGGTGCTCGAGGTCGAAGATGACGGGCCGGGGATTCCTCAGGGGGAGCGTGATCGGGTGTTCGAGCGTTTTTACCGAAGCAGCCGGCAGGGTGCGGGTTCAGGCCTGGGCCTGGCGATTGTCGGGGAAATCTGCCGCGCCCATCTGGCACAGATCAGCCTGCACGATGGCGCGCAGGCAGGGTTGAAGGTGCGGGTGAGTTTTGTTGCAAGGGAGGACTGAGGTTTTACGGTATTAGTGAGGGCCTCTTCGCGGGCAAGCCCGCTCCCCACAAGGATTGTGCAAGACCTGTGGGAGCGGGCTTGCCCGCGAAATCGACAGAAGCCTTGATGCAAAAGTCCGGTGTTAATAAAACATCGACCGCGCCTCTTCCAGATCGCTGCACATCACTTTGTTTTCGGGGTCAATGCCGAGCTTTTTGACGGCCGGCACGTTGATAACGTCGATCCTGGCCAGCGGGTGCCCGGTATTTTTATGGCAGTACAGCGTCGCGATCTGCACCAGATCGACATAGTCGAGCTGCTCTGACTGGCGCTGGAAGTCCAGGTATTGTCCGGGCAACTTCACCAGCATTTCCGGAAACTCCCAGACGCTGAGCAGCTTGTCGCCAAGCAATGGATGAATGTGTTCGATCACATGGTTGAGGCTGATCGGGTCCGAGAGCAGCTCATAGTGATCTTCGGCGTAGGTCAGGATCGGCAGTACACCGATCTGGTGCACCAGTCCGCCGAGCGCCGCTTGATCCGGTTTCAATTGGGTATGGCTGCGGCACAGGGCATAACTGACCCCGGCCACCTCCAGGCTGTTGCGCCAGACTTCGCGCATTTTCTGTTCCACTACCTCCGAGCGGGCATGGAAAATCTGCTCCATGACCAGGCCGATGGCGAGGTTGCTGCTGTAGTTGACGCCCAGCCGGTTGACCGCGGTATGCAGGTCGGTCACTTCCTGGGCCGCCCGCAGCAACGGACTGTTGACCACTTTGATCAGGCGCGCCGACAGCGCGGTATCGCGGCCAATCACCTTGCTCAGGGTGCTGACGCTGATGTCCGGATCTTCAGCGGCCTGGCGAATCCTCAGGGCCACTTCCGGTAACGTTGGCAGAACCAGGTCATCGTTATAGATGGCCTTAACCAAATCCTGTTGGACTTTTTCCGCCAGCTCGCTCATTTCTGTTCTCTAGGGTCTGTTGACCCGTCGCGGTCGTCACCAAACGTCAACAGACCCTTGGGTGGTGCAAAAGGGTGCTGCAATTAACGCTGGATTTCGCGATCACGGTCCAGCTGGTAAGGCAGATCGAGCAGTTGCAGGGCAGGCCCCTCTAGCGCGCCAAGATGGATGATGCCACCTTCAGCCGCTTCGGCTTGCAGCACGGCCAGCAGTTCAATGCCTTGCCCGGCCTGGGCGGCAATCACCACTTCGCCGATGGAACTGCCGTGGGTCGGGGAAAACAACTGGGCACCGGGCTCTGGCAGTTCGCTGGCGTCCAGTTGCAGTCGATACAGCCGACGCTTGAGTTTGCCCAGGTACTGCATGCGCGCGACGATTTCCTGGCCGGTGTAGCAGCCTTTCTTGAAGCTCACGCCGCCGACGGCTTGCAGGTTGAGCATCTGCGGGATGAACAATTCGCGGGTAGTGGCCATGACCTGGCCAATGCCCGCGCGAACCTGCCCCAGCAGCCACTGATTCAGATCGCCCTCGACCAGTTGCGCGGACAATTGGTCGCGCAGGGTTTGGGCTTGATCTGCCGCCGCCCAGAGCTCGGCTCTGTCAGGGGATACGCGAATCGCGATCAGGCCATTGGCGCGTACTACGGCATCGGTTTCCGCTGGCAGCTCAAGCCCCAGCGCGCTCAGTGCGGCATCCGCCTGGCCGAGGCCGAAGCGAACCCAGGCAGCACTTTCGTCAGTCAATTTCGATTTGGAGAACACCGCGTACTTTTTCAGGTCGGCCAGTTGCGGCTCCAGCAGCTCGGTGACCATCGCCAGCAGGTAGCCATCGCCTTGCGCCAGGATGCGAAAGCTCGACTGCATGCGACCTTTCTGAGTACAACGGGCACCCAAGCTGGCCTGGGTGTCGCTCAGGTAATTGAGGTTGCAGGTCAGTTGCCCCTGAAGGAACTTGCTGGCGTCCGGGCCACGAACGGCGAGAACGCCTTCATGAGACAAGGTGCAGAAAAAAGCAGAATCAGCCATGGGTCATCGCAGGTCAAAAAGTCTGGAGGACATCATAAGGGGGCGCCCTTGAAATGGGTAGTTAACAAAGGATAGCGGATGGCCGACCAACGCCGAGTGTTCGTCTGCGCCTCGGGCTGTATACTTGCGCTCTATTTGAGGAGCGCTCCATGGTCGAAGATGTTGAACTGAATCGCCTCTATTGGCACAGCCGCCGCGGCATGCTTGAGCTGGACGTATTGCTGGTGCCATTCGTGAAAGAGGTCTATCCACACCTGAATGCCATAGACCGCGAATGCTACACCCGGCTGCTCGAATGCGAAGATCAGGACATGTTCGGCTGGTTCATGGAACGCGCCGAATCGGAAGATCCTGAGCTGCAGCGCATGGTCCGAATGATTCTGGATCGTGTCCAGCCCAAGTAATCATTTCGAATGCCGCTGGCATGCCTCAAGGCAGTTGCTGGCGGCTTATCTCCTGGCCCAGCTGTTCGCGCTGGGTTCGCTGTGGCTGCTATCCATACCGATCTGGGCGAGCCTGCCCGGGGTTGCCTTGTGCCTGACCCATGGCCTGTGGGCGCTGCCTCGGCAGATTCTGTTGACTCATCCTTCGTCTTTGCGCGGTTTGCGCCGGGATGCCGACGGCTGGCAACTGTGGAGTGTCGCCCATGGCTGGCAGCCGGTGCAGCTGCGCCCCGACAGCCTGGCCTTGCCGCTGATCGTGGTGTTGCGCTTTCGTCTGCGTGGTGAGCGGCGGGTGCGGGCGATCTGCGTGCCACATGACTCGCAGACGGCGGATGTGCACCGACGCCTGCGGGTTCGACTCAAGTTCAGTCGGCGTAGGTGGGCGGCACCAGAATAGTGTCGAGGGCGACCGGCAGCATGTCCGGGTAATCGAGGGTGTAGTGCAGGCCGCGGCTTTCCTTGCGCTCCATGGCTGAGCGAATCATCAGCTCGGCAACCTGGGCCAGGTTGCGCAACTCGATCAAATCGCGGCTGACTTTATAGTTGCTATAGAACTCATCGATCTCATCCAGCAGCAGGCGCACCCGATGCTCGGCCCGTTGCAGGCGCTTGTTGGTGCGCACGATCCCGACGTAGTCCCACATGAAACGGCGTAACTCATCCCAGTTGTGCGCAATGATCACGTCTTCGTCGGAATCGGTAACCTGGCTGGCATCCCAGGCGGGCAGGGCGAGAGAGTCCCGAATATGCGGCAGTTGCTCAAGAATGTCTGCCGCTGCCGAGCGGGCATAGACGAAACACTCCAGCAACGAGTTGCTGGCCATGCGGTTGGCGCCGTGCAGGCCGGTGAAGCTGGTTTCGCCGATTGCGTACAGACCTGGCACATCGGTACGACCCTGTTGATCGACCATCACCCCGCCGCAGGTATAGTGCGCCGCCGGAACAACCGGGATCGGCTGTTTGGTGATGTCGATGGAAAATTCCAGGCAGCGCTCATACACGGTCGGAAAGTGGCTCTTGATGAACGCTTCCGGTTTGTGGCTGATGTCCAGGTACACACAATCAACGCCCAGGCGTTTCATCTCATGGTCGATGGCGCGGGCGACGATGTCCCGCGGCGCCAGTTCGGCTCGAGGGTCGAAGCGCTGCATGAAGCGTTCGCCGTTGGGCAGCTTCAGGTGCGCACCTTCACCACGCAGGGCCTCGGTGATCAGAAAGCTCTTGGCTTGCGGGTGATACAGGCAGGTTGGGTGGAACTGGTTGAATTCCAGGTTCGCCACCCGGCAACCCGAACGCCAGGCCATGGCGATGCCATCACCGCACGCTCCGTCGGGGTTGCTGGTATAGAGATAGACTTTCGCCGCGCCACCGGAGGCCAGGATGGTGAATCGTGCCCCGTAAGTGTCGACTTCGCCGGTGCCGCGGTTGAGTACGTAGGCGCCGAGGCAGCGATCGCCCTTCAGGCCCAGGCGTTTTTTGGTGATCAGATCGACGGCGACCCGCTGTTCCAGCAGTTCGATATTCGGCCGTTGTTTTGCCTGGTCCAGCAACGTCTTGAAAATGGCCGCGCCGGTGGCATCGGCGGCATGGATAATGCGCCGGTGACTGTGACCGCCTTCGCGGGTCAGGTGGAACTCGAATCCGCCGTCTTCGGTGCCGGATTGTTCGTCGCGGGTGAAGGGCACGCCCTGATCGATCAGCCACTGAATGGCCTCGCGGCTATGCTCGACGGTAAAGCGCACTGCATCTTCATGGCACAGGCCGCCACCGGCATTGAGGGTGTCATCGACATGGGACTCAATGGTGTCGGTGTCATCCAATACGGCGGCAACACCGCCCTGGGCCCAGAAAGTCGAGCCGTTGGCGAGGTTGCCCTTGCTCAGTACGGCAATGCGCAGGTGACCGGGCAAGGTCAGCGCAAGGCTCAAACCGGCAGCGCCGCTGCCAATCACCAGAACATCGTGTTGAAACTGTTGGCTCATTTCAGGATTCCGCTCAATGCGACCCGGGTCGGGGTTGGCGCAAGACACCTGGATCGGCGAGTCAGGCAGCCACACAGCCCACTAGTATATAGAGGGGTGGATCGGCACAATAGCCAGGCAGTCGTGGCATTGTGAGACTACTGTGGCTGAAAGGATGTTCTCAGCTTGAGCAGGCGCCGGTCGATTTACCAGTTAAATCGACGATTACACGACTGTATCGAGGACGAACCAACTCTTTTCTCTTCTTGATTTCACACTATACGTACCGCAAGGCTATAAATAATGGGAACTTTTGCTGATCCGACAGGCTCAATAGAAGGTTGCCCGAAGGAAGGGGGCAGCGTCGAAATCATGCGGGACCGGCATACCAGTCCTTGCAGCTGAATTCGACGACAAGATTATTCGCGCAGCCGGCTTTTTGTCCGAGCTGCGCTTTTCGTGCGTGCCAAATCAGAGCGCGCAGGAAACTTGCTTGGAGGGGGAGAACTTTTGCGAAAAGCCCGAGTCTATGTTTGCAAGGTTGATCGATTGGGAATGCAAGCCTCCTGCGGGTTTAACGAGGAGTGTTCATGCTAACCCAGGAAGAGGATCAGCAGCTTGTAGAGCGCGTTCAGCGTGGCGACAAGCGAGCTTTCGATCTGTTAGTGCTGAAATATCAGCACAAAATTCTCGGGTTGATCGTGCGTTTCGTGCACGACACCCATGAAGCCCAGGATGTCGCACAGGAAGCCTTTATCAAGGCATACCGTGCACTTGGTAATTTTCGCGGCGACAGTGCGTTTTATACGTGGCTGTACCGCATCGCCATCAATACGGCGAAGAACTATCTGGTTTCACGCGGCCGCCGGCCGCCGGATAGCGATGTCAGTTCTGAAGATGCGGAGTTTTACGACGGCGATCATGGCCTCAAGGATCTCGAGTCACCAGAGCGTGCATTGCTGCGGGATGAGATCGAAGGCACCGTCCATCGAACCATTCAGCAACTGCCAGAAGATTTACGTACGGCCTTAACTTTACGTGAATTCGATGGTCTGAGTTACGAGGACATTGCGAGCGTCATGCAGTGTCCGGTGGGTACCGTGCGCTCCCGGATTTTCCGCGCTCGGGAAGCCATCGATAAAGCCCTGCAGCCATTGTTGCAGGATTAACCGAGACAGCGGCGACAGCCAAGAGAGGAAACCGCCATGAGTCGTGAAGCCCTGCAGGAATCGCTGTCCGCAGTGATGGATAACGAAGCGGACGAACTTGAATTACGTCGGGTATTGAATGCCTTTGACGATGTGGAAACCCGTGATACCTGGGCTCGCTACCAAGTCGCTCGTGCGGTCATGCACAAAGATTTGTTGCTCCCTCGTCTGGACATCGCTGCGGCCGTTTCTGCCGCTCTGGCTGACGAAGCCGTGCCTGCCAAGGCAACACGCGGTCCATGGCGCAGCCTCGGTCGTCTGGCGGTTGCCGCTTCGGTGACTGTTGCAGTACTGGCCGGTGTGCGTCTGTACAACCAGGATGAGATCGCCGGCGTCGAACTGGCTCAGCAATCGGCTCAACCAGGCCTGGCTGTTCCACAAGTCAAGGGTCCGGCTGTGTTGGCAGGCTATAGTGAGGGTTCGGAAGCCACTGGTCCTATGGCCAACGGCGTACTTCAAGCTCAGCCAGGCTGGCACAATCAGCGTTTGCCAGGTTACTTGCGCCAACATGCGCAACAAGCTGCACTCAAAGGCACTGAAAGCGCTCTGCCTTATGCCCGTGCGGCAAGCCTGGAAAATCGCTAATTAAGGAGGATCATGCGCGCCATACCTCTACTTACGCTTCTGCTCGGTGGCTGGTTCATTGTTCCAGCCCATGCCGACGAAGCCCAGGACTGGTTGACCCGTCTGGGCCAGGCCGAGCAACAGCAAAGTTTCCACGGTACTTTCGTCTACGAGCGTAACGGTAGTTTTTCTACCCATAACATCTGGCATCGCGTCCAGGATGGCAAGGTCCGCGAGCGTTTGCTTCAGCTCGACGGCTCGGCTCAGGAAGTCGTGCGCATTGATGGGCATACTCAATGCGTCAGCGGCACTCTGATAGCAGGGCTTGGGGATACCCCCAGCTCCTCCTCTCGCACAATGGATCCTCAAAAGCTCAAGAATTGGTATGACCTTGCCGTTATCGGCAAGTCGCGCGTGGCCGGTCGAACGGCGGTGATTGTCTCGCTGAAGCCTCGCGATCAGCATCGATACGGGTTTGAACTGCACCTGGACCGTGAAACGGGTCTGCCGTTGAAGTCATTGCTGTTGAATGACAAGGGTCAGTTGCTTGAACGCTTCCAGTTTACCCAGCTCAATACAGCCGACGTGCCCAGCGACAATCAACTGCAGGCCAGTGCCGAGTGCAAGCCATTAGCCCTGGACAGTGACAAGGCTGCCGCGGTGAAGGTTACCCAGGTCTGGCATTCCGAATGGCTACCGCCAGGGTTTGAACTGACCAGTAGCTCTGCACACAGGGATTCGGAGACCAAGACCCTGGTCAATAGTCTGATGTATGACGATGGCCTGGCGCGGTTCTCGGTGTTCCTCGAGCCTTTGAACGGTGAGGTGGTCACCGATACTCGAACGCAGTTGGGGCCGACTGCCGCGGTCTCGCGGCGCCTGACCACCGCGCAAGGTGTGGTGATGGTGACCGTGGTCGGTGAAATTCCGATTGGCACTGCTGAACGGATTGCGCTTTCGATGCGCAACGATGCCACTGCGTCCAAGCAGTGAGCTGTTGAATTAATGCTCACCAAAACGCTTGTCGGTTGTGCAAGAGGTCGTCAATGCCGACTCCACAATTGAGCGCTCGATTGAGCTGGCGAAATGTTTGGTGAGCATTTCAATTTGCAAAAAACCCGGAATTTTTTTATAGGTCAGAGTCCCTCGGCTCTGGCCTTGTTTGTTGTTTCCGGAACAAAAGTACCGGCGTATATTTCCTCGGTGTTCTTGCTCCATATCGCTTAACCATGCTCGTCGTAACGGGAGCCGTATGTCGATTCCATGCTTGAAGTCTTATTTATCCATTGTCGCCACCGTGTTGTTGCTCGGTCAGACGCTCGCCGCCCAGGCGGCTGAGCTGCCGGACTTCACGCAATTGGTCGAACAAGCCTCGCCCGCGGTAGTTAATATCAGCACCACGCAAAAACTGCCCGATCGCAAGGTCTCAGGTTCTCAGATGCCTGATCTGGAAGGCCTGCCGCCGATGTTGCGGGAGTTTTTCGAGCGCGGTATGCCCCCGCAGCCACGTTCGCCCCGTGATCGTCAACGCGAAGCTCAATCCTTGGGCTCGGGTTTCATTATCTCGAATGACGGCTACATCCTGACCAACAACCATGTGATCGCCGATGCCGATGAAATCATCGTGCGTCTTGCCGATCGCAGTGAATTGAAGGCCAGGTTGATCGGCACTGACCCACGTTCCGACGTGGCGCTGTTGAAAATCGAAGGCAAGGACCTGCCGGTGCTGAAACTGGGCAAATCCCAGGACCTGAAAGCCGGGCAGTGGGTAGTGGCAATCGGCTCGCCGTTTGGTTTCGACCATACCGTGACCCAGGGCATCATCAGCGCCATCGGTCGTAGCCTGCCGAATGAAAACTATGTGCCGTTCATCCAGACCGACGTGCCGATCAACCCGGGCAACTCCGGCGGTCCGCTGTTCAACCTGGCGGGTGAAGTGGTCGGCATCAACTCGCAGATCTATACCCGTTCCGGCGGTTTCATGGGCGTGTCGTTCGCCATTCCGATCGATGTGGCGATGGACGTTTCCAATCAGTTGAAGAGCGGCGGCAAAGTCAGCCGCGGCTGGCTGGGTGTGGTGATCCAGGAAGTGAGTAAAGACCTGGCCGAGTCCTTCGGTCTGGAGAAGCCGGCCGGTGCGCTGGTGGCGCAGATCCAGGATGACGGTCCGGCAGCCAAGGGCGGTCTGCAAGTGGGTGACGTGATCCTGAGCATGAATGATCAACCGATCGTCATGTCTGCGGATCTGCCGCACCTGGTGGGTGCACTCAAGGCCGGCGCCAAGGCCAATCTCGAAGTCATCCGTGAGGGTAAACGTAAAAGCGTCGAGCTGACCGTCGGCGCAATTCCGGAAGAAGGCAAAGAACTGGACGCCCTGCCTAAATCCGGCGTCGAGCGCAGCAGTAACCGTCTGGGTGTTGCGGTGGCTGAACTGACCGAAGAACAGAAGAAGGCCAACGACCTCAAGGGTGGCGTTGTCATCAAGGAAATTCAGGACGGTCCTGCTGCCTTGATCGGCCTGCAGCCGGGCGATGTGATCACTCACCTGAACAATCAGGCGATCACTTCGACCAAGAACTTCACCGAGATCGCCAAGGCGTTGCCGAAGAATCGTTCGGTATCGATGCGCGTTCTGCGTCAGGGTCGGGCCAGCTTCATCACCTTCAAACTGGCGGAATAACCGGGTAACTGTTTATTTGCGACATTAAAAAGCCCGTCTCGAAAGAGACGGGCTTTTTTGTGGGCTTTGACGCGAGTCAGTCAAGGTTCGGGTGGCTCGAAAAGATCGTCCGAACGCGGCCCGAACCTGCGGCAGCTCCTACACCAACCCGGTACAGCCTCGATATCGTGGTAAGCCACGCTCCCACAACACTCAACGCATCATGTCTTTGACTATTTGCTCCTGCTCCATCAACTCCCGCTGCCGCGCATCGATTCTTGAAGACAGCGGGAAGTTGGTGCCGGCCCGGCGCTTGGCGAAATCGAGTTGCTGGAGGGCCTGACGATAGTCGCCGACCAGCGCGAAGTATTCGGCCCGGGCCTGATGCAGGCCGATGATATTGCCGGACAGCCCGCGGGTTTCCGCCACCATGTACCAGACATCCGGATCATCCGGGCGACTCTTGAGCAGATTATCGAGCGCTTTCTCAGCATCGGCGGGGCGGTTCTGCTTGAGCAGCAAGTCGACTCGCACATCGTTCAGCGGGTAGTTGCCGGGATATTGCGTCAGCATCCGATCCACCCGCGACTGGGCATCCGGCAGGCGATTGTTGGTGATGTCCAGGTCGACCTGCGCCAGGTTATAGGTGATGTCATTCGGTGACTTGGCCAGCAGCTGCTTGAGGTTCTCGCGAGCCTCATTCAATTGTCCGCCCTTGATCTGGGCGATCGCCAAGCCGTAGCGCGCGATGTCGTCCTTCGGATTTTCATCGAGCTGGGCGCGAAAGCGTTTGGCACCCAGGCCAGGGGTTTCTTCATAGACCAGCTGGACCCGTGCACGAATCAGCTGATAGCGCAGGCTGTCTTCGGTGCCGCCCGGCCTGGCTTGTTCAGCGCGGTTGCGGGTGTCGGCGATCCGCGATTCGGTGACTGGGTGAGTCAGCAGGAATTCTGGTGGCTTGGCGTCGAAGCGGTACTGGCGCATCAACCGTTCGAACATGGTTGGCATGGAGCGCGGGTTGTAACCGGCTTTTTCCAGGTTGAGAATGCCGATCCGGTCGGCTTCTTGCTCGTTCTGTCGCGAGAAACGCCGTTGTTCCTGAATCGCGGCGGCCTGAGTACCGGCGATCGCGGCGATGCCTGCGTCACCGGCGCCGGCGGCGGCGATTACGATCCCTGCCAGTAACGCGGCCATCATCGGCACCTGCATGCGCTGCTGGGCTTCTACGCCGCGAGCAAAGTGGCGTTGCGACAAGTGAGCCAATTCGTGAGCCAGTACCGAGGCGTATTCGCCTTCGGTCTGAGCGCTGAGGAACAGCCCGCCATTGACTCCGACAATTCCGCCCGGCGCCGCAAAGGCGTTGAGTTGCGGGCTGTTGATCAGAATGAATTCCAGGCGCCGATCGTTGAGTTGGCTGGTCTCTACCAATTTATAGACGCTGGTTTCGACGTAATCCTTGAGTTGCGGGTCGTTGAGCTGAGACACCTGGCTGCGCAACAGCGCCAGCCAGGCACGGCCCAATTGGTGTTCCTGTTGCGGCGAGACGATGGCAGAACTGGCGTCGCCGAGTGACGGCAGGTCGTCGGCGAAGCCCGGTGAGGCGAGCAGGCAAGCGAGCGTCAGCAGGGTAGGGCGCAAAAAAGTCATGCACAAAGCCTTAGTCGACAAAGAGCTTACTGTAGCCGGACACTTGGCCCGGGACCAGATATTCTAGGCAGCTCTAACACCCGCACGGAGTGAAGCAATGACCGAAGCTGTAGAGTACGACGCCGAACTGGACGCCAGTGGTTTGAACTGCCCGCTGCCATTGCTCAAGGCCAAGCTGGAACTCAATCGCCTGCCCAGCGGTGCGGTACTCAAGGTAATTGCCACGGACGCTGGTTCTCAGCGCGATTTTCGCACCTTTGCCCGTTTGGCCGGTCATACCCTGCTTCACGAAGAAGATGAAGCAGGCGTCTATCGCTACTGGTTGCGCAAAGCCTGAGTTCTGCCTGGCCGCTATATAAGGATTATTGATGTTCAAGGTGTTACGCGACTGGATTCAGCGCTATTTCTCCGACGAGGAGGCGGTGGTACTGGCCGTTCTCCTGTTCCTGGCTTTTACCGCGGTGCTGACCCTGGGTGGGATGCTCGCGCCGGTCCTGGCGGGGATGGTCCTGGCCTATCTGATGCAGGGGCTGGTGAGCACCCTTGAGCGCCTGCGCTTGCCCGGTGGCGCAGCGGTTGGCCTGGTGTTCGCCTTGTTCATGGGTGTTTTGATGGTGTTCATCGTGGTGGTGGTGCCGTTGCTCTGGCATCAGTTGATCACCTTGTTCAACGAATTGCCGGGCATGCTCGTCAAGTGGCAATCCTTGCTGTTGCTGCTGCCGGAGCGTTATCCGCACCTGGTGTCCGATGAGCAGGTGTTGCAGGCGATCGAAGTGGCACGCGGTGAAATCGGCAAGTTCGGCCAATGGGCGCTGACGTTCTCGCTGTCCAGCCTGCCGTTGCTGGTCAACATCATGATCTACCTGGTGCTGGTACCGATCCTGGTGTTTTTCTTCCTCAAGGACCGGGAAATGATCGGGCAATGGGTCCGAGGTTATCTGCCTCGTGAACGCGCATTGATTACCCGGGTTGCGCAGGAAATGAACCGCCAGATCGCCAACTACATTCGCGGCAAGGTGATCGAGATCTTCATTTGCGGCGGGGTGACGTACATTGCCTTTGTCGCGCTGGGCCTGAACTACTCGGCATTGCTCGCGTTGTTGGTCGGGGTTTCGGTGGTGGTGCCGTACGTCGGGGCGGTGGTGGTCACCGTGCCGGTGCTACTGATTGCGCTGTTCCAGTGGGGCTGGAGTGATCAGTTCATCTATCTGATGGCGGTCTACGGAATCATCCAGACGCTGGATGGCAACGTACTGGTGCCGCTGCTGTTCTCCGAGGCAGTCAACCTGCATCCGGTGGCGATCATCTGCGCGGTGCTGTTGTTTGGCGGGCTGTGGGGCTTCTGGGGGATATTCTTTGCGATTCCGCTGGCGACCCTGTTCAAGGCAGTACTGGATGCCTGGCCGCGCAAGGAGCCGATGGTGGCGCCGTTGTTGTAGATGTCATTGTCAGGCAGAAAATCGGTGGTGTCGTTCAAAAGATCGCAGCCTCGCTTCGCTCGGCAGCTCCTACGGATTTGCGTCCGCTCGTCCATCGGGTTGATCCGGTCGGCGTAGGAGCTGCCGCAGGCTGCGATCTTTTTGGGGCGCCGCTTATTCGGATCAGGCCTTGTTCACGGCCTGAGCCGCAGCCAGCACCGCATCCACATGCCCCGGTACTTTCACGCCGCGCCATTCCTGACGCAGGATGCCATCCTTGTCGATCAGGAAGGTGCTGCGGTCGACGCCCATGTATTCCTTGCCGTAGAGCTTCTTCAGCTTGATCACATCAAACAGCTGGCAGATGGCTTCATCCTTGTCGCTGATCAGCTCGAAGGGAAACTCCTGCTTGCACTTGAAGTTCTCGTGGGACTTAAGGCTGTCGCGCGATAGGCCGAAGACTTCGGTGTTGGCTGCCTTGAATTCCGCGTACTGATCACGAAAGCCCTGGCCTTCGGTGGTGCAGCCAGGGGTGCTGTCCTTCGGATAGAAGTAGATCACCACTTGCTTGCCCTTGAGCCCGGCGAGGCTGACGGATTGCCCGCTGGTGGCAGGCGCTTCGAAGTCGGCGACAGGTTGGTCGATGGCAACGGCCATGAAAGCTTCCTTACATTGGGTTCTGTGGGCGCCACGGTTCGATCAGCGCGTCGAGGTTCAGCGCGTCGGCGAAATCCAGGAACTGGTCGCGCAGCCAGCTGATCTGCACGCCGGCCGGCAGGGTCACGGTGAAGGTCGCATTGAGCATGGTGCCGCCGGTCTGTGGTGCCTGATAGGTGTCGCAGGTCAGGTTCTCCAGCTCGACGTTATGGTCGATGAAAAACTGGCACAGCTCGTTGACGATGTCCGAGCGATAGGCCGAACTGACATACGCCACATAAGGCAGCGCCTCAGGGCGATTTTCCAGCGCGGCGCTACGCACCACGTTGACCGTGAAGGCATGTTTCTTGGCCAGAGAGGGCAAGCCGGCCTCGAGGCGCGCCAACGCGTCCCAGGTGCCGGAAATCTGCAGGACCAGCGCACTGCATTCGCCGTGGCGAGTCAGGCGGGAGGTCACCACGGCACAGCGATTTTCATGGCTGGCGCGGCACAGGACGTTAGTCAGCTCCATGGGGTTGGCGCCGAGGGCACTGATGACAAGGAATTGTTCGCGGACTGTGGGGGTGGACATGCAGCATTCCTAAAACGATGAGCGGTCGATACTTTTACCGGCCCGAGCGCGGGGAGCAAGCGTCCGGATACGAATTCGGAAACCCTGAACCAGAGGTTGCGACGAGCTCCAGTAAGGCGAGAGCGAAGGGCGGCAACGCAGGATCGGGGCTTCGGAGGCCGAAAAGGGAGGCTCAAACCTGGCGTACAAGCTTATCAGTACCGATCAAAGTCTGAAGGGTAGCGAAAACCATCGCTCAGGGGAATGGCGCGAGCGCAGTACTTCGCTTGTACAAGCATCTTGGCGCCAGTACCATTACCGCTCTCTTTTTCCGGCAGGAGCGGTTGCATGATTGCGGGCAGTATGGTGGCACTGGTCACACCCATGGATGCACAGGGTCGTCTCGATTGGGACAGCCTGAGCAAACTGGTGGACTTCCACCTGCAAGAGGGCACCAACGCCATCGTGGCGGTCGGCACTACAGGTGAGTCGGCCACCCTCGATGTGAACGAACACATTGAAGTGATTCGTCGCGTGGTAGCTCAAGTTGCAGGGCGTATTCCGGTGATCGCCGGTACCGGCGCCAATTCGACGCGTGAAGCGATCGAACTGACCACCAATGCGAAAAACGCCGGCGCCGACGCGTGCCTGCTGGTAACCCCTTACTACAACAAGCCGACCCAGGAAGGCTTGTATCAGCATTTCCGTGCGATCGCCGAAGCGGTCGACATTCCGCAGATTCTCTACAACGTACCCGGCCGTACTGCGTGTGACATGCAGGCCGAGACCGTGATCCGTCTGTCGACCGTGCCGAATATCATCGGTATCAAGGAAGCCACGGGTGATCTGCAACGCGCCAAGGACATCCTGGCCGGCGTCAGCAGCGACTTCCTGGTGTACTCCGGTGACGACGCAACTGCAGTCGAGCTGATGCTGCTCGGCGGCAAAGGCAACATCTCGGTGACCGCCAACGTTGCTCCGCGTGCCATGAGCGACCTGTGCGCCGCCGCCATGCGTGGCGACGCCGTGACCGCCCGGGCGATCCACGAAAAGCTGATGCCACTCAATAAAACCCTGTTTATCGAATCCAACCCGATCCCCGTGAAATGGGCCCTGCACGAAATGGGCTTGATGCCGGACGGTATCCGTCTGCCGCTCACCTGGCTCAGTGCTGCCTGTCACGAACCGCTGCGGCAGGCCATGCGCCAGTCCGGCGTATTGGTTTAATTGAGGAAGTACTACGCATGAAGCGAATGGCCGGACTTTCCGCACTTGCCTTGATTATCTCCAGCACCAGTGGCTGTGGGTGGCTTTGGGGCCCGGAAGGTTACTTCCGCGACCGTGGCAGCGACTACCTGGAGGCGCAACAGACTGCGCCGATGCAATTGCCACCGGATGTCAGCACTTCCAAGCGCCTCGACCCGCTGTTGCCGATCCCGCGTAACGTGGCCGACGATAGCGTCAAGGGCGAATACCAAGTGCCGCGTCCGCAGCCGTTGACGGCCAGCGCCGATGCCAGCGCCTACAGCCTGCAGAAAACCGGCGAGTCGCGCTGGGTCACGGCGCAGCGTCCGCCCGCGGAAGTCTGGCCAGTGGCCGTGCAGTTCTTCCAGGACAACGGTTTCCGCCTTGACGAACAACGCCCGCAGACCGGCGAGTTCACCACCACGTGGCAGCGCTCCGACGAGCTCTCCGCGTCGATGGCCAAACGCCTGGGCAGCACCACAACGGCGTCCGACAACGAATTGCGGGTACGGGTCCGGATCGAGCCAGGTGTGCAGCGCAACACCAGTGAAGTCTATGTGGTCAGTGCCGAGCGTCCTGCCGGCAGTACCGCCAATACCGAATTCACCAACCGCTCGGTCAACACCGGGCTGGACGCCGCGCTGGTCGATGAAATGCTCGCGAGCATGAGCCGTATCTCCGAGAAGGGCGGTTCGGTCTCCCTGTTGGCCGCACGTGATTTCGATACGCCTAACCGTGTCAGCCTCACTGAGGACGGCAGCGGCAACGTGGTGCTTAACCTCGGTGAAGACCTCGATCGCGCCTGGTCGAGTGTCGGTCGCGCGCTGGAGCAGGGCGAATGGCGGGTTGAAGACATCAACCGCAGTCTGGGCCTGTACTACATCAACCTCGCTGAAAAAGCCGAGACCAAAGACAACGAGCCAGGTTTCTTCGGCAAACTGTTTGGCAGCAAACCGGCGAAAGAAGAAGTTGAAGCCCGCGCCGAGCGTTATCAGGTTCGCCTGAGCAAGGTGGGCGACACCGTGCAAGTCACCGTCGAGAAAAACATCAACACCGTTGCGCCGCCAGAAGTGGCTCGCAAAGTGTTGAGCGTGATTCAGGACAACCTGGGCTGATCACATGCGTTTTGCCGTTCTCGGCAGTGGTAGCCAAGGGAATGGCACGCTGATAGCCAGTAATGACACGTACATTCTGGTGGATTGTGGTTTCTCCCTGCGCGAAACCGAGCGACGCCTGCTGCGTCTGGGTGTAAGCCCGACGCAGCTGAGCGCGATTCTGGTCACCCATGAACATGCCGACCACGTGCATGGCGTGGGTTTGCTGTCTCGGCGCTACAATCTACCGGTCTACCTCAGTCGCGGTACCTTGCGCGGGATGCGCAAACCGGTTGAACCCGCGGCTTTTCTGGCCGGTGGCGAGCAATTGCAGATCGGCTCGTTGAGCATCGGCGTGATTGCCGTAGCTCATGATGCACAGGAGCCGACGCAGTATGTGTTCAGCGACGGTGAGCGGCGTTTTGGCCTGTTGACCGACCTGGGTTCGTATTGCAACAAGGTGCTGGACGGCTATCGGGACCTCGATGCGTTGATGATCGAGTCCAATCATTGCCGTGACATGCTGGCTCGCGGTCACTACCCGTACTTCTTGAAGCAGCGGGTAGGCGGTGAACTGGGACATTTGAACAACCACCAGGCGGCATTCCTGGTGTCCGAGTTGGGCTGGCAAGGCCTGCAACACCTGGTCCTGGCCCATCTGAGCAGCAAGAACAACCTGCCGCAGCTGGCCCGGCAATGTTTTGTCGACACCCTTGGGTGCGACCCGGACTGGCTGCAACTGGCCGATCAAGATTCAGGGCTCGACTGGCGACATATCGCCTAGCCCACCTACTTAGCAAGCGGAGCCCATCATGGAAAAACGTGAAGAACTCTACCGCGGCAAAGCCAAATCGGTTTACAAGACCGACGACGCTGACCGCTTGATCCTGCTGTTTCGCAACGACACCTCGGCGTTCGACGGCAAGCGCATCGAGCAGCTCGACCGCAAAGGCATGGTGAACAACAAGTTCAACGCCTTCATCATGCAGAAACTCGAAGAAGCCGGCGTGCCGACCCAATTCGACAAACTGCTGGGCGACAACGAATGCCTGGTGAAGAAACTCGACATGATCCCGGTCGAGTGCGTCGTGCGTAACTACGCCGCCGGCAGCCTGGTCAAACGCCTGGGCGTCGAAGAAGGCATCAAGCTCGAGCCTTACACCTTCGAACTGTTCCTCAAGGACGACGCCAAGGGCGACCCGTTCATCAACGAATCCCACGTCGTGGCATTCGGTTGGGGCACGGCCGAGCAACTGGTGCGCATGAAAGAACTGTCGCTCAAGGTCAACGAAGTGCTGAGCAAACTGTTCGACGATGCAGGCCTCTTGTTGGTCGACTTCAAACTTGAATTCGGTGTGTTCCACGACGGCACCATCGTCCTGGGCGACGAATTCAGCCCGGACGGCTGCCGCCTGTGGGACAAGGATACCCGCAAGAAAATGGACAAAGACCGCTTCCGCCAGGGCCTCGGTGACGTTATCGAAGCCTACGAAGAAGTCGCCAAACGTCTGGGCGTACCGCTTTAACCGACGCAAGCGACTGATAGCACGGAAAAATTTTGCTCAGGGGCTTCGCTTCTGGCAAAGGTGCTGTTATGATGCGCGCCGTTGGAGAGATGCCAGAGTGGCCGAATGGGACGGATTCGAAATCCGTTGTACCTTCACCGGTACCTAGGGTTCGAATCCCTATCTCTCCGCCATTATTGAATAAGACTAAGCCCCTGTAATCGTTGAAGATTACAGGGGCTTTTTCGTTTCTGTCATATTGTTTAGGGCATTTTTAGGGCATAAACCATGCCCTACATGCCGCTCTAGTCCGCTCTAAACCCCAACATTTTCGACACGATACCCGCCATGCTCTTGGTGTCCTTCGGTATCCATCTTCCGTAATGTTTCCTCACCATCGTTGTATCTGCATGCCCGAGCTGTCGGGCCACCCACTCAACTGGGACATAACTCGACAGCATCTGGCTGGCAAATGTGTGGCGACACTGGTTGGCGCCTCTATGGCGGACTTCCGCCTTTTTGAGATGGGCGGTAAACCAGTTGCTCAATGTTTTTCCGCTCCAGAGCAATCCACTGGTGGAGCTGCGAAAAAGAAACCTGACTTTCATCTTCTTCGAGGAGATGTTGTCGCGCTGGATCACCGTGATCTCAACGGGGGGTGCTTCTTTGGCTGCGGCTACAATCCCCCTCATCAGTTCGAGCGCGGGATCTATCAGTTCGATGGCCCTCACCCTGGAGCGTTCTTTGGGGACTTTGAATTCGCCGACTACCAGTGCCCGCCGGACGTGCACTAGGCCGGCATCAAGGTCGATATCTTCAACGGCAAGTGCGATGACTTCGGATAGCGATAGTCCGGCCCAGCAATTGAACTCGATCATTCTGGCATCGGCGCGCCGGGCGGGATCTGCTCTGCCGATCAATTCGATCTCAGCGCGGCTGAACGGGTCAGCGTGTTCTAGGTCCGCATCCGATCCCACGTTGCTGATCCTGTCGAGCGGGTTAGCCTTCAGGATTCCGTCCCCGAAGGCGTCGGCCCAGACCCCGCGGACAACGGTGAAAATATCGTTCACTGTCTTGGGTGCTAAGCCTTGCTTGAGTAGTTGCGCTTGAAACAACTCAATGTCGCTTTTACTGATGTCGACGATCCGGTACTTCCCGAACTTATTTGCAACGTGCACAGCTTTGCTCACGTAGTTGACTACTGTGCTCGATGCTTTAAGCGCTCGCTGGACCTCTAGCCATCGGTCAATGCCTTCCTTTACGGTGCGCTTCGTCGATGCTCCGCCGGTGCCGCAGAACATTGCTGCACGTGGCGAGTTGGGGAAGTGGGCTGCGTAGTCGAAGCGGCTCTCCTTTATTTCAGCAAGGATCGTCCGGCGCTTGTTGTCGGCATACGCAATAGACGCTTTGTTGACCTTGACGATTCCGTCAAGAGGCTCCCTGCAGCGCTGCCCGTTAAAGATGAACCAGATCCGCAATTGCTTGCCGTTCATCTCGACGCCGGTCGGCATCTTGCCTGTCATGGCTTGCCTTCCATCCAGCGCTCAATCGCGGCACGGTTGTAAACGATGACGTTGGCCGGGTCCCAGCGCCATTGTTTGCCTTCCAGCCATAGGCCTTTGGCTCGGTATTTGCGGACAGCCTCGGTGCTGAGTCCGAACACCGGGTACAGCAACTCCTGGCGGAACCAGGCACCTGGGGTGATTTGAAAATCGATCTTCTCTGCTGCTGCCATGATGGCTACCTTTGGGTGTGACTATTCAGGCGTCGCATATGACACGACACGTTTTAATCATTGCTGGACCGTGTCGCGACATGCCCCGTCGTTGCTCGAGCTGGAAAAGCCTCTCCCTCCCACTTTCCGGCCATGCCTCGAATGCCGCCATGCTGGTAGTGCGGCTTTCGCGGCTTGATTTCGAACAGAGTTGTGCAGGCTTTGAACAGCTCAGACTCGCCTACGATCGACTCAAGCGCTGTGCACTCGGTAGCATTGAGCTTTACCCAGCCTTCCTTTACACCGCTGTACTGGCTGGTTTTGCTCAAGGCGAAGCGTCTTCCACCGCCAGTGGAGGATCCGGTCGACACCTGGTTGACGTAAAAGGCCACGCCCTCAAAGCGCACCCGCAGGATTGTCTTAGCCACGGCGCACCCCCGATATCAGGTTGCGAGCGATGGCGATCAGTTGGCCATGCTCAATGCTGTCTGCGTAAGCTGCATAGTCAAGAACCTGTTGCGCTTCCTTGTCGTTCTGAGGCGGGATGACCGCAAGCAGGCCTTCCACGAACCATTCCCGGGCAATCGCTTCATGCATGCCGTCGCCCCATTCGCCAGCGGCATTACGCAGCCTGTATAGGTGCTGCCAGTAGGCGAGTTCGTGCAGACAGTCGGAAAGCGTGTGCGGCATAAGGTCGGCGCGCTTCCGGAATCGCTTGGATACCTCAGTCTTGTCGTTGTTGATGTAGTCTTTGAACCCCTTGCAACGCTTAAGGGCCTTTTCGCAGAACTGCTCAGCCGACGTGTCCTGCCAGATCGTGTCACCGCCGAACCGCGCTTCAGCTTCGACCTTGAGACGAAGCGTCTCGATTGAATTGGCGGCCAGGCTTTCTAGATCGCCAAACCCGAACGATGCGAACGTAGCGAAAAAATGCCCCGGATTGGCCTCGCTGAGGTGATGGCTATACCGCTTCTCCAGGTCTTTCATTGGCGTGGTTATCTTCTTTGCCGCTTCCATAGCCGCCGCGATTGGGCCGGGTTGACCGGTCCTGATTACTTCGCGAAGCCAGAGCACCGCGTCGACTTCTTTGTCGCCCGTGACAGACTGCTGTGACGGCAGCACCTGAACAGATGGCAGCGTCTCGGAGCTAGCCCGGATCGGTGGCAGAGTGAAGAGGGCGCGGTGGACTTCGTTGTCCTCGATCAACTCTGCCTCCGGGACAGAATAGAAGTAGTGCGGCTGGCCGCCGATATCGAGCGTGCAAGCGTTGTGGTCTGCAGACAGGCTGAACAGATAAGGGTGGCCCTGGAATTCATCTTCCATTGCTACGCGTGCCGCCTGCATTGCGTTAAGCATGAACCCTGGCTCTTTCATCGAGCACGCATGGAGATAGCCGTGGTATGCCTCAAGGCCTGCGGATAACACGGCTTCTTCCCTCTCTGCCCTGATAGTGATTTGAGGATCATTCGGCATCGTCACGCTCTCCCGACTCGGCCACGGCGCGCAGCTTCAGCGCGACACCGCAGGCGTTGGCCAGTGAAGTGAGTTGCCCCACGGTGGTTTCGGGGTTCTGCAGGGCCTGGCCGAAACGGATCAGGCGATCCCCTAGCCTGCTCAGGTCATTCCCTATGTGAAGCCGTGTCCCAGCGTGTGTGTTTACGCTCATAGCTGAAACCTCTCATCCTGTGGGAGCGGGGCAGGGGTGGTCGCTGGGGTTGGTTGGTCCTCGCTGGCGGCACTGGTTTGCTGGCGCTGGAGCTGGGCGTCGGGCAGACAGCTGATGCCGCCCTGATTGACGCCTACGTAATGCCAGCAGGTGACGCTGCGAGCATCGTCATGGATTACGCGCACGCCCCAGGGCAGGCTGTCGGCACTGGCGCTACCAGCCATAGTCAGCAGCAGGGCGATAGCGATCATTGCTCGCATGGTTCGGCCTCCAGCTCACTCGAGTACGCTTTCATTGCCCGATCGATCTCGCTATCAAGGTCTTGCTCGATCAGCATGTTCTGGTGGCGATCACGCGGCACCAAGTCCTGGCGGGGAGTGTCGAATGCGACGTCACGCAACCAGCGATACCGTCGAGCATCGGCGGCCATCCGGACATGATCGTCGATGCAGAACTCTGCCTCTTGGTTGACGTTTTCGCCTTCGCGGGCAATTTGGTTGACTTGATGCGTGTCACCCGGTCGCTCCTGGCGCGGGTTGGCCAGCTTGCGAGCACGGATCTCCGCGCGGTCGACAGAGACTTCCTTCGGCGCTTCAATGGCGAGACGGACCTGGCTACCGCTGACGTTGCTGATGGTGACGCTGATGTCGTTCCCGATCAGAATGGCCTCGCCTATGTTTCGACTGAGAATAAGCACTGGTAAAACTCCTTTTTCAGGCAAGCCGATGGCCTGCCGCGTTGTTGGCTTTCGCAAAAATATGGGCTGGTTAGTTAGCGGTTACGCCGCCAATCGAATGTCGTCCATGCGACGGCCAGTCAGGCGCTGCTCCATCCGCCGCTCACCAACGCGTCTGTTCCGGATTCCTTGGTCGTCGCCGAGCACGGTATGTGCCGCAACTATGGCGATAAGGCCGATTGCAACCGGAGCAATGATCTGGCGCTTGAACGCCTCCATCACCAAACCCCGAACAGTTCGCACGCCAAGTTTGAAGCGAGCGTCGTCGAGTCGTTTAGAAACCGTGCCAGGGGCAACCCCCATCAACCGTGCGATCTCTTTGCAGGTCAAGTCGGCGGCGGCCCAGAGCGTAGCTTCCAGTTCGCGAGGAGCCAGGCCTTGGCCTAGGTTGCCCTGCCAAGCACCAGCGGTGATGGTTGATGTTGTCATGGTTCAGCTCCGTGCTTTTGTTAATAACATTTGTATGGGGCAATCATAACGTAGCTACCGAATCAGTCAATAACGAAAGTTATTTATTTTTCTCCTGGCGAAAAAAAACCGTCCTGAGACGGCTTCATGAACACACTTAGATCTAAATTTTCCCGCCTCGCCAAAGCACTTGGCCGAGGATGTTGATGGAGCTCAGAGCTTCGCCACTGAGCTTAAGCTCTGGATATCTGCCTTTGTCCGGATTATCAGAGGAGACGATCCATCCGCCGAATAGATCCGAAACTAGACGCTTTATGATGATGTCATCACCCGGCGTCATGACTGCGAACAGCTTACCGTTTCGAGGCTCCAGTTGGCTCCTGTCAACAAGGAGCGCGTCCCCAGCTGACATTGTGGGCTCGTTCGAGTCGTCGGGAGCGTAGATTACCCGCAGATTACTAGCGTCCAACCCCTCGCGCTTCAGCCATGACTTTTTAAACGCAAGCCCCGCAGATACTTCAGATTCATCACCCGGCCCGTTCCTAGATGAAAAAGTAGCCGTCAGAAGGTCGATCACAGCATAAGGGTCGGCGGGAGGCCGCTGTACAGAGATGGGCCCTTCGACCATAGGATTAGCACCGGTAAATAGCCACTCTGGCCTGACCCCGACCGCTTTCGCCACACTCACTAAGTGACGAGAGTTCTCATTCCGCCCTGATTCTAGATGCTGAATGGAAACCTGGCTCAATCCCGCTCGTTCCGCGACTTGAGACTGGCTCAAGCCGAGCAGGAGCCGCGCGGCTCTTAATCGCGTTCCGACAGTTTCGGATTTTTGTTGATCATCGTTATTCATAACGAAAGCCTATAGCGGGTGTTATTGAGAGGCAAATAACATTTGTTTGACTAGTGGATAACATGAGTTATTATCTGCCGCATTCCCATATGAGGACGTGAGCGATGAGCTGCGTTGAAACCCCACTCGAAGCGGCTGTGCGGATCGCTGGAAGCCAGGCCGAGCTTGCAAGGCGCTGCGACACGAGTCAGCCAAGAATTTGGCAATGTCTCAACCGCAACCGGATCGTTCCCGCTGATCTTGTTTTGCCAATTGAGCGGGCTACCGGAGTCTCGCGTCATCACTTGCGTCCGGACTTGTATCCCTCGTCTGAGCTGTCGCCCACCTTGGAGCGAACGATAACCGTGCAATTGAGCCGTAAACAGTCGTTCGATTCCGCTGTGAATCCATCCAGTATCCAAGGCGCAGCGTCATGACCGCCCATTCCGCAATCGAAGCTGGCCATATCAACATTACCCTTGCTGAATTCATCGAGCAGAAAGGTCGCACGAATGCAGCCATCTTGATCGGCTGCACAGGACCGGCACTGTTAAAAGCGGTGATCGCAGGTCGGGCAATTTCAGTGGAGTTGGCGGAAGACGGAACCGTGAGGGCGACCGAAACAAAAGCTTTTCCCGCCCGTTAGCGAGTGTGGGGAGGGGTGCGGATAAGTACCGGATACCTGACGTATTCTTATGACACTGGCTGTAAATACAGCGGTTTAGAGATTTAACCGATGACTGTCACCGACAAAAAAGAGCAACAAAGCGCGGACCCCCCATAGCGGTAGCCTTGCTCTACATCTGACTTTCTGAATCCCAGAAAGCAGAAAACCCGCTATGGAGGCGGGTTCTCAATCGGCACTTGCTTCAACAAGTGCTTTGTTACTCATCGTCTTCTGGAAGGACGAAACAATGTCGCACCCAAAAAATAGCACCAGTAAAGCCCTAGCGCAAGTAGCAGTCACCCAGCCTTTTGAGGTGGTTGACCATATGAAAGACGAATTTCTACAAGTTCGCCACGACGTCGCCGTAACTGACGCCCTGGAGCTAAGTTCGGCCCGGCTATCCGAAGTCCTGCTTTTCATTCGCGACCATACGGACGAAGAGTCCGGACTTAGAAATAGCGGAGTCCATCTGATCCAAGAGCATCTTGCCGGGGCTAAAGCTCTGCTTGATTCGTCGGTGAACGGGATCATCGCTGCTCAGCGAGCCGGAGGTGCCCAATGACCACTCCAGCCCGCACCGCAGAGAAAATCGCAGCTGATGCAATAGCAACTCTTGGCTGCGTCCGTAACCAGCTGGAAATCTTTGGCGCTCAATTCCGAGCCATCAAGGACGCAGCTGTCGAGGATGCATCCTTGCTCGCCATTCTCGGTGCCACAAGCGCCTGCGACTGGGAAAATCATTTGGACGCTGAGGAGTCGCGGCTTCGCGAAGAGCTCGCCGAATTCGAAGCCGCGACACAAAACGCTGTATCCGAAATCGTGTCGCGTACTTCGACGGAGGGGCGGCCATGAGTACTTCACTGTCACTCATCGACCTTGATGTTATTGAGGGTGAAGTCTTGTGCGACGTGCTCGTCAGTCCCGAAGACATGGCTCGCACGAACGAAGCCCGCGCCGCCTTTAAAGAGCTTAGGTCGATCCTGCTCGCACAAGTCGTTCCAGCGCTCGGCGGCTTCGGCCATCCGCTCTCGACCGAGATCGAGCGCCATCTCGAGATGGTTACCTTTCGCAGCCACAACTTCCTGTGGCCACATCGTCACGCTGGCGCGGCACATGACGCGATTGATGCAGGAGGCTTCCAATGACCGCCACCATCGCAAAGTCAGCTCGCAAGCCAATCCCAAAATCCAAACGCCCACTTCCAAGTTCGCCTTGGCGGCTATACGGCTCATTCAACGCTGGCTGCATTAAACGCCCGTCTGCGCTCGAAGTGATCGACGAGTTCCTGCGACGTACCGAGCTTACTGTCGACCCCGCACAGAAGCTCGCACAAGCGCAGCGCGTGATAGGCGCATTGATGGCGCTGCACGCGTTCGATGCCGAAGGGGCCAGTTCCGCCGACATCCACCAATACGTCTTCGGCCGCCTTTCCGTTCTCACAGGTGAGACGCCTGAAGCCCTCGTTACCATGGCAGGAGTCGCGATATGAGCATCGTCATCATCAAAGACGGCGATGCCGTCACGCCAACAACAGCCATCGCGGCCGGTACGGAGAACGAGCACGCGAGCGTTATCAAGCTTGTTCGCACGTATCAGGCCGATCTCGAAGAGTTCGGAAGGGTGCTATTTGAGGTCGAACCCTTTGAGACCGCTGGCGGAGTGCAGTCGCGCGAGATAGCGCTTCTGACTGAGCCCCAAGCCACGCTCCTGCTGACCTTCATGCGCAATACGGACATCGTCCGGGCATTCAAGAAAAAGCTGGTGCGCGAGTTCTGGGAAATGGTCAGGGAGCGCAACAAACCCGCGCCCACCTCGGCCTTGCCGCAGGACTACATCCAGGCCCTGGAGCACCTGCTCGACTCAAAGCGCTCCGAGCAGTTGGCTATCGAGCAACGTGACCATGCTGTTGCAACCAAGGCCGAGATCGGCTCCCGCCGCGAAGCGACCGCAATGGCCACCGCCAGCGCCGCCGTTCGCGAATCTCGCCAGCTTAAGGAGCAGCTGGGCCTGGGCATCACCCAGGCGACCATCCTCGCCGTCGAGAAGGCTCTCGGCCGCAAGTTCGGCGCTAGTGGCTGGCGCCCGCTCAAGAAGTGGTGCGAAGCCCGCTCCATCAAAGCTCCCCGCGTCAACCATCCCACCTTCGGCTGGGTTATCGCCTGGCCCGCTGGCGCCTGGCTGCACGCTTATCAAATTGAACTGGCTGACCTTTTTGGCGCCGATGGAGAATTCGCATGCTAAAAATGACCGTTGAAATCGCCCGCAAAATCGCCGACATCAGCGCTAAACCCGGCGTATCGAACCGTACGCAATTCATTTTGGTTCTGCACGCAGTTAGAAACCTCGTTCGCCACCGCAAAGAGATACGGCATGAGCGCAACGTGTTCCGGCGCGAGGCCGCGATACTTGAGGCGTGCACGCCATCCGCGGCCCCCCAGATAGAAGAGCTCAAATCCAAGGCCAGAAGCCACCGAGCGGAAGAGTTTGACGGCAATAAGCAGGTGTTGATCGGTATGGGCAACATGCTGCTTCACGATCGCGAAGGCTCGTATGACTCGCTCGGCTTTGATGCCGTCTGCGACTTGATTGGCGTGAACCCTGTCCACCGCGCAGGCATTGATCTGCGCGGGGGCAGTCGTGGCCTGGCCGAACTGATTTACGTGTCTCGAATGGAAAACAGCTCAGGTCCTAATCCGGACGGCTGGGGTGAGGGTGGCCCGCTGTACGAAGCTTGTTTTGCGGCTACCTGCCACTGGATACGCACAGCTCCCAAAGAGGACTTGCCTGATCTTTTCGGCCCTGGCTCGCCGTTCTACGGTGCAAAGCTGGTGGAAGTGAAAGCGGGGGTGCTCCATTGAACGCCATCCGACCTCACACCCCCCCCCAGGAGCTCGGTACAGCCCCGGTAATCGCCGGGCCATGGCCGAGCTACACCAACTGCCGTCACCTGCCCAAGCGCGACCGCTGGGAGATCTATGCCTTGGCGAAAGCCGGTCGGCTGGCGCTGCAAGATCGGGGAATCGTCATGGATGAGCTCTACGACGACTTTGTCCGCCGCGTGACCGGGGAGCTCGATATCTGATGGCCCGCATTCGCACAATCAAGCCAGAGTTCTGGACCAGTGAGCAGGTTATGGAGTGTCGGCCCCTGGCGCGCCTCCTGTTCATCGGCATCTGGAACTTCTGCGATGACGGCGGTAATCATCCGGCGTCAGAGAAGACCATCAAGGCCCAGGTGTTTCCGGGTGACGACATCGACTCGACTAGCGTTCGACTACTCCTCGACGAGCTATCGAATAACGATCTTTTGTCGTTCTACGACCATTCTGGCAAGACATACCTTCACGTCAACGGATGGCGCCACCAGAAGATAGACAAGCCGACCATCAAGTTTCCTGCATTTGCGAATTCTGAGGCGTCCGCAAGCCGCAGGACGTCGAAGGCTGTTTCAAGCGAAGCAGTAAAACCGGGGCTTTCAGGTGATTTTATAAGCGATCAGTCGTCGCCCACTCATGTAGCGGTAGGCGATAACTCGTCGAGCGCTAGCGTAGCCCTCACCCCCGGAAGGGAAGGGGAAGGGATAGGTAAAGGAGAAGAGATAAATCAAGAGCATGTCCTCCAAGGCTCCGCCTCGGAAGACGTGCCTCTGGAAAATGACCTGGAGGAACCGGAAGCGAAAAGCCCCTTCGATCCTGATCAACCCGCTTTACCGAATGTCGAGCCAGGCGCTAAGCCGACCAGGATGCGCAAACCAGATCCGCTGGATGGGTTCGACCAGTTCTATCGGATGTACCCCCGCAAGCATAAGCGTGCCGATGCCGAGAAGGCCTGGGGCAAGCTTGCTCCGAACAGTGAGCTCCAGACCACAATGGTTATCGCTCTCGGGCACCACTGCCTGCAGCCGGAGTGGCGCAAGGACGGCGGGCAATTCATCCCGCTGCCTGCGTCTTGGATTAACGGCCGGCGCTGGGAGGACGAGCTGACGCCAGCTACCGCCTCCAAGGCCTCGGCCTACACCAACCTGCCAACCCACACCCCCGACATGTACCAAGGAGGCGCAAATGGCCCAGCGTTCTAATTTCAGCCGCCAGCCTGAGCTGCGCACCTTCACCAGCGAATGCCCTGTTCACGGCCTGGTTGATCGCTCCGAGGTCGAGCAGTTCGACGGCTCGATGCTGGTTCGCCCCTGCAAGAAATGCCAGTGGCAGGCCCTCCGCGTGGAGCCAGTAGGCAGTGATGCGCACATTCAGGCCTTGGATCACGTCATCGCCGAACGCGTCAACAGCGCGCTTGTGGGCTCTGGAATCACTCCTCGGTTCGCTGGAAGCATGTTTGCCAATTACCGCGCCACAAGCTCGGCCATGACCCAGGCCCTGGCGATCTGCCAGGGATACGCCGATAACTTCGACGATCACTACCGTGATGGTCGGAACCTGTTGCTGTGCGGCAACCTCGGTACCGGGAAAACGCACTTGGCCAGCAGCATTGTTCAGCAGGTCATTCGCAAGCTGGGCGCCGTTGCGGTTATCACGTCGGCGGCCGAGATTATCCGGGTGTTCAAGCGGTCGATGGATCGCAATGCCGGGTACACCGAGGGTGAGGTGATCTCTGAGCTGGCCGACGTCGACTTGTTGGTCATCGACGAGGTTGGGGCCCAGGCCGGTACCGCCTACGAGCTGGGAGTGCTGCATGAGGTGATCGACAAGAGGTATCAGTTGATCAGGCCTACGGTGGTCGTCTCCAACTTGGATGCCAAGGGCCTCGGCCAATACATTGGCGAGCGAGCTCTCGACCGGCTGCGCGAGAACAAGGCGTTGCTGGCCGGGTTCACTTGGACCTCTGAGCGGAGGCGCGCATGAGCCAGGAGACTCCGTTCTATCGGTCAGAGTCAGAGCAGGGCGTCCTCGGCGCAATCATGCTGGCCTCGCTCCAGGGTGACACCGGAATGGTCGAGGATATCGTCTCGCAGATGACCTCGGGCGACTTCTGGCACCAGGACAACGCAGCACTGTTCGACGCCATACACGATTGTCTGGGTCGGGATATGCCGGTGGATGCGGTGACGGTCGGCTCGGTCCAACGGCTATTGCCGAGCGGGCAAACCACCATGGCCTACGCCGCCACCCTGTGCCGTGACGTGCCATCCACTGCTAACTGGAGGGCTTACGTCCGCCAAGTCAAGCAGTGGGCGGTCCTGCGCCAGTTCAAGGACATGGGCGAGATCGTCATCGATGGCGTTGCCGATGATCTTCCTGCGGACGATATCCTCGACGCTTGCCACCAGGCGCTGGCTGACCTGCGCGACCTGCAGAGTGGCGGGAAGGTCGGCTACAAGCGTATGGCCGACGTGCTGCCGAAAGTCCTCGACACCATGGATGACGTGCTGAACGACAAGGCGCCGCCGAAGCTTTCCACCGGCCTCACAGACTTGGACAAGCTGATTGGCTTCCTGCGACCCAAGTCCATGGTCGTGATCGCCGGACGACCTGGCAGCGGCAAGACCATGCTCGGGCTGCAGATCGTCAATAACATCGCCATCCGCGGCGCCGGGGTGGGCCTGATCATCAGTTTGGAGATGGGCGAAGAGGAGTTGACCGTCCGGACTATCGCCTCTCAGGGCGGGATCGATCTGCGCCGGATGGAGGAGGTCAAGTGCCTGGACCAGGAGGAGTGGACCCGTATCGGGATGGCGGCGGGAAAGATCAAGGGTGCCGAGCTTTATCTGAACGACACCCCGGGCCTGACGATGTCAGGGATTCGCTCGGAGGCCCTCAAGCTTCAGCGGGAGCGCGGCCTCGACATCCTGATGGTCGACTACCTGGGGCTGGTGGGTGCCGACGGCAAGACCATGAACCGCAGTGAGGCCGTCGCGAAGATCTCGATCTCGATGAAGAACCTGAGCAAGGAGCTGGGCGTACCAGTACTGGTGCTGGCGCAACTGAACCGCAACCCGGCAAGCCGGCCCGGTAAGAAGCCGCAAGCCAGTGACCTGCGCGACTCTGGACAGGTCGAGCAGGACGCCGACGCGGTGATCCTGGTGCATCACGATCCTGAATCAGAAATGGGCGAGCAGGGCGTCACCGAGTTGATATTGGACAAAGGCCGGCAGGCGCCACCCGGGTCGTGCCTGGTTCAGCGGCAGGGGCAATTCGCCCGCTTCGTCAATTTTGCAGGTCGAGAGCCAACGCAGGAGGAGGTCGAAGCAAATCGCCCCTTCGCAGGTCGAGCTAAGGGGAGCAAAACTTATGAGTAACGCGACAGCGGCATTGCCGCGCAAGAGCTTGATGGAGCATGAGCGTAAGTTCCTGAAGATCTCAGGGGAGGGCCTGGCCCAGGAGAAAGTCGGTGGCGCCGCCGCTATGGCCTGTCTGCTGGACATGGTCGCCAGTTGGCACGCTACCCGGATGAGCATCGAGTTCGGGGATTACTGCAAGCGCTGGGTAGCCGAAGGGAACGCCAAGAGCAAACCCGCCGACCGCCTGCTGCGCAATCTGCTGGGTCTCGACGACAATCCACCGCCACGCCGAATCCGGAGAGCTGCTTGATGAGCGTTTATCGTGATGCCGCACATTGCATAAGCCGGGTCATGTCGATCGAGATCCATGACGGGACCAAGAAAGCGTCATGGCAACGCCATTACAAGGCAAGTTTTGATGACGAGCTTCCGGGGCGATCGGTAAGTGACGACCTGTCCCCGGAGGAGCGATTGACTCAGGACTCGATGACCCGGGCGACCATCAAGCGGGCATTGCCTGAGGTTCAGTGGCAGGCGCTGGTAGGCAAGTACTCGATCAACCAGAACGAGGTGAGGGCCGCTGCTGCATTCCTCACGCCTCGGGTGGTCAGTCCAGCACACCAGTTGTTCAAGACGAAGTCCGTGATGGCGTGGATGGTTCCCGAGCGGCGCAATAGCCTGCCAGCATCGTTCTATGTCCTTCACAGCTGGGACGCGGACGGGACACCCGACAGGACGCTGCGGCGCTGGAGGACAATCACCAGGCGATGGCTCGACGACCAAGTGAGTGCAGCGCACCTGTCGGTGGAGGCGTTGTTGGAGGAGCGCGGTCTTTTACATCAACTGGCCGCTTGACTGTGGCCAAGTGACCACGTAGATTTCCAACCTGCGGTTTGGTGCATCACAGGATGACCACCAGACAAAGAAAGCCCGGCCATTGTGTCGGGCTTTTTGTTTTTCTCATGCTATGGCAATCTGCCACTTTCGCAAAAATGGAAGCGGTTCGATGTCGAAGTTTGATGAAATTCAAAAGCAATATATTTCGCTGCGCGATGCCGAAGACGCCTACTGGGAAAAGCTTGATACAGCCCGCGAAACAGTTCGGACGGGATTTGCTGATTACCTCGGCGTTGCCGCTGACGAGAAGGTGGGCCTCTCTGGAGAACCTCGCATTTGGTTTGGAGGGAAATTAAATTTTTCTGGTAAGTCTGGGCACGAAACGGAGCGGGAATCCAACGAGCTTGTATTCACATTGAACCTGATTTTGGATCGAGCAGACCGGTCTTTTCCGCCAAACACTCTGAAATTTCGGTGCCGTCTCAAGTACGCCGCTGAGAACTTCATGATCCACTTAGTGGACTCGGAAAAAAGCTATTTCACCGCCAAGAGCGACTTCACTCCTTTTTACGAATACATGTACGCAGAAGGGCAAAAACGGCTTTCTGTATTTGTCCAGCCGTTCAGCGTCGATTGAGCGACACATGCGAAGTCCAACGCTAATCGGGTAGAAACCGGTTAGCCGGGCACACAGCCCGCGATCAGCGATTTGTACTGATCCGTGACGCATTTAAAGCCCAGCATAACGCTGGGTTTTTTGTTTCTGGAAGGTGGCGCTCAGAGGTGGGCAATCCGGTTTGAACCCGGAGCTGCTGGAAACGGTAAGGGTTCGACTCCTTCGCCTTCCGCCAATTCGCCGTCATAGCTCAGTTGGCAGAGCGGCTGCCTTGTAAGTAGCGGGTCAAGGGTTCGATTCCTTTTGACGGCACCAATTACCAAAAACCCTCAGAGTCTCTGATCATCCAGCTCATCGAAGACGCGCAAGCACTGCGGGTGCAAGGCCCTCAATCCGAGGCGGTTATCCAGCCACGCATTCAATTCATAGAGCGCCACGCGCACAGCGCAGGGGTAATCCTCTAGGGCTGCGAGCAAGCTCTGCCGAGCGCCGTCAGTGGACTCAATATCTCTGGTTTGAATGTATTGCGTAATGAAATGCTCAATACCGCAGTGCTCTGACGATGACAGATAGATCTGGCCTAGCTTCGTTGAGCGGTTTGTAGCGAGAGAGGGCATCCATGATTCCTTACTTGTGCGTGTTGAGACTTCAGCTACCGATTAATGCGGTCCCGGCGCGAGCGGGAAAATGCGGGGCGAATAATACTTATGTCCATGCGTCGCGTGCGTATAGCATGGCGCCATCATCGACGAACGGTGTACGACTTTCGTCTAATCTGTTGCGGCGATATGCCGCAGTCAATGCGTTTCAGGGCTGACCGCTCACTCATTCAGAGCCTCGCATTGCGCGGGGCTTTTTCGTTTTTGTTGTTGACCACAGCCAGGGTGGCCCTCGGGAATGCCTGGACACCGATAAGCCGGTAGTACGGTGGTGCGATAAACACCGGCAGTTAGCGTGCTCTTGCTCCATCACTCTGGAGTGGCGCTGACGGACAGGAGGGGAAAGACCCTCACACCTATTTCAAGGGCTCGCCATATCGGTGGGCCTTTTTCGTTTTCGGCCCCGCCACACCCGTCGCTCTAAGCCGGGAGTGCTGTGGGGGCCGAACCTATTACTCTCCCCGCAAGGGAGGACAGCGGATGAAACTCATGCCGGAAAAAGACCCGTCGTTCTGGGTGTTGGTGCTGACCGCCCTGAGAGAGAACGGCTTAGCCATGGGGCTGACCTTCGCCCTGACATGGCTCCGCATTCAGTACGACGGCAAGGAGACCAAGCCTTTTCGCCAGCTGATTGAAGCGTTGCTTGGATCGCTGATCGTGATGGTGGTCGGGCTGACGGTTAAGGAGTTCGGCTTCAGCATTGCCTGGTCATTCGCCACCGCCGGCTTCCTGGGCATCCTCGGTGTCGAGTACGCACGTCAGCTGGCCAAGCGCTGGGCCGAACGCAAGGCAGACGAGATCTAGGTCGCGACACGTTTCGTGAATCAGCAAATTGTGTCGCGGACTGCGGCTCGAACTTTCACTCAGATATTGGGCAGTTACTCCAACCGACCGAAGTTAGTATTTGCACCGCGTTACGCCTTTCGCACTCTGCCTGCGCTTCTGCCTTGGTGGGGTAAGTAGGCTGCAAGCGCTGCTTATCTCGATTGTCGTAGATACTGAAGCTGACCGCAGCCGTCCAAGAACTGCGCTTTCCGCAGCGAACTGATCCGGTCCCGATAGGGATCGCAGGCACAACCACGTATCTCGGGAGCATCTGCGCCTCTCTGAGCAAAGTTGAGCGAAGTTCTATTTTAGTTGTACGCATTTGAGCTAATTAATAGTAGCAACGATTGCCAAGCCTGCTGATCCATTTAGCAAAGGTGAGGCTGACCAAAAAGAACTGGTCAGTCTCAACCCCCCGGCTACCCGTCATTCCCAATGATCATGCCGGAGACAGCGACCACGCTGGTGCCCTGGCATTCGTAAGGGCCATCTGGCCGAGCGCAACTGTTGAGTGAGCTTAATGAATAACCATCGCCCACCCTTTCGCAACCCATCAGCCAGTCCGGAGAGCGCAATGAGCCAACCCGATAACGAGCATGTCGTTCGACGCAATAGCGCCGCCCAGGCTGTGGAGTTCAGTGTTGAGGTCCGGCAGGCCATGATTCTGCTTGAAGGCTTGATCAACACCGGTGACCTCGTGCTTGTACCCGATCAGTACATAGGCAACCGGCTAATGTTTCGTCCTGCCTGCCGCGCACCTGCAGTTGAGACTGTCACTGCCACTCTGGGCGAAGTCGTCGGCTTTAGTCTCGATCCGCTGGAACAGGCCATTGAATCAACGGTGCGGATGCTGCGCGAAGAAGCAACCAGCCTGTTGCCTGATGTCACGGGCGACACACTGGCTGCCATGGCTGTATATGGCCGCATGGTCAATCACCTCGACGCACTGCTGGCTGAGCAGCTGAAGCGAGTGACTGCTCATGGGTAGCGCCATCTCAGAGGCCGACTACTTCAGCCAGGAGCACGTCCATACCATGGCTGATGGGCGAGGTCCGCGCCGAGTGTTCATCGATGGTGCTGAGTGCGATGTTGTCACTTACGCCGACACCAAGCTGGGTATTGCCGTCATGGCCAACCAACCGCTGCGGGTATTGCCTGGCACTGAGTACATTGACGAGAGCGTTGTGATGGGTGACATCCGCGTCGAGCCAATGGAGGGCTGACTCATGACTCGATTGAAGTCTTTAGGTAATCGGGTCGGCACGCAAGACAACAAGCTGCCGATCATGCAGCCAGGGTCTTGGCGCACCGACAAGACGTCATCCAGCCAGCGAGGCTACACGTACGCATGGCAGAAGGCGCGGGCTGGCCATCTGCGAAGCCATCCGCTGTGCGTCCTGTGCGAACGCGCTGGTCGCGTCACTGCTGCTGATGTAGTCGACCACAAAGAGCCGCACCGTGGCGACATGACGCTGTTCTGGGACCGCACCAACTGGCAATCGCTTTGCACCAACTGCCACTCCTCCGTGAAGCAGCGGGAAGAGCAGGGCGGCTGAATTAGGCATCTGCCCGAAGCCGCCAGAAATGATAAATATTCCCATCTGAAATGAGATCGATTCGCGGGGGGTGCCTCGAAAGTCTGGAGCCTTCTTGCTCTAGACCACTTGGGACCGCACGCGTAGTTTTTTTCCCTTTTTGAGGTTTTTTGTTAATGGCTTTAACACCTAAAAAGCGCGCATTCGCCGACGCTTTGAGGGGAGGTGCGTCCAATAAAGAAGCAGCGATTGCCGCTGGCTACAGCGCTTCCAGCGCATCTGCTGCCGGATCGAGGCTCGCGAAAGATCCGCATGTTTTGGCCGCACTGGCCACCGGCACCATTAACAAAAATGTTAAAGGCAAGTCGGCCGCCAAGCCTGTGACCAACGAGCAGCAAATAGCGCCTGAGGAATTTTCGGATGCCTCCAGCGGCGGCGCGCTCAAATTCTCTGACCCTGTTCAGTTCCTGCTCAAGAAAATGAACTCAGCCGCTGACGAAAAGCTACAGATCGACGCTGCCAAGGCGCTGCTGCCGTATCTGCACCAACGCAAAGGCGAGACCGGCAAAAAGGAAGAGAAGCTGGAGGCTGCGGAAAAGGCGGCCGCTGGGATGTACGGGACGGGCAAGCCGCCGCTCCGGTCGGTGAAGTAGATGGAGTGGACGACAGCCTGTCCTGACTGGGAGCGGCGGATACTTTCGCGCCAGTCCTTGATTCCGTTCCCGCCCCTTTTCAAATCAGAGGCCGACGCCGCGCTCGAGCTGTTCAAATCGTTGCGTGTCGTCGACGTGCCAGGTCAGCCCACCTTCGGGGAGTGCTGCGAGCAGTGGGTGTTCGATTTCGTCGCCGCAATCTTCGGCGCATACGACGCCGAGACCGGCAAGCAGATGATCCGGGAATACTTCCTGCTGATCAGCAAGAAGAACGCGAAATCGACGATTGCCGCCGGGATCATGGTCACCGCCCTGGTGCGCAACTGGCGCGACAACGAAGAGCTTTTGATTCTGGCGCCGACCATCGAGGTCGCCCAGAACAGTTACAAGCCCGCCGCCGCGATGGTGCGGGCCAATCCGGTTTTGGAAAAGATGCTGCACGTCCAGGATCACATCCGGACGATCACGCACCTGACCACCAAGGCTGCTCTCAAGGTCGTGGCGGCTGACTCCGACACGGTGTCCGGCAAAAAGTCCGGCAAGATCCTGGTTGATGAGCTTTGGGTGTTCGGCAAGCGGCCCAACGCCGATGCCATGCTCATGGAAGCCACGGGCGGCCAGATCTCGCGGGATGAAGGGTTCGTTATTTTCCTTTCAACCCAGAGCGATGAGCCGCCGGCGGGTGTGTTCAAGGAAAAGGTCGATTATTACCGCGACGTGCGGGACGGCAAGATCAAGGACAAAAAGTCGCTCGGGGTTCTGTATGAATTCCCGGCGGCAATGGTTGAGACCGAGGAGTACCTCAAGCCCGAAAACTTCTACGTCACCAACCCGAACATGGGGCGATCGGTCAGCCGTGAATGGCTGGAAGATCAGATGGTCAAGGAAGCCCAGAAGGAGCCAGGCGCTCAGCGGAAGTTTCTCGCCAAACATTTGAACGTCGAAATCGGCATGAACCTGCGGGCTAACCGGTGGGCCGGTGCCGAGTTCTGGATCAACCAGGCGAAAATCAAGCGGCTGTCGCTTGAGCTGCTGATCGAGCGGTGCGAAGTCATTGACGTCGGGATCGACGGCGGCGGCCTCGACGACTTGCTCGGCATGGCGGTTGTGGGGCGTGACGCGAAAACTCGCGAGTGGCTGGTCTGGACGCGGGCATGGGCTCACCCGACCGTGCTGGAGCGCCGCAAAAGTGAAGCGCCCCGGTTCCTCGACTTCGCCAAAGACGGCGATCTGATCCTGGTGGATTACATCGGCAAGGATGTTGAGGAAGTCGCTGAGCTGGTTTCGCTGATCTACGTGTCCGGGCTGCTGGACATGATCGGTGTCGACCCGGCCGGTGTGGGTGGAATTCTCGACGCGCTGATCGCGGCGGAAATCCCGAAAGAGATGGTCATCGGCATTTCCCAGGGCTGGAAGTTGGGCGGTTCGATTAAGACCGCCGAGCGCAAGTTGGCCGAGGGCGGCATCGTCCACGGTGGCCAGCCGATGATGTCCTGGTGCTGCGGCAACGCCAAGGTGGTGCCGGTCGGTAACTCGATCCTAATCACCAAGCAGGCGTCGGGCACTGCGAAAATTGACCCATTGATGGCCTTCTTCAACGCCGTGGCGCTAATGTCGCTGAACCCCATGGCGCGGGGCAACGTGGACGACTTCTTTGATAACCCAATAATGGCGGGCCTCTGATGGCGAGCAAAAAGAAACCGGGGCGGATTCGCTCCGCTCTCCAGAGCTGGCTCGGCGTCCCTGTTGGGCTCACCAGTGAAGCGTTTTGGCAGGAATGGTTTGGTACTTCCACCAGCGGGAAAAACGTCACCGTCGACGGCGCAGTGCGGCTTTCGACGGTCTGGGCCTGCGTCCGGCTGTTGTCCGAGTCGGTCTCGACTCTGCCGCTGAAACTTTACCGCCGCATGCCCGACGGATCGCGGGAATCTGCGAAGGATCACCCGCTTTTCCGAGTGTTGTGCCGTACGCCCAATGCGGAGATGACCCCGCAACGCTTCATGCTCATGGTGGTGGCGAGTATCTGCCTTCGCGGAAACGCCTTCATAGAGAAAAAATACATCGGCTCGCGGATCGTGGCGCTGGATCCACTGATGCCTCAGTGCATGACGGTCAAACGCCTGGCCAACGGCCGACTGAAGTACACCTACAGCGATAACGGGACAGAGCGGGACATTCCCGAAAAGAACCTGATGCACATTCGCGGTTTCGGCCTCGATGGTGTCTGCGGAATGTTGCCCGTGACGACTGGGCGTGACGTGATCGGCGCTGCGATGTCGGCCGAGGAAGCCGCGGCGAAGGTGTTTGCCAACGGCCTGCAGGCTTCTGGCTTTCTCACTGTTGAAGGCGGCGCTGCGCAGGGCTCTGGCACGCTCACCCCGAAACAGCGCGAGCAACTTCGGGCCAGCCTGGCGGCGTTCAGCAGCTCGAAGAACGCCGGCAAGACCATGGTGCTCGAAGCCGGCCTGAAGTACCAAAGCGTCACGATGAACCCGGAAGCCGCGCAGATGCTGGAAACCCGGGCGTTCAACGTCGAAGAAATCTGCCGCTGGTTTCGCGTACCACCGTTCATGGTCGGGCACATGGACAAGCAGAGCAGCTGGGCGGCCAGTGTCGAGGCGCAAAACCTGCACTTCCTGACCAACAGCCTGCGGCCGCTGCTGGTGAATATCGAGCAGGAAATCACGCGCTGCCTGATTGGCGATGCAGATGCCGATGAATTCTTCGCCGAGTTCTCCGTTGAGGGCTTGTTGCGTGCCGACAGTGCTGGCCGTGGTGCTTGGTACAACACGGCGCTGATGAATGGCTGGATGAGTCGCAACGAGGTTCGCCGGCTGGAAAATCTGCCGCCGATCCCGGGCGGGGACATTTTCACCGTCCAGGCGGCCATGGTGGCGCTGGAAAGCCTCGAGCAGGGGGCGGACATTTCCGCCAAGTTTAACCGCTTCATGTCCAAGGCGCTTACCGCGCACAAGGACGGTGACCGGGAGGCCACGCGGGAGCTGCTGAGCGATATCTGTGCAGCGCTCGATGGTGGCGACCCAGACGCGCCGACCATGGCCCACGCCCTTATCTCTATATCGCGCCTCAGCATCACTGAGCCCACGGAGTAACCATGACGATCAGAACACTGCCGGCGGCGCCGGCGGGTCGCCCGTGCGCGAGCGCTTCATCGGACCTCTTGCCGATGGCGCTTGAGCGTTGGAACCCGGACATTCGCGCCGCGACCGAAGAAGAGAACACCATCTCGATGTTCGATGCCGTCGGCTACGACTACTGGACTGGAGAAGGGGTGACCGCCAAGCGGGTCAGCGGGATTTTGCGATCCCTCAACGGCGCAGATGTCACCGTCAACATCAACTCGCCAGGCGGCGACATGTTTGAAGGCCTGGCGATCTACAACATCCTGCGCGAATACAAGGGCAAGGTGACCGTCAAGATTCTGGGTATTGCCGCCTCGGCCGCGTCCGTCATTGCGATGGCTGGCGATGAGATCCGAATGGGACTCGGCGCGTTCCTGATGATCCACAACTGCTGGGTCGGCATCGCGGCAAATCGGCTGGGTCTTCGTGAGATGGCCGACAGCCTTGAGCCGTTTGACAAGGCAATGGCTGACATCTACGCCGCGCGCACTGGCGACAATGTCGAAGCCATGCAAAAGCTGATGGATGCTGAAAGCTGGATCGGCGGCACTGATGCCGTCGAGCAGGGTTTCGCCGATGGTCTGCTGGATAGCGCCGAAGCCAAGGAGGGTGCCAAGGCATCAACGCCACAGCAAATTGCGGCCCACCGCCTGGACGTGATCCTGGCCAAGCAGGGCATGCCTCGCGCTGAGCGCCGGGCAATGATCCAAGAACTCAAAACCGGCACGCCCAGCGCTGCCGGCTCTGGTACGCCGAGCGCTACCGAACCAAAGGCCCTTCCGGCCGACGCCATTGCTGATCTCGAAAAGGCCCTTGCCTCGTTCAAGTCGGCAGCCTCAACTGTACCTGGAGTTTGACCCATGACCGATACAACCGAACTGCTCAAGAACGTCTCCGCCGAACTGGCCAAGGCGACCAGCGAGTTCAGCCAGAAGGCTGAGGCCGCACTGGGTGAAGCCAGAAAAGCGGGCACCTTGTCCGCGGAAACCAAGGCCGTCGTCGATGAGCTGGCGTTGAAATTCAACTCGCTGACCGAGGCTGAAAAGCAGCTGAAGTCGCAGCTGGGCGAAATCGAACAGGAGTTCGCTCGCCTGCCATCGCAAGCCACTGCACAGGCCCGCGACGGCCTGGGTGGGACGGTGGTGAAAAGCGAGGCACTGAAAGCGTTCGCTGCCAGCGTCGAAGGCGGCAAGCGCATCAACATCCCGGTGAATGCCGCTCTGCTGTCTACTGGCGTCGCAACCGGCGTAGTTGAGCCACAGCGCCTGCCCGGCATCGACGTGCAGCCAAAGCAGCGCCTGTTCATTCGCGACCTGATTGCGCCTGGCCGAACCGGTGCCCCTGCAATCTTCTGGGTGCAACAGACTGGCTTTACCAACGCCGCCCGCGTTGTCGCCGAGAACACTGCCAAGCCTTACAGCGACATTCAGTTCAACACCAAAATCACCCCGGTGACCACCATTGCGCACATGTTCAAGGCGGCCAAGCAGATCCTCGACGACTTCGCGCAGCTGCAGTCCACCGTCGACGTGGAAATGCGTTACGGCCTGAAATACGCAGAAGAGGGTGAAATCCTTTTCGGTGACGGTACTGGCGTACACCTGCCTGGCATCGTTCCGCAGGCGTCCGTTTACGATCCAGCGTTCGAGCCGGAAGGCATGACGCAGATCGATCAGTTGCGTTTGGCCATGCTGCAAGCGCAACTGGCTCGATTGCCCGCCAGTGGTCATGTCCTGCACTTCACTGACTGGGCCAAGATCGAGCTGACCAAAGACACCTTGGGTCGCTACATCATCGGTAATCCACTGAGTCTGGCTGGCCCAACCCTGTGGGGCTTGCCGGTCGTTGCTACCGAGCTGGCTGCATTCCTGGGCAAGTTCCTCACCGGTGCTTTCCAGGCTGGCGCGCAGATCTTCGATCGTGAAGAGGCCAACGTGGTCATTTCGACCGAAAACGTCGACGACTTCGAGAAAAACATGATCTCGATCCGCTGCGAAGAGCGCCTGGCGCTGGCGGTGAAGCGTCCTGAAGCGTTCATCTACGGCACCTTCGCCGTACCTGCGCCTTAACTCGGTTGAGGGCCGTCGATCTGGCGGCCCATTGGAGGCAGCATGAAACTGAAAACTCTAAAGCCGCTCTACCTGGCCGGGCAGACGCTGACCGAGGGTCGATCGTTCGAAACCATCGAGCAGCACGGGCGTGAGTTGATCCAAAAGGGTTACGCCGAGCTGGACACCTCTGACGATGAGCCGACGGTGACACTGGAAAACGAGGCGGGATCGGCCACTGAAGCACTGACAAGCGCCTCGCTGGCGGCTGGCAAGGCAGTTGGCCTGGTCAAGAAAAAGGACAAGTGACATGTCGGTGATCGATATCGAGGTGGCCATGCGGCATTGCCGGGCAGAAGAGGCTGATCGTGAGCACGTCCAGCTTCTGCTGGATGCTGCTGAAAACTCGGCGGCCCAGTTCATTCAGCGGCAGTTTTACGCCGATGCTAACGGCTTGGCCGCCGCTGTACTGGATGGCTCGGCAGGCGATGAACCGATGGTCATCGAAAAATCGATCATCGCGGCCTGTCTGCTGATTCTGGGCAGCCTGTATGCCAACCGCGAAGATGTGATTGTCGGAGTCAGTGCAACTGACCTGACGCTCGGATCGCGCGCTTTGCTGAGCCCGTACCGGGTGCAATTGGGGGTGTGATGAGAGCTGGATCACTGCGACACCAGTGTGCGATTCAGGCTTTCCAGTCATCTCCAGACGGCTATGGCGGCAGTACAGGAGAGGCGTGGGTCGAGCTGCGCAAGGTCTGGGCGGAAATCACCATGCCGACCGGCCGTACCGCAGTCGTCGCTCAGCAGGTCACTGCCCTGGTCACCACCGAAATTCGCGTTCGTCCTGCAGCTGATTTGATTGTCGGGGTGCGCATTGTCCACGGGGCGGATCGCTATCTGGTTGAGGCCGCGTTGCCCAACAACGAGAACTCCATGCTCCGGCTGCTGTGTTCTCTCGTAAAAGCCCAGGAGGCGTAGCGATGACCAGACGATCGAGCGTACAAGGGGATTTCAAGTTGCGCGGTTTGCTGCGGCGAATTGGCAATCAGGTCGAAAGCGACCTGCGGCCTGCAATGGTTCAGGCCGCCAACCTGGTGCTTGAGACCCAGACTTACTTAATCCCTCGCGACACAGGTGACTCGGCGGAAGCCCTGACGGCTTTTGTATCGAAGAGCGGTCTTGATGCAGAGATCGGGATCAGAGGGAAAAAGGACAACAGCCGCTACTTCTACACCAGGTTCAGCGAGTACGGGACCAAGGGTTACACCATGGGCGATACAGCCATACCGGCCCGTCCGGCACATCCGTGGCTTCGTCCGTCGTACGACATGAACCGCGACCAGATCGTCGACCTGATCACGAAGACGATCGCTTCAACCTTGAGCAAGGCCGCGGAGGCCAAATGAGTGACCCAGGCTTGGCGCTGCAAAAGGCGCTGTTCGACAAGCTGTCAGCGAGCCTGACGGTCCCGGTGTTCGATGCGGTGCCCGCAGGCACCATGTATCCGTACGTCACGCTGGATTATGAAGCGGTCGATAACACCACTCCAGTGTCCGGCAAGAAGCGCGAAAACCGCCTGTTCTATCTGAGCGTCTGGTCCAACTACAAAGGCCAGGCCGAAGTGAAGCGCATCAACAGCGAGATCGCTGCTGCCCTGGACGAGATTCCGCTCCCGCTAAGCACCGGTACAGCTGTTTCAGTCCGTGTTGTGCACACCGGCACCCACCGCGAGCCGGACGGTGTCACCTACATGGGCAGCGTCACGCTTCGAATCATCACCCAACACTGATTCCGCCGCGCACCACCAGCACCCGCCATTGAGCGGGTTTTTTATTGCTTGAAAACCACCCGCGCCCTGGAGGGCAACCATGACTATCAAAACATCCGCCGGCGTCACGCTTCTGATCGGCCCGGCACATAACGTCAGTTATGGCGAGGATGCGGCTGGTATTGCCGCTGCCATCCTGGCCTTGAAGGCGCTCACCTACGTCGAGGTCGGCGAAGTTGAAGACGCCGGCGAAATTGGCGACGAGGTGAGCACTGCCGATTTCACCGCGCTGGCCAACCGCCGCAAGCGCAAAGTCAAAGGCACCTTCGATGCCGGCTCCCAGAGCGTCACCCTGGGTGAAGACCCGAGCGATGCGGGCCAGGCGGCCGTGAAAGCGGCGCTGCGCAGCGACTCGAACTACGCCGTCCAAATGGATTACGGCGACGGCTCGTCGGACTTCTATCTGGTCCAGGTGCTGAGTTTCCGCAAACAGATCGGCACCGCTGATTCGATCCGCAAGGCGTCGGTCAATCTGGCGATCAACTCCGCCATTTACGAAGAGCTGGCCCCGGTCGCGCCGTAAGGCTTTCGCTTCAACAGGCGCAGCGCCTGATCCCCCTCTTTTTTTTCAAGGAATACCGAACCATGTCCAAGACTGACCACGGCACCGTTGATGTTGAAGTTGGCAGCGAGATCCACACCCTGAATTTCAACCTGAAGGCGGTGCGCAGCATCGAGCGCTTTTTTGGCGGCATCAACCCGGCCTTGGCCGAGCTGCAGAAGTTCAGCCTGACCGCGGCGGCCAAGGTGATCATCGCCGGCGCCAACCTGACCTTGAAGCCCAAAGAGGTCGAGGCGCTCGAAGAAGCCATCTACGAGCAGGGCGTGGGTGAAGTGACCGTGCCGCTGATTACCTTCGTCGTGGCGCTGCTGAATCCGGCGGCCAAGACCGAGGAAGAGCTGGAAAAGGTGGCTGAAACGGGCGCGGCCAAAGGAAAAAAGTAAGCCGTCCCGGCAACGGTAGCTATGTGGATGAGCTGTTCTGCATCGCCACCGGCAGCCTCTATTGGTCGCCTCGGGATGCCTGGGAGACGCCGGTGCCGCAGATCCTCATGGCCTGGGAGGCGCGGGTCGAATTTCTGCGGGCGACCAACCCCACTGGCCAGCCGCCTGCCCCGACGGGGCCGCCGGCGCATGAAACCCCAGAAGAGAAACGCCAACGGATCAAGGATCAGATGCGCTCGCGTAAGGAGTCCTGAGGGTCCGTCCAGAGCGCCCGCGCCACCGGCCTGGCGGAACCCCCATCCTCTGAAATGAGCCCGCCCCGTGCGGGTTTTTTTACGTTCCCCAACCGGCCCCGTGGCCGGTTTTTTTTTGCCGGGAGAATCACATGTCAGGTCAAGAAGTCCAGGGGCTGCTGATCCGTCTCGAAGCCACTACCGCGCAGATGCGCCAAGAGCTGGCGCGTGCCGACTCGTCGGTGGCGCAGGTTTCCGGACGTATTGACCGGCAGTTGGCGCAGGTGGATGCCGCGTTTGATCGCGTGGGGCTCAGCGCGCAACGAGCAGGGGGCCTGCTCGCGGGCGCCCTGTCCCTGGGGATTGGCGGTGCCGGGATCGGCGCCTTGATCCACCAGGCCGAGGTCTACACGCAAATTGCCAACCGGCTGAAACTGGTCACCTCGAACAGCGCCGAGTTCACCGCCGCGCAAAACGCGGTGTTCAGCATTGCGCAGAAAGCCGGCCAGCCGCTGAGTGCCACCGCGGAGCTGTATCAGCGCATCGCGCAAAACCAAGACGCGCTCAAGCTGAGCGGTAAGGGGGTGGCCAGCATCGTCGAGACCATCAGCAAAACGATGGTGATCAGCGGGGCTTCGGCCGCGTCGTCGAGCGCGGCGCTGGTGCAGCTCGGCCAGGCCTTCGCCTCGGGCACGCTGCGCGGCGAAGAACTGAACTCGATCATGGAGCAAGCGCCCGCGCTCAGTCAGGCCATCGCCAAAGGCATGGGCGTCTCGGTGGGTGCGCTGCGCGCCCTGGGTGCTGAGGGTCAGCTGACCGCGGAATCGGTGGTGCAGGCCCTGCAAGCGCAACAGGGCGCGGTGGATGCGTTGTTCGGCAAGATGCAGGACACCATCGGCACCGGCCTGACCCGGGTGCAAAGCTCGTTCACCAAGCTGATCGGCGAGGGCGATAAGCTCGGCGGCATGAGCGTCCGGATCTCCGCGGCGCTGACCTCCGCCTCCCGGGCCATGGACGCCCTCACGGCGGATGGCGATGCCTTCGCGGAAACCATGCACAACGTCGGCAGCGCCTTGGAGAGTGTGGCGTATGTGGGGGCGGCCGCGCTCGCGCTGGGCTCCGCGAAGCTGGTGGTCTCGTTTTTGCAGGCCGCCGATGCCTCTATTGTGCAAGCGGGCGCCTTAGCGCTGTCGACCAAGGCCAGCCTGGAGGCGCTGACGGCCGAAGCGGCGCTGGCCCGGCAATCGTTGCTCACCGCCCAGACCCGGCAACTGGAAGCCAAGGGCTTGGTCGAGCGTGCAGCCTTGGAGCTGGCGGCCGCTCAAGGCAAGGTCGCTTCTGACCGGGTGCGCCAAGCGTCCGAGCTGGGCAATCTTAAGCTGGTTCAGACCACGCTAACGGCGGAGCGCGAACTGGAGGGGCAGCGCCTTAAATCGCAGATCACCGATCAGGGCCGTGGCCTGTCCATTGCGCGCATCGCCGAACTTCGCATCGCCGAAGCCGGGGCGATCAAACTGGTGCAGGCCGCCGAAGTGTCGTTGGCCGCGACGACCGTGGCGACCTCCGCCTCGATCACCGCCGCCCTGGGCGCGCAGACCGCCGCCCGCGGGGTGCTGGCGGAAACCACCGCGGCGACCAACGCCGCCATGGTGGCGTCTGATCGGGCCGCTGGCGCGGCGAGCGCGGGCGCCAAGGCCGCCCTGGTGCTCTCCACGGCCAGCCGCGGCTTGCTGGCCCTGCTGAGTGGCCCGGTGGGCTTGATCGCGATGACCGGCCTGGTGGCCGCGTCCTTCATTGACTTCGGCGACAGTGCCGACAGCGCGACCGCCGCCCTGATAGACCAAAATTCGACAGTAGATGAGTCGATCAAGAAGTTTGATGAGCTTGGTGCAGCTCAGCGCCGCTATCAGTCCATCACGTGGGCAGAGGAGCAAATTAAAGCCACCGAGTCGGCCAACGCAGCGCTCAATAAGTATTCCGCAGATGGTGCCGAAGCTTTTTTGCAGATTGGCTATGACGCCAATGAATACCGGGCCAAGTTCAAGGAAATGATCGAGGAGGTGCGAAAAGGCCAGCGCACCCTGGATAGCGTCACTGAGTGGGCCAAAAAAGATGCAGGCCTCACCGATGACAAAATCAAGAAGCTGTCCGAGTCTTCCAGCGCCTACGAAGAGACCTCTAAAAAGGCAGGAGATCTTGGCAAAATTCTAGGCGCGGTCAGCGGCGCAACCGTTGCTGTGACTTCCAGCACCGAAAAACTGAAAGTCGCTCAAAAAGACTCAGGCCAGACCGACGCCGTCAAAGCGTCGTGGGACAAGTACGTCGAGCAGTTGACCAAAACCCGCGATCTGCTCGGCGCGAACACGGCGGCCGAGACGGCCTATACGGCGGCCAAGATGGGCGCCACGCCCGCGCAAGTGGCCCAGGCGAAATTGATCGCCGAGCAAACGGATGCGCTGAAAAAGTACCAGGCCGCGATCAAGGACGGCGACAAGGTCCAGCAGGCCAGCCTCAAACTGCAGTTGGTGGCGCTCTACACGGCCGAGGCGGCCACGACTCAAGCCGCCGCCACACAAAGCAAGGCCTACGCCGACACGGCCACCGCCGCCGAAAACAGCGCGCGGCGGCAGATCACCGCCATCGAACAGGCCGCCAACTTCGCGGTGGTGGCGGCCACCCGCGTGGCCCTGGGCGCTGCTACCCCGCAGTCAGCGCTGTCGGGCTACGGTTTGCTCACGAACGGCGGTCTCGCCCCGGCGGTTCCGGCGGTCCCGGCGGCGACCCCCACTCAGCGCGCCGATGCAGCCATCGCCCAGCTCAACGCCACGACGGAAGCGAACAAAAATGTCGACAAGGCGGCCAACGCTGCGGCAACCGCACTGAAGAACCAGGCGAAGGCCCTGGACGATCTGCTGGCCAAGTCTGGGATCTCGACCGCGGCGGCCAACGAAATGGCCGAGGCCTATCTGTCGGGCGCCGATAACATTCGCGCGATCACGATTCAGCAGCGGATCGAGGAAGAGCTGCTCAAGACCGGGGCTGGCGCGCGCGCCAAGGTCACCGCGGCGGTCAACGCGCTGCAGGACGCCGAGGATCGGCGCGATGTGGCCAAGGCCACCAGTGAGCTGAAGGTCGAAGTTGAGCAAATCCTGAAGCAGGCCACCGCCACCCTTCAGGGCAAGGATGCACTCGACGCCTTCAACGTCACCAAGGCTATG